>NZ_JAERVK010000029.1 GCF_016745425.1 Candidatus Methylomicrobium oryzae | reverse complement strand
ACGGTATTTCTTTACCTGCCTTTTGTGGATCGGGGTAAAGTGATAGGTGGTGAGCTCTCATAGTTTCCACACTCTGCGCTCGCCGTTATACCCAAGTCCTGCAAAACTCACGTATTTGGAGTTCAAAACTCGCTTTGAACCTGGTATTCAGGAGCGATCCAAAAGGAGCGATCCAAAGCCAGCTTTCTATCGATTCCTGCAAGCGATCGTCAATGCCCCGCTCACTTCGGATTCCATTTCCAGATCAAGCAAATGCCAATCGGAGACAAGTCCGCAAGACTCAGGCAGTGCCAAAAACCCGGCAGCGCCGACAGTCGTCGTGATAACTTCGGCAACACCCACACCGATGCCCGCTCCGACCGCTTTAACCAGACTTTCCTTGCGCGTCCAGAACCGGTAGAACGCTTCCCTGCGCCTGGCGGGCGGCAACCGCTGCCAATGCGCCCATTCCTCGGGCGCGAGAATTTCACCGGCCAGGCTTTCCGGAGCGTGGCGCGGGTCCCAAACCTCGACATCCACGCCCAGCTCGCGGCGGCCGACCGCCAGCAATAGGCGTTCGCCGGAATGCGACAAGTTGAAGCGCAACGTTTGCGGTTCGCCGTTGTTATCCAGTAAATACGGTTTGCCCAGCGCCTGCCGGCCGAAGCGGATCGCTTCCGGGGCGTTTTCCAGATAACGGCTCAACAGCAAACGCACCTTGCCGTGGCAAACCACATAGCGGCGCCGGTGCAGCTCGTGGACGAAACGTTGCGCGGTTTGCCGTTCCTGTTCCGACAGCCAGCGCCCGTATTGCCGGTATTCGGCCTCGCCGGCCTGTAAAGTTTCGTACCAAACGTCGACGTCTTCGAATGTCGAAAAAGGTTTGCGTTCAACCGGCATCGCCGCCCCGCCGTTGAAAATCCTGCAGCACCGCATAGCAAACCGGGGTCAGCAGCAGGCTGGCGAACATGCCGAACAGCAGGCCGGCCGCCAGCGACAAGGTCATCGGCACCAAAAACTGCGCCTGCTCGCTGGTTTCCAGCAGCGTCGGCAGGAAACCGGCGAAGTTGGTGACGAAGGCCAGAAAGATCGGCCGGAAACGCGCCGAACAGGCGTCGGCGATCAGCATCAACCGGTTGGCGGCCCGCGCTTCATGCTCGTGAATGTAATCGAGCAAGACCATGCTGTCGTTGACCACCACCCCGCTGGCCGCGATCATGCCGACCAAAGATTCCATCGACAACGGCATGCCCAGCGCGGCATGCGCCAGCACCGCGCCGCACCAGGCCATCGGCGCCGCCAGCAAGAACACCAGAGGCAGCGCATAAGAACGGAACGCCATCGCGATGATCGCGTAAATCACGCACAACGCAATCGCGGTATTGCGTGCCAGGGCCTGCAGGGTTTGCCGCTGTTCCTGCCGTTCGCGGCCCAGGTCGGCGTTGAGGCCGGCAAAGCGGCTTTGCAGGGCCGGTAATGCCTGCCGCTCCAAGTCGGCGTAAATTTGATTCAAATCGGCCTGCGCCGGATCGACCCGCGCCGCCACTTCCAGGACGCGCCGGCGGTCGCGGCGGGTCATTTGCGACACGCCCGGCTCGAATTCGACCTGGGCCACCTGCGCCAACACGGTCTTTTTGCCGTCCGGCAGCGCCACCGGCAAGGTATAGAGCGCGTCCAGCGAACGGCGCTGTTCGAGCGGCAAGCGCACCATGACCTTGACCTCGTTGCGGCCGCGCTGAAAACGCTGCGCCTCGACGCCGTAATAAGCGTGGCGCACCTGTTCGGCCAAGTCGGCCGCTTTCAGCCCCATCGCTTCGCCGGCTGCGGTCAATTGCAGGCGCAGCTGCGGCTTGCCGGCGCTATTGGAATCCAGCACGTCGTAAACACCGGGATAGGCCGCCAAACGCTTTTTCAAGGCCGCGGCGGCGTCGCGCAGCCCTTGCGGATCGTCGGCGGACAGATTCAGCACGATGTCATACGGCACGTCGCCTTCGCGGACGATGAAGTCCAGCCGCGCCAAACCCAGTTCGCCGATGCGCCGCCGCCATTCGCGCACGAAGTCGTCCACTTTGACGCGCTGCCTGGCAGCATCCGACAGTTCCAGCCACAGGCCGGCTTCCTGCTCCCAGATCAGGGTTTCCTGGCCGACCAATAAACTGAAGCCCGGTTCGGCCTTTTCCAGTTCGTCGCGGTAATCCAGCAGCGCCCGTTCCACCCGCTCGGCCAGGCGCCGGGTTTGCTCCGGCGCGGTGCCGGGCGGCACGGTTAAACGGGCCCAGAACGCATCCTTGCTGATGTCGGGGTTCATCGCCCGGCGCACGTGGCCGCCGGCATACAGCCCACCGGTCAGCAACAGCAAGGCGGCGAACAGCGACAACACCAGATAGCGCCAGGCCAAAGCCTTTTCCAGCAGCGGCCGGTAGCGCCTGGCGACCCAGCTTTCCAGCGAGCGGTTCAAGCGTTCGCGCCATTGCGCCAATTTCGCGGTGTCTGCGGAATTGGCTGCCGGCACCGCCAGATGCGCGGGCAGAATCAAAAGCGCTTCCGCCAACGAAAAGATCAGGGTCAGAATCATCACCCAGACGATGGGCCGCATCATCGCGCCGCTCCAGCCCGGCAGAAACAGGCCCGGCAAGAACGCGGCCACGGCAATCGCAATCGACAGCAACACCGGCAGCGCGACCTTGCGGACGCCGGATGCCGCGGCGCGCAACGGATCGGCGCCGGGCTTTTGCTGTTCGCTGTGCACGCTCTCGCCGATGATGATCGCATCGTCCACCAGAATGCCCATCGCCAGCAAAAAGCCGAACAGCGACAGCATGTTCAGCGACAGGCCCAGCAGCGGCATCCACCATAAAGCGCCGAGCACCGAAGTCAAGATCCCCATGCCCGCCCACCAGGCCACCCGGGCGCGCAGAAACAAGGTCAGCACCAGCCAGACCAGGATGAAACCGCTCAGGCCGTCTTCCAGCAAGGTGTCGATGCGCTGGTCGAAGGCGATCGAATCGTCCCACCAGGTTTTCAAGTGCAATCCGGGCGGCAAAGTTGTTTGCGCCTTAGCCACGTAATCGCGCACGGCCTCGGCCACGGCGATGCCGCCGGCTTCGGCGTGAATTTCCCAGCCTTGCGCCGGCAGGCCGTCGTGCCGCCATTGCAGCACTTTTTCGCCCAAGCCGTCGCTGACCGTCGCCACGTCGCCGATTTTCAACGCGCCGCCGTCGGCCAGGCCGAGCAGCGGCAATGCGGCAAACGCATCGCCGCTGACGGCTCCGGCCTGCACGTGCAACAACAAATCGCCGGCCGGCGTCTTGACCGAACCGCCGGCCAACACCGGCGAGGCGCGCCGGATCGCCGCCGCCACTTGTTCCAGCGTCAGGCCGTATTGCTGCAGGCGTTCGGCGCGCACCTCCACGCCGATTTCGTATTGCATGCGGCCGTAATCGACCGCCTGGGTCACGCCGGGCAAGGCCGACAATTCGGCGCGTATCCGCTCGCCCAGGTCTTTCAGGCGCAACGGCTCGGCGTCGCCGTACAGGGCCACCCAGATCACGCCGTCGTCGCCGTCGCGCTGGGCCTCGCGCACGTCGATTTTTTCCACCGCCGCCGGCAAACGGGTCAACGCGTCGATACGGCCGCGCGCCGCGCTCATCACCGCATCGCGTGCGTGGCCCGGCAATACGCCGACCTTGATCTGGCATTCGCCCTCGAACACGCCGGTATCCAGGTGCCCGATGCCCGGAAGATCGTAAATCGCCTCTTCCAGCGGAATACAGAGCCCGGTTTCGACATCGGCCGGCCCGGCGCCGGGATACACCGCAACGATTTCGAATTGGCCGGGGCTGAAACGCGGGTAAACGTCGCGTTCCAGGCTCACCAAGCCGCTCAGGCCGCCGAGCCAGATCAGCAGCATCAATAAATTGGCCGCGACCGGATTGGCGGCGAACCAGGCCAACGGCGAGCGCGGGCGAAACGCCGACAAATTCATGCCGCCTCCCGCTAAAGCCGATTGTCGGCCGCTTCGGCGACAACCTGCCGGCCGGCCACCGGCGTCTCGATGCCGGCCACCACCACCCGCTCGCCGGCCTGCAAACCGCCGCCGATCCAAACCCGGTCCGCGTCGCTGCGCAGTACCGCCAAACGGCGGATTTGCAGTTTGTTGCCGGCCTCGACCAGTACCGCTTCCTGAGCCGCATTCAATGCGCCGCGCGGCAATTCGAACACGCCGTCCAGTTCCCTGCCTTCGATTTCCGCCGTCAAAAAGGTACCGGGCAATAAAGCCGGCGCGCGTTCCGGGTTGTTCAGCCTTGCCACCCAATATTCCAGCCCGGTATGCTGATCGACGATGCCTTCGCGGCGCACGATCGCCGCCTCGCGCCGCACCGTTTCCGCGCCGCGTTCGGCCGTCAGCACCACCTTGAGGCCCGCTTTGCCCGCTGTAGGCTCCGCCAAATAGCCGATTTGCGCCTGGCTCAACGGCAGGCGCACTTCGGCGGCATCGTCGGCGTAAATGCGCCCCAACGTCTTGCCGGTCTCGGCCATTTGCCCGACGCCGGTCAGTTTTTCCTTGACCCGGCCGCTGAACGGCGCGCGGATCTCGCAGCGGCTCAGGCGCATCCCGGCATCGGCCAACTCGGCCTCGGCCTGTTTCAATCCGGCCTTGGCTTCCTGTACTTGCGGTTGGTGCAGCGACAGCGGCGTCGGCGCGCCTTGTCCGAGCACCTTCCATTCGCGCTGGGCCTGTTGCGCCGCCGCCTGTTCTTCGGCCAGCTTGCGCCTGGCTTCGGCCAGTTGCGTTTCGGCGCGAACCACGGCCAAGCGGTATTCGTGCGCCGCCACCCTGACCAACACCTCGCCCGCTTTGAAACGGCCGCCAACCACGAAACCGTCGTGCAGGGCCTCCACCCTGCCCTGTACTTCGGCGGTCAAGTCGATTTCCCGCGCCGGCTGCAACACGCCCTGGCTGCGCACCGGCAGCCGCAGGCGCTGCGGTTGCACGCGCAGCACTTTCACGACGGGGACCGGTTCGTCCCGCGCGGCGGATTCGGGCGCCGCTCCCTCGGCCAACAACCAGGCGCCGGCAGCGGCCGACAGCAAAACCAGAACCGGCAAAACGATGCGCAAACGGGCCGCCGTCATACGCCGCCGCCCAGCGCTAAATACAAGTCCAGCCGGTTGTTCAACAATTTAAGCCGCGCATCCAGCAGCGCGGTTTGCGCGATCAGGGTGCTGCGATAGCTATCCAATAAAGTCAAAATATCCACGGTGCCGTTTCGGTAGGAATAAATCGCCAGCGCGCGGCTGGTTTCGGTTTGTTTGACGGCGGCGTTCAGCGCCTGTTCGCGGCCGCGCAGCCAAGCTTCGGCGGCCAGGCTTTGCTCGACCTCGCGCAAGGCCTGCAGCACGGTTTCCCGGTAACGGTGCAGGGCTTCGCCGCTTTGCGCCGCCCGCAGGTCGATGTCGGCCTGCAGCCTGTCGCCGGCGTACAACGGCTGGGTCAGACCCAAGGCCAGATTCCAGGCCGCCGAACGGGGGTCGCTCAAGTCGGCCAGCGTGCGGCCCAGACTGCCGCCTGATGCCGCCAGGGTCACGCGCGGCAACAAAGCCTTGCGGGCGCTGCTCAAACGGTGGTCTTGCGCGCGCAGACGGGCGAAGGCCGCGACGATGTCCGGACGGCGGTTCAACAGCTCGGCAGGCAAGCCGGACGGCATCGCCGCCGGCAATTCGGGCAGCTGCCGGCAGCGCTCGACGGCGCCGGCCGGATAGTGCCCCAGCAGCACCTCCAGCCGGCGCTGCGCCAGCTGCACCTGATTGGCGGCATCGTTCAGTTCGGCGCGGGCATCGCTGAGATCGGTCAGCGCCAGGCTCAAGTCCAGGCCTTGCGCCAGCCCCAAGTTGAAGCGGCCCTGCAGCAATTCGACCAGCGCGCCGCGATCGTCGATGGAAGCCTGCACCACGGCCACCCGCTGGCGGGCTTCGGCCAGCTCGAAACAACCCTGCGCAGTGCGCGCCGCCAGCGACAGCGCCGCGCCGCGCAAATCGGCCCCGGCGGCATCGGACTCCAGTTCCGCCGCCGTCCGCGCGTCGCCGATGCGGCCCCAAACGTCCCATTCCCAACTGAAATTGAACGGCACGCTCCAGACGTTGCCGTCGGGCGCATAGGCCCGCGCTTCGCGGCCCGCGTCGGCATGCTGGAATCCGGGAGCCAAATCCGCCTGCGGCTTGGCGGCGGCGCCTTCGATGCGCGCCAGCGCACGGGCTTGTGCGATGCGGGTCGCGGTGGCCTTCAAATCGTTATTGCCGTCCAGCGCCGCCGCGATCAGGACTTTCAGATCGTCGTTTTTAAAATTCGCGAGCCAGGCCGAGACCTCGGACTTGTGCGCCTCGGCCGGACGCGCCGTCCAGGCCGGCGGCAGGCCGACCGCGTCCTTGACCGGATTCCGGTCCGGCACTTCGACGCAGGCGGACAGCAGCACCGCCAGGCAAATCAGGACTTTATGCAAATGACGCGGACAATCGGTGCTGAAGGATTTCGTGCGGTTCTTAATAGGCTCAGCGCCGCTCATCCGCTTTCCGTTGCAATATGGCGATCACATCGCCGATGAAATCCGGATCGCGAACGATGCCGGCGTGGTCGCTGTCGATCCGCTCCGACCTCAATAAACGGTTTCCGCAAGCCTGCTCCAGTATGTCCTGAGCCAATTCCGCCGCATCGCCGGCTGCGCGCGACCACCAGCAATGCATGCCGGCCCCGATCGGTTCGATGCGGTAGCTGTCGCTCAATTCGGTCAGATGTTGCATGATCGCCAGGCCGTTTTGCAAATCCAGCAATTTTACCCAATCGGCGGCCGGATGCGCAGCACTGATTTGCTCCGGCAGCGCCTCGGGGTCGGCATCGGCCAGATCCGGCGAGATGTCGCGCAACAGTTCCCGCAGACTGTCGCTGCCGCCGTCTTCGGTTTCGTCCTGCTCGAAACCCGGCACGAAACAATCGGCCAGCCCCAGGAAGGCGATCTCGCGCCCGGCCCGTTCCAGGACGCTGGCGATGCTCAACGCCAATGCGCCGCCCAACGACCAGCCCAACAAATGAACCGGACCTTCCGGCTGGCTTTGCGCAATGGCATCGGCATAGTCGCGGGCCATGCTTTCCAGCGAAACATCGCGCCAATTCGCATCCAGAAAACTCCGGCACAACAGGCCGATCACCGGCCGTTGTCCGGCCAAGGCGCGCGCCAGCGGATAATAACCGAACACCGTGCCGCCGGCCGGATGCAGGCAGAACAACGGCGGCAACGCGCCCGCGGTGTTGTTCAACGCCGCCAGCGGCGATAGCGCCGTTGTAACGCGCTGTGCCGCCAGCGCGGCAATGGTCGGTTGCTGCAACAAACGGCTGAGCGGCAAGTCCCAGCCCAGCTCGCGGTTGATCGTCGAGAGCAAGCGCAAAGCGAGCAATGAGTGTCCGCCCAACTCGAAGAAATTCTCCTCGATGCCGACCGCTTCCAGGCCGAGCACCTCCTGCCAAATTTGTGCCAGGCGCCGTTCCGTGTCGTTGCGCGGTTCGACGCGGGCGCGGACGACGCGCTCCGGTTCCGGCAATGCCTTGCGGTCCAGCTTGCCGCTCGGCAGTTTCGGCAAGTGCGGCAGCACGATGATCTGCGCCGGCACCAGGTAGTCGGGCAGCCGGCGGCTCAAGGCGTCGCGCAGCCGTCCTCCGCCGTCGGCCGCGTAGGCCGGGTTAGGCGCTAGCCGTAACCCGGCATCATCCACCGCGACATACCCCAGCAACCGGCCACTTTCGCCGACCCGGACCGCCGCTTCGTTGACCCCGGGCTGTTCCAGCAAGACAGCTTCGATCTCGCCGGGCTCGATCCGGAAACCGCGCAGTTTGAGCTGCTGGTCGATCCGGCCCAGGTACTCGATGACCCCGTCGCTCCGCTGCCGAACCCGGTCGCCGGTGCGGTAGAGCCGGCCGCCCCGGCCGAAGGGATCGGGCAGGAAGCGTTCGGCGGTCAGGCCCGGCTGGTGCCAGTAGCCTTGCGCCAGCCCCAGCCCGCCGATGTACAGCTCGCCCGCGACGCCGATCGGCAACGGGTTGAGGTCGGCATCCAGCACATAGGCCGTCCTTTCGCCGAGGCACTGGCCGATCGGGGCATAACGGCTGTCGCAGGTCGTCTCGGCTTGCCAGGCCAAGGGGGTAATCACGGCTTCGGTCGGGCCGTAGGCATTGAACAACCGCTTAGGTTGCAAACGGTTTTGGATCAAGGCCAGGCTCTCACGCGGCAGGGCTTCGCCGCCGACCGTGCAGCTGGTCAGTCGCGGCACCGGCACCGAAGGATCGAGCTGGCGGGCCAGTTCGGTTAAGTACGCCGGCGGCACGTCGATGCGGTCGATGGCCTGCTCGCGGATCGCCTGCAGGGTCCGGTCGACGCTCCACTGCCCGGGATCGCCGATCACCAGCGTCGCTCCCCGTAACAGCGGCACCGTCCATTGCTCGATGGCGGCATCGAAGCTGAACGAGGCGAAATGCAGGCAGGTCTCGCCTGGCTGCAAGCCGTACAGCTGCGCCATCGCCTCACCCTGCATGGCCAAGGCGCCGTGGCCGACCGCCACGCCTTTGGGCCGGCCGGTGGAGCCGGAGGTGTAGATCAGGTAGGCTGGCATTTCAGGATGCAGCACTACCTCGGGCGGCGTGTCGGGGTAGCCGGACAGGTCCAGTCGATCCAGCTCGATGCGCGTTAGCTCGCTACCCGTCAGGGGATGACTATTGCCCACATCGCTGCCGAGCAGCCACGCGGCGCCGGCATCGTCCAGCATGGACTGCAAGCGTGCGGCCGGATAGGCGGGGTCCAGAGCCAGAAACGCCGCGCCGCAGTGCCACACCGCCAGGCAAGAAACAATCGTCTGCGCCGACCGCGGCAGGCTCAACGCCACCACTTCACCGGGACGCAGGCCGTGGTCGATCAAATAATGCGCCAGACGGTAAGCCTGGCGGTGCAGCTCGCCGTACGTCATCGGCGTACCGCCTTCCGTCAGGGCAACGGCCTCAGGCCGAATTTCGGCCTGGCGGCCGATCAGGGACGGCAATAATTCCTTGGCCGGATATTGCGAAACAACAGGGAAATTCACAGGCGCGGTTTCGCCAAAGCCAAGCGCACCGACGCAAGCCTGCGGCTGCCGCGCGATCTCCAGCAGCAAATGGCGCAGACTTTCCGCCATCCGCCGCATGTCGTCTTCGGCGAAATACGCACGGGCATAATCGAAGCCGATTTCCAAACGCTGCCCGACCGTCACGTCCAGCGTCAACGGATAATTGGTCACGTCGCGCTGGCTCAGCCCGCCGATCCGCACGCCGCCGTCCGACCGGCGCAAGGCCGCATCGACCGGGTAATTCTCGAACACCAGCAAGCTATCGAACAATTCGCCGCCGCCGGTTCCGGCCCAACGTTGAATGTCATACAACGGCAGATATTCATGCTCGCGCATCTGCAAATTCGCGATTTGCAGTTCGCGCAGCCAATCCGCCACCGGCTTACCCGGCTCGATGCGGGCCGGGACCGGCAAAGTATTGATAAACAAACCGACCATATCTTCCGCGCCGAGCAAATCGCCGGGCCGTCCGGCCACGGTGGTGCCGAACACCGGCGTACGTAAACCGGTGTAATGCGAGAGCAGCATCGCCCAGGCTCCTTGCATTAAAGTGTTCAACGTTAAACGTTGCTGCTGCGCAAAGGCCTGCACGGCCGCGGTTTCGGCGTTCGCCAGCTTGCATTCGACGTAACCGTTGCCGGATTGTTGCGGCGCAGCCAGGCAATTCGCCAATAAGCACGGTTCGTGAACTTCGCGTAAAACCTCCCGCCAAAAGGCTTCGCCTGTTTTAACGTCTCTGGCCGCCAGCCAGGCGATGTAATCGCGGTAACGGCTTGTTCTGGCCGGCGCCGGTGTGTTTCCTTCATAGGCGGCCATGACCTCGGCAAAGAACAGCGAGCTGCTCCAGCCGTCCAGCAATAAGTGGTGGTTGGTCCAGATCAGACGCGTCCGCTCGCGGGGCAAACCCACTAAAGTCAATCGCTGCAGCGGCGGCCGGGCCAAATCGAAGCCGCGCGCGTAATCGGCCTGCGCCAATGCCGTCAGCTCGTCTTCGTTAAACGCCGCGCTCCGCCAATCCAGCCAAGCGACCGGAATTTCCGCCTCACGCCACACGGCTTGCAAAGAGGCCTCGCCTTGCCAGAAAAATCCGCTGCGTAAAATCTCGTGCCGGTTGGACACTTCGCGCCAGGCCCGAATAAAGCGATCCGCATCCACACCGATCAAATCCACCGCCAATTGGGTAACGTAGAGATTGGCTTCCGGTTCGCGCAACGCATGGAACAGGATGCCCTGCTGCAGAGGTGAAAGCGGGTAGAGATCTTCGATGCGGCGGTGTTCGACCGGCAAGGCGTCGAGCTGGGCCTGGCTTAAGCCGGCCAGCGGCACGTCGCTCGGGGTCAGGCCGGGCTCGGCCTTCAGACAGTGGTCGAGCAGGCGCTCCAGATGCCACTGGTAGCGGTCGAGCAGGCGGTCGATCGTCTGCGCGGCGTAGCGCTCGCGGCTGTAGCTCCCGTGGAGGCGCAGTTGGCCCCGGTAGATTTCGCCGTTGAGTTCCAGTTCGTAAGCCAACGGCGCCTTGGGGTCGCGTTCGTCGCCGCTGTCTTCCTCGGCCGGCTGCCACAGGGCGTCTTCGCTGAAGCTGCTGTCGAGCTGGCCGAGGTAGTTGAACAAGACCTGCGGTTTTGTTCGGTTCGCCGTGGCGTTTTCCTGCCCCGCCGATGCCCCCCCCGGGGGAGGTGCTGAACGCAGTGAAGCGCCTCGGTCGAGAGGGGTGGCCGCCGGCGGATGCGGCTCGTTTGGCGGCTGCGGGATGTTCGAACCCAGGTAGCGCCAGACGCCGTAGCCCAGGCCCCGGTCCGGCACCTGCCGCAGCTGTTCCTTGATCGTTTTGAGGGTGGCGGCCGCCGTGGCTTGCGGGCTCAGGGTAACCGGGTACAGGCTGGTGAACCAGCCGACCGTGCGGCTCAGGTCCAAGGCGGGTTGGCCTGCCGTTTGGAGGGTGTCGGCTTCGCGGCCGTGGCCTTCCAGGGCGACGGCGATGTCGGTTTGCCCGGTCCATTCGCTCAGGGTCTGGGCCAGGGCGGCCAGCAAGAGGTCCGGCAGGCGGGTGCGGTAGGCCCGGTGGGCTTCGTGCAGGAGCTGGCGGGTGCGTTCGGGCGTTAAGGTCAGCGTCCGGACGGCGCGGTCGCGGCTTTCGGCCCGGCCGTGGGGGTCATCGCAGGGCCAGGAGGCGCCGGGACGGCCGGTTTGGGCCTGCCAGTAGGCCGGCTGGCTTTGCAGCCGTGGGCTTTGGGCATAGGCGTGCAGGGCCCGGCCCCAGGCTTGGTAGCTGGCGGTTTTGGCGGGCAGGCGCGGGGTTTGGCCCTGGCGGATTTGCGTGTACAGGTGATGCAAATCTTCCAGCAGGATGCGCCAGGACACCGCGTCGACGATCAGGTGGTGGGCGATCAGCAACAGGCGCTGGCTGCCGTCGGCAACCTCGATCGCGACGGCTTTGAACAGCGGGCCGTGGGCGAGGTTCAGGCTGCGCTGCGCCTGCTGGGCGAGGGCGGTGACGGCGGCGGCATCGGCGGCGTGGTGGTGTTCCAGCCGGGTTTCGGCCGTTTGCAGGTCGGCATAGTGTTGGTGCCAGCGGCCTTGTGCCTGGACATAGCGCAGGCGCAGGCCGTCGTGGTGCCCGACCAGCACCTGCAGGGCCTGTTCGAGGGCGGTCCGGTCGAGCGGCGCTCGGGTGTTGAGCAAGAGCGACTGGTTCCAGTGCGCGGGCTGGGGCAGCGTTTGTTCGAAGAACCCCTGCTGGATCGGCAGCAGCGGCGCGGGGCCGGCCGCCGGCCCTTGCGCGTGTTCGGCTTGTTGCTGAGCGTCTTGATTCAAGCGCTGCACAATCGGGGCCAGGCCGGCGATGGTTTGGTGCTGGAACAGGTCTTTGGGGGTGAAGCCCAGGCCGTGGGCGCGGGCGCGGCTGACCAGCTGGATGGAGAGGATGGAGTCGCCGCCCCGTTCGAAGAAGTTGTCGTGGATGCCGAGGTCCTGGCACCCCAGCAGGTCTTGCCACAGCTTAACCAGCACCGCTTCGGCCGCGGTGGCCGGGGCTTGCGGGGCCGGCCGTTCCGGGGCTTCGGGCAGCGGCAAGGCGCGGCGGTCGATTTTGCCGTGGGCGGTGCGCGGCAGTTGCGCCAGCCGGACGTAGCGGGCCGGGATCATGTAGGCCGGCAGCCGTGCGGCCAAGGCGGCATTGAGCTGTTCGTCGGTCGGCGGCGGCGTGGCCTCGCGTTCCGGGAGCGCGGCAGCCGGAGCGGCCCCGCCGGCCAGATACGCCGCCAGGTAGCGGCGGCCGTCGTCGTCGCGCAACAGCACGTGGGCGTCGTCAATCCCGGGTAAGTCGCGCAGGGCCGCTTCGATTTCGCCGGGTTCGATCCGGTAGCCGCGCAGTTTGATTTGCTGGTCGGTGCGGCCGAGGTAGTCGATCACCCCGTCTTGGCCGCAGCGCACCCGGTCGCCGGTGCGGTACAGGCGGACGCCGTCCCCCGTAAACGGGTCGGGCAGGAAGCGCTCGGCGCTCAGGCCCGGCCGGTGGTGATAGCCGCGCGCCAGGCACGGGCCGCCGATGTACAGTTCGCCGACCGCACCCAACGGCACCGGGTTGAGGTCGGCATCGAGGATGTGCAGGCTGCGCTCGCCCAGGGCGGTGCCGATGGGGGCGTAGCCGGCCAGGGGGCGGTCATCGGCCTGCCAGGCCAAAGGCGTGATCACCGTTTCGGTGGGGCCGTAGCCGTTGATGATCCGCTCCGGCCGCAGCACGGTACGAATCGTGTGCAAAGCGGCCGCCGAGACGGCTTCGCCGCCGACGCAGACAATGCGCAGCGCCAGCGTCTCGCCCCGTGCCTGGAGGGCCTCGGCCAGCTGCAGCAAGGCGCTGGTCGGCGGATACGCGACGGTCAGCCCGTGCGTGCGTACCGCCGCCAACGTGGCCTCGCCGGTGTCGCGGCTATCGCCCAGCACCACGCCGGCGCCGTGGCACACAGGCGTCAGCCATTGCTCCATCGCCGCATCGAAGGTGAAGGCGGCCAGATGCAGGGCCCGGTCGGCGGGCGTGTAGCGGTAGAGGTCGCCGGCGGCCTGGATGTGGCGGCTCAAGGCGCCGTGCGGCACCGCCACGCCTTTGGGGGTGCCGGTGGAACCGGAAGTCAGGATCAGGTAGGCCAGTTGCTCGGGGTGGATGGCCACCTCGGGCGGCGTGGTAGGTTGCGCGGCCAGGTCGGTTTCGTCGAGCATCAGCCAGGTAGGCGGGGCTGAACGCGAAGGAAGCCCCGCGTTCGCGTCTTCAACGCGGCCCGGCGCCTGTTCGGCAAGGTCGCGAGCGATGCGCCGCCTGACGTCGGCACCGCCGCCTCTGCGCGTGATCGCCACGCAGACCCCGGCCTCGGCGATCAGTTCCGCCAAGCGTTGTTCGGGTTGCTCGGGGTCGAGCGGCAGGTAGGCGCCGCCCGCTTTCAGCACCGCCAGCATCGCCACGATCGTCTCCACGCCGCGCGGCAACAGCAGCGCCACCCGGCCTTCCCGGCGAAGCCCCAGGCCGATCAGCCGGTGCGCCAAGCGGTTGGCCTGGACCTCCAGTTCGGCGTAGCGCAGGCGGATGCCGTCAGCGATCAGCGCAATCGCCTCGGGCTGCGCTTCGGCCTGGCGGCGGATCAGTTCGTGCACCGGCGTATGGCCGTCGTAGGTCTTGGTCCATTGGTTCCAGCGCTGAAACAAGGCCGTCTCGCGTCCGGTCAGTACCGGCAGCTCGCCGATTCTCGCCTGCGAATTACTCACCAAACCGGTCAACAACACTCGAAAATGCGCAGCCAAATCCGCCACGTTTTCTTCATCAAAATAGCGGCGGTCGTAATCGAACGCCACTTGCAAGGCCCTGTCGCCGCTCTGCACCGCCAGCGTCAACGAAAAATTGGTCGTCTCGCGGTGGCTTTCGCCGTGTATGCGCAGGCCGTCTTCCGGCCGCCGGCGCAAGGCGTCGGACAAAGGGTAATTTTCGAACACCAGCAAAGTGTCGAACAACGCTTCGCCCGGCCTGCCCCACCAGCGCTGCGCATCGGCCAGCGGCGTGGTTTCGACTTCGCGCAGTTCCAGATTGTCCTGCTGCAAGGCTTGCAGCCAGTCGCTGACTCTATCGGCGGCGCGCGCCGCCTGAATCACCGGCAAAGTATTGATGAACAAACCGACCATTTCTTCGGCGCCGGGCAAATCGCCGGGCCGGCCGGACACGGTCACGCCGAAGGCAACCGCCCCGCCGCCGCAATAACGCTGCAATAACAGGCACCAGGCGGCCTGCACCAAAGTATTGACGGTCAATTTGCCGCCTTGCGCGAATTGACGCAAGGCCGCGAAATCGTTGCCGTCTATATGCAGCACATGCAGAGCATATCCCTGCCCCTGGCTGCCGCGCGGCAGCGCATCGGCCAGCCGGGTCGGCGCTTCCAGGGCGGGCAAACGCTCCCGCCAGCAGCGTTCGGCCGCGGCCGGATCGCGTTCGGCCAGCCAGGCGATGTAGTCGCGGAATTCCGCAGCCGGCGGCGGCAGGCTGTCGCCGCGATAGCCGCTCAACACTTCGCCGAGTAGGCGGGCGCTGCTCCAGCCGTCCAGCAACAGATGGTGGCTGAGCCAAATGAAATGGTAAATAGCGTCTTGCAGACGCACCAGCACCAGTTTGAACAACGGCGCACGGTCGGTAGGCAAGCCTTGCGCCTGCAACTCGCGGAGCAAACCGGGCAACGCCGCATCGGCGTCGCCGCGGCCGCGCCAATCCAGTTCGACCAACGGCAAGGCCAAACGCTTGTGTACGATCTGCATGGCCTGCGGCCAATCGGCCGGCGCGTAAAATGCCGTGCGCAGCACCGCATGCCTGTGCATTGCCGTTCGCCACGCTTCGGCGAAGCGGCCGGCATCGAGGCCTTCCAGGCGCACGTCGAAACGGCTGACGTAGCTGGCGGCATCGTTTTCGTACAGGCTGTGAAACAGCATGCCCTGCTGCATCGGCGTCAGCGGATAAATGTCCTGCACTTCGGCGGCCGGCAACGGCAGACTGTCCAGCTGCGCCTGCGTCAAACCGGCCAGCGGAAAATCGCTCGGCGTGACGCCTTGTTGTCCCTGCCGGCAATGTTCGACCAGCGCGGCCAGTTCGCGATTGAAGTCCTCGGCCAGCGCGGCGACGGTTTCGGCGCGGTAGCGGCGGCGGTTATAAGTCCAGTTCATCGCCAGACGGCCGCCGTAGATCTGGCCGTTGACTTCCAGCGCGTAATCCAGCGGCGAGGCGGTATCCCGCTCGTCGCCGCGCAGCTCTCCGGCCGGCCGGAACAAGCCGTCGGCGTCGAAACTGGCGTCGAACCGGCCGAGATAGTTGAAGCACAGAGCCGGCCTCGACAGGCTGTCGAGTTGCGCCCGAATTTCGGCGTCGGCCAGATATTTCAATAAGCCGAAACCCAAGCCGCGCTCCGGCACGGCGCGCAATTGTTCCTTGACGGCTTTGATCGTCCCGGCCCAATCGTCCGCCGGCGTCAGCAGCACCGGATACAAACTGGTAAACCAACCGACGCTGCGGCTGACATCCGGCGCGCCGGCAAAGCTTTCCCGGCCGTGGCCTTCCAGATCGATGCTGACGGCGCCCTGCCCGGTCCAGCGGCACAACACCCGCGCCAACGCGGCCAGCAGCAATTCGTCGATGCGGGTGCGGTAGGCGGCCGGGCATTCGCTCAGCAGTTGCCGGGTGGCGGTTTCGTCTAACTCGACGGTCAAGGTGTCGGCATCGGCGGCAGTGCCGTGGTCTCCGGCAAAGTCGGCCGGCAAGTCCGCGGCCGCCAATTGCGCACGCCAGTAATCCAGCTGGTCGCCGATTTGCACGGCCCGGCCTTGCAAGGCTTCGGCCCAGGCCCGGTAAGATGCGGTTTTGGCCGGCAGCGACGGCGTCTTACCGGTACTAAGGATCTGGCCGATATTAACTTTCTGGTACGGGTGACAGACCTGCCAGGTTTTGAAAACCTGGCAGGTCTTGGGCCGGGAAGTTATTTGGAGCCAAATCCTAAGCTGGCGGTACAGCGTCTGCAAATCCTCCAGCACGATGCGCCAGGAAACGCCGTCGACGATCAAATGATGGATCACCAGCAGCAAGCGGTAACTGCCGTCGGCCACACGGATATAGGCGGCCCGCAGCACCGGTCCGTGTTGCAGGTCCAGGCTGCGTTGCGCCTGTTCGGCAATTTCGGTGATTTGTCCGGCGCCGGCGGCATCGCGTTGCCAAAGCAAGTCATGATCCTGTGCTTCGCTGGCGTAATGTTGACGCCAGCCGTTGTGTTCTTCGAAACGCAAACGAAAAGCGTCATGATGTTGGGTTAACCGGCGTAACGCTTCGGCCAGCGCCGGAACATGCAAAGCCTGGCCGGACGCCAGCAGCACCGATTGGTTCCAGTGCCCGCGCCGCGGAATATCGGTGGCGAAAAACTCGGCCTGAATCGGCGTCAAAGGCACGTCGCCTTCGGCCGCATCGTCGTCTTTGTCCAACGCTTCGGCCGCCTGCGGCAGCGCTTCAACAGCTTGCGCCAACGCCGCCACGGTCTGGTGGCGAAAGATGTCTTTGGGCGATAAATGCCAGCCGGCCTGACGGGCGCGGCTGACCACTTGCAACGAGATAATGGAGTCGCCGCCCAACTCGAAGAAATTCTCCTCGATGCCGACCGCTTCCAGGCCGAGCACCTCCTGCCAAATTTGTGCCAGGCGCCGTTCCGTGTCGTTGCGCGGTTCGACGCGGGCGCGGACGACGCGCTCCGGTTCCGGCAATGCCTTGCGGTCCAGCTTGCCGCTCGGCAGTTTCGGCAAGTGCGGCAGCACGATGATCTGCGCCGGCACCAGGTAGTCGGGCAGCCGGCGGCTCAAGGCGTCGCGCAGCCGTCCTCCGCCGTCGGCCGCGTAGGCCGGGTTAGGCGCTAGCCGTAACCCGGCATCATCCACCGCGACATACCCCAGCAACCGGCCACTTTCGCCGACCCGGACCGCCGCTTCGTTGACCCCGGGCTGTTCCAGCAAGACAGCTTCGATCTCGCCGGGCTCGATCCGGAAACCGCGCAGTTTGAGCTGCTGGTCGATCCGGCCCAGGTACTCGATGACCCCGTCGCTCCGCTGCCGAACCCGGTCGCCGGTGCGGTAGAGCCGGCCGCCCCGGCCGAAGGGATCGGGCAGGAAGCGTTCGGCGGTCAGGCCCGGCTGGTGCCAGTAGCCTTGCGCCAGCCCCAGCCCGCCGATGTACAGCTCGCCCGCGACGCCGATCGGCAACGGGTTGAGGTCGGCATCCAGCACATAGGCCGTCCTTTCGCCGAGGCACTGGCCGATCGGGGCATAACGGCTGTCGCAGGTCGTCTCGGCTTGCCAGGCCAAGGGGGTAATCACGGCTTCGGTCGGGCCGTAGGCATTGAACAACCGCTTAGGTTGCAAACGGTTTTGGATCAAGGCCAGGCTCTCACGCGGCAGGGCTTCGCCGCCGACCGTGCAGCTGGTCAGTCGCGGCACCGGCACCGAAGGATCGAGCTGGCGGGCCAGTTCGGTTAAGTACGCCGGCGGCACGTCGATGCGGTCGATGGCCTGCTCGCGGATCGCCTGCAGGGTCTGTTCGACGCTCCAGTGTCCGGGATCGCCGATCACCAGCGTGGCTCCCCGTAACAGCGGCACCGTCCATTGCTCGATGGCCGCATCGAAGCTGAACGAGGCGAAATGCAGGCAGGTCTCGCCGGCCTGCAAGCCGTACAGCTGCGCCATGGCTCTGCAATGCTGAGCCAGCGCACCGTGGCCGACCGCTACGCCTTTGGGCCGGCCGGTGGAGCCGGAGGTGTAGATGAGGTAGGCCGTGGTCTCGGGATGCAGCACTACCTCGGGCGGCATTTCGGGGTAATTCGATAGGTCGAGTTGGCTGAGGTTTACCTGGTGAACCACATCGGCCGGAGAGTGGCCGGTGTCCCTAGCGTTGCCCAAGCCATCGACCGCCCCGCCGCCAAGCAGCCAGCCGGCGCCCGCATCGTCCAGCATGTACTGCAAACGCTCGGCCGGATAGGCAGGATCCAGGGCCAGAAAGGCCGCGCCGCACTGCCACACCGCCAGGCTGGCGACAAGCATCGATGCCGACCGCGGCAGGCTCAACGCCACCACCGCGCCGGGACGCAGGCCGTGGTCAATCAAATAGTGCGCCAAGCGGTGGGACTGGCGGTGCAGCTCGCCGTACGTCATAGTCGTACCGCCTTCTATCAGGGCAACGGCTTCGGGCCGAATTGCGGCTTGGCGCCCGATCAGGGACGGCAAGCTGACGAATTCGCAGGAAAATGAAGGCTTGGGCAGCAAACGATCCAACTCGGTCGGATCGAGTAGCGGCAGCGCTTGCAATGCCGTTCCCGGCTGCTTCGTTACCGCTTCGACCAATCGGCAAAAATGTCCGGCCATCCGCGCTATCGTCGCCTCGTCGAACAAATCGGTCGCATAAGTCCAAATCGCGCTTATGCGGCCCGTTACGCTTTCGAAGGTGTCCAATATCAATTCGAACTGCGTCGTGCGCGCGTCGCGCGGAAACGTTTCGATCTGCAGCGCGCCAAGCGCCTTGGCGGTATCGGCCTGCTGGTATTGGTGGTTGTACATTACCTGGAACAGCGGATTGCGTTCCAGGCTGCGCTGCGGGCTGAGCGCTTCGACCAATTGGTCGAACGGCAGGTCGGCATGGGCCTGCGCGCCGAGCGCCGCTTCCTTGACCCGCTCCAGTATCTGGTAAAAATTCAGGCTGCCGTCCAATTCGGTTTGCAGCACCTGGGTGTTGACGAAAAAACCGACCAGCGATTCGGTTTCGCGGCGGTTGCGGTTGGCGACCGGCACGCCGACCCGCAACCTGCGCTGCCCGCTGTAGCGGTACAGCAGCATGTAAAACACGGTCAAAAGGCCCATGAACGCGGTCGCGCCCTGGCGTCGGCATATTTCGCGCAGCGCCTTGCCCGCTTCATCGGGCAGGCCGATTTCGAATTTGGCGCCGGCATCGCTCGTTTGCGCCGGCCTCGGCCTGTCCAGCGGCAAATCCAGTTGCGGCGTCTCCGTGCCCAATCGCTCGCGCCAATAGGTCAACTGCCGCTCCATTTCGCCGGCTTCCAGCCAGTACCGCTGCCAGACCGCAAAATCGGCGTAACCGACCGCCAAATCCGTCAGTCCCGCCTCGCGGCCTTGACAAAAGCCTTGATACAACTCGGCAAATTCGTTGAGCAAGATATTCAGCGACCATTCGTCCGCGACGATGTGGTGCAGTACCCAGACCAAAACATGGCGGTCGACGGCCAATTCAAGCACCGCAACCCGCAGCAGCGGCGCGTTGACAAGATCGAACGGCTCGCGCTCCAGGTTTTCGACCCGGCTTTTCGCCAATGCGTCGATGTCTCCGGATTGCGTAGATAAATCCAGCCACTGCACCTCGACCGCCATGCCGTCGTGGACGATTTGCACCGGCTTGCCGTCGTCGCTGCGAAACGTCGTGCGCAGGCTTTCGTGCCTGGCAACCAGCTTATCGATGCTGCGCTGCAGCGCGTCGACATCGATTTGGCCATTTAAATAGACCGCATCGGCAATGTGGTAGGCGCTGCTGTCGGGCTCCAGTTGCGCCAGAAACCACAGCCGTTGCTGGCCATACGACAGCGGCAGCGGCGCATCACGGCCTACGCTGGCGATCGGCAATTGGCTGACGTCGATACCGCGTTTTTTCAGCAGCAGGATCAGGGCCTTGCGTTGTTCAGGACTCAGAGTATGGAAATTGGCGAGTGGGTTTTGCATTAATGATTTTTCTAGTGACAAATTTTTCATGGTGCCGCTGCGCCGAATAGCCTGATTTTCGGACAAAGCGTGAGCGGCGCTGCTCTTACAATAACGCCTGCAAATCCTCGGCCGACATCCCCTGCAACTCCGCCAGCGCATCCGCCAGCCCGCTCTGCAAATCTTTTGGCGGCGAAGCTTGCAGCAAGGCGTCGATTTCCGCAGCCAAGACAGACAAGGCACCCGCCTCGAACACGCAGCGTACGCCAAGTTCGACCTGGAAATGCTGCGCGATGCGGCCGGCCAGCTTCATCGCCAAAAGCGAATGGCCGCCGAGCTCGAAGAAGTTATCGTCCAAGCCGACCTGCTCGACCCCG
>NZ_JAERVK010000028.1 GCF_016745425.1 Candidatus Methylomicrobium oryzae | reverse complement strand
ATAGCTGGAATTGCCGCTGCTGTTGTAAGCGCGGACCCGGTACTGGTAGGCGGTCGAGGCCAAGAGCCCGTTATCGGTAAAGCCGGTCACATTGCTGCCCACCACCGCGATTTCGCTCCAGTTGGTGCCACCATTGCCCGATCTTTCGACCCGGAAGCCGGTTTCATTGTTGGAGTTATCCGCCCAGCTCAGTACGATCTGACTGCTGGATCTTGCCGCGGCCGCGAGGCTGCCCGGTGCAGCCGGTACGGTCGGTGTCGTGGTGGTCGACGACGTGCGGAACGCCGCGACAATGGCCTTGGTATTGCTCATCGACAGCGCATTGTTGGCCGCTGCGGTACCGGTCACTTCGCCGGTGGTCAAGGTCACATTGGGGTTGGAGAAATAGCTGACACGGGTGCCGCCGGTGCAGCTGTAGGACATGACGGTGCGGAAGCCGCCGGTCTGGCAGAGGCGGTAACCGTACGAGTAACTGTAGGCGCCTCCGGCTGCGGCTGCATCTTCGATATTATGCTCGTCGCCCTGGTTATGCCCCAGCTCATGCGCGAGGGTATTATCCGAGAGGCAGGCATACCTCGAGTCGTCATGGACGACGCTGAACGCATACGGGGCAAAGGACGTGCTAACCCAGCCACTGCTCATAATATAAGCGATGCCGCAATAATTAGTATCGGCCGTCACCAGTGCCACCTGGTCGGCGCCCACCTGATTGCGCAGGCTGTGAATCTCGTCCATCTTGCCGTCGCTGGTGCCGGTCAGGTCGGTGAGGCTGGTGCTCATGTTGCCGGTCTCGACGTAATTGGTTTGCGCCATGCCGACCAGATTCAACTGCATGTCGATATGGCTGTTCAGATAAGCCTGGTTCGCCATCGCGACCGCATTGGTGATTTTGGCTTCGATGCCGGCCTGGCCGCCCGCATTATTGAGCGCTTTGGGCGTGTAGGCCACCAGCAGATCGATCACGGTGCCGGCGGTCGCCGCGCTGGTAGTGGGTGAAGATGAGGTGGCGGTCGCGGTCGTATTGATCTGACCGCCGGCGGCCAGGAAGTCTTCCGGGCGTTTGGAATGGCTGTGTTTGGGGTTATTATCCGGGTTAACCTGAGTAACGTCGTACTGGTTGTTGCCTTTCGGCTCGATTTCATAAGTTTTATCGCCGATCTGCACGTTGCCGGACATGGTGTTGCCACGGACTGTCAGGAACACTTCGCTGTCGTCCTCCCCTTCGACATGGCCGATCCAGGTTGTGCTGCCCTTGACTTTGTCGATCACCCGGTCACGCACCGCAGTGACGATCACGTCGTCGAACAGATTCAGTGTCAATGTGTCGGCATCGAGCACATCGGTATGGACATTGACGGACCGGTTTCTGCCTTTGACCGCTTTGGCGGGCAGGACTTTGTTTTTCACCTGCTGAATCCCGAAATCGTCAAATAATTCGGGGGCGGAGTGTCCATTGCCGGCCAATGCCGTCGCAGGAAGTAATGAAGCCAAGGAGATAGTGAGAAGGGAGGTTTTGAATGCTCTTGAAAATGATTGGCTATTTTTTGAGTTTCGGTTGGTTGAGTTCATTACTCGTCTCCTAAATGAAAGCAATTAGCTCCGAAGAGCTCCTAGACTGGTAAAAGGCCATCAACAGGCAACGATGAACTCCTGTTTGACCTGGCAACCCCACTGTCATAGGAAAAAAAGCTCCGTTAGACTGGAAATTTTGCGTCGCCACCTTTCGATGGGTTTGCCTTTTTCAGATAAATCCGGGGTCAATCTACTTGAGATCTCAGTTAGCGTAGATCTCATGGTTTCCGATACTAAATGTAGCAAAAGATTTTTAGGTTTTTATTAAGCTCTTCACAATTGCGGGCTTTATCACAATTCTGAAGATCTGCGGGAGTATTATCGGATTTGGGTATTATTTTGTTTTTATCTTGAGCGTAGAAAATTAGAAGTTGCCAAGTCATTGGCAAATCCTGCTTATTTTTGCGCATTTTTTGAAAAATTAAGACGTGGTGTCGGAATTTTTTACTATTCTTAAGCCAAAACGGATTGTCCGGCTGAACAGTTGTAATTCTACAGCATTGATTCTCTTTATGGTGTGCAAGTCGTCTTGCTGCAGGAATATTTCGGCTGTCGGCCGAATTTTCTGAATTTTTGAGGAGATCAGCCGAAATGATTCGGCTTGCCAATGCGTTTTGCAAGATTGCCGTAATCTGTCTCTGTCATCAAACCGAATTGAAAGGCTGTATTTCGGAAATTTTAAATTTTTTTGTTTAAAACTTTTATTGAGGCCAGTGCCGACATATCGGCAAAGCTCAATATACTGAATTCAAATGAATTTATTGATGACTTTTTACTGGTATAAATAATGCCTATCCTCCAGCCAAGAGAAAACGCGGGTCAGGGCAATTTTATTGCCTGGCTTTTCGGTATTTCTTGAAATAAAGATTAATAAAAAGAGACATTTAATGAAAAAATTCCAAAAAATCATTTTGGCGATTGAAAGTCTCGGCATTATTGCAACCGCCCCGGCAGCGTATGCAGTTCCTTTTACCATAACCGATATAGCCATTATTCCAGGTGGCGGCTATGGTCAAACAGATACTGATAATGTTAACAATGGTAAGGGCGGGATACTGCTAGATGCTCGTTTTCCCACAACTATTTTGGATTCCTCTAGTTTTGAATTAACCGCGGCAGGACAGTCTAATTCTTTTGATCTTGGTTTGGTATCTTTATACGAAAGCTGAATTGATGATCTTGAATTGGACGGTCTAGACGTGACTGCAAGCTTCATTTTTACGAAGCCCCTGAATGGAGCTTCTAAAGCTTTTACGGCCACAGGTACTGCTTTTGCTAAAGAGACTGCTGATAGTGCAGTTGATTATCAATTAATTTGGAACCCATTATCAGTAATTTTGGTAGCGGAGAGTTCCTAATCAGTTTAGATGATATTTCACTAAATGGTAGTGTTGAAAACTGCCCATTAGGGAGAACATGCTCCAAGATGGAAAGAGCGAACATTACGCTCTTAAGCACTGGAATGAGCAGAGCTACCCCTAATGTACCAGAACCCGCAATATTTACGCTGTTAGGCTTTGGTTTTCTCGGCTTTGCAGCAACACGGCTCAAATTAGGGCCGTAGATATTGTTATCCAAATCAAGCCTGATGAAGCGCCGGCTCGAAGGCTTTTCCCGATTTCAAGACGCCGGAGGCAACATGGACGAGTTGAGGCATCATCGCGCCGATAATGAGTTTAGGCGGCTTCCCGGCACGAGACGGGTGGTCTTTAAAGCCCTTGCTCCAGTAATATTATGAGGACGTAATTCCTCCAATTACGCTATCGCTAACCGGATCTACAGACACTGAAGCTCGGCGTTTCCAGAATATGAGATACCCGCCCGGCACCAGTCGGAGCGGGTATTTTTTTATGGGATCATTCGCGGATGCGGATCAGATCGTGGCAGCCTTTGCAGGTGGCGGCGAGTTTGCCGAACTGCGCCTTGATCGCGGCGGGATCGCCGCCGGCCGCAACCTTCTGCAATTCATTCGCCTCCTTGATAAAGGTGGCGTTGATCTCCTTGGCTTCGTCCTGCTTTTCGAAAAATTCGGGCTTCAGCCGGCTCGGTTTCCAGCCGATGCCCTTGTCGGTGCCGGGGCCGTACAGTTTCTCGAAAACGCCCGAGTTGGCGACGCCGGCGATCGCATTCGCGGCGGCGGCGACTTCGTCCTTGTTAAAAGTGTCCGGATGATCGGAGGCTTGCGCCTTGATCTTTGCGGTGTTCCAGCCCAGGAAAGAATAAGCGGATTGACGGAAGCGAATCTGGTCTTCGATGTCCCCGGCCGCTGCGATCGCAGTAACGGCGCCGAGTGCCAGAGCGATTGCCAGTTGGGTTTTTTTCATGAATAAAGCTCCTTGTGAGGGATTTACGCGTTGAGGGTTTAGGAAAGGAATGCGCCTGATCAGCCGAAGCTTCGAGGTGCGTGTTGTAGGTGAATTAGTTCGAGGTTTCCGCATCGGCAGAAGCGGTTTGAACCCCGGCCAGCGGCGCCAGATAGTCGACGAAACTGCCGCCCCAGACGCTCCACACCGTCGAGGCCGCAACCAGCAGGCTGAGGGCCAGGGGCAGAAACCGCACGGGTTGAACCGTTCTCGGGGCCAGGGCCGCCGGCAGCTGTTTTTTGCCGGTCAGCATCGGCAGGATCAGGTTGTTTTTCTTCACGCGCTGGTAAAACGCGATCGCGGCGAGATGCAGACCGACTAGACCCATCAGCAGGTTCACGATTCGGATATGCCAGCCGCTGAGCTTGTCGCTGAGGTCCTTGTCGATCAGGTGAAACAGCGGTCCTTCGAAGGCGATGTCGTCGTTCGCGAACAAGCCGGTGCCGGCCAGCGCGGCCAAGGTGCCGAGCAGCGCGAGCACCGCCAAAGCGCCTGCCGGATTATGGCCGGCGCCCTGCCAGCGGCCTTTGAAGTAGGCGATCAGGCGCGGCAGGGTAGGGAAGAAATCGACAAAGCGGGCATGGCGGCTGCCGACGAAGCCCCAGAGCAGGCGGAATACCAGAAGACCCAGTACCAGGCTGCCGAAGTGGCCGTGCCAGTCGGTCCATTCGCCGCCGGCCCTGCCGCTGGCGTAGGCGCTGACGACCGCCACGACCAGTAGCCAGTGAAACAGCCTGAGCGGCCAATCCCAAACGTGCGTTTCGATTTTCATGGTTTCCTCCTGCCGATTCAGCCGGCGCGCAGATGTTTGTTGAAGAAGGCGAGGGTTCTGTCCCAGGCCAGTTTCGCGGCCGCCGCGTCGAAGCGCGGGGTGGTGTCGTTGTTGAAACCGTGCTGCACGCCGGGATAAATGAAGGCTTCGTAGTTGACGCCGGCTTTTTTCAAGGCGGCCTCGTAAGCCGGCCAGCCTGCGTTGATTCGGTCGTCGGCGCCCGCATAATGGATCAGCAGCGGTGCCTTGATCCTGGCCGCGTCTTCCGCCGACGGCTGCGCGCCATAGAACGGCACGCCGGCCGCCAGATCGGGCAACTGGGTCGCCAGATAATTGACGATGCCGCCGCCGTAGCAGAATCCGACCGCGCCGACCTTGCCGTTGCCGTCCGGCAGTTTTTTCAATGCCTGGGCCGCGGCCAGGAAATCGGCCTGGGTTTTGGTTTTGTCCAGGGTTTTAAACAGTTCCCGAGCCTTGTCCTCGTCGCCCGGATAACCGCCCAGGCTATACAAGGCGTCCGGCGCGAAGGCGATGAAATTGTCCAGCGCCAGCCGGCGGGCGATGTCTTCGATGTGCGGGTTCAGCCCCCGGTTTTCGTGAATCACCAGCACGACCGGCAGTTTGCCTTCGATCCTGGCCGGCTGGGCCAGATAGCCGTGCACTTTGCCGTTGCCGTGCGGCGATGGGAATTCGACGATGCGGGTGATGAGGCGCGGATCGTCGTTCGCGACCTGCTGCGCCTGGGCGAAGCGCGGATTCAACGCTTCCAGCAGCGCTTCCGCGCTCAGGCCCAGGAGGGCGTATTTCGGCACGGAAGACAAAAAACCTCGGCGCGAGAGCTCGCCGTGCACATATTTGTCGAAGAGTTGCAGCGCTTCCGGATGAAAGTCGTTGGCCGTTTTGCGAGCCATAAAAAATCTCCTTACGATCGGGTAAGTGCGTAGGGTACGCTGCGCGTACCGTTTCGCGTTATCGGTCATCGGTACGCACAGCGTACCCTACTTTAACTCGGCGCGGTCAGCACCGACAGTTTGGTGATGCCGGCGCGTTCGATCGCGGCCATCACTTTCGCGACGACGCCGTACTGCACGCCCTCGTCCGCATTCAGGTTCAACGCCAGTTCGGGGTCGGCGGCCTGGCGGGTCTTCAATTCGTTTTCGACTGCGTCGACCGCGATTTCCCGCTTATCGATGAACACCTTGCCCTGCGCGTCCACGCTGAGATAGACCGGCGCTTTTTCTTCCGGCGGCGCGGTTTCGGCGGTTTTCGGCAGGTTCACGTGCACCGCGTTGGTCAACAGCGGCGCGGTCACGATAAATACGACCAGCAGCACCAACATCACGTCGACCAGGGGGGTGACGTTGATTTCGCCCAGTACGTCGCCGTCGTCTTCTTGGGTTTTAAAGGCCATCAGGCGTGCGCCTCCTTCGCTCCGGTCAGTTCTTCATGAGCGTCGCGCGCGGCCGTTTTTTTGCCGCCGCCAATGCCAGTCAAACGCGCTTCCGTCAAACGTGCCGCATTGGCCGGTTTGCCGCCCGAGCGTTCGATGATGAACGACGCTTTCAGCGCCAGATGTACGAAGTCGATCGCGAAGTCGTCCAGGAAAGCCCAGACCACTTTGTTCCGGCGGATGAAAAAGTTGTAGCCGATCACGGCAGGGACCGCGACCGCGATGCCGACCGCGGTCGCGATCAAGGCTTCGCCGATCGGGCCGGCCACGACCTCCAGGCTGGCCGAGCCGGTTTTGCTGATATTGGTCAGGGCGCCCATGATGCCCCAGACGGTGCCGAACAGCCCGACGAACGGCGAAATGCTGCCGATGGTCGCCAGGATCGCCAGGCCGCTCTCCAGCGAGCCGCGCTCCTTCTGCATCTGCTGGCGCAGGCGCCGGTCCAGGAGTTCTTGGCGGTCCCAGGTATGTTCCAGGTCGTGCGTGGAAGCGCCGGACTCGGTTTCGATCAGTGTCGAAAACCCGATCCCGGCGACCCGTGCGGCCGGGCCTTTCTGATGATCGAGATGGGCGGCCGCCTGAATGTTCGGGGCGCTCCAGAATTCCTTGCTGAACCGGCGATTGTGGTAAGCGATCCGCAGATGCTGGATGCCCTTGATCAGGATCAGCGCCCAGGTGACAACGGAGGCGCCGATCAGCGTGTTCAGTGTGCCGTCGACGATCAGGCTGGTAGGTATGTTGGACATTGAAGTTTCCTCAGGATAAGTTGAAAGTAATCGGAACGGTGACCCAGCCGGCGATCGGCGCATCGCCGCGTTTGGCGGGGACGAAAGACCATCGGCGGACGGTTTTCACGGCCGCATCGTCCAGCACCTTCTGGCCGCTGGACTTGACCACGGTAATGCTGTCCGGCTTGCCGTTCGGCAGCACATGCACCTTCATCAGCACCTTGCCTTCCAAGCCGCGTTCCATCGCGATTTCGGGATATTCGGGCGGTGGGTTGTGCAGGTAATCTGCGCCGGCGGTCGGCGCGGTGATCTTTTCCTGGACGACCGGAGCGGGAGGCGCCGGAGGCGCTTGGACCGGCGCGGGCGGCGCGTTGGCCATCACCGGCGCAGGCTGCGGAGCCGGGGCCGGCTCGACTACCTTCGGCGCCGGCCTGGGCTTTTGCGGTTTCAGCGGCACCGCTTTTTTCACGGGCGGTTTGGGTTGGGCTACCGGCGGCTTGGGCTTTGCGACCGGAGGCGGCGGGGCCACCGGTTTCGGCTGGGGTCTTGCCAGCGTGATCCGGACTTTCGGCACCGGCCTGACCGGGTCGACGATCTCCTGTTCCAGCGCGGCGCCGTCGAAATGCCGGACGAATCCGGTATGGAGGATGATCGACAGTACGCCCAGCAGTAGATAATCGAGCGGCTTGCGGTCGCGATCTTCGCCAGTGTATTTGAAATCGGCCAGCACTTTGGCCAGCGGTGCCGGCGCGAATTCCGCAGTCGGCAGGACGGTCGGGGATTTCAGAGAAACCGTGCCGTCGGTCTGCCAATCCAGAGCCGGGGCGGCCGATGCGAATGAAGGAGTAA
The DNA here is from genome assembly GCF_016745425.1 of Candidatus Methylomicrobium oryzae. Lineage (GTDB taxonomy): Bacteria > Pseudomonadota > Gammaproteobacteria > Methylococcales > Methylomonadaceae > Methylomicrobium > Methylomicrobium oryzae. Next base: position 14,244 of record NZ_JAERVK010000028.1, on the reverse strand, counting down.
AGGGTAAAGGACTGCTCATTGCGATGTTCCCGTTGAGTAACCGTTGCACATGGATTCCATCTTGTCGCCCGCACTTTTTGCCGATCGCAGTCGGACGAGGTCTTGCCCGCAAGCGATTCGGCCAAGCCGAATCCGTTGCGCAAACACAAAATGAAAAACGCCGTTTATCTGTGGGCCTTGCCGGCCTCGATGCGTACGTTATGTTGAGGGTTAAAGCACGAGGCGTGCCAGCCTCGGAGCAGGTTGGCATCACGATCGCCGCTATCCGTCGAAAAACCTCTAATGGATTGTTGTTTAAGGGGATTGGGAAGAGCTGCCGGGAGCGGGAGCAAAAGATTCAAGCGTAATCAAAAGCCTGAGGCTGCTTGTGGAGCATCAGTTTTGCCTTGCTCGCTGCTGAGGCGGTGTTGGCAGATCAGCAGCCCGTAGGCTGGGTTGAGGTACGAAACCCGGCATTTCGAGGAGTCATCGTGCTGGGTTTCCGCAAAGCTATAACCCAGCCTACAGCTTATCGTGATACCCCCTTTGCCAAGTGGGTTATCCACCCCAAAGCGCACAAACCGCTGTAGGGTACGCTCGACTGCAAGGATGCGGGAGGTAGGCAGAAAACCGCTCCTGCGTTTTCTGCATTCGCCACATCCTTGTGGTTTAGCAATGCAGGAGCAATTGCCGAGTGCGTACCTTTTCATCCCCAAGGTACGCACAGCGTACCCTACCGCCCTATTAAGGAGGCTGATTCCGGCTTGCGTTATGAGATAGGCCTTAATCCACCGGCAATATCAAATAATCCGTCCATTTGCGGTCGCCGTCGGCTTCATCCTTGGTCGGCAGCGAACGCTCATTCCAGCCGCCGCCCAGCGCCTTGATCAGCAGCACCGCGACGTTCAACTGTTCGCCTTTCAACTGCACGGCGACCTGCTGATTGGACAACGCGACGGTCTGGGCGGTCATCACGTTCAGATAGCTGACGGTGCCGGCCTTGTATTGATTCAGCATCAACGCCAGCGCCTGTTCGGCGGCGGCGACGGCCTTATCCTGTACCTGCACTTCTTCCGCAAGAACGCGCAACGCAGCCAGATTGTCTTCGACTTCCTGGAACCCGGTCAGCACCGTCTGCCGGTAAGCGGCGACGGCCTCGTCGTGGAGGGCAATGGCCTGTTTGTACTGGGCGTTCTTGACGCCGCCGTCGAACAGGGTCAGTGCCGCGCCGGCAGGCCCCAGCGCCCAATAGCGGCGCGCCATCGTGAACAAGGTGTCGATGTCGCCGGACTGATAGCCGCCGCTAATCGCCAGATTCAGGGAGGGGAAATAGGCGGCCTTGGCGATGCCGATCCGGGCATTCGCGGCAGCCATCTGGCGTTCGGCGGCGGCGATGTCGGGGCGGCGTTCGAGCAGTTCGGAAGGCAGGCTGACCGGAATCGTCGGCGGCTGCGCCTCTAGCGGCGCCTTCGGCAACGAGAAATCCGCCGGCGTCTTGCCGATCAATACCGCAATCGCATGTTCCCGTCTGGCCCGCTCTGCGCCGAGATCGACGGCCTGGGCGCGGGCCGAGTGCAGTTGCGCTTCGGCCTGCACCACCTCGGATTTGGCCGCGACGCCGACCGCATAGCGGTTTTGGGTGATGTCGAGTGTTTTCGCGTAGGCGGCCACCGTGTCGTCGAGCAACGCTTTCTGCGCATCCAATATTTTTATCTGGAAATAGTGCTGCGCGAGCGTCGCCTGGCTGGACAGGATCAGTGCCTGCAGGGTCGCGGCGCTGGCCTGCGCATTGTCGGTGCTGGCTTCGATCTGGCGGCGGATTTTCCCCCACAGGTCGGGCTCCCAGACCGCGCCGACGCCCAGGCCGAACAGATTTCTAATGCCTGAAGGTGCGAGGCTCTGCCCCGAAGCGGCCTTGAAGCGGTTCACCGTGCCGGTCAGCACCGCGACCGGCAGCAGGGACGATTGCGACGATTGCACCAGATGCTGGGCCTGGCGATACTGGGCTTTGGCCTGCGCTACCGATTGATTGGCGGCGGCAACCTGTTCTTCCAGTGCGGTCAGTTCGGGATCGTTGAAAAGCTGCCACCATTTTTGGGGCAGGGCGGTGTCGCGCGGCTGTGCTTTGTGCCAGCCTTTCATCTCCTTGAACCGGGCGGGGGCTTCGGCCGGGGGGCGGGTATAATCGGGGCCGACCGCGCAGGCGGTTAATTGCGCGGCGGCCAAGTGACAAATCAAAGCGGGAATGATCCTAAAGCGCATGGGAATGATCGGGGTGGAGGGCAATGTTGTTAAGTTAATGGGCCGTAGGATGGGTACGACTGCACGGATGCAGGAGATAGGGCAACGCATGGAGCTGTTGCCGAGAGCGAAGCGAAACCCATCGATCGAAACTCTCGCCGTAATCTGATGATGGGCTTCGCTACGCTCAACCCATCCTACGCTTTAGGTGTAAGTGAAGAATGAACCGCTGAGCGGACGGGCGGTTAAAAGTTTCGATCGGCGGAGGAAAAAGTCGGCTCGGCATGAAAGCACTTCATGGCTTAAGGGAATCGGGAACGCAGCGCCTGGATGCCGGCCAACGAAAACTGCACGACATGGTCGGCATAGGCTTTGATATCGCCGCTGGAGGCGGGATGCTGGCGGCGAAGCCGCGCCAGTTGAATCTGTTTCAGGCGCAGCAGTTGGAAACACTGGCCCATGATGCTGTCATGGCAAAATTGCAAATGCCGCTCCTCGGCGGCCTGGCCCAGGCATTCCCGGAGCAGTTCGAACATCTGCGAGCGCTGCGGCTCGATTTCCTTTTCCAGAATGTCCGCCAGCAGCCGGGTCGGCCGCGCCATTTCCTTGTACAGAATCGCAAACGCATGGCCGTTTTCGTCGGCGACCCGTTCGATCAGCGAATGGATCAGCGCGGCCAGGCGCTTCTCCGGCGCGGCGTCGCAGGATACGCCGGCGTCGGGCGGATACTGCGAGAGTTCGCGGTTGAAGGCGAAACGCCAGGATTCCAGGTACAGGGTTTCCTTGTCCCGGAAATGGTAGTTGACCGAGGCGATATTGGTTTGCGCCTGTTCGCAGATTTCCGCGATGGTTGCTTCCTGAAAGCCTTTCTCGGCGAAGATGCGGCTGGCGGCGGTCAAGAGTCGGTTGCGCGTGCGCTCCGATTTTTTTTTCAGATCAGTCATGCGGGTCGAATGAAGTCGTAGGGCGTGAGCCCGATAATTGAAATTTGAAATTCAAATCGGCTTTAGACTAAGCAGGCTTCGTGCCATCGAATAACATTTTGTTTTGAATGGGAATCGATGCTTAGAATCGGCGGTAGGCTGCTGAACGGGCAGCAGTTTTTGCTTGCGGGGTGTTGGCTGGGCAGCAGTTTTTTATGGAGAATGACGATCGCTTGAATCCAATGCAAAAAACGGTCCCTTGCCCTGTAGTAATACCTAAGGATTTCGTCAAAAACAACTTCCCCCTTTGAAAAAGGGGGATCGAGGGGGATTTGTTTGATCAATCTCCTCCGGTCCCTCGGCAATATAGCTCCTGCATTGCCCTATCTCCTGCATCCCTGCAGTCGTCGGCAACTGCTCCCTGCATTGCCCTCGATCGCGTGTTCCCGACGCGATCTATCTCGCCCTTCCTTGGGCTCGTACCTCCTGCTTCCCTGCAGTCGTCTTTTTCAAAGAGGGGAGTGAAGCCTCTGCTTTTTAAAACAATCCACATTCGGGAAGTTATTTCCTACCAGATCCTAAGTTAAGAAAAACCACGTCATTCCGGCAGAGAATGCCGGAATCCAAATACCAGGGAAGGCAAACTTTGAGCATCTCCATGTGCTCCGGATCCCGGCAATCTCTGCCGGAATGACGGTTGTACTAACGGCATTGCATCTGGATGGTCGGAGCACTTTTGAGTGATGTGGACAGGCCTGACTTAGCGGGCGCTGGTCTGCAGGCCGATCGCGGCGCGCAGATCGTCCAGCGTCGCGACGCGCGGCCCGTGCAGGGCGGCGATCTTCTCGACATTCAGCTTCAATTTGCGGATGTTGTCGAAAAGATTCACCGAGTACGGGTTCGGCGACGCGGGCGGCGGAATGTTCGCCGCCGTCGGCGTATAGGCGTCGGCTTCGATCAGGAGCTTTTCCTTGGGCAGATAGACCGCGGCGAACGCATCGTTATGGCTATTGCCGGCCAGCGTGTGGATTTCGATGACGCGCTTGCCGTCCGAAAGCACGTGCTTGCCGGTGAAGCTTTCGAAACGGGGCGGTTTTTTCGATTCGGCCAGTCGATCGGGACGGATCGTATGAGGCGCCGTCCAGACCGCTTCGTAATAAGCCGGGTTCGGCTCCGGCGTCACGATCGTGGCGCCCGCATCGACGAAAGTCCTGAGGCCGCCGGCATGGTCGAAATGAGCATGCGTATTGATCAGGTATTTGACCGGCTTGTTCGGAAGCACTTCTTTCAGCTTGGCGATCAGCGCAAGGGAGCGCTCTTCGTTCTGCGGCGCTTCGACCAGCACGATGTGGTCTTTCTGGTCGATCGCGACGCTGTGGTGGGTGCCGCCGGTCAGGTAATAAACGCCTTCGGCGAGCTCGTTGACGGCGACCTTTACGGCGGGCGCCTTCGCGGCTTCCGGCGGGATGCCGATGTTGACGGCCGGATTGGCTTTGACCTCGGTCACATCGATGTCCAGCACCGGGTAACCGCCCTGGTTGCGGGAAATATGGCCCGGGAACCGGATGCCGCCGAAATCCTTGTAATCGCTGTAACGCGTTTCGACCAGCGTATCGCCGAGCACCGGATTGTCAATCCAGGTCTGCACTTTCTCCAATTGGTGCTTGCCGTTCAGGAAGCCGACGTAGCGGTATTTGCCGCCGATCGTGAAGGTGACTTCGGTGCCGCCGTCAACGTCCTTCTGCTCGGCATGATGTTGAATGGCCGCTTTCACAAAACCCCGGGGCGTGGCCCAGATTTCGGCGGCGCGCTCTTCGGCCGCACCCGGCTGCGCGGTCACGACCGGCGAGGGGCTAGGAGCATTCGCGGCAGGCGGCGCGACATTCCAGGCCGTATTGCCGCTGATGAACTGTTCGATTTTTTGCAGAGTCGGCGCGGGGCGATTGCGTCCGGGTTCGATGATTTGCCGGCGGCTGATCTGTACCCGGGCGCCGGCGTTCGCATAATCGATGTCGGCGGTATAATTTTTCACTTCGAACGGCGGCCAGGGCAGGCCCGGATTCGGGGCCTGGCCGAACTGATACCAGCGCCCTTTGCCGGAGAATTCGACCGATTGGATATCGGCATGGCCGGCGTCTTTGCCGGCCAGGTCGAAGGGATGGTTTTTTTGCGCGCTGCAGCCGGCCGCGGCCAGGGTTGCCGCGAGCGCGGCAAACGCAGGGAAGGATTTGGACATAGGGTCTCCTTTGGGAGGTTAAAAGGAAGAAAGAAAAACTGAAAATGCGATTCGCTGTCTAGCAAGACACATACCAGCCGGTATTAATTAAGGATCTGGTAGAAAATAGCTTTCCGAAATTGATGGTTATGAAAAGCGGATTATTCACTCCCCCTTTGAATAAGCGTTCAGTCCCTTCTTTGAAAAAGACGACTGCACGGATGCAGGAGGTACGAGCCCAAGGAAGGGCGAGATAGATCGCGTCGGGAACACGCGATCGAGGGCAATGCAGGAGCAATTGCCGAGAGGTTAGGGGAGATTGATCAAACAAATCCCCCTCAATCCCCCTTTTTCAAAGGGGGAGGTGTTTTTTGAGGAAAGCCCAAGGAGTACCTGGGCAGGGTAGCCGGTACAGGGTGTACGGCCGGAAACGATTGATGGATTAGCAGCAGCGATTGCTGGAACCTTGTTACTCCGGAAACAGCGGATTGGAACGATTTTCGATGCGGTTTTGCAGACCTGCCAGGTTTTCAAAACCTGGCAGGTCTTGGATAGCCAAGTAAGCGATGAATTTCCGTTTTATAATTTGGCTGCCAGCTTACCTTTCGGCTTGCCTCGTTCCCACGCGTCGCGTGGAAATGCGGTCAAGACGCGCCAGCGTCGCGAGACGGGACGCCGGCGCGTCCGCCTTGGGTTCCCACGTGGCACGTGGGAACCAGAGTACTCTCAGTTCTCACGACCTGGACGCCAGCTTCTCGTTCGGTTTGGCCTCGGCTTCCACGACGCTGACCTTCTCGCCCGGAGTCAACAGGTCGGAAGGACTCGCCACCAGGACTTCATTCAAGGCAATGCCTTCCAGAATTTCGACTTCGCGGCCGAAGTCGCGGCCTATTTTTACCGGACGCAGGCCGATCTTGCCTTCGCTGTCGACGATCACGACGTGCGCGCCTTCCTGGTCCATGACCAGCACATTCGCCGGCACCACCAAAGGACTGGCGTTGACCGCCACGTCGATCGCGATTTCCAGATAAGCGCCCGGCAGCAGTTTGCCGTCCGGATTGGGCAGGCTGATCTCGGCCAGGCGGGAGCGGGTGAGGGGATCGAGCGCGCCCGCGACATGGTCGATATGGGCCTTTAAAGGTTTTTCCTGGCCGTCGAGCGGACGTACCGACACGGTCTGGCCGCCCTTGATCTGGTCCGCATAGGCTTGCGGCACCCAGACGTTCAGGCGCAATGGATCGGTTTGGGTCAGCGCGAACAGTTCCTGGGTGCCGGTACCGATCAGGCTGCCGACGTCGACCCCGCGGCGCGTAATCACGCCGTCGAACGGCGCAATGACCCGACGGTAATTTTCGATGTTTTCCAGGCGCTTCACGTTCGCGGCCGCGGCGGCCAGATCGGCTTCCGCCTGCAGGAAGGCGGCGTGTTTCTCGTCGACCTCCTGACGCGGCGCGCCGTCGGTCAGGCTCAACCGGTCCCAGCGCTCCCAGGTCGAATACGCCAGCTCCCGCCGGGCCTTCACCTGTGCCAGCGCGGCCCGGCCTTGCGCCAGTTCGTGTTCCAGTTCCGGCACGTCGATTTCGGCCAGCAGGTCGCCTTTCTTGACTTTATCGCCGATCGTCTTGTGCCAGGCTTTCAGATAACCGTTGGTCCGGGCGAAAACCTGCGTCTCGGCGTAACCTTTCAGGCTGGCCGGCAGCACCAGCTTGCGCGAGGCCTTGCCGGGCTCCGGATGGATCGCGATTACGCTGCGCCTGAGGCTGGCGATCGTGTTTTCGCGCAGGGTTTGCGCCTTGCTCTGGTTGATCGCATAACGCCAGCCGCCGCCGGCGAGCAGCAGCAATAGAAGTGTCGATGCGGCTGCGCCCGCCCTGACGAGTGTGCGTCGGGGACGGCCTGCGGACGGTAAAGCGAAGGTAGGCGAAAGTTGACTGGACATAAGCTTGTTCCCGTTAGTTATTTTGATAAAACCGTAGGATGTGCTGAACGAAGTGAAGCGCATCGATCGCGGACGATGCGCCTCCTTGCGTCGGCAACTGCTCCTGCGTTGCTCTAGCTCCTGCATCCTTGCAGTCGTCGGCACATCCTACGAGGGCATCGGGTTAAATAGGCATGCGTTTCCGCTGGCGATGTTCCAGCCATTGATGCACCGTCACAAAAACGATCGGCACGAACAGCAGCGTCGAAGCGGTCGCAAAGGTGAGTCCGCCGATCACCGCCCGGCCCAGCGGCGCGTTCTGTTCGCCGCCTTCGCCCCAGCCGACAGCCATCGGCAGCATCCCGGCAATCATTGCGAACGCAGTCATCAGTACCGGCCGGAGCCGGGTCGCAGCGGCTTCCAACGCGGCGGTCGCGGGCGGCACGCCTTCCTGCAGACGGCTGCGGGCAAACGAGACCAGCAAGATGCTGTTCGCGGTCACCACGCCCATCGCCATGATGCTGCCGGTCAACGCAGGAATGCTCAGCGTCGTGCCGGTCAGGTACAGCAGCCAGGCGATTCCGGCCAGCGCCGCGGGCAGGGCGCTGATGATGATCAAAGGATCCAGCCAGGACTGGAAGTTCACGACCAGCAGCAGATACAGCAATACGATCGCGACCGCGAGCCCCGACGCCAGGCCGGTAAAGGAACTGTTCAGCGTTTCGATCTGGCCGCGCACTCCCAGTTCGACGCCGCGGGGCAGGTTCGGGAGGGTTTCGCCGATCAGTTGGTCGATCTCGCCGCTGACCGAGCCGAGGTCGCGTCCTTCGACGCCGGCGTAGACGTTGAAGACGTTGTTCGAATTGTAGTGGGTCACCGCGGCCGGCTGCTGCGACCGCTTCAGCTTGACCAGATTGCCGAGCAGCTGCGGCTGGCCGCTGCCCCCGCCCACCGGCGTGCGCAGCAGAGCGTCCAGGCTGTCGAGCGTCAACGGGTTGCCCATCACGCCGATGTTGACCGTATTGCCGTTGGCCGGATTCAGCCAGTACGACGGCGCGGTCTGCATGCTGCCGCTCAAGGTCAGCAGCAGGTTTTGCGCCACGTCGCGCGGCGACAGGCCGAACTGCTGCAGGTGGGCGCGGTTCATCTCCAGGTCCAGCGCCGGCCGGTTCAGGCGCTGGTAAACGTGCGCGTCGACGATGCCTGGAATCTGCCGCAGCCGGTTCTGGAACGCCCGTACCAGCGGCATCACCTCCTCCGGCTTGCCGCCGATGAACTGGACGTCGATCGGCGCCGGCACGCCGAAATTTAGTGTCTGGCTGACCTGGTCGGCAGGCTGGAAAAAGAACTCCAGGTTCGGGAAGCGGCGCGGCAATCCGGAACGTAACGACTTGATATAACCGGCGCTGGGCGCATGGCGGCCGGGCCTCAGCGAAATCATGATTTCGGTGTCGGCGGCTTCGACCGTGCCGGAGTTGCCGAACAGAGTGTTCCGGGTGCTGTAAGGGCCGCCGATGATGTCCAGCATGTCGCTCAATTCTTCGGATGGAATACTTTGGCGGATAAAAGCTTCCACTGCGTCGATCTGCCGGGGCATCTCTTCGACTCGGGTGCCGGAGGGGCCGCGCACATGCAGCCTTATCTGGCCTGCGTCGACCGCCGGGAACAGATCGCGGCCCAGTAAGGGCACGAGACCTAAGGACAACAGGCAGAAGCTCAATATCACTGAGCCGTAGCGCCGCCGATGATTCAGCAGATGGCCGGCCAGGACGACATAATGGCCGCGGAAGACTTCGAAACCATGCTCGAAGCGATGGTGCAGGCGTCGGAAAGCCTGCCCGAGGGCGTGGCGGGGCCGCACGTCCGTGTGGCCGTGATGACCGGCCATCACGTACATCACCAGGGTCGGCACCAGCGTGCGCGACAGCGCGTAGGAAGCCAGCATCGCGAACACCACCGCCTCGGCCATCGGCACGAACAGGCTGCGCGCGACGCCGGTCAGAAAAAACATCGGCACGAACACGATGCAGATGCACAGGGTCGAGACGAAAGCCGGCATCGCGATTTCGGCCGCGCCGTCCAGGATCGCCTGGCGCGGATGCTTGCCGAGCAGCATCTGCCGCTCGATGTTCTCGATTTCGACGGTCGCGTCGTCGACCAGAATCCCGACCGCCAGCGCCAGGCCGCCCATCGTCATCAGGTTGATCGTTTCGCCGATCAGATGCAGCGCGATCAGCGACACCATGATCGACAGCGGAATCGACACCGCGATGATCGAGGTGGTGCGCCAGTTGCCGAGAAACAAGAGCAGCATCGCCGCGGTCAGGCCGGCCGCGATCAGCGCTTCGTGCAGCACGTTGCCGATCGCGGCTTTCACGAACAGCGACTGGTCGAACATCAGCCGCATGTTGATCCCTTCCGGCATCAGCCCGAGCATTTTCGGAAGCGCCTGCCTGACGTGCTCGACCACTTCCAGGGTCGAGGTGCGCCCGACCTTGAAGATCGAAGTCAGAATCCCGCGCTCGCCGTTCTGGCGGGCGATCGTGGTGACCGGCGCGGCGCCGTCGCGGACGTTCGCGACATCGCGGACCAGCGTGGTCGCGCCGTGGTCGGTCCGTACCGGCAGGTCGGCGAGGCGCGGAATCGCCGCGATCGCGCCGTTCAGCGTCACGTCGTATTCGGTCGGGCCGATCTTAATCGTGCCGGTCGGCAGGATCAGATTCTGTTCGGCCAGCGCATTCGACAGGTCGGTCGGCGTCATCCCGCGCGCCAGCAGCGCCGGCACGTCGGTATCGACGGTGATCTGCCGGCTTTTGCCGCCGAACGGATAGGTCATCGCGACGCCGCGCTTGGCTTGCAGCATGTTCCGGACGATATTGCCGGTCAGATCGTTCACTTCCGTTTCCGGCACCGTGCTGCTGGAAATGCCGAGCTGCACCAGCGGCAGGTCGGAGGCCGAATACTGGATCACCTGCGGCGGCGAGACGTTGGTCGGCAGCGAGCGATAGACCGAGTTGCTGCTCGACATCACCTGCGCGATCGCGGTCCGGATGTCGGTGCCCGGATGGAAAAACACCTTGATCACCGCCGCGCCGGCGAAAGACAGCGACTCGCTGTGCTCGATCCCGTCGATCAGCGACATCGAACGCTCGACCGGCCCGGTCAGCCGGTCGGCGATTTCCTTCGCGGTCATCCCGTTGTATTGCCAGAGCATCGCGACGACCGGAATGTCGATGGTCGGGAAAATGTCGGTCGGCATTTTGCGCAGTATGTAAACGGTAGACAAAAGAATCAGCAGGGCCGCCACGATAAAGGTATAGGGGCGGCGAAGGGCAATTTGAACGATCCACATGAAAAGGGCTTGAACGATCCGTTGTGATTGGGCCTGAGACGGAAAAGCTTGTCTCAGGTATAAGGCAAATTACATACCAATCTGTGGCTACGTCTTACCGACTGCCGTTTGACGGTTCGTAGTGAAGGAAAGGGTAGTGTAAAGATCGTGGACTGTTGAAAAAACAGCAGATGGGATACAGATGGTGCTGGGATGGCAACAGTTGGGCAACGAAAAAATCATTGCCCAACTGTTGGCGTTCTGAATAATGCCTGCCGGTCAATCCCCAAGCCTCCTCATCTCAGGCTACGAGCAAGTCAGGCATTATCAATGCGCTGCTACGACCTCGACGACGGCATAATTCCATTGATCGGTTGTTGGCTGAGTATCATGGATAGCGACCAAGCCATTGGCAGCGGAGGGCGTTGTGGTCGACTGCACCCAAAAGGTGTCGCCGACCGTTGTGTCAACTCTTTGATGGACGAGCTCCTGTCCGCTTACTGGCGTTCTGGTAATCGCGCGGTCCCAATCGTTGCCAACGGCAAACACCCAGTCGCCGGCGATCACGCCGGGCACATAAATGTCCGGTTCGCCGGTGGGAGCTCCGGCTCGGCCTACCACGCTGGTGCCGGCGGCATTGGTAAACGCGATCACCGTCAAAGACCCATGATAGCCGCTACCGTTTCCCGGTTGCGAGGAAACCGTTACGTTGCTGAGCGTTCCATTGGCTCGCGCCGACCAGATTTCCGATGTGCCTGCCTGGGTATTGCTGCGCTGGAGAAGCGTCCAGGTCAGTCCTGCACCGGTTACGTTGCCGGTCTGCGGAGAATTGGAGGGACCATCGTAAGCCAGAAAGGCGATCAACAAGTCATTGGCCGTAGGCGTGGAGAAAGGGGGGGTAGTCATGGTGCCCTGGCCGTCCACGAAAACCGGAGGAATATCCTTTGTGATCGTTTTTGCCGGATGACTGTTATCCACGGTCACTGTAACCGGGGCCGAATTGCTGACGTTGCCCAAACTGTCGGTGGCTTTAACGGTGATTACATGCGATCCGTCGGGTACCACGGTTGTGTTCCAGGAAATCATGTAGGGCGAGGCGGTTGCTGTTCCTACGGGTACCGCCCCATTGTCAACAAAGAACTCTACGCTTGTAATCGGCTGGCTACTGGCTACTGTCGCATAAAGAGTAACCGTCGCGGATAGGATCGAGCTAGCGGTCGGATCAGTCAGCTGTACGATCGGACCGCTGCCAGCCGCATTATTAACGGTCACCATGGCCACTTCGGAAGTGCCTATGATGCCGGTAGAGTCTTTGGTCTGAGCGGCCAACCAGTGGATACCGTCCGGCACGGTCGTGGTATTCCAGGCGAGGTTGTACGGGGCGGCGGTAACGATTGAGCCGAAAGGCAAACCATCGAGCAGATATTGGACGCCGCTCGTCGTCTCCGTGCTGGCCGACAGGGTGACATTGCCGGATACAGAGATACCGGACAAGGGAGATGACAATGTGATGGTTGGAGGATTGTTCAGAACGGGAATAACGGTTCTCAGTACCTGAACGGTATTGCCGTTAATTGTAAGTTCGACATCGGTTTCGTTATTGGTCTTGTCGCTTTCCGCCAGAAAGTTTTCTGGATCGGCCAGCGCCTTAAACCAATAGGTGCCGTTAGCCAAATTCGGGATGGGGATGGATTGGCCCGGGTCGTGTAAATCATACTCGTCTACCGCTCCGATATGTAATCCGCGCAGCGTGGCCGGGTCTGAGCATGAGCCAAAAGTGCCGGTTTCTCCGGCATGAGGAAGCGATGGATCATAGATGAAGGAGTCATTAATACAAAAGCCATTTTTCTCGCTGAGTACAATCAGGTTACCAGGTACATCATCGAGGTTGCCTGGCACACCATCTGGATCTATATTGCCGTAAAGTCCGAAGGTGACTAAAGGAAAATGGAAGTGACCATGTTCCGCATGGAAGATGAATGCCCCCGCTACAGGATTTTCACCGCTGATCGACCAGCCTCCCAGTGAGTTGTAGGTGTAAATATATTGGGTTCCCTGATAATTGCCGGAGGCAGAATTGAAGGCGGGCTGGATAACAAGCGAACCTGGTCCTTCATTAAAGGTATCGTGAGTGTATTGAAATTCTCTGGTGCTTCCGGTTCCCACAATTCTCATTGCCTTGGTTCCCGTCGTCGGAATGATGGCCGACAGATCAGGGTAGAGCAATGATGAAGTCGGCGTTCCCTGTGCCGTAAAGGAAGGCACGGTGATATTGGCGCCGTTGACCTTCACTTGCTGGCTCGTGGGGCTGAAGGTGAATCCCGTCTTGGTCGGCGTCGCCGTGTAAGTGCCGTTCGCTATATTAGCGAAGCTGTAGCTCCCCGAGCTATCTGCCGTCGCCGTCGCGACCGCTGCTCCGCTTTGGGATAGAGCTACTGCCGCTCCGCTGCCGTTGGCGGATGGGGTAATGGATCCGGACACGTTAAACGTAGAGCCGCCGCTGCCCACAAGCGGCAGGACTTCGACGATGCTCAGATTGTATCGGTCTCTCGTCGGTGCTGTATCGTTGATGGTAACTACCGTCCCGCTTGTCGAAGTCGGAGATGCCTGTCTCTGTACCCAGTAGGTGTCGCGGATGGTAGCCAAGTATTGATGCACCATGGTCTGATTTGTGGGGACGGCACGAGCGACCGCGTTGTCCCAGTCATTGCCCACGCCGAACACCCATGAACCAGCGCGGGTCGTGGTCAGGCTGGCCGTGGGAGCGCCCGAGGAAGCACTCGTCCCGGCAGTGGCTCCTACCGCTCCCGAGCCGTTTGTGCCAGAAGTGTCCACACCGATGAAGGTGACTACCGTGATGGATGCAGCCGTTTTCCTTGACAGGTTGGCCTTGACGGCAACATTGGTTAGCTTGCCGGGAGCGAACGCACGCCACACTTCGGCGGTGCCTCGTTGAGTATTTGTGCGGCGCACCAGCACCCATGTCAGGCTGCCCCCGGTAATGCTGGAAACTGTCGTGTTATTGCCAGACCTCGGCGCATCGGCGGCGACGAATGCCAGCAATAATTCGTTTGTGAAATTTGTCGAAAATGGGGGGGAAGAGATGGTCTTGCGGGCAGTGCTTCGGTCTGTCGATTGGTTTATATCGATTCCGATAGCTGCAAATAGGGGAGGTGCGAACACAAAATAAAAAAATGCAATAAGAATAGAGCGTCTCATAAATTCCTCCTGAATTTAAAGTTATTCTATTAATCAGAAATATCCCTTTACACATTAAGAGCTGAAATGGCTTTATTGCATAAATCAAGCTGGTTTTTTTAATCGAATTATTGTTCAGTCATATAATTCCAGTTAGGTATTTATCAAAAATTACAAAACACGATGGCATGAAAGCCAAACTGAAGATTAGGCCTATCAGACAGCAGGGTCTGTGCGAGAGCTAACGTAGGCCGGCCGTGTGATTAGCGTAAACCAGGCCAGACGCGCCATCGTACGGTCTCTCGACGCTGGCGCGCCGTTACTGCATTTCTACGCGCCGCGTGGAAACGAGAAAACTTAACTACGCCGTTTGGCGGGCAAGCTTGTAGATACTGTTATCCGCGTCAAGCCTGATGAAGCGCAGGATCGAATGGTTTAC
>NZ_JAERVK010000027.1 GCF_016745425.1 Candidatus Methylomicrobium oryzae | reverse complement strand
ATAGCTGGAATTGCCGCTGCTGTTGTAAGCGCGGACCCGGTACTGGTAGGCGGTCTATTGTCCTTTCTTAAAGTGGACAGATTCGACTTGACGTTATCCAAAACCTGCTGACTAGTCGGATCATAGCTCTCCTGAGAAAAGCAAATATGATGATGGCGTAATAAATCATCTTCCGAAAACTGTTTAGAACTAATAACATTTATTTTTTGTTCTTCATCGATTAGCTTGATTTCATCGTATAATTCAAATATTTCACCGAACCCACTATTGATGATATCGTCATATTTTCCTCTGAGATATTTATTTGAAAAGTAAAACAAAAGACTTTTCATTTTATCCATTCTAGTTAAATCTTTTCCTCTATCATTAACTGTTTGGAATATTCTTAGAACCTGTTCACGATCTTTTAATCAGTAGAGCCAAGAAAGCTAGATGAACGAATTGCAGGCTGGTATTCAGCTTACGCTCACAGTTTTTCCATAGACGCCGGCATTTCTCCAGCCAGGCAAAGGATCGTTCCACGACCCACCGTTTCGGCATCACTTTGAAGGTATGCAGTTCGTTGCGCTTGGCGACTTGAACCGTAGCATCGAGCTTATCCTTGATGGCAGTGGCAAACGGTTGACCGGCATAGCCCCCATCCACCAGCACGCTCGTGACTTGTTGCAAGTTGAAGGCGCAACGCGTAATCGCCTTCAATGCGCCGCCCCGATCCGTCACATCGGCCGTCGTTACCTCGATCGCATGAGGCAACCCGAGCATGTCTACCGCAAGATGGCGTTTGATGCCCGAGGCCTTTTTACCGGCGTCATAGCCTTTCTGTTCAGCGCTATCGGTATTCTTCACACTCTGGGCGTCGATGATGATAAAGCGCGTCGAGGCGTTCCGCCCCTGTTTGCAGCGGGCCTCGCCAACCTGATTTTTTTAATGCCTGCTCCAAGACACTGATGTCGTCCGGGCCAGGCTCCCGCCACTTTTCAAAGTAGGCATACACGGTGCGCCACTTGGGGAAATCGCTGGGCAGCATTCGCCATTGGCATCCGCTCTTTAAGAGGTACAGAACCCCACAAAATACGTCGTACAAATCTACCGTACGCGGTTTCGTTGTCTTCCGCACAGCTTCCAGTAAAGGCCTGATAACTTCAAATTGTTCTCGACTGATGTCGCTCGGATAGGTTTTTCTCATCCCCTATTATCACGATTTTCAAAGATCGTGAACAGGTTCTTATCGCATCGGATTCATTTTTCTCAATAAACTCCAGTATTGATAGCTCCTCAATCGCCTTAAGAAATAACTCAGGGTCTTTAACATGGTTATTAACAATATTTTCAATTTCTTCAAATACTTCTAATAAGAATCGCTGGCTCTTATTTTTTGGTTCTGAAGAAGGCGTCCCGTCCAATAATTCAAAATAAAAGTCCTTATCACGTTCTAATGGTGTTAGTTTATATTGATTCTTTTCTTTGATGTAATATCGGCGATAAAAATCTTGATCAGTTTTGTCTTTAAATTTTCGAATAAGAACACTGATAAACATGACAATGGTTGTCATGCGTTGTTGCCCATCAACAATATAGAAGTTTTTTTCGTCGCTTGTTTTAGCTAAAACTATAGCACCAATGTAATGATTAGATTTTGTATCTAGTGCTTCTTGTATGTCTTCAAATAGATCTCGGAAATTTTACTTTTCCCATGCATAGCTGCGTTGGTACTTAGGAATTTCCAGTATTTTTCCTGAAAAAAATTTTTGTAATGATTGCTGGCTGGACATTCTTATTCCTTATTTTTTGAGGCTCGTTCAGATTCTAAGAACTACTACTCCGCATATACGTTAATTTTTAGATTATATATCCGAATATACCCATCGAGATTCAGTCTTGAAAGGGTTTTGTTGCACAGAGATACGGGGTCAGGCCTTGTAACCAAGCACTGACACATCAATTGAATGACTGCTTAGCATCCAATCCCTATCCACAGCAATCGCAAACATCTAGGGCCGCAATGGGTCGAAGTCAGCCTGAAAATGCCAGATTTAACTGAGGCTAATTTTTGAAACCGTCAGATCAAGGTCAGAGTTTTAACTTTAAGGGAACCTCTAAAAATTCAGCAAGCAGCGGATTCGAGGAAAAAAACGCCCTCCAGTATCCGTCTTACAGTGCATTAGGTTTTATCTTAGGCCTTAGCGGTCCTGATGGGCATTATCAAGACGCAGTTACCCTCTGAAGTGCGCAAAATCGCCGCATGTTGTAAACCAAGTTCATGAAGCCGATGCGCACTTCGGCGCGGGCGAGGCCGATGCTACGCACGGCCTTGCCGCGCACGCCTTTACGATGAATCCGGCTGCGGTAGCCTTGGGCTTTGAGACTTGCTTCGGCGGCTGCGGAGCGGTAAGCACTATCGGCCCAAACAGCACGGCTGGTATTGCCGGCATCGAGGAGCGTCTCCAGTCGCTGAGAGTCATGCACACTGGCGTCAGTGACGGCATATTTCCGGATCAGCTTGTGGGCATTGTCGACATTGACGTGGTTCTTATACCCGTAGTAGCTTTTATCGCCTTGCTGGGTCCAGCGTGCGTCGGTATCTTTCTGCTGGCGTTTAGACTCGGACCCACCTTCGACCACTTCGCCTGACTTAATCCGGTCATTTTCCTCAGGGGTATTGCGCTGCACCGGGGCTTTGACGAAGCTGGCGTCGATGAGCTGTCCCTTGCGGGCGATCAGCCCCGCCCGGTCCAGTTGGCGGTTGAATTCATTAAACAATGTCTCCGTGAGTTTCAGTTCTTTGAGCGACTCGCGGAACAGCCAAAAACTGTTGCGATCCGGCGCATGTTTGGCATCGGATAGGCCAATGAAGCGCTGGAAGCGGCGCCGGTCTTCAATCTGGAATTCGAGTTGTTCGTCGCTGAGACTGTAAAGACTGGCCAACACCAGCCCCTTGAACATCAGGATGACGTCCCACGGTTTCCGCCCCGCTGACGATTTGCGTTCCTTGAGGCGAACCTTGTCCAGCAGGGGACGGAAAGCTTCCCAATCGATGTGGGCGTCCAACTCCAGCAGCGGATTACCTAATCGGTCGAGGCGCCGATCGCGATGCTCGAACAGGGAACCGAAAAGGTCGTCTTGATGGTGGGGCATGGCTTCTTCCGGGGCTGGCTTGGATCGTTTATATTTTATCTTCTTTCGGGTATTTTTAGAGGTTCCCTAATGTAAAAGATAAATTTGCGAAATTAAAAGCGATTGCTGCCGGCGAATCCGGAGAATCATCCTTGCCAGCAATATGGAAGCACGAGGTCGATAACCCCTTGATCGGCACAATCAAGGGGTTTAGCAACTTCGAACATGATCGCTTTGGTCCACAAGAAACGGTGATCGTTGAATTAGAATCCGGGGAGCGCGTATCCGCCATCCTTAACAACTACCTACGCAGCGGGATGCAGATTCAGTATGCGGAGGTAGGCGACTTGGTATTGATCCAGTTGCTAGGCAAGGAGAAAGGCACCAATGGATCCACATTTAACAAGTTCAATCTGGTAGTTGAAAAAAACCAATAAAAACAGAAAACAAGGCACTGGCTTTGGCCGGTGCCTTGTTTTTTATTTGCCTGAACATTAAACTGAATGGTTGAACGTCATTATGGGTCGGCAGGAGCCGGCCATTTCCAGACATTCAGATGTAGTAATTCAAATCTAATCGGACAGTGACTGGTGTTTTAGCGGTGTCTGTCCGGTTAAATTCAGCCTAGATCTTTTTCTTTCCAGACCGTTTTGCCAGCGATCAGGGTCGCCATGGGTGTGCGTCCACAGCACATCTTGCCCTGATGCGTTCGCTGATTATTGTAGTCATCGAGCCAGTCGTCCAGGTCTTTTTGCAGCGCTGCCAGATCGTTATACAGGTTCTTACGCAAGGTAACCTGATAAAACTCCTGCAGGATCGTCTTGTGAAAGCGTTCACAGATGCCGTTGGTCTGCGGCGATCTGACCTGGGTCTTGCGGTGCTCGATGTCATTGATCGCCAGAGAGCGGATAATCATGCGTCTCTGCCCGGCCCCAATATTCGCTGCCCCGATCAGTCAATATTCTTAGCATCGGCAGCTGTTCTTGCTCGAAGAACGGCAACACCTTATCGTTTAACAGGTCAGCGGCCGTGATCGGGGTCTTGGTGGTATAGAGCTTGGCAAAGGCGACCTTTGAGTAGGTATCGACAAAGGTTTGCTGATACACGCGCCCGACCCCTTTAAAGGTGCCGACATAGAAGGTGTCTTGGGAGCCCAGATAGCCAGGGTGTGCGGTTTCGATTTCACCGCTGACTTCGTCATCGGGCTTTTTCTTTTCCAGGGCGGCGACCTGCGCTTCGGTCAGAATTAACCCCTGCTCCGCCACTTTCGCTTCCAGGGCTTTCAAACGCGTCTTGAAGTTCGCCAGGCCATGCCGCAACCAGACACTGCGCACGCCGCGGGGTGAGACGAAGACACCGGCCTTGCGCAGTGAATGGCTGACCCTGACTTGACCATGGGCCGGGTAACGGTAAAACGTATCCCGCGATAAGCCCATGGTCTTGCAGGCTTTCGACACATTGCCCAGTTCTTCAGCCAGATTCAGCAAGCCGACTTTATGTTTGATGATTCTTACGTTATTCTCAAGCATGAGGGTTACCTCGTTCGGTGTGATAAAAAGCAGACACTTCTATCTCACCCGTAACCCTCGCCCTTTTCAAGCGCGGTGTCCGATCAAATCTGAACTATTCCAATTCAGATAGTCAAATCGGAAAGTCAGATGTTGGATACAAACCGACGCTCAGCTTGTATGCTCTAAACGAAACGTGCAGACAGATTTTTCCATACTAAACCGCTGTCATCAGTAATGAAGTGCAGATTTATAAGCGTGCTCTATCAACTGCATCGCTGGTAACTGATCCCAGATACTTAAACTGCTCCACTGCCCAAATCGAATGTTTCTGGCGAAATTATCCAGCTGGATCGCCATGGCGATATTCCATTCCTTGACGTGGCTTTCGATCAAGACTCCATCACGGTATAGTCCTTGTCGGTCCGCAAAAAATAAGCCTTTATTGGTTAAGAGGCTGACGCCTTCCGATTTTTTAAAACCACTGCTACTAACCCCATCGGGTTTTCCAGCCAGGAGAGATTCGATCATTACCCAAGTTTGCTCTGATCGGCCCATCAGGTAAGCTTCATCTTCAATCTCCTGGGCATTCAATGCATGACCATTTCGCCATAGTGAAGCTGCGACCAAATCGAATGGGCCAACCAAATAATGCACAAGATCAACCAAGTGATAGCCTGAATCTAGCAACACGCCACCTCCTGCCATAGATTGCTGACTACGCCAACTCATGTTTTCAACTTGAGGGTTAAAGCCTAGGTGCAAATGTGCGTGAATTTCAGAAACCGTCGCCTGTTGTTCGAAAATCAGCTTTTTGAGCGCCTGATAACTTGGATGGTGTCGCCGTTGTATGGCCGTCTGTAACGGATAGCCAAAGGTGCGCGCCTTGTCCAACAAAGCACGGGCTTCTTCCAACGATCGGCCCAACGGTTTTTCTTTAAGCAAGGGCAATCCGAGTGACAAGATAGCGTCCCAGCTATCCAAATAACAATGATGAGGCAGGGCCAGAATCAACCCATCCAATTGATATTGCTGTAATGCACCAATTTCGTCATGTAATGCAAAATTTAATTCTGAATACCGAGATGAAATTTCTTCCAACTTTCGCTTATCGAGATCGACACCAGCGACCAGCTCGACTTCGCTGCATAAATTGACAGCTTTCAGATGCTCCTGTCCTTGATTGCCCAGTCCGATGAGCGCTAAACGTATACGCGGATGAGTAGCCATTCGAATACTCCTGATTAATGGCCAAACATAGTGCCCGCTGTCATATCTATGGTACTGCCCGTCATATAACTGCTATCGTCACTTAATAGAAAAGCAAGGACTTTTGCGACTTCGAGGGGATGGCACAATCGTTTCAAAAAGCTACCCTCAGCAATGCTTTCTTGTCGCGCTGCGCTCCAGTCGTTTGTCATGAAAGTAATGGTTGGGCCCGGCAGCAACAGGTTGACACGGATATTTGCTGGTCCAAGACTGCGCGCACAACTTAATGTCAAGCCATGCAACGCCGACTTGCTGGCCGAATAACTCGCTTTGCGAGCCCCCACTAAAGCGACAGGAGAACTGACATTAACTATGCTGCCGCCGCCATTTTCACGCATCAAAGGGGATAGCGCGCGAATCAAGCGCATCGCCGGCGTTACATTTACGGCGAAGGAATGTTCCCAGGCCTCATCGTCCAACTGCTCAATACCATCACCGTGGGAAATAGCGGCCAAATTCACCAACCCTTTCAAAGGCGGTAGCGTTTGCACTGTGTCCAGCACCCGTTGAGTTAAAAAGGGATCAGTTAAATCCATGACGATCGGATGAAAGTTTGCTTGATTACGTGCCTGGGCTTGCATCCGATCCAAATTGTGATCAACACCGATAACATGCCAGCCCTGTCTCAGCAAATGATCACAAGCGGCATGCCCCATCCCTCCCGAAGCGCCGGTAACCACAACGGTCTTATCTGCAGATGCGGTCAGCATGATTTGAACCTATTCATAGAAATTAAAGCATCAAATAAAAAACAAATATCGCGCGGCGGTCAGGGATTCGACGTCATGCACATTCCTTGTCAACGGAGTGAAACCGTTTTCATCGGGCAAATGCAGACATTGCCAACTCGAATCCAGTACGATTTGCGGCATTTTTGGCGAGACAGCGCATAACTGCAGCAGCTCTTGAGTGACAATATCGTTTACGCCCGGTTTATCGGTCAAAAACGCCTCCCACTGCAATGCCCAACAATGCTCATAAGGAAATTGCAAACCAAAGAGCGATTTTGCCAGCTGAATTTTCGATAATGCGTCAACACGATTATCATGTCGATAGGCTAGCAAGGCATGCCCCATGTGTAAAAAACCCAAAGCGATAGGGTTAATTTTAGCCGTCGGAACATATTCTTTAAGCGTCTCGGTCACGTCTTCGGAATGGTCTTTCGGCACACGAGAATTATCAAGAACAAGAAATTGCAAACGCGCCAGTGCATGCCACACGCTCTCGTCATCGTGACTATCGTGTGCCAAATGTAAACTGGTCATCAGTAAAGACTCAGCGCGAAGGGTTTCACCGCAGCGAAGCAAAGCACTCGCCAAATAATTAAGCTGCCTGGGGCGCTGACCGCTACCCGGCGGCAATAAATGGTAAGCATTGCTCAAGCAGGTAAATGCCGCCTGCGGATGGCCGCTACGCAACAACAGCTCGCCCAAGGCCCCATATCCTTGCACGATATCGAAGAGTCGATTCTGCTGACGACCAAGCGCCAGTGAAGTCAGCAGCCATTCCCTTGCTGTGCGCCAATGCCCCGTTCGGGTATAAACCTTTCCTAAGCCCAAAGCCACATCGGCTTGTCTTGTTAGGCAGCAGTCTGCGTTTACCGTTTGCCATGCAAGCAGAAAATGCTCCGCCGCCCGGCAATAGTCTCCAATGTAGTAAGCGCGCCAACCTCGCCATTGTTCGACGAATGAGGGCGGCAATGCCAATTCGATTGATTCAGGCAAGTCCTGGCGTAAATGCATACGCAGCCAAATGCTCACAAGATCGTCTGCCGGCATGGATTGCACGGCGTCTAAAACATACTGATGTTGACCGGTTAAAAGATACTGCTGGAAGTGGTCTAGCCGGTCCAGTTGTTGAAAGTCCCTAATCATTGGGAATGCCATGATCGATACTGATAAAAATAGAAGTCTAGTTCAGAACAAATGAATTGCATTTTTGTATACTGGCTAATAATCGGCCAATTCTCAATGCTGCCTTTTTATTACCAAAAAGGCGATAGCAAAAAGCATATCGCCCACCCAAAGCAAAGCGATCAATCAAAAATCGCATCCCACAGGCTGGAAGCCATCCAACCAACGCCCATTGCAACCGCAATCGGCGCGGCAAAAGTGATCACTGTAGCAGCCGTCCCGGCACCGGCAACAGCGGTCGTAGCAGCGAGAACGGCAGGGCCAGTTGCCGTTACCGCAGCGGTTGCCGCAGCACCGGTGACATAACCTTTGGCGCCGGCTTTGATGGTGGACAGCGCGACATCCGATAGGTCGCGCTGTCCATTGACCAGGCCAACGATACCGCTGGCAACCTCGATGCCAGCGCCGATGCCCGCTCCCAGCGCACCACCCGTCTTGGCGGACTGAAGAACCGCATTGCCCAGCGTACCGGAACCGGATGCGCCGGCGCGTTGCGCCAAGGTGGTCGTGGTTTTGGATGATACTCCCGAACTGGTCATCTTTTTGGCCGAGCCGGCTTTTTCCAACGCTTTATTTACCAGCTCCGTGGTTTCCCGGGTGCCGATCAACTGGGTGCTGCGGTATTGCCCGTTCAGCACCTGCTTGACCGTTTTGTCGATCCCCGACTGTGACAACGTGTCTTTCAACTGCAGACGTTCCACCACCTTGCCACCATTTTTGGTGACCAAATCGACCGTTTTGGCGGTCGTGCTTTTGGTCAGCTCGGTGTGGCTGCCGTTAAACACGTTGCGCAAGTTTTTGACATCCTTGACCATGATTTCATGGATGTGGCCCTTGAGATGCGGGTTTTTGCCGGCCCGTTCGACGGCACGTGAAATCACGCTGCATTCGTAAGTGGTTTTGCTGGTGATGCCGGTCATGCAGGATTTTTGGTTAAGAGTTGTCATGATGTATTCCTTAAATATAAAAGATGGAATGGTTGTTTAAAAATTAAATAGTGATTTAAGATGAAAACGGGTACTTCATAATCCGCGTATTTATTTACATGGAATCAACATCAATTAACCTGACCTCATCATCATTACCCCTGCTATATTCAAAATACTGACACGATCTTTCGATTGGCGGGCCGATACAACGCTAACCATTGCATCGGCCCTGCTGGCTAATCGAATAGCCGATCCAGCAGCTTGCTGCCCCCATAGGCCAGCAGGCCTACCCCAACAACCAGCGGTAAGCTGGCAACAGCAGCGGGGGCGGCTACCGCTGACACTAGCGGAAATGCGGAACCGCCCGCCGTCAGAAGCGCCGTGGCGCGAGCGGCCGCCCCGGCTGCTGTTGCCAGGTGCTTGACTTCCTTGCCAACGGGGGATGAAAAGAAATAGTTTGAATTTGACATGATCATTTCTCCGGTAAAAATTTAAAATAAATACAAAGTTTTGATTGTGTTATTAAACTCAATCGTCTTGCGTGGTAAATATTTAATCCTGTTTTTTTTAAAAGTACGATTTAACAAATTTGTTGTGCCGTCGTGATTGTTATTACTTAATATCAGATATAACTTCGTTAAGCAATCCAGGTAGAATCTCCATTGACTCAATAGTTTTATGCTGTTGAGTAATTAATAAGTGACTTTGTTGCTAACAATTTAATCACTTAATTTTCTATTTGCCATGGTTAACAAATTTGTTTTATTGCCTGTCCCGTTTAATTCAGGAATATTAAATAGGAGAGTTACGTCTTTTTGTTAATTGACAAATTTGTCGTTCAAGTCAAAATCAAACCGCTCAAAGCCAAATCCTTACCCAGCTGAATTTTTCGGCATGCCGGAGGTAAAGGATAAAGACTTACACAGTCTTGTTCGGGATCGATCAAGGCGCCAACCGTTTCCAGCAACGTCGCCAATTCGCTTTCATTCAAGTCTGCCTCGAATACGGAATACTGCTTGGGTTCGCCTACATCGCGTAGCGCGCGGTGTAGGCGCCGCAAACGTTTCGGTTCACGAATGTCGTAGCAAATCAAATAACGCTTAACATGGCTCATGTTCTGTCACCGTACGTTCCGCCAGCCTCGCATACCGATGCAGCAATCGCCTGAATGCTGGTACCCGCTGTTGATACGCCTCGTAAAAGCGTTGCTTCCCTGCAGATCGTAGGAAATAAGCCCCGTCTTCGTACCGGAAATCCTCGGCACGCAACTGTCGACCGTGAAACAAGTCGTGTACCCAGGCGTCTATCCATGGCCGCACCGGCTCCAACAAATCACAGGCCAACGAATCGCGTTGGTAATACAAATCGTGCAAACAACCCAGCGCCGGGTCCAAACCCACCGCCCGCAAGGCGTCTACCGCCTCGTGGTGCAACAAGGTGTACCCGAGCGACAGACACGCGTTGACGGGATCGGTGGGCGGGCGGCGATGACGATGCTCAAAGCCCAGTACGGGCGGAAACAAACGGCTGAACGCGGCGAAATACGCGGCGCCGGCGGCGCCCTCCATACCGCGTAGGCGTTCCAATTCCCAATCACCGGTTTGCAAGTCCGCCAGTAACGCGGCCAATGTCTGCGTCGATTTGTGTAATTCATGGCGCAAATCCGGGCGTAAAACCATTTGGTGAAGCAGGTAGCGATTTTGGCGGGCGAGTTTCAGCTTGACCAAGCGCAAAGCCTGACGAGCACGAAAAACATCATCCAGGTACAAAGCGTATTGGCGCATGCGCCGATGTACGTCGCCATGCATTGGCGTGCTCAGATAGGCCGAGCGTTCAGGATGGCGGTGATTGACGACCAACAAGGCGATGCCGTGCTCGCTCAGCATCCCCAGCACACCCGCCGCCAACGTGATTTGTGGTGATAACACCACGCGTTCCAACGATTTCAGCGGCACGCTTCCGACTGGTTTACCGGCCTCGTAAACCAACAAGCAGGCGCGTTCACCGCGCAACGTTAGATCGGCTTTTTCGAGAAATAGGGTTTGCATATCGTTCTCCGTCGATGATCACGGAAAACATTGCAACACATTTAGGGCGGGACCCGACAAACAACAAATTTGTCATGAAGGAGTAACACTCCTCACCGTATAACTTGATAAAAAAGCCTTATTGGAAGGCTTATATTGAGATATTTAGTTCAGGATGAGAGCTTAAATTTTAGAGCCGGCCGGCAATGAAATATTGCCCTGTATGATCCCTTCGTAAACAGGGCTGTTATTCAATCTAGGTCCAAAAGCGAGCTTGTCCCTGCATCGCTGTCTTAATCCCTTCGTAAACAGGGCTGTTATTCAATACATCGAAAGAGCCGCGTTTATCGACGCGATTATGTCTTAATCCCTTCGTAAACAGGGCTGTTATTCAATGCACTGCACAGGTTTACCAATTATTAGCGGCAAAGTCTTAATCCCTTCGTAAACAGGGCTGTTATTCAATCCAGGAGCTCCCGCAAATGGAAACCGTTATATTGGTCTTAATCCCTTCGTAAACAGGGCTGTTATTCAATTCAGGTCTGAGGCTCAACTGCGTACCGTACCGCTGTCTTAATCCCTTCGTAAACAGGGCTGTTATTCAATGAAAATGATCAGCACGTATACACCCAGTGTCCGTCTTAATCCCTTCGTAAACAGGGCTGTTATTCAATTTACAGGTATTCACATGTTAAAAACCCTTCAGGGTCTTAATCCCTTCGTAAACAGGGCTGTTATTCAATCCGAGAAGAATCTATCCCCTCTGGGGTTTTTAAGTCTTAATCCCTTCGTAAACAGGGCTGTTATTCAATAGTTTCAGAGACAAAGAAAAAAGGAACGCTTGGGTCTTAATCCCTTCGTAAACAGGGCTGTTATTCAATCCAAACGTTATGCCAAGAAGACCAGAAATTTCTTGTCTTAATCCCTTCGTAAACAGGGCTGTTATTCAATGGATGGACCTGTCGCGCAAATGACGGAGGAGAATTGTCTTAATCCCTTCGTAAACAGGGCTGTTATTCAATGGATTCGGCGGCGCATGCGGGCCGATCGACGCCGTCTTAATCCCTTCGTAAACAGGGCTGTTATTCAATGTAAAACAAAAAATCAATGTCCCAGAAGGGATTGGTCTTAATCCCTTCGTAAACAGGGCTGTTATTCAATGAACACGGACAACTGCTCCGACTGAACCGGGGTGTCTTAATCCCTTCGTAAACAGGGCTGTTATTCAATGATCAAGCCGGTTGGTATCGACAGTGCGTTCTGTCTTAATCCCTTCGTAAACAGGGCTGTTATTCAATGGAGATCAGCGACAATTCGGAACAGTCTGAAGAGTCTTAATCCCTTCGTAAACAGGGCTGTTATTCAATCCAGGCGCGAGACAATGGCGCCCACGGCCTTCGGTCTTAATCCCTTCGTAAACAGGGCTGTTATTCAATAGAAACAGAATGTCTTCCGGCATGGTTATTCGGCGTCTTAATCCCTTCGTAAACAGGGCTGTTATTCAATCGATATGCAGGCACGCATCAACAACCTGTTCGTGTCTTAATCCCTTCGTAAACAGGGCTGTTATTCAATATTTCCGTGATCACCACTTATCACCGAGAATTCAGTCTTAATCCCTTCGTAAACAGGGCTGTTATTCAATGAATGTTAAGTTCTTTAACTCTAGATTGAGTTTTGTCTTAATCCCTTCGTAAACAGGGCTGTTATTCAATTAAAGGCGGGGTAGTTACAGAACATGGTCTTAAGTCTTAATCCCTTCGTAAACAGGGCTGTTATTCAATTAATTATGAAAGCCTGGAAAGGCTTACCTGAGTCGTCTTAATCCCTTCGTAAACAGGGCTGTTATTCAATAATAGTTTCTGCGATGACGGTGTAACTCCATATGTCTTAATCCCTTCGTAAACAGGGCTGTTATTCAATTTATAATGTTCTTTAGACCATTTAAACATCTTATGTCTTAATCCCTTCGTAAACAGGGCTGTTATTCAATAAGTACTTTTGACTAAAGCCTTCAGCGACAAGGGTCTTAATCCCTTCGTAAACAGGGCTGTTATTCAATTGACGTTGCTGGGTTGTTCTACAGAACCTAAGGGTCTTAATCCCTTCGTAAACAGGGCTGTTATTCAATAGATGACGATAGTGATATACGCCTAGAAGCTTATGTCTTAATCCCTTCGTAAACAGGGCTGTTATTCAATATAGTAATTCGTCAGGTATCTCGACGGTTTCTGTCTTAATCCCTTCGTAAACAGGGCTGTTATTCAATTAAATACGGGGGCTCCTTATCGTCCAGACGATTTGTCTTAATCCCTTCGTAAACAGGGCTGTTATTCAATGGATGTGCCCGAAGTACCTTTCAGCACTTCCTGCGTCTTAATCCCTTCGTAAACAGGGCTGTTATTCAATCAAGCGGTGGTAGCGGCGCGATCTGCGGCATGAGTCTTAATCCCTTCGTAAACAGGGCTGTTATTCAATCTAATCTGTTCGTCGGTCAGTTCCGCCGCATGGGTCTTAATCCCTTCGTAAACAGGGCTGTTATTCAATAGCGTGAATCCAAAAAGATTTGGAAATCAGTCGCTTACACAAGTGATTGCCAAACAATTTTGTACTCATACCTGAAATTTACCGTTCATCCAGTCTTGGATTCGGGTTTTAATGTTTTTGATGTCTCCTCCTTCAATAATTTTGATTTTATATTCCCGAGCCCGATTGCGGGTAGGGTCATCCAGCTTTCTGGCTGAAACCAGACAGGCGTCACCGAATAAGCCGCCGGTGCGGCGCTCCAGCGTGTCCAATTTATACACTATTCCGTCGTTTTTGGCGTCGAATACGTTGAATACGCTGGTTTTGCACTCGATCATGAGCAGGCGATTATTGTGCAGAAGCAGGCAGTCTATTTCGTTGCGGATGTCGTCTTTGGGATTGCCGGTTTCGGTGAAGTAAACATTGGCGTAGACCTCGTCGCAACTCAATTCGCTGGCGGTTAGCCAGACGTATTCCTCCAGCCAGCCGCCGCTGAGATACAGCGCGCCGTCGGCATCGTTAAAGTACAAGCGTTCCGGATTTTCTTTATCCCATTGACAAATGCCGGCCTCGGTGCATTTTTCCAAGGCGGTCTTCCAATAGCCATAGGGAGTTTTACTTTTGATGAACCACTGTTCGGGGTTGGCGAGTGTCGGCGCTTGGCCGCGTTCCTGCTTGGCCAGTGAATCGTGAGCCAGCTTGTTGATGACGCTCCAGTAGCCTTCTAGTTTCTCGGCATTTTGCGCCAACCAAAAGCTCAGGTTGCGGCGTTGACGAGCATTTTCCTGCCATTGAACGTCAGCCGATTTGCGGTATTGCTTGCCCATCGAAAACAGGTAACTATCCAGGCTTAACACCTTGCCGATGGCGATCGGTTGCTGTTTTTCCGGATACAGCACTTCGATTTGGCCGTGCTCGGTGTCGGTATAAAGCACGCTGTTGGGCTCGCTGTGGAAGACGTCGTAAAAGCCCAAGGCCATCAATTTGGTGCCACCGGTGGCATGGTAGGTAATAGGATAATCGGGAAAGCGTTGGTTCAAATCGTCTTCGATTTCCATGGCCCGGTCTTTGATGGCATCCAGGCCGACGTCGGGTACCTCGTGAAATTCCAGGATATTGTCCGGGTGAATGCCGGCCAAGTGGGTCAACAATTTGACGAACTGTTTGGCATTGGTTTTCATGCCATCGGAAATGGCCAGCGCGACGATTTCCGGTTTGAATTTCATCACCGGTATCAGGTTGGCCTGGGCTTGGCCGGTGACGATCAGTAAGTGAATGGCAGGTTTTGACATGTGTATCCGCTGACGGGTTAAAGTGTAGGCACAATGGCGTAATGGCCCATGCCGAAGCTGGTTTTATTGCCGACGTGCAGCCATTGGCCTTGTTGCAGTAAGGGCAGAAACGGCATCAGGTCGCCTTCCAGCCGCAGTGTGCCGATCACGCCGCCGAAGGTCATGGTTTGCTTCTGCCGGCTGGAATAACGATCCCATTGACACCAGTTCAGTTGGTGTTCGGCTTCGATGTTTTCGGCGGCATGGGCCAGGGCCTTGAAATCCGGGACCTGGTAGTCGCGGCCGTGGAATTCCTGCAACAGGTAGAAGCGGCGCACCAAAGCCACCAAAAAATCCTTGCCGCGCAGGGCGTTTGACAGCACTTTGCCGTGGCGCTTGATGCGTAACGGGGTTTGCAGATGCAGCGTGATTCGATCGACGGCCGGCAAGGGTTCGGGTTTGAAGGGCGGCGCTGGCGTCAGGCGGTTGTCGGCGTCCGGGTAAATCCGTTGCTCAGCCGGCTGGCCGGGCTCGAACACCACGTCGGTCAGCTCCGCTTCGGCGTGTTGGGCACCCAGCCCGGCTTTCAGCGCCGTTTGCCAGGCGTGAATCACGAGGGGCAGCTCATCCACCGCCCTGCCAATCAACACCATGTTAAAACTGAAACTAGCGCCGGCTTGCAGTTGACGTCTTCCCATCGGCGGCGGTTCGATCACGAAGGGGTTGGGGATTTCGCTAAAGGCTTGAAAAGCGGCATTCGCCGGCGGCGGGGTTTCGAAAATTCTGGGGTAGGCGCACTGCCGGTACAGCAAACAGGCTTTACAGTCGTTGCCTCGCGTCACGCAAGCACTTTTCCGCAAGGCCCGGCCAAACGCGCCGCGCAGCATGGAGCCGGAGTACAGGTTGAGGTTCAACGGCTGCAATACCCGACAGTTGAATTGGTAGCGGTGGGCGGGAAGATCGTTCATGGCTAATCCTGCAGGTATTGGCAGACTTTTTGGCTACGCTGTTTTAATTTGACTTTTTGCTTGTTGTCGCCAGCGAAATCCGGCATCCATTTGCGTGCCTGTTCCATCAGGGCCTTGATTTTTTGTGCAACGATTTTGGCGTCTTCGCCTTGCCAGCGGCCATTTTCCAATTCACGCAACAGGGCGGTGTCGTGTTCGGCCGGTGGCAAGCTTTTCAGCAAGGTTTCGAACTCCAGTTCGATGGGGCTGAGTTGAGCCAGGCGCTGCTGTTCGGCGAGGCGGGCTTGTTCGGCGGCTTGGGCTGCGGCCTGCTCTTCGGCTTGGCGCTGTTGACGCGCAATTTCCTCTTGTTGCCGACGCTGCTCGTCGGCTTGGCGCTTGCTTGCCGTCTCGGCCTGTTGCCGCGCTTGTTTTTCGGCCCATTGCCGGGCCGGGCCTTGTTGAGCGGCGCAGAGTTCGGCCAGTTCCGGCCAGTCGGCGGGTTCGCCGTCGCCGGGGTGAATTTCGACCAGTAGCCAGCCGAAGGGCAGCAGGTTTTCGCGTTGGTCTTTGGTTTCGGCGGCCAGCCAGAGGGTTTTGGTGTGCGGTTGATATTCGGGATTGCCTTTCATGATTTTGATGTGGCGCACACCGTCGAGCGTGACCGCTTCCGCGCCGGAATGGCGGCCCACACGCACTAGAAAGGCACGGCCTTGCGCGAATTTATCCGCTGCATTATCTAGCAGCGTTTGCAAACAACGATCCCATCCGGCATCCAGAAAACCACGCTTTCTCATGGCTTCCAACTCATCATCCAAAATCTTGCGGTAATGATCATTGCAATATTGTGCGATTTGCCGAATCGTGAAGGTCGAATCCGGGTTGGGCAGTTTTTCGCTTTGTTCGATGTCGGCCAGGTTTTGCAAATTCAAGCGTCCGGAAAATGCCCGGTAACGCCAAGCCGATGAGCATTCCAGCCGACGGCACAGATTTTCGTTTCCTTCTGCTTGGCTAAAGATTTCTTTGCCGTGTTTGTCGCGCTTGAGTTCCTTTTTGCGATTGACGCTCAAATAGACTTGCATGGCAGGCAGTGAATCTCGCATTTGGTAGGCCGCATCGCCAATTTGCAATAAACGTAGGGGATCGAGTTCGAAATGGCCCGCGCGAAATCCCAACAAGCGTTGATTGAGCCGGGGAAAAACGTTTCTTTGCTCGCGTTCGCGACGTTTTCGCTCGTCTTGTCGAAGGCCTTCCAAGCGAAACAGATCGGCATCTCGATCCGTCAAAGACCGGCCGGCGTTGACATGGTCGAGCAAAGCTGTCCGTATCGCACCCTTGATGGACGAACCGAACAATACCGGTTGACGGGTAACCGGGTTGATCGCAGTCCGATCGATCGCCAGTTTGGCAATGACTTCGCTTCCGTCGCCCTCCACGTTGCTGGGTTTGCCGATACGCTCTCGATAATAATTTTCCACGCCTTTCAGTACCGGGATCGAGTTAATGGCCCAAGGCTTTAACTCATCGCGGCGCTGGTAAAAAAACCGTTGCACCTTCATCAGCATCGCGGCATTGGCCCGCCCGGAAACGATGTTGTTTAGCTCATCTCGATCCTGTTCGGTCAAGGCCGTCAGCACTCCGCCGCTGTCGAATTCGTACAAGGTGCCGTCGTCGATGACGTAGTTGGCCGGCTCGTAGCTGTCGCCGGAGCCGATGTGGATCGGCGACAACGGGGTGTAGCTGAGGGTGTAAGTTTGTAAAAAATGGCTCATGCTCGCTCCTTGACGGTAAAGTCGATGGCTATCACTGGGGCGTAGCCCTGATGCACAGTTTCCGGCAGGGTTAGCGACAGCGAGCCGTCGCCACCCAGCCCTTGGCCGATAAAACCCAAGGCCGGCGGCGCGACGCCGAACACGGCGGCGGTTTGCGCCAGCAACACCGGATTTTTGAAGGGCTTGCCTTCCCGGTGTACGGCGCGGTCGCCGTGGCGACCGAAACGGGTGAACAGCTGGTAAAAGCTGCGTTGGCCGTCATAGCCCTGGCCTTGCGGGACGCAGGGCGCCAGGGTCAGACAACTGTTGGCCTGATCTTGGGCAGGCAACTCGGCTTTAGCAAAATCCTTGAGGTCGAACTTGCCCAAACCGATGCCGGCATCGCGGCCGAAACCGATTTGGCCGATGTCTTGCAGGCATTGCCGGCAATCGTCGGCGCTCAAGCGGCTGTCATCGAGCAGCAGATAAACCGACCACTCCAGACCGGGCACGAACCATTCCTGTTCGATGCTGTAGGGGGCAAACGCGCCAACGCCAGTGGTGCCGGTGCGACGGTCGATGCTGTTATGCGGTTGCGGGTGCTTCTGACTTAGTTGACCGGCTTTGCCGGCAATGTCGGCGGCGGTTTCGGCGTGGCTCAGCCATTGCGCCAGCGGCTTTGCTACAGCGGACTCCGGCAACCAGCAACGCCTTTTGACGGCCTTGCGGTCGGCGCCGGGGATGGCTTCGTAATAAAAACCGGGCAATTTCGGCAGCGGCAAATAGCCTTTGGGAAAGGCATCGGACAACACGGCAAACGGCCGGCCGGCGCGGTAACCATCCAGGCAGGCGCTCAGCATGGTTTCGCCGAGGCGGTTGCGGATGGCCCAGCACAACTGGCCGAACAAGGTGTCACCTTTCATCGGCGTGGCGAAGGCCGATTGCAAGTTAAGCGTGATTCGATAAGTTTTCATCTCGCTTTCCGGTGTCGCGGGTTGATAGATTTAACGCTGGCAATTCAGCTTGGGTCAGCGGCCAGATGATGATTTCCACCGGTTGATGGCGCAGCTCTTCCGGGATGGCGATGCTGTCGGGGGCGACTTGGTAAACTTTGCGTATCGGTTGCATGTCAGGCCGCCTGTTGTAGGTTGATTTGTTCGAGCTTGTCCTGGATCGGTTGTTTATCCAGTTCGAGCTGGGTAAATTTGATTTTGCCGTAGCCGCGCGAACCGGAGCCTCCCAGTCCGGTCAGTTCCAGCAGTTTCAGCCCTTGCAAGACGGTTTCGAGCAAGTCTTCGCCATCGTGGACGCGGATGGTCAGCTTGAAGTCGAAACGGGCGGTGGCGGGGACGCGTTCGGTGTTGCGCGGATGCTCGGCCACGCCGCGGATACGGTCTATCATGTTTTCCATCTTGGTTTCGGTGAGCGGCAAGCTTTTGGTGTCGCGCATCCATTCGACCCAAGCCATATCCAATGGACAATCCCAGAAAGCCAAACGTGTGGGGCCGATTTCTTTAATCAACCCTTCGTCGTTTTTGCTGTCCGACGCGCCGCCGAATAGACGAATCAAATCCTTGGCTCTTGCTAACCTGCCGTCTTGAAGTTTTGGCAGATCGCCAAAGTTGAGCGGATGGCCTTCGGTAATGCCGACCACGCCCAAATGCCATTCCAGCAAGCTACGCATCTTGCCCTTGATACTGGAACCGGGAATGTACGGTTCTTGAGTGATGGGATTTTTGATGACCGGACTGTCGGTGCCGCCGATGTGTATCTCGGTATTGCCGCTGCCGATGTGCAGGCCGGAGAGTAATTCGATCTTACCGGTCAGGAGTTGGATTGCGCTGAGTTGCATGATGGATGCCTCCTTAATCTTTGGGTCTTTTTTCTTTGTAAAAGCCCATAAAGGCTTCCATGAATAGTTTGAAATAACGTAGCGTCTCGGCGCTATCGATTTGGCCGATGCCGTGGTTGATTAGTTTGACGAAGTTATCGTCGACCAACTTTCTACCCAAGGCATAAGCCACTTTAGCGTTAATCATGCGAATGAACGGCAAAAACTCGGCAAAGCGCTCGGGTTGCAGATTAGATTTGTTGTCCCACAAGACGATTTCGTCATAAAAGCGGCGCAATTGCGTGGGCTTGTTGAGTTCCTTTTTTGAGGTGGCGATAGTTTCGGCCGCCTTTCTGGCAACGCCGTCGAACAGGTCGGCGGCGATGTTTTTCAAATCAATGTTCGAGGTATCGAGGGGATCGACGCGCCTTTCATCGTACCCGCCTCGCGGTGCTTGGCCGTGTCGTTGTTGGGGGTGTAAAGCCATCTTGAGTTCTCCTTATCGAAGCGGTTAATCGATGTTTTAAAGTCGTACGGTACGCGGTGCGTACCCTATCTTTTTCACTCAATGCCCGCGTTCTGCTGGGGCATCTATGCCTATTCGGATCACGGTAACGAGGTCGCGTGCATTCGTCGGCCCCAAGGTTAGTCCCGCTGCTGGTACAAATGACAGAACAAGGCAATGCGATAGTTGCCGCCGTGCTCCTTGATCCCGGCATGGGCGATTTCTTTTGCCAATGCTTCATGGCGGATTTCACGTTGTTTCTTGTCCAGCTTTTTGCGATCCAGCATCCGGGCTGTGC
The DNA here is from genome assembly GCF_016745425.1 of Candidatus Methylomicrobium oryzae. Lineage (GTDB taxonomy): Bacteria > Pseudomonadota > Gammaproteobacteria > Methylococcales > Methylomonadaceae > Methylomicrobium > Methylomicrobium oryzae. The sequence goes on along the minus strand of NZ_JAERVK010000027.1, from coordinate 6,177 downwards.
GGTAGGCAAAATAACTGTGCCAGAGGGCGTTTTCCGGTCTCTCGCCGACCTTTTCGGCCATGTCGATTAGGTTCAGCAATCCGTAAACATAGCCGGTACTGAGGCCATTTTCATTCACCAAACCTTGCAGATTGGGCAAACGACTATGCAGCAGCTCTTGAAACGTGTGCCAACCTACGGTTTGCCCGAAGCAGGTCACGGCGTTTTTCGGCGGCACGTCCCGCTTTTCGGGATTATGTGCCTTGGCCTGCTCCAACGCCTGTTCCGCCAGTTCGCCGATTTGATTGATCGGCAGGCCGGGCTTGGTGGTGCTGATGCCGGCTGAAAAATGCAGGTATTCGTTCTCGGCGGTGTAACGGCTAAATTCGCTTCGCATACGCTCGGCCAGTTCGATTTGCGACCACCACGGCCCGATCAGGAAAAAGTCGTCGCCGCCGGCAAATACAGTGTAGGTGTCGGGATATTCCCGCTGGCACAGCCAGGGCAAATACATGGCAAAGAAGTTGTTGAGTTGGCGCGACAAGGCGGCGGTTTTACCGAAGCTGGCATCATCGCCAAGACCGTTCAGGAATATGTTGCCCAGATTGTCGACATCCCCTTTCAGCGTGGACAGTGCGCTGATGCCGGTCCATTTGCCGGCGTCTTGGCGACGGTTGGCGCAGGCCAGATGGTTGAGGGTTTTGGCGGCGCCAATTTCCAGCTTTTCATCGATGCCGATGTACTTGTCCCATTGTTCTTCCAGTTTGTCCGTTTCCGTGGCAATCGGCACATAGGCGTTGATGTTGCGCCGGGCGTAACCGTTCCACAGCGCGGCGTCGCCGGATTCCGGCAAGGAAAAATCCCAGGCGCGCAGCAGATTGCCGGATTGGGCTTCGGCGCCGAATTTACCGCGCCCTTCTTCGTCTTCGGCAAAACTGACGTGATAGCCGAATATCGGCGTTTTCAACGCGCTAGTCATGTTCAGCGGCTGCCGAGTGATCAGAATACGCTGACGGCGAGTCAACCAGTGACCGATTTCGATCTGATCCCAGGCCAGATCGCCGACAAAGGTATCGGCTTCGAGTTGATGATGGGCCGGCGAGCGGCCATCGATGTTGCAAACCCCTAAATCCTTGTCGAAATTATTGAGAAAACCATCGAACACGGCTGGCGGCGCAGTATCGACACACAAATCGAAGCGCCGACATTTCTTGATTTCCATTTGTTCGAACAGTCGATCGAGCAATTGCCGGTACGGGCTTTTATCAGCGCCGGTCATGCGTTTGCAGCAAAAGTCGTTGCCCGAGGCAGCTGTCCAGGCCAAACCGACGCCGGCCTGACCGAAGCTATGGTTTAGAAACCAAGCGTCCAGTTCCTGTTGTACCCCTTGCAGCCTGGCTAGGGTGGCCGGAGTGTTGTCGGCCACGATCATGAATTTGCCGGCGGCGTTGATGACCTGGCTGGTAGCTGGTAAATCCAGTGCATCCAGCACTTTCAGCGCTGCGCATTCCGCCAGCAGCGACACGTAAAACGAACGGCCGCGCAGCAATTTGGCGGCGCGTTTGTTGGTATCGCCGCCGCTGGCAAAGATGAAATCCTGAATGCCGAAAAAGTCGCCCTGTACCAGCAGGAATTTTGGTTCACCCCTGCTTTGCGTCCCTTGGCTCAAAGCCTTGCGGGCGTTATCGTCGGTTTCGCCGCGTTCGTGGTGATAACGCCACAAGGCCGTCGCCAGCGCGGCGGTGACGCGGGAATGGTCGTACAGCGAGACGTCGGGGCGAACATTGAAGGCCGTGGCCGACGGGATGGCCTGGGTGTAAACGCCCCAAACGGTTTCGAAATGATCCAGCCACAGCGGCCAGTTTTTCCGGTGCGATATGGGGATTTGCTTTAGTGCCAGAGTGAAATTCCGCCAAAGCTCGGCATACTCCCGTTGCGCTGCTTCCTTGTCGTCGCTTTCGTAGCCCTTGGCTGCGACCGGAAACAGGCTGTCCGGCGACAGAGGTTCGAGTCTGTAGCGATATTCAAAATCACGCTTCGCCAAGCCGGTTTTATGGATTTGCTCGAATAGAGTCAGTTGCCGGGCTGTGTAGTGATTTTTGCCGGTGGATGTACCCTCGTCGGCTGCGTTATAGTTTTCGAATTCTTCACGGTCGAAACCGGACGCCAGCCGGTCGGCGGTGGCGATGATCCACTGCAGAAAGCTTTCGGGTTTATGGTGTTTGGCGGCGGCGTTGATGAAAGAGTCGTCGACCTCTCTAGTTTTCCATGAGCCGAACGGGGCGAAATCGGAGCCGGTCAGGTCGGGCAAGCTGTCTTCGATCAAATCCATTGCCAAGCCAGTATAAGCAGCGTGGACGTGGGTGAAATAGCCCTTGTTGTCGGTGTGTTGTTTACGATGCGGGCAATACAGTTGTTTGTTGTCTTCCAGCGTTTGCGGATCGACTTTGATTTGGGCCCGTTCGGCAAATTTGCCCAAGTCGTGTAAAAAAGCTGCCAGTGCAATGCGGCTGGATTGTTGCAATAGAGGGGATATAGGATGCATGAGTTAATTTCCCTCAAACTGAACATGATCTTTTGTTAAATCAATAAAATATCGAGTATTACGATATTCTTTAATTGTTTGCACACAATAACGCCTGGCCGCATGTTTGCCTAAGGCAATATTAAATGCTTCATTTACTTGGTTTATCCGATCATTAAGCCAAACACCGGTTACGCCTAATGCTAGGGTTAGACTAAATTTATTGTTAAGTTTATGCTTTCCTAGATATTTTTCATAGATATCGTCAAGTTCATTGCTGTATTTTTTGTTATTTTCATTATTACCTGGGCGTTTGATAAATTCACGATTCATCGAATGTTCCATTGTCCATAAATAAAAAACCAAATTTGTCTGAGTTAAATTTATTTGAATATCTTTTACCCAGATAGTAGCGTCTGCAAGATTAATTCGAAGATTCGGTTCCCCTTCCCTTAAGCGTACAAATTTAACACTCTCATTAAAACTTGATCTTCCTTCCAATAGGTGATCTGGAATTCCTTCGCGCAAACGCACGAACGGAATTTCAGCCAGCATGACTTCCGCCTCTTTGGCATCAAGCGCATGATTATCCTTATCGTAAATAACCTGACTGTCCGGCGTGGGATAGAAAAAGTCTTTCAGACTTTCGTAACGGTCTGTCACCAATACATGCGATAACCTGTCTTGCGGTCGCCCATATAAACTCAGAGCATAACCTAGATAGTAACCCATGGTCTTGCGGCCACCTGCAATAGAAACGTGGATCGCCGTGTCATCGTCGCGGCTCAGCTCACTGACGATAGCGGTAATAAAGTCAGCGGCGGCTTCGTTTTGTTCCGGTGTTTTAATGTCATCTAGCACCAAGCCCTGTCTATCTTCTATGATATGGATGTTTTGTTCGGTAAAGCGGATGTCGGACAAACTGTAATGAGCGCACAGTTGCCAAAATTGCCCGTTGCCTTCAGCCAGCAATTGCAATTTGGCCTGCCGGGCACCAGATTGGGTAGTGATCAAATGAATCTCAGTCGGAACAAAGGGCTCGACGTGATTCACCGCTAAGGCGTAGACAGTTTCGGTGACGATTTGCGGCGACATGCCACTAACAGCCAGCAAAATTCTTTTTGGATATTCATGAGGTTGCTTCATGGTAATTTCTACTTTTATTGTCGTTATTTCAATCGCTTTAGCAAACCGAGTTCAAACTCAAGTGAGTTGAGTTCAGTTTCATCAAGTACCTTACCTTCCGGCAAGCGTTGCTTTAGCCGCAAGATTAACGCTTCATCGTCTGCTTGCATCCTGATAGAAATGCGATTGACCGGGATTGTGATGTTCAAAATCTGGCTAAGCACTTTGGCACATGCGTCATGTCCGATAGCTGAAACAAACCCAACATCAAGTATCTCCCTTGCTTCCTTAACGGTTAATGGTCCCATGAATTCCCACAACCCGTATTCGGTCAAAACGGGTGCATTGATAACATAAAGTGTCATTTTCTTTAGATTTGCCGAGTTTTAATATTTGCCGAAGCTAGGTCTGCCTGTTCAATAGCAACAATTTAACCAGATTTACCAACATAAAACATGTTTAACAAATTTGTTTGACTCGGCGACCGACTTTCTGTCGGCTTTTTAGAAAATGGAAATGATCGAAAACCCAATTTATGTAGGTAGACTGAAGTTTCCCAATTATTGACCAGCCTACCTTGCATAGTTGGTGTTGGTCAGCCATTTATTGCTGGGTCTCCCGCATGTATAAGCGCCTAACAAAAAGTCAGCTTGTATAAATCGCCGAATCCTTCCCCAATTTCGTCGATGGCCCGTTCCAGTTCATCCGGCGTATACAGTTTGAATTTGAGCCATTCATATTTCATCTTGTGCCACAGCAGCTCAATCCGATTCAGTTCGGGGCTGTACGGTGGTAGAAAATAAAAACGCATACCTTTTTCTTCCAAGAGATCCCAGTAAGGTTCCAGTTTTTTGGGAGCTATGCTTGAAAGTTGTGGATGAAGGGATGAGGAAAGCGGCGTATTCTTGATGGTCTTCAAGGTCATCAAATCCTAACAAAGAGGAGTGAATACGCCATGAGCAATGATAAGGTCATCCCGTTAAAAACGCTAGCGGGTGCGAGCCCGATAGCCGATGCTTTAACCGATGTCTTGCGAGAAGGCGCCCAGCGAATGCTGGCGGTGGCGATCGAAGCGGAAGTCAGCGCCTTTCTGGAGCGTTTTCAAACGGAAAAGACTCAAGCCGGTTTGCAGCGGGTCGTGCGCAATGGCCGCTTGCCGAAACGCACGATCCAGACTGGCATCGGCGACATTGAGGTTTCGGTACCGCGCATCCGCGACCGCGCAGGCCAGCTACGGTTTACTTCGTCGCTACTGCCGCCGTACTTACGGCGCACGAAGACCGTGGAGCAATTGTTGCCCTGGCTGTATCTGAAAGGACTTTCGACCGGAGACTTTCAGGAAGCGCTCAGCACCCTGTTAGGCCCTGAGGCGCCGGGCTTGTCGGCGAGCACGATCAGCCGCTTAAAGGAAAGTTGGAAAGCCGAGCAGCAGTGCTGGTCGCGCCGTGATCTCTCGCACCAGCGCTATGTCTATCTGTGGGTTGACGGCATCCACTTTGGCGTGCGACTGGAAGATGCGGCGCAATGCATCCTGGTGGTGATTGGGGCGACCCCGGAAGGCAAGAAGGAACTGGTGGCGCTCTCTGACGGTTACCGGGAAAGCGAAGCTTCCTGGGGAAGTGTTGTTGGACCTAAAGTTGAGGGGCTTGAGCATCGATCCCCACTTGGCGATTGGCGACGGCGCCCTCGGCTTTTGGAAAGCGCTGCCGCAGGTCTTCGGTATGACGCGCAGTCAGCGCTGCTGGGTGCATAAGACGGCCAATATCCTGAACAAGCTGCCCAAGAGCCAACAACCGAAAGCCAAGGCGGGTCTGCAGGAAATCTGGATGGCAGCGAGCCGGAAGGAAGCCGAGACCGCGTTCAGTCGTTTTCTGACCGTGTATCGGCCGAAGTACCCGAAGGCAGCGGATTGCCAGGAAAAGGATCAGGATGCCTTGCTCGCGTTTTTTGATTTTCCGGCAGAGCACTGGATTCATATCCGGACGACCCATCCGATCGAATCCACCTTCGCCACCGTGCGACTGCGCACGGCCAAGACGCGGGGCTGTGTCTCGCGGGAGAGCATCCTGGCGATGGTGTTCATGCGGGTCAAAAGCGCCGAGCGCCGCTGGCTTAAGTTACGCGGCGTTGCACGCCTGGCCGAAGTGATTCAGGGAGTTTCCTTCAAGGATGGAGTACGGGAAGATCAGGAGAAAGTCGCCGCTTAATCAATGTCCCGTACACAACATTTGACCATTTCTCGTTTTTTGGCGGTGTGGATGGACGCATTGTCTAGGATCACCACCCAAGGCTTGCTGACCTTATCCAGCATGGCCATCAAAAACGCAAAGCACCATAACCCATTGATGCTCTGCCACAGTTTTGCCAGCACCCGTTTTCCAGATGACAGCAGGGCGCCGATCACATTCAGCCGCCGTCCCCGTTTTGCCGTGATAGCATGAGTTTCACCGCTTTTGGTCCACGCCGACCGATTCGGGGGTTGCGGCGCAAACCCGAGGGTGTCCTGAATTTTGTGTAAACGGAGTTTTTAACGGTTTGGCATCCGGTCG
>NZ_JAERVK010000026.1 GCF_016745425.1 Candidatus Methylomicrobium oryzae | reverse complement strand
TTATACAGGAATTCCCGTTTGAAAAACACAATGGGATAATACAAGGATGGGCTGAGGCACGAAGCCCATCAATCGCGAACGATGCCCTAAAGGGCACTCGGTGCGATGCGCTTCGCTATCGCTCAGCAAATCCTACGCTTGTCTTTGAAACAACCCTCGTAAGATTCGATTCCACAACGCGCAACCGGTTTTCAAGGTTATAACCCGCGTAAGGCGGAATGCGCCGGCGGTTCCGCCGGATGACGCCTGTAAAGGGATGGCTAAAGAAAAAAGCCGATTGCCGTTCGGCTTCTGTCATAAAAAGTTCATATCCGAATGTTAAAAAATTGATTCCTTTCAAATAATTGGATACTTTTTTATGAAAAAAGCCTTGTTGTTTCTCTCTTTGTGCGGCGCGCCGGCGATTTGCGCGGCCAATCCGCAGTTATTGGCCATCGGCAGTTTGAGCGGTCAACACGACCTCTCCGGCTTAACAGGCGCCCTGGAAAACGGCGTGGACAGCGCCGATGTGCTCGGCGGCATTGGCTCCGGTCTGGCTTATGCCGGTAACAATACCTTTTTGGCGCTGCCCGACCGGGGGCCGAACGCGACGGCGTGGAATAGCGACGTCGACAACACCACCTCCTATCTATCGAGATTCCATACCCTTTCAATGCAGCTCATCGACACGCCGTCCAATGGCCTGCCGATGACCTTGACGCCCGCTTTAGAAAGCACCACCCTGCTGTTCAGCCCGGCATCCTTGACGTACGGCACAGCCGTTCCCGCCATCAACACCCATAACCGGCATTTCTTCAGCGGACGCTCGGACAATTTCGGCGAAGGGGTTTCCACCAATCCCCGCCATGCCCGTTTCGATCCGGAAGGCATTCGCGTGGGGCATAACGGCAAGGTTTATATTTCCGACGAATACGGTCCCTACGTCTACGAGTTCGACCGGTTAACCGGCAAACGCACACGGATTTTCTCGCTGCCGTCCGCATTCGATGCACACGACTTGAGCGCCAAAGGCGGTGACGAAATCAACCTCAATACCAGCGGCCGGGTTGCAAATAAAGGCATGGAGGGCCTGGCGATCACCCCGGACGGCAGCACATTAATCGGCTTCGAGCAAAGCCCGCTGATCCAGGACGGCGGTGACGGCGGCAGAGCGAACCGGATCGTGACGATCGACATCGAGACCGGTAAAACCCGTCAATACGTTTACGACAACCATTTGGCCGATACGAACAAAAACTATAACAGCAGCGAAATTCTGGCGCTCAACAGCCATGAGTTCCTGGTGCTGGAACGCGACGGCAAAGGACTGGGCGACGGCAGCAAGGCCGTCGTAAAACGCTTGTATAAAATCGACCTGAAAGGCGCCACCGACATCGGCCCGCTGAAGGTCAGCGGCGAAAGCAGCCTGCTGCCCTTTGCCGTAAATAAGTCGTTATTCCTCGACATCACCCAGGCATTGCAGACCTACGGTATCGACGTTAAAAACATTCCGGCCAAACTGGAAGGGGCCGCGTTCGGAAGCGATGTAGTTTCCAACGGCACCCAATACCATACCTTATGGATCGCTAACGATAACGACTTTCTGCCGGGCGTCGCCGGCGACAACCGGTTTTTTGTCTTCGGCTTCACCGATCAGGATTTACGCGATTTAAGCGTGCAAGACGGATTGGTAGCGCAGAAATTCGACCATCGCCGATAGTTATACTGAAAAAGGCAGAAAAACCCGGATTGAAATCCGGGTTTTTCGACATGCGCCGCCGCGGCTTTTTCAAAAAGTCCGTAATTCGGCGGATGGGCTGAGGCTCGAAGCCCATCGATCGCGAACCATACCCGAATGGGCGTCCGGTGCGATGCGCTTCACTTCGTTCAGCACATCCTACGATCCTCCGGCGGCCGGTTACCTCAAACGTTAGTCACCTAGGTTGGGCAACGGGTTTATCGTTGCCCAATGTTTTCACATCCCCTGCCAATGTCGGCAGGCGAGTCTGAATGACGTTGGCGTTTCAAAACGTCTAAAGTCGGGCATAAAAAGCATGCCCGATCTACGTTGTTGTGTCGGACGGCCTAAAGCCGATGAAAGATCGGGACGGGATTGAAGCCCGTCCGCGGGGAAGGCGGCAGAGATCGACGGAGCTTTCAGCACTGTAGGTCGGGCAGCGCGCATGCCCGGCCTGTGCGGTTAGCTGTTTCCCGCCTTCAGGTGCGAGACGGCTTCTTCGGCATGCTGTGCGGCAACTTCGGCATGATCCTGCTTGCCGTGCGCAATCGCTTCTTCCAATGCTTTAATGCCGGCGGTCACATGGCTTTTGGCTTCGCCGCTGGCGGCGCTTTCGGCTTGCTGGGCATGCTTGAGCGCGTTTTCCGCATGATCGACCAGTTGCGGCGCATGCCCGGCTTTGCCGTGGGTCAGCGCATGTTCGGCGTGTTTCAGCGCTTCGGCGGCATGCTCCTCGGCAAAAGCGCCGGTACTTGCAAACAATAAGGCTGCGATAATCGCAATGTGCTTTTTCATAGGTTCACCTGAATAGAGTATGAGGTTTAATTCGAAAATAACGGGACGCCAGACAGAGCCGATTCGTTGCAGGACGGTTTGGGGTTCTTATCGGCGGCAGGGCTTTGGCATCGTTTGCCGTCGAAATTTAATAGTCAATTTATATGCCAATATTTAATTGTATGATTTTAAATGCAAATCTGAATTGCAGGCCGCATGCGCTGCTGGATGCCGGACAGGGATTGCTGGCATCCTGCCCGCCGGTCAGCAGGGTCGTGCGGTACGGTGAAGCCGCCGTTCCCTCTGCGCTTCAAAGTACAAGAAATGATGAATTCATACCGCGCGCCGGCGGCATCGCTTTATCCCTCACCCCACTTAGGGTTTCGTTAAAAAACACCTCCCCTTTGAAAAAAGGGTTTCGTCAACAACACCTCCCCCTTTGAAAAAGGGGGATCGAGGGGGATTTGTTTGATAAATTTCCCCTAACCCCTCGGTAATCGCTCCTGCATCCGTACAGTCGTCTTTTTCAAAGAGGGGGACTGAGCGTTTCTTTTCAAAGGGGGAGTGAATAAACCCGCTTTTCATAACAATCAACTCCGGAAAGTTATCTTCTACCGGATCCTTAACGCCGGAGTGCCGGGAGTGCGCCTGTGCTGCCGAGGAGTCCAAAGCTTGCTTTGAACTTACTTTGAACGCCGTATTTAGGCGTGATCCAAAGCAAGCTTTGGACTCCTGCCGGCCGGGTATCGGATCAGATTGTTCGATGGATATAACGCCGAGTGCAGAGCGCGGGGACGATCAGGGCTCTATTTCAGGAAGTTGTCTTTAGCCGCATCCTTTATGAAAAAGCATTGGTGATACAGCAACAGGAGGTCAGCAGCGGCTGCTTCCAGAGCAACAGCCCGGAAGCGGAATTTCAAATAAATATTTCATATTATCAGTATGTTACATATTGGCATGCTTTTTTCTTGATATTGGGTTCAGCCGTAGACTCCGATCTCGGCATCTGCCCGGATTCATTCGAATCAATATCATTTGAGGATATGCCTTATGAAAAAATCACGACAATTGGCTTTTGCCGTTTCCCTGCTGGCCGGCGCCCAGTCCGCCAGCGCCTTGACGCCCTGGACCGACGGCGCCCCGGATCTGATCGTTTATACCTCCGGCGGCGCGGCCCAGGACCAGGCCATTACCCGGGTCGTCTCGGCCACGCTGGCGGCGCCGGGCACCCTGGATACGTTCAGTGACGTTTCGGGTTCCAGCATCGGCGGGCGCTGGCAGTCGTTCTATTTTACCGGCAACGCCAATTTGCCCGGCGGGCTGGCCGGCAAGAAAATCATTCTGGAAAAACGCTCATACGGCGCCGCGGGCTATGGCGTCGTCCCGCTGTTTGCCAACAACGGCGACGGCCTGCCTTTGGAACACCTGAACATCGTCGGACTGGGCCAGGCCGACTGGGAGGTGGATGGCGCGGAAGGCGGCAAGAAGTGGAAAAAAACCATCAGCCAGGCCAATGCTTCCACGTATTTGACCAAAGTCGTTTCCGACGGCGGCTTTTTGGGCGTCGATCCCGATATTCTGCTGAAACCGAATACCGAAAATTACCCCGAGCAGGTCAATGAAGTCATTACCGGCGCGCCGGAACCCGATTGGCCTCTCACTTTGAACCAGGTGCCCGCAGGATTTACCCAGGTGCCCACCGGAGGCTTGGTGTACGGCCTGGCGGTAACCGAGGAACTTTACAGAGTCTTGCAGGCCGCGCAGAAAAGAGCCGGCTCGCTGCCTGAGGCGGTAACGGTCGGCGCTTACGATGCCGGTTCGCTGCCGAATCTGAACCGTAATTTCGTGGCTTCGCTGCTGGCCGGCAAAATCGCGAGCTGGGAGCAGGTCAAGATCGTCGACAAAAACACCAATCAGGCGGTCAGTTTGGTCGACGTGGCGGCCGACGCCGGCATTGCGGCGCCGTTCACGAACGGCGACGGCAAAACGCCGGTCGGCGTCAGCCGGCGTAACAAAGGCGCGGCGATCGGCGCGGTCGCTTACGCCAAATTCCTGAATTATCCCGGCACCGCCAACGCGAATAAGCCGGCGGACAACACGCCGGACGGCGATGAAGACATTGCGGCCCCGATCGTGAAGTCGCCCGGAGGCGTCAATGCCACCAATAACCTGCTGAAAGACTGGAACAACGGCACCAACGCTTCCGGTTTGAATCCGGGATTGCAAAAAATCTGGGGGATCGCGGTCAATAGCGGCGACAGGGATGCGGGCGCCAATCCCTGGCGCTACGTGAAAATCGACGGTTTTGCGCCGACCATCGAAAATGTCGCGGCCGGCGTCTATCCGCATTGGGCGGAAGGCGTCGTGCTGTACCGTACCAATAAGTCCGGCGATTCGCAATGGACGGATAAAAAGGCGCTGCTGAAAGCGTTCGCGGACGATCTGGGCAGTCCGACCGTTGCCAAAGCGGTGAATGCGACGCTGCCTTTCGGCATCAGCGGCATCTTTGCGACGACGAAAGATCCGCGCGGCTTTACCGCCTCGATTCCGTTCAATCCCGACAATCCCGTGGTTCCGTTGACCCATTTCTGCGAGGCCACCGGTTCTACGCAGACCGGTATCGTTCCCGTGGCTGACGACCAGGCCGCCGGCGGTCTGCAAATCCAGTTGAAATAGGCCGGCAGATTCGAGGAATTCAAGATGACTTTATTATCTACGCGTTATACGGAGCGGCTTTTTTCGCCGTTCCCTGATATAGGGCCGGGAGCTGGCGCCGGCGATGCTTCATGGCGATTCGGCGGCTTGTTGCGGCTGGTGGTTGTCGGGCTTTTAACGCTCGCCTTTGCGCTGTCCGTTTCGCCGGTGGCGGAAGCGGCCAATAAAAAGCCCAAAGCCAAGATCGCCAAGGTCGTGCCGGTCAACGAAGGCGAGGCCGTGACGCTCGACGGCAGCCTCAGCGCGGATCCGGAAGGCGGCGCCCTGAGCTATGCCTGGCTGCAAACCAAGGGCTCGCCGAGCGTCACGATCAATGGCGCCGCTACGTCCAGGCCGACCCTGACCGCGCCGCCGATTCAAAAGACCGACAAACGCACCAAACCGGCCAAGTTCACGTTTCAATTGACGGTTACCGACGCCGAGGGATCGAGCGCGGCCAAGACGGCCGTCCTGACGGTGAAGCCGCTGAATGCGCCGCCGGTTGCGAACGCGGGCGCCGACTTCAGCGCGAGCCTTTCGGAAAACGTGGCGCTGGCCAGCCTGAGCACCGATCCCGATGCCGCGCGCGGCGGCCGGATCGTCAAGTATCAGTGGACGCAGTTGAAAAGGCCCGGCGCTCCCAAAGTCAAATTGCTTAACGCCAAAAGCGCCGCGGCATCGTTCGTAAGCCCGGCGGCGCCTGCGCAATTGGAGTTCCAGTTGACCGTGACCGACAACGACAATGCGAAGGCGACCGATACGGTCATTGTAACGGTCGCCGACGTGCAGCCTTTGAACGCGGCGTTCTCGCTGGATAAAAAGACGCTGGCTCCGGGCGAAACGGCGACTGCCGGCGCTTCCGGGATTAGCGGCGGCAAGGGGCCTTACAAAGTCAAATTCGAATGGGGCGACGGCTCGGCGGCCGAAGAGATTCAATTGAACGCCGGCGAAACTTCGAAAATCCGAAGCCATCAGTATGCGAACGCGGGCAGTTTTACGCAGAAAGTCACCGTGATCGATGCGAACGGCACGCAAAAAGCCGGTCCCGGCGAAACCGTGACTGTGGCCGTGCCGGCGCTGGATGCCGCGTTGAGCGTCACTTCGACCGCGCTGACGAAAGGCGGCCAGCTTACGGCGCAAGCTTCGGCGATTACCGGCGGCACGGGCCCTTACACGGTGGCGTTCGCTTGGGGCGACGGTAGCGCGCCGACACAGGAAACCCTGGGCAACGGCGTCACTTCCAAATCCGTCAACCATGTCTATGCCAATGCGGGAGCTTACGACTTGACGATTACAGTTACGGATACGGCTGGCGGCAGCAAGGCGCAGACGTTCCGGATTACCGTGTCCGAACAGCAAGCGTCGGCTTTGGGCGGAACGCTGAATCTGACGCAGGCGACCGTCCCCTTCAATACGCCTGTCGAGGCGAAGGTCGCCATTACCGGCGGCGCCGGGCCCTATAAGGTGACGCTCGCCTGGGGCGACGGCCAAAGCGACGGCCCGACGCAGTTGAATCCGGGCATCGCGTCCGCGACCGGCAGCCATTTCTACGGACTGGTCGGCGGTTATACGATCACCGCGACGATCACCGACGCGAATAACGCGACGAAGATCCTCACCGCCAATGCGACGATCAACCCGGCCGATGCGCCGCTGGCGGATTGCCAGTAGGCAGGAGGTCGACAGGATAGGACCGGCCGATTCGGCGGCAGGGACGCGCCAGGAGAAAACGCGGATACGCCGCAACGGCATCCGCAAGTTCTCATAAAGACCGGGACGGGTTCTCCGGCTCGGCTCTGTCACTGTGTTTTCAGGGGGGAGAGCACACGCAGCGTTCCGGCGCCGTGCCGGAATTTCAGTCAAGCATGCGGTTCGGGGACGCGCCTTCCGTCCCGGTCCGCATCGCCTCTTCATGGCGTGTACCGGCGCCATTTCCCGCCGGTACACGCCAAAACCGCATCCGGGCTGTTGATCTATCAACAGCCTTTCAGCAGCCGCTGCTGCCAGGGCAGCAGATAAATCCAATGTCCGGATAAAAACGCTTTGCAATTCAATTGGATGGGTATTGGCACAGGATGTGCTCTGCGACTTTATATAGTACGAGTATTTCAAATCCATGCATAAATTCATCGGACGCGCCTTGCTGACATGGAGCGTTATTTCACTGTTCCCGCCGGCGTGGCCATCGGTCCATGCCGCGCCTGCCGAAGCAACGGAAGAGGTTCCGCCGGCGTTCGACCTGCTGATGTTCCAGGTGGACGGCAACACGGTGCTGGACCGGCAGCTGATCGAAAAAACCGTGTACCCGTTTCTCGGGCCCGGAAAGTCGATCGAGGATGTCGATAAGGCTCGGCAGGCGCTGGAAGACGTGTACAAGAAGAACGGCTATCCGACGGTGATCGTCGAAATTCCCGAGCAGGATGTGGTGAACGCTTCGGTCCGCCTGCAAGTGGTCGAAGGCACCGTGGAGCGGCTGAAGATTTCCGGCTCCCGTTATTACGCATTGGGCAGGATCCGGGCCGATATTCCTGCCTTGGCGGCGGGCAAAGTGCCTCACATGCCCGAGATCCAGCAGCAGTTGGCCGCCTTGAACCAGGCTTCGGCGGACCGCCAGGTCACGCCGGTTTTCCGCGCCGGCAATACGCCGGGCAAGACCGAAGTGGAACTGCATGTGAAGGACGAAGTCCCGCTGCACGGCAGCCTCGAAGTGAACGGCCGCAATCCGGAAAGCACCTCGCGGACGCGCCTGGTCGGTTCGCTGCGTTACGACAACTTGTGGCAGCGTTTTCACAGCGCTTCGCTGCAGTATCAGGTTTCTCCCCAAAACTACGACGAGGTGGAAGTCTGGTCGGGCACCTATGTGCTGCCGACCGGCTGGGCCGATACGCGCCTGGCCTTTTACGGCATCGGGATCAATTCCAATACCGCGATCGGCACCAGCGTGGGCGGCCTGACCGTGGTCGGCAGCGGCGACATTTACGGCACCCGCCTGATCAAGCCTTTCGGGCTGCAGGAGAACGCCACCCACAGCCTGACCCTGGGTTTCGACTACAAGAGTTTCAACCAGGGTGTGACGCTGCAGGGCCAGGACATGGCGCCGACGCCGGTCAGTTATCCGGCCTTTCAAATCGGCTACGACGGCAGCTGGCGGCAGCCGGGCGCGATGACCAGCCTGGGCGCCGCGCTCAATTTTTCGGCCCGCGGGCTGGGCAGCGACCCGCAGGAATTCGAAAACCGGCGCAAGGACGCCCCGACCAATTACGCCTATCTGACCGCCAACCTGAAACACTTGCGCGAATTGTTCCGGGACTTCCGGCTGGCGGTCCGCGCGTCCGGGCAACTTTCCTACAGCCCGCTGATCAGCAACGAACAGTTTTCCGCCGGCGGGCCGGGCAGCGTGCGCGGCTACCACCAGACCCAGCAGCTCGGCGACGACGGTCTGAACGCATCCTTGGAACTCCAGTCGCCGCTGCTGAAGCGGCAGGACTGGGACTTCGTCGATAGCCTGCGCCTGCATGCTTTCGTCGATTACGCCTACCTGTGGATCCAGCATCCTTTGCCGGACACGCCTTCCTTTTACCGGCTGGCCGGCGCGGGCATCGGCCTGCACGCGCAGTTGTTCAAGCACTGGAACGGCGAAGTGGAATGGGCTTATCCGTTCTACCGGCAGGGCACGGTCGATGTCGGCAACCAGCGCATCGATTTTCGTCTTGCCTATGAATTTTAATTTTGCTGCAACCCTTTCGTCATGAAACAGGATTCCGCTCTCAGAAAGAATGAACATGCATTCCGGCTCAAGCCACTGGTCACCGCGATCAGGATGCTGATCGCCGGCGGTCTGGCGCTCGGGATGGATGTGCCGCCCGTACGTGCCGAATTGCCGGTGCCGCTGAACACCGGCCCGTTGACCCAGACGCCGGTCGATATCGCGACCCAAGGCCAGGCGACCGCCCAGGTCGCCGGCAATGCGTTGAACATCAAGCAGATTACCGACAAGGCGACGCTGGACTGGAAAAGCTTCAACATCGACGCGGGCAGCAGCGTGCGCTTCGACCAGCCGGGTTCGACGTCGATCGCGCTGAACCGGATCCACGACCTGAGCCCGAGCCGTATCCTGGGCTCCCTGCAAGCCAACGGCCAGGTTTACCTGGTCAATCAGAACGGTTTCGTGTTCGGCAAGGATTCGCAGGTCAATGTGAACTCGCTGGTCGCGACGACGCTGGGCATCAGCGACGAAACCTTCCAGCGCGGCATCACCAAAGTTTTCGATATCAACAACAGCGCCGCCTTGCAGGGCAGCGGCGAAATCTACCTGAAAAACGACCAGGGCCAGTATGTACGCGACCAGAACGGCGATAAGGTCAAGATCCAGATTTTCATCGAAAACGGGGCGCAGATCAAAACCCAGGGCGCCGGCGGCCGGGTGATCATTGCGGCGCCGAGCGTGACCAATGTCGGCAGGATCGAAACGCCGGACGGCCAGACGATCGTCGCGGCCGCCCAGGACAAGGTCTATCTCCAGGAAGCCGGCAGCGATTCGGATATCCGCGGCCTGCTGGTCGAAGTGAATAAAGGCGGCGAAGTCAACAACCTCGGCAAAATCATGGCCGAACGCGGCAACGTCAGCCTGATGGGCTTTGCGGTCAACCAGAAAGGCATCGCTTCGGCGACCACCTCGGTGCAGTTGAACGGCACGGTCAGACTGCTGGCGCGCGAGGGCATCCAAAACCCTGCCTCGACCGGCGGCAAGCTGCGGCCCGCGGCGACGGTCCGGACGGCCGATGCGGGCGACGGCCTCGGCACCCGGGCGACCGTGACGTTGGACAAAGGCAGCGTGACCCGCGTCGAACTGGATGCCGACAAAACCGCGACCGCGATCGACGCCCAGGCGCAGCCGCGTTCGAAAATCGAAATCAGCGGCCATCAGGTCAGGCTGAAGGACCAGTCCCTGGTGCAGGCGAAATCGGGCAACGTATCGATTCAGGCGGTGGACAATCCGGCCAATCCGACGATCAAAGGCAACGCGCGGATCTACCTGGAAAGCGGCAGCAAGGTGGACGTGTCCGGCGTCAAGAACGTCAGCCTGGCGATGGAGCGGAATGTCGTCGAAGTCGAGCTGCGCAAGAACGAACTGCGCGATTCGCCCTTACAGCGCGACGGCGTCCTGGCCGGCGAAAAGGTCTCTGTCGACCTGCGCGATGCCAATCTGGCCTACGATGCCGAGACCGGCGCCTTGACCAAAGCCGGCATCCCGCTCGCCGACATCAAGGGCGCGGTGGACCGGATCGCGCGCAACATCGACGAACGCAGCACGTCGGGCGGCACCATCGATCTGAAATCCAGCGGGGATATCGTCGCGAAGCCGGGCAGCACGCTCGACTTCTCCGGCGGCTCGGTCAACTACCGGGACGGCTTTATCAGCACCACCAAGCTGGTCTCGGGCGGCGAAATTTTCGATATTTCCGAAGCCGATCCGAACCGCCGCTACGATGCGGCTTTGCTTGGGGACCGGATCAAATACGCGCCCTGGGCGATCCGCCAGCGGTTGCCGGCGGCTTCGCTGACGCGGCGCTTCGAGGCCGGTTATATCGAAGGCAAGGCGGGCGGCAGCCTGAATATCAGCGCTTATGAAGCGCGGCTGGACGGCACGCTGAACGGCGCCACGGTCGTCGGTCCCTATCAGCGGACGCCCGATCAGCGCGCGCCGGGAGGCACGCTGAGCATCGACTTGAGCAACGACAATCTGTTCGGCCGGCAGGACATCGTGTTCGGAACCGCGCCGGTCTTGCCCGATTTGGGCGCGGACGACCCGCTGCCGCGCAAAGCCGAAGGTTCGGCCGAAGCCGCCGCATTGGTCATCGATCCGAGCCTGTTCCAGCGCGGAGGCATTCGGAATGTCGACATCAAAACCAACGGTTTGATACGGATCGACGAGGGTGCGCACATCGACATGGACGATCACGCGGCGCTGACCTTGGAATCGACGGGGTTCGAAATGTTCGGATCGATCGCCAGCCGTTCGGGCGAGGTGTCGTTCAAACCGATCGAGCTGAGCGCGTCGGGCCTGCTGCCGAGCTTCATTACCCTGGGCTCCCATGCCGCGATCGACGTCGGCGGCGCCTGGATCAACGACTGGCTGAGCGTCCGCGACGGCATGCCCTTGGCGGCGGCCTCGATAGACGGCGGCCATGTTTCGCTGGTCACCGAACAGGGCGATCTGCGCCTCGACAAAGGCAGCCGGATCGACGTCGGCGGCGGCGCCTGGCTCAAGGCCGACGGCTCGCCCGCGGACGGCAAAGGCGGCACCATCGATTTACTGGCCCAAACGCACCAGGGCGGCGGCAAGATTTCCAGCCTGCTGCTCGGCGGCAGCCTGTCGGGATGGGCGCTGCAGCACGGCGGCCGTTTGAACATCGGCAGCAACGAGGTCATTATCGGTCCGGCCGACGCGGCGCCTGGCCGTCCGGATTCCGCCGCGACGCCTCTTGTCCTGCAGCCCGGCTTTTTTCAGCAGGGCGGCTTCGGCGATTACTCCATCACGGCGAACTTTTACGGCTTGAAGGTAGCGGACAACGTGCAGTTGAAACCGCTGCAAAGCAATCTGCAGCTCAAGAGCGACACTTACCTGAAACCCAGCGGCACTTCCCTGAAAGGTGTCGCATCCGCGGTCACGCTGCCGGAGTTCGTGCGTGACCCGACCGGCCTGGCGCTGTCCGTAAGCCAATCGGCGAGCCAGGACCGTAACGCCGTGCTGAGCGTCGGCAAAGGCGCTGCGATCAGGTCGGACATCGGAAGCACCGTCGCCTTGAATTCGGATACCTCGATTTTCCTCGACGGCGCGATCGAGGCGCCGGGCGGTCAAATATTCCTGACTCTGGACGTGCCGACTGCGGGCGACAGCGGATTTTTCGCCTCCCAGGGCATCTGGCTGGGTGCCGAAAGCCGCTTGGCGGCGCGCGGCGTTTACCAAGCCGAACTGAATCCTTACGGCCTGCGCATGGGCGACGTGCTGCCGGGAGGCCATGTCGAGCTGACTGCGAACCGCGGTTATATCGTGGCCTATGCCGGCTCCGAAATCGACGTTTCCGGCACGGCCAGCACGCTGGATTTCAGGGAAATCCGGGACCGAGGGACCGAGGTCAAGACGGTGTCGAAGGCGGTTTCATCCGCCGGCGGCACGATCACTCTGAAGGCCGGGGAAGGCATCCTGGCGGACGGCACCTTCAAGGCGCAAGGCGGCAAAGGCGCAGGCGGCGGCACGCTGGCCTTCGAACTGGACGGCGGACTCAGGCAGAAGCCGGATTTTCCGATTCCGGGCGGGGGCTTTCCGGACGACCAAGCGGTCGCCAAACCGCGCTCGCTCGAAATTGCGGCGGACGCGGCCGCCTCGATTCCGGCCGAGTTGCGTCCGGGCGACGCGATCGGCGGCGCCTACAACGGCCGCGCCTTGCTGAGCGCCGATAAACTGAACGCCTCCGGCGCCGCTTCGCTGTCGTTCAAGACCGATGCGGCCGCGGGCAACCGGCATACCGGCAGCATTCTGTTCAAGGGCGACGTTAAGCTCGATGCGGCCGGAAGCATCCTGCTGGATTCCCCCACCCTGAAAACCCAGGATGGGCAGGTGGTCCTGAACACCGCTTACGCGGCGCTGGGCTCGACGCAAAGCCGGCTCGATACGGCGTTGGGCGACGGCTCGTTTTCAAGCAGTCTGGCGCCGGATGCGGTCGGCGGCAGCGGCCGGTTCACCGTCAACGCGAAGGGTATCGACCTGGTCGGCGGCCTGAGCTTCAACGGTTTCGGAGACGTCAAGCTGGCCAGCGCGGGCGACGTGCGGGCGGTGGGCATCCGCGTGCGCCGCGACACCAAGGATTTTCTCGGCGAACTGAAGCTGGACGGTGATCTGACGATCGCTGCGGGCCAGGTCTATCCGGCCACGCTGACCGACTACACGATCAATGTGAGCGGCGACGGCCGAACCGTGCGCATCGAAAACAGCGGCGGCGCTTCGGCGCCGGTGCTGTCGGCGGGCGGCCGCCTGACCGTCAATGCGCCGAACATCGTCCAGGCGGGCGTGCTGAAAGCATCGTTCGGAACGCTGGCGCTGAATGCCGAAAAGACGCTGGAACTGGCGCCGGGCAGCCTGACCTCGGTGTCGGGCGACGGCCTGACCGTGCCGTTCGGCCAAGTGTCGGGCGGGATGAACTGGCTGTATCCGCTGGATACGACCGGCGCGATCAACCGGCTGATCGATACGCCGCCGGAAAAACGGCTGACCTTTTCGGGACAGGACATCGCGCTGCAGGACGGCGCGAAAGTCGACTTGTCCGGCGGCGGCGACCTTTACGCCTACGAATTCATTCCGGGTCCCGGCGGCAGCACCGATGTGCTGAATCCGAACAGTCCCGGTTTTACGCAGCAGTTCGCGGTGATGCCGGGGCTCGGCAATGCGCTGACGCCCTACGACCCCCTGGAGTTCCCGAAATCCGGCCTGACCGTCGGCGACAGCGTCTACCTGAGCGAAGGCGCGGGCTTGAGTGCCGGTTGGTACACCCTGCTGCCGGCCCATTACGCCTTGTTGCCGGGCGCGTACCTGGTCACGCCCAAAGCCGGATTCAAGGATTTGCAGCCCGGCCAGGTCCAGCAGGACTTTGCCGGCGCGACCATCGTCGCCGGGCGTTACGGCGCGCCGAGCGCCGGTATTCAGGATGCCCGCTGGCAAGGGTTCGCGGTCGAGAAAGGCGATATCGCCCGGGCCCGGTCCGAATTCAAGGATTATTCGGCCAATACGTTTTTTGCCGATAAAGCGGCGGCCGAAGGCACGGCTGCGCCGCAGCTTCCGAAGGATGCCGGCAGCCTGTCGATCGATGTCCGCAACAGCTTGGCCCTGGGTGCCGAACTCGCTGCGGCCTCTGCGTTGAACGGCCTGGGCGGCCAGGTGGATATCAGCGCCGACCGACTCCGCGTGGTCGGCAGCCGCGACGACGTGGCGTCGGGCCCGGCCGGCACGGTCAGCCTGTTCGACGGCGACCTGAACGCACTGAACGCACCGAGCCTGCTGTTGGGCGGCGTGCGCAGCAAGGAAAAGGGCGGACAGCGCGTGAGGGTGTCGACGCAAACCCTGAATGTGGCCGGCGACGCGCAATTGAGCGGCCGGGAAATCGTGCTGGCCGCGCGCGACCAGCTCAAACTGGAGAGCGGCGCCGTGGTCGAGAGCGCCGGCAATACGGGCAAGGCCGGACCCGACCTGCTGGTGGACAACAAGGGCGCGGCCAGCAGCGACGGCGCCTTGCTGCGGGTGTCTTCCTCGGCGCAGGTGAACGTCATTCGCGACAAGGCGGTGACCGGCAACACCGGCACGCTGACGGTCGAAGGCGGCGCGCGGCTCGCGGCCGGCGGTTCGATGGGGCTCGATTCGACCCGGAATACCGTGTTCGACGGCGACATCGACATGCAGGGCGGCTCGCTGGCGTTGAAATCGAGCCGGATCAGCCTGGGCGAGGCGCCCGCCGATACGCCGGGCCTGGTGTTGTCGAAAACCGCCTTCGATCTGGACGAATTGCAGCTGATCAGCGCGACCGACCTGGATATTTACGGCGCGGTCGGGATCGACGCGAAACGGCTCCAAATCGGCGCGGCAGCCATTAACGGCTTCAATGACGCCGGCTCCACGGCCGAGTTTTCCGCCGACAGCATCCGCCTGTTCAATAGCGGCTCCGGCTCGCAGCACAGCGGGACCGGTTCCGGCAGCCTGGTGTTCAATACCCGCACTTTCGAATTGGGCAGCGGCGCTTATGCGGTCGACGGATTCGGTCAGGTTACCGTGAATGCCACCGATGCGGTAAAGGGTACGGGACAGGTCCTGGATCCTGCGACCGGCAACAGCAGCCTGTCGGCGCCGGGCATCTGGCGCGTCGACGGCGACCTGGCCCTAAACGCCGGGCATTTCACCGGCGACGCAGGCGCCACGACCGCTATCGACGCCGTGGGCCATCGGGTGTCATTGGCTTCGCCGGCCGGGGCGGAAGGGCTTTCGCCGGCCGGCCTGGGCGTCCGCTGGTCGATCAGGGCCGATGCGATCGACAGCAGCGGCCGTTTCGATCTGCCTTCCGGGATTCTGGAACTGAATGCGCTGACCGGCGATTTGGCTTTGAACGCGGGCGCTTCGATCGACGTTTCCGGACGGACCGTCCCGTTCGGCGAACTCGATCGCTTCTCGCCGGCGGGCACCGTGATGCTGTCTTCGGTAGCCGGCAACGTCGACCTGGCCGCTGGCGCCGAAATCCGGCTGGCCGGCGATGCAGGTCTATTGGATGTGCGGGCGGCGCGCGGGCAATTTTTGTGGAACGGCTTGGTTAGCGCGTTGGGCGATGAACCGGCGAATGCCGAACAGCAGTCGGGAAGCCTGCGCCTCGACGCGCTGAGTTTCGGCGACGGCGGCTTTTCGGATCTGAATGCCAAACTTACGGCGGCCGGATTTTCCCAGGAAGTGTCGCTGCGCCAGCGCAGCGGCGATGTGACCGTAGCCGCCGGCGATACCGTGACGGCGCGCCGGTTCGATCTTTCGGCCGACCAGGGCAAGGTGAATCTGAACGGAACGCTCGACGCGAGCGGCGGCCAGGGCGGCGAGGTGGCGATTTACGGAAGAAACGGGATCGCGCTCGGCCCTTCCGCAAGAATCGACGCGAGTGCTTCCGCCAAGGGCGCGGAAGGCGGCCGCGTCACGCTGGATACCGTGCACCGGGACGACGCCGGCAGCGGCCTCCTGGATCTGGCCGGCGGCGCGATCGAACTGGCCGGCGGCGAGGGCGGCCTTGGCGGTGCGCTGCATCTGCGTACCGGCAGGGACGCGGGCAATACGGTCAACGTGGCCGCGATCAAGACCGCCATTACCGGTGCCGATGCAGACCGGAGCGTGCTGGAGGCCACGCGGATTTACGACGGCCAAACAACGATCACCGCCGCCAATATCGCATCCTGGAAAGCGGAGACCGCCGATTTCATGGCGCATGCGCCGGATTTCGCCGGCGCCGGCATCGCCCTGCTGCCGGGCCTGGAAATCCGCGGCGGGCAAAACCTGACGCTGGCGGATACCTGGGACCTGATCGACTGGCGCTACGGTGGCGGCAACGCCTTGCCCGGGTTTTTGACCCTCAGGGCCGGCAACGACCTGAATATCAATGCCTCGCTGACCGACGCCTTTGCGGTCGATTCGATTCCGGGCCAGACCAACCGGGTCTACCAGGACATGCTGCAAGCGGGCAAATCCTGGAGCTATAACCTGATCGCGGGCAACGACGTGAACCTGGCCGCCTCCTATCTGGCCAGGAATCCTTTGACGCCGAATTCGAGCGCGCCGGTCAAAACCCAGGTCAAGGTCCGGACCGGCACAGGCTCGATCGCGATCGACGCGGGCAACGACATCCGTTTCGCAAGCGACCCGTCCGACGCGACGGCGGCCGCGGCGGTCTACACGATCGGCACGACCGCCAAGTACACCCGCAACCAGCTGCTGCGCGGCGAAGTGCCCGGCGTGCCCGCGCGCCTGGCCGGCGAGAGCGAGGCGGATTACCTGAACCGCCTCGATCCGGCGTTGATGGACGACCTGCTCCGCTTCGGCTACCTGGATGAGACCCGGATCGGCACGCTGTTTCAAAAAGCCGAATTTCCGACCCGGGGCGGCGACATCAAACTGCGCGCGGACGGCGACATCGACGGCGTGAATACCGGGCAGAAAATGACCGATTGGCTGGTCCGGAGCGGATCCCTGGCGGACAACAAGACGCCGACCCTGTGGGGCATCAATATCAGCGGCGATCGCAGCAGCCAGACCGGCAGCATCCCCGCCGCCAAAGGCATCCGGAACTTCAACCAGAACGTCGGCGCACTCGGCGGCGGCAACGTCAGCGTCGAAGCCGGCGGCGATATCCGCGACCTTTCGGTGATGATTCCAACCACCGGCAAACCGCTCGGCTCGGTCGAGTCCGCACCGAACCAGTGGCTCAAGAACGGCATCGCGGTCAACGGCGGCGGCAATCTGGCGGTCACGGCCGGCAACGACATCGTCGGCGGCGAGTTTTATACCGGGCTCGGCACGGCCGCGCTGAAAGCCGGGGGCAGCGTGGCGGCCAATGGCGCGGGCAAGGGCGCGGTATTCGAATTGGGCGACGCCCGCTTCGACATTCAGGCGCGCCAGGACATCAATCTGAGCGGCGTTTACAACCCGACCGTGGCAAAACAGACGCAGCCGGTCGACGGCGAATCGCGGTTTTTCACCTACGGCGCGGACAGCGCGGTCGAGTTTTTGTCGACCGCGGGGAACATCCTGTTCCAGAACGACGCCGGCGCCGGTTTCGAATATTCGGTTTACCCCGGCATCGTGAAGGCGGCCGCGCTGTCCGGCGATATCGCCATCCACAAATCGATGACGCTGTTCCCGTCGGCGCAAGGCCAACTGGAGCTTTTGGCAGGCCGGAACGTCCGCTCCTCGGCGGCCGCCGGCGAGACGGTCACGGTGAACATGTCCGATGCGGACGTGTCGCTGCTGCCGGATAGTCTTTCGCCGACAAGGTCGCTGGAAGGCAGTCTGAAGGACGGCCTGATCAGAGCCCAGGAACGGCTCGACCCGTTCAGCCCGGTCGCAAACATCATTCACGCCGCAACGCCGGTGCACCTGAATAACGGCAGCAAGCCGGTGATTCGGGCCAACCTCGGCGACATCGCTTTCGCGCCCGGCGCGCAGGTGATTTTCTTCCTGCCAAAGGCTTCCGAATTCGTCGCGGGCCGGGATATCAGGAATTTAAGTGTGTCCGGACAAAATCTGAAAAACGACGATGTATCGCTGATTCAGGCGGGCCGGGACATCGCCTTCAATACCCAGATCAGTTCGGACGGCGTCGTGCTGGCCAATCCGAACAAGATCGAGGTGGGCGGGCCGGGCCAACTGCAGGTGCTGGCGGGACGCAATGTCAATCTCGGCAGTTCCGCCGGCATCCGGACGATCGGCAACATCGTGAACCCGGCGTTGAGCCCGAACGGCGCGTCGATCAATCTCCTGGCCGGGCTCTCCGACGCGATCGATTTCGACGGCTTTATCGAGCGCTATCAGGCGCAGCCCGAATACCGTGCGGCATTGCAGGCGCTGGCAGGTCTCGATGAACGCGGGCGGCGCGAACATCTGGACGTGTTTCTGAAGGTGCTGTTCGAGGAAATCAAGCAGTCGGCGGCCGCCGCGGCCGCGGCGCCGGCAGGCGGACGCGCCAAACTGTACCAGCGCGGTTTCGATGCCATTGAAACGCTGTTTCCGGGCGATCAATACGCCGGCGACCTCAGCCTCGTCTTCAGCCAGATCAAGACGCTGGACGGCGGCGGCATCAACCTGGCCGCGCCCGGCGGCAAGATCGACGTCGGGTTGGCGGGCCAGCTCGCGGGCATCCACAAGGCCGCGGACGAGCTCGGCATCGTGGTGCAGCAGGAAGGCGATTTGAACGCGCTGATCCAAAAGGATTTCAACGTGAACCAGTCGCGCGTCTTCACGTTGAGCGGCGGCGATATCACGGTTTGGTCGTCGAAAGGCAGCATCGACGCCGGCAAAGGCGCCAAATCGGCGATCGCGGCGCCGCCGCCGGTCACGCTGGTGGACGAGAAAGGCAACATCGTCACGATTTTTCCGCCGATCGTGTCCGGCAGTGGCATCCAGGCGATCGGCGACGGCCAGGTCACGCTGGCGGCGCCGCAGGGCATCGTCGACGCGGGCGAGGCGGGCATCAGCGGCGGGCAGATCGTGATCGCGGCGACGGCGGTGGTCGGCGCTTCGAACATTCAGGCTTCCGGCGGCACGGTCGGCGTACCGACCGCGCCGCCGGCGCCGGTGGTGCCTTCGGGCGCCGACAGCGCCGCGGCCAGCGCGGCGAAATCGGCCGCCGACAGCGCCGAAAACAGCGGCGGGCAGGACGACGATGAGCGAAAAGACAGCCGGAGCTCGGTCGTCAGCATGATCAGCACCGATGTGGTCGGTTACGGTGACTGCTCGGTCAGCGATATTCGCGAAGGCAAGCCGGGCTGCGGGATTTAAAAATCCGTAGGGTACGCTGCGCGTACCTTGTGCAGGACTCTCCACGGTTCTGGTTTTTTAAGGTACGCAGGTGTTTCAGGAGATCGCGCGCGAACGATGGGTTTCCTTGCGTCAGCCCATCCTACGCAGGTTGGCTTTCAAGGCAAGGGCAAAACCGTAGGATGTGCTGAACGAAGTGAAGCGCATCATTCGCATTAGTCGCGATTTGATGCGCCTCCTTGCGTCGGCACATCCTGCGAAGGCTGGCTTTAGGGCAAAGGCAGTGGCGCAATTTAATGAGCTTTCAATTTTTAGGACTTTATTTTCGATGAAAAAATCGCTTATCGGCCGTTTCCGGTTGGGAATGGCGCTTATCCTGATCCCGTTGTGCGCCCAGGCGTGGTGGAACGACGACTGGCCGTCGCGCAAACAGCTGACCGTGGATGCCGGCGCGACCGGCGCCGACATTGGGGAAACCCTGCACGACGTTCCACTGCTGGTGCGCCTGCACGCGGGCAACTTCGGCTTTTTTCTCGACCTGGCGGAAAACGGCAAGGACCTGCGCTTCATGCTGGACGACAAGACCCCGCTGAAACACCACATCGAAAAGCTCGATACGCTGACCGAGCTCGGGCTGGTCTGGGTCAAGGTGCCGGCCGTCCGCGGCGGCGAGAGCACCGACGGCTTTTCGATGTATTACGGCAACGCGAACGCGGCGGACGGTTCCGATGCCCAGGGCATCTATGACGCGAACCAGGCGCTGGTCTTCCATTTCCGCGAAGGCGAGGCGCTGCCGCAGGACGCCACCGCCTATGCGCTGCATGCGGCGTCCTCCAAGGCGGCCATCGATCCGGCCGGTTTCATCGGGGCCGCCGCGAAATTCGACGGCCAGGGCGGGATCGGCGTCAATGCGAACCCGGCCCTGGCGGTCACGCCCGACAGCGGCCTGACGTTCAGCGCCTGGGTCAAAATCGACCAGGCCCAAGGTGGCGCGACGCTGTTCGAGGCGAAGGATACGGCCGGACGGATCGAACTGGCGCTGGAAGGCACTTCCGCGATTGCCCGCTACCAGGGCGCGGGCGGCGATGTAGCGCAAACTGCCGCGGTGAATGTCGAGCCGGCGAAATGGCAGCATCTGGCGCTGGTCGCCCGTAAGGATGCGCTGGAGCTTTACCTGAACGGGCAGAATGTCGGCACCTCGCCGATCCAGCTGGCCGCGCTCACGCCGGCGCTGGCGATCGGCGGCGACGGGCAGGGCCGCAACCTGATCGGCCTGCTCGACGAAGTGCAGGTCGCCAAACAGGCGCGCAGCGCGAACTGGATCAAGCTGCAGTTCCGCAGCCAGAGCCCCGATTTCACCGTGCTCAATTTCGGCCAGGACGAATCCTCGGGTTCGGGCGACGACCTGAATTATTTCGCGATCATTTTGCAAAGCCTGACCGTCGACGGCTGGGTCGTGATCGCGCTGTGCGGCGTGATGCTGGTGATCAGCCTCCTGGTAATGGTCGGCAAGACCCTGACCTTGAACCGGGCCCGCAAGGAAAACGAAGACTTCCTGGCGCAATACCGAAACCTCGCGACCACCGATTTCGGCCGGCTGGATGCCGAAGAAACGGAGGAAGAGCGCGAGAACGAACAATCGGAGTTTCTGGCGGCGGTGGCTGGCAAGCACGACCATTTCCAGGGCTCGCCGATTTACCACATCTACCATGCCGGCGTGCAGGAGCTGAAGCTGCACTTCGGCGGCGCCGACACCGCGCTGAGCGCGGAAGCGCTGAACGTGGTGCGCGCCCGGCTGGACGCGGCCGTCGTGCGGGAGAGCCAGAAGCTGAACAAGAACATGGTGCTGCTGACCATCGCGATCTCCGGCGGCCCGTTCCTGGGGCTGCTCGGCACCGTGCTCGGGGTGATGATCACCTTCGCGGTGATCGCGGCGACCGGCGACGTAAACATCAACTCGATCGCGCCGGGCATCTCCGGCGCGCTGCTGGCGACGGTCGCGGGGCTGGCGGTCGCGATTCCGGCGCTGTTCGCCTACAACTATCTGTTGACTCGGATCAAGGATGTCACCGCTGACATGCAGGTGTTCACCGATGAATTCCTGGCGATCGTGTCGCTGCGCAGCGCCGACCGGCAGCGGGGAGCGCAGCCATGAAAGTCGGAGAGGAAGGCAAAGTCTACGACGACATCAACATCACGCCGATGCTCGATGTCGCCTACGTGCTGCTGCTGATCTTCATCATCATGACGACGGCCACGGTGCAGGGCATTACGGTCAACCTGCCGAAGGCCAGCAGCACGCCGTCCTTGTCGAAGCCGAAAACCAAGGCGATTTCGATCGCGCAGGACGGCACCATCTATCTCGACACTTATCCGGTTTCGATTCAGGAACTGGAAACCCGGCTTGCACAGTATAAGGCCGCGACGCCGGATTTGCCGGTTGTGCTGAAGGCCGACGCGACGATCCAGTATGAAAAAGTGATCGAGGTGCTCGATGTGGTGACCCGGCTCGAAATCGGCCAGCTCGGGCTGGTAACGCAGAAACTGGTGAAGTAACGGCGATGGATCGACGCAAGATATGGCTGAAGCGGCTGCCCGCGATCATCGGCGGCATCCTGACCCTACTGATCGCGGTCGGCGTGTACCGGCTCCAGGGCATGTTCGAAAAACCGCTGCAGGCGAAAAAACAGATCCAGCAGATCACCGTGATCCAGCCCCCGCCGCCCCCGCCTCCGCCGCCGGAACAGAAACCGCCGGAGCCCGAACCCGAGCCGGAAAAAGTGCCGGAGCCGGAGCCCGAGGAAGAGCCGAAGCCCGAGCCCGACGAGGCCGAACAGCCGCCCGGCGAGGAACTGGGCGTCGATGCCGAAGGCGGGGCCGGTTCGGACGGGTTCGGGCTGGTCGGAAAAAAAGGCGGCCGAGGCCTCCTGGGCGGCAGCGGCGGCAGCGCGATTCTCTGGTACGGCGGCCAGGTCAAGCGCCGTCTGGAAGGCGAGATGCAATCCCTCCTGGCCGGAACTCCGGCCGGCAAGACGGCCTACAGCGTACTGCTGAACGTCTGGATCGGCGCGGACGGCCGGGTCAGTCGTGCCGAGCTGGACTCGGGCAGCGGCAAGCCGGAAGTCGATCAGAGCATCCGCTCGGCCTTGCCGAAACTGCGTTTCGCGTTATCGAAAGCGCCGCCGGAAAACATGCCCCAGCCGCTGAAAATCAAGGTCACTTCGAGAATTTAAAACAGTATCTACATCGAAGCAATTGGCTACGGTGCAATCTCATCGAATCAATATTCAAGCATTACCGAGACTCACAATGATTGTTATCAGAAACACCCTGGCCGCCGTCCTGGCGGGCGCTTTTCTGTCGCCTGCGATGGCCGATGAGAAAGAGGATCTGCTCACCCTCAAGAAACAGATGGACGGCGAGCGCGAAGAGCTGCTGGAACTGAAAAACACCGCGGAAAATCTGGTCGAACTGTTCGTCGAACAGGGCCTGCTGGATAAGCAGAAAGCGGCGAGATTGATCAACAAGGCGAAGGCGAAAGCGCAAACCGAAGCGAAACAGCAGCTGGTCCGGGAGCAGGCGGAGAAACCGTTGGCGGACGATGCGGCAGTTCCGGCCGCAGGGTCAGGCGTTGGAGCCGGCAACGGCAACGGCAAACCGGTGTTTGTCGGTTATGTGCCCGAATTCGTGAAGGAAGAAATCCGCCGGCAGGTGCGCGCCGATTTGAAAAACGAAGTCGTCAAAGAAGTGAAGGCGGATGCCAAGCAGGAACAATGGGGCATTCCGGGCGCCTTGCCGGAATGGGTCGCGAATACCAAGCTCAGTTTCGATATGCGCATCCGCGGCGCCGACGATTTCTTCCAGCCGGATAACGAGCCGATGTACGATTATCTGTCGATCAACGAGGCCGGCGGGCATCTGGCGGCGCGCAATAAGGGCAGGGAATATTTGAATACCACGAAAGACAGGTTTCGATTTTCCGAACGCTTCCGTCTCGGTCTGGACATGAAGATCGCCGAACATTTGAAAGCGGGCATCCGGCTGGCGACCAGCAATATCCGCAACCCGGTGTCCAACGATCAGGCGTTGGGAAACACCGGTCAATCCTTCGAATTCGCGATCGACCGGGGATTCCTGCAATACGATTTCGTCGACAACAAAGGCAACGACTGGTTTACGCTGTACGGCGGCCGTTTTGCGAATCCCTGGGTTTCGACCGACGTGGTGTACGATCCCGACTTGAGCTTTCAGGGGCTGGCCGGCACCTTCCGGTACCGTTTCAACCAGGACTCCGCCAAAGTCAAAGCGTACAAGGCCGCGCTGACCAACGATTTGAGCGGGCGTTCGGGGATCAACTTCGGTCCGCAGACCCCGGATAGCGTTTTCGCCACGCTCGGCGTTTTCCCGATTCAGGAAATTAACCTGTCGACCGCCGACAAATGGCTGTTCGGCGGGCAGCTCGGCGCGGACTGGCTGGTGCGGAACGATTCGCGGCTGAAGGTCGCCGCCGCCTATTACGGTTACAAGAACATCCGTGCCCGGCCGAATGCGCGCGGCAGTTTCGAGAACGATTGGACCGCGCCCGAATTCATCCAGAAAGGCAACTCGCTGGTGCCGATCAACCTGAACGACGGCTTCAATCCCCGCTGCACCAGCGCGCAGAGTACGATCGGCCAGGGCTGCCTGTACGGCCTGGCTTCGGATTTCAATATCTTCAACCTGACCGCGATTTACGACGTCGACTTCTCGGGCACCCATGCGGTAATAACGGCCGATTACGCGAAAAACGTCGGCTATGACGCGGCCCGGATCGAGCGCGAGTTTCCGGGGCTCTTGGCGGACAATCGCGAAAAAACCAGCGCGTTTCAGATCAGGTTCGACATCGGCGATCCGGACATCCGCCGTTTCATGGCCTGGAACGTGTTTCTGGCCTACCGTTACGTAGAGCGCGACGCGGTGCTGGATGCGTTTACCGAATCGCTGTTCCACGCCGGCGGCACCGATGCGAAGGGCTGGTGGATCGGCGGCAGCTACGGCCTGGCAAGGAATACCTGGGTCAACCTGCGCTGGAGCAGCACCGATTCGATCGATGGCCCGAAGCTGAGCATCGATACGGCCGCGGTCGACCTGAACGTACGCTTCTAACCGGATGATGAATGATGAATAGGTTTCTGATTTCCGCCGGAATAAGGCATCCGAATTCGGCGAAAGGCTGGTGGTTATTGGCGTTTTGCCTGGCTGTGCACACCTGGAGCCCGGCAAGCCCGGCAGCGCCCAAGCAGAACGATGCCGCGGCGCAGGCCCTCAGAAAAGCGCAGGGCATGCTGCGGCAGTTGAGCGAGGAAAAAGCCGCGCTCGAAGCCGAGAAAAAGGCGCTTGCGGACGAAGCGGAAAAACTGCGCGGCGAAGTCGCCCGGCTCGAACCGCTCAAGGGCCTGGTCGAACAATACCGGGCCGGCCTGGAGAACTCGCGAAGTGCCAACGGCGCGCTGCAGGAACAGTTGCAGCGGGCGGGCACGCGCGAGCGCAATCTTCAGGACAAGCTGAAGGAAATCGTCGCCCAGGCCAAGTCGATTCAAAACGATAACCACCTGTTGGTCGCGGCGGTTCAGGAACGGGAAAAATGGATCGCCCAATGCACGGAAAACAATAAAGCTCTGATCGGGGTCAACGGCGAAATTGTCGATCAATACCGGAACAAGGGCTTTTGGAACAAGCTTGCCGAGGTGGAGCCGATTACCGGGATCGGCAAGGTCGAAACCGAAAATCTGGCCGAGGCTTACCAATTCAAGCTGCAGGATCTGAAGGTGACGCCGTTCGAAACCGAAGTGAACGCGGCTGGTGCTGGCCAGGAGCCTGTGTCCGAACAGGCGCGCCGGAGCGAATGAAACCCGCTTTCACCGCAGCTTGATGAATTGTTCGATTCACAGCAGCGGTGTTGATCGGATGTCCGTTGGCCAGCAGTTTTAATAAAACCAGCCCCGTATCGGCTGGTGCGCTGGTAATAAGTAATTGAAAAATAAAGTGCTTTTTGGGTTGATTTGATCTGGTATCGATTTTGCTTTTACCTGAATAGGACAGTTGTCCGTTCCTGAACCCTTGATCATTCTGAGTCAAATTATGCCAAACCGAAACAGCAAAATCTTATTGGCCGGAGTCGGCCTTCTATCGCTTTCATCGGCGATCGCGGACACTACCGGCAATCGTTACGGCTATCCGGTGCTGTACGAGTCCGAAATCAGCGCGGCTAGCGCCTGGCTGCATACCAGCCAGAACAAATGGAATAAATCCAAACCGCATGCGCCCGGCATCGGAGACATCAAGGACAAAAAACCGGTGATCCTCGATGTCCGCCGGATCGAGGAATATGTCGCCGGTCATCCGCCCGGTGCCTATAACATTCCGTTTCCGCATGTGACCGGCAGCCCGAGCGAAGCGAACGATTCGACCGATTACATCGGCTACGACATCTCGATCGATCCCGAAGTCGGCTTCCTGGTTGCGGACGGCAAAGACGGCACATTGCCGATCGAAGACTTCGTCGCTTATGTCGAGTCGGTTTTTCCGGACAAGGACCAGCCGCTCTACGTATTGTGCGCGACCGGCCACCGTAGCGTCCAGGCCGCCAATGCGCTGTCCAAGTACGGCCATTACACGCATGTCAGAAATATTTGGGAAGGCTACAATGGCCAGCCCAAATATGCTTATGCCGGAGCCGTTCCCACGCAACCGCTGGTTCAGCTCGACCTGAACAACGACGGCGTGGTCGACGGCAAGGACCGGGACGGCTGGGCGTATTTCCAGGGCCTGCCGACCGAAACCAAGTTCAATAACGAGCTGATCTTCCAGCCTTACCTTTCGCTCTATCCGCATGACTAAGCCTATCCGCCCGTCATTGCGCGATTATTACCCGGTAATCCGCGCAGGAGGCCATCTTCATCCGGCCTAAAGGTGTGAGTCAGGCCGGATCATGAAAAGTCTTTTGCTAGATCGCTCCTGTCCTACAGTGTCTACTTCTTGCGCGGGCTGAGAACTTTTTCTCAGCCCGTTTTTTTTTGCCCATCTGAAAGAATTTAACTGAGTCCGGAAGCCCTACGCTCGGCTATGAATGGCGGAAAGAATAATGTTCCCGCTGAAGACCGGGCAGACCCGTGCGGCACCGGTCGAGGGACTGCTGGCTCAAGTACAGATCGACAGCAGTGCCTGTGGACAAATCAGCAGGCTTTCTCGGCATATCGGGTAAACGTAAGGAAGATTTCAGAGGCCGATGAGGATTTAAAAACTTCAATATCAATCAATTACTGATCTTTACCTATGCCTACAGCTTGGCGGATAACGGTTGGCACATCGTTTGCGTTAAGGGTTGTAAACGGCCAACACAGCGTCAATCCCGCCCGGGACAGCCGATTGCGTTGGCGATTGACGGCTTTATCAACCCTTAACGCATAGGTGAATGAGTGAAAGAACATGCAACGGGCGTCTCTTCGTTAGACGCCGAACGGGAGAGCGCTCCCCCTGCAATCAGCCGCCGGCGCAGATTGGCGTCTTCCGTGGCGCTGGCCGTTGCCGGCACAGCGCTGCTGGGCGCCCACAACGCGTCTGCGGAGCCGGCCAATACGTCCGGCGGCGACTCGGTTGCCGACCTGAAGGCGCAGGTCGAGCGCCTGACGCGGGAACTGGAAGCGTCGAAGCAGCGCGAGCAGGAATTACTTCAGCAAGGCGCTGTTGAGGCGCCGTTGGATACCCCGGCGGCGGCCAGCGCCGCGGCCGGTGGGAGCGGGCAGGCCGGCGCGGTGGCGGCAGCCGCGCCGGAAGCAGCCGAAGAAGCGAAGCCGGAAGAGCCGAAGAATCTGGCCGAAGTGACGGTTACCTCGCGGCGCAAGGAAGAAAAGCTCCAGGAAGTGCCGATTCCGGTCGCGGTGATCGGCGGCGAGCAGATGAAACGGGACAACATCGTCAGCGTGCAGGATTTTGCACGGCGCGTGCCCAACCTCGGCGTGACCAACACCAATGCGCGGCAGACCAGTATCGCGCTGCGCGGCTTGGGCAAGAACAGCGGCAACGAATCGATGGAGTCCAGCGTCGGCGTGATGATCGACAACGTCTGGCAGTCCTGGGTCGGTTCGACCTGGGTCAATTTCGCCGATATCGACCATGTCGAAGTCCTGCGCGGCCCGCAGGGCACCCTGCAGGGCAAGAACAGCAACCTGGGCCTGATCAACGTGGTCAGCCAGACGCCCAGCTTCAAGCCGGGCTATTACGCCGACGGCTTCGCCGGCAACCGCAACTCCCTGCAGGGCAAGTTCGGCGCGACCGGCACGGTTTTGCCCGGCTTGCTGGCCTACCGGGCTTCCGGCTACATCGACAAGCGCGACGGCTTCGTCGAAAACCTGGATATCGCGGTTACCGACGGCAAGCTGCAGGAAACCGATTCAATGGGCGGACGCCTGCAGTTCTTGCTGACGCCGAGCGACGAATTGTCCGCGCGCTTCATTCTGGATCGAACCTCCTCCACGCAAAGCATGAGCGTGAACCCCAACATGCTGGATCCGGCGACCTTCGCGGACGGCACGGTGCGGCCGATCACCTACAGCTCCCGCCTGGCGCGCGACTGGTTCGATGTCTTCGAACGGTCCGGGCAGCCTATCACGGTGATCGGCGATCCCCGGAAAGTCGCGCAGGACAATAAACTGAAATCCCGCGCCGACAGCGAGGGCGTATCCGCCGAAATCAACTGGGACGTGCTCGGTCACCGGTTTACCTCGGTTTCGGCCTACCGGAACTCGCTGTTCGAACCGCACCATGACGGCGACCGGTCGGTGGCCGACATCATGCGCATCGGCGGCGTGACGGTCGACAACGAGCAATGGTCGCAGGAATTCCGGATCGCCTCCAGGGAGCCGGGGCCGGTCGATTACCAGGCCGGCGTCTTCACGATGCGCAGCGTGGCGGAAACCTTGAGCCAGAACCATTTCGGCGACGACGCGGGCGCTTTTTATGCGAACAATGCGCAATACGGGCGCCTGAATTCGACGGCGGTCGGCCGGCAGATGATGAGTGCCGCGCTGCGCGAATTGATGGACACCGCCTACCTGAATCCGGCTACCGACAGTTATGCCGCCTATGGGCAGATCAACTGGCATGTCACCGACGCGGCGACGCTGACCTTGGGTTTGCGCAATACGTTCGAGCAGCGCTCCAACTCGGGCAACCATTACGCCATCGGGGGCGCCGATTTGACCGCCTTGGCCTCTTCGATCGGCGCAACCGCGCAGAACCTGACCGACGCGCTGGCGATTCGGAACGGCCAGATCAGGCCGAACTGGGTAGCCGAACGGCAGGGCTTCGACCAGAACTCGCAGAACTGGCTGGTCAATCCGAGCTATAAAATCACCGACGACATCATGGCTTATTTCTCGGTGGCCGGCGGCCAGAAATCCGGCGCCGCGCAATTCAACGCGAATACCGGCGAAGTCGAAAACGTCGATCCGGAAGACGTGATGGATTACGAATTGGGCATCAAGAGCAGCTGGCTGGATAAAACACTGGTGTTCAACCTGAACCTTTACCAAACCGATGTGGAAGGCTTCCAATCGCAATTGGTCATACCGGATGAGCAGCGTCCCGGCCAGTTCAGAACCCGTTTGGGTAACGTCGAGGGCATCCAACTGCGCGGCATCGAACTGGAGTCGAGCTGGGACGTCACGCCCGGCCTGAATCTGTTCCTGAACGGTTCGTACAACCATGCGGTTTATACCGACTTCAAGAACGCGCCTTGCCCGCCCGAGGCGAACGCGGCGGTTTGCGACCAGACCGGCCTGACGCTGCCGAATGCGCCGGCTTTCACCGCCAACTTCGGTTTCGATTACCGGGTGCCGTTCGGTTTAGGCGTCGGCAGGGATTACGGCCTGCAATGGCACGCCTTCCTGGTGGACAGCTTCAAGTCCGCGGCCAACTATAACGCCAGCCTCTCCGCATCCGGCAAACAACCGGCCTATCACGTGACCGACGGCGGCATCGGGCTCGGCACCCGGGACGGCAAATACAACCTGGATCTGGTCGGCAGAAACGTCTTCGACACGATCTATCTGACCAATTCCAGCAACTGGTCCAGCACCGGCGCTTCCACCGGGACTTACGGCGATGCGCGTTATTACGGCGTGCATTTCCGGGCCAAGTTTTAACGCTTAAGACTCAACGCAATGCAATTTCAAATTTCAGGAGAATTTCATGTTACTTAAATCAATTTCCAGCTTAGGGCTGTTACTCGTTGCGGGTGCCGTGCAGGCCGACGATCCGGTCACGCCGGCGATACCGGGCGTCGCGGCCGGCGGGGTCGTAATCGAGCTGATCCAGGACGGCTTCAAGGGCACCGAAGGGCCGATCGCGCATCCCGACGGCAGCCTGTTGTTTACTGAAACCCAGGCCAATAACATCTTGCGTATCGCGCCCGACGACCAGGTGTCGGTGTTTTTGAAAAATTCCAACGGGTCCAATGGGCTGGCCTGGGGCAGCGAAGGCGAGCTGTACGCGGTGCAGACCGTGAAAACGAAGGTCGGCGTCGTGTATCCCGCCAACAAGAAAAAGACGCTGGCCGAAAAGTTCGAAGGCGTGGAATTCCAGCGGCCGAACGATCTGGTCCGGGCGAGCAACGGCGCGATTTATTTTACCGACAGCGGCACGCGGCCCACCAAAGAACAGCCCAATCCGCCGCCGTCGCATCCGGGCGTGTTTTACATTAGCCCGTCCGGCGAATTGAAACGGCTGGCCAACGATATCGAACGGCCCAACGGGATTCAATTGAGCAAAGATGAAAAAGTGCTGTATGTGGCGAACACGTTGGGCGAACACATCCTCGCCTACGACATCGCCGCCGACGGATCGATTTCGAACCGGCGCAACTTCGCCAAGCTGGAAGGCTGGAAACAGGGCGAAGAGGGCTGGTCCAGCGGCGCCGACGGCCTGGCGCTAGACGACGAAAGTCGTCTGTATGTAGCCTCGAATGCCGGCGTCGAGGTCTTCGATGCGGCAGGCGGAGCGCTGGGCGTGATTCCGATCCCGAAGAAGCCGCAAAATCTGGCGTTCGCAGGTAAGGACAAGAAAATCCTGTATGTGGTCGGGCGCGGCGCCGCCTACAAAATTCCGCTGCTGGCGCAAGGCATCGGCAGCCGGGCGAAGTAAGGCATCCGTATCCATTCGTTTTAGTCCCGTAGTGTGCCTCTCTTGGCGGGTCAAGGATTGATTCCTTGGCCCGTTTTTTTTTTGTTGAT
This sequence comes from Candidatus Methylomicrobium oryzae, assembly GCF_016745425.1. GTDB lineage: Bacteria > Pseudomonadota > Gammaproteobacteria > Methylococcales > Methylomonadaceae > Methylomicrobium > Methylomicrobium oryzae. Next base: position 132 of record NZ_JAERVK010000026.1, on the reverse strand, counting down.
TGTTCTGTTGTCTGTAATGTCGATGCGGGGCAGGGCAATCCGAGCGGGGCGGGGTTTATAATCCCGTCCGGCATGCGGTAGATACTGTTATCCGCGTCAAGCCTGATGAAGCGCAGGATCGAATGGTTTACC
>NZ_JAERVK010000025.1 GCF_016745425.1 Candidatus Methylomicrobium oryzae | reverse complement strand
CTCCTGCATTGCCCTACCTCCTGCATCCATGCAGTCGTCTTTTTCAAAGAGGGGAGTGGATCATCCGCTGTACGTAACAATCAACCTCGTAAAGTTATTTTCTACCAGATCCTAAACATTTGTGGGATAGGTTCAGAAATCCGACAGCGATTTCGGTGGCAGCGCGGCGCGTAGCGCATTCAGAATCGCGATCACATCGATCAATTCCTGCGCCAGGGCGCCGGCGACAGGACTCAGATAGCCCACTCCGGCGGCTCCCATTCCAACCGCACTCAAAGCCATGCCCCCGATCGCGCTTTGCAGGGCGATCCGGCGCATCCTTTCGCCGATATGGAACAACTCGTCCACTTTCAAGAGCGAACTGTCCATGATTACCGCATCGGCTGCTTCGCCGGTAATGTCGCTGTTCTGCCCGAATGCAATCCCGATCGTCGCGGCGGTTAAGGCCGGTGCGTCATTGATCCCGTCGCCGAGAAACACCGTTTTGGCATTCTCCGTCTCGACCCTGACCAGCGCCAGTTTCTGTTCAGGGCTTTGACCGGAATACACATGATCGATCCCGACCAGCTTGGCCAGATAACGGACTTCGGATTCCCGATCGCCCGAGACCAGCATCACCCTGTCGAACAAATGGCTCGGCTGTAGATGATTGATGAACGAGGAACTGTCCGCGCGGACTTCGTCGCGAAATTGCAGCGTTGCGGCATACCGCTCGTCGATTAATACGATGCATTCCAGGCCGCCCGATATTTCCGGCAAACGCGCAAGCGCATCGGGAGAACGGGCGATAAATGATTTACGGCTGGTGATCGCCGCTTTTTTGCCCGAGACGAGACCGGAAATCCCTTGGCCCGGCCGTTCGGCGATTTCCTCGACCGGCAGTAGGGAAAGCGCCGTTTTCTCTGCCGCTTTCAGAATCGCGGCTGACAAAGGATGTTTCGAATACCGTTCGAGGCTTGCCGCCAGCGCCAGGACTTCGCGCTCGTCGAAGTCGGGATCGGTCTTGATCGCAACCAAGGACGGGCGGCCGTAGGTCAAGGTGCCGGTTTTGTCGAAAATGGCAGTCCGGCACAGGCCCAGGTTTTCCAGAACTGTCGGGTTTTTGATGATGATTTCGCGCTTAGCGGCCAGCGAGATTGAACTGATGATGGTCACCGGAATTCCGATCAGCAAAGGGCAGGGGGTTGCAACCACCAGCACGGCCAGAAAGCGGACCACGTCGCCGCTGAAATACCAGGCCGCCGCCGCAATCGCAAGTGCGAGCGGCGCGTACAAGGCGCCGAGCCGATCGCCGAGACGGCGGATTTTGGGACGGGAGTTTTCCGACGAGCGCATCACTTCCATGATCTTGGCATAACGCGAGTCTGCCGCCAATTTATCGGCGCGCACCGTCAGCGCGGCGTCGCCGTTGATCGCGCCGGACAAAACCGGAGAACCCGCGGTTTTCGACATCCGATACGGTTCGCCGGTCAGATAGGACTCGTCCATCGTACTCGTGCCTTCGAGCACGGTGCCGTCCACCGGGCAGATTTCGTGCGGCAGGATCACCAGCGTATCGCCGACTTGGATTTTTTCGACCGCGATATCGGCCAGAGCCTCGCCGGTTTTCCTATGCGCGATCGACGGCATCCGTTTCGCCAGGGCTTCGAGCACCGAGGAGGCCTTGCGCAGCGCATAGGTTTCGAGCACCGCCCCGCCCGACAGCATCAGTACGACCAGGCTGCCGGCCAGCCACTCGTCCAGCCAGACGGCGGTGACGATCGACATGCCGGCCAGCAGGTCGGCGCCCAGGTCGCCGTGCAGCATTTTCACCAGCAGGCGGAAAAGCAATGGAATACCCCCAAGAATCAGGACTGCAAGCAAGGGGGTCTGCATCAGCGCGATGGCGGTGTCGAAACCGTAACGAAAGAAAGGTTCGGACTCGGGGCCGAACGAAGCAGAAAGCAACAGTCGATAGGTATGGCCGCCGGCAGCGGATGCATAGCGGAGCCACAGGTGAGCGCCAATACCGGCCAAGCTTAACAAAGCTATTCCTTGTTCGGAACCGAATGTGGGCGATTTTGCATGCGAGGACTTCGGCATCGGGATTTCGAAAATCTGTCCTTAAGAACGAGTGAATAGCCGTGGGCGGGCGTCTTGATGATATTGCTTATCCGATAACCGGCGAATATTGGTTATAATTTCGGCCGTTTTTTATAAACGATAAACCTGCGGTATTGTGGTCTGCTTTTTCCTATGCCGCAACAAATCGATAATTACAATAAATTCATAATTAGGTAGAGTATCATGCGTCAATTTTTCCTGGGTTCATTGCTGGCCGCGACGGCGTTCGCGGCGTTTCCGGTTCATGCGGAGGTGTTAGGCAAAGACGGTTTGCCGGCGCCGGTCGTCGATCAATTGTATAAAAAGCATCCGAATGCGGCGGACATCAGCGCGCTGCCCAAAAACCATTTCAAGCAGGAACTGTATCAAATCCATTTCAAGGATGGAGAAGAATCGCTGATCGAATATTATCGCAAGAACGGCCACTTCTTCGTCAGCGCGCCGGTCATCGATCCTTCCGGCTTGTTGCCGCCCGGAACCCTGGAGAATCTGAAGGCCGAATTCCCGAACCACGAAATCAAGGAAGCGATTCAGGTTGCGAATCCGAACGGGGCGGGAGAGGAATTCGATTTTACCCTCGACGTTTCCGGTACCCGGTGGTCGGTCTCGGTTGACGGCGCCGGCAAAATCACCGAAAAAGAACGTTTCTGATCGACGCACTTCGTTCCCACGCGCTTGCGTGGGAACGCTATCGCCTTATTCAAGCCAATTGCTCTTCTACCTGCCCATCATGGGCGCAAAACACCGCGCTGGCCAGACGGCTGAAAATTCCGTGTTCGATGACTCCCGGAATCCCGTTCAGTACCGCATCCAGCTTGCGGCTGTCGAACTCTTCCGGAAAAACCGTATCCAGAACCAGGCTGCCGTGCGACGTCACCACCAGGCCGTCCTTGTTCGGCGTTTGCCGCAGTTCGGCTTTGCCGCCGATCGCGGCGAGGCTTTCCCGGACCAGCCGCCAGGCGAACGGAATCACTTCGACCGGGATCGGGTAGCGTTCGCCGATCCGGCCGACTCGCTTGCCGGGATCGATCAGCACCCAGAATTCCCGGCTCGCGCCGGCTAGGAGTTTCTCGCGGACCAGATCGTAACCTCGGCCTTTCAATAAGGTCATGTCCGGCGCAACTTCGTCGGCGCCGTCGACATACACGTCGAGGCCGGGCAACTGTTCGATCCCAATCTGCGGCAGTCCGACTTCGCGCGCCTTGACCGCGCTGACCACGGAGCTGGCGATCGTCTTGATCTTCAAGCCTTCCTGATGCCGCCGGGCGAGTGCCTCAATGAAGCAATTCGCGGTCGACCCGGTGCCGAGGCCGACGATCATGCCGTCTTCGATTTTCTGCGCCGCATACTGCGCGACCAATTCTTTGTCGTTCATGATGTTCTCCGGTGAAGATATTTCCCGTCAGCCGAACGTCGAACCATTCCAGCCCCAGAATTCGGCGGGACAATTGCTGAACTCGATATAGATCCGGTCCGCAGGAATCGCCAGGTCCGTTTCGAGCTGCCGGCTCAGGGCAGCGGACAGCGATTTCGCCTGGCGGGCCGAAAGGCCGATGCTTTTGCATTCGAGATAGGCCAAGGGGGCGTTGCTGCCCGCGAAAACCATCCATTTGTCGGTGTTCAGTTCGACCAGGACATAGCGTTCGGGCTTGCCGGTTTCGGCGGCGACCAGCTGCGACAATTGGCTCAGCAGTTGGGGGGATTTTGCGTTGTCGACGGAAAGATTCGTGTTCAGTTTCAGATAGGGCATGGCGTTTTAGAGGCGGTGAGTGGGGTCGTTATCGTCGATTATAATGCCGCCGTCCGGATTTGTTAATCCGGGGCGGGATTCGGTTTCCGCTCCGGTATTTTCTTGTGTTTGTGGCGTCCGCCAGGTTTTCAATACCCGGTAGACGACGCCTTCCGGTGTCGAGCAGGATTCAACCAGACAGAAGGCGTCGGATTGCCAAACGAGCGGCTCGAAGGCCAGCGGAGGCAGTGCTTTGGCTTTTCTGAGCAACGTCACGTGCGCCTGATAAGGCCGGTCTTCCGTGGGTATCTGCAGCGCGGCGGCGCTACGGTTCAAGGCGTCGACCAGCGAGGCTGCTGCGGTATCTTCGGGTTTGCCGGTCAGACAAATGATTTGGGGCCTGCGCCAATAATCCAGGGAGTCGAAACGGATCGAAATTTTCGCGAAGTCGACCGTTCCGGCCGCTTCAATGAGCTTCGCTTCGACCGTTTCGTCGACGCTGCCGATGAAAACCAGCGTCACATGCAGATTATCCGCTTGCACCGGGCGGCCGGCAGTTTTCAGCGCGGCGGAGAGCGCCGCGCATCTTGCGCGGATTTCAGGGGCGGGCCAGAGGGCAAAAAACAAGCGTTTCAATGTCGTCATCTCCTATCTGGTTCCAGCGGTACGTACGTTGTGAAATCCGATCCCGAATATCGACAATTTTTATTACGATTCTATTCCGCCGCCCCTCTTTCTAGCTGAAACCGTTGCCTTGGTTGAGACTCCGAAAGGAGCCGTTACGAAGATAGCTCAACGACTAAGACAAAGCCAATCCCTTTTTGTTATGATGCCGCCAAAGCGATTCCAATGCGCCGCAGATCCAGTTTGATGCGGCGGTTCCGTCAGCCCACGATTGCAAAGGAGGCGCCTTATGACAGGTCCCACGCTGAATCCGCCACCCGGCGGCGCTCCGATTACGATGCAGAACGGTATGCTGACCGTTCCGGACAATCCGATCATCCCTTACATCGAAGGCGACGGCACCGGCCCCGATATCTGGCGGGCGACCGTGCGCGTGCTTGATGCGGCGGTCGCGAATGCATACGGTGGCCGGCGCAAAATCCATTGGCTCGAAATCTTTGCTGGTGAAAAAGCCTTTCGCCAGTTCGGGACCTGGCTGCCGGATGCGACGGTCGAGGCTTGCCGCGACTATCTGGTTTCGATCAAAGGACCACTGACCACGCCGGTCGGCGGCGGCATCCGTTCGCTGAACGTCGCGCTCCGGCAATTGCTCGATCTGTATGTTTGTCTGCGCCCGGTCCGCTGGTTCAAGGGCGTGCCGTCGCCGGTCAAGAAGCCCGAGTCGGTCGACATGGTGATCTTCCGCGAAAATACCGAAGACATTTATGCGGGGCTCGAATTCGAGCAGGGCAGCGAGGAAAACCGGCGTTTTCTGGCTCTGCTGCAGGAGCACTTTCCGAAGCACTATGCGAAGATCCGTTTTCCCGACACCTCGGGCATCGGCATCAAGCCGGTTTCGCAGGAGGGCACCGAGCGTCTGGTGCGCGCCGCGATCTATTATGCGCTGATGAATAAACGCAAAAGCGTCACGATCGTGCACAAGGGCAACATTATGAAGTTTACCGAAGGCGCATTCCGGAACTGGGCCTATGCGCTGGCCGAGCGGGAATATCCCGAGCAGACCTATACCTGGCTGCAGTGGGAAAAAACCAAGGCTGCAGCCGGAGAAGCGGCCGCGAATAAGGAGCAGGCCGACGCTTTGGCAGAGGGTCGACTGCTGATCAAGGACGCGATCGCGGATATCACCCTGCAGCAGGTGTTGACGCGGCCGGACGACTTCGATGTGATCGCCACGCTGAATCTGAACGGCGATTACCTCTCCGATGCGCTGGCCGCACAGGTCGGCGGGATCGGCATCGCGCCGGGCGGCAATATCAACTATCAGAACGGCGCCGCGGTGTTCGAGGCGACCCACGGCACCGCGCCGAAGTATGCGAATCAGGACAAGGTCAATCCGGGGTCGCTGATCCTGTCCGGCGAAATGATGCTGCGTTATCTGGGCTGGACCGAAGCGGCCGACGCCGTGATCCGCGCGATGGATGCCGCGATTGCGAGCAAAAAGGTCACCTACGATTTTGCCCGGCTGATGGAAGGCGCGACCGAGGTCAAATGCAGCGAGTTTGCGGATGTGATGATCGCTCAACTTGGCGTCAAGACGTAATCTCCATCCCTCTGGGGACTGTCCATTTTACTATGATGAGGTTTTTTATTGATGAATATGCAATCTGGAATGCCGAATGAAACCGGCCTGGATGCCTTGAAGACGAACTGGCGCAGCGACCTGCTCGCCGGTTTTTTTGTGTTTTTGATTGCCTTGCCGTTGTGCCTTGGCATTGCGATCGCCTCCGGCTTCCCGCCGTCGGCGGGCATTATCACCGCCATTGTCGGCGGGCTCCTGGTGTCGCGGGTGAATGGGTCCCATGTGACGATCAACGGCCCGGCGGCCGGCTTGATCGTGGTGATTCTCAGCGCGGCGCAAGCGCTGGGCGACGGCGATCCCTTGGCCGGCTACCGCTATACGCTGGCCGCGATCATGCTGGCCGGCGCTCTGCAGGTGCTGATGGGCGTGTACAAGGCCGGCCAGTACAGTGCGTTTTTTCCGCCTGCGGTCGTGCATGGGATGCTGGCGGGGCTCGGGATCATCATCATCGCCAAACAGAGCCATGTCATGCTGGGCGCCAGTCCTGCGGCGGGGAGCATTTTTGCGACGATCGCGCAGATTCCGCACAGCCTCTTAAATCCCAATCCGGTGATCGCCTTCATCGGTCTGAGCGGACTGGCGATTTTGATCTTCTGGCCCAGGCTCAAGCAGCCGAAATTGAAAGCGGTGCCCGCACCGCTGGTCGTGCTGGTGACCGGTATGGGGCTTGGTCAGATTTTTGGGGTCCAGCATGAACATTGGCATCCCTTTTTGTCGGACGCGGAACTGCAAGCCGGCCATGCGCATGTGATCGCGCCGCGGTTTCTGGTCGATATTCCGGACCAATGGTCGTCCTTTTTCCAGCTTGCCGACTATTCTAAGGCGCTGACGTTGAAATTCTGGGGGGCAGTGCTCAGCATCTGCCTGGTCGGCAGCCTCGAAACGCTGCTGAGCGCGAATGCGGTCGACAAACTCGATCCTTACAAGCGCAAATCCGATCTCGACCGCGATCTGGCGGCGGTCGGCCTGGGCAATACGGTCGCCGGTTTTATCGGCGGATTGCCGATGATCGCCGAGATCGTGCGGAGTTCGTCCAACATCCAGTACGGTGCCAGGACTGGGTGGGCCAATTTTTTCCACGGCCTGATCTTGTTGGTGTTCATCGCGTTGTTTCCGCACCTGATCCACAACATTCCGCTGGCATCGCTGGCGGCGCTTCTGGTTTACACCGGTTTCAAGCTTGCGTCGCCTAAAACCTTCAGCCAGGTCTGGGCAATCGGTGCCGAGCAGTTGGGGTTGTTCTTGATTACGATGATCGGCGTGCTGGCGACCGATTTGCTGATCGGCGTCATGCTCGGCATCGCAGCTAAACTGGTCATTCATCTTGTGCGCGGGGTATGGCTGAAAAACCTGTTCAAAATCCATTTCACCATCCGGCAGACAGGGACCGATTCAATCGTCGTCAAATTGTTGGGTTCGGCCCTGTTTTCGAACTATCTGCCGCTGAAACACGCAGTGGAAGGTTTGGAAAAAGGCAAGACCGTCATTTTTGATTTCACGGACGGTTATCTAATCGATCATACCGTAATGGATTTCATCCACGATTTCTGCCGGGATTATGAGGCACAGGGCGGTGTTTGCCGGGAAGTCGGCCATGCGCTGGAGCGCTTTTCCGATCATGCGCTGGCAGCGAGATTGATGACCGCGGACGACAGAAAATAATACCTTGAAATAATTTGTTCATTTATAGGTTCGGAGAGCGGCGGCAGCGCTTGCTTGGCGCTGTCGTTGTTTCCGAGCCGAACACACCGCTATCTCCTTCCTCTGTTGTGCGGGAACGATGCCGAACATTCGCGCAAAAATAATCCCTCCTGGTTCCACTCAAGGTAATCATCAACTGTAAACGGAATCAGTTGCCGAACTCTGACCTATTCTGTACTTTAGGCTTAACGTTTAATTACCTTATGCCGTTTACTAGATAAAGTTCCTACCTCGAGCGCGAGCTGACGTATAATGCTGAGCGTTTTCAACGAACCGGTTTCGGCCGGTAAATACCTCATGAGGAAGTGTTTTGGAATCGCTTCCTCGTCCGCTAAAACAATAACAACCCATTGATCAACAGGGGAAATTGCCATGACAATGCGACACCAGCTATTCAGGTTGAAATACCTTTCTTCCGTTACGTTAACGGCCGCGGCTTGCCTATTGCCCGGGCTACAGCCGGCCGGTGCCGCGCCGGGCCCGATTTATGCGGAGCAGGGCGAGCAGTGGACCGCGGCGGCGCGCCAGCAATATTATTCCCAGGATCAGGGCTCCAGAGTCATGCCGCTACAGTGGTTCCAGGCGCTGAAACAGCCGAACGGCAAGCCGTTTCTAGAGGACAGCCTGTCCCGCTACGGGTATTTGCCGAATCCCGTCGGCAAGGTCAAGGGGTTGCCTGTCGGTTTCACGACCAACGGCAGCGCGGTCGGGATGACCTGTTCCGCCTGCCATACCCGGGAAATCGAGGTGGACGGCCAAGCCTACCGGATCGACGGCGGACCGGCGATCACCGACTTTCAAAGTTTCGCGGCCGATCTGGACAGCGCGGTCGGGCACACATTGGATGATCAGAAGGCCTTTGATGACTTCGCTGCGGCGGTATTGGGCGGCATTCCCTCGTCCGACCAAAAATCGAAACTACGGCAGGAAGTCGAGACCTGGTATCTGCCTTATCACACGATCATGAGTATCGCGCTGCCGAAAGACAAGCCCTGGGGACCGGCACGCCTCGATGCGGTCACGATGATCCTGAACCGGCTGACCGGGCTGGACATCGGTACTTCGCCGGATCATATCATCCGCTCGAATATCCGGCTGGCCGACACCCCGGTGCGCTATCCGTTTGTCTGGAATGCCCCGATTCAGGACAAGACCCAATGGCCGGGTTTTGCGGACAACGGCAACGCGTTACTGGGGTTATCGCGCAATTACGGCGAAGTTCTTGGCGTGTTTGCGGATTTCTACCCTCAAAAAGCGCCCTGGCGGATTCTCGGCTACGATTATCTGGCGCATAATTCGGCCAATTTCGAGGGGCTCAGAGCAGTCGAGAATCTGGTCAAGAAAATCGGCCCGCCGGAATGGCCCTGGAAAGCGGGCAAGTGGGCGGTCGATGCAAAACTGGCCGCTCAAGGCAAGCGGATTTACGAAAGTAAAACCAAGACCGAAAGCGGCGGCTGCGCGGCCTGTCACGGCATTCGCGACGGCGTTCCGCGCGCTTTAAATAAAACCTGGGCGACGCCGCTGTGTTACGTCGGCACCGACGCGAAAGAGTTCGACTTGTTTGCGTTGACCGTCGATACCGGCGTATTGGCCGGGGCGAAGATTCCGTTTCTCGAACAGCCGCTGAAGGCACAAGGCGAAAATGCGGTCAAGGTCTTGAGTCTGGTCGGTATGGGAACGCTCCTACAGTACACCTCGTCGCCGAAAGCGTTCGATTTGGAATTGAAGGCGCAAACCAAGCTCGGACTGGTCGAGCGTCTGGCAGGCGACGTCAAGAACGGCAAACTTAAGGAAATTACCGACCAGCTGCGGAAAAAACAAGGGGACATGGTCACTCCGGAAAACGCGGTATTGAAAGGTATGTATCATTCGACGCCTAGGGCTGCCAAGGCTCCAACCGACGGTTACCGCTGCAAGGATAAATTCACCGCTCCGAATCCGGCGATTGCCTACGAATCGCGTGTCCTGGAGGGCATCTGGGCAACGGCGCCTTACCTGCACAACGGCGCGGTGCCGACGCTGGCGGCACTGCTGGAACCGGTCGAAAATCGCCCTGCCGAGTTCAAAATCGGCCCGGCCTACGATCCTGAAAAAATCGGGCTGGCGGTCGAGCAAAGCAAATTCGATTATGTGCTGAAGACGACCGATTGCGAAGGCGGCCACGCCAAATCCGGCAACAGCCGCTGCGGTCATGAGTTCGGCACGAAGCTGTCGGAAGAGGAAAAAGCCGCGTTGCTGGAATACCTGAAAATTCTGTAAGGGAAGTCGGCGGGCTGCTTGCAGAAGCCGGCAGACGAGGTTCCCGTGCTCTGCGCGGGGACCTCGGCAGGGGATTAATTTATAAAGCTTCAGAACCGATCTGATAGTTTCACATATCAGTTTCAAGTGGTCTCGACAATGACGGTTTCAGCTCGGGCAAAAGTCGACAGATGAAAAGAAAATGCCGATGGCAACTGTCCAGCCACAAGCAAGCGTAGGATGTGATGAGTTTACGAATCGCCCCTCTCCCTCTCGCGAACGATACGATGCACGTTGTTTACCGTATCCTGCGCGCTCTGAAAATGGAAACTCTATTGACCAATGAACTGCGTAAGTCCGGACTCTGCAGCGCGAGACAACAGTGGCAGCAACGGCTGACCATGCGCGATCTCAAGGAATTGACGATATGTCGGGAAATATGATGCACCGGATCAAGTCGAGCGAAACTGGCAACGGGATTACTGCCAATCGGCAAAATGTGGTCCTGGCGGGCGCTAAATACGACGCTGAACTGAAACAGTTTAACAAGGGCTTGAGAACCATGACCGAAGTGCTTGAAACCTTGAAACCCTGAGGTTCGATAGTCACGATGATCCCGAAAACCATTAACAATGCACAACCGACTTCAGCCATGTCGGCTATCGGTCGCACGTTATGTTTATTGCGGCGGATTCAAACGCTGCGTTGCGGACCCCGCAGCCCTGCATTCACCGCGAAAATATGCCCAAGCCTCACAACGCTGCCCTGACTCCGGATCGACACAGACCGTACCGGTAGGAACGCCATTGCTTAGTACCGGCTCTGTCCGCCAACCGTCGGCTATGCATTTGGCCACCGCCGGATTAGGCAGTTTGATGTTCTGCCCATGTTCTGGCTGCGTAGCAGCCGATGCACAAGCACCAAGCAAAAGACTCATCGCACCGGCTGCTAACCGCAATTCGTATGAATATCCTCTTTGCATCGTCTGTTCCTTATTGAGACGGCACTGCCGGCATGGGTAATAATTCCCTTACAGGAAACACGACTCTATCGTGGGCATGCAGTGTCTTATGGAATTTTCGACTTTGATCATGATTCGGCAGGCCTTCAATCGGCTCGTCCGCTTGATCCAAAAATTCCAGCGTACGTCCACCGCTCAGATTGTCACTGATACGGACTTGGCGTACCTTGATGCCTTTTTCAGGAAGCCGTTTTCCGTTGTAGGCAACAGAGCGCCGCTCAGTGCCGTTGCCGGCGCTGTATGAAGAGGTATTCGCAGACTTCGATGCCTGAGCTGTAGCACTTATGTTCGACTGCCCCCCGAAACCGATGGTGATATAACCCCAAGAAAAAGATTCATTGTTCAACTCATTGGATTCGGCAATTTGGTCTTTGCTGTCTGCATTGAGGATCATGTAGTAAACGCCGGCTGGTATCGGACGCGAAAGAGTATCGCGATACAAATTGAATGTTGCCGAAGAGACGGAATCCCTGTAGACCCAGGCCCCCACGTCCAGTGAGAAAGGTACCGATTCCTCGAATAGGATATAGGCGTTTGCGGGAGTATCGAAGGGCGACAACATCAAACCGAGATGCCAGCCAGCCGGCGCAGTTTGAGCGCCTATGTTATAGATACTATAAGTTAGATTGCCCACTCCCGTGAAATCATTCCAGTCGGCATACCAAGCTTCGACAACTAAGTCGGGCTGATTGTCGCTCAGCGTGACAGCGCCAGTACTCAGCGAGATATTATTTGATTCATCCGACTCCGCCACCCTATCCAAATCATCAACCGCAAGGGCCATGAAATAATTGCCCGGTTCTATGGTTTGTGGAATCTGGAAAGGTATTCCGGTACCTCCGTTAATACTGCGAAAGGCGCCGTCACCCGTCCCCATTGCAAAAGGTATTTCTTCGTAAACGACGTAAGTATCGCTGGCGTTGATGGTCGCATCCTTGGATAGCAGAAGACTGACCGTTACGCCGCTAGGAGCGTCTCCCTGTCCTGAATTGATGACCTGCCACTCCAATTGGCCATTTCCGCCGATACTGAAATCGAGGTTCGCATTCCAACTTTGCACTTGCAGGTCCGGTAGGTTACCGGGTGGCGGCGGCGGTGGCGGCGGGTCCGGATTGACCGGTACATCGGTATTCAGGCCATCTTCCAATGTCCAGGCCTGGAAAACTACTTTCGGAGCCATATCATAGGGTAACCAGAAAAAGCCATTGTCTCCCCATTGTGTGCCCCATGAGTTAATCACGCGCAATGCGCCACCGGAGGGATGGTTATTATCATAGCCAACGGCGGTGACCGCATGCCGGCCATGCTGGCCGGTATTACTGCCGGCCGTGGAGTTATACACGGAATTAGTCCCTTTCAATTGATAGAACTGGTCGAACACCTCGATACCGAGCACCACGGGCTTTCTTTGCGCCAGCGCTCCTTTGATATCACTGATGCCGTTTAGTGTGCTACGTCGAACGGCTTTGAATTTAGCCGCCTCGTTGCGGGCCGTCTGATTAGGCTGGGTAGTGAAATCCCGGTCGGAATAAGGCATAGAGGCCAATGTCGCAGCGCCTTGATTGATTATCAAATCCAACGCATCGTAAATTTGCGAACCGCCGTCCTGGCCGCCGTTGATCTGATTGTAGACATAAGCCGGGCTGAATAACCGGGAAGGCGTATTGAGCGCCCAACCCATTTCAACACCTTCCTGGTAGCTCTTCAGCGCGTAAGTCGTGGCCCAGCCTACACAGCTGCCTTGCTGCCCCTGGTCGCCGGGGGTAGGAAAATTCGAGCTGAGATCCACCAACGGGGGTTCGGTAGGAGACGTCCCAGGCGAGCCGAATAGATTTGAGGCCAGACGCGCGCGATCAAAATTGGCATAAAGACTGGGGTCGATCTCTTTGCCGCCGGTACCTTTATCTCCGGTATCAGGCTCCACAAATATTTGTATCTGCGCCTCGGGACTGAATAAATTGCCATCCGTGACCCGGTAAGATAGCGTAATCTGGCCTTCAAACCCAGGAGTAAAGCTCATGTACAGTTTGCCGGTATCCGCATTGACATAGGCAAGCGTGTAACCCGTCCCATTGGAAGGCGAAACCAATTCATAGGTCAACGTGTCATTATCAGGATCACTGCCGTTCAATTGCAGATCCAGATACGGCAGGGCAGGATCGGCGGTTTGGCTCAGAGCAGCCGCACTAGGCGGCTGATTGCCGGGTGGAAGAATCTGCACGGTTGCAGTGGCAGTATTGTTTAAAGGAGTGGCGTCGCGCTGACCGAATTTGACCGTGGCGCTATTACTCAACTGACCTATCTGCGTTGGCGTCACCAGAATTGACCAGACTACATTTCCGCCCGGTGGAATCCGCTTGGCTTTACAGGTGAGCTTGTTTTTGCGCTGCGCTTTCTTGTTAGCGAACTTACAATCAGACGACGCAGATTTGAATGTCACATCCAGTGGCAGTTGATCAGTTAGAACTACATTCTTCACATCTTCCTGACCGGCATTAGTCGCAACTAAGGTAAATGTCAAATCCCCGTTCACGATAACCGAATCAGGCGTAGCGGTTACGGCTAAGGACAAATCGCGCTTAGGCGCAGCCTGTGCCGTACTGCTTCCCAGCAATAAAATTGAAATTCCCAGCCCTAAAAGTCCCTGGGCTAACGAAATAATGCTTTTGAACGGGCGTAATCGCTCAATTCGCTCGCATTTCAGTGTATAGGGTGAAACATTATCAAACATTGCGAGGCCCTTTCAAAAATGAGAATTTAAGCTTCCGGGCTTAATCAGTGATCGGCATTCTAAAGCTCAGCAATAAACAGAGTCAAGCGATACGGGGTTTTAACAGCAATTCTAAGTTTGAATTTTTGTAAATATTCAGCCTCTTTAAAATCTCAAGTTTTTAAAGCAGGTCGGTACTACAGGATAAAATCAGTCAACTTGCCTTCGAAAAGCAGGGTGAGAGCCTGAATCGTCGAGACCTGGTTTTTGCGGCAAGTCGACGAATAGCTACAGACACCGCAAAAGATGTCGGGTCTTGTGGCGAGTGGAAGCAACCGGAGATTTTCTGCTGCAGCTTGGTCAGAGGGTGCGGAGGGCACAGAGGGGGAAGGTGTCAGGCCTTGCAATCAGACATTTTTGAGTGAAGTTTTATGGAGCGCTCTGCTGACAGCGGAAATGCCCCGCGAAAGCATCGGCAATTTGCTGCATCGTATAATCATTAGTTCCGCTTTGAATAGACTTTGTATTTTTCAGACAACTTGTTGATTATAAATGTAGATATTGTTATTGATCTTATCCTGAACGGGCGACAAGCCAATACCGGCGCGGACAAAACTCTGATAATGTACGGGCTCGCTCTTTACCTGAGCCAAATTGACTCACTAGCCAATTGACTTCCAAACATTTCAACGGTGTCGACGCCTAGGGCTGCCAAGGCTCCAACCGACGGTTACCGCTGCAAGGATAAATTCACCGCTCCGAATCCGGCGATTGCCTACGAATCGCGTGTCCTGGAGGGCATCTGGGCAACGGCGCCTTACCTGCACAACGGCGCGGTGCCGACGCTGGCGGCACTGCTGGAACCGGTCGAAAATCGCCCTGCCGAGTTCAAAATCGGCCCGGCCTACGATCCTGAAAAAATCGGGCTGGCGGTCGAGCAAAGCAAATTCGATTATGTGCTGAAGACGACCGATTGCGAAGGCGGCCACGCCAAATCCGGCAACAGCCGCTGCGGTCATGAGTTCGGCACGAAGCTGTCGGAAGAGGAAAAAGCCGCGTTGCTGGAATACCTGAAAATTCTGTAAGGGAAGTCGGCGGGCTGCTTGCAGAAGCCGGCAGACGAGGTTCCCGTGCTATTTGTTCAGTCTGTATTGAGCCGAAACCTCATAAATCCTTTTTCGCAACCGATTGATACCGCCGATCGGCTGGTGTTCGGGCAGGGCGTGCCATGGAGTAAACGCTAATCGTTCGCAACGGTCGATCGTTTCGGGATTGTCGATCTCCTGCGGTGAAGGGATCGTAATCGTGGCCACTTCGACGAACGGATGGACTTTTTCATCCCATATCGTTGTTGCATCCTCGATATCCGCTTTAGTTACGTCTTTTCTGACTTGTACGAGAAAATCGAAAACGATCGGCTCGTTTCCTTTCAGGGATTCGATGAGCGAATTGTGGAGATAATTATCCGCCGACGGCTGCGGAACTTTGATCGGCGGTATTTCGATACGAGGGCGGGCGGAAAACTTCATGACACGGTCGGGCCCGAAAAGAAACGGTGCGGCACTGAAATAAGAAATGCCCAATGGATTGGCGATCGGCGTGGTTTGGATCGACTGTACGATTCTGAAGGTTGGCAGGATGGGCTGAATGTCGTCGGATTCGATCATTTCCTCTTCCATATATTTCATGATTGCTTTTTTCTCGATATCGCCCAATGTCGGATCCCTGAGGCGGAGCGGGGGGAAATAAACCTTCGGCCTGTCATTTTGCATGTTCGGAATCCGATGCAGCCGATGAAAATCTTCGATATTCGCAAACGCAAAATTCGGCTGATTGATCATCAAAAAATCCTGGTTATGCCCTCCTTGATCTTTGCTCAATACGTTTTCCCTGACATTGAACATTTTGATCGCCATGCCGCTGCTTCCGTATTTTCCGGATTTGTCGATATCGGGATTTACCAGGTTGGACGCATTGGAAAACCGGATGATGGATTCATAGCGTTTTCCGGGCTTGTCGAACAAACCGACCCGATATTCCTTCGGCAGCTCAGGATCGATTTGGAAGACTGCCTTCACACAGCCGTGCGATTTGGGATCAACGCCTCGGAGCACCCGGATAGACTCCATATAATCTTCGCTCAGAAACTTCCGTTGTTCCTCGGTAAGCGGATAACGTCTTTTAAGAAGTTTCACCAGAATATCCGCAATCTCGTCAATCAGACGGTTTTCCAGATCGGGATCGGGTATGTGCTCGAAAGGGGGGGGCGGAATTTTTAGGAAGTTTAGGCATGGCAGCTCCCCAAGTGAAGTTTTTGAAAAAATTCGCACACAGTCTACAATCCTAAGTTATTCGACAATTTCAATTTTTTGCCCTTTACTCCTTCGATTAAGATAGCTCCATTCATAAATCATGCCTATACACGGGACGTTGCAGAGGGCGCCAGGAATAGAGTCTTCGGAAGGCCAATCGGTGTAGATTAATTCTTATTATGCCGATAATTAAAATTTTAAATGCTTCAATTAAAAAAACAAGCGTCATATATCATTCAATTTTTGATGATATCAATAAAAAATTAAAATTACATTAAGCGATTACCATTTTTAGATGTGAAAATTGCATTAGCTCTCTCTTGTTGAAATTCCTAAGTATTTATTTTTCAATTAACTTTTTTATATGAGAAATATATAATCTAGCGTTTATAATCAGGGATAAGCGTCTAACATCATGATTGAAGCATTCCAGTTGAAGCCTGTCCTCAACGAGGGGCTGCAGATTAGGCTTTCCAAAAAGAAGCGTCCTGGTTTTATGCTTGATTTCGATGAAATCGGCTTGGCCGGTATTTCGGGAAAACGATATGTTGTCCGCCCGAAAAGCTGTGGGTGTTGAGGGCAAGCGTTCCGCTCCGGCTTTAAGGGAAAACTCCTTGCGATGTATAGATTTAAATCGCTTACCCTTGGGCAACCAGGGCTGATGAAGGCCGCGAACCGCATATTCTGCCGCTAATCGCGAGTTTCGGATTAGTCCTTATTCTTTTTTATTCATGAGTTTAAAATAAACATTTAAAGCTTGTGTTCTCTTTGTGTTCTCTTTTCGGGGCGGATTTGATATTCTGTCTCCGGTATTAGCAAGGAGGGTCACAGGATGAATGAATTAAGCCGGCGGCAACGGGAAATCTTCGATTTTTTATGCGAAAACTATGCTAACTTCGCCTATCCGCCGACGCTCGAAGAATTATGCGCCGCACTGGGCATGGCATCGCGCGGATCGCTTCATAAGCATGTGTCGGCTTTGATCGATGCCGGGTTAGTAGAGCCTTTTCAAGGCAATAAACAGGGCGGCGTCAGATTGACTGAGTTTGCGTTGCGTTTATCGCGGCCCCATCATGTGCACAGTCTACCGTTAATGGGAAAGATTGCCGCCGGCAGGCCGATCGAAGCGGTCGAAAACATTCAATACATGACAGTACCGGAGGCACTGCAATCCGACAAGCCCTGCTATGTCTTGCAAATCAAGGGCGATTCGATGATC
This sequence comes from Candidatus Methylomicrobium oryzae, assembly GCF_016745425.1. Lineage (GTDB taxonomy): Bacteria > Pseudomonadota > Gammaproteobacteria > Methylococcales > Methylomonadaceae > Methylomicrobium > Methylomicrobium oryzae. Next base: position 17,060 of record NZ_JAERVK010000025.1, on the reverse strand, counting down.
GAGGCCGGTATTTTCGACGGCGACTGGGTGGTGGTCGAGCAGCGCAGTTATGCCGACAACGGGGAGATTGTCGTCGCTCTGATCGATCAGGCGGAAGCGACATTGAAATATATCCAACAGAATCAGGACAGCGTCATGCTGATTCCGGCCAATGCCGGTATGCAGGCGATGATTTACCGGCCGGACCAGATTGCCATTCAGGGCGTCGTAGTCGGCCAAATGCGGAGTTACCGTTCTTTTAAGTAATTAATCCGAGGAGAACTACTATGCAAAGAAAATATCACATGCACGATCAAGTGAAGAATAAAGTCAAATCCGTGATGACGCACTATGATCGGCCATGGATGGATTTTTGGCTGTGCAAATTGGGTCTGATGGGAGGATGTTTTATGATGGGCGTCTATTGGCAGCACGTGGCGGCGTTGTTCAGATAGGTTGTCGTCCGGCCTGTTTCGAAGCAAGCCCTTCGATAAATTCGGGGGAAGTCGTGTCCAAGCCTTGTTCGGTCGGTTTTCGGCACCGATTCCTCGAAATAACAGGTTATATAAGCAATGGATAGTCGTTTTCGGGGGTTGAAAAAGTTTTCAGCTTTTTTTACGTAATAAAGGACAAGGACTGGGAAGCGGATAAACACGCAGCAGTTTGCTCCGGTTTTCGAGGCAGCCGGCTATTGCGCACTTTCCCGGCCGGGCAGGAAATGTATAATGGACAGTTTAAGTTTGAGCGTTATCTTTGACGCCTTGTTTCTGCTTCTGGCTGCGAACGGTGCCCCGGTATTACTGAGTGCATTAGCAGGTCCTTATGCTATGAAGCCGATAGACGGAGGTCTTCGGTTAAGCGACGGTAATCCTTTATTTGGGGCGGCGAAAACATGGCGCGGCCTATTCGCCGCCTGTGCGGCAACGCCTGTGGCTGCTTATGTGTTGGGGCATGGTCCGCTTACCGGTCTATTCGTCGCGGCCGGTACCCTGTGTGGCGATTTGCTGGCCAGTTTTTGCAAAAGGCGGTTAGGTATGGAGGAGGGCCGCCATGTGCGCGGCCTCGATACGGTGCCCGAGTCGCTTTTTCCGCTGTTAATGGTAAAATCGAGCCTGGGCATCGGCTGGCTTGAAATCGTTATTTCAGTGGGTGCTTTTTATTTGATTGAAGAATGGCTTTCGCCTGTTTTGGTCAAATGGCGTTTGCGTAAACATCCGTAGTTCTTCCGCGGTGCGGGGAGTATGAATAAACCGGGCCTGAAGGTCTTAACTTACAATATCCATAAGGGCTTTAATCCGGGCAATCGGCGCTTCGTTCTGCATCAGATGAAAGAAGCCTTGGAAGAGGCGGGAGCCGACCTGCTGTTTCTGCAGGAAATGCAGGGAGAGCACCATCTTCATGCGCTGGAAGTCGAAAATTGGCCGGCGATTTCGCAATTCGAGTTTATCGCCGAAGGCGTATGGCCGTTTTATATTTACGGCAAGAATGCGGTGTACAAGACTGGCCACCACGGCAACGCGATTTTGAGCCGTTTTCCGTTCGTCAGCTGGGAAAACATCAATGTTTCGCCGTTTCCCTGGGCCAGCCGGAGCATGCTGCATGGCGTGATCCGTATGCCGGACACGGATAAGGAGGTGCATATCGTGTGCATACATTTCGGATTGACCAGCCGCGAGCGGCGCGCGCAGCTTGACCGGTTGAGCGAGCGAATCGATCAACACGTGCCGCATCACGCGCCGCTGATCGTCGCAGGCGACTTCAACGACTGGCTTAGCCAGGCGGAACGGCATTTTGAACGGCACCTCGGGCTGAAAGAGGTTTTTCATGTGACGCATGGCGACTATGCGCGGACCTTTCCCTGTTGGATGCCGCTTTTACCGATGGACCGGATTTATTTCCGCGGATTGACTCCGGTCGGGTGCGAGCGGCTGGCGGGCGCGCCATGGCGCAGGCTTTCCGATCATGCCCCGTTGGCGGCGTCGTTTAGCTTATGAACGGCAATCAACCTTTTTTCCGGTCCTTATGGACTCTCCCCAATCTGCTGACCTGTTTCCGCTTTGTTGCGGCGCCCGGTTTACTGGCCTTTGCCTGGTTCGGCCATGACCGGGCTTTCATGGGTCTTCTGGCGCTGGTTTTTCTGAGCGACGTACTGGACGGGTTTGCGGCCCGCCTAACCGGGCAGGTGACCGAATTCGGCGCCACGCTCGACAGTTTTGCCGATTTGCTGACCTATATGACGATCGCGGTCTGTAGCTTCTGGCTATGGCCCGATCTGGTCATGCGCGAATGGCTGTATGTCCTGATGATCGTCGGCAGTTGCATCGCCCCGCCTGCGGCCGGCATGATCAAGTTCGGCAGACTCACCAGTTACCATACCTGGCTGGTCAAAGTGGCCGCGGTAGTGGTCGGCGTTTCTCTGTTCATTCTGTTTTTGGGCGGCATCGTCTGGCCGCTCAGGATCGCGGCTTTCGTCTCGCTGACTGCGGCACTTGAGGAAATCACCATTACTTTATTATTGCCGTCGCCTGAATCGAATGTGCGTTCGCTTTGGAATGTGCTGCAAAAACGCCAGTCCTGACCTTGGATGCGGAAATTATTCGCTTCCGGCTCTCCAATATTTTTTATTCAGTTCCCGATACGTTTTTACGGTGAGGCCGTGTTCGGACAGATCGGCCAGAATGGCCCCGCTGTCGGCGCTCTTCAGCCATTTTGCCCCGATTTTTTCGTAGCGCGCGAGTACGCCGGCATGGGGATGGCCGAATTGGTTCCGGTAGCCGGCAGGAATTAGGACATATCGAGGTTTTACAGTCTCTAAAAATGCCTGGGTCGAAGACGTCTTGCTGCCGTGATGGGGGGCGACCAGGATATCTGCGCGTAAAGCAGGCCCGTAGCGGTGGATCAGCCAGGATTCTGCGACGGCTTCGATATCGCCGGTCAATAGAATTGCGCCGTTTCGGGAGCGGATTTTCAACACGCAGGAATTATTGTTATCGGTTGCCGGGTCGATTTGTTCGGGAGCAAGCATCGTAAAATCCACATCATCCCATCGCCAGGTTTGTCCTGCTTTGCATAGGGTAGGCGCATATTCGGCCAGGACTTCCGGCGCGCTGGTTAGGAGGCGTGCGACAGGCAGCCCGTGCAAAATCGAGCGCGCGCCGCCGATATGATCGTTATCGCCGTGGCTGACGATCAGTGTGTCGATCTTGTCGGCGCCCCGGCTGTGCAGATAAGGCAGTACCACGTTGCGTCCCATATCGCTCTCGGGCGAAAACTGCGGGCCGGTGTCGTACACCAGCCAGTGGCCGGCGGTTTGTATACCCACCGCAAGCCCCTGGCCGACATCGAGCAGGGCCATCCTGATTTCACCGGCCGCCGGCCGGTCGGAGGCAGTGAAAATTAGCGGCGCTATCATTAGCACGCCCAGCCAGCGCGAAGGCGTTCCGAACGGCGCGAGCAGCCAAAAGGCGCCCGGTATCGCAGTCAGTAGCGCCCAGTAGGGAGGCGCGGAATGGCTGATGGTTGCGGCCGGAATCTGCGTCATTAAATCGAGCAGCCACATCAAGCCCCGCAAGATATAGTCGGCCGGCAACAGCAATAGGCCGGCGAGAGCCGGGGACAGCGGCAGGAGCAACAGGCCGAGGAGCGCCAAAGGCAAAACGGCCAGGCTGATCACCGGCACGGCCAGAAGATTCGCGAAGGGCGCGATAAAAGTGATTTGCTGGAAAAAAAACAACAGGAAAGGCGCAAGCCCGAGCGATGTGACTCCATGTAATTTGACCGCCGTGCCGAACGGTTTCGGTTTGGCCAGGCGGCCCGCGACCGTAAACAGGATCAGTCCGACCGCAAAGAATGAGAGCCAGAAGCCGGTCGACAAGACCGCGAGAGGATCGAGGATCAGTACGCCGAGTAAAGCGGCGGCAAGGGTGTCGCTAGGCCGGCTGTTCCTCTGGCCGATCACCGCCGTCATCGCGATGGTCAGCATGATCAGCGCACGTTGCGCCGGGACCGCAAAACCGGTGAGAAACGTATAAAACACGGCCGCAATCAGCGCTACGAACGCCGCGATTCTTGGCGGCGGCCAGCGTAACACGCCGGTCCGAGCCCAGCCCTTGAGCGTCAGAAAATAGACAAAGCCCGCGATCAGTCCGATGTGCGAACCGGAGATCACGATCAGGTGGGTCGTTCCGGTTTTTCTGAAAATATCCCATTGCGCTTGCGTAATCCGGCTGCCATCGCCGATCATGAGTGCCCGGAGCAGCGCGAGGCTGGGCGAGCCTGTCAAGAGTTCGCTCAGCCGGTCGGCGATCATTTGCCTTAAGCCGGATATATGGGTATAGCCGGCTTCTTTGATCAACACGGGCGGTGGGCCGGTTCGCACGTAACCGGTGGCGCCGATGCCTTCGGTAAACAGCCAGCGCTGGTAGTCGAACCCGCCCGGATTGACGGTGCCGTGCGGGCGTTTCAGCTTGACCGTAAAAGTCCAGGTTTGTCCGGCTTTCACCGGGCGATCCGGTCGATACCAGGTGAGCCGGATCCGCGAAGGGAATTCCGACGCCGGCTCGGCGATCGCGAAATCGAAGCGTAAGTTTTTATCCCCTGCGTCAGGCAGGTTGGCGATCCGTCCGGTGATTCTCAGATCGGTGCCTTCCAGCGCCTGAGGCAGCCGGTCGTGTAAACGGATCAGCGCAAAACCGGTTCCCCAGAACACCCCTAACAGGATAAATGCTACAGCCCAATGGCGCCGCCATAACGCAAAGCCGAATACGGGCACGAGGAACAAGAGATAGCCTGCCCGGGTCATATCGGGGAACTGTTGAATCAGCATAACCCCTATCAAATAGCTGATCGCCGCGATGATCATAAGGCTGTCGGCAATATTTTTTTAGCGCAATTAAAAAACTGTTACACTTAAGTCACGCTTGACAGAGGCCTTTTCCGCCCTGCACGGGCGCTCTCAGGCATCAGCGGCATTCTCTAGGCATTATGGCAAAACAATTGGTAAAACGGCTTCTGGACAGGCTCGTTCCCGATCACGACGTGATCAAGCGACATAAGCACTTGCAGTTTTTGGGCGACAGTTTGCACGAACCGAATCTGTGGCATTTGAACAGGCACTCGGTCGCGAAGGCTTTTGCGATTGGCCTGTTTTGCGCCTGGATTCCGCTGCCCACGCAAATGGTATTTGCTGCGGTCGCCGCCATTTATTTCCGTTCGAATATCCCTTTATCGGTGGCGTTGGTCTGGCTGACCAATCCGATAACGATGCCGCCTTTGTTTTATTTTGCCTACCGGGTCGGGCTGTTGTTCATGAATACCCCGGCCACCGAGCAAAGCGCCGATTTTTCGGTCGGCAATATGCTCTCCGAATTGGGAGAGGTCTGGCAGCCGTTTCTGTTGGGCTGCCTGATACTGGGGGTGATTTCTTCAGCCGCCGGCTATTTCGGCATTCAATATTTTTGGCGGGCGCACATTACCAAAAAATGGGCCGAGAGGAAAAAAAGGTCCGATAGAATCCGGCCGTTCCAATGTACTTACTGGCGCAAGTCATAGAAAGGGCAGAGCTGCAAAAGGTTTTGCCTAATCGCCGTAGTTCCTACCGGATAAAATAAGCGGCTAAAGTTCTGCGGCATGATCTCCCTCTTCCGGCTGGGGAAGAGGAAATCAGCGGCGTGACCGTTTTAAGGATTTTGTTCCAAATAATTTCCCGAAATCGGTAGGCTACAGATCGGCCGAAATAAGCGCTCACCTCCCCCTTTGAAAAAGGGGGATCAAAGGGGATTTGTTCAATAAATCTTCCCTAACCCCGCTTTTTCAAAGAGGAGGGGCTGAACGCATATGCGCTGAAAAGCTACGCAATGTGAACATATTAAAACCGGGAAGTTATTTCCGTCCAAATCCTAAGAAACGATCAAACCGTCTTCCATGTGCAGTACTCGGCCGATTCTCGAAGCCAGCTCATGGTCGTGCGTAACGACTAGGAAGCTGACGTTCATTTCCTGATTTAATTCCAGCATCAATTCGTAAACCTGATGGGCGGTTTTGCTGTCCAGGTTGCCGGTCGGTTCGTCCGCCATGACCAGTGCGGGCTTGTTGATCAAGGCTCTGGCGATGGCGGCACGCTGCCTTTCGCCGCCCGACAATTCGCTGGGCTTGTGCTCGATCCGGTGGCCGAGCCCGACGCGCCTGATCAGTTCCACGGCGCTTTCGGACGCTTCCTTGACCGTTTTTCCGCCGATCAACTGCGGCATCGCGACGTTTTCCAGGACGGTGAATTCGCCCAGCAGGTGATGGGACTGGTAGACGAAGCCGAGCGCGCGGTTTCTAAGCTTTGCCAGGCCCGAGGAGCCGATTTTGTTGATGTCGATATTGTCCAGCACAACTTGGCCGCCGCTGGGCTTTTCGAGTCCGCCCAACAGATGCAGCAACGTGCTCTTGCCGGACCCCGAAGCCCCCATGATGGCGACGCGTTCACCCACGCCGATCTTCAAATCCACGCCGCGCAGGACTTCGACGTCCAGCTCGCCCTGCGTGTAGCGCTTGGTCAATTGCCGGCATTCGAGTATTGCAGTGTTATTCATAGCGCAAGACCTCCGCAGGGTTGACTTTGGCGGCCTGCCAGGCGGGATACAGCGTGGCGAGCAGGGAAAGCAGAAAAGCCATTCCAGCGATCGCGTACACGTCGGTTAGCACCAGTTTGGAGGGCAATTCGCTGATGTAATACACGTCGGCCGGGAGAAAATTGACCTGAAAAAAGGTCTCGATTTTACGCACGATAGTGCTAGCATTCAAGGCTAATGTAATGCCGCCGATTGTTCCGAGAGCCGTGCCGGTCACCCCGATGATCGTACCGAGCACCACAAAGATGCCCATCACTGCGCGCGAAGTCAGACCTTGGGTTTTCAGGATCGCGATGTCGCCGCGCTTGTCGGTGACCACCATCACCAGCGTCGAGACGATATTGAAGGCGGCGACCGCGACGATCAGCAACAGAATGATGAACATCACCCGTTTTTCGGTCTGCACCGCGCGGAAGAAGTTGCTGTGGGCCTGCGTCCAGTCGCTGACCACGTACTCGCCGTAGAAATTGGACGCCAGTTCGCGGGTAATCCGGGGCGCATTGAAGATTTCGTCAAGTTTGATGCGGAGGCCCGAAACCGCTGAATCCATTCGATACAGTTTGGCCGCATCGTCGAGATGGATCAACGCCATGTTGCGGTCGTACTCGTACATGCCGACCTTGAAGAGGCCGGTGACGGTGAAGCGGCGCATGCGCGGCAATATGCCTGCCGGCGTCGAATTGATCTGCGGACTGATCACGGTGATCTTGTCGCCGACGATCACGCCGAGATAATTGGCCAGTTCCGCGCCGAGTACGATGTTGTAGCTGCCCGCAGTCAAATCCGCCAGGCGTCCCGATACCATGTTTGCGCCGACCTTGGAAACCTTGTTTTCATAATCGGGCAGGATGCCGTTCAGCATCGTGCCGCTGACGCGGCGGTCGGCGTTGATCATCACCTGACCGCTGATAAACGGAGCAGCGCCTTCGACGTGCGGTTGATTCTTGATTTTCGTCTCCGCTTCCGGCCAATTGTCGAGTTGGCCGTTCAGTCCGGTGACCGTGGCATGCGAGGTCATGCCGAGGATTCGTTCGCGCAGTTCGGCTTCGAAGCCGTTCATCACCGACAGTACGGTAATCAGCGCGGTGACTCCGAGCGCAATCCCGAAAACGGACGTCAGCGTAATGAAGGAAATGAATTGCGTTCGGCGTTTGGCGCGCGTGTAGCGCAAGCCGATATAAAATATCAGTGGTTTAAACATGAAGTTGGGCGAGAGATGGGAAAGTCAGGATTTTTTGCAGTTCGGGCAATAACCGTACAAGTAGAGGCCGTGGTCGGTCAGCTTGTAACCCATCTGTTCGGCAATTTCTTTTTGGCGGTTTTCGATTACCTCGTCGGAAAATTCATCGACTTTGCCGCATTTGATGCACATGATATGGTCGTGATGGTCGCCGCTGGCCAGTTCGAAGACCGAGTTGCCGCCTTCGAAATGGTGGCGGGTGACAAGGCCCGCCGCTTCGAACTGGGTTAACACGCGGTAAACGGTAGCCAGGCCGATTTCCTCATCCTCGCTGAGCAAGATTTTATAGACCTGTTCCGCGGTCAAATGGCGGTCATTTACTTGATTTTCCAGAATTTGGAGTATTTTGACCCGAGGCAGGGTAACCTTCAGGCCGGCGTCTCTTAAATCTTTCGATTCCACTAATTATCTCCGATAGAGCCGAGATCAGCTGTTTTTTCCATTGCAATAGGCCATTGTAGCCTTTTTTGACCGTGAATGGGATGAGAAGTTGAAGACGATGAGGCCTTATTAATGAAGGCGAATAGGATTATTTTTTGACATCAGGTATGATGCAGCATTTTCTATGATACCCGAGATTCATGCGTAAGCCTTTACTTTATTTTACGCTGCTGGCCGGAATGGCGGTTGCTTCCTGTTCGACGGTTTTAAATAATCTGCCCGGCGTCTACAGGGTCGATGTGCAACAGGGCAACATTGTGGATCAGTCGATGGTAGACCAGCTCAGGCCCGGTATGAGCAAGCGCCAAGTGCTTTATATCATGGGGTCGCCTATGCTGAAGGAATCTTTTCGCGAGAATCGATGGGAATATCTTTACTCGAATCAGCCCGGCGGCGAAGCGCGGCAGCAGAAGAGACTCATCTTGATTTTTGATGGTGACAACATAGTCGGTTTGCAAGGCGACTTCAAACCGAGCAAATTGCCGGTCCTCAAATCTTCCCCCGATGCTACCGTGGAGGTGCCGAAACGGAATCTCGACGAAAGCTTATGGGGAACAATCAAGGGATGGTTTGGTACGGATAAGTCTGACGCCGCATCGCAGCAGGAAAACGAGAAGGAGAAAGCGCCCGGACCGGAGAGTGGGCCCGCGGAGGAATCGAAAAGTTTATGGGAAAGTTTGACCGGCTGGATGAATTCGGATGAAGCCGATAAACCGCAGAAAAGCGAAGGGCAGGGCGTTACACCGGATGACGCGGAAAGCGCAGACGACGGCGTTTCTACTGATCGGCCGAACCGGAATGTTGAAAAGATGGAGGCCCCTTGACCTTAATGTTTTCGCTCTAAAATAGATAAATAAGCTTTAATTCGGGGTTGAGTCTTAGAAATACCTTTTATTCGGCTGGATGGTCTGCATGTCAAGGCAGTTTGCAGAGGTAAAAGATTGTAATGCCGCAGAACCGGGTAGAACAGCCTGGCATGATGTCGTATGCCGGTTTGCTCCGGACTGTCGTCCATAGAGGGCAAGGGTATGGTGAAACGCCGAGGATAGGCAAAACTTCAAAGAAATATAAAAAATAGATGAAAGTTAATCAAATGAGATCTGGTCCGTTTTTAATTACTCGTATATTGGGTTCGGTAGCGCTATTTTTAATATTTGCGAGCTTGGGAGGCGACCTGATGCAATTCTTTCAAGGGAGCGATAATGATTACGTTAAAACATTGTTTCCGCTTTTCGATCTCGACGAAGAATACAATGTGCCTACTTATTTCTCTGTCATGCTAATGATTTTTGCGGCGCTGCTTCTTGCTGCGATCGCCATTCTGGCCGGCAAGCGGCAGCATTCCGATATTTCCAAATGGGCATTGCTTGCGGCGGGCTTCCTCTGCATGGCGTATGACGAGGTTTTCATGGTCCATGAGAGATTGATTCACCCTATTAGAGCTATTTGGGGAAAATCTTCCCTTGGAATTTTCTATTATGCCTGGGTGATCCCCGGAGTCGCGCTGGTCTTTTTTCTGGGCTTGTTTTTTTTGAAGTTTTTATTGCGTCTCCCCAAGTCAACCCGATTCACGTTTATAGCGGCGGCTTCTTTATATCTCGGAGGCAGTATCGGTTTTGAATTCATTGGAGGCTGGTACGCGGAACTGAACGGTACTGCCGGCCTGACTTATAATGCGATTACAACCCTTGAGGAAAGTCTCGAAATGGCGGGGCTGATTGTTTTTATCGACGCGCTTTTGGCCTATCTCGTCGGCAATTTCGGGGAAATCAAATTTCGGCCTTTGAGGTGGAGCGAAGAAAAGCCGAATTTTGATCCGGGCGTTTCCGTCTGATCGCGAAAGTGAAAACGAAGCGCTTCCTCCCTAATTTTCCTGCCCGATGAGGATTTTCATAAAAGCCGGGATCTGAGGTAATCGAGCCCAATGCAATCATCGATGTTAATGCCAGTCTAATCGGTTGGTTGCCATAAAAAGGAGGAATGATCATGCCGAATCCTATCCCGACGATTAGCCCGGTGATCGAGCATCAGGGCGTTAGCGTGCCGACTTTTCTTTACGGGACGGCCTGGAAAGAAAATGCAACCGAGCAGCTGGTCGCTTTGGCGCTCGAATCCGGTTTCCTGGGGATCGATACGGCGAATCAGCGTCGCCATTATTTCGAAGAGGGCGTCGGTGAAGCGGTCGGTCGGGCATTGGCCTCAGGGAAACTGCAGCGCACCGGTCTGTTCCTGCAGAGTAAATTCACCTATGTTTCGAGCCAGGATCATCGGTTGCCTTACGATCCGCAGGCCAGTTACGCGGTGCAGGTCGAGCAATCCTTGCAGAGTTCGCTTGTGCACCTGCATACCGAGTATCTGGATTCCTACCTGCTGCATGGCCCGGCTTCAGGCCGAGGTTTGACCCCGGCCGATTGGGAAGCCTGGGGCGCGATGGAAAACCTGCAGGAAGCCGGCCGGGTCAGGCTGATCGGTGTCTCCAACTTTTCGCTCGAGCAACTGCAACTGCTGCTCAAGAACGCCGATATCAAACCTGCATTCGTACAAAACCGCTGCTTTGCACGCATGGGATGGGATGCGGAAATCCGGGCGTTGTGCCGCGCGCACGGCATCATTTATCAAGGTTTTTCCCTCTTGACCGCGAACCTGACTGCGTTAGGGCGCCGCGAAATGCGGGAAATCGCCGAACGCCATGGCTGTACGGTCGAACAGGCGGTGTTCCGGTTTGCACTGCAGCTCGGGATGATCCCGCTGACCGGTACCGCCGACCCGCAGCACATGATAGAAGATCTGGCAGTCTACCGGCTTGAGCTTGCCGACGAAGAAATCGAGCTGATTAAGCATATTGCGTTTTAGAACAGGATGAGCGGCGTTTACCTTTTGACCGCCCGCTGCCTTCTGGCCTCCTTCGGGTCGTGTCGGAGCGGCCGGTAGATTTCGATTCGGTCGGCGGTCTTGAGCTCCTGATCGAGAGGGCAAGCTTTGCCGAAGATGCCGACCGGATTGACGGCCAAATCGATTTCAGGAAAGTGGATCAACAGTCCCGAAGCCTCGATCGCTTCCTCCACCGTCGTGCCGGCGGGCAATTTCAGGGTCACCAGGGTCTGGACATCGCGAGTCGCGTACGCGACTTCTACGGTTACCACTTTATTCTGCCCATTAGGAGCACTATGCATAGACTGCCTTAGCGCGTTCGGTGAACGAAGTAACCATCGTGTTGCAGATCTGGTTGAACACGGTGCCGAAGGCCAGGCTGGCCAGCACGCCGGGCATTTCGAACTCCAGATCGAGCGAGATTTTACTGGCATCCTCGCGGAGCGGCATGAAGTTCCAGACGCCTTCCAGGTAAGTGAAAGGACCTTCCAGCAGCGAAACGGTGATTTTGCCGCCGGGATCGATCTTGTTTCTGGTCGAAAATGATTTTTTGAAACCGCCTTTCGAAATGGTCAGTTCGGCTTCGACGATGTCGCCTTCGCGCTTCAGGATCCGGCTGTCCGAGCACCAGGGCAGGAATTTCGGATACGATTCGATGTCGTTGACCAGATCGAACATCTGCTTGGCGGAAAATCTGACCAGCGCGCTTTTCTGCACAACGGTCATTTTTAAAGCACTCCTACCACATGCAGAAATACGAGGAATACCGCCAGCGGGGCGACATAACGGACCAGCAGCATCCACAGCTTGAACCCTAGCGGCTGGCCCAGGTTCAGTTCCTGTTCGCTATGCTGATGGTGCATGATCCAGCCGCAAAATACCGCGATGCAGAAGCCGCCAACGGGCAGCATCAGGTTGGCGGTCAGATAATCGATCAGGTCGAAAAACGTCCGTTCGAACAGTTTCACGTCCGACCAGATATTGAAGGAAAACACGGTCCCGAGCCCTAATGCCCAGGCTACAAGGCCCGCCTGGGTACAGGCTTTCTCGCGGCTGTAGCCCTTGCTCTCGACCAGCCAGGCGACTGCAGGTTCGATCAGCGCGATGGAGGAGGTGAGTGCGGCGATCGCCAGCACGATAAAAAACAGGACCCCGAAAAACCAGCCGCCGGTCATCGAGCCGAACGCGATCGGCAAGGTTTTGAAGATCAGGCCCGGGCCGGAGTCCGGATGCAGGCCGTGCGTAAAGACGAGCGGAAAAATGATCAGGCCGGCGAGCAGTGCGACAAAGGTGTCCGCCGTCGCGATAATGATCGAGGTCTTCGCGATCGAAACATCGGAAGATAAATACGAGCCGTACACCATTACCGAGCCCATGCCGAGGCTCAGCGTGAAAAACGCCTGGCCCATCGCGGTCAATACCGAATCGCCGGTCAGCTTGCTGAAGTCCGGCTTGAACAGGAAGTTGAAGCCGTCGAAATAGCCGCTGGTGGTCATTGCATAGCCCAGCAGCAGGATCATCAGGCCGAACAGGCTCGGCATCAGGTAGCGTACGGCCTGTTCCAGCCCGTTGTTCACGCCGCGCACCACGATCATCAGCGTGGCGGTCATGAACAGCGAATGCCAGAACGTCAGGCGCAGCGGATTCGAGACGAAATCGTCGAAAATGGCTTTGATCACGGCGGGGTCGGCGTCGAAAAAGCTGCCGGTAAACGCTTTCAGCACATAAGCGGTGGACCAGCCGGCGATCACGCTGTAATAAGACAGAATCATCACCCCCGCCGCAACCCCCATCCAGCCCAGGTAATGCCAGTTCTTATCCGCCCCGGCTTCCTCGGTCAGGATTTCCATCGTGTTGATCGGATCCTGGCGAGTGCGCCGGCCGAGCATCGTTTCGGCCATCATCAGCGGAATTCCGATCAGCGCGACGCACAGCAGGTACACCAGGACGAATGCCCCGCCGCCGTTCGCGCCGGTAATATACGGGAATTTCCAGATATTGCCGAGGCCGACCGCCGAACCGGTGGCCGCTAGGATGAAAGCAAAGCGCGACGACCATTCGCCGTGAATCGTTTTTTTCACATTCGCCATGAGGGATGCCTATCAGAAGCTATATAAAAAACACTGGATCGAGTTTAATCGAGTAAAATAACAAATTTATTGTTTTACGTCAGTCGAAAATTACAGTTCGTCCCTCATGGCCGATAAAAAATCCAAAAAGAACAAGAACCAGCAGAATTCCACGATCGCGGTCAACCGGCAGGCGACCCATGAATATTTCATCGAAGAACGCTACGAGGCGGGGCTGGTGCTGGAAGGATGGGAGGTTAAAAGCCTGCGCGACGGCAAGGTGCAATTGAAGGAAAGCTATGTGAGCATCAAGCGCGGCGAAGCGTGGCTAGCCGGCGCGCATATTTCGCCGCTGTTGTCCGCTTCGACCCACATCAAGCCCGAAGCGGTGCGCGCCAAAAAACTGCTGCTGAACCGGCACGAGTTGAATAAGTTGATCGGCTCCGTCGAGCGCAAGGGTTACACGATAATTCCGCTCTCGCTGTACTGGAAGCACGGCCGCGCCAAGCTCGAAATCGGTCTTGCGAAAGGCAAGCAATTGCACGACAAGCGCGCCAGTGCGAAAGACCGGGATTGGCAGCGCGAAAAAGCCCGGATCATGAAGCACGGTTGACGGCTGGGCGGCTGTCGGCATCGCTTTTGAAATTAAACCCATCCTATCTTGAACCTTCATCTCGACTTTTCCGATGTCCCTTGCCAAATTTCTAGAAAAAGTTAGAAAAAACGAACCGGTCAGCTTTCAGGACACGATTTCGATCATTAGCGAGCACTACGATTATCACCCGGTCGAATTCAGCAACGGCCTGGGCGGGCAGCGCCTGGTCAATTCGGCGGGAGTCAACGAAGGATCCTGCAAGATTTTCGCCTTTGCACTGCTGCACGATCTGGATAAACGGCAAACCTTGAGTTTATTCGGCGATTTTTACCGGCAGGATGTTCTGGGAGATCCTGAAGGCAAAAGCCATCAAAATATCCGCAATTTCGTAAAATACGGTTGGGAAGGGATACAGTTCGAAGAAATGCCTCTGGAAGAAAAATAACTCGGACGGCTTGGCCTTATCTTTCGGCCGTTTAAGGCATCGGGAAATGTGCTCCGGTGTCTTCCGGCTCTTGACCGTGAAGGGTGCGTAAGAACCGAACCTTCTACTCATCATAAATAGCCTTTCATGCCGCAAGGCCGACCTGAAAGGCAAACTCCAGTCGACGAAAATTGGCAGAAAATCATCGCCTTCTGCTGCTTGTTATCCCGTCTCCGGTCCGAGATCCGTCTTCCGGTATGACTGGGCCATAGGGCGGCCATCTGTGTACGGCCTCAGAAGCCCCAGGTTTAACTTTCATTCCTCTTCCGCTATCGCTTCCTGAGGATCTCTTCCTCCGGTTGTTTCCGCACCCCTCCTGGCGAGCTGCTTTTTCCAGATAAGTCCTCGGAATAAGAACGAGGTCTGCAGCGACCTTGGCTCTGAATCTTCTTTTATTTTCTCTGGACTGATCTTTCGGGTTCGTCTTCCGCTTTATCTATTAATCCGCGCTATTTGTCATACTTGTCTTTTTGTAAAGTAAATGTTGTACTTAGTTGTGCATAATGATAAATTTTTGCGTTGCAACGAATGTTGCAGGGGCCTTTTCAATAAAAACCTGATGAACGGCCACTCGTTGGATTGCTTGAAGAAAACCGTTATCGGATAAGTGGGCGGTCAGAAGTGGTCCATTGAAGGAAAGTCGCAGTATTCGATTTTTTTGAGATAAAAGGTTTTTATGCGCCATTTCATCGCTCCCTTAAGTGTGAAGGGTCCTGAAAAAGTTGACAAAGCAGCTTCCTAGAATGTCTTTGTATAAATATTGTATAACTTTTTATTTGACGCAAGAGATGAAAATTGTTAAATTGCAAGCACGCTCACGCCTCATCAATGAGGGCGGTCGGCAATAAATAAACTAATTTATCAAAGTGTTGTCGAATTCAAATGGGGAAACAAAATCGAGTAGCCGCTCTTGATTTTCAGCATATTGAATAATTATTGTAAAGGTTTTTAATCAATATGCTTTTGTATTTTAAGGGTTACGAGCGGTTAACAGCGGACGGCTTTCGGCGCTTCAAAAAGGATGTTTTTTATTTTTGAGGATATTGCGAGCGTTGATTTCAGTAGTATTTTGGGGAGGATAGGCAAATGGCTGTCACGATATCGGAAGGATATTTTTCGGAATTGCGGGAGGAGATTGATCAGAAAACCGTCAGCCCTGAGTTTGAAGGGACGGCGGAAAGGCCGGAAAGCCCCGTCTTCAATACGGGGGAATCGAATATGCTGATTGCAAGGGAGCTGAAAATCCGCAAAGCCGAGTTGGTCGATGCGCTGGTTTGTTCCTTGCTGACTCCGTTGTGGCTGCTTAATGAATATGAACGGCAGCTCGACAAAGAACCCCAGGAACTCGACGACGAACCGAAGCTATCCTCCGAATTGGAGTCGTCCCTTGCTGTCATTCATCAGTCTTATCAGCGGTTCATTCAGGGAGGCGCAGATCCCCGGGCGCAGGAACTGCAGCAGGCTTTGCAATGGTTTCCCTTTTCATTCAAAGATCTGACGCAACTCGTCGATTTACACTGCTATGCGGCTCTGCAAGCAACGGAAGACGGTGTCGGGAAGCGAAAGCTTGGCGCGCGCCTGAGACAGCGCAACGTCAAGCAGAGCAGGAAGGATTTCGATGCGATTCTCGAACTTGACCGTCAGCATTTCGGAGAGCGGGAATGGCTTTTTCCCGAAAACAAAGACCGCTATGAATACCTTCATGGCCTGTTTGCAAAGGAACGCCTCTGGCTTGTATCGCGCCAGCAGCTGGTAACCGCAAATTCCGGGCTGGTTTTGTATATTGCGAATCAGTATAAAGGCGGTTTTCTGGATTTTGATGATCTGGTCCAGGAGGGGCAGACCGGTTTACTGAAAGCCGCAGACCGTTACGATTACCGGCTTGGATTCAAGTTCTCGACTTACGCGGGTTACTGGATCAGACAGGCGATTTCCAGGGCGCTGTCCCGTTGTGAACGGGTGGTCCGGATTCCGTGCGGGCAAATCGGCGTGATCAACAAGTTTTTTCGGGATCGCGAGCAGCTCATTTTGCGTCTCGGGAAGGAGCCTTCCCTGCAGGATCTGGCCGAGCATACCGGCCTGTCGCTTGAAGAAATCAACAAGATTCTCGCGATTTCGCAGGCGGCGGTGCCTATCGAGGCATCCTCGGAAGATGACGAAGATACCTATGCCCCCATTGATTTTCTCGAACAGCAGGTTTTTTCCACCCCGTTTGGCGTGCTTGCGCAATCCGATCTTGAACAGTTGATTGAACAAGCGTTCAGGATTTTGAGTCCGAGAGAGGCAAAGATCATCAGCCAACATTTCGGAATCGATACCGAACGGGAGAAGACTTTAAAGGAAATCGGGGCGGAATTGAATCTGACCCGGGAGCGGGTCAGGCAAATCGAGATGGCGGCATTGAATAAAATCAAATCCCATTATGGAAGGCAACTAGGCAATTTTCTGTAAAATATTCCTGCGGATCTTGAAAAAAACAAGGCCGTGCTTAATTAATTGATTAAAATAATAAGTTATTCGTCGCCTTTAGGGTCTTACCGTGGCGGCTTCGGAATCGGACTCCGGCATGTAGAACTTGAAAATCAGAAAGGGTCAGGAGAGATAAAAATGAAATCCAATTTATATAACTTGCTGTTCTGGTCGATCCTGATCACCGGCTTGATATTGGTATTCAATCGCTTCAGCGCGCCGCCGCCGGCAATGGACGGCATCGCTTATTCGGATTTCCTCGCCAAGGTCAAGGCGAAGCAGGTCACGCGCGTCG
>NZ_JAERVK010000024.1 GCF_016745425.1 Candidatus Methylomicrobium oryzae | reverse complement strand
CTTAGGCTAACGGCATCTCTCATCGGCCAAGCTCTTTCACATCCTTAAGTTTAGGCGAATATAAGGAAAATTCTAGATATTATGTTTAAATTTTATGGAAATCAGGGATATTCGAGGAGACCTACGGATCAGAGGCTGCGCCTCAAGCTTTTGAAATAATTGCCTTATCTCAAGGAAAAGTCATGGCAGGCTCAGACTATTGTCGGCGCAATATACCGGATCGAGTCTGCAATTATTGGGGCGTCGCTTGCCTGGGCGGAAAGGCGTCTGGGTCGGTAAAAGGCCGGAGGTACGGGTTAGCAGCGTGGAATCGTACGAAGATTGATACCCTCCCATATTTTCGATTACGCTTGCTGATCGAGGCTACGAAAATGTATATCCTATAAACCTTCCATGAGTCTTCTTGAAACCCTCATGGCCGGCAGCCTTTGAAAAAAAACGGAGAAGCCGCCTTCTGGACCGGCCCGGCGGTACTGCCCACGCCGGCCCATCGACTATACAGGTTTATCTACATCGGGAAATTAGCGTTATTCGATGTTCTGAATCTGTTCCCTGATCTGCTCGATCAACACTTTCAGTTCGATCGAGATTTTGGTGATTTCCTTGTCGGCCGATTTGGAGCCCAGCGTGTTCGCTTCGCGGTTCATTTCCTGCATCAGAAAATCGAGCCGCCGCCCGACCGGTTCGTTCTGCTCGATCACGCGCAGCACTTCCGTGATATGCGTTTCCAGCCGGTCCAGTTCCTCGTCGATATCGAGCTTTTGCGTCAGGAACACCAGTTCCTGTTCGAGCCGGTCAAAATCGGGCTGCACGGCCAGCTCCGCAATGCGGTCCTTCAGTTTGTTGCGGATCGCCTGCAACACTTCCGGAATCCGTTTCCTCGCGGCGGCCGCATGAAGCTGCATTTTCTTGCAGCGGTCGCGAATCAGGCTTTGCAGCTGCCGGCCTTCCCGTTCGCGTACGTCCAGCAGTTTCAGCAGGGTTTGGCCGACCAGCTCGGCGATACCCCGGTTCAGCGTTTCCTTGTCCAGCTCGGGCTCCTGCTGAATACCCGGAAAGGCCAGCACATCGAGCGCGGAGAAGGACAACGGGCCGGTCATTTGCGCCTCGATTTGCTGGGCAGCGGCCAGCAGCGCGGCGACCGCTTCCCGATTGACGAACAGGCTCGGCGAGTCCTTGGTCAGCTTCTTACAGGTCAGCGTACATTCGATTTTGCCGCGGCTGATTTTCGCGGCCACCGCGGAACGGATATCGGCTTCGGTAAAACGCAGGCGCTCCGGCAGCTTGATCGAAATGTCGAGATAGCGGTGATTGACCGACCGCAGTTCACAATTGATCGTCAGCGCGCCGATCTCGGCCTCGCTGCTGGCAAACGCGGTCATACTTTTAGTCATTCATCACCTATAATAAACGGGGGCTTTAAAGCGAAGTGGAAAGATGGCGGAATATTACGAACCCGAAACATATCCCAAAGAGTGGAATTATCTGCAAACCGGCACCATTATAGACCAGTATGTGATCGAACGGGAATTGGCGCACGGCGGATTCAGCTCGGTCTATCTGGCCCGGCAGACTTCCGACCAGGTACAGGTTGCGATCAAGGAATACCTGCCGCGCAAATTGGCGCATCGGACCTGGAACAATGTGGTCGTGTTGAACGACGAGGAATCCCGCATCATGTTCAAGCGCGGCCGCCGGTTGTTTTTCGAGGAAGCCCGGGTACTCGCTACGCTGAAGCATCCGAATATCGTCGAGGTAATCAATTTCTTCGAAGCCAATTCGACCGTTTATATGGTGATGGTCTACAACTACGGTGTCACGCTCGAAAAATTACTGGCCAGGAAATCCTGGAATATCACCGAAGCCTTCGTCAAGGCGGTGTTCAATTCCTTATTGGACGGCGTCGGCTACATTCACCAGCACAGCTATCTGCACCTGGACATCAAGCCGGCCAATATTCTGGTACAGCCCGGCAACGATTCGGTATTGCTCGATTTCGGCGCTTATCAAACGTTTCCCTGCGCCAATCCCCAGCAAAAGACCAAAGTGCTGACGAAAGGATTTTCGCCGATCGAACAATATGATCTTTGCACTCCGCTCGGGCCGTGGACCGACATTTATGCGATAGGCGCCAGCATGCGCGCCTGCCTGGAAATGAAATCGCCGCAACCGGCTCCCGAACGGGCCGAAAAGGACGCCCTGGAGCCTGTGGCAAAATTGTTCAAGCGCAAATACTCCGAGCCGCTGTTGAACGCCATCGATTGGGCGATGGCGATTTCTTCGAAAGACCGGCCGCAATCGGCCGCCGAACTCCGCGCGGCGCTAAACGCCGAAGCGTAGCCGTTCAGCAAGGTAGGATGGGTAGAGCGAAGCGAAACCCATCAAGAACCCCGCTAATACGATATCCGGTGGCTATTCACGATGGGTTTCGGCTGACGCCTCTCGGCAACTGCTCCATGCATTGCCCTCGATCGCGTGTTCCCGACGCGATCTACCTCCCCCATCCGTGGGGTCGTCGATCGCGTGTTCCCGACGCGATCTACCTCGCCCTTCCTTGGGCGCGTACCTCTGTCCATAGACCACCCTTTCGTGGCGGCATCCGTGCAGTCGTACCCATCCTACGGACTTTGATGCAGTTGTAGGGTACGCTGTGCGTACCATTGGCGGGGTGAAAAGGTACGCACAGCGTACCCTACAGAGGTTTGTACTCTTTGAGGTGTAGTCCAAGCCGGCAAAGAGGAGTATCACGATAAACGCTCGGCGGGGAGCGAGAGGGAGGAAGTGATAATCGCCCCAATCCTTAGATCCCCTTGCTGCGATTTTCCATTCGCCGCAGCAATTCCTTCATGATCAGCCGGTAGAGTTCGTCGCCCAGAAATCTGTCTTCGATGCCGCTGTCGATATTCGGGTTGTCGTTCACTTCGATCACATAGCCCTTGCCGTTTTTTTCCTTCACATCGACGCCGTAAAAACCGTTCCCGATCGGCTGCGTGGCTTTCAGGGCCGCATCGATCACGACTCTGGGCACTTCGAAAGTCGGCAGGGTTTCGAAATGGCCGGAATCTGTCCGGCTGCCGCCGTGCCGGTAGATTTGCCAATGATTTTTCACCATATAATAGCGGCAGGCGTAAAGCGGCTGGTTATTGAATACGCCGATGCGCCAGTCGAAATCGGTATAAAGGAACTCCTGGGCCAGCAGCAGTGCGGATTTTTGGAACAGCTCCGGCAGCTTTTGCTCAAGCTCCTGACGGTTGTTCACCTTCACGATACCCCGCGAAAACGAGCCGTCCGGGATCTTGATTACGACCGGATAGCCTGCTTCGGCCTCCAGCCGGTCCAAGTGCATCGGATTACCCTTGTGCAGCAGCCAGGCGTTCGGCGAAGGTACCTTATGGGTGCGAAACAGATCGGCCAGGTAAACCTTATTGGTACAGCGCAACATGGAAGTCGGATCGTCGATCACGACCAGCCCTTCCGCCTCGGCCTTTTTGGCGAAGCGGTAAGTATGATGATCGATCGCGGTCGTTTCACGAATGAACAAAGCGTCGAACTCCGGCAGGCGGACATAATGCTGCTGGGTGATCAGCTCGACGTCGATTCCGAACTGCCGGCCGGCCGCAATGAATTTTTTCAGCGCGCCGGCGTTGCTCGGCGGCAGCTTTTCTTCCGGGTTGACCAGAATCGCGAGATCGTAGCGCATCGCTTTGCGGGCGCGTCCCTTGCGCCAGACCTTCTTGCTGAACCGGTCGAGCGCCTCGGCAAACAGCGTCTGCTGCGCATCGTCAAGACTCCGGTGGGAAACTGCGCGCAACGCGGTGATTTCCCATCGGTCCCGGTAGCTCAGGGTGACTTCCAGCACAGGGCACGAAAAGCGCTCAAAGAGCAGCCGCGCCAGATCCTGAAAATCCGGGTCCGGCGTGGTGCCGAAATAACTGAGCAGCTTGATTTCTTCGTGTTTGTTTTTGGTTTTGAAGGCTTTGTCCAACGCCTGCGACAAATCCTCGATCTGCAGCCGGTACAGGGCTTTCCTGCCCAGATCGTTCAACGCCTTGACTGACGGGATCACATGGTGGCCGCGCGCTTCGGCCAGCAGCGAACAGTAATAGCCGTCGGACAAATACTTGTAACTGCCGCACAGGTTAATCACCCGTACGCGTTCGTCCGCACCGCTCTGCTCGGTGGCCAGATAGGTTTCAAAGGTGATCACATGCTCACTGGGATAATACGGATTCCAGTCGGCCAGATCGTCAACAACCAGTACGGTACGCGCCATAGAAAATTTATTCCTTCAAATGCGGATTAATGTATGGATTTTGAAGAACAGGATCATTTTAGTCATAATCGGCGGGATTACCGTACTCTGCCGGATATTAACAGGGCATGAATGCCGGAAAATGGCCGATGGGCGAATGCCGGGGCCTGCGGGAGCCTGAAAGTAAGGCGGCAATCCCTTAAGTTTTATGAAAAACGAAGACTCGATATGCTTCGGCAGGAGGACAATGCGTTTGCGCGCGACAGGCGCTACCCATCCTTTGCGTTTGCGGCAAATTCGATGACCTGGGCTGCAGGCCGGGCAGCTTATCGGTTGTGCCCCTCGCCCCCGCTTTCCCGGCAGAGCAGCTCGGCCTTGCGTTCGACGCCCCAGCGGTAGCCCGACAAACTGCCGTCCGCCCTGATCACACGATGACAGGGAACCGCCACTGCCAGCGTATTGGCGGCGATGGCGGCGGCGACTGCGCGCACCGATTTCGGAGCCCCGATCCGTTCCGCGATGTCCGTATAGCTGACTTTCGTACCGGCCGGAATTTGTCTTAACGCTTGCCAGACTTTTTGCTGAAACGCGGTGCCCCGGATATCCAGCGGCAGATCCAAACCCGATCCCGGCGTTTCGACAAAACGGATCACTTTGACAAGCCAAGCCTCAGCTTCCTTGCCGCCCGCTAACTCGGCCTCCGGAAAACGCTGTTGAAAGTCGCGCGCCAGTTCATCGGGATCGTCTCCCAAGGCGATCTCGCAGAGGCCGCGCTCGCTCATCGCGGCCAGGATCGCGCCCAAGGCAGATTGGCCGAGCGCATAGCGAATACGGCCGCGTACAGGGCCTTGTCGATTGTCGGACGCTCTCATGGAAGCTTGGGGGAGATAGGAATGAAACACATGCCGGGAAACTATCGAAAATATTTTTCCGGGTTAGAAAGCCCGGCATCGAAAGAGTTCTTGCCGATTTTGCGTAAAAACGATTTTTGTTGCGGAACGCCGATCTTCCCTTTGCAGAAGATCGGCAGTTGCGCCGGACAAATTCGGAGAATCCGGCGCAGCAAAAAGAATTACTGCGGTGCAGATGCCGCAGGTTGGGCGGATTCGGCTGCCCCTGCCGGCGCGGAGGAAGGCGCGGCAGGGGCTTCGGCTTTCGGCGCCGGTTCGGCATTTTCAGGCTTGGCCTCCTCCGCAGGCGCTGCCGGCGCCGGGGCAGCCGGGACGCTTTCGGCCACTTTGACCAGCCAGCCTTCCTTCTCTTCGCAGCCCAGCACCGCTTTGACCGCAGCATTGATACGGACGAATTTACCGTTCATGCTGGCAGGCAGTTTGGCTTTGACCCGATGAAAACTGCTATTGCTTTCGACTGTAAAAGGGATTTTTTCGTTTTTGCCGGTAAGACGGATCGTGCTCGGATTCGACCAGGCCGAGACTTTGAATTCGAACGCGGCTTCCGGGGGAACTTCAACCTTTTCCGGTTCGATGTATTCTTTCAACGTGAAGTCGGTGAATTTGGGCTTCTTGCAGGTTTCTTCCACTTTCTCGTCTTCGTAGGCGAACGCGGATTGCGCTGCCAGAAGGATCGCGATAACGGATGTAACTTTTATTATTCTTGTTTTCATAGACATACCTACCAGTGACTTTTGAAGAAAATCTATCCCTGCCGAGAACCGATCCGACCCACTTTAATGAGTTTTAGATGTAAATTCAACCGTAAAGTTTTTACTGATTAGAATCCTATTCGTCATTTCGCCCTAAAAAAGCCGTGCGACAGGTTCGCTCAAAATACGGGTTGTCTTGTACAATAGGCCAATTGAATTTTATGAGAGAGCACTGCCTTGAGCGAGCAACAGAGCCTGAATTACAAAAGCGCCGGCGTCGATATCGAGGCCGGCAACAACCTGGTCGAACGGATCAAGCCGATTGCGGCAAGAACGCGGATTCCCGGCGTGATGGCAGGATTGGGCGGTTTCGGTTCGATGTTCGAACTGCCTTTGGACCGCTACCGCGAACCGGTCCTGGTTTCCGGCACCGACGGTGTCGGCACCAAGCTGAAACTGGCGAACGAGATGAATGTGCACGATACGATCGGCATCGACCTGGTGGCAATGTGCGTGAACGACATCATCGTGCAAGGTGCCGAGCCGCTGTTTTTTCTCGACTATTTCGCGACCGGAAGGCTCGATGTCGATACCGCCGCGGCCGTAATCGAAGGCATCGGCAAGGGCTGTGAGCAAGCCGGTGCGGCGCTGGTCGGCGGCGAAACGGCCGAAATGCCGGGCATGTATCCGGACGGCGAATACGATCTGGCCGGCTTTTGCGTCGGCATCGTCGAGAAAAGCAAGGCGCTGGACGGCAGCAAGGTCAAGGTCGGCGATAAGCTGCTCGGGATTGCCTCTTCGGGCCCGCATTCGAACGGTTATTCGCTAATCCGTAAGATTCTTGCGGTCAGCGGCGCGCCGCTGAATTCCCCTTTCGAAGGCAAAACGCTCGGCGAAACCCTGCTCGAGCCGACGCGGATCTACGTGAAGCCGTTGCTGGCGCTGCTCGAAAAAATCGACGTGCACGCGCTGGCGCACATTACCGGCGGCGGCATCACCGAAAACCTGCCCCGCGTACTGCTGGACGGCATTCATGCGAAGGTCGACCTCTCCGCCTGGCAAATGCCGCCGGTTTTCAAATGGCTGCAGGAGCATGGCCGTATCGCCGAAGCCGACATGCTGACGACTTTCAATTGCGGAATCGGCATGATCGTCTGCGTAGCGCCGGAAGATGAGCAGGCGGCATCGGACATTCTGGCTGCTTTGGGCGAGACGGTCTATCCGATCGGCGAGCTGATCGGCGGCGAAGGCAAGCCGAAGGTCGTTTACAGCTAACGTTCCAAACCCGTCTCACCTCAAAGGCCTGCCAGGTTTTGAAAACCTGGTAGGTCTATGCGTTTTCAAGTCAGGCTGTAAAAATCGCTGTCCTTATACCAATCATGCACATGCCTGAGCACGACCATGATCATCGAAGCGACAGGCAATGCCAGCAGGATCCCGATAAACCCGAACAGTTGCCCGCCAGCCAGGACGGCGAAAATTACCGCGACCGGATGCAGGCCGATCTTGTCGCCAACCAGTAAAGGAGTCAGCACCGAACCTTCCAACACCTGGCCGACGCCGAATACGGCCAGAACCCAAAAGAGGTGTACCGTATCCTGGAACTGCAGCAATGCCGCCAATGATGCACTGAAGATCCCGATCGCCGTGCCGAGATACGGCACGAAGCTGAGCAGACCGGACGTCATTCCAATCAGTAAAGCCAGATCGATTCCGACCAGCGCAAGCCCGACACTGTAAATCGAGCCCAAAGCCAGCATTACGTAGAATTGCCCGCGCAGGAACGCCGACAGGACCGTATCGAATTCGCCGGTCAGCTTGGCGACGCTCGGCGCGATACGCCGAGGCAAAAGATTGTACAGTTTGGCCATCAGGCTGTCCCAATCGCGCAGCAGATAAAACGTCACGACCGGGACCAGCAGCAGGTTCATCAGCCACCCCAGGAGCATTCCGCCGGAATGCGACAGCGAACGCAGCAGTGACTTCGCGGCGCCGCCCGCGCTCTGCCAATGGCTTTTGATCAGCTCGACCAGGGCCTGAGTGTCGAACGGCTGGACATCGAGATTGAAACGCCGGTTCAGCCACGGAATCGCGCCTTCGTTCAGAAATTGCGCATAGGCCGGCAGGCTGTCGATAAAGTGTCCGATTTGCCGTTCAAGCTGGGGAACCAGCCAGAGCAGAATCAGGACGAAGATCAGAGTCATCGCGAGAAACACCAAGGTAACCGCCAGCGATCGGGATAGCCGATACCGTTCCAGTCGGTCGGTCAGCGGATCCCCCAGATAAGCCAGTGTCATCGATACCACAAACGGCGTCAGTATCGGCGCGAGCAGATAAGTCAGCCAGGCAGCGAGGCCGGTGATCGAAAACAGCAGCCATTTTTGCGAGTCGGTCATGCAGCATGTTCCTGGGAAAGATTATCTTGGAAATGAGTATGCCTAGAATTGCAGAGCACGGCAACCGCCGCCTGTTCATAAATGCGCGCGATGGCGGCAACGGCGCTGGTACGCTTCCGTAGGGTACGCTGGGCGTACCTTTTCAAGCCCAAGGGTACGCGCAGCGTACCCTACAATATTCATTTCGGCTGGGTAACGGTGACTGTCTCCAGCCGCCGGGACGCTATCCTTGCCGTCGTATTCGCAACGGGTAAACTCCTGCGTGCCCTTGTCCAAACAAATCCGTACCTTGTCCAAGGGCTTACTGCTCCGCTTCGGCCCGCTCTTCGTACAGGAGAGATCGACGCCCGTTTCCTTCAACTCTGACTGAACTGATCTAATCTTAATAGCAATTCTTTATTTTAGATAGGTTCAAGAATGTCCGAACAACAAGCCCCCATTCATATCGGCTATTTATCCGAAGTCCGCGGCGACGGGATGGATGCCCGAATCGCCGATGAACACGCCAGCGAACTGCCGATCATCAAGGTCGGCAACGAAGAGATTCTGGCCGGTCATATCGGCTCTTACGTAGTGATCCGCCAGGCGAACATCGGAGTTCTGGCCCTGGTGTTCAAGATCTGGGAGAAGGATCGCTATGACGGCAACGGGGTCCGCAAATCGGATCGCTTCATCTCGCTGATCCCGGTCGGCGAAATTCAGGATGACGGACTGTTCGTACGCGGCGTGCGCCATTACCCTACTCCGGGCGCCAAGGTTTATGCAGTCGGGCTCGACGAGATCAACGCGATTTTTTCGAAATACCGGAGCTACCAGTTTTTCATCGGTCAGTTGTCGGCGCACAAGGATTACCATTTAAGCCTTGACCCGCGCGCGCTGTTCGGCCGGCATTTCGCGATTCTCGGCCAGTCCGGCTCCGGCAAATCCTGGACCGTAACCAGCCTGATCCAAAACACGATCAGGGCGATGCCCAGAACCCATCTGATCATGCTCGACCTGCACGGCGAGTATTGCTGGAAGGACGAAAACGGCGTCGTGCAATCCGCCTTTGCGGAAAATCAGATCAATTACATCGACGCGATGGAAATGGAAATGCCGTACTGGATGATGACCTATGCCGAACTGGTCGACCTGTTCATCGACCGCGACGACAAGGGTGCGACAATCCAGATGTCGTACATGCGAGAGATTTTGCAGCAGCTCAAACGCAAGGAAGCCAAGCGGATCGGATTGCCGACCGTGTCGATCGATACGCCGATCTATTTCTCGCTCGCCGAGATGTATATGCAATTCAAAGCCGCAAACGAGGAGAGAAAGGATTTCGGCAAATCGCAAGGCGCACTGTTCGGCATGTTCGACGAGTTTCTGATCCGAATGCAAAGCCGTTTCAACGACGTGCGTTACGACTTTCTGTTGAAGCCGAAACGTCGGAACAACTCCGAAAGCATGGCCGAACTGCTCGGCGAATTTGTCGGCCTCGGCCACAAAAAAGCCAATATCACTGTGGTCGATTTAAGCTCGGTGCCAACCGACGTCAGGCCGGCCGTTTCGGCACAGGTCGGCCGACTGGCCTACGAATTCAATTACTGGAATCCGCACCGGCGCGAATTTCCGATCACGCTGATCTGCGAGGAAGCGCATGCGTATATTCCGCGCGAGAAAGGCGGCCAGTTCGACGGCACCAAGCGGATGATGGAGCGGATCGCAAAGGAAGGACGGAAATACGGCGTTTCGATCGGCGTGGTCAGCCAGCGGCCGACCGAACTGTCCGAAACGATGCTGGCCCAGTGCAGTTCGTTCATTTGCCTGCGCACCACCAATCCGGACGATCAGGCTTATATCAGAGGTCTCGTCCCCGAGGCGGAAGGCGACTTGACCGACATTCTGACCTCGCTCGGCCGTGGCGAGGCCCTGGTTGTCGGCGAAGCCGCACCGCTGCCGACGCGGGTACAGATCTATCGCCCGAATCCGGAACCGAAAAGCAACGACGTCGATTATTTCACCGGCTGGCGCGAAGGCAAGGCCGATCTCGATGTGGCCGATATCGTCAATTTGTGGCGAACGCAGACGCGGAAATAGAACTATCCCGGTTCAAATGGAAAAAAGGAAGGCGCATCGCTTCGAAATTCCCGTAGGGTACGTTGCGCGTACCTTAACAATGCTTCTGCTGTGAAACATCCCGAAAAGGTACACACAGCGTACCCTACGGATTGGGCGCAGGAATATGGGCGCGATCTCCGGCTTTCTTGCTGATATTTCGCAATATTTTTCTGACAACGTCGGATTAAACCGATATGATAGCGATTTTTATCACTATAGGTTTACATCATGCAAGTAGCTAACAATATGGCGGTTTCGATTCACTATACGCTGACCAATGACGAAGGCGAAGTGATCGACAGCTCCATCGGTAGCGATGCGCTCGTTTATCTGCACGGCAAAGGCAACATCATTTCCGGCCTGGAGAAAGAATTGACCGGCAAAGAAGTCGGCGATCAATTTACCGTACGCATTCCGGCCGAAGATGCCTACGGCGAATTCATGCCGGAGCGGGTACAGGTCATTCCGCGTTCGATGTTCGAAGGCATCGACCATCTCGAAGTCGGTATGCAGTTCCACGCCGAAGTCAGCTCGGGGCCCGGTATCGTCTCGATCGTCGACATTGACGGCGACAACATCACGATCGACGGCAATCATCCCCTGGCCGGCGTGCCGTTGACTTTCGATGTCGAAATCGTGAACGTAAGACCAGCCACGCAGGAAGAACTCGCTCACGGGCATATTCACGGCCCCGACTGCCATCATTAAGCGGCAATAAGCTAACTTATAGGGTGCGCCGACCTTTTACAGGGGCAGGCGCCCTGATTTTCTTTTAAAACGGTAGGCTCCCTTTTTCGAACAGATTTATTTCATTAGCATTTTCCCTTCCGACGAGGGAGGGGTGCGGCTTGACGGAAATTACAAATCCGCGCGATACGCTTCGCGCACCGTTTCGAAGTCTCTTGACTAGCTCCAATAGGTACGCAAAGCATACCCTACGAAGGTGTCCGCGCGGGTTTGTTAAGCTTTTTTTATTGCCCCGAT
The DNA here is from genome assembly GCF_016745425.1 of Candidatus Methylomicrobium oryzae. Taxonomy (GTDB): domain Bacteria; phylum Pseudomonadota; class Gammaproteobacteria; order Methylococcales; family Methylomonadaceae; genus Methylomicrobium; species Methylomicrobium oryzae. The sequence goes on along the minus strand of NZ_JAERVK010000024.1, from coordinate 27,404 downwards.
GCTTTCAAGACAATTCAAGAAAATAAAGGAAGGGAGGTCGGCAAACCGTTTCGGTTAGCCGGTGATTTCATATTTATCGGCAGAGCTATCCACGCGATCCCGCAATTCCTTGCCGGGTTTGAAGTGTGGCACATATTTCTTGGCCAGAGCGACCGATTCGCCGGTTTTCGGGTTCCGTCCCATGCGCGGCGGACGCATGTGTAAAGAAAAGCTGCCAAAGCCTCTGATTTCGATCCGATCGCCGGTAGACAAGGCGTGGTTCATTTTTTCGATGATGCATTTGACTGCCAGTTCGACATCCTTAATGGCGAGATGAGGCTGCTGTCGGGCCAATGCTTCGATCAGTTCGGATTTTGTCACATTCAATCCTGCGAAAAATTAAAAGCATGAATGGGATACGCCGAGCGGCGCATCCCGGATCGATGGTGTTTATTTTTCAATTTGCTTGAACAGATCGCCCAGCGTCGGCGTAGCCGATTGTTGCGTATAGTCCTTGATTGCGCTGGTCTCTTCGTCCTGATCTTTCGCTTTGATCGACAATGAAATCGACTTGCTCTTCTTGTCGACGCCGATGAATTTGGCTTCGACGGTTTCGCCTTCTTTCAACAGCGTGCGCGCATCTTCGACGCGGTCGCGTTGGATTTCGGAAGCGCGGATATAGCCTTCGACATAATCGGCCAGGGTCACGGTGGCGCCTTTCGCATCGACTTCCTTGATCACGCCTTTGACCAGGCTGCCTTTTTCATGGGTTGCCAGGAAGTTTTGGAACGGATCCTGCTCCAGTTGCTTGATGCCCAGCGAGATACGCTCACGCTCCGGATCGACCGCCAGGATGACCGTTTCGATCTCGTCACCTTTCTTGTAGTCGCGAACCGCGGTTTCGCCGTCGTCCGCCCAGGAAATGTCGGACATATGCACCAGACCGTCGATGCCGCCTTCCAGGCCGATGAAGATGCCGAAATCGGTAATCGATTTGATCTTGCCTGAAATCTTGTCGCCTTTGTTATGGGTCGCCGCAAATTCATCCCATGGATTGATCTTGCATTGCTTCATACCCAGCGAAATACGGCGGCGTTCTTCGTCGATTTCCAGAATCATCACTTCGACTTCGTCGCCCAACTGAACGATCTTCGAAGGATTGACGTTCTTGTTGGTCCAATCCATTTCGGAAACGTGGACCAAACCTTCGACGCCCTCTTCGATCTCGACGAAGCAGCCGTAGTCGGTCAGGTTGTTGACCTTGCCGAATACGCGATGACCAGCCGGATAACGGCGGGCAATGTTTTGCCACGGGTCTTCACCCATTTGCTTCATGCCCAGCGAAACGCGGTTCTTGTCTTTGTCGTATTTCAGTACCTTGACCTTCACTTCCTGGCCGATTTCGACGCACTCGGAAGGATGGCGGACGCGGCGCCAGGCCATGTCGGTGATATGCAGCAGACCGTCGATGCCGCCGAGGTCGATGAACGCGCCGTAGTCGGTCAGGTTCTTCACGATACCGGTGACCACTGCGCCTTCTTCGAGCGTCTTCAGCAGTTCTTCTCTTTCCTCGCTGTATTCCTTCTCAACAACAGCACGGCGAGACAATACGACGTTGTTACGTTTTTGGTCAATCTTAATGACCTTGAATTCGAGGTCGCGGTTTTCCAGGAACGCAGTATCGCGGATCGGACGCACATCGACCAAGGAGCCCGGCAGGAACGCGCGCAACGCGCCGACCGCCACGGTAAAGCCGCCGCGGACCTTGCCGTTGATCCGGCCCACCACGGTTGCGCCTTTTTCGAAGGCGTTTTCGAGTTCGGCCCAAGCCTTGTTCTTCTTCGCTTTGTCGCGCGACAGAAGAGTAGCTCCCAAGCCGTCTTCGAAGAGATCCAGTGCGACTTCGACTTCGTCGCCGATCTTGACTTCCAATTCGCCATCGTTGTTCAGGAACTGCCACTTCGGAATTACACCTTCCGATTTGGCATGGGTGCTGACAATGATCATGTCGTTTTCGATGTCGACAACGGTGCCGATCAGCATGTCGCCTGGCGACATTTTCGTCTTGTTTAAACTTTCTTCTAGTAACGCAGCAAAGCTTTCGCTCATTTTGTTTGTTTCCCGCCCGCCGCAGAACGGCCGGCATAAGTTAGTGTTAAAGTGAATGAAAACCGCACATCCGGGGATTGCGGCCGTTTATTAACCCTTGCGGACTAAATTCAGGATTTCCTCGACGACTGAGTCTATCGTCATATCGGAAGAATCGAGAAAAAGCGCATCGCTCGCCATCGCTAAAGGGGCCGTTGCCCGCTCCCTGTCGCGGCGATCACGCTCTTCTATCTCGTTCGTTATCCGCGCTAGATTAGCATCAATTCCTTTTTCTTTCAACTGTTTATATCGCCGCATGGCCCTTTCCGAAGCGCTTGCAGTCAAAAACACCTTGAAAGGCGCTTCGGGAAATACGACCGTCCCCATATCGCGGCCGTCCGCCACGAGCCCGGGCGACTGCTTGAAATCCCTTTGTTTTTGCAATAAGACACGCCTGACTTCCGGGATGGCCGCAACGGTCGACGCCCTGTTTCCCGTACTTTCCAAAGGAATCTCGGCAGTCACATCTTGACCGTTCAATCTAACGGTTAGTTCCTCACCGCATTCGAATTCGAGCCGCATCGCCTCTGCCGCGCGGACGATAGCCGCTTCGTCGGCCAAATCTATCCCCTGCTTCGATACGGCCAGCGCCAGCGAACGGTAAATCGAACCGCTATCCAGGTAATGCCACCCCAGCCTTTTCGCAGCGAGCCGGCTGACCGTACCTTTGCCCGCCCCGCTCGGTCCGTCGATCGTCAGCACCGCAACCGCCATCATGCCCCCGCAACGCTGATGTCGAGGCCGAGCCGTTTAATCAGATCCTTGAACTCGGGAAAGGAAGTGTTCACGTTCAGGCAGTCGAGAATCGTGATCGGCGCATTCGCCATGAGCCCTGCGATCGAAAACGCCATCGCAATCCGGTGATCGCCGTGCGACTCGACCGTCCCGCCGCCGATCGGCTTGCCGCCCTGAATCACCATCCCGTCCGGCGTCGGCTCGGCATCGACGCCTAAAATCTTCAGGCCGTCGGCCATCACCTGGATCCGGTCGGATTCCTTCACACGCAGTTCTTCCGCACCGCTCAGGCGGGTTTGGCCTTCCGCGCAGGCGGCGGCGACGAACAGCACCGGAAATTCGTCGATCGCCAGAGGCACCAGCTCTTCCGGAATGTCGATGCCCTTCAACTGACCGTGAGTCACATGCAAATCGGCGACCGGCTCGCCGCCGACGACGCGCTCGTTCAACACCTCGATATTCGCACCCATCAGCTTCAGAATGTCGATCACGCCGGTGCGGGTCGGGTTGATCCCGACATGCCTCAAAAGCAGATCGGAACCGGGCGCGATCGAGGCGCCGACCAGGAAAAACGCGGCAGAAGAAATATCGCTCGGCACATCGATTTCGCACGCGGTCAATTTACCGTCCGCGTTGATCGTAACCTTGTTGCCTTCTTTCTTGACCGGATAATTGAAGCCGGTCAACATCCGCTCGGTATGATCGCGGGTCGGCGCAGGCTCGGTCACCGAAGTATCACCCTGTGCGTACATCCCGGCCAGAAGCAGGCAGGATTTGACTTGGGCACTTGCCATCGGCATCGTGTAATCGATTCCGTTCAGCTGGCCGTCCTTGCCGGTAATATGCAAAGGCGCCGTGCCTTTATCGGTGGTTTTGATTTCGGCGCCCATCGTTTTCAACGGCTCGGTGACTCGCTTCATCGGCCGGCCCGACAGCGATTTGTCGCCCGTCAACACGGTATCGAACGGCTGCCCGGCCAGAAGGCCGCTCAAAAGCCGCATCGAGGTGCCGGAATTGCCAAGATACAATTCTTTTTCCGGCGCCTTTAAGCCATGCTTGCCGACGCCGTGGATGGTCAGTTCGCCGTTGACCGGGCCTTCGATCTTGACGCCCATGTCGCGGAACGCTTGCAGAGTCGCCAACGCATCCTCGGCTTCGAGAAAGCCTTTGACACGGGTAACGCCTTCCGCCAGCGAACCGAGCATGATCGAACGGTGCGAAATCGATTTGTCGCCAGGCACCCGCGCCTCGCCTTTCAAACTGCCGCCCGGATTGACTTTGAAGGTAATGGATTTGCTCATATTAATTTTCTAACTGATCTAAAAAGCGTTGCCTCGCATTCCTGGCATACGAGAAGGTTTCAAAAAGGCGCTGGCCGTCGTTATCCGCCAGCAGTTGTTCGATCTTGTCCAGTTCGATTTTGAGTTGATGCAGCAGCGGAATCAACTGCTCTTTGTTCGCGGTGCAGATATCCCGCCACATGGTCGGATCGCTCGATGCGATCCGGGTAAAATCGCGGAAACCGCCAGCCGCATACTTGAAGATTTCGCACTGCTCGTCCTGCCGTCCAAGCATGTCGACCAGCGCGAACGCAAGCAAATGCGGCAGGTGACTGGTCGCCGCCAGCACCGCATCGTGATGGTCGGCACTCATCACCGAAACCTGCGCGCCCATGCGCTCCCAAAAAACTTGGATTTTATTCAGTGCGGAAGGCTCGGTTTGGGCCAATGGGGTGACGATCAGGCGCCGGCGCTGGAAAAGGTCGGGCAAGGCCGCTTCGACGCCGCTGTTTTCGGCGCCCGCAATCGGATGCGCCGGCACCAGATTGGCCGGCACCGTACCGAACACGCGCTCGGCGGCGGCGATCACGTTGCTCTTGGTGCTGCCGACGTCGCTGTAGACGCAGCTGCCGGACCAGTAAGGCTTGAGCTGCTTAAGAACCGATTCGACTGCACCGACCGGAACCGCGATCACGACCCCGTCGACTTCTCGCAATGCCGGTCCGATGTCGAGAAAATACTCGTCGATCACCCTCAACCGCTTCGCGGTTTCGAGGTTCGGCTTCTCCTGCTCGCGGCCATAGCCGATGATGCGTTTGGCCAGGCCTTGATTGCGGGCGGCACGCGCGACCGACCCACCGATCAAGCCGACGCCGATGATGCAAAGCCTCTCAAACATTACTCAGGCATTCGGTCAGCGCTTGCAGGAACAGGTTGTTTTCTTCCGGCGTGCCGATGCTGATGCGAAGATGGTTCGGCATTTCGTAATTCGCCACCGGCCGAACGATCACCCCTTTCCGCAGCAGGGCTTCATAGACCGGATAGGCCGGCTCGCTCAGGTCGACCGAAACGAAATTACCGGCCGACGTGATCCAGCTAAGCCCCAGATTTTTGAAACCCTCGACCAATTGCTTCATGCCGAGCGTATTGTTTTTGACCGTATTCTGCAAGTGCTCGCCGTCGTCCAGCGCCGCCTCGGCGGCAGCCAGCGCCATCGAATTGTTATTGAACGGCTGTCTGACCCGGTTCAGAATATCGGCCATTTCCGGGCTCGAAAAACAATAGCCCACACGCAGGCCGGCCAGCCCGTACGCTTTCGAAAAGGTGCGGGTAACCACCAGATTCGGGCATTGCGCGAGCCATTCGACGGCATCCTGCTCGACCTTCCGGTGCACGAATTCGTAATAGGCCTCATCGAGCACACAGACGCAGCTCGACGGCAGCGATTTGATGAAATCTTCCAGATGCGACTGCGACAGCAGCGTGCCAGTCGGATTGTTCGGATTCGCGATGAACACCACGCGCGTCTGCGCGTTCACGCGCTCCCGGATCGCCTGCAGATCGTGCGAGTAATGCACGGCCGGCGCGATGATCGACGCGGCTCCGGCGGCCTGGGTCACGATCGGATAGACCGCGAAGGCATGCTGGGAAAACACTGCATTCAGGCCGGGCGCCAGAAATGCCCGCGAAACTAATTCAAGAATCTCGTTCGAGCCGTTGCCGAGCGTAATTTGCGCCGGATCGACGCTAAATTTCTTCGCCAACGCGTTTTTCAAGCTGAAACCGCTGCCGTCGGGATACAGCGCCAGCTCAGGCATCGTTTTTTGCATTGCCGCCAACGCTTTCTTGCTGGGCCCCAGCGGATTTTCATTCGACGCCAGCTTGACCACGCGCTCGAGCCCTAACTCGCGCTGCAATTCTTCGATCGGTTTGCCGGGTACATAGGGCACCAGTTGCTGAACGCCGGCAACGGCAAATTGATAAAGCGATGATGGAGTGCTCATAGGTATCTCGTCTTCTGGTCGCAGCACGGAAATTTAAAAACTCAATCGACACGCAGGGCCGGTAAGCGGAGCGGACGCGCTTCGCTTATACCCTCGTCAAATCCTCAAAGTACGGCCTTCGGATAGGAACCGAGCAATTTGAGCATGTACACATTCGCTCTCAGCAGACCTAACGCTTCTGCGACTTTCGGATCCGCGCTATGCCCGTCGATGTCGATGAAAAACACATATTCCCACAGCCCTTGCCGCGATGGCCGGGATTCGATATTCACCATCCCGATGCCGAATTTCGCGAACGATTCCAGCGCTTTATACAACGCGCCCGGCTGGTTGCCGGTCGAAAACACCAGCGAGGTCTTGTCCTTGCCGGTCGGGGCGGAATCCTGTTTGCCGATCACGATGAAGCGGGTCGTATTATTTGCCTGGTCTTCGATATTGGTTTCGAGTACCGGCAATCGGTAAACCTCGGCAGCCGCCACGCCCGCGATCGCGGCGGCATGCTTGTCCAGCGAAGCCAGCCGTGCGGCTTCGGCATTGCTGCTGACCGCGGTCACCTTAACGTGGGACAAATGCCGATCGAGCCAGAGCCGGCACTGCGCCAGCGATTGCTGATGCGAAAAAACCTCGCGAATCTCGGTCAGGGAAGCGGCATGGCCCATCAAGTTTTGATGAACCCGGACCTCGACCTCGCCGCAGATTCTGAGCGGCGACATCAGGAAGCGGTCCAGCGTGTGGTTGATCACGCCTTCGGTCGAATTCTCGACCGGCACCACGCCGAAATGGCATTTATCCAATTCGACTGCATTGAATACGTCACTGATCGCCGCAACCGGCTGGGTATTTACGGAGGAGCCGAAATGCTTGAACACCGCCTGCTGGGAAAAGGTACCCTCAGGCCCTAAAAAAGCGACCTCAAGCGGTTTTTCGAGCGCGAGGCAGGCGGACATCAGCTCGCGGAAAAACCGCATCGCGGTATGGTCCGGGAGCGGCCCACGATTCAAGTCCTTGATCCTTCTCAGCACCATCGCTTCCCGATCAGGACGGTAAAAGGTACCCTGTTCGCCGTCGGCGATCTTGGCTTTCGCAACCTCTTCGGCACACTCGGCGCGCCGATTGATCAAGCGCAGTATCTCCGCATCGATCGCGTCGATTTCGGTTCTGATTTCCGCAAGCGGCCTGACGGACGGAATGGACGACATAGACACTTCGCCTCGCAATGGCGGCTTAATGCGTTTTTTCGAATTCGGCCATGAATTCGCACAGCGCCTTCACGCCGGCTTCCGGCATCGCATTGTAGATGCTCGCACGCATGCCGCCGACCGAACGGTGGCCTTTCAGTTCGAATAGGCCATTCGCTTCGGCCGCAGCCAGGAAAGGCTTGTCGAGCGCGTCGTCGGCCAGAATGAACGGCACGTTCATCCGCGAACGGTAAGACACTTCGACCGGATTCCGGTACAGCGACGACTTGTCGATCAAATCGTAAAGCAGCTGGCTCTTCGCGATATTGCGCCGTTCGATCGCAGCGACGCCGCCCTGCGCCTTCAGCCATTTCAAGACCAGGCCGACCAGATACCAGTTGTAGGTCGCCGGCGTATTCAGCATCGAGCCGTTCTTGGCCTGAACCGCATAATTAAACACTTCCGGCGTGGTCTTCGGGGTATGGCCGATCAAATCGTCGCGTACGATTACGACGGTGACGCCGGCCGGTCCCATGTTTTTCTGGGTGCCCGCATAGATCAGGCCGAATTTGCTGACGTCGACCGGGCGCGACAGGATGTTCGACGACATATCGGATACCAGAGGCAGCTCCCGGCTATCCGGAATCGACTGAAATTCGACGCCGTGGATCGTTTCGTTCGAGGTATAGTGCAGATAAGCCGCATCCTGGTCGATGTGCCAGCCGGCGACATCGGGGATCGTAGTGAATTTGGCGTCTTCGGAGCTCGCGCTGAGCACCGCCTCGCAGTAGTTGCCCGCATCCTTGATGGCCTTTTCGGACCAAGCCCCGGTATTTACATAACAGGCCTTAGTCTTGCCGCGCAGCAGATTTTGCGGGATCATCGAAAACTGTGCGGTGGCACCGCCCTGCAGGAACAAAACCTTGTAGTTTTCCGGGATCGCCATCAACTCGCGAAGATCCTGTTCCAGTTCTTCCGCGATGATCGAGAAAAACTTGCCGCGATGGCTCATTTCCATCACCGACATGCCGCTGCCGCGCCATTCGAGCATTTCGCCCTGCGCCTGGTTCAGCACTTCTTCCGGCAGCGCCGAAGGGCCGGCGCTAAAATTGTAAACTCGTGACATGATCACTCTTCTCCTGATTCCGCTGCGTTGTCCGCATCGCTCTCCGATGCGCCTTCTTGTTCGATATCGTCTTCCTCTTCGCCGGCCAGACCTTCGATCCTATCGACGCCGATCACTTTTTCCTTTTTGTCCAGACGGATGATCGTGACGCCCTGCGTATTCCGGCCGAGCACCGAAATGCCTTCCACCGGCGTGCGCACCAATGTACCGCCGTCGGTGATCAGCATGATTTCGTCGTGCTCGCTGACCAGCACCGCGCCGACCACCGCGCCGTTGCGCGCCGAAGTCTGGATCGCAATCACGCCTTGGCCACCGCGGTTGTGGCAGGGAAACTCTTCGAGCCGGGTGCGCTTGCCGTAGCCGTTTTCGGTGATGTTCAGGACCGTGCCCTCGGTGCCGATGATCAGCGAAATGATCTGCTGGCCTTCCGTCAGGCGCATCCCGCGCACGCCGGCCGCGTTCCGCCCCATTGGTCTGACGTCGGTTTCGTTGAAGCAGACCGCCTTGCCGTCGCTGCTGAACAGCAGGACGTTCTGGCTGCCGTCGGTAATTGCCACGCCGACCAGCCGGTCGCCTTCTTGTAAATCGACTGCGATCTTGCCGCCGGTGCGCTGGCGCTCGAATTCGATCAACGGAGTCTTCTTGACCGTGCCCTGTGACGTCGCCATGAAAATGTATTTATTTTCGCTGAATTCCTGGACCGGCAGCATCGCATTGATTTTTTCGCCCTGTTCCAACGGCAGGAGGTTCACGAACGGCTTGCCGCGCGAGGTACGGCTGGCGATTGGCAACTGGTACACCCGCAGCCAGTAGGCCTTGCCGAGCGAGGAAAAACACAGGATCGTATCGTGGCTGTTCGCGACGATCAGCTTGTCGACAAAATCTTCTTCCTTCGTCGCAGTCGCCAGCTTGCCGCGGCCGCCGCGGCGCTGCGCCTTGTAATCGCTGAGCGGCTGGGCCTTCACATAGCCTTCGTGCGACATCGTGACGACCATGTCTTCTTCGGTGATCAAATCCTCTTCGGACAAATCCAAACGATCGTGAATAATTTCGGTGCGACGCTCATCGCTGTAATTGTTCCGGATCTCGACCAGCTCTTCCCTAACAACCTCCATCAGGCGTATATCGCTACCCAGAATCTCCAGGTATTCGTCAATCAGCCGCAGGAGTTCCTTGTATTCATCGATGATCTTGTCCTGCTCGAGCCCGGTCAGGCGGTGCAGCCGTAAATCGAGGATCGCCTGAGCCTGCGCTTCGGAAAGACGGTACCTGCCGTCCACCATCCCGAAGCCGGGCGGCAGGTCTTCCGGACGCGAACGGCCGGCATCGGCGCGCTCGAGCAGCGAAGTGACCAAGCCGCTGTTCCAGGTTCTGGCCAGCAAACCTTCCCTCGCCACCGCAGGGCTCGCCGAGCGCTTGATCAGCTCGATCATCTCGTCGATGTTCGCCAACGCGACCGCGAGGCCTTCCAAAATATGCGCCCGCTCCCGCGCCTTGCGCAGGTTGTAGATCGTCCGGCGCGTAACGATTTCGCGGCGGTGATCGATAAACGCGTTCAGAATCTCTTTCAGATTCAAGAGATGCGGACGCCCGTCGAGCAGCGCAACCATGTTGATTCCGAACACGCTCTGGAACTGAGTCTGTTTGTACAGGTTGTTCAGCACGACTTCGGGCATTTCGCCGCGGCGCAGCTCGATGACCAAGCGCATGCCGTCCTTGTCGGACTCGTCGCGGATCGCGGAAATGCCCTCGATCTTGCCTTCCTTGACCAGTTCGGCGATCTTCATCTGCAGGGTCGCCTTGTTGACTTGATACGGCAGCTCGGTGGCGATAATCGCCTGCCGGCTGCTGTCGCCGATGTCTTCGAAATGGCAGCGCGCGCGCAGGTAAATCTTGCCGCGGCCGGTCGTGTAGGCGCTGTAGATGCCGGAGGCGCCGTTGATGATGCCCGCGGTCGGGAAATCGGGGCCCGGCAGGTACTCCATCAATTCGCGGATCGTAGTGTCGGGATTGTCGATCAACGCCAGGCAGGCGCCGACCGTTTCATTCAGGTTGTGCGGAGGAATATTGGTCGCCATCCCGACCGCGATGCCGGACGACCCGTTGATCAGGAGTGCCGGAATCCGGGTCGGCAGCACTTTCGGCTCGGACTCGGACTCGTCGTAGTTCGGAATGAAGTCGACCGTTTCCTTATCGAGGTCGGCGAGCAGTTCATGCGAGATTTTCGCCATCCGGACTTCGGTGTAACGCATCGCCGCGGGCGAATCGCCATCGACCGAACCGAAGTTGCCCTGGCCGTCGATCAGCATGTAGCGCATCGAAAACGGCTGCGCCATCCGGACGATCGTGTCGTAAACCGCCGTGTCGCCATGCGGGTGGTATTTACCGATCACGTCGCCGACCACGCGGGCGGACTTTTTATAAGGCTTGTTCCAGTCGTTGCCGAGTTCGCTCATCGCATACAGCACGCGCCGATGCACCGGCTTCAGGCCGTCCCTGACATCCGGCAAGGCGCGCCCGACGATCACGCTCATCGCGTAATCGAGATAGGACTGGCGCATCTCGTCTTCGAGATTGACAGGAATGATTTCTTTCGCGTAGTTCGACATGGCTGTTTTATTCTAAGCAAAGCCGCTACGCTATAAGCGCTGACCGGCCCTTGCTGGTTCCTACATTCCTTCCCAGACACGCCGGCGATGTGCTGCGGAAAGATCAGGTTGAATCGGTGATTAACTCAGGCATTGTAGCAAATTTCGCTTTCCGAGTCGAAGTTTATGAACGGCTCAAAGGAAGGCAAGCGGCAGGCTACGGGAGGTTAAATCATAATCTGGCAGGCCCCATTTTTTAGATACCCGCATCATCAGGACTAGACGAAAAAGCCTGCACAGAGCAACCAGGTTGGAGGACCTGTTTGGCGATAGGCTTACCTTTACAAACGAACTCCATCGCGAATCGCGCCTGTAAGTGGGGAACTCGAAACCAACATTAATTATCCCGTCATATGCCAAAATTATCCCGTCATATGCCAAAATTACCGGCTTCCGCCATTTGAAACAGTCCAGAGGGCTTAAACGGCATTGGCTTCATTGGCTTTGATGAAGATTCACGATGCCAAACTCTCGCCGTTACCGCAGCATTCCGGGCCGGACTTGTTTTTCTTTACCGTCAACTTGTTGAAGCGGGCGAATTTTTATTACATCGAGATAACGCCCGTGAATACGAAATAGAAAATCAAGGACGGACTCTGGGATATAATAAACAGCAGGATGCGCGATCATGGCAGGCGGCGCGGTTACCGGCTTCAAGCGGCTGTTTGACGCACACGCGCATTGGAACTCAACTGAATGCATACCGAGGCCATCGATATGGATTTCGAACGTCGCTTTCGTTTCAGCAAAAGCTTTAACCCTCCCGAAACCGGGGGGCTGCTGGCCGTCCCCAACATCAGCAGCAAGGATCACGCGGTTTTTACCCATTCGGCTCGGGACGCAGCGGCCGGGAAATTTGGATTGTATCCCATGGGGTTTCGCCCCTTGATCGGACGAGGGGTAAAAAGAGCTAGAGACAGCCTACGATGCGATGCTGTCGAAAAACCTCTATCCAAACCGGGGCGGATCCGGTGTTGCGCAATTACCGGAGCCTTGCTCGCCGTCTTATCGCCTTCGCTCGCAAGAGCGGAAACGGAAGCCGACCGCATCGGGCAAGTAAAAGCGGCATTCGTTTTAAACATTGCGCGTTTCGTTTCCTGGCCGAAGGAAGCACCGGAACATCAGGGTACTCCACTGCAGCTTTGCCTGTATCGAAGCAATCCCTTCGGCGAAGCGATCCGAGCCATTGAAGGAAAAATCGTAAACGGGCGCCCCTTACAGATCGAGCTGATCCAGTCGCTGACACAAAGCGATTCCTGCCGCATCCTGCTGGTCGGGCCGGATGAAATGCGCCACTTCAGCAAAGAGTCGCAGCAAGCTCCGAACCGGCCCCTGCTGACGATCGCCGATCTGACGGGCACCGATCTTCCGCCCCCGTATCAGCCAGCCCTGGTAACGCTGGTGCGCAACGCGGCGAGGATCGGCTTCATAATCAATCTTGCCAAAGCGCGCAGGGCCGGTCTACGGATGAGCTCCAACCTGCTTAAACTAGCCAAAATCGCCAGCGACGGGACCTGAAGCTTATGAATATCACAGGCAGAACCTCGCTGAGAAAGAAACTGATGCGGCTACTGCTGCTGACCAGCAGTTGCGCCCTGCTGTTATCGGTCTTCGGCTTCGCCGTAAACGACCTTTTGTCGCTGCGCCATGCGATGTTCGACAGACTCCGAACCCAGGCCGATATCATCGGCTTCAATACCATTGCGGCCTTGGCATTCAGCGATCCGGACGCGGCGCTCGATACGCTATCGAGCCTGAAAAAAGAACCTGACATCGTCGGCGCGGCCCTGTTTTCGGATCAAGGCCGGCTGTTTGTGCATTACACGCGAGAAATTGGCAGCGTGCCACCCATCGTGCCGGACCAGGATTCGGGAATCGTCAACGGCAAGCTGTTCGTCGTCTCGCCGATCGTTTTCGAGGGCGATCGCATCGGCAGCATCATGCTGATCTCGGACCTCAGCGCCTGGAAGCACTGGCAGATGCGGGAGCTGGCCATCGGCGCCGGCGTGTTTTCACTGTCGCTCCTGGTTGCCGTACTGTTCTCCAGCCGGCTCCAGCGGCTCGTATCCGAGCCGATCCTGAAACTCGCCCGGACGGCCCGGCGCGTGTCCGAGTCGCAGGATTACAGCCTGCGTGCCGAAAAACTGTCCGCCGACGAGATCGGCGCGCTGGTCGACGACTTCAACGGCATGCTGAGCCAGATTCAACTGCGTGATATCGAGCTGCAAAAGGCGCGTAACGAACTGGAAGAAAAGGTGCACGCACGCACCCGGGAACTGACCGAATTGACTCGGCAGCTGGAGCATCAGGCCTACCATGATACGCTGACCGGTCTGTCCAATCGCGTCACCTTCGACGACCATCTTCGCCTGGCGACCAGTCAGGCCAAACGCGAAGGCCGGCGTATTGCGGTGATGTTCCTCGACCTGGACCGCTTCAAGATTATCAACGATACCTTGGGGCACGCCGTCGGGGACAAGCTTCTAATACAGGTGGCGCAACGGCTGAAAGCCTGTTTGCGGAGCAGCGACACGCTCGCGCGCCTCGGCGGCGACGAATTTGCGGTGCTGCTGCCGCAGCCCCGCCAGGAAACCGATGCGGCCGACGTGGCGATGAAAATCACCGCCGCGATCGCCGAGCCGATTCAGGTGGACGGCTACAGCCTGCATGTGACGGCCAGCATCGGAGTCAGCTTATTCCCGGATGACGGCAGCCGCGCCGAGACGATCGTCAAGAATGCCGACACCGCCATGTACCGCTCCAAGGACCGCGGCGGCAACCAGTATACTTTTTTTTCGGCCGACATGAACGCCCGCGCCGAACGCCGTCTGGCACTTGAAACGAAATTGCGGCAGGCGATACGGGAAGGCGGATTGAGCATCCTCTATCAACCCCGCTGCGATACGGTCAGCCTGGAGATTGTCGGATTCGAAGCCCTGGTGCGCTGGGAGGAGCCCGAAGAAGGCCCCATAGCGCCCGCGGAATTTATTCCGCTGGCCGAAGAATGCGGCCTGATTGCCTCGATCGACGAGTGGGTTCTCGAAACCGCCTGCCGCGAAATGCTGTCCTGGTGCACTCAGGCCGACAGGGATATCCGCCTGGCCGTGAACCTGTCGCCCGCGCAGTTTATCCGGGAAGACCTGCATCTGGTGATTTCCGACATACTCCGGCGCACGGGCTTTCCGGGCGTCAAGCTCGAGCTGGAGATTACCGAAAGCCTTTTCGGGCCGGGCAACACCAACACCCGCAAAGTTCTGGAATTGGTCAGGGAACTCGGCATCGAGGTCAGCATCGACGATTTCGGCACCGCCTACTCTTCGCTAAGCCGACTGAAACAGTTGCCGCTGCACACCCTGAAAATCGACCATTCGTTCATACGCGACCTGGGCCAGGACCCCGACGATGAAACGCTCGTGCGGACCATCATCGCCATGGCTCACAACCTGAATCTGAAAGTCGTGGCCGAAGGCGTCGAGACCCGGCTCCAGTACGATTATGTCAAACGCTACGGCTGCGACACCGTGCAGGGTTTCCTGTTCGGGCAGCCGACTCCCTGCGGGCAGATCGCGCAAATGCTGAACAATCGGGATCTCGCGAGACGGCTGCAATCGCCCTCTCCTCCGTAAAAAGCGTCTCAGCTCGTTGTTCGCTTTCGGAACTTCAAACCGGTGTACGAACCGGTCAGATTTGATAAGCTAAAGGCCGCGCTTCGGCAGCCTCGCCGACGACAGCAAACAGCGAGCGACAATGAAACTCAAACAGGACAAGAATTTCGATAAACTGATCGAGCGATTCGAGAAGAAAGTCTATGCGACCGCAAAAGGCGACTGGCGCCTCAAGCTGCTGAAGGAAGATCTCGAGCCTTTCTACCGCTATCCCGAACCCCTGACCGTTTGGGATGCCGGCTGCGGCTTTGCGCAGATCAGTGCGGAGCTGGCCGAAAAAGGGCACCGGCTGACGCTTTGCGATCTGTCCGAAAAAATGCTGGCCCGCGCCGAGCAGCTTTTCCGTACCCAGGATCTGGAAGCCGAATTCCACCATCGGGCGGCGCAGGCGCTGGCGCCTGAACTGTCCCGCTTCGACCTGGTACTGTGCCATGCGCTGCTGGAATGGCTGGCGGAGCCGATTCCGACGCTGCAGATCATCGCCGACCGGGTCGCCACGGGAGGCTATCTGTCGCTGCTGTTCTACAACCGGAACGCGATGGTTTATACCAATGCGCTAAAGGGCGGCTGGCGCCTTCGGCACCTCTTGGACGACAGCTATCTCGGCAAGGGCGACAAGCTGACGCCGCCCAATCCGCAATATCCGCACAAAATTCTCGAACAGCTCGAAGCGTGGGGATTCAAGATCATGGCGCATACCGGCATTCGGGTATTCCACGACTATCTCGACAAGGAGGCTCTGAAAAACAGCGATCCGGCCGAACTGTTCGAACTCGAATACCGCTATTGCCGGATGCCCACCTACCGGGACATGGGGCGCTACATTCACCTGGTCGCGCAGCGCACGCTCAACCCGGGATGACCCCTTCGATTGCGGACCGGCAACCTTCCTTGCCGCCCTTTTTACCGTGAAAGGGCTCTCGATGCGCTTCACTGCGTTCGGCACATCCTACGCAGTGGTCAGGTTATTATCGATTTAGATATGGATTTCTAAAACTATCGTTTCCTTTCGCCTGCCGAATGCCCTAACCTATCGGTTATCGTTAATCATGGGTTATTTTCCCGCGCGTTTTTATTCAGGGCTTGCATACCATGCCATTACAGCAGTTAGTCGAACACTTCAACGACCGATTGGGATTTCACGGCAATTCGCGGCCGTTCGTCTTCAATAACGGCGCCGTTCACGGTTTATACGGCCCGATTCAGATCGGCAGCCGGCTGTCGCCGGTCCGGGCGGCCGAAAATCCGTCGCGGATTGCGGGCTACTGCGCCGGACAGGAGCTGACGAACAGTCCGGCGGAACCTTTGTTCGGGGACGACATCGAGCATTTGCTGAATCATCCGTTGTCCCCCTCGATCGATACGCTGTCGATACTGAATTTCGACCGCCTGTCGCGGACCGTGCACATGCTGAATTACCTCTTGCTGCCGGCGCAGGCGGAAACCGACACCTTGTTTCTGGATGTCGACCCGCGGCACATTCTCGGCGTGAAGGAAAATCACGGCGTCTATTTCGAGGAAATCATCGTCCGCTGCGGACTGGAAACCCGCAACGTGGCGATTACGGTACCGGTCAGTCCCGCCTATGCGCGCTTTCAGCAGCAGTTGAACCAGGGCCTGGAAAATTACCGTAGCCGCGGCTATCGAATCGCCCTGAAATTTGACTATGCCGCGCTCGGCCGGCAAGCCAACCAGCTCATTCAGGCCTTGGAACCGAATTTTGTCAGCCTGTCGGCCAATTCGCTGAACCGGATACGCGAAGCCGGCATGGCCGAAAAACTACGGCAATGGACTGCGCTGAGCCGCTCGATCGGCGGGCAAAGCCTGCTGACAAACGTGACCCATATCAAAGGCAGTGCGCTGGCGCAGAACACGGGTTTCGAGCTGGTCGAAGGCGACTTTTACGGCACCCCGTATTTAGGCTTGGAAAAAACCGAGGCGCCGTTATACGCATGATCAAGCGTTCGGGATGACCGCCCTGAACAGTGAGCGGGATGGGGTTTATTACCCCGTCCCCACCAAAACGTTACGAACAGGTTAAATATCCCCAAACCGTTGTAGGGTACGCTATGCGTACCACCGGAGGGTAAAAAGGTATGCACAGCGTACCCTACGGTGCTGCATGCCGGAAAGCTATTTTAGCTACATCCTAAGCCAGCGCCACCGCTATCCCGCCGTCGGCCGTTTTTTTATGGCCGTTCGGCAACATCCCGTACATCCCCAGTTTATGCCGCAATACGTTGCGGCTGATGTTCAACAGTTTGGCGGTCTGTACCTGGTTTTCTTCGCAGAACTCGAAAGCGGTGCGGATCACCGTTTCCTCGATCAGATCGTACAATTGGGGCGGCGCCTGTTCGCAGAGCCGCTGCAGCGCATTCTCCAAGGAAGTGGTCGATACCGCAGACGCGGCCTCTACAGGGCGGACGCCGGACAGTTTGAAATCCTCGGGACGGAGGCGATTGCCGGGGCAGACCAGGAGCGAACGGTGAATCGCATTTTCCAGCTCGCGGATATTACCGGGCCAGTCGTAGCTCAACAGTAACTGCTCGGCGGCAGGCAGCAGCTTGATTTCGCCGTAGCCCAGACGGTCGCCGTAGATTTTCAGGAAATGCCGGGCCAGCGGCAGAATATCGCCGGGACGGTCGCGCAGCGGCGACAGGTGGATCGTGGCGACATTGAACCGGTAATACAGGTCGGCGCGGAAATGCGAAGCCGCCACGGCCTCTTCCAGGTTCACGTTGGTGGCGGCGACGATTCTGACATCCACCGGCACGGCCTGGCGGGAGCCGACCCTGACCACCTCGCGCTCCTGCAGAACCCTGAGCAGTTTGGCCTGCAGGCCCAGCGGCAGGTCGCCGACCTCGTCGAGAAACAGGGTACCCTTGTCGGCGATCTTGAACCAGCCGTCCTTGCTCGCCAGCGCGCCGGTGAAAGCCCCCTTCTCGTGGCCGAACAATTCGCTTTCGATCAGGTTTTCGCTCAACGCCGCGCAGTTCAAGGCACCGAAAGTATTCCGGGTGCGCCGGCTGAGAGAGTGAATGTGACGGGCGACCAGTTCTTTGCCGGTGCCGGTTTCGCCGATGATCAGTACGGTGGCGTCGCTGGGCGCAATCCGCTCGATCTGTTCGAGCAGGCGGCGGGAAACCGGGTCCTCGAAAACCATCGCCGTCGCCCGGAGCGAAAGCGACTGCGAGCGCGACTGCAGTTCGTCAAAAGCCAGTAATGTCATCAGAGTCCCTCTTTAGCTGGAATCGGGGCATTGCTCCCGAAAAAATGCTTTCATCAATAAAACTTTCATGAAGGGCGAAACGAAACCTCCGGTTGTCCAGTCGCCGTCGAAACCCGCTTTGGTTGTATGATAGGGTTTCTGCCGCTTGCTTAAAAACGATATTATTCGAATTACAAATGCATTTCCGGCATAAGGCTGTGCCAGCGCTTCGTATTGAGCATGCAGTTACTCAAGAGCGATCAGGATGACGGTGTAGGCGTATCACGTCCGGCCGCCGGTTCCGCCAAAGCATCCATCGCGGCGTCGATTTCCATCGCCGCCGCCCTGCCGTCGTCCAGCGCACTTTGCAGCTCGGCGGCGGCCCACTGCCGCTCCAGCTCCTCAGCCTGCAATTCGCGCTGCATTTCCGCCTTGACCGCCGCAATCGTACGCCGGGACTTGCCCAGCCAAAATCCTGCATGCCGCGCCACCGCAGGCAATTTTTCCGGACCGATCGCGACCAGCGCCACCAGGCCGACCATCAGCAATTCCGATAAGCCGATTTCGAACACCGTTCCGGCTCAGACCCTGGATTTCCGCGGCTCGGCGATCTCGGCCTCCAAGGCTCCGCCGTCCCGATGAATCAGGGTCTGAGTATCCTCGCTTTCCCTGACCGCGTTCCGAAACCCTTTGATCGCTTCGCCCAGGTCGGAACCGGCATTTTTCAGGCGCCGAGTGCCGAAAACCAGAATCGCAATCGCCAATACCATCAACAGATGGGGAATGCTAAAGCCCATGTTTATTCTCCAAATCATTCATATAGTTTCAGTTTTTAGACCTGCCGGGTTTTGAAAACCCGGCAGGTCTGCCGATATGCCGTCAAACCGCGTTTTCCGCCTTCAGCTTGGCGGCCTGCACCGTCGTCCGCGGGACAGCCTGTTTTTTCGGCGCGAAAGACTTTTTCAGCCGCCGCCAGCCGATCACCAGCGAGCTGGCCCCGAGCACCAGACCGAACGAAATCCAGGCCAGCATCCAGAAATCCCAGATCGGCCGGTAATACAGCCAGCCGAAATCCCAATGGTGCAATGCCGAATACAGCCAACGGAAAACGCGGCGGCTGCGGTCGAATTTGCCGATCAGGCGGCCGTCCTGCGGATCGAGATAGATCAGCGTGCCGCTGTCGTCGGCGAGTTTCGCCAGATGTACCGGCAAAGGTTTTTCCTTCAGGCCTTGATGATGCCGGGGGTAGTAGTAGCTGTCGTAATCGCGCAAGGTTTCGACGCTGGCCACCGGGACCTCCCCGGCCAAACGCTGCACTGCCGTCCGGATCGCGGCTTCGCCGAAACCCGCGCCGTTTCCTGTCAGCGGCAGACGGCGGCCGTCGCGGGTCTCGGCCAGTAAAACCGCTTCGGCGCCCAAACGCCGCCAGTTCAGACCGACGATGTCCTCGCCGTCCGCCGCAGCAGCAATCGAAGAAGTCGGGCGCCAGTCGCGCATCGCCGGCGGCAATTCGCTGCCCAAAAAGCGGTTCAATTCTTCCTTGCTGTAATTCTCCTCGGTAAACCATTTTCCGGGGTTAGTATCGAGAAAACCGCTGAAAGCCCAGCATAGCGCGGCGGTGCCGCCGAGCAGCCCGCTCCAGAAATGCCATTTGGCCCAGAATTCGCGGTACGGCTGCGTGCGGCCCTGCGAGTAGGTCGGCTTGCCGCCGAACCCCGGACGCCAGCGCAGCCAGCCGATGATCAGGCCGGTCAAGGAGGCGACCGTCGCGAACAAGCCCAGCCCCAACTGGAGGGTATGGCGGTATTCGCCGAGGCCGACCGCTTCCAGCGGCTTGAGAAGATGCAGCCAGTTGCCGCTCCAGTAAAGCGCCCGCTCCAGGCGGGTCGAGGCGTGCAACACCTCGCCGGTGCGGGCGGAAATCAGTAGTTCCCTGCCGTCTTCGGTGGCGATATTATGAAATGGGCGCAAAGTATCCTGATTGCGCAGGATGATCGGTTTTTCGGCCGACTCCAGATAACGCAGCGCGACCGGCGCCGCGTTCTCGGCTTTAAACCAGTCCCCGGCGATCCGCAAAGCCTGGTCGGCCGAAGCCTCACGCAGAGAACCGTCGTTGGCCGACAACGCAAAACGCATCCCTTGCGTATCTTCGACCAACCAGACCGGCGCGCCGGCAATCCGGAGCAGGCGGGCATCGGCGATCGCCGGCGGAATCGCCGATTGCTTGACTGCCGCCTCGGCATTGCCCGAAGGTTTCACCCGGCGCTCGGCTGCAGACGCTTTCCGCTGCGCGGCGCTGCGCTCCCAGGCCACGCCCAGGCTCAG
Source organism: Candidatus Methylomicrobium oryzae (assembly GCF_016745425.1). Classification (GTDB taxonomy): domain Bacteria; phylum Pseudomonadota; class Gammaproteobacteria; order Methylococcales; family Methylomonadaceae; genus Methylomicrobium; species Methylomicrobium oryzae. Next base: position 7,109 of record NZ_JAERVK010000024.1, on the reverse strand, counting down.
CCAGCCCGCCTGCGGCGCCAGGGTTTCGGCATGGGCCAGCTGCTGGCTTCGGCTTTGCGTGGTCGGCGTCGAATACATGATCGCGATGCCGGTCGAAAACCAGGCGAACATGAACACGGCCAGCGCAATGCCCAGCCAACGGTGAACTTCGTAGAGTAGCCAGTTCAAAAACTTCATGAGGGTAATCCTTAACGTTGAATCATTAACTAGGGGGACTAGAGTCCCGACAGATAATCGGCCAATGCCTCGATCTCGTCCTCGCTCAAGCGCCCGGCGACCCGGTTCATCACGCTATCGGGGCTGTTTTGGCGTTCGCCCAATTTCCAGCCGACCAGCTGGGAGCGCAAATACACCTTGCGCTGGCCGCCGATGACCGGATAAACGGTGCCGTTCTTATCCACCCTGCCCTCGCCGTGCCGGCCGTGGCAGCCGGCGCAGGCCGGAATGCCGCGCCCGGCGTCGCCGTGCACGAACAGATCGGGCACGGCTCGATTGCTGTTGCCGCCCTGTCCCCGCATCGGTTTTTGCGCGGCGAAATAAGCCGCGATGTCGGCCATGTCGGCCGCATCGAGGTCTTCGGCCATCACCGACATTACCGCATGCTGCCGCGCGCCGGTTTGAAAATCATGGAGCTGCTTGACCAGATAGCCGGCATATTGACCGGCGTGATTCGGAATCCTTATGTCGCCGCTGTTGCCCTCATCGCCGTGGCATTCCAGGCAGCGGCCGGCATCCGCCTTTTCCCTGCCTGCCGAGGGATCGCCATTGCCGGCGCGCGAGGTCGATCCTTCGCCGCCAAACCCGGCCGCGCTTACGCCGATTGATGAAAACGCCAGGAACAACCCCGCTGCCATCCATTGCGAAAACGCCATTCTTCAGATCGCCTTCCGCCCTGCTTTCAGTTGCTGCACGATGTCCAGGGCCTTGGCGACATTTTCTTTCGGTTTCAGGCCGCCGACCGTGGCGGCAATTTTGCCGTCGGGGGTAATCACGAAAGTCGCCCGCTCGGCGAAGCCGTGGGTAATTTCGTCCCCGCGCGTATCGGTCTTGCCGGGCGACGGATCCCGAACCGCCACGTCGAAGGCTTTCGCGATCTTGCCGTCCACGTCCGCAACGACCGGAAACTTGCCGGCGCAATACTGAGGATCGGCGGAGAACGCGTTCAGCCGTTCGATGCCGTCCAGCGAGACGCCGACGATAGTGGCTCCGGCCGCGGCGAATTTGTCGTAATCCACCGCGAAACTGTGCGCCTGAATGTTGCAACCGCCGGTATAGGCCGACGGAAAGAAATACACCACCACGGGGCCCTTCCGGAGGGCCTCCTTAAGCGAATAATTAAAGGCTTTGCCGGCCAGCGAGGCTTGCGCCTGCACGGCGGGGGCCGGATGGCCTTCAGGCAGGACCGCAAGCGCCGGCGAGGCAAACAGATGAGAGAGCAGAATTGTTAGAAATAAGCGTGTCATCGGCATTCCGTTTACAAAGGTTTGTATTTGTCGTGGCAGGCGCCGCGGCATTGTTTGGAAAAATCGGCGGCGGTATCGGCCGCCCTGGCGGCATCGCCGGTGCTCAGCGCATCCTGGATCGCCTGGGCCTTCTTCTGGTAATCCTGCGCATTGGCGACCGCGTCGGCCGCGTCGCCGCGATCGGCGAAATAACCTTCGACCAGTTTGAAGGCGTTTTGCAGTGCCTTCGCTTCGGTGCCGGCGGTGGTAAAATCCTTCGCCGCGATCGCGTTCTGCACCTCTTGCGTCTGAGTTTCGACCTCGTTCATCAATTCCTCGAAGTCGAAATCGCTTTCGGCGGAAACCGCGCCGCCCGCCAGAGTCAATGCGATCGCAAACAAAATTAGGGTGTTACGCATCTTGAAAAATCCTCATCCCGGTATCCCTATAATCCTTGCCGCACCGCCGGCCGCCGGCTCAACCCGGCGGATTCAACCGGCCTTGATCGACCGGCAGCGCGAGCGCTTTCATGGCAGCATCCTCAGGCGATCAATTCTTTGATCACCTTGCCGTAAACCACGGTCGGCCGTTCGGAACGGCCCTGGTATTTGTAGATCAGCTTCAGGTGGTCCAGCCCCAACTGATTGAGGATCGTCGCGTGCAGGTCGTAGGTATCGACCTCGGCACCCTTCAGCGCCTGTACGCCGAGTTCGTCGGTGCCGCCGTGGGTATAGCCCGCCTTGATGCCGCCGCCGGCGATCCATTGGGTATAACCCCAGGGATTGTGGTCGCGGCCGTCGCCGGATTCGCTCCACGGGGTCCGGCCGAATTCGGACGTCCAGACCACCAGTGTCGAATCCAGCAGGCCTTTCGCCTTCAGATCCTTCAACAGGCCCGCGATCGGTTTGTCGACGATCTTCGAATGCTTGCCGTGGTTGTCTTCGATGTTTTGATGCGCGTCCCAATCGCGGCTGTCGCCCTTGATGTCGGTCGGGCCGGAGACGACTTGGATGAAGCGCACGCCGCGCTCGGCCAGGCGCCGGGCGCGCAGCAGCAGTTCGCCGTACGGCTTGGTCAGCTCGTCGTTCAGCCCGTACAATGCCTTGGTCGCGTCGGACTCTTTGCTGTAGTCGACCGCTTCCGGCGCGGTTTCCTGCATCCGGTAGGCCAGTTCGTAGGATTCGGCGCGGGCTTTCAATTCGCTGTCCTCGGGATAGCGCGAACCGTGCTTTTCGTTCAACCGTTTCAATAAATCCAGCGCGTGGCGCTTCTCGGCCGCGGCCAGGTATTCCGGATTGTTCAGGTGCAGGATCGGTGAATTGCCCGGACGGAACGGCGTGCCCTGATAGACCGCCGGCAGGAAGCCCGACTCCCAGTTGGTCACCCCGCCTCTGGGTTCGCGCTTATCGTTGTAGAGCACCACATAGGCCGGCAGATTCGGATTGGCCGAGCCCAGCGCATACTGCACCCAGGCGCCCAGCGTCGGGCGGCCGGGATTCAGGCCGCCGGAATTCAGCTTCATGATCGAAATGTCATGGGTCGCGCCGATCGTCACGCTGGACTTGATGAAGGCCAGATCGTCCGCATGCTCGGCCAGATTCGGCAGCCAATCCGAAAACCAGGCGCCGCTCTGCCCGTGCTGCTTCCAGGTGCGTTTGGTCGCGATCAGTTTGGTGATGCCGCCCTGGGTACTGGTTTTAATTCCTTGCAGGAACGACGCCGGTATGCCGGTTCCAGCCCGTTTGACCAGCTCCGGTTTGTAGTCGTACAGGTCCAGCGTGCTCGGCGCGCCCGCCATGTGCAGCCAGATTACGGTCTTGGCCTTGGCCGGAAAATGCGGCGCTTTCGGTGCCAGCGGATTGGCGCCGGCCAGCGCCTGCAGGCCGGCATCGTCGGCCAGCGCGCTGGCGATCACCCCGCCGCCCGGTATCAGGCCGGTCACGGCCAGCCCGCCCAAGCCGCCCAATCCGTAGCCGGTTTTAATCAAAAAATCTCGACGCGATTTGTTTTTCATGTTCTTTGCCTTTTAAATTTTTAAGAATTCGATTAAAAGTAACAACCTACATACAACCCATTGCTCCCACACTCCGCATTACCGGCATGAACTAGACATTTCGTCATTCCGGCAGGGAATGCCGGAATCCAGGCTACAAGGATGTATTTAAGGCTTGCCATCCATGGCTTCTGGATCCCGGCAATCCATGCCGGGATGACGACTTGTCTTAATTTGCGCTTGTACCAGAGAGTTCAGTTATCAAATGCCGGTGGTAGCGATCGTTTTCTAAAACCGGTAAATAAACTCGTTCGAATTCGCCACCGCATGCACCAGATCCACGAACGCCGCCGCCCGGATCGGATCGTCCAGTTTCTTGTCCTTGAGGCCGGTCGGAATATTGATCTCGAACTTGCCGTCCGCGGCTTTTTCGCGGATCACGCCTTCCTGCTCCTTCAGGAACGACAGCAGCGTTTGTTTTTCGGCATCGTCCGCATGGCGGGCGAACAGGATCTGATACAAACGGTCGATCCGCGCGGCTTCATCCTTGCCGCCTTCGTTGATCACCCGGCCGGCCAGCGCTTTCGACCAGTCGAAGACCAGCTCGCTGTTGAACAGCGTCAGCGCCTGCAATGGGGTGGTGGTCACCTCGCGCTTGCTGTGCGCTTCCTGCGGCGAGGCCATGTTGAACGAATCCAGGATCGGATACGGGATGCTGCGGCGCGTAAACACGTACAGGCTGCGGCGGTTGTGATCGTGAGCGTCCTTCGAAGTGCGCCAGGCCGGGTCGTTGGCGAAATTGCCGCCGTTGGTGTTGATGATCTTCGGCAGCGGCGGATACACGCTCGGCCCCCCGACCTTGTCTTCCAGCTTGGCGGCTGCGACCAATAAGGAATCTCGCACCTGCTCGGCTTCGAGGCGCTTTCTCGGGAACACCGCCAGCAGTTTGTTTTCGGCATCGGCTTTCTGCACATCCTCGCGGTAATCGGAAGATTGCCGGTAGACGCTCGACAGCAGGATTTCGCGGTGCAGTTTCTTGACGCTCCAGCCGTCCTTCACCAACTTGTCGGCCAGATAATCGAGCAATTCCGGATGGGTCGGCTTTTCGCCGGCCTTGCCGAAATCGCTGACTGTCGCCACAATCCCTTTGCCGAAATACTGGTCCCAGACCCGGTTCGCATAGACGCGCGCGGTCAAAGGGTTGGCCGGACTGGTCAGCCATTTGACCAGCGCGGCGCGGCGCCCGGACGAGAACGGCAGCGGCTTGATGTCCGGCTTTTCGTCGGTGATCGCGGCCGGAAATGCCGGCTGCACTTCTTCCAGCGGCTTTTCGTGATCGCCGACCGCGTAAACGAAGCTCGGCGGGGCGTCGGAATGGCCGAGCTCGGTCATCGCCGAAATGGTGTCGGAACTGGTCGCCGGTTTCAGGTCGTTGAATTTCTTGAGCTGCTTCTCCAGTTTGTCCAGTTCCGCCCACTGCGCCGCGATCTTCTTGTCGTAGGTTTTGGGGTCGGTGCTCTCGCCTTTTTCCTGGAAGAAGGACTGCATGCTGCGCTCGTCGGTCACATTCGTGAGGCGATGGTTCACCCAGCGGTCCTGCGCGGTCCATTTTTCCTTCGGCTTGAAGATCGCTTCCCGGGAATCGGTCAGGTAACGCTCCTTGTGGTACTTCAGCGCCTCTTCGCGGTGGGTATCGATGATCGCTTTCTGCTTGGCGCGAATATCCTTCGTTGCTTCTTCCCATTGGGCGTACTGCTTTTCGTAATCATGCTCGACCTCGCCCTTCCTGGCCGGAATGTTGTCGACCGGCGCGACGTTCGCGAAAAACGCCTGCAGCGAGAAATAATCCTTCTGGCTGATCTTGTCGAATTTGTGGTTGTGGCAGCGCGCGCACTCGACCGTCTGGCCCAGCACCACTTTTCCGACCGTATCGGTGATGTCGGTGGTGATCTGGTATTTGCGCTGCACCAGGTCGCGCGAGTTCGCGTTATCGGGGAACTGCGCCATGAAGCCGGTCGCGATCAGCGCCTGTTCGTCGCCCGGCCACAGCTCGTCGCCCGCCAATTGCTCCTGGATGAAGCGGTCGTAGGGTTTGTCCCGGTTGAAGGCATTGATCACGTAATCGCGGTAGCGCCACATGTTCAGCCGGTCGTTGTCGTTCTGGAAACCGGTGCTGTCCGCGTAGCGGGCCAGGTCCAGCCATTTCCGCCCCTGGCGTTCGCCGTATTTCGGCGAAGCGAGCAGGCGGTCGACCAGCTTCTCGTAAGCATTGTCGGAGTGGTCGTTCACGAACGCATCGACTTCTTCCGGGGCCGGGATCACGCCCCAGACGTCCAGCGTCGCGCGGCGGATGAAGGCGGCGCGGTCGACATCTTTCGATGGCTGCAAGCCCTTGGCTTCCAGTTGCGCCAGAATATAGTTGTCGATCGGCGTCCTGACCCAGTTCTGCTGCTTGACCGGCGGAAACACCGGCGCTTTAACCGGCTGGTAAGACCACAGCTTCGACTTGGACTTCGCCGCCGGCGCGCTTTCCTTGCCGGCCGCCGGTTTGTCGTCCGCCGTCGGGGTATCGATGCTCAATACCACCGAAATCCCCCAAAAGAGCACATAAGATAATTTTCTTTTCATTGACCTACTCCAAAACAAGCGGAGATGAAATCCTCTCGGCTTCATCCTCCCGAACGGCGGCGCTGGCGGCAACCGTATTCAGTGATTCGTTACTTTGCGTTCATCGCGTTTCTACTTGGCTTTTTTCCGCACCGGCGCGATTTTCGTAATCTTTCCCCCTTCCTCCTCATAATTTTGCGATCCTACCGCCCCGACCACCTTGAAGCCTCTATCGGCCAGGAAATCGCCTGCGGCACCCGCGCGGCCGGCGTGATTCGAAACGGTCACGATGGATCTGTCCTTGGGAATGAAAGGTAGCGCCGCGTCCAGCTGCTTGGCCTGAACGCTCAGATAAACCGGAAAGCCGCCGACCCGGGTGAGTTCATCGGGACGGCGCACGTCGACAATCAATAGTTCTTCCGGCTTGGCCAACAGCACATCGAATTGCGCGCGGTTAAGCTTCGGGGTTTTATAAAGGTAAGGCTTGGCGGCCGGCGCGTGCTCGCCGCGATGTTCCGCCGCGCCGGCCAAACCGGGCGAAGCGGCCAGCACCATCGCCAGCAGAAGGGGGTTTGCGGTATTTTTGATCATGGTTTCTTCTCTTTATTTTTCGTAAAACGCATCCGTCGATACGCAGGACTCATGTTGCACTTAGAGCATGGAGCAACATGCGTGCCAGAGCCGGCAGACTTTCCGGCGCACCGGCATAAACCGCCTTTACGAATGATTTATAAGGATTTTTTACTTAATTTTCGGGATTGGAGAGGCATGGAAGAGAACCCGGAATACCGTCCTATTCCCTTGCTGATGAAATTCCAGCAGCCGTACAGCACCTGCTGTTGCTGGGCTAGCAAGACTGCATTCCAAAGCAAGCTTTGGACCCCACTTTTTCTTAACTTAACGGCATGGGTTATAAACCCTGTCCCGCTCAGAGGGATCGTAGGATGGGTAGAGCGAAGCGAAACCCATCATTAAGACTATGTCGACCGATGGGTTTCGGCTGACGCCTCTACCCATCCTTGTATTATCCCATTGTGTTTTTCAAACGGGAATTCCTGTATAAATTC
>NZ_JAERVK010000023.1 GCF_016745425.1 Candidatus Methylomicrobium oryzae | reverse complement strand
AGAGAGGCGCATTATACGCACTTTTTCCAGCTTCGCAAACTGTTTTGTAAAATTTCGCTCAACCTTTAAAACCAGAACACAGTAACTTTTTGTTTTTATAAAAAAACTTCAAATATCCGTTCAATCAATTAGCGAGCATCACCTTCATGAATTTCCTTTTGCCGACCTGATAGACGTGATTCGCGCCCACCGCAATTTCCAACTTGGCATCGGAAACTTTCTCTCCGTCTATCTTTACACCGCCTTGATTAATCATCCGGATCGCCTCCGACGTACTGGCAGTTAGGCCTGCGTCTTTCAATATATTAGCGATACCGTAGCGTTCGCCTTGAATCTTGAGCACCTTCTCTTCGATCTCATCCGGCATCGCGCCGCGCTGGAACCGGGCCTCGAAATTTTCGAGCGCTTTTTGGGCTGCCGCCGCGCTATGGAATCTTTCGATGATCTCTTGCGCCAGCAGGACCTTATAATCGCGCGGATTGGCCCCCAGCTGGCATTCCTGCCGCCACTGCCTGATTTCGGTCATCGGACGGAAGCTCAGCAGTTCAAAATAGCGCCACATCAGCTCGTCGGAGATCGACATGAGCTTGCCGAACATGTCGTCCGGCGTATCGGTGATGCCGATATAGTTGTTTAACGATTTGGACATTTTGTTGACTCCATCCAAACCTTCCAAAATGGGCATCGTAATCACAACCTGCGGCTGTTGGCCGTATTGCTCCTGCAGCTGCCGCCCGACAAGCAAGTTGAACTTCTGGTCGGTCCCGCCCAGCTCGACATCCGCGCTCATTGCAACCGAGTCATACCCCTGAATCAACGGATACAGAAACTCATGAATCGCAATCGGCTGGCCGTTTTTATAACGCTTGCTGAAATCGTCGCGCTCGAGCATCCTCGCCACGGTATGCTTGGCGGCCAACTGGATCAGATCGGCCGGCGACATCGCATTCATCCAGCTGGAATTGAACATGACCAGCGTCTTAGTCGGATCGAGAATCTTGAAAATCTGCTCTTCGTAGGTTTTGGCGTTTTCGATCACTTCATCGCGGGTCAACGGCTTACGCGTGACGTTCTTACCGGTCGGATCGCCAATCATGCCGGTGAAATCACCAATCAGGAACAGCACTTCGTGCCCATGATCCTGGAACTGTTTCAGCTTATTGATTAACACCGTATGACCCAGGTGCAAATCGGGAGCAGTCGGATCGAACCCGGCTTTAATTCTAAGCGGCCGTTTTTCTTGAAGTTTTTTTATAAGATCCTGCTCAAGCAGCACATCTTGCGCCCCTCTCAACAAGTCCGCTACTATTTCTGCTTGCAACTTATTTCTCCCTTAAAACTCTAGATAAGTAATCGATTAATATTGTGGGATAGGTATTATAAAGAAAAAAAATACTCGTCTATAATTGGCAAATATCAAAAAAATCCGTACAATGGCTTTAGGATAGAGTTAATTATTGCTTTATTGTTTCAATTTCAATAACTTAATCTTCTTCATCGTGAAAATTCAATTTTACGCCCCCTTGCTGATCAGCGTGGGTCTGGCGCTTACATCGTCCACCGTGGACGCCAGAACTTCGCATTTGGCCATTAAAAAATATGCGAGCGACGCCTCCAAGCGCTCCAAGTTGCACTCACGCAAGGCAGCGAGCCATCGTGCATCTTCCGGCCGATCACGGTCCACCGCCTCACTGTATAAAAAGAGGCCGACTTTGGCGAAAGCCCAGCAAAAGCCGATTATTCTCGATACGGAAGAAACAAACACCACAAGAATTTCCACTACTCTCTATCCACTGGCAAAAAACAGACTGCACTTTCCCCAATTCAGCCAGCACAGCATTCCTCCTATCGAAACCGCTCCCACATCCTCGACCATTGCCACACTCGGCAGCCAAAGCTCCGGTTATCTGGAATCGGCTAAACCGCTCGAAGTCTCGGGGCTAACCGGAGCCTACGGCGTTATCGAGACCAATCTTGCCGAAGCCGGCTACAAAGCGGGGCTGTCCGACGAGTTGATAGACGAATTGACCCGGATTTTCGCATGGGACATTGATTTTGCATCGAATCTGCATCCCGGCGATCAATTTACCGTACTCTATAAGGACGGTTTCGACACGGACAACGCCAAAAGAGGCCGCATCTATGCGGCTGAATTTGTTAGCCGCGGTAAATTTCTTACGGCGGTCCGGTTCGAAGATGCTGACGGCAATGCAGGATATTACACTCCCGAAGGCAACAGCCTGCATAAAGCCTTTTTGAGCACGCCGGTCGATTATGCCCGTATCAGCTCACATTTCGATACTCACCGACGGCATCCGGTCCTTAACCGCATACGCGCCCATAAAGGCGTCGACTATGCCGCCCGCACAGGCACTCCGGTCAAGGCCGCGGGCGACGGCGAAGTCGTTTTCAAAGGCAGGAAAGGCGGATACGGGCAGGTATTGATCCTCAAGCATGGGGACCATTACGAAACGCTGTATGCACATCTTTCCGGCTTCAAGCGCGGCTTGAACGACGGAGACCAAGTGATGCAGGGAGAAGTGATCGGTTATGTCGGCCAGACCGGCCTCGCAACCGGCCCGCACCTGCACTATGAGTTCCGGAAGGACGGCATACATCAAAATCCGGAGTCATTGGAGCTCAAACGCCCGATGCGTCTCGCCAATCAACAATTGGCCGAATTCAAAGACTATACCAAACCGCTGTTGGCGAAGCTTTATCAGACTAAATCTAGGAATATGCTGGCTAAGAATCAGTAGATCCCATCCATTGAGTCTACAGATATAAAAAAGGCGGCTTATAAGCCGCCTTTTTTATATTAAATTATTAAGCGGAAAACGAGGACCCGCAACCGCACGTCGTCGTTGCATTCGGATTGCGAATCACGAACTGCGCGCCGTTCACGTCTTCTTTGTAATCCACTTCGGCGCCTTGCAGATATTGGATGCTCATCGAATCGATCAATACCGTCACGCCGCCTTTTACGATACTGGTGTCATCCTCGTTGACGTCTTCATCGAACGTAAAACCATATTGAAATCCAGAACAACCGCCGCCGGTCACGTAAACTCTCAGCTTCAGATTATCATTGCCTTCCTCGGCAATCAGCTCGCTGACCTTAGCGGCAGCGCTGTCGGTAAAATTTATCGGATTTGCCATAAGCTTAATTAATGCGGAAAAAAGTTGAAGTATGGTAGGAATTATGACTATACCCAGTAAAAGAGTCAAGATTTCTCCCCCTGCCGTACAAGGTCTGGTTTCCCTCCAGTCCCATGTTTAATCTTTACGGATACAGCGCGACTGCTCCAAGCCCCAGATCCTCTGCCAAGCCGAACATCAGATTCATGTTCTGCACGGCCTGCCCCGAGGCGCCTTTCACCAGGTTATCGATCACCGACAAAATCACCACCGTTTGCTCGCCCTGCGGACGGTGGATCGCAATCTGGCAGCGATTGCTGCCCCGCACGCTCCGGGTATCGGCATGCGCGCCATTCGGCAATACATCGACGAAAATCTCGTCTTTGTACTTTTGTTCATACAGCGCCTGCAAATCTTCTGTGTCGGATTCGAGACGCCCGTATAGCGTCGCATGAATGCCCCGGATCATCGGCGTCAAATGCGGCACAAACGTCAATCCCACCGGCTTGCCGGTCACCAACGCCAGCCCTTGCCTAATCTCGGGCAAATGACGATGCCCGGAAACCGAATAAGCCTTGAAGCTCTCGCCGCATTCGCTCATCAATGTGGCAAGTTCCGCCTTGCGTCCCGCCCCGCTCACGCCCGACTTGACGTCGGCTATCAGATGAGCGCAATCGATCAGCCCCTTTTCCAGCAGCGGCAAAAAGCCGAGCTGCACCGAAGTCGGATAACAGCCCGGGCAAGCGATCAACCGGGCTGATTTGATCTGCTCCCGATTGACCTCGGGCAAGCCGTAAACCGCTTCCGCGATCAAATCGGGGCAGGCGTGCTCCATGCCGTACCATTGGCTCCATTCCTTCGCATCCTGCAGACGAAAATCGGCTGACAGGTCGATCACTTTAACGCCGCGCGCCAGCAATTGTTCGGCCATCTGCATCGCAGTGCCGTTCGGCGTCGCGAAAAATACCACTTCGCAGGCAGCCAGCGCGTCAGCATCGGGTGCTGTAAACACCGCATCGATATAACCGCGCAGGCTCGGATACACCGTATCGACCCGCACCCCGGCATCTGCGCGCGAAGTGACCACGGCAACCTCGACTTCCGGGTGCAAGGCCAAAATCCGCAACAACTCCACGCCCGTGTAGCCGGTGCCGCCCACTATTCCTGCACGAATCATTGTTCTAAAACCTTCCCGTTCATTTTTTTGAAATTGTGTGAGTATATAATACTTCCGGATTCTCAAAAATCGTTATCATCAACCGGACATTCACGATATACGCCCATGCCTTTGCCTGATTCGATGCGTGCGATAGAAGTCATTCAGCCCGGCGGGCCGGAAACGCTCGCTCTCGCTGAACGCCCCCTGCCCCCGGTGTTGCCGCACCAGGTCCTGATCAAGGTCGCCGCTGCCGGCATCAATCGCCCCGACGCGATGCAGCGCCGCGGCGTTTATCCCCCCCCGCATGGCGCTTCGGATATTCCCGGCCTGGAAATTGCCGGTACGGTCGAAGCCGTGGGCAAAAACGTCAGCCACCTGAGAGCCGGCGAGACCGTTTGCGCCTTAGTGACCGGCGGCGGCTATGCAGAATATTGCGCCGCCTCGTCGTCGCTGTGCCTGCCGATTCCGGAAGGCTTCGATTTTATCCGGGCGGCCGCCCTGCCGGAGGCTTTTTTCACGGTCTGGAGCAATGTTTTCGATCGGGCTCGTTTAGCGGCCGGCGAAACACTGTTGGTTCACGGAGGCAGCAGCGGCATCGGCACGAGCGCGATTCAACTGGCCAACGCTTTCGGCGCGCGGGTCGCCGTGACTGCCGGTTCCGATGCAAAATGCGAGTTTTGCCGTCAACTGGGCGCCGAAACCGCGATAAACTACCGAACTCAGGATTTTGCCGAGGAAATCAGGCAACTTACCGGAAGTAAAGGAGTCGACATGATCCTGGACATGATCGGCGGCGATTATCTGGCAAAAAACCTGAAATGCCTGGCACCAGAAGGAAGACTGGTACAGATCGCGATCCAGCACGGCGCCAAAGCGGAAATCGACCTTTGGCAGGTCATGCTTAAACGGTTGACATTGACCGGTTCGACGCTGCGCGCCCGGGACGATTCGTTTAAAGCGCAAATCGCTAGGCAATTGCAGGAAAAAGTCTGGCCCTTGCTGTCTTCGGGTAAAATCAGGCCGGTCATCGACAGTGTGTTCGAGCTCGGCGAAGCCGCCAAGGCGCACGAACGGCTGGAATCCGGCCAACATATCGGTAAAATCATCTTGAAGGTATAACTGCATGTCATACAGCACACTCATCTCCGCCGATGCCCTGAAAGCCCAAATCGACCGCCCGGACTGGGTCGTGGTCGACTGCCGGTTCTCGCTGGCCGACACCGGACTCGGCGCCCAAAATTACCGGCGCGGGCACCTGCCCAATGCGCGTTATGCCCATCTCGACAAAGACCTGTCATCTGCAATTACCAGCCGGACAGGCCGCCATCCGCTGCCCGATTTTCGCGCACTGGCGCAAAAACTCGGCCATTGGGGCATCGATAACCGCAGCCAAGTCATCGTTTACGACGACGCAGGCGGTGCGTTTGCGGGACGCCTCTGGTGGCTGCTTCGCTATTTGGGCCACGACAAGGTCGCGGTACTGGACGGCGGCATCAAGCTCTGGCAGAAAAAAAGCTATCCGATTACGACCGCCCTGCCGGCGGTCAAGCCCGCGATCTTCAGGCCTTACCTGCAGGATGGGTTTTGGCTGACGGCCGCGCACGTGCAAAACGGCCTGGCCTCCCGGTCGATTTGCCTGATCGATGCACGCACGCCCGAACGCTACCGCGGCGAAGTCGAACCGATTGATCCCGTGGCGGGTCATGTGCAAGGCGCGTTCAATCGCCCCTTTCAGGCTAACCTGACCGCCAGCGGCGAATTTCTACCCGCCGACCAGTTGCGGCGGCAATTCCAGACGCTAACCGGTGACCGGCCGCCGGAACAAGTCGTCCATATGTGCGGCTCCGGCGTCACTGCCTGCCATAATCTGCTCGCAATGGAGCATGCGGGCCTCAGAGGCTCGAAACTTTACGCCGGCTCCTGGAGCGAATGGATCCGAAACAAAAACCGGCCTGTCGCCACCGGCAGATAACCACTCCCAATAACTCAGCTTTCCGTCCGCCCATGAAAATCGACAGCGCTACTATCCAGCACCGGTACGACCGGCTTGCGCCTTATTTCGATGGCCTCGAAGCGATGATGGAGGGCCTGTTTTTCAGGAGCTGGCGGAAAAAACTTTGGGAGGCCGTAGAAGGCCCCCATATCCTCGAAGTCGGCGTCGGCACCGGCAAGAATTTCGATTATTACCCAACAGACGCAAGAATTACCGCAATCGATTTCAGTCCGAAAATGCTTGAACAGGCGCGGAACAAAAAACACCGGAAACAGGTCGATGTCGATCTGGAACTGATGGATGTGCAATCGCTGCATTATGCGAGCAACAGTTTCGATACGGTCGTCGCCTCCTTCGTATTCTGCTCGGTGCCTGCACCGCTGAAAGGTCTGAAGGAATTGCACCGGGTCTGCAAGCCGGGCGGACGCGTTTTGCTGCTGGAGCACGTGATCAGTTCGAATACCGTCATGGCCGGCCTGATGAACCTGATGAACCCGCTGGTCGTCAAGGCGGTCGGTGCGAACATCAACCGCAATACGGTCAAAAACGTGCAAGCCTGCGGCTTCCGGAACATACGGGTCGACGAACGCAGCGGTGACATCATCAAATTGATCGAAGCGGTCAAATAAGCGGAAAATTTATCCCGAATAAAGGATTTGAGTAGAATATAAGGCCTTTTTATCTTTAATAATTGACGTGAAGCCGACAGTAGAAGACTTAGTCCAGACGCCGATACCTACCCAGCACGGCGAATTCATCCTGCATTATTACAGCAACAATCTCGACGACAAGGAGCATGTCGCGCTGGTCCGGGGACGGGTCGAAGGCACCGAACAGGTGCCGGTGCGGATCCATTCCGAATGCTTTACCGGCGACGTGCTCGGTTCGAGGCGCTGCGATTGCGGCGAACAGCTCGACATGGCGATGCAAATGATCGACCAAAGGGGAGTCGGTATTCTGATCTACCTGCGCCAGGAGGGGCGCGGCATCGGCCTGCTGAAAAAGCTGCAGGCATATAATCTGCAGGATGCGGGCATGGACACGGTCGACGCCAACATTCACCTCGGCCATCTGGCCGACGAGCGGGAATACGACATTGCTGCGCTGATCCTGGAGTCGCTTCGCGTCAAATCGATCGAACTGATCACGAACAATCCGCAGAAAATCGAAGGGCTGCAAAAACTCGGCGTGAACGTCGTGAACCGAATCCCGATTGTCGCCGCCGCCCACAACGACAATCTCGATTATCTGAAAACCAAGGCGAAAAAAATGGCCCATATGTTATTCGAGCGCAAAAAAGAACACGAATAGCATCCCGACAAGCTCTTGCCGACTTTCAGCAGGCAGGTAACACGGTTTCGACCAGTTTTACCCAATAAGCCGTGCCGATCGGCAGAATCTCATCGTTAAAGTCGTAATGCGGATTGTGCAGCAGGCAGCTGTTACGAGACGGGCCGTTGCCGATCCAGAGATAGCAGCCCGGCTTTTCTTGTAACATGAACGCGAAGTCCTCCGATCCCATGCACGGCGTGGGCCTAAGATCGACACCGTCCTCCCCGGCTACCGCGATCGCGGCCCGGGTCGCCAAGGCCGTTTCGGCTTCGCTGTTGAAAGTGACCGGATAGCCCGGGTTTTCGGGATTAAAGGCGATTTCCGCGGCGACGCCGAGTCCCGCGCAAACCCCATCTACGATCCGGCCAATTTTTTCGCCGACCATCCGCTGCACGCTCGGCTTAAAGCAGCGATAGGTGCCGCGGATAATCGCTTCTTCCGGAATCGCGTTCCAGGTATTGCCGGCATGCACCTGAGTGATGCTGACCACCGCCGAATCGGCCGGATCGACCGTCCGGCTGACGATCGTCTGCAGCGCATTCACGATTTGTGCGGCCGCGACAATCGCATCGGTGCCGAGATGCGGCATTGCGGCATGAGTCGCCCGGCCTTTCACACGGATTTCGAAACAGTCGAACGAGGCCATCATCGGGCCCGGCCTGACCGCAAAATGACCGACCGGAATATCCGGAAAATTATGCATCCCGAATATTTGTTCCACCGGGAACTGTTCGAACAGGCCGTCGTCGATCATCCGCTTCGCGCCGGCCCGTCCTTCTTCGGCAGGCTGAAAGATGAACACCACCGTGCCGTCGAAGTTCGGTTTTCCGGCCAATGCCCTGGCTGCGCCGAGCAGCATCGCGGTATGACCGTCGTGCCCGCACGCATGCATTTTGCCGTGATGTTCGGATTTATACGGGAAAGTATTCTTCTCCTCGATAAACAGCGCGTCCATATCGGCTCGCAGGCCGATCATGCGCTTGCCGATTCCCGAGGATAAGGTCGCGACTACGCCGGTCTTGCCGAGTCCCTCGTGCACGGTCAATCCGAAAGCCTTCAGCTTTTCCGCGACGAAGCGCGCCGTTTCGACCTCTTCAAAAGCGGTTTCGGGATGCTGGTGAAGATGCTGCCGCCAGCCGCGCATCTCCTCGTGAAGCGGCTGCAGGTCGTTCGTGATTGTCATGTGTGGTTTCCTTTTTTAATTCATTCGATTTCTTTATCCGAAAGCTCCTACAAGGCGTAGTCGACCGCATCGATTTGCCGGGCAAGCCATAATAAAACGTCCTTGCCGTTTCGGAAACTGCCTTCGTCGATTTCGAGCCGTCTGCCGTCGGTCAAACATTCCCAACGCGAGAGCTGGCTCCGCAATTGCCGCTGTTCGCTCACAGAAAAATGGAAGAGGCCGAGCAAAACCTTGAGTTGGCGCGGTTCCGGCGAAGAAATCGCATCCCGTAGACTGCACAGCTCAACCAACAGCCGGTCCAGAACCGGCAACTGCCCTGCAATCAGTTCGGTAACCTGTCTGGGCTGCATCCGGATCGCCGGCGCCTGCCGGTTGTCCGAAACGACCTTAAGACATTGAACCAATTCGCCGGTCGAAAAACACGCCGCAGTTTCGTAAAAGGCAGACGCCTCCATATCGTAAAGATGCGGCGTGGAATAATCCAACTGCGGCCTCGATCCGGTCCGGACCGTCTCGAGCGCGCACGGCGGCAAAAACGCCAGCGGAGGATAAAAATTTTTCAAAGTATCCGCGTCGGCGATTTTGCCCGCCAAGAACACGCTCCCCACTTCATGCTCCGCGTGTCCTGCAATCCCGACGTTCAGCAAAATCGGGGCATCGGCGCCGCCAGCTCTTGCCTGCGTATAGGCCACGCCCGCCGCCATCGCGCATTTGCCGATGCCGGCGACGGTCAGGCAAATCCGGTCATTTTGGTACAGTTCGAAGGGATGGCTGTCCAGGTTCTTTTTCAACCGGAAACGGTCGATCAACGGCCGGGCTTCGCAAGGCAGAGCGGTATGGATGAAAATCGTCCGGGCGGATTTGGGCATAGGTTTGGAGAGAAAAGCTTAACGGCCGGCAGTCGGCAGAATAAGGCGGAACGTCAGATTGATCCTGGGATGTTTTACCTGCCGGGTTTTCGGCAACGCATGCACCCAATGATGCTGCAGCGTGCCGGCCATCACCAGCAAATCGCCGTGCTCCAGTACAATGTCCAGGTTTTCCCGGCGCTTTTTATGGCGCAGCCGAAACAGACGCGAATCACCCAGGCTTAAGGATGCAATTGCCGGATTGATCCCAAGTTCCTTTTCGTTATCGGCATGATAGCCCATCGAGTCGCGCTCGTCGCGATACAAATTGGCCAGCACGCTGTTGAATGCGTAACCGCTGCAGAGTTCGATTCGCGCCCTGACCTCCGTCAACTCGCCCGTCCACGGCAAAGGCCGATGCTCCACGCCCGAATAGCGGTAAATCGCCTCCGGATCGCCGTACCAGCACATCAAGCGCGGCACTTTGCACGCTTTTCCGAAAATCAGCACCGCTTCCTCCTGCCAGGCCAAAGTCCGGTAAAAATCGTCGAATAACAGGTCGGCCTCGGGAAAGCGATAAAAGCCCTTGACCCCGTAGATTTCGCCGTCGAAAGGGCAAAGATTGGGCTGGCCGATCACGGAGCGATTTTAACAGCGCAGCGATCAGGATCAGTGAGGCAAAAAAACAAGGCGCGGGACTTAGGCATCAATCACATAAGCCCCGTAGCCGACAACCCTTTTTTTATCCCCTGCCGTGTCCCCGGAATTGCGCAGATCGATGTTTTTGACGGCCAGCGATTTTTCCCGGGCCAGCTTCAGCAATCCGCTGATCCCTACCCGCCCGCAGGCCGAATCGACACCCAGACTTTCGTATTGCAGCTTTTCGATCGCCGCACTGGTAACCTTGTCCAGTTTCTGGCAGGTGGCATAGTCGTGATAATGGCTGAGATCGGAGCTGACTACGATTAACGTTTCTTCGCCGCCCCATAACATTTCGAGCACCTGGGCCACCTGCTCGGCCGGCGCATCGCCGGTCACGATCGGCACGATCTTGAAATCATCCAGCATTTCCTGCAGAAACGGCAGATGTACTTCCAAACTGTGCTCCAGCGCATGCGCCTGCTCCAGATAATCGACGAACGGCAATTTCGCGATCGCATGCACGGCTTTTTGATCGACTTCAATACTGCCAAGCGGCGTAACGAAATTTTGCGCACTAGTGATGGCCAAGCCGTGAAAGCCGACCCGGTGCGAAGGGCCGATCAGCACTACCCGGCTGATCTGGTCGTGGACCTTGAGCAAGCGCGCATAAGCGGTAGCGGCTATCGGTCCTGAATAAATATAGCCTGCATGGGGCACGATCATCGCCTTGGGAACTTTCGGCGCGGTATCGGCATCATTGAGATATTGATCAAGCAGCAGATGAAGTTGTTGAGATTCGGCAGGATAGAAGGTTCCTGCAACGGCGGGTTGTCTGTTCATAATGTTGCCTTTTCACCAAAATCGATCTTAATCTTATTATCAGCCCATTAGCAGCACTGCAAGTTGATTTTATTACTTCAGCCAATAAAGACAAATTGAAAATTTAATAGTTCCTGGAGAGTCGTAATGACCGAATTCATTTCTGCCGATACCGTCAAAACCCGGTTCTGGCATGTACTTGAAGACGGGCGGGTACAATGCGACGCCTGCCCGCGCTTTTGCAAGCTGCATGAAGGCCAGCGCGGCCTGTGCTTTGTAAGACAGAATCTTGATCATCAGGTGGTGATGACCAGCTACGGACGTTCCAGCGGCTTTGCGATCGACCCCATCGAAAAAAAGCCGCTGAATCACTTTCTGCCCGGTACGCCGGTCTTCTCGTTCGGCACCGCCGGCTGCAATCTGGCCTGCAAGTTTTGCCAGAATTGGGATATCAGCAAATCGCGCGAAATGGATACGCTGATGAGCAAGGCCACACCCGAGGCAATCGCGCAGACCGCGCTCGAACACGGCTGCGCCAGCGTCGCCTATACCTATAACGATCCGGTGATTTTCCACGAGTACGCGGTCGACACCGCTAAAGCCTGCCGCAAGCTTGGCCTGAAATCGGTTGCGGTTTCGGCCGGCTATGTCACCCCGGAACCGCGGGCCGAATTCTACCAATGGATGGATGCGGCGAACATCGACCTGAAAGCGTTCAGCGAACGCTTTTACCATCAGATTACCGGCGGCCACCTGCAACCGGTGCTCGACACCCTGAAATACATCAAGCACGAAACGTCGGTCTGGCTGGAACTGACCACTCTGCTGATTCCGGGCGAAAACGATGCGGATGCCGAAATCGAAGAGATGACGGCATGGGTCGTCGAAAACTTAGGCCCCGACGTGCCGATGCATTTCACCGCGTTCCATCCCGACTGGAAAATGCTCGACAAACTGCCGACGCCGCGCGATACCCTGCTGAACGCCAGGAAAATCGCGCTCGCCAACGGCGTCCGCTACGCCTATGTCGGCAACGTGCACGACAAATCGGCCTCAAGCACCTACTGCCACAACTGCGGCAACTTGCTGATCGGCCGGGATTGGCATCAACTGTCCGAATGGAACCTCGACACGACAGGCCATTGCTCGTTTTGCGGCACGCCATGCGCCGGCGTTTTCGCCGAAAAGCCCGGATCCTGGGGCGCCAGGCGTCGAAACGTGGCGATGAGCTGAGTCCCTGATCCCTGGAACTCAGCTCATCTCATGGGTTAGGAAGTCTGTTCGACCGTACGGAGCTCCTGGCGTTGGCATTTGCTGTAAAAAAGCCAGGTCTTGACGTGCAGATGCTTGCGGATGGGGGTTTTGATTACGGAGACGCAGAGCGCGATCGAAAACAGGCACCATACTGCGGCGTATTCATTCGGGTCGGAAGTCGTGATGTCGGAAATCCACGGCCCGATTACATAATGAAAACCGACGAAGCGCCAGGAACCGTACAATACCGGCAGATAGAACGAAACCAGGATATAGGTCAGCGCATGTAGGCCCCAGTCGAAGCCGAACAGCCATTCCTGCGGACCGGACAACAGGCCGTTCAACGGCATTTGCCAGGCGATGTGCCAATCGCCGGAAACCGAGCAGACGCCGGTGCCGCAAAATCCTTCGGTGCCGATCACGCAATGGCCGGCCCAGTCGAACGGGTACATCTTGACCAGCATCGTCAGCGAGCCGATCGCGCAAATCGTGTACACGGTCGTACGGATTTTCAGTTTGACGCTTTCCGGAATGAAGTACATCGCGACCATATTCACGAAAAACGGCTGGAACGCGACATGAATATAGCCGAACATCGTTAAAATCTGATTTTTCGGATTGCCGCACAGATCAATGTAAATATAAGTTGCGGCCTGCAGCAGTTCCATCAACGCAAAATAAGTCAACGGAATCCACAATTCCTTCGATTCCCCTTTATAGGCGACATAAGCCGCGGTACTGAGCCCCGCGGCGGCCAGGACGCCGGACGCTTCTCCACTCCAACACATAATTTGAACCTTCTTATAATAGTTATCGAATAAACCTTTCAGCCGAGAAAGGAGGCGATGCAATCCCCCTTTCTTCGGCCGGTTATTCTATTACAGAGGCTCAAACTGAAAAAGCACCGTCGCATTCAACCGCCGGCGGCAGGGAGAAAACAATCAGCCCGGCAAGGCGTCGCTGTCGATATAAATTTCGACAGGACAGCCAGGCTCGATCGCGGCGACCGGCAAATCCGCACCGTCCTGCCATTGCCTGACCGGCTCCTGCTTGCTTTTGCCGGTGACTAGAAAGATCAATCGGCGGGTGTCGCTCAACGCTTTGGCGCTAAGCGAAACCCGCTCGGGGGGCGGCTTCGGGGAGTTATAAACCGCATGGGTCAACTCGTCGCGGTTGTGGACATGTCCGGGGAACAAACTGGCCGTATGGCCGTCCTCGCCCATCCCGAGCAGTACCAGGTCGAAAGGCAGCGCATCGGCGACAGCCTGACAGTATTGCAGCGCCCCCGCTTCGGGGCCGAGCTCAGCCGGAATCGTGAAAATCTGTGCGGCAGGAATCGGCACGTGAGCAAGCCACGCCTGTGCCGCCATCATGCTGTTGCGCTCCGGATGATCACTCGGCAGGCAACGCTCATCCCCATAATAGACATACCATTTCGACCAGTCGGTTTCGGCGTTGGCGAGCAGGCGATATGCTTTTTCGGGCGAGGTGCCGCCGGCCAGCACCAGCTTGAAACGACCGCGCCCTGCAATGGCCTCATCGGCCGTCTTCAGGATTTGTTCGAAAGCGGCTTCGGCCACCTGGTCGGCGGTCGAAAAAGTCCGCCAGTGGGCATTTTTCTGCATTTATTTGCACTCCGGGGTTAATGAACTGCGCCAGGTCTGGCTGTCTTTGTCGAACAGGCGGCTGTCTTCCGGTCCCCACGAACCGGCGGGATAAGTCGCGATAAAGTCGCGCTCGACTGCCCAGGTCTGCAGGATCGGATCGACGATGCGCCAAGCATGCTCGACTTCGTCGAAGCGCAGAAACAGCGAACGATCGCCCTTCAGGACATCCAACAGCAAGTCTTCATAGGCGTCGATCGCTTTTTCGTCATGATTGCGAAAACTCGCATCGAGCGTGGTCGAACGGGTGCTCATTTCGAGGCCCGGTTCCTTCACGGTCATTTCCATCTTGATGCATTCATCAGGTTGGATACCGAGCAGCACCCAGTTCGGATTCATGCAGTTCACGTTCGTGTCGCGAAAGAATTGCAGCGGCGGGTGCCGGAAGCAGATCGAAATGGTCGATTGCGCCTTCGCCATGCGTTTGCCGGTGCGCATGTAAAACGGTACGCCGCGCCAGCGCCAGTTGTCGATGTACAGTTTCATCGAGGCATAGGTTTCGGTCACGCTGCCGGCCGGGATGTTCTCTTCCTGCAAGTAGCCTTTGACCTTTTCGCCCTTGATCGTGCCGGCGGCATACTGGCCGCGGTGGGCATGCGCGTGCACTGCTTCTTTCGGAATCGGGCGGATCGATTTCAGCACCTTGACCTTTTCATCGCGCAGCGCTTCGGCTTCCATCGACACCGGCGGCTCCATCGCGACCAGCGTCAACAGTTGCAGAAGATGGCTTTGCAGCATGTCGCGCAAGGCGCCGGCGCTGTTATAGTACTCGCCGCGGCTGTCGATGCCGATATCTTCGGAATGGGTGATCTGGACATGATCGATGTAATTGCGGTTCCACAGCGGCTCCAGCATCACGTTCGCGAAGCGGAACACCAGCACGTTTTGCACCATACCTTTGCCGAGATAATGATCGATCCGGTAAATCTGCTCCTCGCTCAAATAATGGCTGATGCGTTTTTGCAGCGCCTGCGCGCTGTCCAAATCGTAACCGAACGGTTTCTCGATGATCACGCGCCGCCAACCCAATTCTTCGTCGAACAGCTCGTTATGGCTTAACTGTTCCAGCACGGTGCCGAAATCGGACGGGCTGATCGACAGATAAAACGCGATATTGTGGGAAAACTGCTGTTTGCCGTTCAAGAGATCGGCCAATGCCTTGTAATCCTCGGCCTGCTGAATATCGGCCCGGTGATAGCAAAGACGCTGGCTGAAGCGCTGGAAGATGCTTTCGTCGAAATCGTCCTTGGCTTTGGCCTGAATCATATCTCTGACTTCGGCAAGCCATTTCTGCTGATCCCAGGGGCGGCGACCGATCGCGACGATACGCGTGCCTTCGGGCAGCTGTTTTGCGACATCGAGATGGTACAGCGCCGGCATCAGCTTGATCCGGGAAAGGTTGCCGGTGGCGCCAAAAATAACGTAGGTACAGGGTTCGGGATTCATCGAGTGAGGTAGATAAGTTTTAAAAGGAGGGAAGGTTAGGATGGGTAAAGCGGAAGCGAAACCCATCATTAAGGCTGCGATGGGTTTCGGCTGACGCCTCTACCCATCCTACATCTTTGTATACGGTATACGGTGACGGACTAGGCGTTGTATGTCGTCGACGCTACCTTGCCGCCCTGGCCGGTCCAGTCGGTATGGAAGAACTCGCCTCGCGGCCGGTCGAGCCGTTCATAGGTATGCGCGCCGAAATAATCGCGCTGCGCCTGGAGCAGATTGGCCGGCAGACGCTCGGTGCGGTAGCCGTCGAAATAAGCCAGGGCGGACGAGAATGCCGGCGTCGGAATGCCGAGTTCGATGCCCAGAATCACCGCCTTGCGCCAGCCGGCCTCGGCCTTTTTCATCGCGGCGACGAAAAAGTCGTCGAGCAGCAGGTTTTCGAGTTCCGGATTTTGGTCGAAGGCTTGCTTGATATCGTTCAGGAACTGGCTGCGGATGATGCATCCGCCCCGCCACATCAACGCGATTTCACCATAGTTCAGCGACAGTTTGTACTCCTTCGAAGCCTCCCGCATCAGTCGGAAACCCTGTGCATAGGAAATAATTTTGGCCGCGTACAGCGCATCGCGAATCGCATCGATCATCGCCGGTTTGTCGCCTGTAAATTGCCCCGGCTGTTTCGGCAAAATCTTCGCTGCCCGAACCCGCTCGTCTTTTTGCGCAGACAAGCAGCGTGCAAACACCGATTCGCCGATCAGCGTCAGCGGAATCCCGAGATCGAGCGCATTGATCCCGGTCCATTTGCCGGTGCCTTTCTGGCCGGCGGTATCCAATATCTTGTCGAGCAGCGGCTGGCCGTCGTCGTCCTTATAGGCCAGAATATTGGCAGTAATTTCGATCAGATACGAGCTGAGTTCGCCCCGGTTCCATTCGGCAAAAATTTGATGCATCTCGTCCGCGGAGAGACCAAGTCCTTCGGAAAGCATCTGATAGGCTTCGCAGATCAACTGCATATCGCCGTATTCGATGCCGTTGTGGACCATTTTGACATAGTGCCCTGCCCCATTCTCGCCCACCCATTCGCAGCAGGGCTCGTCGCCCACTTTCGCGCTGATCGCCTGGAAGATCGGCTTGACCGCAGGCCATGCCGCCTGATTGCCGCCGGGCATGATCGAAGGCCCGTTCCGGGCGCCTTCCTCGCCGCCCGACACGCCGGTACCGATGAAGTTGAGCCCTTTCTCCGCCAGATAGCGGGTACGGCGGTCGGTATCGGTAAATAGCGAATTGCCGCCGTCGACAATGATGTCGCCGGGCGAGAGCAGCGGAATCAATTTTTCGATGTATTGGTCGACCACCTCGCCGGCCTTCACCATCAGCATTACGATACGGGGCGTTTCGAGGCTATCGACCAGATCTTCGAGCGAACGGGTGCCGATCACCTGAGTGCCCTGCGCAGGGCCTTCGAGAAACTCGTCGACCGTGCGGGTCGTGCGGTTATAGACTGCGACCTTAAAACCGTGGTCGTTCATATTCAGGACCAAGTTCTGGCCCATGACCGCAAGGCCGATCAATCCTATATTCGCTTTCATCAGTTGTTCTCCAGGAAAGTTGGGTTCGATCGGATTTTATCACGCCGGAAAGAAGGGCTGATAGAAAAGCACGGGATACGGGCATTTAACCCGAGTTGGCGTGACGCATCCTGATTCTGGCTTGTATCATGGCGAAAATCACGACGGCCAACAGCGCCGCCAGCGAAAGCTCCAGCAGCACAAAGGCGCCGATCTTAAAATAAGCGAATTGCGGGTGCACGAAACGGACCAGCCAACCGCCCGCTTCATCCGCAACCGCGGAAACATAGGTCAGGCTGCTGATCCAAATTTTGAGCCGTACCGAAAAATCGGTCATCAGCATCAGGTGAGTCAGGGTCACGACCAGCATGCCCATCGAGAACAGATGAAAATGCGAAACTTCGAGCATCCCTTCATAGCTGCGCGGCGGCTTGAATTGCGCTTCGTCGCCCAGGTAATAGAGCCTTACCGATTCGGCTGTCAGATCCATCCGGTGAAAATACATCAGGCCGTTGCTGATCCACAGCAGCACGATGTAGCCTAAAAACATCAGCACCAGAGCGTTCATCAAAGATTTCCGGTACTGTTCGCCGGTTACGAAATAACGCATGGCTATGGTTTCTGCTCTTTGATCATCACCTGATACACCGCCATGACCTTGCGAATGCTGCCGAGGCCCGCCCGGGTACTCAAGGTGGCACCGCTGATACCGTCCACGCCCTTGCTGAAATCCATCTCGGCGAGCGGGCGTTTGTACAACTGCTCGAACCAGCGTTCCGGAGGCATGTATTCGGGCGGTTCGTGAAAGGCGAGTGTATAGACGTTGCGCAGCTCGCCTTCGGGCGTCAACACGATCATCAGCGTTTCCGGCTGGGTTCTGACCGTGACCGACTCGATCGCGGCGTAACCGAGAACCTTGCCCTGTTCCTTGCCGACATAGAACGTAAACATCGGCGACTCCAGCTTGGCCTTGGCCAAGACCTCAATTTTCGCAAGCTGCTGCTCGTCGGGAAACAGTGACAGCAGATCGACCGTTTTGCCTTTGCCGAAGGCCAGTTCCATCGCCTCTTCTTTACTATAGAAAACCCCGGCCTGAGCCGGGGGTATGGCGGCCGCCAAAAGCAGCGCCGCCAGCAGGGTGGCGTTAAGCCAAAAATATAGCTTCAAGATTTGCTTCCTCATATTGGATGAGGCTGAATTCATTTTGAATGAACCGCCGAAATTCCTGCGGAGTATTGGATACCGAGTTCATATCATACACCAAGCCGGGATAATCGCCGGGCGGAAAATGGTTTTGAATTCGAGGCCGT
This sequence comes from Candidatus Methylomicrobium oryzae, assembly GCF_016745425.1. Taxonomy (GTDB): domain Bacteria; phylum Pseudomonadota; class Gammaproteobacteria; order Methylococcales; family Methylomonadaceae; genus Methylomicrobium; species Methylomicrobium oryzae. Next base: position 34,347 of record NZ_JAERVK010000023.1, on the reverse strand, counting down.
ATTCGTCCGACATTTTCAGAAGGCCCCGATGTGTTGTATCTCACGATAAACGGCTCATCGGATTTTTTCGTTTCCTGCCGCAAATGCTCTGAGCCTTCGAAATCGGGCCTAGATCTCGGCAATATTCCACTTCTCTGCGCAAATCACGAACCAAATGTGTAGCTAAATTTCCCTATGGATTACGTGTATAAAATTCCACAATAATGATAATGGTTTGCAATTGTATTACTAAAACAATATACTTTTTTTATATTTATTTCAAAGCGATGAAGGGAAAGTAATGAAATCATTCAACCGAAAGACCTCATATTGCCTAGCCATATCAATTAGCTCGGCTCTCGCCGGAAACGTTCAGGCGGCTCAGCCAATGCCGGCTACGATGGAAGAAATGTGGAAGATTATCCAGCAGCAGCAGAAGGAAATCGAAGCCCTGAAAACCAAATCTTCCCAAAACGAAGCGCTGCAGCAGGAAATCAGCGTGCTGAAGGAAACGCAGCAGGCGCAAAGCAAAGCGCTTCAACAGGCCACCGCCGCACCGGCGGCAGTGCCTGCCGGCGCCGCCGGCAAGGGCGCGCTGGAGCGCAAAACCGACGTGCTCGCCGGCGAAGTGGAAAAACTCAAGACCCAGCTCTTCATACCGGAGTCGCGCGAATACAAAAGCCAATACGGCTTGGGCCCCGCCGCCTCCAACGTCTACCGGGTCAACCGCGGCCTAGCCATCGGCGGTTACGGCGAGGCGATGTACACCAATTATGCCAATCCGCGCGGCGACAGTATTACCAACAAGGACACCACCGATCTGGAACGCGCAGTCATTTATCTCGGCTACAAGTTCAACGACTGGATCATTCTGAACAACGAGATCGAATTCGAACATGCCTCGACCGGCGAAGGCGGCGAAGAAAAAGGCGAAGTCTCGGTGGAATTCTCCCAGCTCGATTTTCTGCTCGATCCCAAATACAACATCCGAGCCGGCCTGATGCTGGTGCCGATGGGCTTCATCAACGAAATGCACGAACCCACCACCTTCCACGGCAACCATCGGCCGGACGTGGAACGCTACATCATTCCTTCGACTTGGCGGGAAATGGGAGCCGGCCTCTTCGGCGAGATCCTGCCCGGCCTGCAATACCGCATGTATGCGATGAATGGGCTGAATGCTGAAGAATTCAGCAATATCGGCATCATGGAAGGGCGCCAGGGCGGCAGCAACGGCAAGGCAGAGGATTTCGCCTTTACCGGGCGCCTGGATTACTCGCCCTACTTCGCGCCCGGCCTGATGGTGGGCGCCTCGGCATTCCTCGGCAACAGCGGCCAAAAGGACGCGGTGAATTTTGACGGCAATAGCGTCGACGTTTTCACCCAGCTTTACGAAGGCCATATCCAATATAAATACCGAGGACTGGAACTGCGCGCGTTGGGCGCCTGGGGCCAGATCGACAACACCGAATTCCTCAATCCTCTGCTGGGCGCGGGCGGCCCGGTCGGCAAGGAAAATTACGGCTGGTATGTCGAAGCGGCCCACGACATCATGCCGTTCCTCTGGAAAGACAGCAACCAATACCTGGCGCCTTTCTTCCGTGTCGAGCGTTACAACACGCTGGCCTCCGTGGCCACAGACCCGGTGACCGGCATGCCGTTCGATCAGAGCACCGGCCTGGACCGCTGGATTTATCAAGCCGGTCTGAGTTATAAGCCGATCGACAATGTGGTCATCAAGGCGGATTACCGCAACATTCAGGATCGGAAACTCGTTCCGCTCGGTGTGCCGTTCGGCGACGAATTCAACCTCGGCGTTGGCTTCATTTACTGATATTTTCGCCGCCCGGCATGCCGGGCGGCCTTTACCGCAGGTTTTCCGATGAAATTAAAGTTCTATGCCATCATCGCCGTTGCCGGGGGATTAGCCGTCGCACCGGCCGGAGCTGCAGTACCCGTACTGCCCGGCAGCCAGAATCTGACCCCGAAGCAGCAACTGGGCCAGCAATTGTTCTTCGACACCAATCTCTCCGAACCGCCCGGTCAGGCTTGCGGCACCTGCCACAATCCCGCGGCAGCCTTTACCGATGCCGATAAATCCAGACCCACATCCAAAGGCGTCATCGCCGGCCTGCTCGGCAACCGCAATACGCCGACGGCAATGTATTCGGCCTATGCGCCGGCCTTTCATTTCGACCGCGGGGAAGGTCTGTATTTCGGCGGCCAGTTTCTCGACGGCCGCGCTTCGACGCTGGCCGACCAGGCCAAGGCGCCTTTCCTCAATCCCATCGAGATGGCCAATCCCGATCCCGGAACCGTGGTCGACAAAGTCCGCAACGCGGACTATGCGGCGATGTTCGATGCCGTATACGGCGCCGGCGCGCTGAACGATAGCGGGGCCGCCTACGACCGCATTGCGGATGCGATCGCCGCCTTCGAGCGCAGCCCGGTATTGAACCGCTTCAGTTCGAAATACGATTATTTTCTGTTCGGCAGAGCCGCGTTTACCGCACAGGAAAGACGCGGACTGGCGGTTTTCGAAGCCGGCAACAAGGGCAATTGCGCGGCCTGCCATCCCAATCGGCCGGTGAACGGCACGCCGCCGCTGTTTACCGATCACAGCTACGACAATATCGGCGTACCCAAGAATCCGGAAAATCCGTTCTACGGCCTGGATCCCCAATTCAATCCCGACGGCGCCTATTTCGTGGATCTGGGCTTGGGGGGCATTCTGGATGCTCCGTTGGAAGACGGCAAGATCAAGGTATCCACCTTGCGCAATGTCGCCGTTACCGCGCCGTATACGCACAACGGCTATTTCAAAACCCTGCGCGGAGTCGTGGAGTTTTACAGCACTCGCGACCTCAAGCCGCGCTGCCGCAATCCGCTGACGACCGAAGCCAGGGCACGCGCACAGAAATGCTGGCCGGCGGCGGAGGTACTCGCCAACGTCAATCACGGGGAATTGGGATCGCTGCGCCTCACGCCGCGCGAAATCGACGATCTGGTGGCTTTTTTGAAAACGCTGACCGACGGCTATAAAAGCGAATCGCCCTGGCAATTTAAAGCCCCGTGAAAAAATGGCCGAAAGCCAGTGCCAGAGGCACGGTGAGGCCTTTTAGATTAGGCCAGCGCGCAATTCAAGCCTCTAAAGCGCAAGCGGGCAACCGCAATGCTGTTTGCAAAATCTGCAACTGCCGGAAATCGAGGATAGGCCGCATAGAGAGTCGAGCCGTAAGGATCGCTTTCTCTATACGCGCCTTCGGAAGATCTGAGCAGCATTTCCGAACTCCGGGTGAACGCCTGAGTCCTTTCCCCCGGCACATCAAGGGCGCTCAATGCGAAAAACTTTGCCGCCGTAACTCGCGATGACCCCGTCGGGACGGATTTCCCTGATCTCGATCGCATCCTTGGTGGTCTGGCCGGCCTTGTATTTCGTCATGTTCAGTATGACAAAACGGTCTGCGGGGTTGTCAGTGTACATGAAAACGTTGATGGCCATCTTCGGCACGGAGCTGCGGAAGTTGTAAGGCAAATCCTTGAATAAAGGAATGTCCTGCCGGCCCGCCGCCGGTGAGGCATCGCTCTTTCCTTTCCCGGCATCGCTTTCGGAATCGCTCGGGCTTTCGGCCGCGGGCACCGGCTGAGCCCGTCTTGTCTGTCTTTCCTTCCGGGCCAGCTCCCGTGCGCCGGTTGCGGCTGGCGAGGGGACGGTTTGAGCGCCGCGCTCGGGTTTGTCGGGCATTGCCTGTTTCGGCCCTTTCACCTCTGCGGCCCGGCTTGCCGCGGCTAGTTCTTCGATTGAAGGCGATTTTACGGCAGGCGCTGCGGCGGTTGGCGCCGAAGGGTTAATCACTTCGGGAACCGGTGCCGCTGCGGCCGGCGCTTTTTCGGAAGGCGCATCGGTGTTAGCCGGTTTTACCGCACCCGGCTGAGGCTTCCGCGCTGCTTTTTGCTGTAACGTCCGGGCGTCGGCTTGCCTTGCCGCCGCCGGCGTATCGTCCGTTTTTTTCAAATACCAGACCAACAGCAGCAGGGCCAGCAGATTGACAGCCAGCAGAGCGCCGATCACTATCGCGATTTTCCGGCTTTTCGGCGCCGGCGGCGTCAACACTTGTTCGGTCAGGGTTTCCGGCCGGTTGGCCTGCCGCTCCTGCTCCGATTTGCGTAGGGCATTGAGAATATAAGACATGAGTTAATCGGTTAAGGTCAGATGAGGCGTGTTCGGCGCCTCGGTCAGATTGTCGAGATAAAACAGGGTTTGGACTCCCACCACACCGTCTTCGGTCAAATGGTGCCGGTGCTGAAATTTGAGGACTCGATTCTTCAAATCCTGATCGAATAGCTGGGGCGCCGCTACGGTTGGATTCAAGCCGTCGAACAGCGCCATCTGTTGCCGAAGCCAGACAATTCTCTCTGACCGCTCTTCGGGGAAAATCGTTCGCGCATCGGCGATTGTCGATGTCCATAGCAATAAATAGTAGCCGTTCCAATAACTCAGCACCTCGGCCAGCGAAAAGTCATGCCGGTCGCTTCCGAGCAATACCGGGTTTCCTTGCTTGAGGCCGGTCAGCAGCGCGTAGCGCTTTTCGTCGGTCGGCAGCACGAACTCCAGAATGACCGGCCGATTCATCGCCAGCAGCTCTTTCCAGCTGGCCTTGCCGAGCTGGCATAACACGCCGAAGGACTTAACCGCCTCGCAATCGGTCGTGCCGCCGGGCGAAGCCGTTTTTCCGAGCGCGCTCAGTGCGTTCGCAAAGCCCAGCGGCAGCGTCAAGCGAATATCGGTCACCCATTCGGCAAACGAAACAGGCCTCGGAGGCAGCGGTTCGGTTTTCGGGGCAAGAGCCGGAGCCGTCGATACGGATTTAGGAGCGGTCGGACCGGACGTTGCTTCCGCCGTTTCGGATTGGCGCCCCAAAAACCGGTGCCGGAACGCCGCATCCAGGTCAGGAAACAGATAATAACGGCCGGCCGCCACCCCACCGAGCGCCAGCATCCCCAGCAGGGCGAGACCCCATGCCGGCCACTTCGGTTCGGCCGGCGCCAGGGCTTCCTGCGCGGCGTTTTTGACCATGCCCGGCGTTACATGCGCGGCGTTTTCCGCATAAGCGCCAAGCAAAGCACGGTCGCACAAAATATTGATCACGCGCGGAATGCCGCCGGACAACTTGTATATTTTCCGGATCGCCCGCTCCTTGAACAGATCGGGATCGCCGCCGCAAACCCGCAACCGGTGCCGGATATAGTCCCGGGTTTCGGTGTACGACAACGGCTGCAAATGATAGCGTGCAGTGATGCGCTGATTGAGCTGCCTGAGCTCCTGCCGCCGCAGCATCTGTTTCAATTCGGGCTGGCCGACCAGAATGATTTGCAGCAGCTTGGTCTTGCTGGTTTCCAGATTGGTCAGCAGGCGGACTTGTTCGAGTACTTCCATGCTCAGATTTTGCGCTTCGTCGATCAGCAACACGGTGCGCCGGCCGATCGCGTGCGCCTCCAGCAGGTAATGGTTCAATGCATCGACCAATTGTTTCAGCGTCTGCCGCCCTTTATCGTAGGCCACCCCCAACTCGTCACAAATCGCCGCCAGGAGCTCGATCGCATTCAGCTTGGGATTCAGGATCAACGCGATGTCGATAGTGTCCGGCAATTCGCCGAGCAGGCAATGGCACAGGGTCGTCTTGCCGGTGCCGACTTCGCCGGTCAATGCGACGAAACCGCCGCCGACGGTAATCCCGTATAAAAGGTGCGCCAGACCTTCCTGATGGCGGCGGCTCATGTAAATGAAATGGGGATCGGGCGCTATCGAAAACGGTAATTCCGCAAAATGAAAATACTGCTCGTACATAGCGGGAATCGGGTAATACAGATTAGGATGAACCCCGATTTTAACCTATACCCGTCAAAAGATGAAAAAATGCTCCCTTCTTCGGCGAGAGCGGCATTTTCCCTATATAATCTGGCAGCCCTCCGGCACACAGCCTCTCGACCCATTCACACCATGCCGATCAACGAAAACCAACTGTACCGCAAACTGGCCTGGCGCCTGCTCCCTCCGCTCTACATCATCTATATCCTGGCCTATCTCGACCGCATGTGCGTCGGCTTCGCCCAGCTGCAGATGAAAGATGCGCTGCAGTTCAGCGACACGGTGTACGGCTTTGGCGCGGGCATCTTTTTCGTCGGTTACATGCTGTTCGAGATTCCGAGCAACCTGATTCTGGAAAAAGTCGGCGCGAAACTCTGGCTGACCCGAATCATGGTTACCTGGGGACTGATTTGTTGCGCGATGGTGTTTATCGAAACGCCGCAGGGCTTCTATATATTGCGCTTTCTGCTCGGCCTTGCAGAGGCCGGCTCGTTTCCGGGCATGATTCTGTATTTCAGCTACTGGTTTCCGGCCCCGGTCAGAGCCAAGTACGGCGCGCTGCTGATCACCGCGACCGCGGCCTCCGGCGTGCTCGGCGCGCCGCTGGCCGGGCTGCTGCTCGGCATCGACGGCGCGTTCGGGCTTCAAGGCTGGCAATGGCTGTTCCTGGCCGAAGGCGCGCCTTCGGTACTGTTCGGCTTTGTGCTGTATTTCTGGCTGACCAACCGTCCGGCCGAAGCCGGCTGGCTGAATGGCGAAGAGAAAGCCTGGCTCGAAAGAACGTTGGCCGCCGAACGCGAAACGGCCCCGCCCCATCATGCCGCCGATCTAAAACAAGCCCTGCGCCATCCGAAAGTCTGGCTTCTGGCGCTGATCTATTTCGCGGTGGTGATCAATTATTACAGCATCAGCCTCTGGCTGCCGCAGCTGATCAAGAACTGGGCAGGACTCGACAACGTGCGCACAGCCTTGTTGACCGGCCTGCCCTATCTCGCGGCGGTGATCGCGATGGTGATCGTCGGCGCGCATTCGGACAAGACCCGGGAACGGCGCTGGCACATTGTGATCTGCGCTTGGGTGGCGGCCGCCGCGTTCGCGCTGAGCCCCTACCTCGCATCGCCGGTCTGGGCGATCGCCGCGATCGCGATCGCGGCGGCAGGCGTCTGGAGCACCCTGGCGCCGTTCTGGACGCTCCCGCATACGCTTCTGAAGGAGGGGCCGGCCAAAGCGTCGGGCCTGGCGCTGATCAATTCGATCGGCAACTTGGGCGGCTTTGCAGGCCCCTATGTGATCGCCTGGCTGAAAACCGCGACCGGCGACTTCAAGCTGGCACTGCCGCTGTTGGCGGCGACGATGGCGTCGGGCGTCCTGCTGATTTTTGTGGCGGTAAAGCCGGAAGAAAAAACGCCCTTACTCAGGTCAAATGAAAAATTACTTTCGAATCGATAGCCAATCGATATTATTGCTTTGAATTCATGGGCCTATCTTTCCGTTTTGACATTTGTTTCCCGCCCGATACAATGTTATGAACTTTAAATTCATTATTTCGATAGAGAATCGTCGGCTTTCCAACTCCGAAGCCTGTGCTTGAAGCTGCGGAATCGCCTTTTTCTCGCCGAAAATCAATCGCCTGGCGCCTTGCTTCGGGCGTTCCATAATACTTGAATACTTGGCGTCAAGGATGACCGACTTTAATTACCCAAATTCGTACGAAACACATGGCAAATCAGCACTGGAAAATTCAGCCTAACGAGGTATTAAGCGCCGGCCCCGTGATGCCGGTGATGGTCATCAAAAATCTCGACGACGCGGTGCCTTTAGCAAAAGCCCTGGTCGAAGGCGGCATTCGCGTGCTGGAAATCACTTTGCGTACGCCGGTCGCGCTCGACGCGATCCGACGCATCAGCCGGGAAGTCGAAGGCGCCATCGTCGGCGCCGGCACGATAGCGAACCCGGCGCAATTACAGGCCGCGACCGACGCGGGCGCGGTCTTCGCAATCAGCCCCGGCATCACCCCTTCCCTGCTGGACGCGGCGGTGACTGGCGGCATTGCCCTGATTCCCGGAATTGCGACCCTGTCGGAGCTGATGCTGGGCATGGAATTCGGCCTGGACCACTTCAAATTTTTCCCGGCCGAAGCGGCCGGCGGTATTCCGATGCTGAAGTCGATTGCAGGCCCTTTTCCGCAGGCGACCTTCTGCCCGACCGGCGGCATCTCGCCCGATAACTATCTGGCTTACCTCAAACTCCCTAACGTAGCCTGCGTAGGCGGTTCCTGGCTCGCTCCCCAGGACGCGCTGAATGCGAAAGACTGGTCCAAAGTCACCGAGCTCGCGAGACAGGCCATCGTCAACGCCAATCCCGATTAATTGATTCCGCAATCGACATTAAAACACGCCGCAACGGCGTCCCAACCGAGATTGACATCATGAGCAAATCCAGCACTATCGTCCTATCCACTCCCGAATCCGAACCACTGTGTACGCTGCCCGTGTTGTCCGGCACGATGGGCCCCGGCGTGCTGGATGTCCAGTCGCTGTACAAGCAGACCGGCATGTTCACCTACGACCCCGGCTTTACCTCGACCGCCAGCTGCAGATCCTCGATCACTTATATCGACGGCGAGGCCGGCGTATTGCTGTACCGGGGCTATCCGATCGAGCAACTGGCCATGCAATGCTCGTTCCTGGAAGTCTGCTACCTGCTGCTGCAGGGCGAATTGCCGAACTTCGAGCAGCTAAAAGAATTCGAGCACAACATTACCATGCACACGATGGTGCATGATCAGCTGACCAATTTTTTCAAAGGCTTCCGCCGCGACGCGCATCCGATGGCGATCATGGTCGGCGTGGTCGGCGCTTTATCCGCTTTCTATCACGACGCGCTGGACATCCGTTCGCCAAGCGATCGCCAAATCAGTGCGATCCGCCTCTTGGCCAAGGTGCCGACGATCGTCGCGATGTGCCATAAATACAGCACCGGATCGCCCTTCATGTATCCGCAAAACAAGCTCAGCTATGTCGAAAACTTCATGCGCATGATGCTGGCGACGCCGTGCGACGAATATGTGCCGAATCCGGTACTGGTCAAGGCGCTCGACCGGATCCTGATCCTGCACGCCGACCATGAGCAAAACGCCTCGACCTCGACCGTGCGGCTGGCCGGCTCCAGCGGAGCGAATCCGTTCGCCTGCATCACCGCCGGCATCGCCTGCCTGTGGGGTGCCGCACACGGCGGCGCGAACGAAGCCGTACTGCACATGCTGGAAGAAATCGGCGATGTTTCCCGGATCGGCCTTTACATCGACAAGGCGAAAGACAAAAACGACCCGTTCAGGTTGATGGGCTTCGGCCACCGCGTCTACAAAAACCACGATCCGCGCGCCAAACTGATGCGCGAAACCTGCTACGAAGTTTTAGGCGAACTGGGGCTGCAGGACGATCCTTTGTTCAAGCTGGCGCTCGAGCTGGAACGGATCGCGCTCGAAGACGAGTATTTCATCGAGAAAAAGCTGTATCCGAACGTCGATTTCTATTCGGGCATCGTGCTGCACGCGCTCGGCATACCAAGCAAGATGTTTACCGCGATCTTTGCGATGGGCCGAACCGTCGGCTGGATTTCGCACTGGGACGAGATGATTGCGGATCCCGAGCAAAAGATCGGCCGGCCGCGGCAGCTCTATACAGGAGCAACCCGCCGCGATGTACCCGCGCGGCACGGCAGGACCGTTTAAGCTAATTACAGACCTGCCACAGGTTTTTAAAAATTTGGCAGGTCTTTTTCGAACGTTTTGATGAAAATCATGCAGGCCTTTCCTGAACTGATCGGCTACCTGGCCGCACTGCTGACTACCGCCTCGTTTCTGCCGCAGGCACTCCTGACCCTTAAAACCCGCGATACTGCCTCGCTGTCGCTGTCGATGTACGCAATCTTTACGCTGGGCGTGTCGCTTTGGCTGATCTACGGCATTTTTCTGCACAATACCGCGATCATCGCGGCAAATTCGGTCACGCTACTGTTATCCGCCTCGATTCTTTACGTCAAAATTTACAACCGGCTAACCGGCAGGGAGCAAAGCCATACGGCGGAAGCCGCCGAATAGCGCCGGTTTTTTCGAAGATGAGTAACGGAAGCCCGGCCGATGTTTTTTTCACCATGAAACGGGATCAAAATCCATAGCGACAGGTCGTCGCTATCCGGCCCCGCACAGTCAGGCAGTTTCCTGAAAACCGAATGCGCCGGCCGCGCGCCGCTGATTGCATTTTCCTTATAAATCAAATAGACTGCGCCTCATTCCCAAATTGCGGTTTCTCTTTAATTTCCGGGGATTCAAGCGCGATACTTCCCCCCAATCTGGCAACGATGGACATCAATAGAATCAGAAAAGAACACAACTCCGGCGGGATCGGCGGCATCATCAACAGCATACAGACCCTGTTCGTTGCCGGCCTCAGAGTATGGACGATTCCGATCGTGCTGATGCTGAGTATGGCGACCGGTTTCACCACTTTTTTCGGCTTATCGCATTTTATCGTTTCCTGGATTGCGCTGATCATCACGATCGCGATCCAGTCGATCATCGTGATCAGCTCGCTGGAAATCGCCGGCATGCACTGGAAAGCGAATAGACTGCGCTTTTTCAGCGTACTGGCTTCGTTGCTGGTAGCGGTTTCCGCTTCGATTACCTTCTCGTATTTCAAGTTCTACGAGATTTCCCAGAAGGAAAACATTCAAATCGACCGGTTGAACAAAATCCGTACCGATGTGAACGCCTATCTGAAAAGCGTCGCCGACACCAAAACCAAAATCCTGAAACAGCAGCAGGCCGAGCTCGACAAGGCTTCCGAGAGTGTCACCCAGGCCTATTACGGTACTCACCCGGACGCCCCGGCGGCGCAAAAAAACATGGTCGGCCAGGGACCATTTTTCCGCTACCAGCGCGAGGTGTTCGAAACCAAAAAGAAGGAATCGGCGCAGGTTGTACAAGAATTCGAGAAACTGAATCAGGACATCCGCGTACTCCAAAACGGGCTGAACGAATGGAACATGAGTTCACCCGATGCGGAAGCACGCTACCGTAAAATCGTTTCCAGCCTGCAGGAAGTTTCGATCAAATTCAACCAGATGGCGACCAGCAGCGGCGTCATTACACCGGACATGCCGATTTTGATGACTTATACGGAAATCGTGCAGGGCATTACGCCGTCGTTCGCGATGTGGAAGGACTTTTCGCTCTTCGCCTTCCTCTGCGCGTCCATGGCCGATTTTTTCACGGTGTTTTTATCCTACCGACTGGAGTTCACCGCACCGGGCCCCTTGAGCGAGCGCGAACAGGAACTGGTCTTCGAATGCCTGCGCCAGTTTACCGAATTCAGGATCAACGAAAACGACGAGCTCGAGATGGTGATCGAAAAATCCGAAATCGAAAAAGCCCGGCGTTATTCGGACTGGCCGCGGATGTTCGCGGTCGGCTTCTTATTGAGCCGCGGCTTCCTGCGCAAAATCGATTCGAAGTCGGTTGAATTTGCCCCGAATCTTTATCCCCTGATCGCAGAACGGATGAGCGCGCAAATCCGCGCCCTGAAAGCGCAGCAGGCAATCAGCGCTTCCAGCCCGGCCGTTCCGGCCGCCTTGGAGGTGGCCGATGACGAATAAACAAGCGCTGCTCGACGCCTGGCTGACCAGCCTGCCGCCGCAAACGTTTTCCGACGCCCTCGAAACCGAGGTCTGGGATCCGGGCTTCGACGGGGAGAGCCGCGTCGTGCTTTCCAAACTGGGACCGTATTACCGGCTGTTCGAATATCCCGCGAAATTCTTTCCGCGCTTTTACCACCGCGTCTATCCTTTACCGGTCGCCGAATGGCCGATCAGCGTTTCCACGCCTCTTTACGGAGGACTCTGCACGCTCAAAGCGCAATTGACGATCCATTTCCAGGCCACTTTCAGCTATGCCGAGCGCAACCTCGAGACCCTCTCCGACATCAACGCGCATATCAAATCCGGCTATGAAGGACTGATCCGGACAACCGTCGATGCCGAGCTCAGGAACCTTCGCGACGGCAGATGGATCGAATCGGGCCTTTTCGCCACCGAAAAGCAGATCGAAAAAGCGATCAACGAGGCGCTGACCGTCAAATACATCAAATGCCGCACAGTCTGTGCGCTCACCCCGTCGTTTGCCGACCTGGAAGACAGCCCCGGCCTCGACGGCCGTTTTACCCAGGAGGCGGTTTACCTCAGCATCCTGGAGAAAAATTTCGAATTCCGCGAGAAGCGGGCGCGCGAGCGGACTCGTCAGGAACAGGTGCTGGAAAAGGAACGCCTCGAACACCTGAACCAGCTGCATGCGTTAGAGCAGGAGAAACTGGCGATCGAGCGGGAGAACCAGCGCCAGCTGCTGGCTGCGCAGGAAAAACAGAACGCCGATCAGTTTACGATCGAAGCGAAGCTGCACGAAGAAAAGGTCAAGCACGAAAAGCACCTGCAAAGCATCGAGCAGGCCGCCGCCCTGCAGTTCGAACTCGAACAGCAAGCCCGCCGGCAAGAGCTGGAGCAGCAGCTGCATGCAAAAAGGCTTGAACACGAAGCGATCCTGAAAGAACGGGAGCTGCAAGTCGGCTACAAGGCGCAGGAAGTGCTGCAGCAGGAGCAGCAGAAATACGAAGAACAACTCGAAGCCGAACGCATCGAGCACCAGACCCGCCTCAAGGAAATGCAGCTGCAGGCCGAAATCAAGGAACTGGAACTGCGCGTCGAAGTCACCAAAAACAAGGACGCCTACCTGCACCGGCAAATCGAATGGCTGGTGCTGGACAAACAGCGCGCCGAACTGTCGCGGGCGATCAAGGAAGCCGAGAGCGACATCGAGGCAGCGAACCGGTTGTCGCAATCGCAGGCACAGTAATCGTTACCTCTTCAATCTTTTCATACCTTTTTATTCCATCATAGAGAAAATCCGGTAAAAACGCGCCGTAAAACCTGCCGTACGGATTGGCTTCTTTCCGGCGCGAATTATCAATCGGCCATTACTCTCCCCATATTGCCGACCTTCTTTCGGCTGGCTATCCGTGCGCGATCGGTATTGAAAATTTTTCATTTTCTCAATAGGATGGCGCCTGTTTGAGGCCGTCTTTATTAAAAGCTTGTACAGCGATTTTCCCTCGTTGTTGCAAATTCGCTGCTATTCCACTGATTTGTTGCGCTGTCATCAAACCGTAACATTTCTGTCATTTCTCCGTCATTTTTATTCTCTATCCTTGCCGCAGTTTTAATCATCACTGTGAGCAACCATGACCTTATCCAAACTGACCTTGGCTGTTGCGACCGTTCTCGGCGCCGGGGCCACATCTTCCGCCTTTGCAATCGATCTCTACGTCGACGTTAAAACCAAGCAAATTTATGCCGAGCCCGGCCCGAACCGGCAGCTAATGGGCTCCTTTGAAAGGGTCGAGGATGCACCCGCGAAAACCGCCGAGCAAAAGAATGCTGCAGAGATTGCCGCGATTCGGGAAGAAATGGCATTAAAAGACAATCAAATCAAGGCGCTTGAAGAACATGCCCAGGAAGCTTCTGGACCTGAGTCAGTGCATGTCAAACTGAGCGACGGGATACATTTTGCGACCAAAGACGGCAATTTCACAGCCGGAATTAACGGGCGCATGCAGGTCGACTCACAGGCCAATGTTAATCAGAAATTGCCTGTAGATTTTGTAACCCCGACAGGCGTTCCATCGGAATTAAACGATGGCACAACACTCCGCCGGGCGCGTCTGGGCGTCGAAGGGACTTTTTTCAAAAATACCGACTATAAATTCGAATACGATTTTACGCGCGGCAACGGCTTGAACGCGGGCGGTATTACCGACGCATTCATTCGCTATAATTTTTCCAAGCCTTTCTCGGTCAAGTTCGGTGCCTTTAAAGAACCGTTCAGCATGGAAGAAGCGACCAGCAACCGCTATACGACGTTCATCGAGCGGAACATGGCCGTCAATACCCTCGTGGACAACCTGAATACTTATAAGGTGGGCTTCGGCGCGAACTACGCGGCCGAACGCTGGCAAGTTGGCACCTCGCTGCAAACGGAAGGCGTCGGCGGTTACAACAACGCTTACGGAAGCAACTCGCTTACCGGTAGCACAGGCAGCGCCGTCAATACCAACGGCGGCGTCAATCGGAATGGCGGCGGTGGTGATACCAGTTGGGAACTCAATGCTCGCGTGACGGGCTTGCCGTGGATGGAAAGCAAAACCAAATTCTTGCATGTGGGTGCATCGGGATCGTACATTACCTTTAACAATAATTACAAAGGTGATGGCTCCTTCAACAATGGGGGCGTCATTTTCGCCAACGGCATAGGCGCCAACGTAGACCGTACCTCTATATTGAATACGGGTAATTTGACCTCCGGCAATATTAAGTCGGCAGCTGCGATTCAAGCCGATTACCTCCACCGGTGGGGCGCCGAAACCGCGCTGGTTTATGGCCCATTCTCGGTGCAAGGCGAATATATACAAGCCAATATTCACGGGCAAGGCTACAGTAGAGACGAATCGCTGGAAGGTTACTACGGCTATATGACCTACTTCCTGACCGGCGAATCGCGCAACTATAAGGCAAAAACCGGCGCCTGGGATCGGATCAAGCCGAACCACAACTTTGACATGCACGGCGGCTGGGGTGCATGGGAGCTTGCGGCCGGTTACGATTATATGGACTTGAACTCCGGCATCATCAATGGCGGACGCGCATCAACAGCCAAGTTCGGTATCAACTGGTATCCTAATTCGCATCTCCGCGTAATGGCGAATTACGTTCATGCCTTGGATATCGATACGGGTACCGTCACTACCGTTCCAGGCGGCACTACTGCAAATGCTACAAGTCGGGCATTTAATAATGCCGATCTGGATATTCTTGAAACCCGCGTTCAAGTCGACTGGTAACAGTCGCAGTTCGGCAGGATAGGTTTTTTAGCCTTCCAAGAGCCGCTATTGAAAGCCGCCCTGTAATCATCCTGCAGGGCGGCTTTTTTATGCGCAAATGTCTCCTACCTACCGGCGGTAATTGATTCCCAAAACCGACTCGCCCGGCAGAGGCGGGGCGTAATAAGGGCTGATTTCGGAAGCTTTTAAGCCGGTAGAAAGACGAAGGCCGGTGGAAACTGCACAGCAGGAGGTCCGGAGCGGCACACGCATGCCGGCTTCAGCCCAAGGTCGGTGTTTCCCAATCGAATACCGGCAGGCTGTGCAGCGTGGCGCACAGCCCTTCGTTCCAGCGCTGCTGCAATTGCAGCAGATACGGATCGTTGGCGGCCAATTTCAAGTGGTGGTTGATCTTCATGTCGTCCTTTCGGTAGATCGCGACCTCGAACGGCGGTCCGACCGTCGCATTCGAGCGCGAGGTCGCATCGAGGGAGACCAGCAGCAGGCGCGCGCCTTCTTCGAGGCCGGTCAAGGCGCCGACCGCACGGTCAAGCACCGGCTTGCCGTATTTGTTTTCACCGATCTGCAAATAAGGGGTTTCGCGCGTCGCTTCGAAATAGTTGCCCTGCGGATAGATCAGCATCAAGCCGGGATTTTGCCCCTGGATTTGCCCTCCGAGAATCAACGTGGTTTCGACGCTAACGCCGGACGACATCAGAGCCGGACCGTGTTCCCGCTGAATTTCCTGGCTGATTTTTCCGATATAGTCGGCCGCTTCGAACATATAACGCGCGGTCAACAGGCTCCCTCGATCCGAAGGGTATTCCAGATCGCGCACAATACGGTTCAATACGCCCTGGGTGGTCGCCAGATTGCCGGACGACATCAGCACGAAGAAACGGTCCGGCGCCGGCGTAAAGATATGCAGTTTACTGAACGAGGTCACATAATCGACGCCGGCGTTCGTGCGCGAATCGGACGCGAACACCAAACCGTCTTTCAACAGTAACCCCACACAATAAGTCATTGCATTTTCTCCCCGAAAAAATCAAAAAACGCATCCATTTTAGAAGATGCGGTTAGTTAAAGCGACTTTTTTCCTACCTCATGGTTCCCCTTACGCTGTCCGGACTGTTTTTTCGGTACAGATCTAATTTTTGGTACGGTTTTTGCTTTGAAATATCTGCACAGACGCTAAGACCCGTTCCGTTTTTCGACATTTCTTCATTACGCAGCTTTATTTTGAGAACGCCCATGTCTCTGACCATCGCGATTCAACATCTTACCGTTTACGAATACGATCAGCCGGTAGCGCTGGCGCCGCATCTGATCCGCTTGCGCCCTGCACCGCATACGCGCACGCCGCTCCATCAGTATTCCTTGAAAGTCGAACCGGCCAAGCATTTCGTGAACTGGCAGCAGGACGCCTTCGGCAACCATGTCGCACGCTATGTGTTTCCGGAAAAAACACAGAAACTCTCGGTCGAAGTGAGCCTGGTCGCCGAATTGGTCACGGTCAATCCGTTCGATTTTTTCATCGAAGACTACGCTAACGAATTCCCGTTCCGGTATGAGCCCCAGCTAGCCAAGGAGCTGGCGCCTTATTTCGAAATCAGGGAAGACGGCCCCAGGTTGCGCCAATGGCTGCAGGAATTCCCGAAGCGGCCCGACCATACGGTCAATTTCATCGTTGCATTGAACAGCCGCCTGCAGCGGGACATCGGCTATACGCTGCGCATGGAGCCCGGCATCCAGAGCTGCGAGGAAACGCTCGAATTCGGCACCGGCTCCTGCCGGGACAGCGCCTGGCTTCTGGTGCAGATCATGCGCCATCTGGGACTGGCAGCGCGTTTCGTGTCGGGCTATCTGGTGCAATTGGCTGCCGACCGGAAGAGCCTCGACGGCCCGTCCGGACCGGAGCAGGACTTTACCGATCTGCACGCCTGGACCGAAGTCTATCTGCCCGGCGCGGGCTGGGTCGGCATCGATCCCACTTCGGGGTTGTTCGCGGGCGAAGGCCATATTCCGCTGTCCTGCACGCCCGACCCGGTCAGCGCGGCGCCGATCACCGGCGCGGTCGACAAGTGCGAAGTGTCGTTCCATTTCGAAAATCGGGTCGTCAGGGTGCACGAGGATCCGCGCGTCACCAAACCCTACAATGCGGAACAATGGACTGCGATTCAAAGGCTCGGCGAGCAGGTCGACGCACGATTGCAAGGCAGCGACGTGCGGCTCACCCAAGGCGGCGAGCCGACATTCGTCTCGATCGACGACATGGATTCGCCCGAGTGGAATACCGAAGCGCTCGGCGAACACAAGCGCGAACGCGCCGAGGACCTGCTGCACCGGCTTTATCGCCGCTGGGCGGAAAGCGGCGTGATGCACCACGGCCAGGGCAAATGGTATCCCGGCGAGCAGCTGCCGCGCTGGTCGCTGGGCGTCTTCTGGCGCACCGACGGCGTGCCGGTCTGGCGCAACCCGGCCCTGCTCGCCGCTTACCGGGACCGCCTCCGGTCGCAGACCAATCTGTCCGGCCGCTTCATCAGCCGCCTTGCCGGCTTTCTCGGCGTGCCGAGCGATCATGCGATGCCCGGCTTCGAGGATGGGCTCTACTACCTCTGGAAGGAAGGCAACCTGCCGGCGAATGCCGACGTGCTCGACTCGAAGCTGCGCGACCCGATCGAACGGGCCCGCCTGCGCAAAATTTTCGAACAGGGCCTCGACCGGGTCGTCGGCCATGTGCTGCCGATCGCCTGGGACTACAGCAAGGATCGGTGGCGTTCGTCGCGCTGGAAATTCCGCCGCGAACACATGTTCCTGTTGCCCGGCGATTCGCCTATGGGTTATCGGCTGCCGCTGGACAGTCTGCTGTGGGAGCCCGCCGATCAACGCCAGCAGCTGATTCCGCTCGATCCTTTCGCGCCGAAAACGCCGCTGCCCGCCGATCACAGTGCGTTGCAGACCCGTTATACGCACCGCCTCGGTGCGGCCGCTCCGCATCCGGGCATCAGCGAACAGGGTTTTGCCGATGCGGCCCACGCCGATTGGGACCGTTACCTGATCCGTACCGCACTCTGCGTCGAAATTCGCGACAACCGGCTGCATGTGTTTCTGCCGCCTTTGACCGACCTTGAGCACTGGCTGCGGCTCGTCGTCGCGGTCGAAAACACTGCCGCCGACCTGAACATTCCGATCCTGCTCGAAGGCTACGAGCCGCCGCGCGACGAACGCCTGAAGCGCTTCAACATCACGCCCGACCCCGGCGTGATCGAAGTGAACGTACCGCCCGAAGCCGACTGGGCCGCATTGTCCGAATTGACCGAGAGCCTGTATGAGGAAGCCCGCCTGGCGCGCCTCGGTACCGAAAAATTCATGCTCGACGGCCGCCACACCGGCACCGGCGGCGGCAATCACGTAACGCTGGGCGGCCATACCGCTGCCGATTCACCGTTTCTGCGCCGCCCGCACCTGTTGTCCAGCCTGGTACGTTTCTGGCAGCACCATCCCGGCCTGTCTTATCTGTTCTCGGGCCTGTTCGTCGGCCCGACCTCGCAGGCGCCGCGCGTCGACGAGGCGCGCGACGAATCGCTGTACGAACTCTCGATCGCGCTGAAGCAACTCGCGCAGCATCAGGCACCGGCTCCGTGGCTGGTCGATCGGGTGCTGCGCAACCTGTTGACCGACATGACCGGCAACACCCACCGCGCCGAATTCTGCATCGACAAACTCTACGCCCCCGACGGCCCGGCCGGCCGCCTCGGCCTGGTCGAATTCCGCGCCTTCGAGATGCCGCCGCACCACCAAATGAGCATGGTACAAATGTTGCTTCTACGTTCATTAGTTGCACGGTTTTGGGAGCATCCGTATGAGCTTGATCCTGTACGCTGGGGCACCGAACTGCACGACCGCTTTCTACTGCCCCATTTTGTTGCGGGCGATCTGAAGGATGTGACCGAAACGATGCAGCGCTGGGGTTATCCGTTCGCAATGGACTGGCTCGCACCGTTCCTGGAATTTCGCTTTCCGCATTACGGAGCGGTGCAGATCGGCGATGCGGAACTGGCGCTGCGGTTCGCGATCGAGCCCTGGCATGTGCTCGGCGAGGAAGTGACCGCGCAAGGCACGTCCCGCTTCGTCGACTCGTCGGTCGAACGGCTGGAAATCAAGGCGCGGGGGCTGACCGAAGGCCGCCATGTCGTGACCTGCAACGGCCGCAGGGTGCCGCTCCGCCGCACGGCGCGCCGCGACGAATGGGTCGCGGGCATCAGGTACAAGGCCTGGCAGCCGGCCTCCGGCCTGCACCCGACGATTCCGGCCCAGGCGCCGCTAGTGTTCGACCTGATCGACACCTGGAACGGCGTCGCGCTCGGCGGCTGCACTTACCATGTCGGGCATCCGGCCGGACGTAATTACGAAACCCTGCCGGTCAACGCGAACGAAGCGGAAGCCCGGCGGCTGGCACGGTTCTGGGCACACGGGCATACGCCGGGGCCGATCACCGCGCCGTGCGAGGAAGTGAACAACGAGTTCCCCTATACGCTGGATCTGAGAACGTGAATGTAGGGTACGCTCGACTGCAGGGATGCAGGAGCTAGATCGCGTCGGGAACATGCGATCGAGAGCTATGCCACCACTAAAGGGTGGTCTAGGGACAGAGCAATTGCCGACGACTGCAGGGATGCAGGAGGTAGGGCAATGCAGGAGCAATTGCCGAGTGCGTACCGCATCGAATGCTATTCGCGTCGAGGAAAGCCAAAAAGGTACGCATAGCGTACCCTACGAAAGCGAGAAATGAGCATGAAGAATATCGACTGGAAAACATACGAAGCCGGCAAGGTCTGGGACGAACTGATCGACACCGAAAATCGGCCGCGCCCGCACGGCGAGCAGCTTGCGAAATTGCTGGCCGGCATGGACGCGGACGAGCTTGCGTCCCGGCAAACGGCGGCCGATCTCGCGATCAAGGAGATGGGCATCACCTTTACGGTCTACTCGGATGAAACGCAGGGTGCGATCGACCGCACTTGGCCGTTCGACATCGTACCGCGCATTATCGCGAAGAACGAGTGGGATACGATCGAGAAAGGACTCAAACAGCGCGTGCTCGCCCTGAACCGCTTCATCGACGATCTCTACCACGATCAGGAGATCATCAAGGCGGGCATCGTCCCGCAGGAAATCATCGCCAGTTCGAGCAATTTCCGCCCGCAGTGCGTCGGGATCTCGCCCCGTTTCGGCATCTGGGCGCACATCTGCGGCTCCGATCTGGTACGCGACCGGGACGGCACCGTGTATGTGCTGGAAGACAATCTGCGCGTGCCCTCCGGCGTCTCCTACATGCTCGAAAACCGCCTGGTCACCAAGCGCGTGTTTCCCGAACTGTTCGAAGATTACGCGCCGCTGCCGGTCGACGATTACCCATCGCAACTCTATGACACTTTGGCCGCGTTGTCACCGCGCGACATCGAATATCCGGAAATGGTCGTGCTGACGCCCGGCATCTACAATTCGGCCTATTTCGAGCACAGCTATCTGGCCCAGCAAATGGGCTGCGAACTGGTCGAAGGCCGCGACCTCTACGTCGACAACGACGACTGTGTATACATGCGCACGGTCGGCGGTCCTGCGCGCGTCGATGTGATCTACCGCCGGGTCGACGACTTGTTTCTCGATCCGGAAGCTTTTCATCCCGATTCGCTGCTCGGCGTGCCCGGACTGCTCCGCGCCTGGAAGGCCGGCAAGGTCGCGCTGGCGAATGCGCCCGGCGCCGGCGTGGCCGACGACAAGGTGGTCTACTCGTACGTGCCCGACATCATCGAATTCTATCTCGGCGAAAAACCGGTCCTGCCGAATGTGCCGACCTGGCGCTGTATGGAGCCCGAGGCGCTCGCCGATACCCTCGCCAATCTCGAAAACCGGGTGGTGAAGCCGGCCAACGAATCGGGCGGCTACGGAATGCTGGTCGGCAGCGCCTCGACCAAAAAGGAACGCGAGGAATTCGCCAAACGCCTGAAACAGGATCCGCGCAACTACATTGCGCAGCCG
Organism: Candidatus Methylomicrobium oryzae; assembly: GCF_016745425.1. Classification (GTDB taxonomy): domain Bacteria; phylum Pseudomonadota; class Gammaproteobacteria; order Methylococcales; family Methylomonadaceae; genus Methylomicrobium; species Methylomicrobium oryzae. The sequence continues at coordinate 13,530 of NZ_JAERVK010000023.1, read as the reverse complement.
GTGCTCGGGCTTTCGACCGTACCGACGATCGTCGAGAAGCGCATGGAGCCGCGCCACGTCGATCTGCGCCCGTTCATCCTCAGTGCCGATCAACAGCAAGTCACGATGGGGGGACTTACCCGCGTGGCGCTCAGGCAGGGTTCGCTGGTCGTCAATTCGTCGCAGGGCGGCGGCAGCAAGGACACCTGGATCGTCCCCATCGATAAGGAGTAAAAAGATGCTATCGCGAGTCGCCGAAAATATTTACTGGGTAGGGCGTTATCTGGAACGCGCCGAAAATACCGCCCGCCTCCTGGCCGCCAACGCAACCTTGCATCTGGATCTGCCGCGCGGCATTACGCCGGCTTGGGAGCCGCTGATTGCGATGGCAGGCACGCAAGACCTGTTCGAAGCTCAGCATTCCGATTACAGCGAGCCGGAAGTCATCCGGTTCATGCTCGGCTCCGAGCAAAATCCGAGTTCGATTCTGAGTTCGCTGCGCGCGGCTCGCGAAAACGCGCGCACGATCCGCGATTATATGCCGCGCGAAGCCTGGGAGCTGATCAACAAGCACCATCTCGACGCCGGCGAACGGGTTGAGGAAGGCCTGTCCAAACGCGGACGTCACGAATACCTGAAACGGATCATCCTGACCACACAAACATTGAACGGGATGCTGGCAGGCACGATGAACCACGACCAGGGCTACCATTTCCTGCTGCTCGGCCGGAACATCGAGCGGGCCGACATGACCACGCGGATTATCGATGTTCGCACGGACGGGCTGCTGCCCCTGGAAAACTCCGGATTGCAGGCGTTCGAAACGCTTCAGTGGGTGAGCCTGCTGCGCTCGCTGAGCGCGTACCAAATGTACCGCCGCAGCATGCAGGCCCGGGTCCGGCGCGGCGACGTGCTGCTCTTCCTGTTCCAGAGCGCGGATTTCCCGCGTTCGATCCGGCATAACCTCTGCAATATCGAACGCAGCCTGAAAACGTTACCGAATCACGAATCGGCGATCCGGATTCTGTATCAGGTCAAATCCCGAATTCTGTCGACGCCGGTCGAGAAAATGCAGTGTACGCCGCTGCACCACTTCATCGACCAAGTGCAGATTGCGCTCGACCGGGTGCATGACGAGATCAGTAATGCCTGGTTCTTGCCCCCGCATTGAGTAAGGTATACATTACCTACCGCGTGGATTCAAATAAATTCAATTCAGCGCTTATATAGCTTTAAAAGGGGTACGCGCAACGTACCCTACGATTCTTCTCGCTCCAGACATCAACCGACACTCTCGGTTCGATAACGGTAGAAGCGCAGGTTCTCCGACCAGTAATCGGCCGGCAGCCCTGCCTTTTGCTTCAGATGCCTGAGGAACCGCTTCGGGTCCGGCAAATTCTCCCAGACCGAAGGCAGAAAAGTCCCGCGACGCCCGCCTTCTTCAAGGATCAACCCGTCCTCGCCGGGCCTCAGCTGTGCCAGCAGATCCTCTTCCGATTTGAAGGCGATCGGCTCGGGCGGCGTCAGAATCGAGAGATGAATTTCCAATTGTTCGAATTCGTCCGCCGACAGCGGCGGAAAGCGATAGTCCCTAAACGCAGCAGCAAACGCATTTTCGGCAATATCCTCGGCCAGCGGCCGCACTGCTTTCAACATGCCGATGCAGCCTCTGAGCTGGCGGTGCTTGTGCAGGGTCACGAACGTCGCACGTAGCTCCAGGAGTTCCGGAGGAAAAGCGGTGGTATCAATTTTCAAGGGTCTGTCGGTTTCGAGGCCGTGCCGAATCGAACGTTTAGCCAGATCGAGCAATATTTGTGCTTGTTGGGGATTCAACTTCACTCCGATTTTGGGTTTACGGCTTGGCCCGGCGAGTCAATAATAATGATCAAAGTGCCGAAGTTAACATATCTCAAATGACTCATGCGGACGTTAATCCGGACTGAAGCCCATGTTAAATCGGTAAATTCCTATTATCCGCCCTTATTCCGTAATATTGAATAAAAACCAAAGGCTCGAACCGAACAATAGAAGCGAGCCGCACAGCAGTAAAATCGGGAACATCCATGAGGTACTTTCTTGAGCTGACCTGATCAGCTGTCCTCTGCCGGCCGGCTGGGCTGCGCCTCTCGGCGGCAAAGACGCGGTTGGTTTGGAAGCGGAGGCTTCCTTCACGGCCGTGCCTCGTACTTCCTGGTTTTGCACTGACTCCTCGCTGCGATGATTCGTCAGCCACAGAAAAACTTCACTCCCCAACCCGATTTCGTCGGCCGCCTGCCTTACGCTGTCTACATCGACCCGCGTTTTGCCGGTCTCAAAGCTGACGCGAAGCGCTCTATCGCAAAACGTATTGACCAGTCGCGGAGTGCCTCGCGTTGCCGCCACAATCGCCTGGATGGCTTCGCCGGTAAAAATGCCCGAACGGCATCCCGCCATTTTTAATCGATGCCGAATATATTGGTGCGCCTCGGCAGGACTCATTGTACCGATTGCCTCCAGCCAGGCAATCCGCTGTTTGAACGATTCCAAATGAGGCTGGGCCAGTCTAAGGAAGAATTCCTCCTGCCCAATCAGGAGAATCTGGATCAGTTTGGTCCGGCCTTGTTCAAGATTATTCAAAAGCCGGACGCATTCCAGCACATCGTCGGATATTTTATGCACTTCGTCGATAATCAACAGACAGTGATTGCCCTCGCTGCGCAGCTTCTGCAAATGCGCCTTGATGTCCCTCAACATGAAAACCCTGCCTGATGGCTGACATTCGATCTGCAATTCCTGGGTCAGAAAGAGCAGCAACTCTTCGCTGGTTTCCGGCGGCTCGCCCAGCCAGATAATTTTAGTTTTCTCGGGAACCGATACCATCAATTTTTGGCTTAAGGTGGTTTTTCCGGTGCCGATCGGGCCCGCAACCACCATTAAACCTTTTTCCGCCAGAACGCTATCGACCATCCGGCTGAGTACTCGGCTATAGTCGCCTTGTTCGAAAAAACATGCCGGATCGGCAACATTTTCGAATGGCATGCTATTTAATGAAAAGTGATTCGTATACATACTACCCTGTTCCAGTTTGGTCTACACAGGCTTTGTAATCACAAAGCAATCCATTAATTAATGCCCGGCGTTAATGCCGGGCGGTAAGAGTGTTATTTCGACCCGGCGATTTTTCGAGCGCCCCTTCCGGGTTAGATTGGAAGCCCGCGGCACCGAATCGCCAAGCCCTTTCACGATGATCCTGTCGCCGGCGACGCCTTTTTGCTTCAGCACTTGGGCGACGGCCTTCGCGCGCAGCATTGAGACAATCTTGTTCCATTTCCAGGCTTGCGTGGGAGTAAAGCCACCCGGTATCGATCTGTCGGCGTGGCCTTCAATGATGACCTTGTCTGAAGATCTCTCCTGGATAAGCGGAATAATCGTGTCGATCGCAGCCTGCGCACCGGCTTCGGGTTTTGCCACGCCCGGAGAAAACGCGCCTTCGCCAAGCACGAGCAGGCGCACTTTCCCATGCCGAGAAAGGTTTTTTTCTTCTTCGGCCTTCTTTGTAGGGGCCAGGTTCGGCGGTTTCTCAAGGATTCGCGGGGCCGTTGTCTCGGCAACGGCTGATAGGGAAGGAACTGAAGTACCCGGCTGTTCCATCGGTTTTCTTGCGCTTGCGTTACCGTTATGCACGGTCCCGCCTTCCATGGTTTTTTCCAATAATGCCGGCTTATGGATTATGTCGAGGCTCTGCTTTTGTTCGGGCGCCGGTATTTCGACAGATTTGTCGACAGCAGTGTGGGATTCACGGCGAGCCTCCGTTTCGCGGTCTCCCGCCGACAAGGAAACCTCCCTCTGCCGGGAGATCAATAGCACGGACACAAAAATTACTACCGATGCGCCCAGCATTGTAATCGAAACCGCGGTAATGGCTCTGCGCATTATCAGATATTCCATTCATCCCCCTCATCCCGATCGGCATATTGCCTGCGTTTTCCATAAAGCCAACAAAAATTAGAGAGGGCATTTTCTCCAATCGTTTCATCGGATCGTTAAATTTTGATCTCAAGCCTTTAAGAGACTATTACTCCAGGTTTTGTAAGCCGAACTTCCTCGGGACGGGAACGCCACCCCTGCATCCAGCCCGGCATCGTCCCCCTGCTGGTCACGATGAGCGTATTCATCCAGCAAGCAAAGAATAGCAAGCAGCGCTACCGCAACCGGGAGGATTGCTAACCCGAATGCGGCATAGAAACTTTTTCTCCTGTCACTCTACAGAATTTTTTTGCGCCAGTTCGATAAACTGTTCCCCCGGGACGGGTCTCTGGATATAGAAGCCTTGGGCGTAACGGCACCCCCGTTGCACCAGAAAATCCACCTGCCCTTTTTCTTCGACCCCCTCGCAAACCAGCTCCAATGAGTAATTCTTCGCGATGGCGATGATCGTATCGATCAGCGCGGCATCATTCGGATCCCATAAAACATCGCGAATGAAGGATTGATCGATTTTTAAAATATCCAGCGGCAATTTTTTCAAATAGCTCAGGGATGAAAAGCCGGTGCCGAAATCGTCCATTGCGATTCTAATCCCTCGTTGTTTAAGCAGTTGCAATTGCTGTATATAATTGGCCTGATGGCTCATCATCAGGCTTTCGGTAATTTCCACAATGACATTGCTCAAACTCATGCCACTGCTTTTAATGATGCCGATCCATTTTTCCGCGCAGTTTCCGGGAACGAATTGCAGTGGCGAAAAATTGATCGCGATATAAAGCGGCTCCTGCAAAATCTTGTTCAAGCCTGCCATGAAGCGGCAGGCTTCACTCAATACCAGTTCGCCGATCTTTGAGATCAAATTCAGGCTTTCGGCGAGCGGAATAAACTCTTCCGGAGACACATCCCCACGCAACGGGTGCTGCCAGCGGAGCAACGCTTCGGCACCGACGATCCGTTTGCGGCATAAGTCGTAAACCGGCTGATAATGCAGCGTAAATTGATTGTTTTTAATAGCAATTTTAATATCGTTGCTGAGACTGTGCTGTAATTTGGCTTTTTCATGCATGCCCGGCGTGAAAAAACGGTAAGCGTTGCGGCCTTCCGCCTTAGCCGTGTACATGGCGCTGTCCGCGTATTTGAGCAAGGTTTCCCCATCTTTGCCGTCGTTCGGAAACACGGTAATGCCGATGCTGGCCGTTATGTTCAGCTCGTGATCGTCCACCGTAATCGGCGCCTGAATCGCTTCCAAAATTTTTTCCACAGTAGGAATAATATCCGCTTCTTTTTGCAGGCCCGTCACCAGCACCGTAAACTCATCGCCGCCAAACCGGGCGATGGAATCGGACTCTCTCAAAATGCCGACCATGCGCTGACTGATCTGCTGCAATAAAATATCGCCCAGCGAATGCCCCAACGCGTCGTTGATGTCTTTGAAACCGTCCAGATCGATAAACATTACGCCAACCAACTCCTGAGCGCGCCCGGCATTCGCGATCGCCTGCTTCAGCCGGTCGAAAAACAGGTTCCGATTCGGCAGATGGGTCAAGGCATCGTAGTTGGCCTGCTGTAAGATTGTTTCCCGATCTTTATATGCGGTGCTGATGTCGGTGAAAATCCCGATGTAACGCGACACTTTTCCCGACTCGTCTTTGAGGGTGCTGATCGAAAGCCATTCGGGATAAACCGATCCGTCCTTACGTTTATTGAATATTTCTCCCTGCCATTTTCCAGTGTCTTTGAGCGATTGCCACAAGCTTTCGTAGAATTGGGGCGACTGGCGCTTTGAACTTAAGATACTCGGGTTTTTGCCGACAACTTCTTCTTTTTCATAACCGGTAATCTCGGTAAATGCCGGGTTAATGGAAATGATTTGATTGTTGGCGTCGGTAATGACGATCGCTTCGTTAGAGTTTCCGAACACGCTTGCCGCCAGGCGAATTTGCTGTTCCGCTAGGCATTGCTCGGTAATATCCTGAATCGTTAAAACCGCTCCCGTGACCGTATCGATATTTCGGCTGAAATAAGGATAGATAATCAATTCGAAATATTTTTTCTGTATCGGCAGTTTGCTTTGATACGTTATTCCCGTGTCAATCACCTGCTGAATACGGTCGATTAAATCCTCACACCCTAACGCGTTCTTTAAAGTGTTCAAATTCGGTTGCTCGGTACTGTCGATAAAGCCGCCATTGAAATATTTTTTGCTGGCTTCGTTGATCCGATTGATATGCATCCGGCTATCAACCACGATGACCGCTTTGTCCATGCTGTCCAGCACGTTCCGCAAATCGTCATTCGCTTCTTTTAATTCCCGCGTTTTTAACGAGAGCTCGTTATTAACCTGGGTCAGTTCTTCGTTGATCGATTGCAGTTCTTCATTGGAGGTTTCCAGTTCTTCGTTGGTGGATTGCAATTCTTCATTGGCCGCCTGCACTTCTTCGTTCAACACCTGCCAGGCATCGACATTCGTTTCCAACGCCACCGTGACCGTCCGCAGCGTTTCGCGCGCCATCTGCAGTTCTTGTTCCATCTCGACTAGGCGCGACGCCGCCGCCTGATCCGGATCGATGATTTCGCGATTGCGTTCCGTTTCCTGGAACGAAATCAGCAATAGTTCTTCCTTAAACGATTCCTGATAAACGGGCGTCACTCTAATCCGGTAATGGATCGTCTTCTCATCCGCCGTTAACGTCATGGTCTGGCTGGTCACCGTTTCCCTGCGCGATAAAGCGCTATGGCAAAAGGCCTTCAACTCCGTTTTCAATGACGGATCGATAATCGAGAAAAGGTTAAAGTCGGCTTTCCCCTTTTTGATTTTGATAAATGCTTCGCAGCTTTTATAAAACTCCAGCACTTTGCCTTCCCGGCTGGCGAGGATGCTCGGGGGCGCATAGATATCAACCAGTTTATCCTGACCCAACAATTTATAGACCAAATGCACAGGCATCACACTGTTGATATCCCGATTTGCATTGAAATGCATCAAGCTTTTGGAGTCCAGGCCGGGACGGATAATGTGCGAATCGTTCTTTACGAATAATTTGCTGTTTCTGTTCAGTTCAATAAAGGCATCGCTCAAACTCCAAAGCGATTCCGCCTGGCCGAGAAATAGAATGCCCTGGCTTACCAAAGCATAATGAAAGATTTTAAGTATCTGCTCCTGAAGCGCTTGATTGAAATAAATCAATAAATTGCGGCAACTGATCAAATCCAGGCGTATAAAAGGGGGACTTTTGACCAGATCGTGGCGGGAGAAAATGATTAAATCGCGGAGCGACTTGTTTACGGTAAAACCATACTCGTCTTCAGTGAAATATTTGGCTTTTAAGGCGCCGTCCAAGGTAATCAACGACAATTCGTCGTATGTCCCCTTACGGGCCGCCTGGATCGCCTCGGCATTGATATCGGTGCCGTAAATTTGCACACGGTAACGCGAAATTTCGGCCCCCAATTCCTCCGCCAAAATCATCGCAATCGAATAGACTTCTTCGCCGGTAGCGCATCCCGGAACCCAGACACGAATATAGTCCCCCGCCTTTTTATGCGTCAGAATCTTCTTCAAGGCCACCCTTAACGCATTGAAACACTGCGCATCCCGAAAAAACGATGTAACGCAGACCAAAAAGCTTTTGGCCAACTGACTCAGCTCCTCGGGGTTGTCTTTTGTAAATTGAACGTATTCGCCAAGATCGTCGATGTGCAGTATCGCCATGCGCCGGTTGACCTGGCGGATCACCGTGCTGTTTTTGTAATTGACGAAATCCATTCCCGTCACTTTTAAAATGTCGTCAACGATAACTCTAATCTCTGGAGGCAATTGGGTTTCCTTTCCGTCAGTGACGGGAATATCCAGATTTTTGGCTATCAGCCCCAGTTCCAACGCGGCTTCTGCGGGGCTGAGAATGATATCGGCTTTACCTTGCTCTATCGCCGCTTCCGGCATACTTTTAAATTTGGCGGTTGCGGGTTGTTGGGCAATGGTAAGCCCGCCCGCGGCCTTAATGGCTTTGATTCCTTTGGCGCCGTCATGTCCGGTGCCGGAAAAAATAACGCCTACCGCCTTTTCCTGATAAGCTTCCGCAAGACTGTAAAAAAAATAGTCGATGGTGGTTTTAGGAGCAGGCGCCAGAGAAGCAGGCAGAAGTTTGAGGCAACCTTTGTCGATTTCTATATCTCTCCCTGACGGGGCCACATAAATGGTATTGGCGCAGAGGCCGGCGCCGTCCGCTGCCTCCTCAACCGAAAGTTTTGCCTTGTTTTTCAATAACTCGACCAGCGCGCTGCGTTTATCGGCAGGCAAATGCTGAACTATGACATAGCTCATATTGTTGCTTGGCGACAATTGTTCAACGAAAGAGAACAAAGCCTCCAGTCCGCCGGCGGATGCGCCGATACCTACAACATACATTTCATGGTACTCCAGTAATCCTCCAACAATGGCTCTATCTGCGTTCCTAATAGACGCCGCTTTTTAAGCTTTGTTCGCCGGGATATGATCGGGTTTCAATGGACTGCTTTGAACAAAAATTTGCTAACGCCGGAACATCGGTTCATGATCGAGTTCAGGGAATCAAGCGGAGCCAACCTTAAAAATTATTCGACTAATATTAGCACTAAACATAAGGTTAATGCCCCTCACCCTTACAGTTTACCGGTAGATTAAAAGACCAAAAAAAGACTCAGGGATATCGCCGTTTAAAATCCTGAGTTTATCAGGCCTTATCGGGAGCGGGTTTTCCGCGTTTGCCGGGCTTTATTTTGATGCAGAAAGTAATATTTATAAATATGACAATGAGATAGATATATACCAGTCAGGACTTACGCAAGATTCATCCGTAGAGATGGATTCCTGAGTTGTTGACAGAGGTAATCATCGAGCAGATCCTGTTTGAGTTGATAGACGGTGCGCCCGGTGGATTGGGCGAAGCGCTTCAATCGCACCCAGACCAGAAGTGTGCAGGCAATGTGATTGCGCTGAATCCGGGCAGTTCGGCATTGGCAGCGTTCCAGGCCGGTGACCTGTTTGCCTTCGCGGTGCAGTTGCTCGATCTTCCAGCGAAAGCCGCACACCTGTTGTGTGGCCATCAGGGAATGCTGAGTACGGTCGTTGGTCACGACCCAATCCGTGCGGTGGGTAGACACCTCAACCCGGAACAACTGCACCTTGTGGTGTTTGGGAAAGCCTTTGATCTTGATCCGTTTGCCGTGTCGTTGTTCAGCCGAATTCCAGCTCAACGCATCCACACGCTGATAAGGCCGCGCCCCGGCGGAATCATCCACCTGGCGGTTATCCTTGAGCGGACAATAATAGACCCGCTGCAGGGACTCGATGAACAACATCAGGTCTTTGGTCGCATACCAAGTGTCCATCAGCACGGCGTGAAACGGCAAACGCTTGTGATGGACCGCGTTGCTGAGCATGTCGTGGACATGATCGAGTTTGGATTTGCCGTCGCCGTCGGGATCATAAAGCCGGTAGTCGATCAGCCAGAACTGATCCCGTTCCGGATTCACATAGACGCAGGTGACGACGCCGATGCCGCGGATCAGGCCATGGGCATTGCCGCTGTATTGGCAGCGCACTAACTCGATCTGCCGAGAATAATCTTTGTCCAGCACGGTGTCGTCGAAGAGGAGATAACCGGTGGGTGTGGGGACGATCTCGTCACGGACGTTATCCCATAGCAGCCGCGGGGTCATGCGCTCGCGCCGCAGGTAACGGTTGATGGCATCGTGGCTGAAGGTGTGATCGTGATCGGCAAAATAGGTCAGCGTGTAATTGATCTGGCTGACCAGCAGAAATTGGCAATAATCCAAGCGTGTCATAGCGGTATGATAAAACTGATTGGACCCTTTGACCTTCATCTTTGCACAGCGTGCCCTTTATCGTGCGTAAGTCCTGCCAGTGTAAAAACGGCGTAAAAAATGCCACTTTTGAAAAATTTTAGGCTTAGGAACAATTTTACTTTTGACTTTTCGTCGCAGCGATTGCTAGTGATCTCGGTTGAAAAACCTGCTGAAAGTGGACACTTAATTTTATCAGCGGATCAGTGAAAAAATATACAAATAAGGTTTCATTGTCACTATCGTCACTATCAGCACTTTCAAGGGTTTCAGGGCTATTGGTATCGGCACGGCTTCGGCACCAATCAGCATTTTTAAATTTTGATTCTGAACTTTAAAAAAAATTAAAACGAATCAATTTTTTCGATTCGCATTAACTCAACTGTCTCGTTTATCATAGTAGACTTTTGCCAACCTAAACATGGAGTAAAGATTGTGGCTACATTGACGTTGCAAATCCCTACTATCAATGATAGCCGCCTAGATTTCACCGTTTTGGCTAAAATATGGCAGGATGTCGCAAAAGCGGGCAATGGCACAAACGTGAACTTCAATTTTTCCAGTTGCGGCTTTCTGCGTCCAAATGCAGTGGTTTTTCTCGGCGCTCTAGCGCGTTTGATCCAACATCGAGGCGGAGCCCCACGCTTTCTGGTCGATACCATGCAGAGCCAGGTAAGCGCAAATCTCCTGCAAAATGGTTTCGCCTATGCTATGGGAGATGACACACAGCCATGGCAAGGTAATTCAATCCCTTACCGGGAATACTCACAAATAGATAAAAATGCAATCGTTTATAGCCTTAAAAATGAATGGTTGGGGCGAGGTTGGGTCAATATTTCGCATGATTTAATGAATGAAATCGCCGGTCGCATGTCAGAAATTTATGTTAATGCCTTTGATCATAGCCTAACTCCAATAGGTGTTTACAGTTGCGGTCAACACTTTCCCAACCGCCGTGAATTGACGTTGGCGGTAGCGGATTTCGGTGTGGGTATTCCGTCCAAGGTACGCTTTCAAGAAGGCGAGGCATTTGCTGGCGCAGACGCGATGCGCTGGGCATTCACCCGTGGCAATTCAACCGCCCGCCAAATTCATGGACCGCGCGGAATGGGGTTAGACTTGTTAAAGGAATTTGTTCGTGTAAATCGTGGCCGCCTTGAAATCTATAGTCATGACGGTTACGCCTGTATTGACTCAACCGGGGAAATGTACGAGAATCTGCCGGTTTTTTTCGAGGGGACCTTGGTTCAAGTTCGTCTTGTATGCGACAATAAACTATATTTATTGTCAAGTGAAATTGATTCGCTTGCTTTTTTTTGATTTCTGAAAGGGGAAAGGCCATGTACATTAAAGTTAAAGATTTAGTGGGAGAAAATGCCATGACTCTTGATGATGGTGCGGCAATCTATAACCAAATTCATGATCCACTTGTACAAGGACAAGTAGTACAACTTGATTTTGAAGGCGTAGAAGTGTTCGCATCGCCTTTTTTCAATGCTGGTGTGGGGCATTTATTGGCTGACCTGCAACCTGATGCTCTGAATAATCATCTTAAATTCGAACATCTATCCGATTTCGGCATTAGAGTTTTGCGCCGCGTTATCGACAATGCTAAGGAATATTATGCGGCCAATCAGTCTCACCGCAACGCAATTGACCGTATCGTTCAAGATAATGCGGCGAATGGGTAATGGCATTGCCTATTCGTGCGCAAATTGTCGATATTCGGTCCGATAGCCCAAAAGATACAGATTGTTTTCTTGTCGATACCAATGCATGGTATTGGCTCTATTACTCTAGAGCATCTCAAACCCCTTGCGCCCCTCAGTCTTATCAGCTAACTCATTATCCAAGCTATATCCAACGAACTATAAAAGTAAAAGCAAGTTTATACTGCTGTGCGCTGAATTTTTCAGAGTTGGCTCATAATATTGAAAAAGCCGAGCGTGAAATTTACGCTGACATAGCCAATAAAACTATCAATTCCAAAGAATTTAGGCATTGCTACCCAAATCAGAGACGTAAAATTGTGGCAGCAATTAAAGATATATGGGAAGACGTTTTAAGCGTAAGCAGCATGCTTGACATAGACTTGAACGCCTCATTTATAAACTCCGCCTTATCGTTATTCCCTTCTGTAGAGGTGGATGGCTATGATCTTTTCATGGCCGAAACCGCATTGCAACAATCTATCGCGCAAATTATAACTGATGATGGCGATTACGCGAGCGTGCCGGGAATCACGATTTTTACTGCAAATGAGCAAGTGATTCAGAAAGCTCAAGCTTCTGGCAAACTGTTACATAGGTAATTTTCGGGCATTAGGTTTTCATAATCTGCTGCCGGCGGTTGGACCCTCCTTCACACATGACCTCAGTTGTTCAGTACTGTTTTTTTCGTATTGAAAAAACCGGAATTCCGGTTATCAGTCGATCCGCACATCCTGGAGCCAAAGGGAAAAATCCTTTATCCATTAATTCAATAGCTTAAGCTCTCTTCCACCTACTGATATGAGCGGAATGGAGGGGCTCACATCCGATGTGACCCCAAATGCCGCCCGGGGTAGTAATCCGTTTACTACCCTTCAACTGCGCTCGACATGATGTCGAACTCCATCCATAACTCAGACTTTCGCCATTGGCGGGCGTTAAAATAGAATGAATGTGCTCAGATTTGAGCAGACCGGCCTGCCGGCAAGGCAATAAAAGTGGATACAAATTTGGATAGTATTGATTTTAAAAGACAATATGATTCAAAGAGCGCAAAGTTAGCACTATAAAACGATAATTCACATAATATGATAATTTTATGCGTAAATCATGTATTATACGCGCTTTAAGTTAAAATTATGAGGTGCTAGATGGCTTTCAGAGCAGACGAAGCTGCACGAATGGGATATGAACGTGCAGTAAATTATCTGATTTCTCGAATTAGGGATGCAGACGAGTCTCAGAGGGCGCGCAGTAAAGAAGCGTTCGATGATATTGTTGATAAGTATGGGCCTGTGATTGACAGCTATCCCTCATGGCATCCGCTGGTCTCAAATCACGACAGCCACGATCCAGTAACAAGTCCTAGTCGTGAGTGTGGATACAACGGTCTTGACCACACAATACACCTTGCTAATGCGTTTATCACGTGTCCCTATCATGATGGGCAAAAGGTGATTGATTCCGTCGTCGCGCTTCCACCCCATCCTGTGGCCACCATTACTGCGGAAAGACTAGATGTACAGCTATATCAACCCAATGCCAACCCTATACTGGTCAAGTGCGACTGGGATAAGCCCCTTGCAATGGATAGAATGATTCCCTTGTCACTCGCTATGCCTCTCATTTTAGAGAAAGAGATTCCGTGCTGGCAGTGGTCCCAGGTAGCGGAAACGTGGGAAATAATGCGTCCATATTTCTTGGGGGCTCCTCACGGCAGTCGATCATCGCTGTTTGTATCCCAAGATACTGGGCAAGCGATAAAGAAAATTTGGAACGCGCTGATCTACACCGGAATGTTTGGCAACATCAAAGTCTGATTAGGATCATACCCAGGTTTGAATGCAATGAAGCCCAGCATTAGGACAGTAATCGGCCGATCCCTAACATTCAAACCTGCAAAAATCTGGCTGCGCCATTAACGTTTTTTCCGTTTGGAATCCTTGCCTGGTTTCAAATGGGAATCAGTGTCGGGTCTGCTCACCACCTATCACTTTACCCCGATCCACAAAAGGCAGGTAAAGAAATACCG
>NZ_JAERVK010000022.1 GCF_016745425.1 Candidatus Methylomicrobium oryzae | reverse complement strand
CGATGTACCAGCGCCCGTTTTCGTCCTGCACGAATTCGATCTCGGTTTCGGCGGGTAGGATGCCCATGCTTTCCCGGACGTTCTGGGGAATGGTGACTTGCCCTTTGCTGGTGACGCGCATAATGTTTCCCTGGTGAAAAAGTAATACTTTAATAGTAATACTTTGCCGAGAGAAAAGTAAAGAGGGCTAAAAAATAAATATCGTTGTAACAAAAATTTATTTTTGATATAACAATAATTAATTTTTGTTTTATCAAAAATAATTATATGTTGCGATCCGCCGGATTGAGTCTACTGCTGTTGTTGCCGCTCAGGGTGGCCGCTTGGGACGACGACGCGGTGCTGACCTTCATCAGCGGCGCGAATCCGATCATCCAGGCGCAGCGGGGCGTCACCCAGGCCTACGCGAAGCCAGATACGGTCACCTGGGCGCTGCAGAACACCTCGCTGAGCGGCCGCCTGGGATTCGGCGGCACCGATTTTCGGGACGACCCGTACACAGTCTACGGCGGCCTGCAGATCAGCATCCCGCTGTCCTCGATCAAGGAGGAGCGCGAGCAGGCCTTAAAGGCGGTGGCCGAAGCCAAGGAGATCGACGACCTGCACGCGAAGGTGATCCTCGATATCGCCCAGCTCAGGCAGATGGAATCCGAACTCGCTGCCTCGGAAGTCCGGCGCAAGTTCCTGAAGGAAAAGGCGGCCTGGCTGAAGGAGAGAATCAATCAGGGCTTCTCGTCCGAAATGGATCCGCTCTGGACGATCGGCAGCCAATTGAACGAGGAGGACGCCTTGGGCGCGAAGATCGGCGTCCTGGCGAAGACGCAGCGCTACAAGCTGGCCAAGTATGCCGGGCGCGAATGGAAAACGCTGTTGGCTTATCTGGAAGGCAAAACCGAAACGTTGGGAGGCAACGATGGATGAGATTATTGGATTGATGGGTCGCGATCAGCTGGTGGCCGACCTGGTGGCCGAAATCCGCAAGGGCAAGCACGTGATCCTGTCCGGGCCGGTCGGCATCGGCAAGTCGGCGGTGCTGAAGGCGGCGCTGGAGAAAGCGGCCGACAAGATCGCGCTTTTGATCAAGCTGCACGATCACCAGGCGAAAGGGCAGTTCGTCGACATGGCCCGGCAGATGCTCGCCTTGGGGCTGCTCAGCGCGAAGGAACTGGACCTGCCGGCGAAGCTTCATGACACGCCGGGGCCGGCGATCGATTGGCGGGAAGTGAAAAGCCAGGTCAACCGGATGAGCATGCGCGACCTGACCCAGGCGCTCATCCCGGCGTTGGCCAGGTCCGAGAGCAAGCCGGTGATCGCGGTCGACGATTTGACCTCGCTGACGCCAACGCAAATGGCGTTCTGGCTCGCGATCTTCGACTGCGCCCAGGTAATCGGCTGCGCTTCGGAAAAGAAGGCCCGGATCCGGAAGCTGTGGTGGAAGATGAAGGAGATCGAAGTCAAGCCGCTGCCGGCGGAGGTGGTGCGGGTGATCGTGAAGAAGTACATCGAGGCGAAGGGCGTCTTGATCGAGTCGCCTGACCTGTACATCAGTCACGTCATCAAACAAGCGGGCGGGGTGCCGCAGGCGGTTTACGACATGCTCGACGAGTCAGGCAAGGAGCGGATCATCGACAAGCGCAAGGTGCGCGAGATGCGGCACGAGGCCGGCGTCAGCTATCTCGATTTCACGCCGATGGTGATGATCTTGGGGGCGGTGATCGTCTCGATGCGCTATGTCGGCATGGGCACCGGCGACAAGACGCTGTACATCATGGGCGGCCTAGGGACGGCGCTGTTCCTGACCTTCCGCTTCTTCGTGTTCAAAGGGGTAGGGCGATAATGGCGAAAAAGCGATCACAGTGCCCAAAATGCCAAAGCAAAAAGATTGCGAAGATCATTTACGGTATGCCGAGCCATGAGGATATAGCGCAAGCAGAGGCCGGAAAAATAGTCTTGGGCGGCTGCTGTTTCGACATTGACGCGCCGCAGTGGCATTGTCGGGATTGTCGATATCAATGGAAAACCGAAACGTTTATACCTGAGTAGTATGATATGAAACCATACCATACCATATCATACCATTCAGGATGCTAGCCGCGACCCACGCCGGCTTCGCGACCGCCTTGTATTTGGGCGGCGCGGCCGTCTTCGAATATCCGACCGATCCGGTTTCGTGGAGCCTGGCGGTGTTCTTCTCGTTCATGCCCGACATCGACATCCCGACCTCGAAAGTTGGGCGGCCGCTGTTCTTCATTTCGGTGCCGCTCGAAAAGCGCTTCGGCCATCGCACCATTACCCATTCGATCATCGGCGTCGCGATCCTCGCGGCGCTGGCTGCGCCGCTGGTTTTCTTTTATCCTTTGTGTTTCTGGTCCGTGGTCGGCGGCTACTGGTCGCATATCCAGATCGACATGGCCAACATTCGCGGCGTTGACCTGTTCTGGCCGTCGCCGATCCGGGTGGTGATGCCGGGCAAGATGAAATACCGGCTGGAGGTCGGCAGCAAGGCGGAGATGATCGTCCTCTGCGCTCTGCTGGTGTTCTGCGCCGGCCTGTACCCGCTGAGCGGGCTGGGCCTGCGCGGCGGCCTGCATCAATTGCTGAAGGACTTCGATATCGCCTACGACGAGTTCGTCGAGGTGCAGGGCCTGAACTGGCACACGCTGGAACTGAAGGCGATCGACAATCTGACCCTGGAGCATATCGAATGCAACTGCCCGGTGCTCGGCGCCTGGCAAAGCGGCCTGATCATCGAGCACGACGGCAAGGCCCGCTCGGTCGGCAAGAGCCAGATCCAGCACAACCTGTACCCGGTCGACGCGGTGCTGATCGAGGGCGAGCCCTTGCGCGTGATCTCGCAGCGCATGGATATGAAAGGACGCTCGCTGCGCTGGCTGGTCGAGAATTTGAAGGCCAATCACGGCTATTACCTGCTCGGCGAGCTCTATGTCGATGCCGACAAGGTGGTCAACGTCAGCCAGATCGAAACCTATCATCCCGTCATTTGGAGCGGCGACAAGGTCCGGCTGCATTATGCGAAGGCGGAGGATTTGCGGGAATACCTGAATCTGACCGCAATCCGGGGCGAGGTCGTGGTGCAGTTTTGGCTGAAGCCGGGAGATAGGGTAGTGGAACTGAATTTCGCCGGCGAGACAGAGAAAGCGTCGACGCCGGCGGTGTTGGAAGGGATGTTTTAGCAGGAATCCATTAATAACGCTCGGCCAGTTTCTTCCTGGCTTTGTGTATTTTCCAGCAGCTGGGGTACATTGTTAATTTTTCTGCTGGAGGAATCCGCTGAAATCACGTTCTTCACCTTCTTCTATCCAAGAACCGCGGACAGTAAGCCGTTTGTCTGTCCGAGCTAGTT
Organism: Candidatus Methylomicrobium oryzae; assembly: GCF_016745425.1. Lineage (GTDB taxonomy): Bacteria > Pseudomonadota > Gammaproteobacteria > Methylococcales > Methylomonadaceae > Methylomicrobium > Methylomicrobium oryzae. Next base: position 65,191 of record NZ_JAERVK010000022.1, on the reverse strand, counting down.
CATAGAAGATAATTTTGCAGTTGTATCCCTCTATACCTGTCGGTACTCTGTATGACGGCCGAAAGTCAGAGCTGAAGTTCAGCCCATGCTTGAAGGCGATGCCCGAACGTTTCCAGCGCCCATGTTCACCCCACCAGCCCACTAGCTCAAATGCAGCCTCAGTGTCACGAACGATCAACGAAGTAACTTCAATTGGCTCTCTGTCTTCAAATATTAATTCGCCGGAGTACATGGAATGCTAATAAGTAATTAAATGTTTCCGCTCATTCCCCAGCTTTTTAAGCAGATTAGCGATAAATCTATGATGTTAGCCGAGTTCAATTGCAGACTATCATCCTAAAAATGTGGGGATAAACAGACTCGGATATCTGGAGTCAGTTTACTGATATTAAGCAGATTTTCAAGGGAAAACACAACAGGCGGCAAAGAGTCGTCTGAAGACTCTCAAATTCCTTATCTTGCTTGGCAAGCACTATAATCGTGCGACTTCGACTGCCAAGCCCAGTATGCCCAATAACACGCCTGTTACTCCTCAAAACCGCGACTCGCTTGAACGCCTGTCCGGCTCGATCGAGCGCGTCACCTTCCACAGCGAGGCGACCGGCTTCTGCGTGCTGCGCGTTAAGGTCAAAGGCTACCGTGATCTGGTGACGGTCGTCGGCTCCGCTGCCAGCGTGACCGCCGGTGAATTCATCGAGTGCCTGGGCTTCTGGGCCAACGACCGGCAGCACGGCCTGCAATTCAAGGCCAATGAGCTGAAGATCGTGCCGCCGACCACCCTGGAAGGCATCGAGAAATACCTCGGCTCCGGTATGGTGAAGGGCATAGGCCCGCATTTCGCGAAGAAATTAGTGAAGGCCTTCGGCGCCGATGTGTTCGACGTGATCGAGCAGATGCCGGAGCGCCTGCAGGAGTTGGACGGCATTGGCCCCAAGCGACGGCAGAAAGTTGCTTCCGCCTGGGCGGAGCAAAAGTCGATCCGCGAAATCATGGTGTTCCTGCAGTCGCACGGCGTCGGGACCTCGCGCTCGGTCCGGATTTACAAGACCTACGGCGAGGAGGCGATCGACAAGGTGCGAGAAAACCCCTACCGCCTGGCGTTGGACATCCACGGCATCGGCTTCAAGACCGCCGACGCTTTAGCGCAAAAGCTGGGCATCGGCCCGCAATCGCTGATCCGGGCGCAGGCCGGCGTCCGTCATGTGCTGCAGGAATGGTCCGGCGACGGACATTGCGCGGCGTTCCGGGACAAGCTGGTCGAGATGGCCGTCCAGCTGCTGGAGATTCCGGAAAACGTGATCGTGCAGGCGATCGCCGGCGAATTGGCCGAGGAAAACCTGGTTTCCGAGCTGATCGACGGGCAGGAAGCGCTGTTTCTCGCGCCGTTGTACCGCGCGGAAACCGGCTGCGCGGCGAACCTGCTCCGGTTGCGCCAGGGATCATTGCCATGGGGCGAAATCGACACCGCCAAGGCAATCCCCTGGGTGGAGGAAAAGACCGGCCTGACGCTCTCGGAATCGCAGAAAAACGCCGTCGATCGGGTGCTCTGCAGCAAGGTTTCGGTGATCACCGGCGGCCCCGGCGTCGGCAAGACCACGCTGGTCAACAGCATTCTGAAAATCCTCAAAGCCAAACGCGTCACGATCGGGTTGTGCGCCCCGACCGGACGGGCCGCCAAGCGCCTGACCGAATCGACCGGCCTGGAAGCCAAGACCGTGCATCGGCTGCTGGAATTCGATCCCCAGGAGCACGCGTTCAAGCACAACGAGGACAATCCGCTCGATCTCGACGTGCTGGTGATCGACGAGGCTTCGATGATGGATGTCGTGTTGATGAACCAGCTGCTGAAAGCGGTGCCGTCTCGGGCCGCGCTCTTAATCGTCGGCGATGTCGACCAGTTGCCCTCGGTCGGTCCCGGCGCCGTGCTGGCCGACATCATCGCTTCCGGACAGATTCCCACGGTCCGGCTGACTGAAATCTTCCGCCAGGCAGCGACCTCCCAGATCATCGTCAATGCCCACAAGATCAACCACGGGCAGGTCCCGCAAGCCGAAACCGGCGGCGAAAAGTCCGATTTCTACTGCATCCACGCCGACACGCCGGAAGACGTGTTCGCCAAGCTGATCCATGTCGTCACCGAGCGCATTCCGAAGCGTTGGGGGTTTCATCCTACCCACGACATCCAGGTGCTGACGCCGATGAACCGGGGCGGCTTGGGCGCGAGGTCGCTGAACATCGAGCTGCAGGCCCGTCTGAACGGCGACAGCGAGCCGAAGATCACCAAGTACGGCTCGACCTATGCGCCGGGCGACAAGGTGATCCAGAACGTCAATAACTACGACAAGGAAGTGTTCAACGGCGATATCGGCACGGTCCAGAAGATCGACCTGGAAGAAAGCCTCTTGCAGATCCAGTTCGACGACCGGCTGGTCGAGTACGAATTCAATGAGCTGGACGAGATCAGCCTGGCCTATGCGACCAGCATCCATAAAAGCCAGGGCTCGGAATATCCGGTCGTGGTAATTCCGATGGCCATGTCGCATTACCTGCTCCTGGAGCGAAACCTGCTTTACACTGGGGTGACGCGCGGGAAGCAGCTGGTGGTTCTGGTCGCGCAGCCGAAGGCTTTAAGCATGGCGGTCAGAACGCAACGCTCGCAGAAGCGGCTGACGAATTTGGTCGCGCGGTTGAAGGGTGGAACGGAACCGAATGGGTTGGAATAATGGTTTATCAAGGCGATAAACTTCACTCGCAGGCCCTGAAACAGGGATAATGACGGATATTCCAGGTTTTCAAAGCCAATGAGTTGAGGTATGCGTATGAGCGAGGCGCTTCCCATGGATCAACTGCGCGAAGAAAGCGCGCGGTTCGGCATCCACCCTTACCTGTTGACCACGGGCGACGACGGCCGGCCCCATGCGGTGGCCGTGTCGATCGAATGGCAGGGAGACCGCATTCTAATAAGCACCGGCACGCGTAGCACCGCCAACGTCGCCGCCCGCCCGTTGCTCAGCCTGCTGTGGCCTCCAACCGAGGCCGGGGGTTACAGTTTGATTGTCGATGGCGATGGCGGCGTGATCGGCAGCGGCCCCGATGCCCGAATCCTCGTCACGCCCACGCGGGGCGTCCTGCATCGGCCCGGCACATCGTCGGCCTCCGCGGCGCGAGGCTGCGGTTCGGACTGCATCCCTTTGCTGGGCTGAAGTAAATAATTGCCCTTGGGCGGGCTGATGACAGCGCCGAGCGCCCGATTGGGTGACAAGAATACTTATGACTGAGGGGATCGAAGATGGAAGACATTAAACATTGGTCAGATGACCCGTATTGGACGGACGCCTTGGACGATTATTACCAGCTCCGCGAAAATGGTCAGCGGGAATTCAGACTGGATGTAGCGGCGCTTGAGGAAGTGCTCTTCGATGGGGACAGCCCGGCCTACAGGGCCATGGAAGCCATGGTATCGGTCTGGCAGCAGGAAGGCTATGAAGGGTACAGAGGCGCTCCGCGAGTACTGCTGGCTTTGCTGATGCGGCTGGATGAGCTATCGAGGCATGCGAAACGCTGAATGCTTGTCGAATAGAACGCGGAAGTGGGTAGCCACGTTTAAGACGATTTAGCTTGGAGCCATGATAACCGCTCGGTTCCATGAGGGTCTGAGCTCTGAAATCATCGAATCATATAAACCGTCCGCCAGATTCAGCTGGAATCCGCCGAAGTAGAGCAAGCCGTTATCGGGGAGCGAATGGATTTCTACGGTTTTACGAACCTGAAGGGCTTCGTGAATTAATTTGCTCAGTTCTGAGTTTTCATATTTCAGGTTCCAAAAGAGCTTTTCCAAAGGCAAATCCGTCTTGCCGAGATAGACGAGCGATCCGTCACAGACAAAGGCGAAGAGGATGTTGGCCGATTCGTAATGATGGGATAGGGAGGCGCCAAGGCCGTCTTTCTCAAGCCGCCATTGGCCGATTTTGCGGAAGCCCATGGTTTTAAGCTGGAGAAGCTCGTTACTCTCATAATTCTGCGCGTCCTCCCTGGACCCAAACCGCTTTACTAAATATTCGCTACGCTCTCGCTCCGTGTCAAACTCAAGAACCGTAAATAAAGGCAGATCGGCCAGATCCTCTTCGGCAAGAAAAACGTCCATCCCGCCTTCATCGGTAATCACATAGAACCTCCCGTCTTTCTCGGCGATGCGGACGGCGCCGCCTTCGCAGAGCATGTAGTCATTCAAAGAGGTGAAATCATCGAGCTGCAGGTCTGTTCTTCTCATTATCGGCCATAAAATTTGGTTTACGAACCGAGACAGTAAAAGCAACGGAGCATCCACTCCCGCCAATGCGGTTATATCCCCGGTTCTTTCATTGATCGCGTTCTTTTCGGCAATCCCTGCTTTTTTAAAGCTAGGCACCTTTGCCTCTTTGACCGTATGATAGCTCATGAATCAATCGGACGCAGAACATGAATCAATGTGACCACTGCCAAAACGAACTTTCCGACCGCCGGGTTTACCTGGACCGGAATGTTCAAGTTTTTTGTTATTCGAATGAGGGAGAGCTTGTTCAAGCTCAGGCGCTTTATTCTGACAGCCTCAAGCATTTTTGCAGCGTAGGCTGCGCCGACGTCAGCGTTCCCGAAGTCATGGATTCGCTGGGCTTAAGCATATTGCCGCCGACCACGAACCCTGTCGGAACGTGCGCTAAATGCAACGGGCCGGTCGACATGACCGCTCCCCATGTGGCTTACGTCCTGATGGAGGCAACAAAAGTCACAAAACCATGGCTCACCCACTTGGAAGTGCATAATGACGAGTATCTTTGCGTGGTTTGCCCGAATTGCGACGGCCAACTGATGCAAGAGGAATGGCAGATTGCGGACGAAGACGAAGCGGCGCTATCGGATGTGGCGAGCGCCAGGGGCAAAGAAACGGCTTGATTCGGTTCATCGCACGGTTTTAAAAATAGCGCACGAACGGTCTCCTAATGCATTCAAGATTGCTGGTGAGAATCAGCACTTCGCATTAACCAGCTCCCGCCAGTCCGTCGTATAGCGATTGGAAACCCGCTCGGCCTTCGGCTTCCAACTTTTATCAGAACCGGCCGCCGCTACGACGATGCCCTTCGGAAACCGCCGGTTGATCCGATCCACGGCTTGCATGAGTTTTTCGCTTTCGCCTTGTGCGAATGCCGCCGAATCAAATAGATCCATCTGATCGGGAAGAGATGCGGGCTGGATCCGGCTCAGCTGCACGCCGCATTTTTGGTAACGGTAACCTTCCCGGAACAGCTCCTTCAGAAGGCGGTTGGCGGTGCCGACGATCACGCGGGTGTCCTGCGTCGCAAACGGCAAGGTGATGCCGGCCGCCCGCTGGTATAGCGGCTCGGCCGGATTGAAGGGGTTGGTGCGGATAAACACGCTGATATGGCCGGCGACCGAGCTCTGGAAGCGCAGTTTTTCCGCGGCCCGGCTGCCAAATTCGGCCAAGGCCTCGGACAGTTCCCAATACTCGGTCAGTCGGCGGCTGAAGCTGCGCGAGCAGACGATCTGCTGCTTGTCCGGCGCGATCTCTTCCAGCTCCAGGCAGGGAATGCCGTTCAATTCCATCACGGTGCGGGCGACAACGACATTGAACTGTTTCCGAATCCGATCTACCGGCTGGCTAGCCAGGTCCCAGACGGTCACGATGCCGAGTTGATTCAAGCGGGCGGCGATTCGCGAGCCGATGCCCCAAACCTCGCCGACCGGCACGATCCGCATTAGCTTTTCCCGGCGTATCGGGTCCGACAGATCGAGCACGCCGCCGGTTTGCTGCCAGCGCTTGGTCGCGAAATTCGCCAGTTTCGCCAAGGTTTTGGTCGGCCCCATGCCGACGCAGACCTGGATGCCGGTGGAGCGCAATACGGCTTTTTTGATCCGCTGGCCGTATTCGATCGGGTCTTGATCGCATACGCCGGTCAGGTCCAGGAAGGCCTCGTCGATCGAATACACTTCCAGGCTGGGAGTAAACTCCTCCAGGATCGACATCACGCGGGAAGACATATCGGCGTAGAGCGTGTAATTGGACGAGAACAGCTGAATCTTATGCCGATGGATCAGGGCTTGCACCTGAAACACCGGCATGCCCATCTTGATGCCCAAGTCCTTCACTTCCTGGCTGCGGGCGACGATGCAGCCGTCATTGTTGCTGAGCACGGCGACCGGCTTGCCGATCAGATCCGGCCGGAATACGCGCTCGCAGGAGACGTAAAAATTGTTGCAATCGACCAGGGCGAGTAGCGGTGGCATTACACCGGATGGATCACGTTAGTCACCACGCCCCAGACCACCATGTCCAGTTCTTCGTTCAGGCGAATGTCGGGGTAAAACGGATTCTCCGACGCTAAAACCCACTGGTTATCCAGGCGCTTCAAGCGCTTGACGACCAGCTCGCCGTTCAGTGCGCACACCACGATCTTTCCAGGCACCGGCTCGATCGAACGGTCGACGACCAGAATGTCGTTCGGGTGGATGCCGGCGCCGAGCATTGATTCCCCTTGCGCTCGGGCAAAAAAGGTCGCGGCCGGCTTCTTCACGAGCAGCTCGTTCAGGTCCAGGGTTTTCTCGACGTAATCGTCTGCCGGCGAGGGGAAGCCGGCGGCTACTTTGCCAGAAAATAAGGGCAGCTTCAGCTGTCGAAGCCAGAAAGGCCGACATAAACCGGTCAAGTATTGGTCTGCAAGCGATCGATCCATAATGCTAAGCGAAGATTTCTGTTTTTGTGTTCTCTTTATGTTCTCTATTCTAAGAGATTTTGATTAAACCACCAAGAATTCAAAAAATAACTTGCTGCAGGTTTTCGGGTCCCGGCGTTGCGGAGGGATTATCGACAAATTTCGGCGCGGGTCATGCAAAGGCTGTTGAAAGTGTATTCGGCAGGGTGCGTGTAGAGGTTAGGCCGGTGTGTACGATGGTCAACAATCTGAGGCGTATTCAGTGGAGTCTACGAAGGGATTGAACGAATACTCATTGCTCGCCGTGTAAAAGAAAATCTGTCGATCGTATCTTGATTTTTATCAAGATGCCCTGCCCTATTTCACGTTTTTAACTCTTGATAACACATTTTATCAAGAGTAAAACACCCACCAAAAACCTCTCGCATTTAGCGGCCTAGCATGCTAGGGTACTAAACAGCTAAACAGCTAAACAGCTAAACAGCTAAACAGCTAAACAGCTAAATGTATAAATGTTTATTAAAGAGGCAGCCGATGGCAACCCCTGACAACACTACGCGCTGGACGGTCAAGGTCTCGAAAGACACCGACATCGCGGTGCGCAGTCTGCTCGCGCAGCGCGGGCTCAAAAAAGGCGATTTGTCTAAATTCATTGAAGAGGCCGTGCGGTGGCGGGTCTTTGAGCAAACGCTGAGCGAGACGCGTGCCGCGTTTAGCGATCTCGAGCCCGAGGCACTGCAGGACCTGATTGACGAAGCCACCGACGCGGTCCGGCATGAGCGGCGCGAAACGCTGGCCAACCCGCCGAAGCCCGAAGCCTGAGATGCGGGTGGTGCTGGACACGAATGTCCTGGTCAGCGCGTTGCTGATCGAAACGTCCTTGCCTGCTCAACTCCTCACCCAGTGGCGGCGTGGTCGTTTTGACCTGTTGACGTCCGACCTGCAGCTGGAAGAATTGATGCGCGTGACCCGCTATCCCAAAATCAGCGCGCGACTGAAGCCGTCATTGGCCGGGCGCCTGATCAATCATTTGCGCGAGCTGGCCGTTTTGATGGAGAACCTGCCCGCGGTGGAGGTATCGCCGGATCCGGACGATAATTATTTGCTGGCCCTCGCGCTGGGCGGGGAAGCGGATTATCTGGTCACCGGCGATAAGCCGCACTTGCTTGCGCTGGCTCGTTACGAAGGCACCCAGATTGTGTCCGTGCGCGACTTCATCAATCTGACACGGCTCTTGCCATGACCGACCTTCAAACGCTTTCCTCCCCAAACCGGCTGTTGACCGCCGAAGCATTTTTGCGCCTCAGCGAGGTGCCGCCGGAAGTCGAATGGTTCGCGAACCTGACCAATAAAGCGACGCGGCGCGCCTATGAAAACGCGATCCGGGACTTCATGCACTTTACCGGGATCCAGCAAGCGGATGAATTCCGCGTGGTCACCCGCGCGCATGTGATCGCCTGGCGGGATGATTTGGGTAATCGGATGCTGAACGGCACGACGATCCGCCATCGCTTGTCGGCTTTATCCTCGCTGTTCGATTATCTCTGCGAGAAAAACGCGGTGACCCATAACCCGGTCAAGGGCGTCAAGCGGCCGAAGCATGACAGTACCGAAGGTCGGACCCCGGCCTTGGGCGATCACCAGGCGCGGAAATTGTTGGATGCGCCGGATGGGGACTCGCTGCGCACTTTACGGGACAAGGCGATCCTGGCCACCCTGCTCTATCATGCACTCAGGCGTGAAGAGCTCTGTAAACTGACCGTGAAAGACTTCAAGAACGAACGGCGCGGGGTGCCGCACCTGAAGGTGTCCGGTAAAGGCGGCAAGACCCGTTATGTGCCGCTGCATCCGGCCGCGGGCGGCCTGATCCATGACTATCTGGAATTGGCCGGGCATGGCAGCGACGAGACCGGTGCCCTGTTCCGCCCGGTCAGTAATAATATGAAAAGCCACGGCGAGAAAGGCATCACGCCCGACGGCGTCTATAAGCTCGTGCGAGCCTATTCGGGGAAATTAGGTTTTGAAATCGGCGCGCATTCCTTACGGGCAACGGCGGCCACCAACGCGCTCGACCATCAAGCCGATATCGCGAAGGTGCAGGAATGGCTCGGCCACGCGAACATTGCGACGACGCGGATCTACGATCATCGGAAGACCCGGCCGGAGGACAGCCCGACGTTCAAGGTAAATTATTGATAGAGCCATTTGACGGGAGGAAAACAACGACAGCCGGCGCCTTGTTTACGGTTAGTTATATGATCGCTACCGCGCTAGTTAAAGATCGGATTCAGCTTTTAGCTCGACTTTAATCTTATTGTTCTCAATAAATTTCCGAGATTATCTCCATCTTCAGCAACCCAATGATCAGCATTATGATTCTGTCCGGCTATGACTGATGCAGCCGCTGAAGCCGATGAAAAAAATTGATCTTGAGAAAATATATAGAAAGTACTTTTCAATTGCAGAATACCAGACTCAATTAGCTCACGGCGTTTTGCCGCATAGCTGGTTCCATGAATCTCGAAATGTTGTTTAGGTTCCAACACTGCCTGACTGCCGGCCTTAATTATCACCCCACCATCAACGAGTTCTAGAGCAGCTTTCATATTACTACTGCTATGAAATTTAAAACGCATTCCTCTGGGCAAACTTGAATAAATATTGGCGCGTTTGCCGACCTTTTTACTTGCTATTTTCTCTTGTGCTTCCTCTTGTATTTCGGCTTCGTCTTCTTCCTGGCGATCATCGTCAAATTGCCAAAATCCAAGCAATGGAAGTATCAAAAGGATTTCCCGCAAAAAATTCTCAGCTGAAGCATATTCCTCTTCGCTCAATGCTGGGGTCGTAGGTTGATTGCCATTATCCAACTCAACTAAGCCCGCATCGTGGGCCAAGGCAATAAGTTTTGATTCAAGGTGCTGAACATGTGCTTTGTTTAGTCTCCCACCTTCAGCGGTAAAAAATACAGCTTTTTTCCAGAAGGCTTTTTTCCGAGCATGTTCACCTAAGCGTTCGCCTAGTGGGTCACCTTCGCCGATATAAAGTTTTTTACCTCCAGCTAAAAGATAAACGCCCGGTTGTTGATATTCGCGGCGACCTTTGACTTCGCCCAGCAATTCACGAGGAAATACAACGGCTTTTCCTGGCCAATCGTCACGAGAAACGATACGTACACCTTCTGGATCGCCGGAGGGAACAAATATTTTTATTGAGAATGGGCGCATGAGATAAGTCAAAAAACTGATTAAATTTGAAGATTGTAAGTGGCACCGTCTCTAAATTCCCGAAGGAGATCAACAAAAGAATCAGAATATTTACGAACAAATGATTTATTTCCAGACTTTATGGCAAGATGATACTTATTGTCACTTGATTTTATGTCTTTGCCTGAAATTTCCTGCAACTGCTCTAATAATTGGTTTGCTTTATGCCAGCTTGGATATCCCAGTTTCTCCCCAACTTGTGTTAGTGAATATGGATATTTTGCATTAGCTGTTGACGGATCGTCTAAAGTAGTAATCCCATAAAGCTTAGCAAATCCATCATCTGATAAAGCGTGCTCAAGTGTCTGGTAGTCGACATCAACAGAGCGTCTGGGAATATCTTGCCTGACAAGCGTATATGTGCGTGCGAGCAAAGCTCTTAATACTTTAGGATTGATTGCCTCTATGACATCATTAGTGCTGAACGCTTTGTAAATCCATTCAAAATCATCTGCCACAATACGTTTAATTCTGACCGTCTTATCATCGCCAACACTCAACAGAACCTCATATGGCTGATTCTGAAGCTTTGAAGCATTCTTATCCCATTCTACGAGGTAAATATTTGGTATCAATTCTCCCTTTGCCGATAGAATTTCGTCTATATCTGATAATATCTCCTTTACATTCGGGTCTTCGGCTTTGTATCCAAGAAACACCAATGGATGTTCTGCGAAGAACGTCAAAAGCTTGGCAGAAAGGTATTTTTTCTTTTTATTAAAATCGTTATAGTCATTACGTGTTAGAACAACGCTCTCAGGTGCGGAAGAGCATCCGTGAATTTTAAGAATCTCACCGATATCGGTGTAATTAGCTCGCAGGATTGATTGCCCAATAATCGAAGTGTATTCCGGGAATAAATTTTCCAGGAATCTATCGTAATTTGTCGTGATAATAGCATGAGGTCGGATTCCTCTTAGCGCATCAAGCTCAACTGCATGTTGTATTTTCTTTGCCTCTGTTAGAGAAGATGAAGATAGAGCTTCAAAATATTCTGCGACTTTATGTTTGATGTAAATATCGGCGGGTTGGTAACTCGAAAACAAGTTGGCAGGAAATTCAGATCTTCCTTCGCCCCAAGCCCACTCTCTATAGAGTTCGGCAAGGTCCGTACCCGCATCAATAAGAGACGAATGCTTTTGGCGATAGTAGGCAAAATCCTTAGCTAAAGGGCATTTCTGAGCCATTAGCTCTAACAAATTATCCCAATTTGGACCATCAAAATATCGTTGAGAAATTCCTGAGCCAATAAAAAGGATTGGTTGAACGCACATCTCTTCCAAGCAAGTAGAAATGTCAGCTTCCACAGTTTTCTGATAAGCTTCATAACCTTGACTCATTTCAAACTCCTCGATTTTCGAAAGAATAACTACACATAATCTCGAACGCTTTATTCTAGATAGAAATTATCATTTTTTAGATTGAAACGATGGATCATTCCTTCCTTCCATTATTTCTATTCATCGACTATGCGCCATTACATCATCAAAATTAGTTATATTTTTATTATTTTATATATAAAATAATTTCTAATAAAGTATTGGAGTGCCTTTAAAGAGCGTATAAATATTTCTATAGCGATCTCTTATTTGTTTAGATTGATATTCCATTTCTGGAAATAAAGTCGCCTCATAGATCCCACACAGGTTTAGTTCAGTTAATATTCTAGGCTTGTCTTCGCTATTCACTTTTATTTTTACCAGTTTGTATTGGTTATCCATATTAAAAGTCTTAATAAACTCCCAACCTTCAAAAAACTTTCCACCATGAAAAGTGAAACATCCGTGCTGCTGCCTTATTCTATGGTTTAAATGGGGAGGTCTGAAAGTATAAATATCAGAGAAATTATCTATTAGGCTAACATATTGGTCTATACCATGAAATTTTTCTAAACTTTCAAAAGCCTCAAAACACCTTGAAACATTACATATGGAAGAAATCTTATATCCAACATCATTTTTTATATCTTTTATTTTTATTCCATTAATCTTCGTTTCTTCCCCAAATGCATTATCAGAAAGCATAAATAGTTGTTCATAAAATAATGTTTTATCATAAGACGTGACTTGAATCTCTAAAAATTTACCAAAATCGTTAGGTAGTGAAAGGTCAGAGACTGGGTTAAATACAAAAATAGCTCCATCCTTATCTTTTTCCTCGTTGCAACAAAAAAACAGTGCTACCAGCAAGTTTGTTGTCCAATCAAGAAGCCTAGTCGGTAGACGGTAATGTTGCATTAGAGTTAGCCATTCAAAAACATTTTTATGGTTATTTGAATGCTCCGGGTATCGCCTGATAAATTCTGCGTACATGTCCGCTTCTTCATACATTTCAACTTGATCAAATTGCGGACTATTATTAATGTTATTCCTAAATATACTTGGAAATAATTTGTGAGTGTAATCTGGCTGACCTCGAAACCATGTTTCTTGATTTATATCGATATGTATAGTATTTTCCTTCAAAGCTTGAATAAAACTTGAAATATTTCCATCTGCTTCGATTTCAATCATTTTTTACCTTATATATAAAAACATATTATTCTATAGCTAATATTGTCTATTAAGTAACTCATCAACATGAGAACTATCATGCATAGAGCCAATTTTTGCCTATGTTTATACGAACGATTAGATTCTTTTATTTTCGAGGAATGGCACGAGTTACACATAGCCATATTCATACGGCTGAAACTCTATTTCATTATGTCAATAATCCCACATCTCATGCCGAACGGGCAGTTGATTCAATTGTTCCCGAAACATCCGCCAGTTCGGCATAACTCGCTCCATCAACGCGACGAACCGCGCATTGTGCGTGGGTTCCAACAAGTGCACCATTTCATGCACGACGATATATTCGAGGCATTCAGGCGGCTTTTTGGCGAGTTCGGTATTGAGGCGGAGGCTGCGATTGATCGGGTTGCAACTGCCCCACTTCGTCTTCATGCGCTGCACGAAAAACGCCCCCACTTTGACGCCGATCAGCGGCTCCCAGCAAGCGATTAAATCGGTGGCGGCTGCCTTGAGTTGTTCGCGGTACCAGCTTTCCACCAGCGCCTGTTTTTTTTCTTCATCGGTTCCCGGCCGCACCCGCAACACCATGGCGTTGTGCTTTAGCTCGATTCCCGGTGCAGCATTGCCTTCCACGACTTTCAGCAGATAGCGCTTTCCCCACACGTAGTGGCTTTCCCGGTCCAGGTATTCGCGCGGCGTCTCGCGATCCTGGCTGCGCAGTTTCTCTTGCTGCTGCTTGATCCAGCCCAGTTTGGAAATGGCGAAGACGCGGACGGTATCAAGATTCATCCGGGCCGGCGCCGAGATGCGGACTTTGCCGTCAGGCGGATAAACGCTGAGATGGATGTTTTTGATGTCCTTAAACACGATATCCACCGTGAGGTTGCCCAGAGTGATTTGGGTGGCCATCAGTACTCGAGCTGTGCTTTGATGATCAGGAAAATGCGCTCGACTTCGGCAATATCCTGTAAGACGCCATACAACGCCTTCTTGATGATTTGCTCGCGCGCCTGAACGCCGCGCCAACCATCGGGACGGACCTGTTTGATGGTCTCGTCAATTTTCAGGGTTAACGCCTCATTTTGGTCCAGGTTATTGTACAGCGCGCGTTTCCCCGGGGTATCCAGTTGCTCAGGGGTATCCTCGCCTTTGCCCGCCTCAACTTTTTTCGCGACTTCGGCAATCCGCTTCAAGTACTCTTCATACTCGATCGCTTTGGCTTTGCGCGCCGCGATGATTTCGTCGAGCAGCGCCGACATCTTTTCGAAAAACGCCGGGTCGTTCAGATGCTCCTTGATGATCTTGCGGCGGACGTTGTTCTCGATGCTCTCGGCGATGGCGTTCTTATTGCCCTTGAGCCCGCCCAATTGCTGATTGATGGCATCCGCAATGCCGGTTTTGACGATCAATTCCAGCAATGGCAGGTCGTCGAACGGCGAAATCTTGCGCGGTTCGTCGGCCTGGATATAGGTATCGATCAGATGCCGCATGTCGGCTTCGTAGGCTTTCAAATCGAGGGTTTCGCCGCTGGCCTTGCGGATGATTTCGCGGATGACTAAATAATGTTCGAGCCTCTGCTTAATGCGGGCACTATCGGTGTGACTGTAACCGGCAGGCTCCATCTCATCGGCGATCGTCGCGTAGGCGCGCACCAGGGCCGCCGTGGCCTTATAGAGCGCGGTGCGTTGCGGTTCCCGCTCTTCCAGGTCGGAAGGCATTTCAGTATTGCCGCAAAAGTAATGGATATGTTCCAACTCGCCTTTCGGCGGCGCTACCGGCTCACACAGCAGCACGATGGCTTCCAATGCCTGGTCGAGTCGTTCCCTGCCCTTTTGCAAACGGTCGTGCAACAACACATCCGGATCGGCGCCGCCGGCACTGCGGTCCAGTTCCGCGGTGTACACCGAAATCGCGTTTTCGACTTTTTTGAATAAATCCTTATAGTCGACGATGTAACCGAAATCCTTGTCCTCGCCGTCCAGCCGATTGGTGCGGCAGATAGCCTGGAACAGCCCGTGATCCTGCATCGATTTATCGATATAAAGGTAGGTGCAGGGCGGCGCATCGAATCCGGTCAGCAGCTTATCCACCACAACCAGCAGCTTCATGTTGGCCGGCTCCTTCGTGAACAACCCTTTCGCCTGTTCCTCATAAGTCTCGGTTTTCGTCATCCCCGCTTTCGCGGTGATGTCTTTCAGCAGGTCGGTATAAGTGTTGTAGATGAACTGCTTGTCGGTGTCGGTATTCGCGCCGGTTTCTTCCTTGGTCACATCCTGGGCTTGCGGATTGTAGGACGTGATTAAGGCGCACTTGCCTTTGAACGGCGTTTTCTGAAAGAGCGTTAAATATTTGCACGCCTCATAGATGCTGGAGGCAACTAGAATTGCGTTGCCGCGTGCGCTGGATAGGCGCGGTTTGACGCTGAAATCGAAGATGATGTCTTCCACTACCCGCTCCATGCGCGAGCGCGAACTGAGCACCTTCTGCATCGTGCCCCATTGTTTTTTCAGCTCGTCCTTCTGCCAGTCGTTCAAACCTTTGGTCTTCGCTTCGAACCAGGCATCGATCTTGTCCACCGAGCCGAGTTTTTGATCGATATCGCGCGCCTCGTAAACCAGATCCAGCACCACGCCATCCTCAACCGCTTCGCCGAATTTATAGGTATGGATGTAGCTGTGGCTGCCGAAGACTTCCAGGCTGGTCGCCTTGTCCTTCTTCAACAACGGCGTCCCAGTGAAACCGATAAATACCGCATTCGGCAGCATCGCCTTCATCACCCGATGCAGCTTGCCGCTTTGCGTGCGATGGCATTCGTCCACGAACACAAAAACCTCGCCGACTGCCGGACTGGGCTGCGCTTCCAGTTCCTGGATAAACGCATCGAAATCGTCCACATCTTTGCGACCAAATTTGTGAACCAGCGAGCACAAAAGCCGCGGCGTCGCCTGGCCGAGCTGACTCATCAAGTCGCGGCCGCTCTGGGTGCGCTGGATCGTCTCCCCTGCCTCGTTGAAGACGCGCTCGATTTGTTTATCCAGTTCGTCGCGGTCGGTAATGAGCGCGACCCGGGCATGCGGGTTATTTTCCAGGATCCACTTGGCCAGCAACACCATTACGATGCTCTTGCCGCTGCCTTGGGTATGCCAGATGATGCCGCCTTGCCGCCGGCGCACAGAGTCCTGCGCCGCCTTGATGCCGAAATACTGATGCACGCGCGGCAGCTTCTTGACGCCGCCGTCGAACAGCACAAAATCGTGCATCAATTCGATCAAGCGGCGCTTCTCGCAAAGCTTGAGCAGATATTTATCCAACTTGTAGCGGCTGTTGTCCTCTTCGTCCTCTTTCCACTTCAGGAAATATTTCTCCGAGGTGCCGATGGTGCCGTATTGCAAGCCTTCCGAATCGTTGCCGGCGAAAACGAACTGCACCGTGCTGAAAAACCCCGCATTGAATTCCGGCTGCTGGTTGGAGAGGTTTTGCCGGATGCCGTCGCCGATCGACACGCGGCTATTTTTGAGTTCCAGTACGCCGATCGCGATGCCGTTCACGTACAGGACCAGATCAGGGCGTCGTTCGTGATTGCCCTTGAGCGTGACTTCTTCGGCAATCGCGAAGTCGTTTTTGTCCGGGGCTTGCCAATTGATCAGGTGGACGGTTTCAGTGGCCTTACCCGCTTCGGTTTTGATTTGGACCCCGTAACGGAGCAGTTTGTAAACGGCTTGATTATTGTGGTACAGGTTACGGCTGTGATTGTCGGCCTCAGTACGCAGCTTGTGCAGCGCGCTGCCGATCTCTGCCGAGCTGTAGCCGCTTCTGTCCAGGTAGGCGGAAAGCAAACCTTCCTCAATGTTACTGTTGCCATTGCGATCGGTCCAATCGCCGAGGTAGCGGTAATCGAGTTCCTCTTGAAACAAGGCAATCACGCGATTCTGCGTCGCGCGTTCGGGTTTGCCGATGGCGGTCATAGCTCGCCTGCTTTTTCCAAAAATGCCCGGTATACGGTAGAGGAATACCACCGCCCTTTGGTGATCATCTCGTCCAGCAAGGGCTTGACTTGCTCAATATGGCCTTTTTCCTTCGCCTTCAGTAACAGCGATAGCGTCCGAATGGCCGTCAGCCCGGCGTTATTGGCAATCCGGTACCCTAAGTTTTCGTCGATAATGACAAAATCGGCGTTGAGCTCTTTTGCCAAAATGATCGTTTCGGCTTCTCCCGAATCCAGCTGGGTCAGTAAGAAATCCTTGTACAACAGTCCCTGAATCGCGCGGACCTCAATAAACGAGGCGTCAACTTGCTCATAGCCGTAACCGGGCTTGGCCTTGATTTCCTGGTAGACCGCCTCCGGAATCATCACGCTGCCGAACAGCTTTTCGAGGATGTCCAACCGTCCGATCGAGGCCAACGAGATAATCGGCGTGGTGTTCGCGACGATGATCATGGCAATTTATCGGCATCCGTAAAAATCTCGGCGATTTCTGTTGCGCTGTAATCGAAGATCGGCTCGTTTTCCAATTTCATCCGTTCGATGAAGTCCAGTTTGCTGTAGCCCGCCAATTCCGCGGCTTTCCCGAGCGATAAGCGGTTTTTGCGATACCACATCAACGCCGACAAAAAACGGACGTCCTGGGTAAATTCTTCGGTGGTTTCTTTCAGCGACAGCAAAATGTCGTCATTGACGGAAAAGGATATGTTCATCGTGGGAAACGGAAAAAGGCAAAGTGGAGGAATGATAGTATCAATTTTCTTTGAAGGTATGACTAAAACCTCTCGATTCTATCGCCATTTTTCAACGATTTTCAATAAACTCAAGAGATTCTGCCTAAAAATGCTCTCGAAAGCGTCCTGGCATGATCTTGAAAAAGCGCTTTGTTGATACCGAAAAGCTTCTGCCGCAAGAGGTCGTTAATTATTCCGCCTCAACGGCCTTGTCCATTTGTAAAGCATCCTTAGGTATCCAAATCCAGCCTTCCGCTGGCTGGATCGAAGCGAGGGGTGCCGCCAATGCGGGCGGAGAAAAGGCAAACGCATGGGCGATCAAGGCAAGATCAGGGCATCGCGTTTGTCCGGATGATCGAGCGATTCAATCCAGATCCGCTCGGTGGGATCCGCGCGTTCATCCTTCACATACGGGCGTAATAAATGTTGTATGAAAGCGGAGGTCTTACACGCCGATGGATAGGCTTCAATCGCGGTCAGGCAGTCGCTGTCCGACCATACCCCGCACCTAGTTACCTGGGGCGCGAACTTGGCGAGCACGTGCACGCCTTTCGTCGCCTGGCTGCCGATCATGTCCTTGACCGGGGAGAGCGGATTTAGGCCGTGATCGAATAGAAAGCGCTCGGTTGCGCGGAACAGGTAAGCGTTCGTGTTGGACTGCTCCACGGCTTCGGCGTATTCCCTGCAGGTGATCAATCGGCTAAACGCCTCGGAGAAACCCAGCGGCGTATCGATCGCGAGGATCGCCTGCAGGTTGTGCTCGGGAAAATCCACCCGGCAATAACCGAAAAGCCTCCGTAACCACTCCCGAGCAGTCGTCGCCTCATTGATCGATTTGCGCAAATTGCCACGCCACGGCGTACCGACCAGGTTCCGTTCGGTATCGAGAATCACCAAAGCATCGCGGCTTTCTCGGTTTTTGTCGCAGTTCCAGCCGCCGACATCCCAACCGATAAAGTATTGTGCCGTTTGTTCTGCAGCGCTCATACCAGCCGAATCCGACCGGTAAGGAGTTCCTGCATCATGCCTTGCTTGATTTGGCGGGCTTTAGTGAGCTTGGTTTCCAGTACATCAATTTCTGCGTCCATATCGCTGAGGATTTCGGCGATAGCGGTCTGTTCCTTGACCGTTGGAGGCATAGGAACTTCAGTACGATTGATCAATCCTGTATTTAGATTCATTTGAGAACCAGTTTGACCATGTCGCGACCAATCATCTTCAATAGAGCTCAGTATGTAATAAAGGAAGTACTTGTTGCAACGGAGGTTATTAAAAACCACGAACCCGTCATGGATACAAACATCGATCTCAGTAATGATTGGCCTTCCTACAGTTGCGCAAATGCTCATGATCAAACTGTCACGGCTGACTGGCCGACTATGCTGAATTCCCAGAACCGATAAGCGCTGCGTTGTTTCGCGCAGATATATACCAGATTTTGTGATATCTGAGATTCGCACCCAGCCAACTGAAGAATTTTCGTCAAACCAGATTGGGTTATCGATGGGTCGAGGTGATGCGCCACGTTGGATGTTTGCAAGTTGGTCAAACCTTTTAACGCTCCACTTTTCACTAAACCCCGGCAGACGCCTTTTGCCGGTGAGCAATTCCTGCATCGCGCCTTGTTTGATCTGGTGCTTTTTGGCGATAAGCTGCTCCAGGGATTCAATCAGGGCATCCGCATCACCCAACGCCTCAGCAATGGCTTCTTGTTCAGCTTTGGTGGAAGGGATGGGGATCTTAAAGTTGCCTATCAACTCGGTGTTTAGATTCGGCTGCCCGTTGCCAGTCGCGACAACTTCACGAAGGTAGTTTGTCTTAGTATTGATAAAGTGTGCGAGATAAAAAGGACTGACATTATTGCTGAGATTAAGGATTGCAGCGATTCCGTCGTTCGCACAGCACTTGATGCCGAGTATTTTCGCAACTCCCAGGGTTGCACCGCTGTTTGCGATAATCAAAGTTCCAGGCGTCAGTGTTCTACTGTGCAGAGAGCCTTCTTCTGTTAAGGAAGTCGTCGTTTCCAAGACTATAAGCCGAGATGCTGGAATATTTGTCAATGCGGCGACAGTGAGCCAAGGAATATATGAGCCATTGAAATATCGTGGGTCACCAGCTGGCCGGGGTGATCCACCTCTAACTGGCGTACCAATCTGATTCGTAGATTTCACCACCCACTCCTCGGGAATCACGCCTATTTCAGTGTGTTTGTATCCCGGTTTCAGGTCCATGCGAACCCCATCTTTTCCAGGTGACGGTTTACCTTCGCCTCCAATTCGCTCACGCGCTCCGTCAGTTGAGACATCGGGATTTCATATCGTTCGGCCAATTCCTTTACCCGTCGGGTGAGTTGTTGACTCACGCGGTCCATTTCGCCATGGGTGGCAACATCGAGCGCAGCCAACCATTTGTCATCGACCACCAGCGTTTTGATTTCGTCCTCGGTAAGCTTGGGATAGTGGGTATAAGCTTTCGCATCCAGCACGGCCTCGGCCTCCTTAAGTTTTTTCTTGAGCGCGGCCTCTTCGTTGGAAAGCTTGAGCCATTCGTTCAACACTGCGGTTTCCTCGGTAGCATCCGAATCGTTGCCGATTTCTTTCAGCCGCTCGTTGATGCTTGCCTTATTGATCTTGTCGAAGCCTGAAAACGCGGCCTCTTCACCGCCGTGCTCCTCTTCCAATTCGGTCAAGCGAGCGTTTACACTTTCCAGGTCGGCGGCGAGTTGGTCAATGGCTTGCTGCTCTTTGGGGAAATAACGGCCGACGATCAACGTTTTCGGTATCAGATCACACGTCCACCCTTTGTCTTTCGTCTTGCCTTTCTTATCGGTTTCGATGATGCGGTAAGTTTCGGCTTTCCAGCCGTCGACGGCGATCAGGTAGCAATCGTCCTGCATCGTCTCGGCCCAATAATCCATCAGGTGCTGGTAGATATCGTAAGCGGCGATCAGCGGCTTGTCCGCGTAATGGGCGAGCAAGTCCTCGGACAGCTGGGCGATGATTTCCTTGGGATGGAAACCGGCTTGCAATGTCTTGAAGATCGCGGCGCTTTTTTCCCGCCAGGCATTGAAATGGGCATTCATGTTCGTGATGAACGCAGCGAATTCGGGATGCTTGTAGATGGTCGTTTTGATCGCGGCCTTGTCTACGGCCAGGTTGAAATAGCCGGGGCGGTTAGGCGCAAAGAGCGTTTGCTTGAGCTCTGGGCATACCGCCCAATAGCGTTCCAACGCGTCAATATCCCGGCTCGGGATACCGCCTTGCAGGTGACCGGCAATGTCCTGCAAGTCCTCGGCTTCGCTGCTGTCGATGTAGCGCGGCAGGTTCAGGTTAAACTCGTTCTTTTCGATCTCGTCGACCGAGACCAGGCGTGCATATTTCGGGATGTCGAGCATTTTGGTGAATACATCGACGATTTTGTGGATGTCCTGGGCGCGCAGGCGATTCTTGGGGCCGTCCTTCATGAAGCCGCCACTGGCGTCGATCATGAAGAGGCCTTTGCGCGCTTGGGCGTCTTCCTTGTCGATCACGATAATGCAGGCTGGAATGCCGGTGCCGAAAAACAGGTTCGCCGGCAAGCCGATGATGCCCTTGATGTACCCCTTGCGCACCAGATTACGGCGGATTTCGGCCTCGGCGCCGCCTCGAAACAATACGCCGTGTGGTAGGATGCAAGCGCCTTTACCCGCGCTCTTGAGCGAGCGGACGATGTGCAGCAGATAGGCGTAATCGCCCTGTTTTGCAGGCGGCGCGCCGAAGGACTGGAAGCGCTGGTATGGATCGTGAAGCGGATCGAGGCCAGTGCTCCACCGCTTGTCGGAAAAGGGCGGATTGGCGACGACGAAATCGAAAGTCTTGAGGCTGTCGCCCTCCTTGAACTTGGGATCGGTCAGAGTGTTGCCCTGCATGATCAGCGCGGTCGGGTTATTATGCAGAATCATGTTCATCCGCGCCAGTCCGCTGGTGGCGGCGTCTTTTTCTTGCCCATAGAGCGTGACGGCGGTTTTGGCCTCGTCGCCCACCTTCAGCAATAGTGAGCCGGATCCGCAGGTCGGATCGTAAACGGTGGTGGCGGCGCTGGTCTTGGCGTCGCGGATGCTGACGATCTGCGCGATCACCCGGCTGACTTCGGCAGGCGTATAGAATTGCCCCTTGCTCTTTCCACTGTCCACCGCGAAGTGCTGCATCAGGTATTCATAAGCATCGCCGAGAATGTCGTCGCCTTCGGCGCGGTTCTTCGAGAAATCCAACGCCTTGTTCTCGAAAATGGCGATCAGGTTGGTCAACCGGTCCACCATCTCCTTGCCGCTGCCGAGCTTGGAAGCATCGTTGAAATCCGGCATATCGGACAGCTTATTGGCGTTAGCCAACGGCGCGATGATCTTCTTATTGATCTGGTCGCCGATGTCGGGTTTGCCTTTGAGCGCGACCAAGTCCTTGAAGCTGGCACCTTCCGGAATGGTGATCGGTGCAAAAGGCTGACCGGCGTATTTGTCGCTGACATATTTGATGAACAGCAGCACGAGGACGTAGTCCTTGTATTGGCTGGCATCCATGCCGCCGCGCAGTTCGTCGCAGCTCGACCAAAGGGAAGAGTAAAGTTCGGATTTTTTGATGGCCATGTTGTTATTTAATTACTGCCGCTGTATCACTTCAATGAAGTGCCTAGCCGGTTTGGATCGTGGTTTGGTTATTCAGATGGGGAATTTAATCTTTTTGTATAATTGGGCGTTTGGCTTGGTCCAGGCAATTTTCATCGGTTTCTTCAAGTTTTTTCGCGATCAGGCTTTCCATTTCGCTCATGACGTCATCATGGGCAAGCACTTCGCCACGATCTGCCGCCGCGATGCCTTCGGCAATTTTTTCAATCTGCTCTACGTGCCGCTCAAGGTCTTCTTTGATCGCTTTGTTCACTAAATTCTGGTCCTCTAAATTCCCATGTAACCGTATAGTCTACCTTTAGGCCAGCGAATTAGGGGGATAAATATTGCGAGCGGGATTTCGAGCTTCGAGGCAGCGAGCGGTGTCAGCATGGCTCAGATTCCTTAATTACTCTTTCGGACAGATTTATCGGACATGCAATCCTTTGATTTTATGACGGGAAACCATTGTCCGAAAAATTTAAGATTTTCCAGACAAATCCAGTAATTAAATTAAGTCGTCGTAGCCGAGTTCTTCTATCAACCTTTTTACCATGGCTTCAATCATAGGTATGTCGCCGGAGTTGAAAGAAGTCTGGCTGCCGAATCCGCCATTCGGATACTGTCTCAATCTGTGCTTTTCCCAATTTTTTCCAACAGGATATCTCGCTGACGAGACTAATTTTGTAGATAAGCTTGATAGCACAAGTTTTTCTTCCTCGCTTACATAGAAATCCGCTTGTTGTGCGAGAAGAGATAGATCATGTCTATCTATATTTTCTAGTTTTAATTTTCCATCGATAGCGAACTTCCTATCACTTTTTTTAAGCAATAAGGCTTTCATAAGATTTTCAAGGGCAAAACCATAAAGAAGAAATGCAGAAGGAAGCAGCTTCTCCTCTATTGGTATCAAGGAACCAATCGGAAGATCCATATTCGGTGATTGAAACTCACGAATCAGTACACGGGCACCCGCCAGCAGGAAATCAGCTGTCATGAGCCACGCACTTGGGGCATTGCCCGCTAAATCGAAACGTTCTTTTGTGCGGTTATCGGATGGATAGTTGGTTGACATTGATAGGTACTAAACTGATTACATAAATTCCGTATATTGTACCAATGCTCTTCTGAGTCCGAAAAATCCTGATTTTTAGGATAATAGTCAATTCTTTGCATGTTCTTGCTCAAAGCTGCCGTCCAAAATTATATAAACCAGTCAGTTTTTCATGCTCTAAAGGCGGTCACTGTAACCGTTGGAACCAGATACCAACTCTAAAAAATGACAACGAATTGAAATATGATGTCTGTTGAGTGGATACTAGACCAACGAGGGAAGATGCCGACAGAATAGGCAAGTCCTGAGGAAATCATTTGTCTAGTATACAAAGGGAAATAAATTGACTTCTGAATCTAACCGCATTTCGGCCGCGAGTACTGCCTATGTTGAAACTGTTTGCCGAGCTTGGGCTTGGTCCTGGAACGAGATTAAGCAAACGGACGACGATGGACTGGATGGTCTTGTTTATATCAGAACCATGGAGGTTAACAATAGCAAACCGACTGATCGCCGATCTTGGAAACATCTTTTTACTGGCGGACTGATTCACGTACAAGTGAAGAGCGGTGCTAGCTACATCGTGAACCGGACGAATAACCAACTCGAAATTTCAGTTTCTAATCTGGACGTCAAGAAGGATTTCTGGATGAAATCACCGCTTCCGGTTGCGCTTATCTATGTACAAGAAGAACCTATAGGCAGGTCGCCAAGTAGGGCCTGGTGGGCGGATCTGAAGTTGCCTGCGACATATTCGACCAATGGCAATATCATCGTTCCGCTCAAGAACCGTTTCCAACCGGGAATTGAATGTAGGCGCCCGTTCTCGAGGTTGGCGAGCGGACAACATCGCCGACTAGGCCTTAATACGGTTGACATGTCCGTATCAAGCCAACTTCCCGGCAAGCTAGATCAAATGTCGAAGGGCTTAAAGGCAGCAGCAATCGACTTCTATAAACAATGGAAATTAGTTGGCACCACTAATCCAGACATTGGGGACATCATTGTGAATCGCACTGGCTGGGCACACATGACCCGTGTTGGGAGACCGATCTCGCGCATACAGGCCAGCTTCGAGCTTTTACCAGCCGCCGCCCGTATCATTACGACAGTGAAATCTTGGCAAGTTCTCAAGAGAGGAGCAACGATTAGAAATTTCGACGATGGCTCTTGGGCTGTGTATGACTATCTTGGGCTGTCAGCTATTGTCAAATGGCATGCGCGTGCGCCATCAGAAGTAATGGTGATTTTGCGGCGTCAGACCATCTTCGCAGCAGATTCGATCCCTGGCAACTCAATGGAGCGGGTTCGCCATGTCGATAGGAAGATTTGGTTCTACTCGGTATATGAGCCAGGCAGGCGCAAGAACGCGATTTGATCGGTGCAGCACTCTCAGACTGGTCCAGACGCAAACTTGTGCCGGCTTGCTATTTTTTAGGATAGCTATCCTCTATTGTGTGCGCACCGATCACATAACATTTTAGCACGCTGCGACTGTCATTGACGAACAGCAGCTATGCTATTAAATCGACTTCTGCAATAAAACTATCATTACCAATGGCTGATTCATACGACAGTGGATTCTATGCTGAATTCTTTTTCTGCCCAGCAACTGCGCCGCCTCCTCTTTATCAACCCACTCTTTCCCCCCTATTCCTGACGGCCTTGCTTTGCCTCCTCCGTTTTACTCAGCAATTGCGCTTGCACTTTGAGCCGATCCATTTCCAGTTCGCGCTTTAGCTCTGCTTCGGTTGGCAGGTAAGGCAGGTATTTGGCCGCAAACAGCTGTTCACTGTCGGTCAGCACCGAATATTTCACGACCGCTTCGCTTTTCTGGCTGCACAGGATCAGGCCGATCGTGGGATTATCATCGGCAGCCCGTTGCTGTTGGTCGTAAATGCGAACATAGCTGTCCATCTGGCCGACGTCCTGGTGGGTCAGCTTGCCCAGCTTCAAGTCGATCAGTAAAAAGCATTTCAGTTTGAAATGATAGAACACCAGGTCGATGTAAAAATCCTGATCTTCGGTGCGAATGCGCTGTTGCCGGGCCACAAATGCGAAGCCTTTACCGAGTTCTAGCAAAAAGGCCTGCAGGTTGTCGAGCAGGCCCTGTTCCAGATCGGATTCCAAAAGCCGTTGGTTGGGCAGATTCAGGAAGTCGAGGATATAAGGATCGCGGAGATAATCCTTGGCGGACAACGCCGGTTGTTCCATCTCGGCAATTTTTTGTTCCGCTTCGGCCTGAACCGCCGCTTTATCCTGGCTGGACAGTAGGCGCTCGTAATAGAGCTTGCTGATTTGCCGATCCAGTGAGCGGACACTCCAGTGCTGCTGAATCGCTTCCTGTTGATACCAGCTTCGGGCATTGGTGTTTTCGACGCGCGCTAAGATATTGTAATGCGACCAACTCAATTCGAGAGACACCGTCTCCCGAATCGGAAACATCAAATAAAAGCGCCGCATATTGCGCAAGTTGGTGGCATCAAAGCCTTTGCCGAATTGCCGGGTCAGTTGTTCGGAAAGCACCTCCAGTTGGCGTTTGCCATAGGCCGCACGGGCTTGCCCCTGCTGTTCATGTTCGACAATGAGCCGGCCGATATGCCAGTAGCAGTGCACCATTGCACTGTTCACGGCCAGCTGCACCTGCTGCCTAGATTGCTGGATAATAGCGGCGATCTCGCTAAAAAGCGGAGCCAATTCCTGGGCAACCGCTGAAGGGATGTTTGAAGAGATCATGGTCTGGGAATCCTGGATGTGCAGCGCCGAGAGGGCTCGGTCATTGATCTGAATCCCGTAGGGTACGGATCTTATAGGCTACGCCGATGCGCTTTGGCGCGGATTGGCGGCGCTTAAGCGCTTTTTGCACATGCTTAAGTGCTTCCTCTTCATTGTTAACTACCGTCACGATAGTCCGTCCTTTGGCGCCAATTCGTCCGTAAGTCGTTTCGACGACCCAATTCCCAAAGAGATCCTGGCCATAAGCAATCGAATAAGCGCGGTGGACATTGTGGGTAGGATCTCGAGCTTCGAGATAGGCAACCGGTGTAATCATTGGCTGTTCTCCATAATTCCTCCCCTGCCCCCTGGCATATGCCGGTACAGAGTAGAAGGAGCGACCTTGAGCCGCTTGGCCACCTCTTCCATTGTAATCTCCGGATCGGACAACATCGCTTTGGCTGCTGTGAGGTCTTTCGCGTCCAAGGCCGGGGGACGGCCCCCTTTTTTACCTCGGGCACGGGCAGCCTCTAGGCCGGCTTTGGTGCGTTCGCGGATGATCGAGCGTTCAAATTCGGCCAGGGCACCGAACACATGAAACACCAATTTGCCGCCAGCGGTCGTGGTGTCAATCGCTTCGGTCAGTGAACGGAGCCCAATACTCCGGCTTTCCAGTAGCTCTACCGTTTCGATCAGTTGCTTCAGCGAACGGGCCAGACGGTCCAGTTTCCAGACTACCAGGCTGTCCCCTGCCCTGAGATAGTCCAGCGCGGCCAACAGCTCCGGACGATCACGCTGGGCACCGGAGGCTTTTTCGACAAATAGCTTTTCACAGCCTGCCGCCTTCAGCGCGTCAAGCTGTAGATCTGGATTTTGGTCTTGCGTGGAAACACGGGCATAACCGACAAGCATAACACCTCCGAAAACTCATCCGCAGTATGAGTTATTCAGAGATAAGTTTCAAGTGAGAGTTATAAGAATTGGAGGGATAACCGAAAGTGAGCGTTTGTCAGGAGGTCACTTTGAGGGTGAAACGTTGATCCCTATCTCTCAAAAACGGGGATATACGGGTGGGAATGGGGCAATGATTAATTAATCTCTTTATAGACCTAAAATGATCAGAAACTCTGACATGGAGAAGCATTATGACGAACGGTAGCTATTCAGGACATGAAAAAGCCACATGCCTATAAACATCGCCCCGACAAATACATAGCTTCCGTTTAGTCCATAGATCAGTCCAGAAATGGCGGGACCGGGACAAATTCCCGCCAGTCCCCAGCCGATTCCAAACAGGGTGGCGCCGGTAAGCAAGCGCTTATCGATCCGGCTGGGCGGCGGTGCTTGAAAATTGTCCGTGCAGATCGGCTTGACGCGCTTCAAAATAAGCCATTGCAACGGTATCAAGGTGGCGAGCGCGCCCGTCATCACCAGTAGCAAACTGGGATCCCAATCCCCGGCCACATCCAGAAAACCGAGCACTTTTTCAGGATTGATCATTTGCGAGACATACAGTCCCAGCCCGAACAGAGTCCCACAGAGTAACGCAGATAGCGCGGCCGCCATACGCTCACTCCCCGGCGCCGAGCAGATGACGCACAATGTAAACGGTCATGCCGGCACTGAGCATAAAGGTCAAGGTGGCCGCCAGCGACCGTAGCGAAAACCGCGCCAGACCGCAAATGCCATGACCACTGGTGCAGCCGCTGCCGAGACTCGTACCGTAACCTACCAGCAGCCCCGCGAGCGCCATTAAAGGTAACGAACCGTTGACTTCGATGTTAACGGGCAGCCAGTCAGTCTTGCTGATCCAGAGCGGCCCCAGCAAAAGCCCTGCCAAAAAACACAGCCGCCAGACCGGATCAGGACATTCGGGCGATAACAAGCCCCCCACAATCCCGGAAATACCGGCACGCCGCCCGTTCAGGAATAAAAACAGGGCGCTAGCAAGGCCGATCAATAATCCGCCTGCCAGCGCCGAATAAGGCGTAAAGTGGCTCATAAATTATGCTCTGATGAATCAAAAGTGTCTGGACCAGGCCAACTGAAAAGAATACTGCTCCATCTCCAGTTCGATGTTCTGGCTAGGACTCAGAGGGTTCGGCCCTTTGACCGAATTGCTCGGCGAATACATGAACGCAAAGCTGACTTCATCCTTGTCGGCGATCGCGCGGCTAAAGCCGGTGGTCAAATGCCATTCCTGCACGCCCGGCGCCAAGATATTAAATAATACCTCAGACTCTGGAATCGGCTGCTCGCCATAGCTCAAGCCGGCGCGTAAGGTCCAATCCGTATTGGGCCGCCATTCAGTGCCAAACTTGAAAATGGTCATGTCCTTCCAGCCGAAACCGGGCCCGCCTGAATCACCCAGCCGCTTGGTCAGCAGATTGGGAAGCATGGGGTTGCCGACCGAGTCGATCTGGCTGTAGCGGATATGTTCGACGTCGAAGCTGGTGGTGATCTGCTCCGTGACATCCCAGGCCAGACCGAAGTTAAAGCTTTCGGGAATGTCAAATTCGCCCTGATTCGCAAACAGCCCCGCATAGTCGTCCAATTCGGTCATGGTGATGCGGCTTTTGTAGGAGGCTCCGAATCGCAGTCCCGGCGTCAATTCGGCCAAGCCGCCGACCCGGACGCCGCCCCCGAAAGAATAATCATAGCCCTGGTTGGACAGATGCTCGGGATCGCTCGAAAACGGCGCGAATGAACTCAAACCGCGCGCCTTGAAACGCTGGATCGCAAAGATCGGCGCGATACCGAGCGATAACTTACCGTCCCAGAAGGTGTGGGCATAGCTCGGCACGATAAACGCTTGGGCCTTATCGATCCCGGTGGTGCCCGCGCAGAAGGTGCCGCTGCCGCCCGGGAAGGGACATAAGGGATTCGGCGTCGCTACATAATCGGTATTCATACCGCCATTCCCGTACAGGGTCAGACCAATCGCCTGCTGATCGTCAATCCGGTAATTTCCCCCAATCGCCGGCACCGGAAACCACTCGCTGTCGCTTTCGACCGTACCGTTATTGAGTGGAAATGCGCCCGGCGCCAATGTCGGCGTGCCGTCCACCGTATAGTGGCGACGCGGACTGAACAATTCGATTTCCGCATCCAGCCGGTCGCCAAGATAGGCAATGCTGGCCGGATTGATCGCGGCCGCGAACGCATCGAGCGGCCTCGCCGTGCTGGCCCCGGCCAGGGCTTTGCTGCGGGCACCATAACCGTGCGCAAAATAGCCGTTAGTCGCTTCCGATACAACTGGCATACCCCCTAAAATAGCCAGCGCTATGGTGGTTCGGCAGACATGTTTCAAAATCATCACAGCGCTCTCCCTCTCGTTTTCCCGATAACGTAAATGAAAAACGATGGTAGCGAATTCAGGATTTAGACTAAAACAACATTATCAGATTCTAATATCGCTTTATTCGAAATAGTGAATGATTTTTTAATGTTTCGTTAGTCTATTCTCCGCATCAGCGTATAGAGCACCGGAATCACGATTAAGGTCAGCAGCATCGCCGAAAATACGCCGCCGACCATCGGCGCGGCCAGCCGCTTCATCACATCGGCGCCGACTCCGCTCGACCACATCACCGGAAACAGCCCGAGGATATTCGCCAAGGCGGTCATCGACACCGGCCGGATCCGTTCCATCGCCCCTTCGGCCACCGCGTCCAACAGGTCCGGCAGGGTTTTCAAGGCGCCCGCTTCGGACCGCCGCTTGCAGGCTTCATCCAGATAGGCCAGCATCACCGCGCTGGTTTCGGCCGCGACCCCGGCCAACGCGATCAACCCGACCCAGACCGCGATGCTCATGTTATAGCCGAGCAGCGCCAGATACCCGATCCCACCGACCAGCGCAAACGGCACGCCGAGCATGACCAGCAGCGTTTCGGCGACCGACTTGAAGGTGAAATAAAACAACACAAAAATGATCCCCAAGGTCAGCGGCACGAAGATCTTCAAACGTTCCTGTACCCGCTGCATGAATTCGTACTGGCCCGACCAAGCCAAGGTATAACCGGCCGGCAGCTCAACCTTTTCGCTGACCGCGCGTTTTAGATCTTCGACATAGCCGCCCACGTCGCGCTCGCCCATGTCGACATAGACATAACCCGACAGCATGCCGTCCTCGTCACGGATCATCGCAGGTCCCGAGACCAGTTTAAGGTCGGCCAGTTGCGCGATCGGCACCTGCGCTCCGCCCGGCGTCGCGACCGGGATTCGCCCAAGCTTGTCGATATCATCCCGGGTTTCGCGCAGGTAGCGTACATTCACCGGATAGCGCTCGCGGCCCTCGATCGTGGTCGTGAAGCTCTCGCCGCCGATCGCCGATTCGATGATCCGGCCGACGTCCATCACGGTCAGGCCGTAGCGGGCGATCTCTTCGCGCTTGATGTCGAAATCGACGAAATAGCCCCCCGAGACCCGCTCGGCATAGGCGCTGCGGGTGCCGGGCACCTCCTTCGCGACCATTTCGATACTTTTGCCGATCGACTCGATCGTTTTCAGGTCCGGGCCGAAGATCTTGACGCCGACCGGCGTCCGGACCCCGGTCGTCAGCATATCGACCCGGGCCTTGATCGGCATGGTCCAGGCATTGGTTACGCCCGGAAACTGCAAGGCGTGATCCATCTCTTCGATCAGTTGCTCATAGGTCACGCCCGCCCGCCATTTCTCCTTCGGCTGCAGTTGCACGACCACTTCCATCATCGAGAACGGCGCGGGGTCGGTCGAGGTTTCGGCGCGTCCGGCCTTGCCAAAGACCCGCTCGACTTCCGGAAAAGCCTTCAACTTGCGGTCCATCTGCTGCAGGAGCCTGCCGGCTTCGGTCACCGAAATGCCGGGAAACGTGGTCGGCATGTATAGGATCGTGCCTTCATACAACGGCGGCATGAACTCCGATCCCAACTTCAAGTAGGCCGGAATGATCGATAAGGTCGTGCCAATCGTCAACACGACCACCGCGATCCGATGCCGAAGCGCCCAGCCGAGCACCGGCCGGTACAGACGCTGTAACAGCCGAGTCACCGGATGCCGTTGCTCCGGGATAATGCGGCCCCGAATCAGATACGTCATCAGCGCCGGGATCAGCGTAATCGCGAGTAAGGCGCTGACTGCAATCGACAGGTTCTTGGTGTACGCCAACGGCTTGAACAGGCGGCCTTCCTGGGCTTCGAGCGTGAACACCGGCATGAACGCAATCGCGATCACCAACAGCGAGGCGAAGATCGGCGGACCGACTTCCTTCGCCGATTCGATCAGAATCCGGTTCCGATCACCTTGATGTCTGTTTTTGTCCCACTCTTCGAGGCGCCGATGCGCGTTGTCGACCATCACGATCGAGGCATCGACCATGTCGCCGACCGCGACGATAATCCCGCCGATCGACATGATGTTCATGCTCAAACCCATGAAATACATCGGAATGAACGCGATCAATACCGCTAAGGGCAGTGTAATGATCGGAATCAACGCGGACCTGAAATGCAGCAGAAATCCGATGATCAACACGCTGACCACGATCAATTCTTCGAGCAGATTTTCCTGCCCGGTCGCGATCGCTTCCCGGATCAGGTCGCTGCGATCATAGGTCGTGATGATCTTGATGCCTTTCGGCAATGATGGCTCGATCTCTTTAAGCTTGGCCTTGATCCTTCCGATCACCTGCGGGGTATCTTCCTGGAAGCGCATCACCACGATCCCGCCGACCGTTTCGCCTTGTCCATCGAGCTCGACAATACCCCGGCGCATGTCCGGCCCGAGCGTCACCGTCGCGACATCGCGCAACAGAACCGGCGTGCCTTTCGCACTGACGCCGACCGCGATCTGCTCGATGTCGGCAGTCGTTTTGAGATAGCCATGCCCCCGGATCATGTATTCGATCCCGGAAAACTCGACGATCCGGCCGCCGACATCGAGATTGTTCATCCGGATCCGCTCGATGATCTCGGCCAAGCCGAGCTTGTAGCCCAACACTTTCGCCGGATCGAGGTTGATCTGGTATTGACGCACGAAGCCACCGATGCTGGCCACTTCGGCGACCCCATCCAGCGCGCGCAGCCAGTACCGCAAATACCAGTCCTGAAAGGAGCGCAGTTCGGCCAGGCTGTGCGTGCCGCTTTCATCCACCAACGCATACTGGAACACCCAGCCCACCGCCGTCGCGTCGGGACCGAGCTGCGGCGCGACGCCTTCCGGCAGCTTGCCGGTCAACTGGTTCATGTATTCGAGCACCCGCGAGCGCGCCCAATAAATGTCGGTGCCGTCTTTGAACAGCACATAGACATACGAATAGCCGAAATCGGAAAAGCCGCGCACCACCGTCACGTTCGGGGCGGAGAGCAACGCGGTCACGATCGGATAGGTAATCTGATCTTCGACCAAGTCCGGCGAACGTCCCATCCAGGGCGTATAGATGATCACCTGGGTATCGGAAATGTCCGGCAGTGCGTCGATCGGGGTATTTTTGAATGCCCATAATCCACCCATCGCCAGCGCGAAAACCAGCAGAAACACAATGAAGCGGTTTTTAGCGCTGAATTCGATGATGGCTTCGACCATGCTGGCCTCTCCGTTATTTCAGCTGCTCGATCCGTTGCCGAGCCGCTTCGCCGAACGCGGTATCCGCTTCCTTTTCACAGAGGCGTTCCAGCGTCGCCAAGCTTTTGGCATTCAACAGCGCGATCGCCTGCAGTCGCACAGAAGGGTAATGCGCCCTGAGCGCCGCCAGTTCCCGAAGGTAGGCATTGGATTCGTTCAACAACCGGAGCAGGACTCTTTCCGGGTCGCCGGTGAAAAGATCGCGGACCAGGTTATCATAATGCTCTTGTTCCCGAAGTACGTCGCGGGGATCGGCTCTGGGCGGTTCGGTGGGATCGTGGCAGCAGGAACTCATGGGATGACTCCAGGTGATTGTAATGGCTCAGTTTGTATTCAGACTCATCGTCAAGTCTGCTGTATTTTATGAGAAAATTCAGTGTTTCATCCCCGCCATGCCGCCGACCGCCGACTTTAACTGACTCTCGGAATCGAGCAGGAAGTTCGCCGAAGTGACGATGTGTTCGCCTTCCTGCAGGCCCTCGACGATTTCGACCCAATCGCCGCCGCGCAGTCCGATCTTGACGTTGCGCCACTCCAGCTGGCCGTCGCCATGGTGGATGAAAATGATTTGGCGTTCGCCGGATTCCAGCACCGCATCCTTCGAAACGGCCAGCCGTTCCCCGAGCGGCACGGCAAGTTCGACATTGGCATACATGCCTGGCTTCAACAACTCCTTCGGATTGTCCAGTTCGAAACGGACCTTGGCAGTACGGGTCTCAGGATCGACGGTCGGATAAACGAAAGCAATACGCCCGGTAAAGACCGTTTGCGGGGCGTAAGACAGGCTAACCTGTGCGGTTTGACCGGTCTGGATCAGCGGCAATTCGTATTCGTAGATGTCGGCCAACACCCAGATTTTCGACAAATCGGCAATCGTGTACAGCATATCGCCGGGCATCACCCGCATGCCGGCCACCGCCGTTTTTTCAATCACGGTGCCGCTTAAGGGGGCATGGAAAGGCAAGGTCTTCAAGACCTTGCCGGTGCGTTCCAGATCCCGGATGTGATAATCGGCGATATCCCACAACTGAAGGCGGCGGCGCGACACCTCGAGGATGCTGCGCGCCCCTTCCGCGACCTCGGGAAATTCACTGGTTCCTAATGTCTTCGCGGCGCGCACTGCCAACAGATATTCTTCCTGGGTGGCGACGAGCTCCGGACTGTACAGAGTGAACAACAGCTGGCCTTTTTTGACTTTCTGCCCGGTCGTATTCACATAAAGCTGATCGATCCAGCCTTCCAGTTTGATATTCACGCGCGCCAACCGGCGCTCATCCGTTTCGACGCGACCGACCGTGCGGATCGTTTTGTTGACGGCGTGTCGATGGGCTTCCTCGAACTTGACGCCGATCGATTGCAGACGTTCCGGGCTGACCGTCATCGTATTCATACCGTTGCCTATCGTATGCCCCCCATGCGCCGAATGCTCTTGGGCTTCGGCATAAGCACTGGAGGCGAACAATAGCGCTATCAGTACGCCACTGCGCATGAAAAAATGGGTACTCTTCATGGCTGTTCTCCAATGATCGCTTCGAGTCTCGCCAGCGCCTTCTCGTGCTCGACCATTTCGCCGTGCAATTCGATTTCGTTTTCCTGCAAGGTCAGCAAACTGTTCAGCAGAGTCAGAAAGTCGACCTTGCCGACCGCATAACCGGCCTGCGCCGAAGCCAGCGTCAGACGGGCCTGCGGAATGATCGCTTCGCCGAGCAGCTTGACTAATTGCTCCGCCCGTTCGGACTGCGCGACATTGTCCTTGATCCGAAACAACAGCTCCTGCCGGATCGATTGCAAATCCTCGACGGCCGCTTCCCGACCGGCTTGCGCCTCGCGCACGGCTTGACGTTGCTTGGTTTGAAAATACAGCGGCACTTCAACGCTCAGCATCACCTGATAGCCGCTTTTACCGGTCGGCTCTTCGCGCAGCCCCACCGCGCCGACCTCGAAGTTCGGATAATAGTCGCGCTGCGCCAGTTCGACCGCCTTGCCGCCGCGCTCCACGCCCTTCGCGCGTTGCAGCAAGAGCGGCGCCGATTGATCCAGCAGCGCATTCAATTCGTCCAATTGATGTTTTAATGGCGTCATCCGAATCGCTTCGGGCGTGCCCAATGGATCGGCAGGCGGCAGGTTCAATAACCGGTTGATCTCCGCGTGCAGCGACTGTTTCTTTTGCTCCAGGGTCGCCAGGCGGGCCAGCAGCCGCGAGATTTCCGCCTGCGCCCGAAATACATCCTGCTGCGCGCCTTGGCCGACCCCATAACGGGCTTCGGCGGTGGCTTCGAATTGGACCAGCAGGCGCTGGGTATTCTCCAAGACCGCTTCGGACTGGTGGATGAAATGCAGGTCGAAATAGGCCTGCTTGAGTGCCGCGATCACCTGCAACGCGATCGCCAGATAATCCTGTTCGCTGATGTCCGCCTCGCTCGCCGCGACTTCGCCGCGCAGGCGCAGTTTGCCCGGAAACGGCAACGCCTGACTGAAACCATACATGGTTTCACGCATCTCCAATTCTTTATACCCCAGGTTAATTCTAGGATCAGGCAAGGTCTGCGCCTGCGGGATCCGGGCTTTGGCCGCGTCCCAGCGCCGTTCGGCCGCCTGGATGTCGGGGTTGTATTTCGCCGCCTGCTGGATCAGAGCCTGCAAGGATAAACGAGGCTCTTCGGCGTGGACCGGCAACACCAGGCAAACCGCCAATAGCGTCACTTTCCCTAAAACGTCGTTCCGATCTCGCCTGCTCATCACCTGGAGTACTCTATTGGCTGTTAATCCGCCTGGCTAGCCTACTTTTCCGGTTTCCGAGTGAGGGTCTTCGAACGGAATCCGAAAGTTTGCTGGAAATAAGATGGGATTGTACGCCAGCGGCGGCAATAATCGAACAGGATATGTCAGCCTGGCAAGCCGGCAAGAGTTGCCAGCGCCCCTAGAATCCCTGAGAAGGACTTATAGGCAACCCTGCCGGTTCCTTACGGCTAAGGCCTATTGAGAAGGTCATGCGCGCACCAAAAAAGAAAAAACAATGCGTCATCATGGTGCAACAGCCGCTCCTGGAGTTAATTACCACGGCTGGGTTTTTCGTAATTTGTTGAACTCTACGAAAAGTTATTGCGGAATCAATCGCTTTCAGCTAGGCTAAGCGCTTAAAGCAGGCTGGCAGGATGCACCTGCTTGGTGCGCTCCGAGGGATTGTAGGAGCGCGCCCGGTATGGTCGTCGCGTTATGGTTGTGTCGCCATGGCTCGATGCGCTTCGGCCATGCCGCGATTGGCGGTGACCGCGTTTTCATAGGCATTGATCAGCATTTGGCAATGTTGCTCAAAAAGAGGCCCTTGTCTTCCATACTTGTAACTCTTCGCCTGGTAGTCCGCGAGCAGTTTTTTGTGCTCATCGACTTTCGCCTGCATTTCATCAGCCACCTCATCATAATGTTTGGCCAAGGCCTGATGATCGGCCTGGGTCGTAGCGTTTTGCACCGCTTGGCTCATGTCCATCGGATGCGTCTTCATTTCGCTACAGGCAACCAATACGCCGAATAACAGAACTAAAAGAATGAGCGCTTTATTTTTCATCGCAATACTCCAAAGGATTAACAAGGATTGTTAAATAAATCCAGCTTTAAGCAATATTCATACCATTATCCAGAAACCTCGCGCGATCCTTATCTCAAATGACTTTGATTTGGGTCCGTTGATCTTAGCAAGGAAACGGGGCGGCGCGTTAAAAAATTGGAAATTGGTCTATAAATTTAAGAATACGATCATCGAGTTCGGTAAGGAAATTTATTCTAAAACGCTAGCAAAGGCTTTTATAGGGAACTGATTTGATTGGGGTTGCGGCACTTTTGACTTCGGGCCTGACATTCTTCTCCGGCTTTGGACTCGGCACTCCCAAGATGCTGGTGTTCACCTTATTTTTTCCGGTTCCGGCCTATTGAAAGATAGCGTTCGTGGCGACAGGATCTGCCTCGACGATCCTGGTGGTTGCGGCTCGGTTGGTGGTATGCGGCATTGGGGTCATTGCCAACAATTCGCCCAATCTCAGCCACTGATATAGTCTCAAAAACGGCCATTTTAAGCAGCACAAACGACTTTTGATATTTTGTGCAATCGACTTCTGAAAATGACAAACGGGATAGTAAAAAATTTTGCGATCGAAGCAGGCTCATAAACAGGAAGCCAAAAAGCCCGGGCGATCATGATTCTGATCACGGGATAACCGTTTAAAATCTGCACGCCCGGTTAAATTTGATCATCAATGAGAATGAGTCGCTAGCCCTCATTCTTTCTCTTTCCTCAAAATCTTTCCCTGAGTATCCAGTTCAAGCTCAATTTCCTTGCCCGCGGTGACGATTTCTACTTCATAGCCCGTCATAGTGTCGTCGGGTTTCAGGATTTTTTCGACCTCCTTGATTTTGGCCTTCGGATAGGCCTTGCGAATCGCGTCCGCTACAGACTCCGGTAGCGCTTCTGCCTCGATTTCCTCTTCTTTCTGGAGCAGCGTACCGTTAGCGCTGTACAGCACTTCATGTTCCTTGTGGTTCGTCTTGAATTCCACCTCATAGGCAGCGTTACCATTGAACATTTCCTCTTCGAACTCGACGTCCTTCATATTCGGGTAGGCTTTTTCAAAGGCGTCGAGCACCGCTTTAGGCACCTGGCTTTTGTGTAATGCTTTTTCCTCGGCATTCACCTGGCCGAAGACCATCCAAGAGGCGGCCATAGCCGCAATAACCCATGCTTCCGTTTTCATACATCCTCCTTCCAATCACTATGGAATCCAATGGGGTCTCCCTTTCCGGGGAGAGATGGCGGTTAAAAAAACCGCAACAATTAAGAACTCCATTGACATAGGTTTACTCTGATGAAGTAGAATAGTCAACAACTTTGTTATAACTGAACGCAATGTCTAACTCATGGCTCATCCTAATTGTAAGTCTGCCGACCGCGAATGCGGCCGGGCGTATGCGCGTATGGCGGGCGCTCAAAGCGCTCGGCTGCGGCGTCCTGCGTGACGGCGCTTATCTCTTGCCGAACCGGCCCGGCTTCCGGCCACTTCTGCAGGAACAGGCGGACGATGTGAAGGCCGGCGGCGGCAGCGCCCATGTCTTAGTGCTCGACAGCGAGAATGCCGAGCAGGAAAAAACCTTTGTCGAGCTCTTCAATCGTTCCGCCGACTATGCCAAGCTGGTCGAAGCTATTCAGCAGGTCGCCGTCAACGAGCTTCAGTCGGCAGATCCGGCCAAGCTTCAGCGTCAACTCCATCGGCTGCGCAAGGAATTCGAAGCCATCGCCGGCCAGGACTATTTTCCGGACGCGGCACGGGAACAGGCGTTAATGGCCCTGGAAGACCTCGAACACGCGACAACTGCCGTGTTGTCGCCGGACGAACCGCATGCCGTGCAGCGCAGAATGATGCGGCTATCGATTCAGGATTATCAGGGCCGGCTATGGGCCACCCGACAGCGGCCCTGGGTCGACCGACTTGCCAGTGCCTGGCTGATCCGGCGCTTCATCGATCCCCAAGCCCGACTTCTATGGCTGGCATCGCCGGCCGATTGCCCTGCCGAGGCACTCGGTTTCGACTTCGACGGGGCCACGTTCACCCATGTCGGTGCGAAAGTCACCTTCGAAGTCCTCCAGGCCAGTTTTGGGCTGACCCAGGATGCCGCGTTAAACCGTCTGGCCGCCCTGGTGCATTACCTCGATGTCGGCGGGATTCCGGTACCTGAAGCGATCGGTGTGGGCACCCTGGTCAGCGGCATGCGGCAACAGTGGACCGACGATGATGAACTGCTCGCCGAAGCCGAAAAAGTGTTCGACGCCTTTTATCACGCCTTTTCAGGAAACGACGCATGAGTCATGTCAAGTTAACCTCCCCCTCGGCAGAAGCGGCGTCCGACGCCCCGTCACCGGTCTCGTTAAGCCAAGCTTTCTGGTACTGGCTCAAGTTGGGTTTTATCAGCTTTGGCGGACCGGCCGGTCAGATTGCGATCATGCACCAGGATCTGGTCGAGAAAAAACGCTGGATCTCCGAGCGGCGTTATTTGCACGCCCTGAATTACTGCATGCTGCTGCCCGGTCCCGAGGCACAGCAATTGGCAACTTATATCGGCTGGCTGATGCACAAGACCTGGGGCGGGGTGATCGCCGGCGGCCTGTTCATCTTGCCCTCGGTATTCGTGCTGATCGGCCTCAGCTGGATTTATCTCAGCTTCGGTCATTTGCCCGCCGTGGCCGCTGTGCTGTATGGGATTAAGCCGGCGGTGACCGCAATTGTATTGTTTGCCGCCTACCGGATTGGTTCGAGAGCGTTAAAAAATGGGCTCCTCTGGATGCTGGCCGCGCTCGCCTTTATCGCGATCTTCGCTTTTGATGCACCGTTTCCGTTGATCGTGCTGGTCGCCGCCTTACTCGGCGCTGTCGGCGGCCAATGGCTGCCTGACCAATTTGCGATGGGCGGCGGCCATGGCGCCGCCCAGGCCGACTATGGCCCGGCCCTGATTGATGACGATACCCCGCCGCCTCCGCATGCCCGCTTCAGTTGGAAGGGCTTGAGCCAAGTCATTTTGGCCGGCTTGCTTTTATGGGGCGGCGTGATCGGTTTCTTGTGCGCTCGCTTCGGCTGGCACGGAGCCCTCACGCAGCTGGGCTGGTTCTTTACCAAGGCGGCCCTGTTAACGTTTGGCGGCGCGTATGCGGTGCTGCCGTATGTCTACCAGGGCGCGGTCGAGCATTATCACTGGCTGACGCCGCAGCAAATGATCGACGGCTTGGCGCTCGGCGAAACTACGCCAGGGCCGCTGATTATCGTCGTCACCTTTGTCGGCTTTGTCGCCGGCTGGATGCAAACCTTGTTTGGTCCGGACCAGCTTTTTGGGGCAGGAATCGCGGCAGCCTTGACGGTCACTTATTTCACTTTCCTGCCGAGCTTTTTGTTCATTCTGGCCGGCGGCCCGCTGGTCGAATCGACCCACGGCAATTTGAAGTTCACTGCGCCGTTGACCGCGATCACCGCCGCGGTCGTCGGCGTGATCCTGAATCTGGTCGCTTTCTTTGCCTACCACGTGTTCTGGCCGCACGGGTTTTCAGGCCGTTTCGATGCGATTGCGGCGTTGATCAGTCTCACTGCCTGGTTGGCCTTAGTCCGCTACAAAGCCGGCGTGATTCCGGTGATTTTTGCCTGTGGGATAGCGGGGTTATTGCTTCATTTTGCCAGACCATGGCTTACTCAGGTGGGAGTCCTTCTATGAGCCGGATCCCATTTTTTCTCAAGCGGAATGCTAGAGGCTCCCTATGCCGTATTGTTCGTGCTTCGTGCCGAACCCGTAGACCGGGAAATCCTTCCGGTCATCCATTCCCTTTGTCAAATCCTGGCGGATCCAGGAAGGAGTTTCAAGATGAACCTCTACCGTTATTTTCAAACTTTCGCCTTGTTGTTATTCGCTTTACTCTCAGGGCCAGTGACTGCACAAACACAACCGAGTAGCGCTAACTCCTCGCTCGATACCGCCACCATCGAAAAACTGACCGGGCTCAAAGGCAAGCTGGATTCTGCCGAACAGGTGTTTAAGGTCAGCGCCCCGCGCAGCGATCTGAAGATTACCGTGGCCGGCGTCAAAATGAGCCCGCCGCTGGGGTTTACCTCGTGGGCGGCGTTTAAAACGGCCGGTAATCAGGTGATGGTGATGGGCGATCTAGTCCTCTTGGAAGATCAGGTGAACCCGGTGATGAGTACGGCGCTGGACAACGGCATCGAAGTCACCGCGTTGCATAACCACTTCCTCTGGGATTCCCCCAAAGTGATGTTCATGCATATCAATGGGATCGGCGATACCGACAAACTAGCGGCGGCGGTCGGCAAGATTTTCGAAGCGATAAAGCAAACGAACGGCAAAGCCCATGCCGCGCACAAACCCTTTTCGATCAGCAAGACCTCGCTCGATCCGAAAGCGATCGAAACGATTTTTCACTCGCCTGTCGAGAAGAATGGCGAGGTGTATAAAGTGACCTTGGGCCGCACGACCAAAATGCATGATCATGAGGCCGGCAAGGCGATGGGCGTCAATACCTGGGCCGCTTTTGCAGGCAGTGATCAAAAGACGATCGTGGACGGCGATTTCGTGATGGCGGAAACCGAAGTGCAAGGCGTGTTGAAAGCTTTGCGCGGAGCGGGAATATCGATTACTGCAATTCATAACCACATGCTCGGTGAACAGCCCAGAATGATTTTCCTGCATTATTGGGGCTCGGGTTCGGTAAAAGACCTTGCGCAAGCGGTGAAAGCCGCCGTGGACACGCAAGAACCGCAAGGATAACCCGATGCAATGGATCACCCGGGAACGCCCGAAAATCGACCGGATCGCCTGCCCTTGGCTGATTGCGCGCTTTATTGATCCGGAACCTGAGTTCTTGTATGTGCCTGCCGGCGACGTGATTAAAGTCGCCGACAGAACCGGCGCGATTCCGTACGATGTGCCAGGGGTCGAATTAGGCCATCAGGGTGACCTCTGCAGTTTCGATGCGTTCCTTGCAAAATATGTGCTCCAGGATGCCGCCCTGGAGCAGTTGGCGGTGATTGTGCGCGCAGCGGATTGTGGGCTGCCCGAACGATCTCCGGAGGCCGCCGGGCTGCTGGCGATTTCAAAAGGCTTGTCACTCAATTTCACCGACGACCTTGAAATGCTCAAGCATGGCATGGTGCTCTATGATGCGCTCTATGCCTGGTGCCGTGGCGAGGCAGCGCGCTTTCCGCCGATGCCGTGATCGGCCAACTGCTTCTTCCCGAGGGTGTCAACCGGACGGTACTGCCTCTGCTGATCGGGCGGGCATTACGCGCGTTCGCGGACGGTTATGTGGCGGTGCTGCTGCCTGTCTATTTGCTAGCACTGGGCTTTCAAAGCTGGGAAGTGGGCGTTTTAGCAACGGCAACCTTGCTGGGGTCTGCCCTGACGACCTTGGCGGTCGGCGCCTGGGGCCACCATTTCCGTTCCCGGCACCTGTTGCTCGGGGCGGCACTGCTGATGACCTTCACCGGCTTCGCGATGGGATCGGCTTTTTGGCCGCTGCTCTTGATCGCTTTCATCGGTACCCTCAATCCGAGTTCCGGCGATGTGAGTCTGTTTCTGCCTTTGGAACATGCCCGTCTGGCGGAGGCGGCTCAAGGGACGGCGCGCACCGCGCTGTTCGCCCGTTACAGCCTGCTGGGCGCCCTGTTCGCGGCCATCGGAGCATTGGTCGCCGCTTTGCCGGATCGACTGGTCCTGCTGTCAGGCATGACCCGGATCGATGCGTTCCGGCTGATGTTCGTGCTTTATGCGCTCGTGGGTTTCTCGGTATGGCTGCTCTATCGGCGATTGCCTGAATCTCATGCTGAAGAACCGCAACCTCCAAAACCGCTCGACGCTTCGCGCAGCGTGGTACTGAAACTGGCGACACTGTTCTCGGTCGATGCTTTTGCCGGCGGCTTGGTGGTCAACTCGCTACTCGCCCTCTGGCTTTTCCAGCGTTTCGGTTTATCGCTGACCACCGCCGGCACGTTTTTCTTCTGGGCCGGCCTGCTGACTGCCGCGTCCCAGCTGGTGGCACCGCGGTTGGCCAAACGTATTGGCTTGCTGAATACGATGGTGTTCACGCATATCCCGGCCAACCTGTGCCTGATTGGGGCCGCGTTCGCTCCGGGGCTCGAAACGGCGCTCGGGTTGCTGTTACTGCGCGCGTTGCTGTCCCAAATGGACGTCCCGGCGCGGAGCGCGTTCGTGATGTCGGTCGTGACGCCGGAGGAAAGAGCGGCGGCGGCCAGCTTTACCGCCGTCCCCCGCAGCCTGGCCTCGGCGGTCAGTCCGTCGCTGGGCGGAGCGTTGTTTGCCGCCGGCTGGTGGGCGGCGCCGCTGGTGGCGTGCGGGGCATTGAAAATCGCTTATGACTTGACGTTGTGGCGCGCCTTTCAGCGCTTTAAGTAAATCTGTACCTTTATAGGTTCTTTCGCCATCAGTCGTGTATTGAAAAAATGATATTTCGGGCCGTACAGCGGCTTGTGACATTTGCCATGCTGTTGATCGGTACAGCACTCGTCAGCGGTCTGGTTTAACCTTATCACCGAAAACATAGTCTCAAAAACGGCCGTTTTATAGAACCATCGATCTGTTAGTAAAATTCAGATTTTCCGAACATTGATTAGTCTGGACTGATACCCCTTTTGGCGTTCGAGGTAAATGAGGTCCATAGCGCAGCCTATATATCGGCGACCAACTTGCTCAGCCGCTCCTGCCCAGCATGCGTGTAAATCTGAGTCGTCGCGATGCTTTCGTGGCCGAGCAAGGCCTGGATATCGACCAGCTGCACATCCTTTTCCAATAGCCGCGTCGCGTAGGTGTGCCGAAGCTTGTGGGGCGTGACTTTCTTCTGAATGCCGGCCTTATCGATCAGCTTCTTTAGATAAGCGCGGACCGCATGCGGACCGGCCGGCTTGCCGCCAGGCTTCTTCGCGAATAAGTATTCCTCCTGCGTCTTGCCTGCAATCGACAACGCCAACACCCGGCCGAACGCTTCCGGCAGCGGCACTTGCCGCTCCTTATTGCCCTTCCCGATTACCCGGACCGACTTGGCGACGCCGTCGACCACGCGGATATGGTGGACTTTCAAGCCCAAAGCCTCGCTGATCCGGAGGCCCGACTTCTGGATCAGCTCGAACAGCAGCTCATAGCGCTGCCGGACCTTCAGCGCCGATTCGCGGCTGCGGCCAAACACATTGTCCGGAATGTCGTCGTAATTCCGGGTCGCCTTCTGCAGCGCGTTTTGCTCCTCGACTTCGAGCCAGACCGGGATCCGCCGCGGCCGCTTGGGCTTCTCGACCTGGTACACCGGATCGTCGTTGACCAGGCCGTTCCGCTTCGCCCATTTATAAAAGGTGGCGAGGCAGGATACCTTGCGAGCGACCGCGTGCGGCCCTACCTTTTCGCGCGACAGGTACGAGACGAAGTTTTCCAGGTCGGTCGGCTTGCAGCTGCGCCAATCGAGCTTCGCGTCGTCGAGCCAGCGCCGCCAAATGCCGAGATCGGAGTTGTAGTTGTAGCAGGTCGTGTCCGAGTACCCCTTGGTGTATTTCAGGAAACCCAGGAAATCTTTTCGGGCTTGCTCGAAGGAAGTTTCATTTTGCTGGGTCATCTCGTCTCCTTGCCGCGTTTGGAAACCTGATCGGGAATTTCGAGCCGTCGGCCCGGAAACTCAGTTTACTAAAATTACTATTTTATAGCAGTTTTATAAGAATGCAAAAACGTAAATATTTAGACGCTCTGCAAAAAAAGGCCTATTAAGGACAACAAAAACACAAAAATATCATATGGAATCATACTAAATTTACTAAAACTTTTGTTTTGGTAAAGATGTCACAAAATTTTAGGCAAAATGACAATTTCATACCTCCATCAATTAGAATTGAAGCGGCGCGACCAAAAACGCCGCATATAACTTGGACAATTAATAACAATAAACCGGACTTTCATGAAATTTGAAAAAATAGCTATCTCCCTTTGCCTCTTAGCCACGCTGCCCGCATGTTCGCAAAGAATGGTCGACTTCACCGTTATATCTTCAAAGAATGTCGACATTTCACGAGGCGCCGACCTCAAACGCTTGCCGACTCGCATTAAAGGAGAGGATAGGAAGAGCATCATTATCGTTATCCCGACAGGAATACCAAATGCCAAAGAGGCAATGGACAACGCAATTGAAAGCGTCCCAGGCGCGGTTGCTTTAGTCGATGGAGTGATTACACAGCACTCTTGGTATATTCCCTACATTTTCGGGCAAACATGGATCGAAGTGGAAGGTACTCCCTTGATTGATCCTCTTTATAAGCAAGCTTACCAATCTTCGGCGAATTAATTTATACGGCCAAGCTTATCCACAAAATCTGTGGATAAGCCTACCGTGTATATATTTCAACTAATGGCAAACAGCAGGGTTTAGTTAAATTGACCAAAAATTGGCCAGACCTTTTTCAACAACATACGAAACCGCGGGAGTCGCTGGACGAGGCCGTCGAACGTTTAATGTCTATACTTGACGATGAGCAGAAAACTGCCATTGCGATGATGCGCGAGGAAAATCTAATCGATTTGCACTTCAGTCTCGGCATGGCGATCCGGAACGCTTTTGGGCTGCACGCTCCGGACAGCAAATTGAAGGTTTCGTTTGGACCGCTTATCCAAGCCGATGATATTTCGGCGGAGATTATTAATAAACTATGGTCAAGATTGAAATATGACAACTGAGAAAGGGAAGTTAGTCCGGTGGTTTGATGATAAAGGCTTTGGCTTCATAAAACAGGATAACGGAAAAGAAGATCTCTTTATCCATATTTCGGCCTTAAAGGGAATGAGCCGGAAGCCCATCATTGGTGATGTTATCCACTACCAAACCAGCTTTGACGCTAGGGGAAAGGCCTGCGCCGCCAATGCGAGAATTGAAGGAGTAAGCCAAACCCTGACAATAGCCCCTTTAGCACAGAAAATTACCCAAGACCGGCCGCTCGTCAAAGACCGTTCTTATAGAAACCCATCAAAAAGAATCGGCAAACCTCAGAGAAGC
The DNA here is from genome assembly GCF_016745425.1 of Candidatus Methylomicrobium oryzae. Lineage (GTDB taxonomy): Bacteria > Pseudomonadota > Gammaproteobacteria > Methylococcales > Methylomonadaceae > Methylomicrobium > Methylomicrobium oryzae. The sequence goes on along the minus strand of NZ_JAERVK010000022.1, from coordinate 20,398 downwards.
CGCTACGACGGCCTCTTCACTATTCTGGTTGTTATTGGGGTAGCGGTCTTCATCTATAAAAAAGTACCCACAAAGAAATTCGATACGACTCCCGTTGAAGCAGTTGCTATGGAGCCAATGGAACATTTTCAATGCCAAGGAAAGGTATGGTGTTCGGAAATGACTTCTTATGAAGAGGCCATATTTTATCTTCGTAATTGCCCAGGTACTAAAATGGATGGAGACGGCGACGGTATTCCGTGTGAGAACCAGTTTTAGCGAGCCGCCAAGTTCCCAGCGCTGTAGTCAGGCTTGATCGACACCCGAAGGCCTCGACCACCGGCACGGCCGCCGCGCTAATCCGCAACTCGTCCGCGCGACCGCAAAACATCCCTGTTTTGCCCTACGCGCTCCCGAATTGCTCAGCTCTTCCTATTCCATAGTCCCCTGGCATAGCCATCCCTGGCTTTGCGGCACCGGCATCCCTGCCAGTGCCGCCCGAAGCTCACCGGCTACGCTCAATCGTCGACCTTCCGAAAAGTTGCTATCCCTGCGCTTCGCAATCCCAATAAGGTGTGCGTTCCGCACGAGTATTTGATGTCCGCCGCCTCCCCCGCCCCCCAAAAGCCCCTCAACTCGCCGCTGGCTAACTCGTCGTTTCCCATAGCGCACCGCTCACGCCCGCCGTTCGCTTTTACCCTAAGCGGGGCTTTTGCCGGCCGGATGTCGTCGGCTAACTGACCCTTCGCAGTATGAAATGATATGATTCCATATCATACTATTCGATACTACCCAGCAAAGCCCGCATGAACTCAATCAGGATTATTTCCGGAGGACAAACCGGCGTCGACCGCGCGGCATTGGACACCGCCCTGGAAACCGGGACCGTCTGCGGCGGCTGGTGTCCCGACGGCAAGCTGGCCGAGGACGGCGAAATTCCCCTGCACTACCCTGTTACCGAACTGAAAGGCGCCGGCTACCAGGAAAGGACATTGCAGAACGTGATCGACAGCGACGGGACGGCGATCATTTGTTTCGGCGCTCCGGATGGCGGCACCGAGCAAACCTTGCGGTTCTGCCTGGAACTAAAGAAACCCTTTATATTGATCGACGCGGCCGAATTGACGCCGGAGCGCGCAGCGGAGCGGATGCTAACCTTTGTCGCCGGCCATTCGATCGCCGTGCTGAATGTCGCGGGACCCCGGGCCAGCGAGGAGGCATCGGCCTATCGCTATGCCTATCAAGCCGTGATGCGGTTTTTAAGCGCCCACAAGCCGTTTTCAATGGTATGATATGGAATAATACCATACCATATCATACCTAAGAGGAAGCCATGCACGAACTGACAGACCGCGAACTATACCAAGCCCTGGAGTACGCCAGAAGCCTGGATCAAAATACCGGCCGGCGAATTCTGGAGCAATTCCAGCTTGATCAATTTGCCCTTACCCAAACCATCTTCGGCATTTTGCCGGCCATCATCGCCGAGCAGAACCAGGACATGGCGAACCTGTTCATGGACCTTTGCTTCGACGTGATTTGCGTTTATCAGAAAGCCTTCGGCCCGATGCCTTTGCAGAAAGACATGGATCCGGATTGGCTTGAAAAACAGGCGATGCTGCTTGACGCGGAACTGCAGTCATTGATGACCGACAAGCATATGGACGAGAAGGTCAGGGAGAAACTGCAGGACCGCCTGCGGCAGCGCTCGCTCGACGAGACCGGGCAAGCGGGATTGGTCAGTTTCATGAACGCCGCGATTGACGATTTCGCTTCGGAAAACCCGGTCCGAGTGCCGGCGATCAAGACGACGCAGACGATGATCTTTGTCGTGATCCGGTTATTCAACAATCTGTACAGCCGCGCCCGCGGCCAATAGTATGATATGGAGTGGAATGGTATCATTCCATACTATACTATACAATTCCATTTCATACCGTTCAATGGACTTCATTAAACTGACTGTCGGCGAAAGATTCCAAAGCAATCTGCCCGACGAAGGCATGAGCGTCCTGCTGAATGGGGGCGCGCCGATACTGGTCTTCAAGTTCACGGTTTCAGAAAGGGACATCGATAACTTTCTGAACGGCGCGGTTTCGTTCGGATTGTTCGCGGACGCGAATGTGATCTTTTTCCTGTTCAATATCGATGGCTTCCTGGACTGGTCCGACCTGGCGTTCACGATCCATTTGGCGCAAGGCGAAAGCGTCGACGACGACGGCAGCTATTTGCCGTTCCATTTGGTCCTGCTCGAATCGGGGACCTCAATCGTGAAAGGATTGCGCGTGGTCACGGCGTCGCCGGCGTTCCGGTCGGTGCTGGCTAAGCAGGTCAAACGGCAAGCCGCCGAACGGTTCGACACGGTCGGCTATTACCAGGCCGTCGGCGGCATTTACGAATCTTACCCGTCGGCAGCGCTGATGTTGAAAACCGCCGTTATCATAGAGCGAGGCGGCTTGACGTTTTCGGATTGAGCAGGCGCTTGGCGTTGGTACGATATGGAATGATATGATACCATTCCATATTACATGACATCATACAGGATGATATAGCATGATTGTTTTGATAGGCGGAGAAAAGGGCGGTACCGGCAAGACGACGCTGGCCACGAATCTGGCGGCGATGCGGGCGCTCGCCGGCCGCGACGTGCTGCTGATCGACACCGACCCCCAGGGTAGCGCGAACTATTGGGCGCAAAGCCGGGACGAGGAGAAAATCAATCCTCGTGTCGCCTGCGTGCAGAAGTTCGGCAAGGGCATTCCGGCCGAGGTGAAGGACCTAGCGACCCGCTACGACGACATCATCATCGACGCCGGTGGCCGCGATTCGGTCGAGCTGCGCTCGTCGATGGTCGTGGCGGAAAAAGTTTACATCCCGATCCAGCCGTCGCAGTTCGACATCTGGACATTGGGACAAATGGACGAGCTGGTCGAGACGGCGAGGGGATTCAATCCCGGATTACAGGCGCGGGTGATCATCAGTCGTTCATCGACCAACCCTTCTGTTCGGGAGTCCGATCAAACGGGCCAGCTGCTGCTTGCCGACTTCCCGAACCTCGACCTGGCCGACGTGACGATCCGCGACCGCATCGCCTACCGCAAGGCCGCGAAGGACGGCATGGCCGTTGTCGAGCTGAGCCCGAAGGATCCCAAGGCTGCGGAAGAAATGGAAACGTTTTACAAAGAGGTGTACGGCAATGAGTAACTTGAAAAGCAGGCCGCCAAGCAAACCCAAACAGGATTTGGACGCATTTTTGTCGGGCGCCGAGAGCGGCAAAAAAAACCACTCGCCTGCCGACCGAGTGGAAGAAACTTATCCCTGGCAAGAACCCGGCGTCAGAAGCGATGTCACGAAAGCGTTCAACCTTCGCCTGTCCGAACCTTATCTGTTGAAGCTGCGCTACATTGGCGAGCACACGCCGGACAGCATGCAGCAGTTCTGCCTGCGCGTATTGCAGGAAGCAATAGACAATAAGATCAATGATTTAACAAAATAGTATGATGCAGTATGGAATGATACCATATCATTCCATACTCACTGCCGCTTAAACGAAACACTGGTGGCAAAGGCTCGAACCCGATCAATCGAGGAAGCGCTCGCCGGGCCGAAACGACGAGCAAGCGAAGGAAGGAAGACTATAATGATTTGGCGGCTCACTTTATAGGTTAGCCTTCGAATCTTAGCCATACTGGGGAGCATCAACCATGCACAATTTGCTCGTACTCTTTTGCCTTCTTTTGTCCTTACCGCTCCGGGCAGCTGACATTGACCCAATCCTGGACGGCATGACGCCGTGGTCGATTACCTTCATTGGCGAATCCCACAAACACATCGAATCGGCCATACTCGTCAAGGAGCTGGTGACCGCCGCCATCGAGCGGGGGCAATGCCCGATATTGGCTTTGGAAATCGCCGACAGCGAACAGACGGCTATCGATCGGGCAATGACCGCCAGCGCTTCCGTTTCCGATATCGACATCCCGGCGTCGATCGATCATTTACCGATGCGGAAATTGATCAAACATATGGTGATGTTGAAAATGCAGTTGCCATGCGTCAGCGTGGTCGCGGTCGACGCCGGGCCTAACAACCCGAGCGACCGTGACGAATGGATGGCGAGGAAGCTCGCGAATCTGGCGGGCGATCGGCCGATCCTGGTACTGATCGGCGCATTGCATACCTTGAAAAAGGTGGACTGGCTGGTGAAGAGCGGCAAGCCGTCGGTCGCAGAGCAGCTGGCGACGAAAGGCTTCGAGGTGCGATCATTTCCGCAGCGCTGGATCCACGACCACTGCAAAGCAGGGGAGAGCCGAAGTCAACGGTATGTAAGAGCCGAGGCACCGGAGGCGTTGACTATCCTGAACAGCTCGCTGATGTCGCTGATCAACGCCAAGCCGCGTACGTCGGCGCAGGGTGTCATCGATGGTTTCGTTTTGTGGGAATGCGAGGATCAATCACGATCGAAAAATGGATTTGTCACAGAATGGCAAATAAGCACGTGATATTTCATTTTATCCAGCATTTACAGAGTTTTTAACCCCATATTTACTACAAGCCCTCTTAGCTGTAGCCCTTACGACAAGATTTTATAAGCTAAGGTTGATAGCCTTAGGCTAGCTGCTATGCTTATATTTTCTACACTGGCTCGTTTGGGGATAATAATGAATAAAATTAAGTACCTTACTGCATGCTTCCTAGTTCCAGTTTTATCTGGTTGCACATTCATCCGAGCAGTTACCTTTGTCTCTGACGATAATAGTTTCAAGCGCGAAGGTTCTAAAGTTAATTTAACGTTATTTTCTAAACATGACAATAATAATCCATGTGAGCCTAAACCTATATTTGAAACTGAATTCGTTCCTCCGCTTCTCGCTGGAGCAGCAGTGGCGATTGCCATGAATATTGCGGAAAGCGAGATCTCAAGTTATTTAGATAAAAAACAAAAAGAATTTACAGCTAACTATGGAGCAAATGCCAATTATATTTATAACATAAAAGACCCTATGAATTGTATAAAGATAACCAGAACTATTTCTCCTAAAAATACAAATGATGACCCTCCAATAGCTTTCGAGTGGGTAGCTGGTCTTGAAGAAACATCAACAAATACTGAAATCAAAGCGTTATCTTTGAAACCAAAATGGATGATCTTAAATAAAGCAGCTGCAAGAACTGATAGCTCAAGTAAAAAAGTTGATGTAAGCATAGAAATAAAAATAGATGTCACTGCAGAAAATGAGAAAAAATCTGTCGTGACAAGTAATTTTGCAGACAAATTTATCAATTACTCTGGGTCAGTAATAGGCTATATTTGCGCACAGAAAGAAAAATGCCCTGAATCAACGAGCTGGTTCCCTGCAATTCCAAACGGAGCCTTTGTGAACATTTCAGCCGTGATAACTGAAGTTGGTTCTGGCGGAGAAAGTTTCGGTACACTTGGAAAACAAATTGATGATAATAAGAAAACACTAAATGATGCAGTCGCAAAAGTCATTACTGATACATTAACTCCTCCTGCATCATCTAAAAAATAAAAGTTATGGGTGAGATTTAATTCTGATTAAGCAATCCGCGACGAACTACCCAATATTTTGACACCATGCTCGTTCGGCTATCGCCCAACTCGCTGAAAACCCGTCCCTGGCTGGGGGCAATAGACGTCCCTGGCCGCTTTTAACCTTGGCCTTCCCGAATTGCTCAGACTTTCCTCACCCAACGCTTCCAGGCAGAAGCCATCCCTGGTCTGTGGCTAACAGACGCCCCTGTCAGTTAGCCCCGAGGTCACGGCGTTGTAGCGAACTCGATCGACTCCCAATGCCTTCGAGGGGAGACTGAACGGTTACGGTCTATACTTGAGGCTTGAATCAATAGAGTTAATGGAAAAATGGGAATACAGGACCGCGATTATTACCGGGGGAGATACAGAAATTCTTCCTTATCGGACATTCACGGAAGAAGCTCAGGTCTCAATTACCTCTGGCTTCCTGCTTTGACGCTTGCCGTGCTGTGGTATGGCTCCGACGCCATCCTGGAAAGGATCAAGACTGGTAAACCAATCAATCCGCTGGAAATCATATCGGCACGCAAACCTGCTGATTCGAGACCCGGCAGCATTGTTTTGAAAACCGACCGGCAAGGCCATTTCCGAGGCACGGTCTTGGTGAATAATATGCCCATGCCTTTCCTGATCGATACGGGAGCGACAAAAACTGTAATTCCAGTAAAAATGGCCATCGCGGCAGGCCTGCCTTTCGGTCGCGCCGTCCAGTCAAGTACAGCCGGCGGGAAGGTCGTTGATCGTATAACTCGGATAAATACCCTAAAAATAGGCAATGCCGAAATAAGAAACCTCGATGCCAACATCAACGAGCACCTGGATGAAGTGCTAATCGGTATGAATACCTTGAGGTATTTTCACATGACGCAAAACGGGGATACGCTAACCCTCGTAGCCAATGACCCGCAAGTGCACCGGGTAGCGGACGCACAAGCCGCCACCTTTGATTCCTTTCCAATGCGGCAACCTATCAAAAAACCGACCGTTGTGAAGAAAAATATCATTTGCGACGAACACCAGGTCTGCAAAACGACTTATAGCGACCATTGACTTGCATAACCCGCAACTCGCCCGGGCCGGCAAAGAGCGGCCGGCACGAACGAATTGCTCAGTCCTTCTTACCTCATAGGCACCAGGCATAGCCATCCCTGGCCATGCGGCACACACGTCCGTGTGCATGCCGCCCGAAGCTCCTCAGCTACGCTCAATCATCGATCTTCCGGAAAGGTCGCATCCCTGCACATCCCTGTAATCCCTAAGTTCGCACATCCATGTGCTCAAGCGGTGCGGCATCCATGCCGGTCATTTTGCTTCCCTGCTTACTCATCCCCCAGCGGGGGTTCGGCGGCAAAATACTATGCCCTCCGTTGCGCGCGGCTGCAAGGGTACGCTTCGCCCGCGCAAAAAGCGCGCGGCCCTTGCACCCGTGCTCACTGCGGGCGCCGTATTTTCCTGCCGCCGCCCCTCCCGCCGGGGGGTGCGGCCCTTGGGCTCCCTGCCGTCCCTGCGGGCCGCTCCCGGCGGCCCTTCCGCCGCTCCTGCGGCGGTGGGTGGCGGCTTCGGGTTGGTTCTCTTCGTTCAGTGTTGGGGGGTGTGTCATGGCTGGTTTCGTTTCTGTTCTGTCGTCTCGCGGCGCCGGCGTCGTGGCCCGGCCTTTGTCCTGCGGCTGGGTTTGGGCTCGCCGCGCTCTTCCGGGCGGCGCCGGCTGGTCTCCGGCTCCGGCTTGCCTGTTCGTGCCGTTCGGTTCTTTCGCCCTGGCTTCGGTTTTCGCCCGTGGCGCCTCGGCTATGGGCTGGCGGGTTTGGCTGCGCTCCGGTTCTTCGGGCTCTTCCGTTTGGTCGGCTTGCGGCCTGCCGGTGCCGGCTTTCGCGGTCAAGGTCGCGCTGCCAGCTGGGCTTTCCTGTCGTGCCGCTCGCTCGGCCTTGCCGGCGCTGCCTTCGTTTTCTTCGCTGAGGGCGCTCGGTGTTTAAGCTGCCGGGCGTGGTCGCGGTGGCCGGTTCGCGGGTGCTGCCCGTGTCCGATGCCGCCTTGGTGGTCCGGGTAGCGTCGGATCTCGCCGCCGGCGGCGCTTCGCTTGCGGTCGGCTGTTGCACCGGCGCCGATGCGGCGCTGCTGTCGGCCGTGCCCGGATCCGTGCCGCCGTCCCTGATGCATTGTTTCGCCGCGTTCGGCCCGGGCGGCGAAGGCGCCGGCCAGTTCTCGGCAATCGCAGCCGTGCAGGCCTTCGCTGCCTCGGGCGGCTCGGTGTGCTGGTGGGCAGGCGGCCCGGCCTCGGTCCCGCTGCGCTCCCGGCTGGCCGGCCGCACCCGCGCGGTGGTCGGCGCCGCCGATGCCGGCCTGGTCGCTTTCTTCGCTTCGCCCAGCTCGCGCGGCTCCCTGTTCGCCTGCAGCTGCGCGCTTTCGCGTGGCCTGCCGGTGGTCGCGTTTCCGGTCGGCTTTCCGGGCGCGGAATTGCCGCTTCTGGGCGCCGGTTCCTGGGTGCCTTTCAGCATTCTCGGAGGCTTCAAATGGGCAAAAACTCAGGCAGAAATATTTTTATAAGTTATTGATATACTTATTATTTAATACTAAAATATCAATATTATTGATATTTTGGCTTTATCAAAATCGTGCTTGTTTCCCGTTAGGCTCTGGGCACGTTAATACAGGTAGAAAACGGGGACAACTTTCCGGTTAGTTGGCGTGCAAGCGATCAACTTGCAGGCGAAAACCGGCGGCAAAATATCAATATATTGATATTTTTACTTTAACCTTATGTTTTTGGAGGCTTTATGCTTGCAACTCTTTTGGACAAACAGCGCCACGCGGCAAGCGCCATTAGAACGGCTTTGCTTGGCGCAGGCATTTCTGACCGCGCGATCTGCATTAATGCGGACAGCTGGTCAGGCAATAACGGCGATTATGAGAAATACGGGGTTTTTGTGTCGGCTCCGCCAGGCTCGAATATCGAGCCGTTTTACGAAACCGGCAAAACGCTCACGGAGGTGGTCAGGAAAACGATCGACTCGATCAAGGGCAGGACGAACGCCGCTAAATCGGACGATCAATCCGAAATAGCGACGTTCTAAGGTGGTTTTGTGTGAGTCAGGGTAGCCGCCCTGGCTCGCACGTTTCCTAAAATTCGCACATTAGGAGTTTTAAGACTATGACAAATTACGAAGTAAATCAAGCTAAGCCCATGCAGCCGCTTTTCGCACTGGGCCGAACCCTCGCCACGCCCGGCGCTTTGGTCGTGATGCAAGGCATGGGAATTTCGCCCCTGGCCTTGCTCAGCCGCCACCAGCGCGGCGACTGGGGCGACCTGGGCGCCGAAGACAAACGGAGCAACGAGGAAGCCCTAAAGCTCGGCTCGCGCGTCTTCTCGGCTTACCGCTTCGACACGGTCCGGCTTTGGGTCATCACCGAAGCGGACCGCTCAGCAACCACCATTCTTCTTCCGGAAGAATATTAACCCAACGGCCGGGAGCTTGTAGCCGCTCGCTCCCGGCTTTCATTCCGTTCGCACATTAGGAGTTATTGTCATGTATTCATCTTCTCAAGCCGTGGTTCCGGCCACGATTGAAAAACCGGCCGAACCTAAAACGGCGCTCATCGCCGCCAACCCGCTCGACCTGCCGGCGGAAACCTTCCGAGAAGGCCTGGACCGCCGCAAGCAGAACCGCGCCGCGCTGATGGCCTGGATCAGGGATGCCCTGGTCGACGGCCTGGACTTCGGCAGAATCCACGTCGTTCATAAAAGCAAGTGCCAGGCCGGCAAGGGCTGCAAGAACCCGGCCCATTTCAGCAAGCCGAGCCTCTTTAAGCCAGGCGCCGAGAAAATCTGCGGCATGCTGGGCCTGACGGTCCGCTATCCGACGCTGCGGGACTACGAGAAAGCCGCGTTGAACGGCGCCCAGCTGAGCCAGATCATTATCCGCTGCGAGATTCTGGACGCCTCCGGCCGCGTCGTCGCGGACGGCGTGGGCGCCCGAATCATCGCGCAAGATAACGGCGACATCAACAAGGCGCTGAAAATGGCCGAGAAATCGGCCCACATCGATGCCACGCTGCGCATGGCCGGGCTGTCGGAAGTCTTCACGCAGGACATCGAGGACATGATGCAGCGCCGCGAGGCCGAAAGCATCCAGCAGGCGGAAAATGAGCTGAACAACGGCTTCGACGGCATCAGCAAGGGCCAGTTGCAAAGGCTGGAGGCGCGAATCAAGGAGCTCGGACTGGACCGGCAGCGGGTCAAAGCGTGGATGTTCAACGCGTCGCATCAGCGCTTCACGAACTTTTTAGATTTGAATCAGGAATTTTACAACCGGCTTTACAGCAAACTCGATGAATTCGCAGGGGTATGACATGAACAATTTAACTCTCTATCACTTGAGCGCCAATTATTTGCAAGCCCTCGACTTTCTGACCGATCCGGAAGCCGATCTTCCGGCCGAAGCGGTCAAAGACACGCTGGAGGCCTTGGCCGGCGAACTCGAAGACAAGGCCGTCAACGTCGCCAAGTTCCTGCGCAATATGGAAGCGATGGCCGACGCGATCAAGACCGCCGAAGCGGACATGGCGAAGCGGCGGAAAGCCTTGGAAAACCGGGTGCAATGGCTGAAAGACTACCTGAAAGGCAACATGGAGCATAGCGGCATCACCAAAATCGAATGCCCGTACTTCAAGCTTTCGATCCAGAGCAATCCTGCTTCGGTTAATATCCTGGACGAAGTCGCGATCCCAGATCAGTTCAAGGAGCAGGTCGTCAGCTGGAAAATTGACAAAACCGCGATCAAGAAAGCGATCCTGGCGGGGCAGAGCGTCGCCGGCGCGAGCTTGGTCAACGGTACGCGTCTGGTGATTAAATAAATCCAGCGCTTTCGAAGGGCCGCGAAAGCGGCCCTTTTTCATTCCTGATTTTTTTAAGCAAGTGAGTCGGTACTATATGAAGCTTTTCAGATTCCGCGGACAAAAAATGGACATTGGCGACATTCTGAGACGACGCAGAAAATTTATTGGTTTGACCCAAGTCGAGTTAGCTGACAAGGCTAAAATTTCACAATCCCTTATCAGCCAGATAGAACAGGGCGTCAGCGATAATGTCACGATCGGAAATTTAAGAGGCATGGCAAAGGCTCTGAATTGCGCCGTCATCGACTTGCTGCCAGAATCCGACAAAAAGCAAAAGCTCTGATTTTAGATTGTAGAAAATCCGGAAATAGGTCACATTTTCTGTGTTCCGGCTTGCGCTAACATTTCAGCTTATTCTATTTTCCAAACATCAACCTTCCGCCCCATAGATGAGCTTGGAAAATCCGACCGAATGCCTGGAAATAACTGCGGCCATGACCCCAATACACCACGCTGGTTCGAGCCGCCCAAGTCGCATACGCGCCCTAAAATCATTTCAAAAGCGATCGCTGAGATTCGCCGCTATTACCGCGCACCGGCCGCGACAATCCCATCCCTGAACTTGGCCAATGGATCCGACCGCCAGCAGCGTTCGGAGCGCCGGGAGGCATGCCTGGCGGTGCTCAGCTGCCTGCTCCATTACCTCGACCTCATGACGCTGCGCGTAGGCATCCCGCAAGCCGACACGTCATTTCAAGGCATTTCAATGCCGTTTATCGCCGAGAAAAGCGGTCTGACCCTGCGCCGAACCGAACGGGCGGCCGCCGACTTGATCAGGGCGGGCCTGATCACTGTCCATCCGCTCTGCGAAAAGCTCAACGACACGGCTTATAAAGGCTACGCCGCGATCCGGACGATATCGGCCAAGCTGTTCGCGCTGCTCGGAATGAGCGCCCGCCTGCGCCACGAACGCGAACGGGCGGCGGCAAGACAGCGGAAACGCAACCGGAAGCAGGAACAGAAACAGGCCGCTAAAATCAGCTTAATCGCTGACCTGATCGCCAACCAGGCGAATGTCTTCGAACCCGCTGACAATTCTGCGCTGTCAGCGATTCGACATCTCAAATCGATCCTTAACGGCTCCGGCCCGTAAAAATCCCACCATATTCCCCGAACTCCGTGGTTCAGCGCCGGTTCGCTACGCCTCATAAAATATTCTGTAGTCTACAGGTTAATGGCCTGTAATCCTTAAATTACGCTTGTTTTGCACCAGAACCGAGCCATTATCTGTTCGTTACCGGCAATCTTCCCATTTCGAAAATAAGTGTCGGCAAACCGAAAACCGAGGCCGCCCGGACAGATTGACCTCGTATTTAAGCGTCGGTAGTCGATGGCGTTAGGTGGATCCGCTTAATCAGCCCTCTTTCAGTTAGAAAAAAAGGAATCTTCCCTGATCCCTTTCGCCGGCTTCCTGCCGGCGTTTTATGCGCTCAAACGCCGCGCGGCTTAAAATCGGTTAATAAGTGATTAAAGACTCCGGAGCCTGAGCCGCCGTATCATAGGCGCTTTTTGCCTGAGAACCTGGAGTAAAACGAGTGAAAATCACGAAGCAGAGCGCGTTGACGGCGCTTTTATCGACATTACTGACTGCCTGCTTGGCTGCGCCTACAACGCAAAGAACAAAGGCTGTAGCGCCTCCTCAGACGGGTTCCGCGCCGGGCGCAACCCGCGCCGGCGGAAATGCCCTGAAACTGGATTATGAAGGGTTCACGGTCTGGCTCGATTGCGCGCGGCACGGTCCTACTAAATTCCGCTACAACGCGCAGCATGACGGCGGCAGCGAAGCTAGGGCTGCGAGCTTCAAACTTGATCCGAATGTCCCAAAGAAATGCCAGCAGACCAGCGCGGCCGCTTACGGGAACGGCTATGACCGCGGCCATCAGGTTCCGGCCAACCACCTCGACGCCTCGCCGGTCGCGATCCGGCAGAGCAACTACATGACCAATATTCTGCCGCAAGCCGCGCAAATGAACCGGGGCGCCTGGCTACTAACCGAGGAAATCGTCGAGTGCTACCGCGATATCGACGAGCTGCTGGTGATCGGCGGCGTGATCTGGGGCAATAATCCGGCGGACGATTTCTTCTTGCAATCGCACGGGGTGGCGACGCCGGACGCCTTCTGGAAAGTAGTCATCCGTGGCACCGGCCAGGACGAGCGCGCGATCGCCTGGATCGTGCCAAATTCGGCGCAAGCGACGAAGAATAACCTGGATCGGTATCTAGTCACCGTGGACGAGATCGAGCGCCTGACTGGCGAGAAGATCCCGGTGGCGGATTACGCTAAGCACGAGAAGCTGGCGGCTTCCTGGATGATTCCGGCCGGATGCGATAAAAGCTAAAAAATTACATAAAATAATGTAATTATGATAATTATGTAATTATGATAATTATACTTATACAGGTGTAATTTACCTGCTATACTTAACTTGCCCTTCACCATATGCTAGGAGTAACGCCATGGCCGCACCGAAACTAACCGAAGAAGAAGTCCACGCCGCTTGCGTCGATATCGTGGCGCAAGGCGAACGCCCCACCGCCCTAACTTTGCTGGATAAGCTAGGCCGCGGCAGCCTCACCACGATCACCAAATACCTAAATACCTGGCAGGCCACGGATGAGGCCCAGGCGTTGAAGAGCGAAACGCTTCCGGCGGTCGTCAAGGTTCCGGCGGAATTGTCGAAAGAAGGCGAGGATCTGCTGAAAAAGATGTGGAACACAGCCAAAGGGATTGCCGACGAGGAGCTGGAAATCCAGCGGGAAGCCTTGAAACAGGCCGAGCAGGCCAATCAGGCCAAAGTCGAGGAAGCCTTCAAGTTTTCAGAGGCCCAGAACATGAAGATCGAGCGACTGGAAGATGACTTTAATAGCATTAGAAAGCAATTTGAAGCCGAATATAAAGCTCATAAGGAAACCCGTAGTCAACTGGCAGATGCCGAAAAAATCAATGTTGGGATTCTGAAGGACAACGACCGGCTGCAGCACGATATCGCAGAGCTGAAAAAGCAGCTGGCCGCGCTGGAGGAAGCGAACAAGGCCGCTGCGCAGGAGAAACAGGCGCTGCAAAAACAGCACGACGCGGCGATCAAGCAAAAAGACGCGGAAATACGATCGCTCGACATGCAAGTGCATAAGCTGCAGACTTCGCTGGACGCTGCCGCCAGTTCCAACGAGCAATTGAAGATCGACATCAAGGCCAAAGCTTCCGACCTCTCGAAACGGACCGTCGAAATCGAGACGCTGAGCGTCCGGTATGAGGCAGCGACCGCCGAATTGAAGACGGCTAAAGCCGAGCTGAAAGCCGCGCATAAGGCGGCTTCGGACGCTGAAAAACTGGTGGCTAAGCTGGAAGGGCAGCTGGAAGTTTATGTGGGCCTTGAGAAGAAAGCCAAGCCGGAAAAGGACAATGAATAAATCCTCTATAATTTGAGGTAAATTGCAATAACGGATTCTTGTTTAGCGTATTGGGGGAGAATTGAAAATGAGAAAGCTGCGCTTTGCTGTCCTGGCGCCTTCCCATATCACCGCCGCAGACGAGGACGAATGTAGCAGGTACGCTGATAAAGAGGCGTTTAGCCGGAGAACACGTGTGGAATCAGCGAGTGGCCGGCCATCGTCTTCGGCCCTATCGGCGCGATTGTTCAGCTAACGCAAAATTAATGCACGCCGAACAACAATACTGCGACACTTCCGGGCGTCGCTTTGAATGACGGGTTATACGGAAACATGAAACAGGTAAACAAAGATTTTGCGCGTGGTTACTTTTGTGCAGTAGCCGTGCTGCTACGCGAAGAGGGATGTGTATCGCCGCAGGTGCGTAGACTTTTTCGCCAAGGCGGCGATGCGCGATTGGCTGACGAAGCCGATTGTGAGCTTTTTACTGAGTATGGCCTTTTGTCGCATAACGAGGATGATCCACGCCGTTAATTCTGGATATGAAAAAGCGATGAAGGCTTGTTTGTGGCAGAAAGGTTATGATTTCCCTGAATAGCGAGGATGGGGGGGAAGCCGGCCAGTGGTCTAATGAGAACTGGCGATATGACGACAAATTGATCGCAGCTTTCTTTTTTATTTTTTAATATTTTTCTTTTTTATTTTTTAGGCGGCTTGGAAGCCATTAAACTCAAGCTCTTCAGGAGCTATATGACGACAAATTGATCGCGATACAACGACGGATTGATCGCGATACAACGACGGATTGATCTTCATAGGTGGACAGATTGATCGTTATACAACGACAGATTGATCTCATATGACGACAGATTGATCGTGATACAACGACAAGCTATTTTTCTTGTCGTTGTGTTTGCCTTTGAGGCGGAGTATAGTGAGACAAATTTATTTTCATGTCGTCATATCATTGTGTCGCATTCCGCCTTAACTGTCGTCAAGTCGAACAAAGTCGTCGAGGCCAGCTACATGCTCACGCTGGCCGAGCAGCGGGTTTTGCTTGCATGCATCGCGCAGATCGATTCCAAGGCGGTTTTGTCCGAACAAACCCGGTTCGAGATTTCGGCCGGCGAGATTGTCGACTTGGTAGGCCTTGATAACTTTTCGAACGCCTACCGGGATTTGAAGAAGGCCGCCGAAAAGCTCTACGAGCGTAGCGTGATCATCGACGACCCGGATCCCGACAATCCGCAGATAGCCCAGCGCAAGACCCGTTGGATCAGCAGCATAGACTATGTTCCAGGGGAGGGGAAGCTTGTCCTGAGCTTCTCGTTCGGAATCATTCCGTACCTGTCTCAGCTATCCCAGGAATTTACTAAATACAAGTTGAAGCACGTCGCCCGTTTCGAAAGCATCTACTCCATCCGGCTCTATGAATTATTGGTGCAATGGAGCACCGCAGGACAGCGGGAAATTGAAGTAGAATGGCTGAAGAAGCAGTTCCAGGTCGGCGACAAATACGATCGGCTGGGCGATCTTAAAAAGCGGGTGATCGACCCGGCCGTCGCCGAAATCAACGAGCATTCCAATCTTTGGGTGAAGTATGGCCAGCGCAAAGTCGGCCGCACGGTGACGCATTTCCAGTTCCAGTTCGGCATGAAGGGCAAGCCGGAGGAAAAAAAGCAACTGACCGACGATGAAATTAAGCGGCAAGCGCGACCTGGCGAATCAAGAGCCGAAGTAATTGCCAGGCTGTCAGGAAATTCGCTGGCTGATTTTGCGAGGCCTGGAGAAACACTCGATCAGGTTCATGAACGGAAAAAGAACCTGGAAAAAATGAAAAAAGTATTGAGCTAAGGAATGAAACAGCACTTCATTACTGCTGCGATTCTGTTGGCCGCCTTGACGTTTTATGTGCTTGGCTATTCGTCTTTAGGCGGGATTGCGTTTGTTGTTGGTGGCGCCTTTGAGCTTTGGTTTTGGATGAGGCTTTTTCGTAGCGGTTAAGAATTTATTGGATATGTTAAATTCAGATTACCGCTATCGCCCCGTTGCTGTCTTTTGACCAAAGTGATTCAATGTCAGCGATTTGACCATTACCTGCCACTGTTGCTTATCATCGATATACTACGTAAGGGAAATCAAATACACATGACCTTGCAAAGGAAAACTTAATGAGCAAATACAAAGGATTTTTCGCCTATCCAGCCTCTCCAAGAGAAATTGGCGATGTCGTTGAAGCCGCAACGAATAGTGTTGTTTGGCAAGGTATTAACGTCCGTTTTAGCACATGGCGTGCTTTAGATATTGCGGGTCATTTTATTGCAGAAGAAGTAACGAACTCGTTGGAGTCAGCTGAATTCGTGGTCGCCGACCTAACTCAACTAAATTTCAATGTAACCTACGAAATTGGCTTTGCAATTGGTCGGTCGAAAAGAGTAATTCTAGTAAAGAATGCCAGCATCGCCGAGGCAGGTGTAAGAATAAAAGATGTAGGTATATTCGATACCCTGGGGTACGAGGTTTATCAAAATTCTAAGGAACTAAGGGCGCGCATTGATAAGTTAAACAAATTGCGCCCTATTGATGTTGCTCATCTATTGAATCAGAAGGCACCAGTCTATTTAGTCGAGCCAACCCACAAGACTGATTGGGCGGGGCGTATTGTTTCAAGAATAAAAAAGACAGGGTATATATACCGTTCATATGACCCAAACGAAAGCCCACGGCTTTCTGCGTATGAAGCAATAGCACAAGTTAGCCAATCATATGGTGTCGTTGTGCCGTTACTAGGGGATGTTTCAGTTGATGCGGATATTCATAATATGAGAGCGGCTTTCATCGCTGGATTAGCACATGGCATGGAGAAAGCAGTATGTATTATTCAAAATTGTGATGCCCCTGTCCCAATAGACTATCGAGACTTTGTTAAAGTCACTTACCAATTAAATGATGTAAATGAAGTTATTGCCGACTTTGCGAGTAACGTCGCTAAAGCATTCCAGTCTGAGGAGCCGCAGAAAAAACGTAGCGCTTTGTCATTCTTGAAGAAATTAAATTTGGGTGCCACTTCGGCCGAGAATGAAATGCGAGATCTCGCAAATTATTACCTTGAAACAGAACAGTATCTGCAGTCTCTCCGGGGGGAAGCTCATCTAGTTGTTGGCCGAAAGGGCTCAGGCAAATCGGCGATTTTTTTACAAATACGAGATCGCGAAAGGGAGATTGATCGAAGTAAAAATATTATTGTTGATCTAAAGCCAGATGGATTCAAGTTAGTAAAATTTAAAGAACAAATCCTTTCATTTCTTCAGGAAGGCACGTATCAACATACTATTACTGCATTTTGGGAGTACGTATTACTTTTGGAGATATGCTACAAGATACTTGAAAAGGATCGCCAAAGGCATATTCGTGACCATACATTATTCGAAGGTTACAGGGAGCTAAACGAACTATATAACGTGGAAGGTTATGATGTTGAAGGCGACTTTGCAGAAAGAATGTCTGGGCTAATGGAAAAAGTATATACAGAGTACCAGTCGAAATATGGCACGAAAGATGGAGTAAGGCTTTCATCAGCACAAGTAACCGAGTTGCTCCATAAGCACGATGTTCGAAAGCTCCAAAGTGTTCTGATTAGGTACATGGAGAATAAAGGTATTCTTTGGCTACTTTTTGATAACATTGATAAAGGTTGGCCAACAACCGGACTTCAGCACAATGATTTGTTAATAATACGTGCTCTGATAGATGCGACGAGAAAAATAGAACGTGAATTTGGTAAAAAAAGCCTTACTATTCATACTATTGTATTTCTAAGGAACGATGTTTATGAACTCTTGGTGAAAGAAACATCAGATCGAGGAAAAGAAGCAGCTGTGGTATTGGATTGGACAGACCCTGATTTACTACGGGAATTGGTGCGCCTTCGTATTGTAGCTAATGGGCTAGAAGAAAATACAGATTTCCGTTCTGCATGGCTTCGCATGTTTACCAGTCATTATAAGGGAGAGGAAACTTCGCAATATCTCATTGATCGTTGTCTTATGCGCCCTCGGTTTCTCCTTAGCTTAATTAATCAGTGCAGGAGTTTTGCAGTCAACCTAAATCACGATCGTATTGAGGAAAGCGATATTAAAAAAGGACTGACTGCTTATTCATCAGATTTGGTTAGAGATATTGGATATGAGTTGGTCGATGTCTCTGGAGTGAGCGATGATACTCTTTATGCGTTTATCGGGAGTAAACCTATAGTTACAAGAGAAGATATTGAACAATTATTGAAAGATTATGAAGTTCGAGATGAACTGATTAAACCTGTTTTCGATCTCTTGCTTTGGTATGGGTTCTTGGGCATTGAGTTTGAGGATTGCACTAGAAAGTACATCTACGATTTCAATTACAAGATGCCGTTGATGAACGGAATTATAAAAAAGAATGGCCAGCAGCTTCGATATTCTATAAATGAAGCATTCTGGCCGGCGTTACTAATAGAGGAATAATCCGCTTAACAAGGGAAAAATTTGGAGTTATTGCGAGTATTTTTGCTTGTTAGCTGCGAACGAGCGGCTGCTTTCTGGTGATTAGTTGCTGTTAGCTGGGCGATGTCGATAGACGGCTCCTGGCCATTTTATCTGCAATTCGAATCAGGCATCGTTTCATCATTCGCCGCATCAGGTAGAACAACAACGAAAGGCCCCATCCTCAAGTTGCCGCCGCCGAAACCGAGCACCGGCACGGACGGCCAGCGGTTGAAAGAATTCTCTTCGAGGATCGCGTCGGCGGCCTGTAGGCAGGCTTCGAGCAGATCGCCGTCGATTCCGCAGTGCAGCAGCGCCGCCTGAATGCTGGGATGCTGACATTCCAAGTCGTAGTCGGCCATCGCGGCGCAGAAGCCTTTCATCCAATCCCGCAGCTCGGCCGGGCCGATGTCGGCCGGCGGCTTGCCGAAGCGGCGGGTTTTATAAAATGTCCAACCATAAGACCAGGATATATCGCTCATCATTAATCTCGCGCGCGGATTGCTGAATAACCCTTACCGGATCACATTAATCTTTGGGGAACCTACGGCCAGAGCAAAATCGGCAGTACGGTGACTCATTTCCAGTTTACGGAAATTTGTTCACCAACTAAAACAATCCCTTTCTGCTGTTCGCATAGGTGTAACCATTTCTACCATTAATCTTGGTTTCGACGGCGAGAACTAGCCAGTATTCCTTTAAAGAAGGCAATCCGTCAATTGGGATAACCGTCTCGTAATTTTTGATCGTCTTTGTTTGACCAGGATGAATAATTTCATTGACTTCAACTGCGTCAGACCAGCGCTCAACATTCCACTGCCCATTGGGCTGTTGGAAAGCAAGGCCGATTTTATATCTCAGAACGTCGACAGGGGGCTTATAGTTGTTATTAGCCCTCATTGTGTATTGGTCCAGCTTCACCGAAATGAATGGATCAGACAGCGATACCTTCCCAGTTGCAGTTGAAATAAGGGCGAATGTTTGAGATGTTGTAGTAAAAATAACATTTTTCTCAGCTATTTCAGTATATGCTGTAGGTGCAAAAAGCAGCATAATCAAAAAGCCAACGATAATCCTGTTCATGTTCATTCCTGAGCATATAGTTTTAATCGGATGGGACGAGGTAACCACGATCGGTAATTTACCGGTTCCCCTGTTTTTATAAAACGTCCAACTGTAGGACTAAAACAATATAGTTCATCGTTATTTTCCCGCATGAGATTCATCGAATAGCGAATAGCCGTTACCGAACCACATTAATCTTCTCGAATCCCAGCTCGAACAACACCCCGACCGCGGCGTCGAGCCGCTTGAACACGCGCACATGGCCGCGCGCGGTCTCCAGCGCCGGGTTCATCTTGTGCTTGCCGTCCAGGGTGACCACCCAGCCGTTCTCAAGGTCGTGCTTTTTTATGACCGGCGTTTCCAGCGCCCCCGCCTGAAAAAGCAGTTCGGCCTCCTTGATGACCATGTCAGTTCAACCCGCCGGCCGACTCGGGAATGATCAGTTCGACGCTGGGGAAATAGGTGCTGAAGCGGCCCCGGTCCCGCGTCATCAGCCGGTAGCCCGCGACCGCCGCATGCGCCCCGATGAAAAAGTCCGGCAGCACGTTACTTTTGCCGCCTTGGCGCCGCTTGTACTGCAGAAAGGCTTTCCCCGCCAGAAACAGCGCCTCGCGCGGGATCGGCTGGATCGCGAAGCCCAGGTGCTCGAACAGGGCTTCCACTTCCTCGATGCGCTCGAAGCCGATCGAGCACTCGGCATAAACGATCGGGTTAATGACCATCGTATGCTCCTGGTCGAGCTGTTCCAGCGTCGACGCGCTCCATTCGAACCAGGCGCTTTCAGGGTCGGACAAGTCGGTGACCACACAGCTGTCGATCAGGATGACGGCCATCAGCCGCCCCGCGTCAGGGCCATGATGTCGTCGGTGCTCATCGTCAGTTTCGCCGTTTGATGGGCGGTCCGGAACCGGCTGGCTTTCTGGGGCCGCTTTTTGGCTTTGGCGATGTACCAGCGCCCGTTTTCGTCCTGCACGAATTCGATCTCGGTTTCGGCGGG
>NZ_JAERVK010000021.1 GCF_016745425.1 Candidatus Methylomicrobium oryzae | reverse complement strand
AGATGTGGCGCTTATATCAAATGAGCTTAAAAATTTACGAAGCGCGTATAATTAACTGATGTTACGCAGTAGCTTATGAAAACCGGTATGCTATCTGGATGAAAAAAGCAGAATTAGAGTTATACACGGATTACCTGATTAGTACGTTTGGAGCGGCAACAGCCACCGGGATGTCAGCGATGCTGGATGGCGAAGTGAGTCATGACCGAGTCACGCGTTTTTTAGCAGAGCGGGACTACACGTCGAAGGACTTAGGGCGGCAAGTGAAATCGACGGTTCGGCAGAGAGAACGAGAAGATGGAGTCTTGATTTTCGATGATACGATTCAAGAGAAGGCGTGGACGGACGAGAACGAGGTAATGTGCTGGCATTATGACCATTGCCCAGGCCGTTCGGTGCGGGGAATCAACCTGCTCAATGCGCTGTATCACAGCGGCGACGTATCGATTCCGGTTGCGTTTGAATTGGTCCGTAAGCCGTATCAGTTTTGTGACATCCAGACGCGGCGGGAGAAACGGGCCAGCGAAGTCACCAAGAATGAGCTGATGCGGAGCATGATTGCCACTTGCGTGAACAATGCCTTGAAGTTTCGCTATGTCTTGATGGATAGCTGGTTTGCGGCGACGGAAAACTTCGATTTCATTGTGAAAAAGAAAAAGCACTTTCTCGCGGCGCTCAAAGGCAACCGGTTGGTCGCCTTGAGTGAAGCCGATAAAAAGCAAGGCCGCTTCGTACGGATCGATACCCTGGAATTAGCGGATAAACAAGCCGTGCGCGGTTGGCTGAAGGGCTATCCTCATGAAGTCCTTTTGGTCAGGCAGGTCTTTACAAACAAGGACGGCAGTACGGGATGGTTGAATCTGGTGTGCAGTGATTTGACCGGCGATGGCGGCACAGTGACGACGCTCTACCAAAAACGGTGGCAAGTCGAAGTGTTTCACAAATCCTTGAAGTCCAATGCCGCCTTGGCCAAGTCACCGACTCGGAGAGTGACCACGCAAAACAACCATGTGTTTATGTCGATTTATGCCGTCTTCAAATTGGAATGCCTGAAGCTGAAACACAAGACTAACCATTTTGCTCTCAGAGCTAAGTTATTTATCAAGGCAACCCGACAGGCTTATGCCGAACTTCAAAGCCTACGGACTGCGTAACATCAGTCAATAAATAAGAAATGGCCGCTGTTGGCCGAACTCGGCCTGTCAGAGCGTTGAAACCGCCAGGCCGAGTTCATTTTTTTCAGCTAATTTTGAGTTTTGCTTGCTTATGCTAAGTGGGTGTCTGGCTAAAACTGATTGCAATCACGTTATCAAAGCGGTTTTGCGTTAGAACATTGAGTCGTTCGCCTAGCTTCCGCCAAGCTTCTGCCTGTTCCTTCTTTAACCTGAGTTCGGGATAAGAAAAGCCAGGCGAGCGCCTCCTTTTTCGCGTAAGATTCTGTTTTGCAAACCAATTCGAACGGAATCAGGAGGCGCTCATGGACAGTTTAACCGAACTTTATTGTCTGCTCGACGATTTTTGCCGTGTCTTCGAGCCGGCATGGAAACGCCACCAGTTGGCGATCGGTGCGAAACGGCGCCAGCGGCCCAGCACGTTGAGCCTGGCCGAGTTAATGACCTTGGCCATCCTCTTCCATCAACTACGCTTCCGCCAGTTCAAGCTTTTCTACTTGGGCTATGTCTGCCGCCACCTACGCGCTGAATTCCCCCGCCTTCCCAGCTACCAACGGTGTGTGGAACTCCTGCCCCGCTGTGCAGCCCCACTGGCGGCTTTGTTCAATTTACTCAAAGGCGAATGCGACGGCATTTCTATCGCCGATGCGACCGCGCTGGCGGTCTGCGATAACC
The DNA here is from genome assembly GCF_016745425.1 of Candidatus Methylomicrobium oryzae. GTDB lineage: Bacteria > Pseudomonadota > Gammaproteobacteria > Methylococcales > Methylomonadaceae > Methylomicrobium > Methylomicrobium oryzae. The sequence continues at coordinate 70,661 of NZ_JAERVK010000021.1, read as the reverse complement.
GGCGCATTCGGCGCCACCAGGTCTTCAAGGGACTCGCTCAGCGCGGCAAGACCTCGATGGGCTGGTTCTATGGCTTCAAGCTCCATGCGATCATCAACTCGAAGGGCGAGCTGATCCGCCTCAAACTCACGCCCGGCAACGTCGATGATCGCAGGCCTATCCCCGAATTATGCCAAGGGCTGTTTGGCCAACTGTTCGCCGACAAAGGCTATCTGAGCAAAGAGCTGGCCGAAACCCTGGCCAGGCTAAGAATCCAGCTCATCACGCCGCTCAGGAAGAACATGAAGCCCGTGCCCCGCACCGAGTTCGAAAAAGCCATCCTGCGCCGGCGGGCGTTGATCGAAACCGTCTTTGACGAATTGAAAAACTTGTGCCAGATCGAACATACCCGCCACCGTTCCGTGGCCAACTTCGTCGTTAACCTGATGGCCGGCATCATCGCTTATTGCCTGAGCGATAATAAACCCACGCTTTCATTGATCCGAGTTAATCTACTGCCTCAGGCATAAGAGCTTATCCCGAACTCAGGTTTCTTTAATTCCTGGCGCTGGTAAACGCATTTCATCTTGTTTTGCTCGGTATGGTTCAGGCATTTTTCGATCACATCCGGCAAAATGCCCAGGTTCCCCATCAGGGTGGCGCCGGTACGCCGTAAATCATGCGGCGTCCATTTGCCGCCGGCCAGTTTCAACGCGTCCTTATGCTGGCTTTTGTTGCTTCGGATGCGGTCCGTCTGGCGGTCGTTGATCTGCTTGGAGATCGATTTATCACTGACGTGCGTGGTTTTGCTGCGGTCCGGAAACAGCCAAAGCTCCGATTCCCGGAAAGTAGCCAGGCGTTCAAATTGGGTTAGCGCGAAGTCGGACAGGTAGATCGTGTGCGGTTTGGCGTTCTTGCTGTGCTCGCCCGGAATCGTCCAGGTTTGGGCCGTAAAGTCGATATGTTCCCACCTGGCTTTCGAGAGCTCGCCGACCCGGCACAGTGTCGACAGCATGATCCCGATCGCGCATTCGGTGGACGGGATCATGTTCGCGTCGGGCAATTTACGGTACAGTTCGCGAATTTCCTCTTCCGCTAGGACGCGGTCCCGTTCGACCGGTTTACCGCCGATCTTGGCCTTGCGAATGCTGGATGTCGGGTCGAACTCGATGAGGTCCCGGTCCACCGCAAAACGGAACATCTGGCGCACCAGCGAGAGAATCAGTTTCGCCATCCGGTTGACGCCGCGCAGCAGCAATGCGTCGGTGATTTCGGTGATATGGCCTTTCCGGACTTCCGCCACCGCCAGGGGGCCGAGAACCGGCAGCACGTCCTTTTCGAACATGCGCCGGATTTCCTTGCCGCCGTCCTTGCGGTTTTTCAGGTCGGTGGCAGCCCAGCGTTCGAACAGGTCCCGGACCGTCACCAGCGCTTGTTGCCGGGCCAGTTCCTGCGCCAGTTCGGCCTGTTGCCGCTCCAGGGCGGCCCGCTCTTCCAGCTGCTTTTGTTTTTGCCGCTCCCTTTCCAGCTTTTTTTCCAGTTGCAAATCCATCCCCTCCCAGGCCCGCTCTCGGAGTGCATCGCATTCCCGCCTGGCTTCGGCCAGGGTCGAAGCCTTCAGGGTAATCCACTGCTGCTTGCCGCCGACGAAACTCCGGAACCGAAACGAGACGCCGCCGCCGACGCTTTCGGCGCGGATGCGCACATACAGCCCGCCGCCATCGGCGACCAGCCTTTCCTTGTCGCCCGCTTTCAAGTTTCTAAACTGTAAATCGGTTAGTTTGCCTTTGGCCATGATTCACCTGCACGGTTTTTGGGATACGGTTTGGGATACGGTTTTTGTTGGCTGCAGCTGAATTGTATCGGACGTGGCTGGACAAGGCAATCAATAAATAATCAATAATAACAAACGGTTAATCTTTATTTTGGAATTCCCTGGACGCCTTTGGATCATGTTTTACCCTTATGGGGTGCAAGGGGTAGGAGGTTCAAATCCTCTCGTCCCGACCAATGAAATCTAAAGCTTATAAGCTCTCGATTTTCTTAAAATCCTGAGTTTAAGTTCCGGGCTAACAATTTTGATCGTAAAATCGAAATTGACGGGTCTCGCCTAGGCCTTCGGTTTTTTCCAATTTCACCGCAAGCGTCAGGGCTTTAATCTCGCTTGAGATGATCGGATGAAACTCCGGCAATCGCTTCGGCAGTCCTTTGATACCCGCGGTGAGGGTATAGATCTTCGGGGCGTGCGGGGGCAATCACGACTTTCACGTTTTCGATGTCCGCATGTTTTCTGCTAAGCATGGATGAGGGCGAATTTGATCGGGTAATCGAACTTTATCGATGTGGAAATGACTGTTCGGATTCAGTCCCGCGATGAAGTAGATGCGTTGCTATTCTTCCGGCAAGAGCGGATAATTGTTGAAATTTTCAACAATTGAGGAGGCTATGATGGCTACCGTAAATTTCAGTGTGCCGGATGATGTTAAAGACGCTTTTAATGAAGCCTACAAAGGCCAGAACAAGAGCGCCGTTATCGCCGATTTGATGCGCGAGGCCGTCGAGCGCGCGCAACGTAAACAGCGCAGTCATGAAGCGATTGCTAGAATTTTGGAACGCCGTAAGCATGCCCCTGCCATGAATGATGAAGATCTGCAGGCAGCACGGGAAGACGGTCGACCATGATTGTTGTGGTGGATGCCAGCGTCGCCCTAAAATGGTTTTTCCAGAGCCGAGAGGATGAAGCCGATTGCGATCTGGCGTTGGCCATCCTGTCAGGTATCGATGAAGGCCGTATCCAAATGCTGCAACCGCCGCATTTTATTGCCGAGGTTACGGCGGTGCTGGCCCGCGAAAAACGTGAGGAAGCCCAGGACGATTTGTTCGATTTATTGAACGTCGAAAGCCGTTTTTGCGTGGAGCCGGATATTTACGCCACGGCCATGGATCTTGCGATCCGTTGCCGGCATCATTTGTTTGATGCCCTATACCACGCGGTAGCACTGAGCACCCCCGAAGCTACACTGGTAACCGCCGACCGCCGTTATTACGAGAAAGCTTTAGGTTTCGGTCGGATTACCCTGCTACCCGATTTCAAACTTGCCTGCTAGAGCGTGTTATGCACTTTGCAAAAAAGGTGCAGCCTGAAATATTCTGGCTTGATGATCATAACCTCGTTTTCGCCGATTTCACCGTAGGCGTTAGCGCTTTAATTTCTCGGGAGATAATAGAATAAAGCTCCGACGTCCATGCCGGCAGCCCTTCGATATTGGCCGCCAGCGGGTAGGTCCTCGGGTCGTGCGGGGCGATCACAACCTTCACGTTTTCGGCGCCTGTGTGCACGGTCAGCACGAACAGTTCCTCGATGGTTTCGTCGTCCATGGCCAGACAGCCGAGGGACTTGGCTTTGCCGTGGATGAAAATGTCCGAACCCGGGTTGGTGCGCCCCTCCTGCCAGGCATGGAAGCGGTCGAATTCGTTCGGGTAATTCAGCTTCATCGACAAATGGAAATGGCTGTTCGGATTCAAGCCTTCGATCCGGTAAACGCCTTCCGGTACCTGCATGTCGCCCTGGCGTAGTTTGGGCCCGGATACTCCACTGGCGGCGCGGATGCGGTAGTCGCGGATGAAGCGGAACTCGCCGCCGTCCCTGGCCCAGAGCTCGAGCCTCATTTCCTGTTTCAAGGCGATCAAGGTGATTTCGCGGGGAGGATAGGCCATCTTGGCCTTGGCGAAATAGGATTTGAGTTTAGCCGTCGAGTATTCACCGTAAATTTGCAGTATGTCCTCCACGCTCCGTTCCCCGGACGGCTTCGGGGGAACGTAATTCATTTGCATTTGCCGGTCGGGCTGGACCTGAGCTTGGGGCTTGACGGCGGCGACTTTGGGTGTGAGAGGGGCGGGCTTGTGCCCGGAGCAGGCGGCGAGCAATCCGGTTAAAGCCAGGCCGGCAATGATTTTGGGCGTGGGTTTGTTCATTAAGGTCAAGACTAAATTAAGGTGAATAAATAATAGCCTTTCGGATGCCGTTCGTCATGCTTCCGTTTTTCTTCGCACTTATCACCTCGGTTGTTTCGGCAAAGGTCTCGAAGCCGCCTAATCATTAGAGTAGAAATTGCACTTTTAGATCGACGATCGTTGTCCAAAGACGGTGAGCCGCCTTTTAAGCAATCCCTGCAAGGCGTCCGAAATCCCTTACAGAATCCCGATGGCAACGGGAGGTTTGCCGATGAGAGACCGGTTATGCTTATTGTTCCTGATATTGATGCCGTGCCTTGGCGCCGCCGAAGACGAACCGCTCGATCTGGAGTTGGATTCGTCGACGATTTATCAAGGCGGCTCCAAAGGATTTTCATGGCTGTACAACAAAAACTACCGACCTTCCGAGCACTGGCTCGAAAACGAATGCCAATGGATGGCCGCGCAGCTACGGGATATATACGTTGAACGGCGGCGCAGGTCGGCCATTCGGCGGCGTTACGAAGCCCAGTGTTTGGACGAGCCTGATGAAGACTGAGCGGTGATTGCTTCCGCATCGATTGTCGGATTGTAGGCGGGGGGGGGGCAGATTAGCGCTGCCCACCCTAAAATGCTAAAGGACGCTCCGAATAAGCCCCCGCTTCCAGTTGATCTTTTCCAGGAACGGCACAGCCTTGCCGCTCTGTTTCTGGAATTTCGGATAGGTTTCGGAGTGGGAGGCGTTTGAATGGCGCCGGGCATTCGTTTCCCCCTTTGAAAAAGGAGGATCGAAGGGGATTTATTTAATAAATCTCCCCGCCCCCTCTTTTTCAAAGAGGGGAGTGAACAATCCGCTTTTCAAAAAGGGGACTGAACGCATATGCGCTGAAAAGCTACGCAATGTGAACATATTAAAGCTGGGAAGTTATTTCCGTCCAAATCCTTAACGGCATTGCGGTAAATCACCGCCGGCTAGAGCATTTTCGTTTTGGGTGTACGGTCATAAGCAATGCCGCAAACTTAGGGCAAACTCGTCATTCCGTCAGGGATTGCCGGAATCCAGAAGCCAGGGACGGCAAGCTTTAATGCATCCCTGCAGTCTGGATCTCGGCAATCCTTGCCGAGATGACGGTTTGACTTAACGGCATTATCTTCCTATAGGCGATATGAAAATGCTCTATTCGAAAATTTCCTCCAGAAAATTTTTCATCGCAATCCACGAGCGCCGGTCCGCGTCGGCCTGGTAAACCGTGCCGAAGCCGGGGTTGTTGGCGACCGGATTCGTGAATGCATGCATCGTGTTGCCGAACACATGCACCTGCCAGTCGGCGCCGGCCTTGGTCATTTCCTGTTCGAACGCGAGCACCTGTTCCGGCGGTACCATCGGGTCGTCGTGGCCGTGCAGGGCGAGGATTTTCGCCTTGATGGGCTTGTCTTCGGTATTGCCGGGCACGCCCAAAAGGCCGTGAAAACTGACTACACCTTTGAGATCCGCGCCGGTCCGCGCCAGGTCGAGCACGCAGAGGCCGCCGAAGCAGAAGCCGATCGCGGCGATTTTTTTATCGTCGACCCAGGGCAGCAGTCTTGCTGCGGACAGCGCGGCACCGATCCGTTTTTGCAGCTTCGCGCGGTCGTCGATGAACGGCTGCATCAACTTCGCGTTCTCTTCGGGGCCCGAGCCCAGCACGCCCTTGCCGTACATGTCGAGCGCGAAGCCGACATAGCCGAGTTCGGCGAGCTTGATCGCTTTATTGCCGACGAATTCGTCGCGGCCGCCCCAGGCGTGATTGATCAGTACGGCCGGGCGGCGGCCTTCGATCGCGTCGTCGTAGGCGAAAAAAGCTTCCAGAAGGGTGTCGCCGTCCATGTAATTGACGGTATTCGAGACGATCGCCATAACATTCTCCTATGGTTTATTCGATTTGATTCTGCCTGTTTCGAGCAATTCGTTCAAAAAACCTTCCGAGGCGGCTTCGACCATGTCCAGCACCCGTTCGAAGCCGTAGGCGCCGCCGTAATACGGGTCGGGGACTTCGCGAGTGCCGAGGTGCGGCGCATAGTCGAGGAAATAGTTGATTTTGTGCCGATGCGGCGCAGGGCAGGCCGAAGACAGAATCGCATAGTTGTCGCCGTCCATTGCGAGGATATACTCGAAATCTTCGAAATCGCCGAGCACGAATTTTCGGGCGCGCAAATGCGAAATATCGACCCCGCGTTCGCCGGCCGCTTTTTCCGCGCGCCGGTCGGGCGCGTCGCCCACATGATAGGCATGGGTGCCGGCCGAGTCGATTGAGAAATGATGAGCCAGATTACGTTCGTGCACGAGCTTGGTAAAGACGCCTTCGGCCGTCGGCGAACGGCAGATGTTGCCCATGCAGACGAACAGAACTTTGATTTTTTCCATACGGATAATTGATTGAAATTGAGTTGAGGGTATTGTAATGCGAAGATGAAGAAAGTCGAAGAGCGAAGGGCGGGGTTCCGTCAAACCCGGAGCTTTCGCTAAAATTTATCTTGACATATTGAGACGACCGGTCATATTATTTTTCTATGGAAACCAAATCGCAAAAACACTTCAATCGTGAGAATCTTTTGAGTCAGGGTGTGTCCTTGCTGATGCAGCAAGGTTATCACGGTACCGGGCTGAAGGAGATTCTCGATGCAGTGCAGATCCCGAAGGGGTCCTTCTACAACTATTTTGGCAGCAAGGAGCAGTTCGCCGCGGAAGTGGTTCAGCATTATATCGAGCCGTTCATCCGGCAGCTCGACGGCCATTTGCAGGGCTGCGAGACCGATGCGCTGGCCGCGATCCACCGCTATTTCGAAGAGCTGATCGACGCGCTGGAAAAATCCGGCTTTCAGGGCGGCTGCCTGCTCGGCAATCTGATGGGTGAGATCGGCGATACCAGCGAGTTGTGCCGGGAGTCGCTGCAAAAAGCCGTGCACCGCTACCGTGATTTACTGGCACAGGGACTGTCCGCAGCGCAACGTCAGGGCTCGGTCAGAACCGACAAGTCCGCCGAGGCGATGGCGGACCTGTTGACGAACGCCTGGCAAGGCGCGCTGCTGCGCATGAAGATCGAGCAATCGGCCGAGCCGCTGAAGCAATGCTGCCGCGATCTGCTCGGCGATTACTTTAAAACTTGACCCGATCCGCCTGACCGAAGGCGGACCATTCATAACAACGAGGAGAACTGCAATGCCCAAATACATCATCGAACGCGACATTCCGAATGCCGGCGCTTTAACCCCGGAACAGTTGCAAGGCATCTCTGAAAAGTCGTGCGGCGTGCTTCGCTCCATGGGACCGCAAATCCAGTGGGTGCAGAGCTACGTGACCGGCGACAAGGTCTATTGCGTGTATATCGCTCCAAACGAAGCCAGCGTCCGGGAACATGCCGAGAAAGGCGGCTTTCCGGCCAACCGGGTTTCCGAAGTCAAGACGGTGATCGATCCGACTACCGCGGAAAGCCGTTAATTCGGCGGAGGTCCGCGATGCAAGTCAAGTGGGATCAAGAGAGATGCTGCCATGCCGGCGTCTGCGTCGGCTTGTTGCCCGATGTATTCAAAATCGAAGACGGCCGGTTCGTGATCGATACGAACGAGGCGAGCGAAGAAGCAATCAAAAACGTAGTCGACCGGTGCCCTTCCGGGGCGCTGCAATGGGTTGACGAATAACAACAGAGGCTTGTCACATGATAAACAACAAACATCCGCTGCGCGCCCGGGTGCGGACCAGCGCCTTCGCGGCATCCACCCTTGTTCTGGCGAGTTTGGGCAGCCAGGGGGCGCTTGCCGACGAAACCTGCCAATCGCCTTACATGGCCAAGATCGTCGGCCAGGAAGACTTCGTTTATGTCTGGACGCTGGGGCAGGAAGGCCTCGGGGACGAGCAGGACAAACTGGTCACGGTCGACGTGAATCCGAAATCGCCGAATTACGGCAAGGTCGTCAGCACGCTGTCGGTCGGCGGCCGCAACGAAGCGCACCACTCCGGGTTTACCGACGACCGCCAGTTCCTTTGGGCCGCATCGCTCGACACCAGCAAGATGTTCATTTTCGATGTGCATACCGATCCGGCCAAGCCGAAGCTGGTCAAAACGATCACCGATTTCGTCGCGAAAAGCGGTGGTGTAGTCGGGCCGCATTCGACCTACGCGCTGCCGGGCCGAATGATCATTACCGGCCTATCGAACAATAAGGACCACGGCGGCCGCACCGGCCTCGTCGAATATACCAACGACGGCGATTATGTCGCCACGCACTGGACGCCGACCGACAGCGACCTCGAAGGCGCGGTCAAGTCCGGCAAATACGCGGACGGCTACGGCTATGACGTGCGCGTCCTGCCGCGGCGCAACCTGATGCTGACTTCGTCGTTTACCGGCTGGTCGAACTATATGATGGATTTCGGCAAGATGCTGAACGATCCGGAAGCGATGAAGCGGTTCGGCAATACGGTGGTGCAGTGGAACCTGCACAGCAAGCAGCCGAAAAAGGTCTTCGACGTGCCCGGCGCGCCGCTCGAAATCCGCTGCGCCTGGGGCGAAAATCACAACTACTGCTTTACCAGCACCGCGCTGACCTCGAAAATCTGGCTGATCTACGAAGACGACAAAGGCGAATGGCAGGCCAAGGAAGTTGCGGATGTCGGCGACCCGTCAAAGGTGCCGCTGCCGGTCGATATTTCGATTTCGAGCGACGACACGAAGCTCTGGGTCAATACCTTCATGGACGGCAAGACGCGCCTGTTCGACATCAGCGATCCGTTCAAGCCGAAACAGGTGTACGAACAAAAAATCGGCGCGCAGGTGAACATGGTGTCATCGAGTTGGGACGGCAAACGCCTGTACTACACCTCGTCGCTGCTGGCTAATTGGGACAAAAAAGCCGTGGACAACGAACAGTTCTTGAAAGGCTATACCTGGGACGGCAAGCAGCTGACCCAGAAGTTCGCGATCGACTTTACCAAGGAAAAACTGGGCCGGGCGCATCAGATGGTGTTCAACGCCTATTCCCTGTATAGCGCGAACAAACCGGACAATGCCGAAGGCGTGCTGGCGAAAAAATAAATAGCGTCAGGCGGGCATCTTTTGTTCAAAGCCCGATAATGCAATCTCAGCTTCGATCCCGGCGGTTCAGAACTGTTTTTCTGGAAATGCCGGGATCCGCACTGAATATGAAACACCTCGGCCGAATCGACTGATGCCGATGCAACTTCCGAAGCGAATCAGTCGGATTGCCGCCGTTTACGGAACAGGCCGTCCATCGCCGCTCCCGTCACAATCCCCAAGCAGTCCGCAACGACGTCCACGACTTCCATAAAACGGTCGGGCGTCAGAGTCTGCATGAATTCGATCAATACGCCATAACCGAAAAGGCCGCCCAATAGCTCGCGCTTGCGTTTCGGATAAGCCAGGCGTCCCAGGATGAACATGACGGCAAACGCAAAGAAATGGTTGAGTTTGTCCCAGCCCAATGAGGGCATATCGGTATCGTTCGGCATTAAGGCCAGGAACATCACGGTTCCGATACAGGTCCAGAAAGTGAAGCGCCAGAATCCTGTTGAAGCGATATAGGGATGCATGGGTCGGCCGGAATTTTGGGTGAAAGGAAGCGGATACCCGTTACGCGTCAGTGGATAAAAGCCGGAGAAGGTTATCCCGATTCGCATCATAACAGAAAACATAGACTGGTTTGTTGTCGGGTTATGAAACTGTATTGTTCATGTGCAGCGATGAAATTTTCGAAGTTGCGTCGATCTAATACAGTGAAAACTTGAGTCATTTAATGATATCCTGATGTTTAGGGTTTGCAGCGAGGAAGCGGTGTTTGTGCGAAGTTTCCGGCATATACGGCCAGCAACAAAAGCTCTTACACAAAACTAGTCGAGTATGATAATATAATCGGTTAATTTATTATCTGCAGGTGCGGTTTATGCATATAGTTCAAGAAGCGCTCACATTCGATGACGTGTTACTGGTGCCCGCGCACTCGACCGTGTTGCCGCGTGAAGTCGAATTGAAGACGCAATTGACGCGCGGGATTACCCTGAACATTCCGCTCGTTTCTGCGGCGATGGATACGGTGACCGAGGCACGGCTCGCGATCGCGATGGCGCAGGAAGGCGGTATCGGGATCATCCACAAGAATATGACCGCCGAGCAGCAGGCGCGCGAAGTGCAAAGCGTAAAGAAATACGAAAGCGGCGTGATCAAGGACCCGATTACGGTCACGCCGGACACCAGCATTCGCGACGTACTCAGATTAACCCGGGGAAAAAGTATTTCCGGCGTGCCGGTCGTGGACGGCGACGAACTGGTCGGGATCGTGACCAGCCGCGATTTGCGCTTCGAAACCCGCTACGATGAGGCGGTCAGCAAGATCATGACGCCGAAAGAGCGATTGGTCACGGTCGGCGAAAATGCGGACCGAAAGGATGTGATCGCGCTGCTCCATAAGCACCGGATCGAAAAGGTGCTGGTCGTGAACGACGATTTCCATTTGCGCGGCATGATCACGGTTAAGGATATCCAGAAGGCGAAAGATTATCCGCAAGCCTGCAAAGATGAATGGGAAAGACTGCGCGTCGGTGCGGCGGTCGGAACCGGGCAGGGAACGGAAGAGCGCGTCGACGCGCTGGTCGCGGCCGGGGTCGACGTGATCGTGGTCGATACTGCACACGGCCATTCGCAGGGGGTTCTGGACCGCGTGCGCTGGGTTAAGAAACATTATCCGGATGTCCAGGTAATTGGCGGCAATATCGCAACCGCCGAGGCGGCGCTGGCGCTGGTTGAAGCGGGCGCAGACGGCGTGAAGGTCGGCATCGGGCCGGGCTCGATCTGCACGACGCGGATCGTCGCCGGCGTCGGGGTGCCGCAGATTACCGCGATCAGCAACGTCGCGCTGGCCCTGAAAGGCACCGGCGTACCACTGATCGGCGACGGTGGCATCCGTTATTCCGGCGACGTTGCGAAAGCGCTGGCCGCGGGTGCGTATGCGGTGATGCTCGGCGGACTGTTTGCCGGCACCGAGGAAGCGCCGGGCGAAACCGAACTGTATCAGGGGCGCTCGTATAAATCTTACCGGGGCATGGGTTCGCTCGGCGCGATGTCTCAGTCGCAGGGTTCGAGCGACCGTTACTTTCAGGAAGAAACCGACTCGGCCGAAAAACTGGTCCCTGAAGGGATTGAAGGCCGTGTACCTTATAAAGGCAGCCTGCTCGCGGTGATCCATCAGTTGCTCGGCGGCATCCGCGCCAGTATGGGTTACACCGGCAGTCAGACGATCGCCGCGCTGCACGAGAAGGCGCAGTTCGTGCGCGTAACCAGCGCCGGCATGCGCGAAAGCCATGTGCATGATGTGACGATTACGAAAGAAGCGCCGAACTATCGGCTGGATTGAAGGTAGGGCGGATTCGCCGCAGGCACTTTTACCCCGGAAGAATTCCGTAGGATGTGCCGACGTAGGAGGCGCATCGTTTGCATTGATACCCTAAAGGGCACTCGGTGCGCTTCACTGCGTTCAGCGCATCCTACAAAGCTACAGAATTTACCTATCGATTTCCTTAGCAGACATTAAGCAAAAAGGGCTCTTCCGGAGCCCTTTGTTTTTTAGCAGACTTGAGCAACGAGTTTTAAACATGCAACACACGCACGCGAACATCCATACCGACAAGATCCTGATCCTGGATTTCGGCTCGCAATACACCCAGTTGATCGCGCGCCGGATTCGCGAAATCGGCGTGTATTCGGAAATTTATTCCTGCGAATGCAGCGCGGACGAGATCAAGCGCTTCGCGCCGAAAGGGATCATTCTGTCCGGCGGTCCCGAAACGGTGACCAGCGAGGACACGCCGCGCGCGCCGCAGGTTGTCTTCGAGGCCGGGGTGCCGGTGCTGGGCATCTGTTACGGTTTGCAGACGATGACCGAGCAGCTCGGCGGCAAAGTCGAATCGTCGCATCACCGCGAATTCGGTTACGCGCAGATCCGGGCGCGGGGCCATTCGAAGTTGCTGCTCGACATCGAGGACCATGTTTCGCCGGAAGGTTATGGCTTGCTCGACGTCTGGATGAGCCACGGCGACCGGGTGACCGAACTGCCGGAAGGCTTCAAGATGATCGCCAGCTCCGACGGCGCGCCGATCGCCGGCATCGCGAACGAGGAAAAGCATTTTTACGGCCTGCAGTTCCATCCCGAAGTGACCCACACCAAGCAGGGCGGCCGGATTCTTTCCCGCTTTGTGCTGGAGATCTGCGGCTGCGAAGCGCTGTGGACCGCGGACAACATCATCGAAGACAGCATCCGGGCAGTGCGCGCGCAGGTCGGCAGCGACCAGGTGATCCTGGGACTGTCCGGCGGCGTCGACTCGTCGGTGGTCGCGGCGCTCCTGCACAAGGCGATCGGCGACCAGCTGACTTGCGTGTTTGTGGATACCGGCCTGTTGCGCCTGAACGAAGGCGACCAAGTGATGGCGATGTTCGCCGAGCACATGGGCATCAAGGTGATCCGGGTCGATGCGGAGGCGCGCTACATGGCCGCGCTGAACGGTGTGACCGATCCCGAAAAGAAACGCAAGATCATCGGCGGTTTGTTCGTCGAAATTTTCGACGAGGAAGCGGCCAAGCTGACCGCTGCGAAATGGCTGGCGCAGGGGACGATCTATCCGGATGTGATCGAATCGGCCGGCGCGAAAAGCGGCAAGGCGCACCTGATCAAGTCGCATCACAATGTCGGCGGCCTGCCCGAAAATATGACCCTGAAACTGGTCGAGCCGTTGCGCGAACTGTTCAAGGACGAAGTCAGAAAGCTGGGGCTGGAGCTGGGTCTGCCGACCGACATGATCCATCGGCATCCGTTTCCGGGACCGGGACTCGGCGTGCGTATCCTGGGCGAGGTCAAAAAGGACTATGCCGACCTCTTGCGCCGGGCCGATGCGATTTTTATCGAAGAGCTGTATCGCCACGATTTGTACCAAAAAGTCAGTCAGGCCTTTGCGGTGTTTCTGCCGGTCAAGTCGGTCGGCGTGATGGGCGACGGCCGCCGCTACGATTATGTGATCGCGCTCCGCGCGGTCGAAACGATCGACTTCATGACCGCGCGCTGGGCGCACCTGCCTTACGAATTCCTCGATCTGGTGTCGCGGCGGATCATCAACGAAGTGCCGGGTATCTCGCGGGTTACTTACGACATTTCCGGCAAGCCGCCCGCCACGATTGAATGGGAGTAAACGATAAAGACGATGCCGCCTGGATGCGGCACGCGCTGAGGCTCGCCGAACGCGCCGAAGCGCTGGGGGAAGTGCCGATCGGCGCGGTCGTGGTTAAAAACGACCGCTGCATTGCCGAAGGCTGGAACAGCCCGATAGTCACTCATGATCCGACCGCGCATGCCGAAATCGTCGCGCTGCGCGGGGCGGGCAGGGCCACTGGCAACTACCGCCTGATCGATGCGACGCTTTATGTAACGCTGGAACCTTGTGTGATGTGCATGGGCGCAATCAGCCATGCCCGGATCAAAAGGCTGGTGTTCGGCGCCTTCGACCCGAAGCGAGGCGCGGTTTGCCATGCCTTGAGCCTGAGCGATGCGAGTTTTCTGAATCACCGCGTCGAATGGCTGGGAGGCGTGCTGGAAACCGAATGCTCCGAGTTGCTCAAGAATTTCTTCAAGGCCAGGCGCTGACAATCGGTAATTGACATCAATATCCACGAAAAACACGAAAGGCACGAAAACAATAAAATGGATCAGGACATTCGGTATAAAGAAGAGTGTTACCAAATTCAAGGTGCCGTGTTTGATGTGTATCGGGAAATGGGATGCGGTTTTCTGGAGGCGGTTTATCAGGAGTGCATGGCAAAAGAATTGTCGAAACGCGGGATACCTTATGTTGAACAGCAAGTACTGAAGCTTTTCTATAAAGGGGAGACGTTGCGGCAAACCTATACGCCAGACTTTATTTGTTATGGTTCCGTTATTGTTGAACTCAAAGCGCTTTCCGCCACAACCGGAGCACATAAGGCGCAAGTACTGAATTACCTGAAAGCGACAGGGATGCGCTTGGGGTTGCTGGTCAATTTCGGCTGTCATCCGAAGGCCACCGTTGAAAGGATTGTGCTATAGAAATTTTCGCGCCTTTCGTGTTTTTCGTGGACAAGAAGCTCGGCGATGGTTTTCGATCGATGGGTTTCGGCTGGCGCCTCTACCCATCCTACGCTCCTGGTCAATTTCGGCTGCTATCCGAAGGCCACCGTTGAAAGGATTGTTTTATAAAATTTTTCGTGCCTTTTGTGCTTTTCGTGGACAAGACGTAATTTCCGTGAGCCTCCACGTTACATCTCCGCATCCGGCTGGTTTTCCGGCGCCGCCTCGATAAAGGCCCGCTCCTGCATGCAGTTCCAATAAATGTCGCTGATCAGCAGAAAATCGCTGACTCCGCAATCGAAACGCAAGCCGTTGTAGACTTGCGGCACCAGGAACGCATCGGCCATGCCGGGCGTATCGCCGAAACAGAAGCGCCCTTTCTTACCCTTATTCAGCAGCAGTTTCTCCAACGCGTCAAAGCCCTCCCGCAGCCAATGGCGGTACCAGCCGGTCTTATCTTCCAGCCGATGGTTTTCCTTGAGGTAGTTCAGCACCCGCAGATTGTTCAGCGGGTGGATGTCGCAGGCGATCAGTTGCGTCAGGGAGCGGACATAAGCGCGATCGAGCGGATCGGCGGGCAGCAGCGGCGGCTCCAGATACACTTCTTCCAGGTACTCGATGATTGCGGACGATTGGGTCAGGACCCGGTCTTTTACTACCAGGACAGGAACCCGGCCCTGCGGATTCAGGGCGAGATAATCGGGGTCGAACTGTTCGCCGCCGTGTTTGAGCAGGTGGATCGGGCGGATCAGATAGTGGATGTTTTTCAGGTTCAACGCGATGCGTACCCGGTACGCGGCCGAGCTTCTAAAGTAACTGTACAGCGTTATCGACACGGCCTGACCTCCTGGTCGATCGCGCCGAAAACCGACAGACCTTTCGAATCGAGCATTTCAATTCGAACGCGGTCGCCGAAGCGCAAAAATTCGGTTGAAGCGGCGCCGGTTTCGATCGTTTCGACCACGCGCTTTTCGACGATGCAGGAATAGCCGGCGACGGGGTCATCGTTGCTGACCGTGCCGGAGCCGATAATCGTGCCGGCGGCCAGTTTGCGCGTTTTGGCCGCATGTGCGATCAGCCTGGCGAAATCGAACTGCATGTCGGCGCCGGCGTTGGCCCGGCCGAACAGCCGTCCGTTCCAGTGTACGGTGAGCGGCAGATGCAGTTTGGAATCACACCAGGCGTCGTTCAGTTCGTCCGGCGTTACCGCCACCGGCGAAAAGGCGCTGGCCGGTTTGCCGTGCAGAAAGCCGAAGCCTTTGGCCAGTTCGTCCGGAATCAGATGGCGGAGCGAAATATCGTTGATCAGGACGATCAATTTGATGTGGGAAGCGGCTTGGTCGGCGGAAATTCCATACGGCACATCGTCGGTGATCACGCCGACCTCGGCCTCGAAATCGACGCCCCAGTCTTCGCTGGCGGCCATGATCGGATCGCAGCCGCCGAGCATTACGTCCGAGGCGCCCTGATACATCAGGGGATCATCGTAGAGGCGCTTCGGCATGTCGGCGCCGCGCGCTTTCCGGACCCGTTCGACATGGCTCAGGTAGGCGCTGCCGTCCAGCCATTGATAGGCCCTCGGTAAGGGCGCTGCCGCCTGCCGGGGATCGAACGGCTCCGATTCGCATTCGCCGCCATTCAGTTCACGATAGGCCTGCGCTAGCCGGGGTTCAATCAAAGCCCAGCCGTCCAACGCGGCCTGTAGCGTCGGCGCGATTTCGGGCACCGATCGGGCGCGGGTCAGTTCGCGGTTCACGACGGCCAGGCGGCCGTCGCGGGCCGCCGTTTTCAGGGTGGCAAGCTTCATTTCCAGGAATCTACGTAACCGGCCCATTCGACCGCTTGGGCTTCGGGAGAGATATCCAGCGCATCGCGGGTATCGACCATCACCGCGACCTCGTCGGTCATCGTGCCGCGCTTTTTTTCCGCATTCTGCAGCGCTTTCGGATGCGGGCCGTGCGTAATTCCGCCGGGATGCAGGGTGATCATGCCCGGATAGATATGGTCCCGGGAGAAAAACTGGCCGGCATGGTAGAAAATCAGCTCGTCGTAGTCGTCGTTGCTGTGGAAAAATGGCACGTTCAGCGCGTTCGGGTCGGATTCGAAAGGCCGCGGCACGAACGTACAGACGACGAAGCGGCCGGCGGCGAAGGTAGTATGCGCCGAAGGCGGTACATGGTAGCGGTGGCTCATCAGCGGCCGGATATCGCGCCAGTTCAGGCGCACCGGTATCAGCGTGCCGTGCCAGCCGACCGCATCCAGCGGATTGAACGGGTAGGTGAGCGTGGTCAGGCAATTTCGTCTTTTGACGACCACGCGCGATTCGGTATCGCCCTGCTGGGCGGCGAAAGCCTCGTCGATCTTCGGCGTTTCCAGGACCGCCGGATCGAAGATCGCCTGCTGGCCGACCAGGCCTTTCTCCGGCAGCCGGAAGCTGTCGCCGGTCGCCTCGATCAGCAACGCGGCGACCGGTTCTCTCACTTCGAGACGCCACATCGTGCCGCGCGGCAGCATCAGGTAATCGCCTTCGCTAAACCCCAGATGGCCGTAATCGCAGTAAAGGTCGCCGGCGCCCCGATGAATGAAGATCAGTTCGTCGCCGTCGGCGTTGCGCACCAGATGATTCATCATGGTTTCCAGCTTCAGAAAGCGGATCCGGATGTGCGGATTGCTGAACAGCAGGGCGCCCTGCCAGGGACAGGCTTCCGAAGAGGCCAGTTTCCGGGTATCGAACGCGTGCGGGCGCAAGGGGCCTTCGACCGTTTTCCAGGAGGTCGGCGGGTGGCGATGATGCATCTGCGTGGAAGGACCGTAAAAGCCTTCCTTGCCCAGCTCCCGTTCGTAGGTACCGTCAGGCAGGCCGACATGCGCCTGGCGGGAGGCGTTGCCTTCCACTTTGGGTATCGAAATCCACGGCATTAGATCACTCCTCTTTGCATTTGGTCGCGCTCGATCGCTTCGAAGAGCGCCTGAAAGTTGCCTTCCCCGAAACCCAGGTTGCCTTTGCGCTGGATGATTTCGAAAAAAATCGGGCCGATCACGGTATAAGTGAAGATTTGCAGCAACAGCCCCGCGCCGCGCTCCGGGGCGCCGTCGATCAATATCCCGTTTTTGCGCAGCCGGTCGATCGATTCGTGGTGGCCGGGCACCCGTGCGTCGACCGCGCCGTAATACGTGTCGGGCACGTCCATGAACTTGATCGCGTTCGCGTGCAGCTGTTCCACTGCGGTATAGATATCGTCGGTGGCGAGCGCGATATGCTGAATTCCTTCGCCGTGGTATGCGTCGAGATATTCCTGAATCTGCGATTTATCGTCGCTCGGTTCGTTGATTGGGATCCGGATTTTGCCGCACGGGCTGGTCATCGCACGGGATTTCAGGCCGGTGGCCTTGCCGTGGATGTCGAAATAACGGATTTCGCGGAAATTGAACAGGCGCTCGTAGAAATCCGCCCATTTGTCCATGCCGCCGTGGTACACGTTATGGGTCAGGTGGTCGATCGCGGTCAGGCCCGCCCCCCGGGGATTGGGGTCGGCGTCCGGCAGCGGGATGAAGTCGACATCGTAAATGGAGCAATTCTCGCCGTAGCGGTCCACCAGGTAGATCAGGCTGCGGCCGATGCCTCGGATCGCCGGAATGTTCAGTTCCATCGGACCGATCTGGCCGTGGTAGGGCTGGGCGCCCAGTTTGACGACGCGATCGAAACACTCGGCCGCGTTTTTGACCCGGATCGCAAACGCGCAAATCGAAGGCCCGTGCACCTTCGCAAATGCCTGCGCGAAACTGTCCGGCTCGTGGTTGATAATGAAATTGATCTGGCCCTGCCGATACAGCACCACGTCCTTGGAGCGATGTTTAGCAACCGCAGTAAATCCCATTCGATTAAATAATCGTTCGAGTTCTCGGGTATCCGGTGCAGTATATTCGACGAATTCGAAGCCGTCGGTGCCGGCCGGATTCGATGCATTGAGCATTGCACTACTCCGTCTCATTCTATGCATCATTACGACCCCCATCGAGATCGATTAGTTTCACAGTTGATCTTGCATCCTAGTGGATGTGGCGAGTTGGCTAGAGATTTTCCAAATCCTTATTGCATTTTAACCAGTCCACGATGCGGAAGGTGGGCCAAGCGGAATGCGATACCGCGCTATTAAATTGGAGAATGATTTTATTAGACAAGTGCTTGAACTTTTGGGGTTTGGCCAATTTGAAACCTCTCGATGATCGACAAAACGAATATCATGGAATGAGTTCTTCTCATGCTGATAGAAATTGATGCCTCCATTTGCATGAGGCAGAGCTTTAAGCTATTGACGCTGGAAAGTTTTCGAGTAATCATCCGGAGATGACATCTCCCGCTTGGACGTATTGCCGCGCGACAGCAAAAACGAAACATGACTTGAAGACTGCACAGATGAGCCCATCATGTGAACTCATCTGTGCAATATGATGTTTTAAGTTAAAAGCGACTACGGAGTAATCTCGACGGCGGTGAAATTCCAGCGGTCGGAAGTCGGGGCGGTGGTGCTGAGCGTCACCGGGGTGCCCGCCGCCGCGATGGGGTCGGTGAAGCGCTGGCTCCAGAAAGTATCCCCGACCGCGGCGTCTACCCATTGACGGACGAGGCTTTGGCCGCTGCCGAAGGTGCGGGCGATGGCGCGGTCCCAGTCATTGCCGACGCCATAGACCAGGGAGTTGGCTCCAGTGGTCGTGAGGGTGACGCTGGCAGCGCCGGTGGAGGCGGCGTTGCCGGCACTGCTCCCTACGCCGGAGGCCCCGGTAAAGGCCACGACCGTGAGCGACTGATCGAAGGTGGTTTTGGACTGGGTCGACGTGACGGTCACATTGGTCAGCACGGCCGGGGCGAGGGCTCGCCAGATTTCGGCGGTGCCGAACTGGGTATTGGTACGGCGGACCAGCGTCCAGGTCAGGCCGGCCCCAGTCACGGTCACGGTCTGTCCGCCCGTGGTCGGGCCGTCGGAGGCGACAAAGGCCAACAGCAGTTCATTGGCGGCGGTGGTTGAAAACGCCGACGTTGTCGCCCGGCCGCGCACCTCGGCAAAGACCACCTTATCGACATTCACCGCAGCTTTGGCAATGTTGGGGAACACTCCAATCATTACCGCACCTATTAAACCTAAACCGATGAATTGTACCTTATAGCATCGGCCGCCTTGTCTAGATATGAGCATCAGGCCGGGCTGGCGTGTCAGTCGTATGATTAAAGTCAGTCCAGTCAAGAACATGAATAGATTGAAATACATGGACATATCATTTCCTTTTGATCATGAACAAGTAATAGAAAATTGCCGTCTGGCAATCACGGGCATATGCCGGTTGATTTGGCCGGCGTGAACTATTGGCTCTTCCGTAGATCATTTAAAGATAAGAGCAATGGCTCAGTATCAGCCGCAACCTTATCGACAACGCGTAACCTGATCTGTACGTTGGGCCACATTGATTTAGAAATAGAGTTTCGAAATGAATCTCGGTATCTGCCATTGCGCATAGCGACAGCTTCTTTTTCTCATGAACTGCCGCTGCCCCGTATCTGCCGGTACAGCAAGGACATCCTTAACCTTTTATTCCGGCATGGCACTCGACACCTTAATTGAGCGGTGAGCCGTTCACTTGAAAATGCAGGATTAGCGTCAGTTTGTTGCGGTACATTTGATTTGTTATGTTAGAAGATCGAGCGCACTCTTTTTCTGTTTAGAGGTAAAGAGGATTTTTTCCATGAACAAGCTTACCAAGCCCCTGTATTATGCGGATTACCTGAATCTGGACCTGCTGCTGAACGCGCAGATGCCCGAAAGCGGCAAGTACGGCCAGGAGGCGCATGACGAGATGCTGTTCATTGTTACGCACCAGACTTATGAACTGTGGTTCAAGCAGATCCTGCATGAACTGATGTCGGTGCTGGAACTTTTCTCCGCCACGCCGTTGGATGAGAGAAGGCTGCACATCATTGCGGTACGTCTCGACCGAATCGTTCGGATACAGCTGGTGATCAACCAGCAGATCGGCATTCTGGAAACGATGACGCCGCTGGATTTTCTGGATTTCCGCAATGTCCTGATCCCGGCCTCGGGGTTTCAAAGCCGGCAATTCCGCGAAATCGAATTAAGGCTGGGCTTGTCCCACCATTTGAGCAACGTCAGTTTCGGACGCTTTAACCCGGAAGATGCCGCGTATCTGGAGCGGATTGCGGAGGAACCGTCGCTGTTCGAACAGGTGGAGGCCTGGCTGTCTCGAACGCCGTTTCTCGAAAGCGAAGGCTACAGTTTCTGGAACAGCTATCGCCGGGCAGTCGACAGGATGCTCGACAGCGACGCCGAAATCATCCGAACCAATCCGCTGTTGAGCGAAAAGGAAAAGCAGCAGCAAATCGCCGAGCATGAGTCCACACGGCAAAGCTTTGCCAGCCTGTTCGATCATCAACTTTATGAACAATACCGGCAACAGGGGCGCGTCCAATTGAGCCATAAAGCCACCCTTGCGGCCCTTTTCATTCAACTCTACCGCGACGCGCCCCTGCTGCAGCTTCCTTTTCGGGTGTTGACCCGTCTGATGGATATCGACGAGCAGTTGACCCACTGGCGCAGCAGCCATGCGTTGATGGTACAGCGGATGCTGGGAACCAAAATCGGCACCGGCGGCTCCAGCGGTCACGATTACCTGAAGGCGACCATCAGCGCGAAACGGATCTTCAACGATTTGTTCAATTTGTCGACTTACCTGATTCCCCGCTCGCTGCTGCCGGATCTGCCCGAATCGCTGCTTCGCGATTTGGGGTTCTATCGGGACCGTCATTGATTCGGCAAGCCGCATTGCCCGATGAACCCGAGCGCAAGAGTTTTTTGCACAGACACAACCTCAGAAACTTATCCGTTGCCCGGGATGTCCAACAGGCGTTTAGCAACCTTCATCAGAGGTGCACCATGCAAGACAAACCCTTAGTCGATTTTGCGCAAAAGCATCATATCGAAAGCCTGACCGTGCCGTCGCTGGTGGCGCTCAGCGAAGGGCAGCAGGGTTATTCGATTGACAAAGCCAAACGATTTCTCAAATTTCAAAGCCGTATCAATCAAGAATTGCTCCAACATCGCGTCATTATTGCGAATCCCTATACCGCCTGGTTCGAGCAGGGGAGTCAGAGCCTGGCGCAGATCAAGGCTTTTATAGTGCAATTCTCGGTGTTTTCGAATCAGTTCCTGATCGCCCAGTTGAACAAGATGATTCATGCCGAAACCCTGGAAAGCATGCGATCATCCAAGGAAATTCTGGCGAACGAAATCGGCGTCCGTTTCAACTCATCCGTGTCGGCACATGCCGGAGAGTCTCTCGGCTCGACCGAAGGCAGCATCGAAGGCGGCACCTTTCATTTCCGCGCCGGCCATTTCGAATGGCTGTATCAGATCGCTAAAAAACTCGGCCTGTCGTTCGCCGAAATCGGTCAACCCAAGCATGGAACCGCGTCCACCCTGTTCTTCTGCAATGAACTGATCCGGCTTTACGGCGGCGAGGATTATCAGATTTCGCAGGCCGCCAGTTATGCGGTCGAAAACTGGGCTGCCGCCGGCTTCTGGACGCAGCTGATCGACGGTCTCAAGCGGTTCAACGAAAAGAACGGTACCGACCTGCCGTTGGGCTTTTTCATCTGGCACGACCGGCTCGAGTCGCAGCACGCGGCCCATACCCAGGAAGAACTCGAAGAACTGTATTTCACCCTGGACCTGGACGAAGACCGGTTCATTCGTTACGGCAACGAAATGTTGGACGGAGTCGCCGCATTTTGGGACGGTCTGGATGCGCAAAGGCGAGAACTGGCGGCCGCCCACTGAGCCCGTAGACCCGAAAGAGAACGGGAGTGAAATCCATGTTCCCGGCTACGGCATTCGCGGATTCCTGCCCGAGCCGGACCCGATGGATGCCTTTCCGGCAGAATCCCCCTACAAAACATTGGATCAACTCGGCCGGGACCTGCCCAGCCTGCTGCACGACAGCGGATTTCGGCGTTATGCGAGAACGCTGAAAATCCCGCACTGGCAGGGCGGCGCCGAGCCCGAAAACCTGCCGGCGCTGCGGCTTTACTACATTCGTCTGGGATTTTTGGCCTCCGCCTATATCAATCAGGTCGGCGAGGCGGTCAACCACGAGTTGCCGGCCAATATCGCGGTGCCGCTGGCGAAGGCCTGCCGGCTGCTGGAAAGGCCGCCGATTCTGAGCTACGACGGTTACGCCCTGTACAACTGGCGGCGTTTCCGGCCTGACGAACCCATCGCATTGGGTAACATCGATACGCTGCAGAATTTCGTCCATTTGTACGACGAGTACTGGTTTATCCTGGTGCATGTGGAAATCGAAGCGATCGCGGCCGACATCCTGGCGGCGATCGCCCGGATCGATACCGCGCTGAAAACCGCACCGGAGCCCGATATCGGATCCGATTTGTGGAAAATTGCCGAGGCGGTCGGAAGCCAGGTCAAGGTCCTGAAGAGGATTCCGGAAAAAATGGACCCGAGGCTCTATTACAAGACCTTCCGTCCGTATATCCGCTTTTTCGAGCATGTCGTCTATGAAGGCGTGGCGCAGGATGCGATCGATTTTCGCGGCGAAACCGGCGCCCAGAGCAGCATCGTGCCGACCCTGATCGCGTTCCTGAAAATCCCGCACCAGGCATCGATCTTGACCGAGCACCTGAACGACATGCGCCGCTACATGCCGAAGCGGCACCGCCTGTATATCGACCAGGTCGCCGCGTTGCCGAGCATCCGGCGGCCCGAATACCGCGAGCCGTTCAACGCGATACTCGACAACCTGATCGAATTTCGCAAGGTGCATTACGGCTGGGCCAACGAATATATCCACAAGCGTGTGAAGGACCCGCGCGGCACCGGGGGCACGCCTTACATGCAGTGGCTGAATCAGATGATTCGGGAAACCGAAGCCTATAAATTGTAAAAGATTCGGTTTCGGGGTAAAAATAATTGCAAGAATAGCTCGAACCTTCCGGTCGGGCGAGAGTCAGAGAATGGGCCGTACGCTGAAGCTTGTCCTATGCCGATGCTTGGTTTCCTGCTTCGGACAGCCTGAAACAAGGACCTATCCCATGAAATTTAACTGTCTTCGCTGAGTTCCTTCTGATGATTCATCCCCGATCGATTTGTTTCACCGGCATATTGATGTTTACGGGCCTGCCGTTCCAGGCCGCCGCTGCACCGACGCCGCATATCCATGTCATCGTCTCCCTGGTCGACAATGTCTCGCAGGGTATCGTGCCGGTGCCCGCGAAAATCGGCAACGGCAACGATATTCATCACAATCTTTATTGGGGTGCGGCCTACGGGGTGAAGACCTTTTTGAGCAGGGCGCCGGGTTGGCGGCAGCTGGGGTGCGAAAACGGAGTCAGCGACACAATCCTGGAGCGTTGCCGGTTCGCCTGGGAAGACAGGCTGACAGTGACCGCCGAGGCTTACCGGGGCAGCCGGATCGACCGGGCGATGCTGGACTTCATGCAGGTGGCCGCAACGCCGCCCGATCCGGCGCAGCGGGAAATGGTGGTCTTCATCGGCCATGACGGCCTGATGGACGAAGCAAGCCGGCCCATCGTCGAACATTTTCCGAAACATGCGCAGCATGACAAACAGGCCGTGGTACTTGCCTGCCTGAGCGACGAGTATTTTGCGGAACATCTGCAGGCAGCAGGTTCTCAGCCCGTCGTCACCACGTTCAGTTTCATGGCGCCCGAAGCTTACGTGCTGGAAGCGGTGGCGCGCGGTTTTGCAGACCAGGCGGACGAAGCGGAACTGCGCGGCGCCGCCGCGAGCGCTTACGCCAAATACCAGCATATCTCGGCCAAAGCCGGAAATTCGGTTTTCGGTGCGGCGAGTCCATCCCGCGCTATTAAGCTGAGCCGGCGCTAGGAAACTTGTAGGTTGGGCTGCGGCTTTTTCGCAACCCAACAAGGATCGGGATCAGTTTGATGTTGGGTTGGCTGGCGCCGACCCAACCTACGGATCTAAATCGCAACTCAATCTGCCGGCTAAATTTCCGAACCGCTGCGCCCGGCGTCGACGAAGCGTTCGCTGGCATCGTCGAGCTGCCGGCTGCGGCGGCCCAGCGGTTGGTGGATATAGATCGATTTGGCGTCGACGCGTTGCTGCGACGGCGGAGGCGGCGCCATGCGATATTGGACCGGCAGGCGGTGATCGGCCAGCTGCAGCTGGGGATTGAAGACGCTGTCGAATTTGAACATGCTGCGCACGAAATTGGTCTGTCCGCGCGCCAGCTGCCCGGCAACGGTCGACAAAGTATCGCGCACCGCAGTCCAGCCCATGTGCTTGGTGAACAGCACTTTCTGTGTTTTTACCAGTTCCGCGTAAAATTCTTCCAGCGGCATTTTCGTCGGCAATACCGCATGCTGGATGTCGAACAGGCGGTAGTCGCGGGTGCTCAGCCGGCGCGCTTCGGTCAGCCAGCTTTCGGTGCCGGGGTAAGGCGTGTTGATGCTGATGTTGACGATTTCGGGAACTTCCATGCACCATTCGCGGATCGTTTGGAAGCGGCGGTGATCCCAGTCCGGATCGGCGATGATGTTGATCGCGACCATGATGTCCAGGGAGCGGGCGAATTCGAGCGCCTCGAAATTCTTGCTTAGCGAGATGCGCTTCCGGTATTTTTCCAGCCCCTCTTCGTCGATCGCCTCGACGCCGAGGAACATGTACTTCATCCCCAACTGCTTCCAGAGCCTGAACACGTCCTTGTTGCGGAGCAGCACGTCGCCGCGGGTTTCCAGGTAATACTCTTTCCTGATGCCCTTGCGCGCGATCGCTTCGCCGATTTCCAGGCCGAGTTTTTCCTGAATGAACGCCACGTCGTCGACAATGAATAGCCCCGGCTCCCGGACTTTCTGCAATTCTTCGACGACCTTGTCCGGATGCATCACCCGATAGCTGCGGCCGTAGAAAGTCCAAGCGCTGCAGAACGAACAGTCCCACGGGCAGCCGCGGGAAAATTCGATCGAGGCGCAGGGGTCGAGCATCCCGAGATAATATTTGCGGCGCCGGCGGAGCAGGTCGCGCGCCGGGCTGAGATCGTTCAGGTCGGGAACGAAGGAAGGCTGCGGACCGGTTCCGTCGACTGTGGTGACGCCCGGCACTGTATGGAGGTTTTGCCGGTCTTCCGCGAGCGCCCGCAATAATAAAGGAACTCCCGACTCGCCTTCGCCCCGGAGCACCGCATCGATTTTGCCTTCTCCGTGTTCCAGCAGTTCGTCGGCGGTAAACGAAGCGCTGTGGCCGCCGATAAAAACGAAACTTTCCGGCAAGCGGTCTTTGGCGGACTTCGCCAGATCGATCACTTCCGGGACGTTCGCCAAATAATTCAGCGAGAACGCGACGACGTCGGGGCGCCAGGTGCCCAATACCCGCACAAAATCACGATGCGTCTCGACCTGCAGATCGATTAGATAAACCTCGTGACCCAGGCGCCTGACCGTATCGGCAACCAGTTCTAGCCCCAAAGGTTCGAGGCGCAAAAATACCCGCGTATACATCAGCGGACTGGGATGAACGGCAAGGAACTTCATGGCTTACATCCTCACTTTTATGGTTACGGTGCAAAAGCGATACTTATTGCGCATTCCATGGACAGGCCCGTGATCATTTTCTTTCCCGGAAGGAAGCGAATGAATTCCTGGAGGTGTTCAATCTACTGACCTGTTTTTACTTGGGAAGTGCCGTCTGATTCGACGTTTCGGCCTGCACACCCTCATTCCCTGATCAGATAGGTCGTAAACATCCCTGCCGCGATGTGATCGGCTACATGGCAGTGGTACAGCCACTCGCCCGGATTATCGGCTTCCATATCGGCGGTCACCATGCCGCCGGGAAGCAGTTGCACGAGGTCGGTGCGCTGCTCCGCATTTCCCTGCCCGGTCTTGAGCGTTTTGCCGTGCCAGTGCGGCGTATGAAGATCGACTTCATTGCCCATCCCCAGCACATGCCAGCGCACCTTTTGCCCATTCTTCATCACCAGGCCTTTGAGGTTTCCGAAGATATAGCCGTTGATGCTGTGCATCAGTCCAGGTTCCTCGCCGCCGAGTTTGTCGAATATGAAGAAAGCGGTCACGAATTCATGATCCACGTCTATCGGGCTGCCGTCGTGGCGGGCCATTCCCTTACGGGTGATGATGATCGGTCCCAACAGCCCTTTATTCGCCTCGGCGGTTTCATGGATGTGCGAGTGATACCACCATACCTTGGAACTCGGTTCGCCCTCCGCCGGGCCGCTGTCCCGGTCGGCAACCCAGGTGTAATCGAAACATTGGCCGGATATGACCTCCGATCCGAAGCCGGGCAAACTCCCGGAATTGGCGCCGAAAAAATGCGCCCCTTCATTCTCCTTGGTATAACGAAGACCGTGGGGATGCATGCTGTAGATACCCTCCGCCTTATTGCAGAAGTGGACTATGACGGTGTCGCCGACTTCGGCCCGAATGACCGGGCCCAGGATGCCCAGCCATTCGGGCTGAGGCATTGGGGTTGCGAAGGTGGCGTCGGTGTACCGGATGTAGCGCGTTGCCGGAAATCGATGATTGTCGGCCCAAGGTTCCGGAATCGCGCAAGGCGCGGCCTCGTGACAATGCACCAGGTTCTGGCCGGAAGGGGCGAAATCCCAGACACTGTCCTCAGCGGCAATATAATAATGCCGTATTTGCGATTTTGCGGGCAGGCCTCCTATATTTGCCACGGCGAGGAAGAGCAGCGGAATTTTCCATATTTTTTTGATTTTCATTTTTTCCTCCATTGAAAATCGAGCTCCAGCATGAAGTTTTATGTCGGCGCGGGCACTGCGATAAAGCGCAATTCATGGCGTAACAGGGAACAGCGGAGTGTCGCTGCCTGTTTTGCCTTTGGGCATCCGGTATCTTGCGTGGCGCTAGCCGGTTTTAAGATCTTTGAGACCGTGACCGCCGGACAACCGGCGATACTGTTCCAGCGCCTCGGGATTGGCCAGCGCATGGCGGTTTTTTACCGGCTGTCCGCGAAGGGCGTCGCGCACCGCCAGCTCGGCGATTTTGCCGCTCTTGGTGCGCGGAATGTCGGTTACCTGGCGGATTTCCGCCGGGACATGGCGGGGCGAGGCATTCAGTTTGATCCGCTGCCTGATCTTCGCCTGCAAATCCTCCGACAGCTCCAGGCCGGGACGCAGGATCACGAACAGGACGATCCGGCAGTCGCCGCCGATGTCGTGTCCGACGGCCAGGCTTTCCAGCACCTCGTCGATCTCTTCCACCTCCCGGTAGATTTCGGCGGTGCCGATCCGGATGCCGCCGGGGTTCAGCACCGCGTCCGAGCGGCCATAAATGATCATCCCGCCGCTCTCGGTCAGGACAACGTAATCGCCGTGACACCACACGCCCGGATATTTTTCGAAATAGGCGGCACGGTAAAGGCGCTGATCGGGATCGTTCCAGAAACCGGCCGGCATCGACGGAAACGGTGACTTGCAGACCAGTTCGCCTTTTTCTCCGCGCAGGGGATGGCCCTCTTCGTCGAATACGTCGACGTCCATGCCGAGTCCCCGGCACTGGATTTCGCCGCGCCGCACCGGCAGGATCGGGCAGCCGAGCACGAAGCAGGAGATGATGTCGCTGCCGCCGGAGATCGACGACAGGCAGACGTCGGATTTGATCGACCGGTATACATAGTCGAACGCTTCCGGCGCCAGCGGCGAACCGGTCGACAGGATCGTCCGCAACGAGCCCAGGCTGTGCGTTTGTTTGGGGCTGGCATGGGCTTTTTTGATCGCGTCGAGGTATTTAGCCGATACCCCGAAAATATCGAGGCCATCATCGTCGATCAGGTCGAACAGGACATCCGGCCTAGGATAAAGCGGCGCACCGTCGTAAAGCACCAGTTCCGCGCCGGACGCCAGCCCCGAAGCCAGCCAGTTCCACATCATCCAGCCGCAGGTGGTGTAATAAAACAGCCGGTCGCCGGGATGGAGGTCCGTGTGCAGAATATGCTCCTTCAGGTGCTGGATCAGCGTCCCGCCGACCCCGTGCACGATGCATTTCGGCGGCCCCGTGGTGCCGGAGGAATACAGGATGAACAAGGGATCGGCGAACGCCCGCGGCTCGAAATCGATAGGACGGTCTTCGGGAAAAGCGGCCAGATAGTCCTGCCAGCGGATTGCCTGCGTGGGGTGGATCAAGGCGTTTTTCAAATAAGGCACCAGGACGATTTTCCGCACCGTGGGCAATGTCTGCCTTAGCGGTTCAAGCTGATCCGTACGGTCGAAGACCTTGCCGTTGAAAAAGTAACCGTCCGCAACGAACAGCACTTTGGGGCCGATCTGGCCGAAGCGGTCGACGATGCCGGGGACGCCGAAATCCGGCGAGCAGCTGCTCCACACCGCGCCGAGGCTGGCGGTGGCGAGCATCGCGATCATCGCTTCGGGAATGTTGGGCAGCACGCCGGCCACGCGGTCGCCGGGGCCGACGCCGTCATTCTTCAGCGCCTGGGCGGTCTGGGAAACCCGTCGGTAAAGTTCGCCGCCGGAAAGCCGGCAGGTGTCGCCGTTTTCGCTGCGGAAGCGGATTGCAGGCCGGCGTTCGTCGCGGCTCTGCAATAGGTTTTCGGCATAGTTGAGCCGGGCCTCCGGAAACCAGCGGGCACCGGGCATTTTATGCCGATCGGCCAAGACGGCGTTCCCTTTGCGGGCGGCCTTGATCTTTGCGAAATCCCAGAGCAAACCCCAAAAGGCTTCCGGGTTGTCGACGGACCATCGGTAAAGCGCAGGATAATCGTCCACTTCGGCGCGGTATTCGTTCCGCACCGATTCGATGAAACGGGCGATATTCGCATTTTTCCGCCTTTCCGCCGAAGGCTGCCAAAGCACGGGGTTCACGTCGCTCTCCGATGGCCGATTCCATATTCTCAGAGTGAGGCTGGGGCAGGGAAGTTCAGGCTGGGAAAACCGCTGTCGGGAGGGCTTTTGAACGCAGGCGGCGCCGCGGGAATTTTTTACGGGGCGTTCAGGAGGGTATGCAGGGCGGAGAGGCGATCGAGTACGGCCGTTCGGATTCGGCCGGCGGCTTCGGCCGGGGCGGTGGTAAAGGGCGGGCGGACATAGGGCGGAAAACCGGCGATCCGTGCGCCCATCGCGGCCTTGACCAGCGGGATTTCCGTCAGGGCGCTTGTCGAGCGAAACGCGTTCCAGGCATCGAGCGCGGCCTGTAGGGCCAGCGACTTATCGCTCCGGTTTATCCAGGCTTTCTGAATTGCGAGCAAATAGTCGGGCAGCGGATTCGCCCCGCCGGTGACCGAACCGTGCAGGCCGTTTTGCAGGGCCGCCAGACATCCGGCATCGTCTGCAAAAAATACCTTCAGCTCGGGATAACGCGTACGGTAGGCGAGCGCATTCCGCAAATCGCCGCTCGAGTCCTTGACGCCGGCGATTCGGATGCCTTTACCGAGCAGCCTTTCGATCAGCGCATTATCGATCCGGTTGCCGGCGTGTCTCGGAAAATTGTAAAGAAAGGCGGGCAAGGCGTTTTCGGACAATGCGGTTTCGAAAAAACGGCATAGCCCTTCAGCCGAAGCGCCGGCGTAATAGTACGGAGGAAGCAGCAGCACCGCATCGCCGTTTGTACCTGCGATCAGTTGTTTGACGTCGTCGGTACAAGTCGAACTGACGTTGTCGATCAGGGTCCCTTTGAAGTGCCGCCTGACGAATGCGCTAACCTGCTGCCGTTCGTCGAGCGTCAAAGAGGGAAATTCACCGGTCGTACCATTGGCGATGACCGACTTTACGCCCCAGGAAGAAAGGCCGTTCAAATAGGATTCGAATGCGCCCCAAGCGATCTTTCCGTCGAGGTCGAACGGCGTCAGCAGTGCAACGATCGGAGGGGTTAAATCAGGCATTCCGTTCGCTCCGGGGCTTGAAGTCGGTCTAGATATCCACCGTCTTGTTCAAATCGAATCCATCCGCTGCTTTGTAACCCGTATAACCGCGCGGATTGCAAAGGATTCGGGTTCCCGCAATCCGATAATCGACCTGGCTATGGGTATGGCCGTGAAACCAAGCGGCGATCTCGTGTTGGTGCATCAGGGATTTCAGGTCGTTGCAATAGGCCAGCTTCTTGACCGCGTTCGGCGCTTCGTTCCAGCTCCATTCCGACGGCGCGTGATGCGTGACCACTACCGTCTTGCCCGCGAACGGCTGCGCCAGTTCGTTTTCGAGCCATGCTCTCGATTGTTGATGGAGCCGGGTAAACGTCTCAGCATCCAGTCTTTTTCCGCCAAAGCGGATCTTCTTGAAATCGTTCAGCGACTCCTTGAGGCTTTCGGTTTTTTCCTCGCCTTCGGCATATAAATCGGACCATAGCGTGCATCCCAAAAAACGTACCTGCTGGAAAATAAAGCTTCGGTTTTCGAGAAATTGCACATTCGATCCCTGGCATTGCTCGCGAATCAGCAACAGCGCCTCGCGATATTCATGCGTATAAAATTCATGGTTGCCCGCCACGTAAATGACCGGTTTGCCCAAATTTTTCAACCAGGCCACGCCCTGCTCGCAAATGCCGATATCGCCGGCGGCGATGATCAGGTCGGCGCCGTTGTCCGGGGCTGCCAGATCGCCGAATTCCA
Source organism: Candidatus Methylomicrobium oryzae (assembly GCF_016745425.1). GTDB lineage: Bacteria > Pseudomonadota > Gammaproteobacteria > Methylococcales > Methylomonadaceae > Methylomicrobium > Methylomicrobium oryzae. Next base: position 39,927 of record NZ_JAERVK010000021.1, on the reverse strand, counting down.
AATGGATGTCAGAAAAATAATTGATCCTCACGATTTCACTCTGCCCTTGACACGCTCTAGGCGTATAATATAGATCACTATTTTGAATTAGCCATCCTTTAACGAAAGTTTAATTTATGTCCATCAGTCTCAGAAAAATCACGCATCAGGTGTCGGTCGGCAATGTCAAAGTGGGCGGCGGCGCGCCGATCGTCGTGCAGTCGATGACCAATACCGATACGGCCGACGTGACCGCGACAGTCAACCAGATCATCGAGCTGGCGCAGGCGGGGTCCGAAATTGTCAGGATCACCGTCAATACCGAAGAAGCGGCGAAGGCGGTTTCGGAGATTCGCAACCAATTGGACAGAAAAGGGCAGTCGGTACCCATCGTCGGCGATTTCCATTTCAACGGCCACCGCCTGCTCGAAAAATATCCGGATTGCGCGGCCGCGCTCGACAAATTCCGGATCAATCCGGGCAACGTGGGACGGGGCAAGGCCCGCGATCCGCAGTTTCAGCAGATGATCGAATTCGCCTGCCAGTACAACAAGCCGGTCCGTATCGGCGTGAACGGCGGCAGTCTGGACCCGGCGGTGCTGGCCCGCCTGCTCGACGAGAACCGGGCGTTAAAGAATCCCGAGCCGCTGGCCGCGGTGACCCGCAAGGCGATCGTGATGTCCGCGCTCGAAAGCGCCGCGAAGGCGGAGGAAATCGGCCTAGGCAAGGACAAGATCATCCTGTCGTGCAAGATTAGCAACGTGCAGGACCTGATCAGCATCTACCAGGACCTGTCGAGCCGCTGCGAATACGCACTGCACCTGGGCCTGACCGAAGCCGGCATGGGCTCGAAAGGCATCGTGTCGTCATCGGCCGCGCTGTCGGTGCTGATGCAGCAGGGCATCGGCGATACGATCCGGATTTCGCTGACGCCGGAACCCGGCTCGTCGAGAACGCAGGAAGTGATCGTCGCGCAGGAGATTCTGCAGACGATGGGTTTCCGCTCGTTCACCCCGATGGTGATTTCCTGCCCGGGTTGCGGGCGCACGACCAGCGACTATTTCCAGAAGCTGGCCCAGCAAATCCAGACTTATCTGCGCGATCAGATGCCGGTCTGGCGCACCAAATATCCCGGCGTCGAGGAAATGGAAGTCGCGGTAATGGGCTGCGTGGTGAACGGCCCCGGCGAAAGCAAGAATGCGAATATCGGCATCAGCCTGCCCGGCACCGGCGAATCCCCGGTCGCGCCGGTCTATGAAGACGGCGAGAAAACGGTCACGCTGAAAGGCGACCGAATTGCCGAGGAGTTTCAGGCGATCGTCGAACGTTATATCGAATCGCACTATGGCGAAAAGGCCGAGGCTTAGAATGTGTTCCCGTCGTTTCCCTGCCTGTGCGGGAAACGGCCATAAACTGCCGGCATCGCTCGATTTCGGCCGCTTTCTTCTCCGATGCCGCCCTGGCTTAGGGTGGCATATCTTGTATGTCCAAACTGTCAGACCTGTTTTCCAAATGGAAGTCCCGCAATAAACGGAATCCCAAGCCGAACGAGCCGTTTGCCGATCGCCGGGACTATACGGCCAAAATCCTGAATCCCGGCGTTGACGCGGAAGCCGAACAGGCGATCAAAGCCATCCACGCCAGCCTGCCGATGCCGGTATTCTGGCTGCTGGGGAAGACCCAGAGCGGCAAAAGCGCGATCGTCCGGACGCTGACCCATTCGACGGCCGCAGAAGTCGGCAACGGCTTCAAGCCCTGCACGAAGACTGCGATGTTTTTCGACTATCCGGACAGCGAATCGGCACTGCTGCGTTTTCTGGATACGCGCGGCCTGTCGGAAGCCGGCTACGATCCCGGTGAAGACATGGCTTGGTGCGAGCGCCAGGCGCATCTTCTGATTGTGGTCGTGAAGGCGATGGACCATCAGCTGGAAACTTTGGTTTCCGCGCTCAGGAGGATTCGCAAGGCGCATCCGGACTGGCCGCTGATCGTCGCGCAAACATCCCTGCATGAAGGCTATCCGGGCCAGGCGACGAATCATCCGCAACCTTATCCTTTCCTAAACGAAGAGATCGGTTCTGCCGTGCCGGCCGACCTGCGCTTCTCGCTGCTCAAGCAGCGGCAGGTTTTGGCCGGGCTGAACGCGCGCTTCGTGCCGATCGATTTTACCTTTCCCGAGGACGGCTACGAGCCGGCCGATTACGGGATCGACGCGCTCTGGACCGCGATCGAGGCGGCGTTGCCGATTGGCCTCCGCGCCATGCTGGACATCGGCCGGATCAACGATGTGTATTTGAAAGCGGCGCATTCGCATATCGTCAGCTATGCGATTCTGGCCGGCTGCGCGGCGGCGATTCCGCTGCCGGTCGCCAGTCTGGGCACTGTGGTGATCCTGCAAGGCAAGATGTTTCACAGCATCGCCAGTGTCTATGGTTTACCTCTCACCAAGCAAAGCATCAGCGAGATCGTCAGCGCGATCGGCCTCGGCGTGTTGTCGGGCATGGGCGGACGCGAGCTGTTGAAACTGGTGCCCTATTACGGACAGACGGTCGCGGCTGGCATGGCGGGGCTGTATACCGCGGCGGTCAGCTATGCGCTGGGTAAAACTTTGTGCTTTTACTTCAGTCACACGAAGCAAGGCGAAGCGCTGAGTCCCGAAGCGTTGAATGCGATGTTCAAACAGGAGTTCATGCGCGGAGGCGAGTTGCTGCGTGATGCGGTCAAGGGCCGGCAGGCGCCCGAATGAAAGTGATGAAAACGCCGATACTCTTGTTCATTCTGTTCCTAATGATCGTTTTGCCCTGGCTGGCGCTGGTGGTTCTCGGCGTGGTCTGGCTATGGCAACAGCATTATCTGCTGCAGGCGGCGCCGGTGCTGGTGTCGCTCTACGGCATCGCCTGGCTGCTGAGCCGGAAATTGCAGCAGGACGAGCCGGTGCCGCCGGCGCTGCCCGGCGTCGACCCGGACGACCGCTGGTCGCCGGCCGCGAAGGAAATCTGGGACAAGATCGATGCCTTGGCCAAGGAACTGAATCCTGCCGATTACCCGTTGACCGATCCGGACCGGCTGACCGGTCTTGCCCGGCGCGTGATCGTTCAAGTGGCGGCACATTTCCGTCCCGAAACCGGGCACGCCGAACTCGACGTGCCGCTGCGCAATATTCTGTACATCGTCGAGCAGGTCTGCCGGGATATGCGGGAGCTTCTGGACGAAAAAGTGCCGTTCAGCCATCTGATCACGGTCCGCGAAGGATTGCAGCTTTGGAAATGGCGGCAAAAATTCCGGCAGATCGACTTTCTGCGCCGCACGCTGGCGATGGGCGCTTCGCCTTTCACCGCGATCCCTGCCGAGTTGAGCCGTTTTTTTACCGGCAAGATTGCGGATTACCCGAAAGGCCTGCTGGAACGCTGGCTGTTGCAGACGATCGTCAAAAAGATCGGTTATTATGCGATCGGGCTTTACAGCGGCCACCTGCTGCCGCCTTCGTCGGTGGCGCCCGGCCCGGAACCGGAAGAAAGCGCCTTGCCCCAACGCCCCTTGCGGGTGCTGGTCGCCGGCCAGACTAATGCCGGCAAATCCAGCCTGATCAACGCACTGCTCGGCGAACTCAAAACCACCGTGGATGTGCTGCCGGTCGCCGACGAATTGCGGGTTTACAAACTCCGGCATCCGGACATCGACGAAGTCTTGCTTTACGACAGTCCGGGCTACGGCGAAGAAGATTTCCGGTTTAGCAAGAGCGGCCGGCAGCTCGGCAATTTCGATCTGGTGCTCGTGGTCTGTTCGGCCGTGCAGGCCGGACGCGAGGCCGACGGCCGTTTCTTGAGCGAATTGCGCAACTGGTACGGCGCCCATCTGGAGCGGCGGATGCCTCCGGTGCTGGCCGTCGTTACCCATATCGATCAACTGCGGCCTTTTCGGGAATGGCAGCCGCCGTATGACATCGACAATCCGGACAACGTCAAGGCTAGAAGCATTCGGGAGGCGGTGGGTTCGGTGGCGCAATCGCTGCAGGTGGCGCCCGAGGATTGCCTGCCGGTCTGTCTGGCGGCCTCGGCGGAGGCATACAATATCGAAGCGGTGCTGGCCGGCATGGTGAAAAAACTGCCGGAGAGCCTGCGTACTCAATACCTGCGCACCTTGTCCGAAGGACAGCGTAAGGAAAAAATCATGCGGCTGCTGGGACAGCTGGGCATACGGTAAGGGAAGGCGCACGTCTTTTTTCACATACAATCGATCATTGTTCATGACCCGATCATTTTATCTCCATCCGATCAGAAAACTTGTTTGCGCGCTTTGCGTTGCCGTCGCGCTGAGCGTCGAGGCGCAGGAAGCCGACAATGGCGAAGACTTATACGGCCAGCTCGAATCCCTGCAAACTCAAATGCAGATTCAGATTGTCGGCCTGGACAACATCGGCGACGAACCGAAAGTGCGGGCGCGCGGCAGCCTCGAACAGCAGCTCGAAAAGGCCCTGTCGTCCTACAATCATGCGATCACGAGAGATACCAAAGGAAAGATCGAAAAAGTCGTGATCATCAATAAAAAACAGAAAACCGACAGCGGCCGGATCGTGCTGCCGGCCCGCTTCGAAGGCGGGCACTTTATCGTTTCGCTTGCCGTTTCGGGCCGCGGCGATTATTGGGAACCTCTCGAGATGATCGTCGATACCGGCGCGGACCTGATGGTGCTGCCGGCTTCGATGATTGCGAAGCTGGGTATGGATGAAACTGCGTTGGCTCCGCGGGTCATGCAGACGGCGAACGGTAATGTGGATGCCTTGGTCGGTAAGTTGCGGGGTGTCAGGATCGAGGGAGAACATCTCGAAAACGTGGAAGCCGCGTTCGTGGACGACACGCTGCTGAACCATCAGAGCCTGTTGGGGATGAGCGCGCTCGGACGCTATAAATTGATGATCGATAACGAGTCCCGGCTGGTGACGCTGATCAGGAAATAGTCCGTGCTTTTCCTGCGGAGAAGCCGGCCCTGTCCTGCCGTTAAGTCATGAGACCGGCTTCGGGTAGGAAGGCGGCAAGGCGGCGTGATACGATAACGCCTTCGAAACTGAAAATCGCTGCGGATTGCATGTCTTACCGTTTACCGTTGGTGCCGCTGAGTACGGAGATTTTTCCTCAAAGCTATGCCGCTGCCAGAGCGCGCTGGCTGGCGCTGCTGTCGGGATTGCCGGATGTCGGGCATCGGGCTTTCCCGTGTGCCGGCGCCGGCCCCGAGGGCGAGCCCTTGTTTACCGACGGCGTCTGGATCGGGCCGCAGGAAGCCGACAGAGTCATTGTGCTGCTCGGCGGCACGCACGGTATCGAAGGTTATGCGGGCAGCGCGATACAAATCGACCATTTGCAGATGCTGGCCGCAGGCGATATCGCGCTGCCGGCGCGGACCGCGTTATTGGTCGTTCATGCGCTGACCCCTTGGGGCTATGCCTGGCGGCGGCGCTGCGACGCGGACGGAATCGACCTGAACCGCAATTTCGTCGATTTTTCGGAGCCCTTGCCCGAAAATGACGGCTATAGGGAGCTGCGCGAGGCGTTTTTTCTGGACGATCCCGAACAAAGGCGGGAATGGCTGGCCGATTTTGAAAGGCGCCACGGCCGAATTGCGCTCGAAAAAGCCGTCAGCGCCGGCCAGTATCACGACCCAAAAGGCCCTTTTTACGGCGGCGCCAAGCCGAGCCACGGGCGGCAGGTGATCGAACGACTGTTCGAAGTCCATTCGCTTCCGGAGCGCGACCTGAGCGTGATCGATCTGCATACCGGCCTCGGCGCGTACGGCTACGGCGAGATCATCTGCGACCACGAACCGGACAGCGCCGGCACCGCGGAGGCGGTGCGCCTGTACGGCGATTCGGTTACGCTGCCTTTGCTCGGCACGTCCAGCTCGGTGCCGAAATCCGGCCTGCTCGATTATGCCTGGCACAAGATCATGAACGCGCGCAGCTGCTATGTCACGCTCGAATTCGGCAGTTACAGCACCGACCGGCTGTTCGAGGTGCTGCTCAGGGATCACCAATTATGGGCCGAACCGGCGCCGATCGAACTGCGCAGGCGGCACAGCGCGGTGATGCTGCAGCATTTTTGCCCGGCCGACCGGGCCTGGCGCGAAATGGTATTGTTCCGTGCCCGTCAGGTAATCGCACAGGCTTTTGCAGGATGACAGGCGGATGAATACCGAAGCAATCCTGATCCGGCCGGCCAATCTCGACGATCTTGAAGGCCTCGTCAAACTCGAAAACGACAGTTTCGAAACCGACCGGCTGAGCCGCCGCAGTTTCCGGCACTGGATACTGGCCGAGCATCGGGCGCTGCTGGTCGCCGAGGTCGAGCGCCGGGTTGCCGGTTATATCCTGATTATCTACCATCCCGGCACCTGGCTGGCGCGGGTCTATTCGCTGGCGGTCGACCGGCGGCTCCGAGGTACCGGTATTGCGAAAATGCTGATGGCGGCCGGCGAACAGGCCGCGCTCGACAGCGGCAGACTGTATCTCAGGCTCGAAGTCAGCGTCGACAATACGTCCGCGATCCGCCTCTACGAAAGGCTGGGCTTCCAGCAGTTCGGCCTCTACCGGGACTATTACGAGGACCACAAGGACGCAATCCGCTTCCAGAAAACGATCCGCCATTATCATGACACCTGGCAGCATAAACCCGTGCCCTGGCTTCGGCAAACAACCCCGTTTACCTGCGGCCCCGCCTCCCTGATGATGGCGATGCACGGGCTGAACGACGCGTATCAGCCTTCGCGCGAGGAAGAGATCAATCTGTGGCGCGAAGCGACGACGATCTTCATGACCTCCGGCCACGGCGGCTGCCATCCTATCGGCCTGGCGCTGGCGGCGAAGCGGCGCGCCTTCCGGGTCGAAGTCTGGATCAGCCGGCGGCTTGAGACGCTGTTCATCGACGGCGTGCGCAGTGAAGAGAAGAAGCAGATACTGGAGCTGGTCGACAATTCGTTCAAGCGCGATGCCGAAGCGCAGGACATTCCGATCCATTATGCGAACGTCACCCAGAACGACCTGATCGCGGCCTTTAATAGCGGCGCGATTCCGGTGATCCTGATCAGCACCTATCAGCTGGACCGGAAAAAAGCGCCGCACTGGGTGGTGATGAGCGGCTATGACGAGACCTGCCTGTACATGCACGATCCCGATCCCGAGGAGGATCACCGGAGCGAGCTGGACTGCCAGTTCGTGCCGATCGCGCGGGACGATTTCGACCGGATGTCCTGTTTCGGCAAGAACCGGTTGCGCACCGCGGTGATTCTTTGGCCGGAGTGAGCAAACGCTATTGGGTGAGTAAAAAATGAAAACGCTATTGATCACAGGCAGCACCTCGGCAATCGGCCTGGCCGTTTGCCAGGCGCTGGCCGAACGCGGGGCTTGCCTGGTTCTGCATTATCATGGGAACCGGCAAAAAGCCGACGCGCTGGCCGCCTGGCTGGACGCCCGAGGCTGCGAGTATAGCTTTTATCAAACCGATCTGACCCGGCCCGACAATGCGAAGGCGCTGATCGACCATGCGCTGGAGCGCTTCGGCCGGCTCGACGGGCTGATCAACGTGGTCGGCCCTTACGTTTACAAAAACATTCTGGACGTCACGCCCGAGAACTGGCTGGCCGACATCGACCTGAACCTGAACAGCTGTTTTCATACCTGCCATTACGCGCTGGACGCGTTGCGGCTTAACCGGGGCCAGATCGTCAATTTCGCGTTTTCCGGTGTCGACAACATCAAGCCCTGGCCGATGTCGGCCGGCTACTCGGCCGCCAAAACCGGCGTCGCGGCCTTGACCAAAAGCCTGGCGGCGGCGCTGGCGCCGGATAAGGTGCGGGTCAATGCGATCTGTCCCGGCCTGACCGAAGACCAGGACATCGGCGCCGAGGAACGGCAAGCGATGGCCGCGCAGATCCCTTACGGCCGGCCGGTTAGACCTGAGGAAATCGGCAAAACGGTCGCCTGGCTGATTTACGACAGCCCTGAAATTATCACCGGTGCGCTGATTCCGGTTTCGGGCGGTTGGGAATATTGATTTTCGTCCGGAGGCTTTCGCCTCGTTCTCGTTCCCACGCGCTGCGTGGGAATGCAGAGAAGACGCGCCAGCGTCGCGCTTTACCCTTACCATTCCCTATTAATCTTCAATACCCCGTTTTCGCCGGCGTAAATACGGGCACTGGAATTGCGCCAATGCACAGGATTGTCGACATAACCGCGTTTAACCGGATTTTGGTGGATGTATTCGATTTTTTGCAGCATCATCGCATGGCTTTTGGATTTGCTCGGGATGCGAGCCTTCCTCCCAGACCTGATAGTCGCGGTCGTGTTTATGCGTCTTTTTATAAAAAGCCAGTTGTTTCAGGACGTGCTCGGCCCTTTGTTCTTTCAGCACTTCGAGCAGGCGTTTGGCGGTCCATGATTTGAAGCTGGCGATTTCGGCCGGCAAGTTGGGCGATTGGGCGATCAGATGCAGGTGGTTTTCCAGCACGGTAGGATGGGCTGAGGTACGAAGCCCATCATCGCGAACGATGCGCTTCACTTCGTTCAGCACATCCTACGGCCCTACACAGCCCAAATTCGGCACTCATCCTCGCACTGCACCAGTGGTTCGACGCTCGGCTTGGCGAGCACGCCCCCATGCCGTGCCGGGGCATACGGGTTTATCGAATGCATAGACAATAACGCCGCTTATGAACACCGTCCATGAACTCCCGGCGCCGCATCCCTGGCGCACGTTTTTCAAAAGAGCCTTTGCCGTGACGCTGGCGCTGTCGGGCATCGCTTTCATTCTCTGGCTCGACAGCTGGTTCATGGATCATGCCGACATGCCCAAACTCGGCCGCGATATGAGTTACGGCCTGCTGGTTTTGGTCGGATTTTTGACCAGCTTCCATTGCGTCGGCATGTGCGGGCCGCTGATCGTCGGCTATACCGCAAAAAACGCCGGCAAGGGCTACAAGTCGTATGCTTCGCACCTGCTCTACGGCGTCGGCAAAACCCTTTCCTATACATTGATCGGCGCGCTGTTCGGCGCCTTCGGCTCGTTCGTCGCCTTTACGCCCAGGACGCAGGGTGCGGTCGGCATTGCCGCGGGGGTATTCCTGATCCTGTTCGGCCTGCACATGCTGGAAGTCTTCCCGGTCTTGCGGCATTTCCAGTTCAAGATGCCGCCGGCCCTGATGCGCTTCATCGGCAAGGAATACCGCAAACACCACAATCCGTTCTTTATCGGGCTGCTCAACGGTTTGATGATTATTTGCGGCCCTCTACAGGCGATGTACGTGATGGCGGCCGGCACGGGGAGCTTTACTGGCGGCGCGAGCATCCTGTTCTTTTTCGCCGTCGGCACGCTGCCTTTGCTGCTGGGCTTCGGCTTCCTCACCAGTCTGCTGTCGAAGAACCTGACGCCCAAGCTGCTGAAAGCATCCGGCGCGATCGTCATGGCCCTGGGTGCGATCATGTTGAACCGCGGCCTGGCGGTGACCGGCAGCGGCGCGGATTTCAACACGCTGGTGGCGCGCGTGGCGCAAGAATTGGCCCCGACCGTAGCCGAAGCCCCGCTGAGCGGCAAGGAGCAAATCATCCGTATGGATGTGTTGAAAAACCGTTTTTCGCCGAACAAATTCACCCTGCGCAAGGGCGTACCTGTGAAATGGGTGATCGACGGCAAGGAATTGAACGAATGCAACAAGGCGATCGTGGTGCCGCAGTACGGCCTGGAGATCGAACTGCATGCGGGAGAACAAACCGTCGAATTCACGCCGAAGGAAAGCGGGGTCGTGCCCTGGAGCTGCTGGATGGGTATGATTCCCGGCACCTTCATTGTCGTAGATGACCGGCCGGCGCCGAAAGCAGCGCTGGCGGCGGAAACCCCTCCGGCAGCGCAACCGGCGCCGCAGGCGGACAAAGGGCCCGACGGGGAGCGGCTAGTCCGCGAGTTCGAGGCGGTATGGCGAGGTATCGTGTCCTATTTTCGCGGCTGGTTTACGCGCGGATAAAGACGACAGAGAGAACGACAGGCTTGCCAAGGGTTATTGCAAAAAAATGTGGGCACTTCCCGGTGCTCCGATAGCCTGCCTGCTGCTTGCCTTCTCGAATCCGCATGAGTATGCGTCATATGACACGTCCTTGTGCGTCATATGACATAGTTTTGTGCCGGCGCCCGACAGCACTCAATCAAAACAAATTGAAACTCCATCCGATTTCGCCTCCGGCACGTATCGTGCTTTTTTTAGTCATAGAGAGTCCTTCCAAGTTTTTAAATATGTAGAGCTTACGCAGGATTCTAGATTTCTCGCGCCGCATCGAGCCGGCCTGCCGCCCATATAGCTGTAGTGAGCGCGGCCTGATCCGGGGAACGGTGTGGTGAGCTGCCTCTGAGTTAATTGCAAAGAACAAGGCATGCAAAAACTGTATATTTCCATTCTGCTGTGCTGTCTTTGGCTGTGGCCGGCAGCCGCCGTTTTTGCGGCCGGCGATGACGGGCTGCCCGATCCGGAAACCGCCTTCGTATTGACTTCGGCGGTCAAAGATGCCGAAACCCTGACCTTCTCTTGGTCGATTGCCGACGGCCATTATCTGTACCGGCATAAGTTTAAATTCGCTTCGAAAACCGCCGGCATCGAGACGGGCGTAGCGCAATTTCCGAAGGGCGAGGCCAAAAAGGACAAGTTTTTCGGCCAAGTCGAAATTTACCGCGGCAAGGTGACGGTAGAGCTGCCGCTCAGGCGGTTGGATACCAAGGCGAAGCGCTTGCTGATCGACCTGAGCTATCAGGGTTGTGCGGAAGCGCGCGTCTGTTATTTGCCGATCGTAAAGACCCTCGCTTTCGACCTGCCGGAAGCGGACAGGGCCGGTGCGGGCGCTACCGCGCCGGCGAGCGGGGCTTTCTCGGGCTTCGGGGAGCCCGACCGCATTGCGGCAGAGTTGTCCGCGCATCCGTTCGGACTGACCTTGGCGAGTTTTTTCGGTTTCGGACTGCTCCTGGCGTTTACACCCTGCGTGTTTCCGATGATTCCGATCATTTCCGGCATCGTCATCGGCGACCGCGCCGAACCGAACATGCGGCGCGCATTTATGCTGTCCTTATGCTATGTGCTGGCTTCGGCGCTGACCTATGCCGTTTTCGGGGTATTAGCAGGCCTGTTCGGACAAAATCTGCAGGCCTTTTTTCAGCAGCCCTGGATACTGGTCGGGACCAGCCTTCTCTTCGTGTTTCTGGCGCTGTCGATGTTCGGCCTGTTCACGCTGCAGATGCCTGTTTTCATCCAGTCCCGCCTTGCCTCTCTCGGTTCCCGTCAACGGCGGGGCAACTGGCTCGGCGCCATCGTCATGGGCATGCTGTCGGCGCTGACGGTCAGTCCGTGCGTGACTGCGCCTTTGGCCGGGGCCTTAATCTATATCGGCCGGTCCGGGGATGCGCTGTTGGGAGGAAGTGCACTGTTCGCGCTGGGTTTGGGCATGGGCCTGCCGCTGCTGTTGATCGGCGCGTCGGCCGGCAAATGGCTGCCGCGTGCCGGCGCCTGGCTGCATGCGACCAAGATTGTCTTCGGCATAGGGCTGCTGGCCGTTTCGCTGTGGCTGCTGGGACGCATTCTGCCGACTTCGGTCATGCCGGTTTTGTGGGGCGTACTGTTCATGGTACCGTTTCTGTACCTTGCCCGGCAAAAACTCTGGAAGCCTTTTGGCGTTCTGGCTTTGTTGTACGGCATTGTGCTGGCGGTGGGCATCCTAACCCGGCCGCAACGCGATTATTTGGGATTTTTATGCACGGCCGCCGTTGCCTGCCAGGTCGAACCGCTGCCCTTCCAAAAAGTCGAGACTGCCGCCGATTTGGAGCAACGCCTCGTCGAGGCGAAACGGAAAGGCCAATGGCTGATGCTCGACTTTCATGCCGACTGGTGCACTACCTGTCTCGAAATGCAGAACACGACGTTTGCCGATCCCAGGGTACGGGCGGCATTGTCGGCATTAACGCTGGTTCAGGCCGATGTGACCGAGGAAGGCGCGGCGGCACGGACGCTGCTGGGCCGCTTTGGCCTGATCGGGCCTCCGGCGATCGTTTTCTTCGGCCCGGACCGGCGGGAAAGAAAATCATTGCGGATCGTCGGCTATATGGACAGCGAGGCCTTTCTGGCGCAGATCAAGCGGTTTGCCGGCTAGGCGATCGCTCTCTGTCGCCATACATTTTGGCAATCATCAATTATGGGAACTGAAACTGCATGCAAAGCGAACGCAACGAAAAAGAGATATTCACTGAAGAGGATGCCGGCACCAAAACCGGCGCGCTGATCAAATTGGGCCTGATTACGGTCGGCACCCAGATTGCCACCGAGGTGATCCATCGCGCCGCCCGCTACCCGCTGCTGGTCTTTGGCCTCGGGATGGCGGCAGGCGCGTATGCGCACCGGCACCGTAAAAAGATTATCCGCACGGCCAGACAGATTCAGCATCAATCTAAAAACCTGCTGCCTTTCCAGTCCGAGGATCCATGAGGCCGGACTTGGTTTATTAATATTTCGTCTGCCCCGGATTGAATCCGGCCGGCCTCAACTTCCCGAACCCGTTCGCGTATATTCCGATAGAATGCGCACCTTTCTCCTTTATTGATCGCCCTCCTGTCGACAGGTATGTCCCCCTCTTCATTGCCTATCAGTCCTTATCCCGCCGACTTATCCCGACGGGATTTAAGGCGCATGATCAACGTTGTCCGCCTGTTATACAAGTTGAGCGAAAATGCCGGCTATCGAAACTATCTGGAAAGCCTGTTGCCGGCCAGCGCCCGCTTCGATCCGGGCAATCAGGCGGTCATGATGGGGTATGATTTTCATTTATCCGAAACGGGCCCGAAGCTGATCGAAGTGAACACCAACGCCGGCGGGATATGGTACGCAAACCTGAGCCATGACCCTATGGCAGTGGAATTTTCCGAGCGGGTGGGGTCGAAGCTGCTTAAAACCTTTTGTGACGACTATGGCCGTTTTCGGAGGAATGCGGCGGTGTGTCCCGAAAGGATCGTGATTCTCGACGAAAATCCGGCCGGGCAACCGCTGTATTCCGAAATGCGGATTTTCGCCTTACTGTTCGAAAAAGCCGGCATCGAGGCGGTGATCGCTCCGCCCGAAGCCATCGAAGCGCAAGCCTCCGGACTTGCTCTCGGCGGCAAGCCGGTCGAAATGATTTATAACCGGCACTGCGATTTTTACTTGAACGCTTCCCCGTTGGATCACATACGCGAAGCCTATCTGAAAAAGCAGGTGTGCCTGAGCCCGAATCCCCGCGCTTACGGTTTACTGGCGGACAAGCGCCGGATGATGCTGTGGTGCCGGTCCGCCCTCATGCGCGGCTTCGGGCTTTCGGAGGCGGAGCTTTCGATCCTGACGGAGACGATACCCGAAACCTTGCTGTTAAGGGAATTGACGGCCGAGGAGGCCTGGCGGACCCGTAAGCAATGGGTGTTCAAACCCGATACCGGCTATGCAAGCCGGGGGGTGTATGTGGGCGAAAAGCTGACCCGGCATAAACTGGCCGAGCTTGATCCGGAGGACACGTTGCTCCAGCGCCGGATTCCACCGTCGATGACACCGGGCGCGCCTCGGCAGGCATTCAAGACCGATTACCGGCTGTTCGTATACCGCGACCGCATCCTCGGCGCGGCCGCGCGGATTTATCAAGGGCAGGTAACCAACTTGCGGACCGAAAACGGCGGTTTTGCAAAAGTCCGGTTAACTGTTTGAACGGATAACAGTCTTCAACTCTGACTTTTCAAGGGTTAAATAAACTATGTTATTTAACGCAGCCCGAATAGGTTAGATCACATAACGGCAGCGGAAAAGCAGCCAATAGAAGCGGGCATCCGGCAACGATAACGGACGGCGGCAAGGGGCCGGTTCGGATAGAGCGGTATTAGAGATAGTAAAATCAATGCATTACGGTATTTGCGCCAAACGGCTCGAAAATCTGGAATTTCCTTGAAGTTTTGGCATTGATTGTGCCTCTAATAAAGGAGAACCACTCCCTGGAGGTCGCAGCAATGAGTCAACAATTAGCACAACACACCATCTCACAGCCTTCCGGCGGCAACGGCGCCTTATTGGTAGGAACCGGCCTGGCATTGGCATCGATGATTTTGATTCCCGCTCTGGCAACCCGCATCGGCTTGGGCGCAAGTCTGACCGGTGCGCTCAGGATGGCGCTGATGAAAGCCGGGAATCAGGCGATCAGACGCTAATATTCGGACTGCGGAGGCCGAAATCGCCGATTGAGGAGGCGCAGTCGGCGGCCGTGCTATACTGCTAACGCTTGAAACAAGCCCCTGCGCCGGTTGATTAGATAAGCTGCCGGAAGATGGGGAGGCGGTGGCAGCCCGTGTAACGAATTATCCGTCCGCTCTTCACCGTCATACATACTCGCCCGATTCGCCCTCCGCAACGGTTTCGGCGAATCGGTTTTTTTATTCCCCTCGGAATTTTTATAAATACATTGCGCCTCGTTGCCGAGTTTAGTAGCATTTTCATACCCAATAATAAATTGATATTATCATGAGCGAAAACGATAAAGCCTGTGATCTTTGCGGGTTGCCGGTATTGAACCAAGATTTCAAGTGGCGCACGAAAGACGGGGACAAAGCGTTTTGCTGCGAGGGGTGTATGGGCATCTACCAGGTGCTGCATGAAGACGAAGCCCTCAATGCGGCCGACGAGGCCGATCCCAACGGTTGAAACGCTCTTTAAGGTAGAGCCTGACTTGGCGAAATTCCAGGTTTGGATTGGCCAAAAATCTTCGCGCTCAGGTTCTCCGGATAAACATCGGCGCTAGACCGAGATTCAGGGTTTCTTATCCCTAATAAAGATTTTTCAGCAAAACAAAATTTAAACCGTTTGTCTCCTTGCCGCGCGGCATTGTCTGAGCGGTGAGGTTGGATTCAATTCAAGAGGAGTCTCGTGATGGCGCACGTACATGGCAAAGACATGATGAAGGAAATGAGTAAAGCAAAGGATTCCATGGGCAAGGAAATTATGAAAGGCTCAATGGCTTCCGTTACCGTTCACACAGGAGCAAAACTGATGAGCAAATTAGCGAAATATCCCGTTTTGGTATTCGGTGCCGGCGTCGTGGCCGGCGTTTATGTATACAAATACCGCAAGCAAATCATCGCGTCCGCTAACAAGGCGCTCGATTCCGGCAAGGATTTTGTATTGCAGCAAAAAGAAAACCTGGAAGACATCGTCGCCGAAACCAAAGAAGAGAGCTGAGCCGGCGCAGGGCTTTTTTCCTTCCCCATTTTCGCAGAAACGGGTGATTTCTCCGGGTTCGGGAATCACCCGTTTTTTATCCGGGTGTTTTTGACTATGGCTATTCAAAAAGAGTTTATTTTGCGCTATCGGGGCTCGGAACACGTTCGTTTTGAAATACCCTCGGCGTTCTGTACGGCAGGGGCTGCGGAAGCGTTGACAGGAAGACTGCTGGCGGTGGACGGCATTTACCGGGTTCAGGTGTATCGCAGCCAGAAAAAATTGGTCATCCGTTATCAGGAAACGGTGCATGATTTCGTGGGTTTGTGCCGATTGTTATTCCGGATCGTCAGCGACCTGGAGAAAGACGTGTTGGCCGCGGCCAAGCCCAAAGCCCTTCAGGCCGCCAGGCAGCGCGTCGGCACCCGATTCAAAAATTTGCAGGCCTTCCGCTGGTTCGGCCGGAAATACGACGATGCCAGGGAAACTTTGCAGGCGGCGAAGATCGTCGGCAAGGGGCTCACCCAGCCCGGTAAATTTTTCAAGGATCCGGAAAAAATGGTCATCGATTTTCTGAATGACGTGCTGGTGCTGTTTCTGATCCGGTTGCACTGGGATCATATCACCAAGGAGTGGATTCCCCGGCCGCTGAAGTACCGCTACGAATGGATGGCGGTGTTTTATATGATTTATCTGTTGATGCGCTCGCGCCGGCCGAGGTAAGGGCGCTTTTTCCTAAGGATGTGGCTAAAAACCCGTTCCTCCGTAATTATCTTCAGCTGTAGGGTACGCTGTGCGTATCTTTTCAAGCTCCTCATGGTACGCACAACGTACCCTACAGCGGGTTGTGCCCTTTGGGGCATAACAAGCTGTAAAGGGGGTGTCACAATGAGCGCTCGGCGGGGAACCAGGGGGGAAAGTGATGACTGACCAAATCCTAAGCAACTGAAAACAAGTATGGAAATGACTCATGAGCCCTGACGCATCGCCAGCCTATAAACATTTTCGAGTATTGCATCAACTGCAAAGACGGGTCCGCATCGAAGCGCCCATGCTGAGAAAGGACGGCGAGCGCTGTTACATCCTCGAAATTCTGCTCAAAAAGCGCGCCGAAATCAAAAAGACGCGTTCCACCCCCGCGCTGGGCACGGTCGTGATCGAGTTCGATTCGCACCGTCTGCCGAAGGCAAATCTCTTGGTGATGCTGGATACGGTGCTCGGCAATCTGGCCAGCCGGCCCCGATCGTCCGGTCCGCGTCGAAAGATCGATTTCTCGAACGAAATGAGGGAAGTCGATCTGGCGATCGAGGGCATGACCTGCGCCTCCTGCGCGCTGCTGATCGAAATGGTGCTTAACCGCGACCCGAAGATTAAGCAGGCCAGCGTGAATTTTGCGACCGAAACGCTGGTTGTGCAGGGACAATTGGACCGGGACGAGGTTTCGGCAAAAGTCGCGCGCCTGGGCTACAAGGCCTATCCGATGGATACCCTGGCACAGCGCAAGAAGCTGATCGAAAAGGAGCAAGCCCGCATCCGCTCGGCCTGGCGGCGCTTTTTGTGGTCGGCGGCGCTGAGTACGCCGGTGATCATCCTGGGCATGGCGATGGCCAAGTCGCGCCCGTTGCACTGGCTGCAATTCGCGCTCGCGACGCCGGTCGTGTTCGGCGCCGGCAAGCCGTTTTTCGACAAGGCTTTCCGGCTCGCCAGGCACAGGGCGGCGAATATGGATACGTTGATCGCGTTGGGCGTCGGTGCGGCCTATGCCTTCAGTTTATCTTCATTCCTGAAGCGCCGCGGCCACATGTATTTCGAAGCGGCGGCCGCGATCATCGTGTTCGTGCTGCTCGGCCGTTATCTCGAAGAACGCGCCAAAGGCAAGGCCGGCGAGGCGATCCGACAACTGGTCGATCTGCAGCCGCAGACCGCGACGCTGATCCGGGACGGTCTTAAAATCGCCGTCGATGTCGAAAGCGTTGCCGTTGGCGACATTTTGTTGGTGCGGCCCGGAGAAAAGATTCCGACCGACGGCGAAGTCGTGCAGGGCATCTCGACGGTCGACGAATCGATGGTAACGGGCGAAAGCCTGCCGGTGATCAAAGACGTCGGCCATCAAGTGATCGGCGGCTGCGTGAACGGCAACGGCGTGCTGCGCATTCGCGCGATCGCGGTCGGCATGGATACGGTGCTGGCCGGCATCGTGCACATGGTCGATCAGGCGCAGTCGGCCAAACTGCCGATCCAGAAACAGGTCGATCAAATTTCGGCGGTATTCGTGCCGGCGGTGATGGCGGTGTCAGGTCTGACCTTTGCCGGCTGGCTGGCCTTGGGCGCGCCGTTCGGCCTGGCGCTGGGCAATGCGATTACGGTGCTGCTGATCGCCTGCCCGTGTGCGCTGGGTCTGGCGACGCCGGCGTCGATCATGGTCGGCACGGGCCAGGCCGCAAAGAAAGGCATTTACATCCGCAACGGCGAAAGCCTGGAAGTGGCGGCGAAACTGAATGTGATCGTGTTCGACAAGACCGGCACGATCACCGAAGGCAGGCCGAAAGTCAGCGATCTGTCGAACGTCTCGCGCTTCGGCGAGGAAACGATCGTGATGCTGGCCGCCTCCGCCGAGCACAACTCCGAGCATTTTCTCGGCAAAGCAATCGTCGAATACGCTCACGAACGGGGCATCGGCCCGGCCGAATGTTCGCACTTTTACAGCGAGCCGGGCCGCGGCATCGAAGCCGACGTCGACGGCAAATCCCTGCTGCTCGGCAACCTGGCCTGGATGCGTCAGCGCCAGATCGATGTGCGGAATCTGGAAGCGGCGGCCGGAGGCTTCGCCGAGCAGGGCAAGACGCCGGTGTACATGGCGGTCGATCATCAGGAAGCAGCCGTATTCGGGATCGCCGATCGGCCGCGCGAGCATGCGGCCGAGGCGATCGCGCGCCTGCACCGGCTCGGCGTCGAAACCGTGATGGCGACAGGCGACACCGAAAAGACCGCCGCGTTTATCGCCCGCAAAGTCGGTATCGTCGAGATTGTTGCGAATGCGAAGCCGGAGGAGAAGCTTGCGATCATCCAACGCCTGCAGGCCGAAGGCAAACAGGTCGGCATGATCGGCGACGGCATCAACGACGCGCCGGCGCTGGCCGCCGCGAACGTCGGCTTTGCGGTCGGCAGCGGCACCGACATTGCGATCGAGTCGGCCGATATGACGCTAGCCCGTGGCGACATCGGTAAAGTGACCGATGCGATCGAATTAAGCACCGATACGATCCGCATCATCAAGCAAAACCTGTTCTGGGCCTTCGGCTACAACACGGTGTCGATTCCGGTCGCGGCGATCGGCAAGCTGAATCCGATGATCGCATCCATGGCGATGGCATTAAGTTCGCTCTCGGTGGTCCTTAATTCGCTGCGCTTGAGTAAAAAGTAGGTTTTCGGCATGGATCATTCGATGATGGATCACGCTGCGATGGGACACGGCGCGATGCAGGGCATGGCGGAGGCCGCATCTGCAGCCGGCGGTTTCGATTATACACTCGCCTTCATCGCGGGTTTTTTGGGCAGCGGCCATTGCCTCGGCATGTGCGGCGCCCTGGTGTCCGGCTATTTCATGAACGCCGGCAAACAACGCTCGTATTGGCCGTATCTGTCGTATCAGGTTGCACGCATCTCGGTTTACGGCCTCATCGGCGTCGCCGCCGCGCTGCTCGGCGTGGTGCTGGTGGCGGGCGGAGTATTCGGCAAGATTCAGAGCATTTTGCAGATGCTGATCGGCCTTGTGGTGACCGGGCTCGCTTTCGGCATTCTGGGCTGGCTGCCCTGGCAAGGCTCGCTGCGCCTGCTGCCCTTGCAATGGCTGCGCAAAGGCTATGCGGTCTCCCGGCGGCAAGGCCCCCTCGGCGGCGCGCTGCTGGCGGGCTTATTGAACGGCATGATGCCGTGCCCGTTGACCTTCGCGATGGCGGTGAAGGCGACCACCGCCCCGAGCGTTCTCGGCGGCGGTTCGCTGATGCTCGCGTTCGGCGCCGGCACCTTGCCCATGATGCTATTCATCAGCCTGGCTTTCGGCAGGATCAACGCAGGCCTTCGCGGGATGATGTACAAGGCCGCCGCAATGATCATGGTGGTGATGGGCATCAACACCTTCTACCGGGGCTTGAGCTTCTATTTGGACCAGAATTTCAAGCATCATAACCACTACATCATGCTGCAGGCCTGGGTGAACAAGCTGATGGCTTATTTGCACCAATTGGTCGCGTATTTCGGCGATTTGGTCGGCAATATTCAGAATATGTAGCTGTATGACCGCTTTTCCGGCCGTGACTCCAGCTAAATGAGAGTATGCAGCTTTTTAAAACGTCTTCCTTCAAGCTCCGCCGTAGGGTACGCTGTGCGTACCATAGAGAGTGAAAAGGTACGCTCGGCAATTGCTCCATGCGTTGCCCTCGATCGCTTGTTCCCGACGCGATCTACCTCGCCCTTCCTTGGGCTCGTATCTCCTGCACCCTTGCAGTCGAGCGTACCCTACGGCAGCTTGTGTCCTGGGGTGTAACCCAATGCACAAAACTTACAGGTGGGGAAGTGATGATCGACCAGATCCTTAATTTAACGGCTGCGGAGCTTAGCCTCCGTAGCCGATGTTTTCCCAAATGCTGCTGCTGGATACTTCCAATTTTTCCAGTATCCGGGTGGTTTCTCTCTGCTTGGTACGCAATGCTTCGAGTTCTTGTTTGACCTCCGCGCTTTGCGGATTTTTTGCCAGCAGTTTATCGATTTGGGCACTCCGTTCGATAAATTCGTCCAGCATTAGGCCGTATTCGGTTGTCGTTTTCATGGGTAATGCCTCGGTTCGTTCAGTGAAAATTTATCCAAACCCAGCGGGCTGACTAGGCTGTCGCCGATCCGGTCGACAGTTCTTGTCAAATCGCATTCCCGATTTTTCCGATAAGGAATTATGGTGGAGATCACTATACGCTTCGGAAATTTTTATGCAATGACATATTTGCCGCATTCCCTGCCAAAATGATCGGATTGCCGAATGATGAGTTTCGGTGTCTACGCAGTAACGACGGAAAGCCGTTGTCGAGTAAAAATTTGGGGAGGCCAAGATCCCCCGAATCTTTATTGGGCGGAATGTAAAATCCAGTCCGGCCAGTCGAGAGTTGTGCCATCGCAGCCTATATCGAGGATTTTTAGAATCAACGCCAGGATTTCTTCGCGATTTCCGTGGATTCCCCAGGCCCTGACTTCGTGGACTACGGTATGGGCAAGGCCTACCGCTTGATCGGTGAGCAGGTCGGCGCGGGGGCAGAGCTGGAATAATTCAAGTGCCTGGGCTTTCGCTAATGCATTCTCGTCGATATTCCGGATCAGCCAGCCGAGCCGTAAAGAAGGGGAAATCGCTTTGACTTGTTGCAATGCCTCAAAGGAGAAGCTCGTAATGACGGTGCGGCCCTGTAATTGGAAGTCTGCGATAAGCCGGCACACGTGCCGAGGAAGCGGATCCGAGGCGCCTTTCAGCTCGATATGGTAGGTGATTTTCGCTCCGTACGTTTCGAACAGGTCCCGGAGCCTCAAGAGCTTTTCGCCGCGAAAAAGATAAGGCGAAAACCAGGAGCCCATGTCGAACTGCGCTAATTGCGGCCAGCTCAGGGTGTCGATCCGTCCCGGATGGCCGTAGCGTTCCAGTGTCGGATCATGGCAGACGACCACTTGGTGGTCGGCCGACAGTTGCACGTCCAGCTCGATGTCTTCGGCGCCCATCGCAACCGCCAATTGAAAAGCGGCCCGGGTATTTTCCGGTGCATAGGCGGAGGCGCCGCGATGGGCGATGATCCTGAACGGACGCCGGACGATGATCGGTAGCTGTATCGGATTCTCCATTTATGATGCGGATTTTCCCTCCGGCTTTTCGAAAACCCGGTAAACGGTTCCGAAGATGGGAAACTTTACCGAAGCTCAGAAAAAAGCGGCCGGCAACTGCCGGCCGAATCGCCCATCAAAACGGTCACGCAAGATTAATCACCGCGGCCTTTCTCGTCTCGGTTTTGCCTATCGCCAGCAAATCCCAGAACAGCAAGCCGCCCCCGGCGATCGTCATCAATCCGAAGATCACCCGCCATACCATCGCCTGTACGAACCAGGGATGGTTTTGCGCGTCGAAATAAGCCGTCCAGGTCGAACCTTCGACCGCGCGTTCGATGAAGGATTGCTCGTAGCCGGCGATCAGCAGCGCGACGGTCATGCCCATCACGCCCAGATTGAGCAAAGCCAGCGCCGATTTCCAGCGCCAGCCGTCCGCCAGTCCGCCGCCCATCCAGCAATTGCCGCGCGCCTGCTGGACGGCCAGATAGAAAAAGGCGATGTTGATCGTGGCATAGGCACCGAAAAATGCGAGATGGCCGTGCGAAGCGGACCATTGCGTACCGTGCGTGTAAAGGTTGATTTGCGGCAGGGTATGCATGAATCCCCAGACGCCGGCGCCCAAAAAGTTGCCGAAGGTATGCGCGATGATCCAGGCCAGCGCCGGATGATTGCTGTTTTTGAAGTTATGTACGCCGGAATCGTAAATCGAATGCACCACCATCGCGACCAGCGGAATCGGTTCCAGGGCGGAGAAAAAGCCGCCGATCGTGAACCAGTATTCGGGCGTGCCGATCCAAAAATAATGATGGCCCAGGCCCAAAATGCCGGAGCCGAACATCAGCGCGACTTCGATGTACAGCCAGGTCTGCACGATCTGCCGGCGTACGCCGAGCAGTTTCATCAGGCTCCAGGCCATGATGCAGCCGACCAGCACTTCCCAGGTGGCTTCGACCCAGAGGTGAATCACCCACCACCACCAGTATTGGTCGACGCTGATGTTGGTGGCGTAGAACATCCCGGCCAGGTACAGGCCGGCCAGGGCGACCAGGTCCAGCGTCAGCACGCCGGCGATGCCGGACCATTTGCCTTGGGCGAAGGTCGCCGCGACGTTATAGAAAAATACCAGCATCACCGCCACGATGCCGATGTCGGCCCAGCGCGGCGCTTCGATATATTCGCGGCCCTCGTTGATGAACCAGAGCGAGGTGTCGTTGCCGCTGCCGACCTGCACCAGCAGGTATACCAGCACCACCACCGCGACCGCCCCGGTTAGCACCCAGAATGCCAGTTGGCCCCATTTCAGGCCGACGACCGGCACGCCGCTTTCGTCCTCCAGAAACCAGTAGACCGAGCCGATGAAGCCGTACAGCATCCACACGACCATCGCGTTGATGTGCACCATCCGGTTGACGTTGAAGTCGAGGATTTCGTACAGGAATCCCGGCCAGATGAACTGCAGGCCGGCCAAAAGGCCGAACAGCAGCTGCGCCATGAACAGGACGACGGCCGCCGTAAAATAGTGCACCGCCAGTTTCTGTCCCCCGGTCAAATGGGAGTTGGCCATGAAGACCGCGTAACGGGAACGTAAATCCGCGGCTAAACCGGCCGCTTTCTGTTGATACGCTTGCATTGCCATGATCATTCCTCCTCTGCGCCGATGGCTTTAAAGTTGTGCGGGAAACCGTTGGTGTCGATGGCGGACATCCATTTCAAAAAGGCTACGACGCCGCGCGCTTCTTCCTCGGTGATGCCCAGGTTCGGCATCTTTCGGTTGGAACCGTAGGTGCGGGCGTATTTTTCCGGATCGAGCAGAAACTGCACCATCGCCGTCTCATGCCCGGCGCCGCCCCAGGCTTGGTCCAGCCAGGCCTTGGTCAGGTCCGGCGCGTAGTAGGCGCCGTTGCCGAGCAGTGTATGGCAATTCATGCAGTTTTTCGCCTGGGTGGTTTTCTTGCCGAGCGTCACCAGCTGCTCCGCTTCGGCTTCGTTCAGCATTTTGCCGAACAGCGGCGCGTCGCCGAGCACCACCGGCTGGTAGCGTTGCAATTGTTTGTCGAAGCGGTAACTGATGTCCTTGTTGATGACGCTGTAAGCCGGCACTCTCGAACCGCCGGCGGAAATTTTCGCCAGCGAGTCGAAGGTCAGCAGGATCAACAGGACGAAAGAGCCTGACGTGACCCAGATTGCGGTTTTTTTCCAAAACGCTTCCGAAGCCCAGAAGGGAATTGGTTCGTTCATAACGCCTCCGATTTTTTATTTTTTAGAGTTATCGTCCGGACTCATGCGCGTGCGTGGCCGCACATAAGCGCCATATCAAACGCGGCATCCACCAATAGCCGACGACCATCAATACGGTCAGGATTTTCCAGTGCCCTTCCAGATGCAGGACTTTCGCGAAGACCGCCGCGCAGGCCAGCAAGAGCCCGTAGGCCAGCCAGGAACCGTAGCGGAATCCAGCGCCGCCCTGCAGTTTCTCCCAGGCGAACAGCGCCGCATAAAGCGCCGCAAGCAAAATAATCAGCGCACCGCTGAAAAAACCGATAAAAAAATCGGACAAGGCCACCGGTTCGACCATGTTTTGTTTCTCCTAGTCAGTCGGCAGCGGTTATTTAACACTAATAACTGCGAAAAGTTAAGTATTGCCGATCGAATTTAAGATTTCCCTATAATCGCTTGGCCGGTAGTCCTGCAGGAATTCGGCGAGTTTATTGGGTTTTCTGCGCGGATTGAGCGCCGCATCGTTCAGCAATTCGTCGTGATAATGGATCATGTGCAGCTTGATGACCGTGCTTCGGCAGCTGATCGCCGGCATGAAGCTCCGCTTCCATTGCTTCATCGACTCGATCTCCGCCAGCATTGCCGCTTTGTCGGGCAACTGGAACCGCCCGGTCAGCCAATGGACCAGCCAGACCGAGGCCAGATGCGAGGTCAGTGAATTGGAGAAAGTTGCGGCCCGGCCGATGAACGCCATACTGCTGATGTCGGGATGGATGATGTGCCGGTACAGATAAACGCCGTCCGCTTCCTGCGTTTGCTTGAAGCGTTCCGGCAGATAGGCGGTATCGGCGCGGTAGCCGGTGCCGAAAATCACCGCGTCGCAGTCGATTCGGCCGCCGTTTTCCAGTTCCAGGCCGGTGGGCGTGAACGCCTTGATCGTCGTCCGCTCGTTGCGGATGGCGCCTTTGCGCATCAGTTGATAGACCTCCTTTCGGGGCAGAAAATCGAGATTGAAAATATCGATTTCAAACGGTTCGTCCGTCAGCGTATTACTGGCCTTGAGCGGGTATTGGAGTTTGATTACGGCCTCCGTAAACCGCCAGAAAGCGGATACCAGCCAGGAAAACGAATCATGCAGACGCTTCTCCCACGGTTCGGGGCGCTGGTAGAGCGGCAAAAAAGCGCAGGCCAGGCGTGTCAGATAAATGCGCCTGACGTCGAGCAGGTCGAAGATGTCCATCGGTATCGGCCAATGCGGCTTGCGGTAGATCAGGGTCGTTTCCTTGGCGAATTTGGCGACCTCGCCGGCCACGTCGAGCGAGCTTTTGCCGAAGCCGACGACCGCCACTTTTCTGCCGGTCACCGCAGCGGGCGAGCGATAGTCGACCGTGTGCAGGACATCACCCTGAAAGTTCTCTCGGCCCGGATAGTCCGGGATATACGGATCGAAATAAAGTCCGGCCGCGACCACAATAAAATCGAACGTTTTCTCTCCTTTTTGTCCGGATCGCTGATCGGTAAATTCGACGCGCCATTTGCCGTCGGCGTGTTGCTGCAGGTTGTCGACGCCGGTATGGAAGCGGATTTTGTCGAAAATGCCGAAGTCTTTGGCGTAATTTTCGAAATAGGCCTGCAGTTCTTCTCCGCTGGGAACCCGGGGATAGCTGTCCGGCATCGGATAATCCGGAATTTCGTAAAGCGACTTGGGAGTTTGCAGGCCGAAGGTGTGATAGCCTGCCGACCATACGCCGCCCACGCTGTCGCCCTTTTCGAAAATCTCGCATTCGAAGCCTGCCCGGCTCAACAAGCGGGCGGCGGCCAGGCCCGATACGCCGGCGCCGATAATGCCGATGTTTTTGATTTTTGTCATGTCGTTCATAAATGAAGAGGTAGAATTACGCTGATGAATCATCAGTTTAACTTGTCGTGAACCTGGTCCGTCAAGGAAAAAAATATGACGGTCTTTTTTGGGGCAGGGAATGAAAGAGTCAGAGAGGCCATGAAAGCGGAATACCGGTGAACCTTTCACGGTTCCGAATTTGAGTAAAGGAATGCCGATAGCTCGGGAATCGACGCAACGAGGGGTAAACGCTAAGGGTTACAATACGGTTGAGGGTGTTTTACGGATCGGTGAGGATCGGTATCGGATACGGCAGCGCGGAGTGGACGGTCGGCCGGCAGCCTGGGCGGGCAGCCTGGGCGGCCAAGGCGGAGCGGGGTGGCGGGGATATGATCAGGAACTAACGCTCACCAATAACTTCGGCTGTTCCGTCCATTTTTCTACAAGATGATTTCAACCGCGAGATTGAGCAGCGTCAGCAGCACGCTTCCCATCAAGGCGGCCCAAAAACTTTCGATACGGATACCGGACACGAGTCCGGCAACCAGCCATAGCATCAACGCATTGATCACTAAAAGAAAAAGCCCGAAGGTGAGGATCGTAAAGGGCAGGGTCAGCACGACCATCAGCGGCCGTACGACGGCATTCACGATGCCGAGAACGAGCGCGCCGATCAGCGCCGCGCCCCAGCCTTCCACTTGAACGCCGCGGACAAAGTGGGCTACGAGCAGCAGCAAGGCTGCCGTCAGGATCAGGTGTGCCAGAAATGCCATCATAACTACCTCCTCCTTTTAGGTTCGAACAGGAAATCGGCAGGAAAAAATCCCTCCCTTTACCGATATGCTTCTTCTACAACTATATTAATCTTTTTTACCCATGGTGACTCTTACGGGCGGCAGTTTGGTGACGGCAACCCCGGCATCGAGTTTTACATTGATCGGTTTGTCGACAATCATGTTGAGCGCAAGGGGTTTATCCGTCGCCACGTTCAGGTTTACCGTGAGCGGACAGCCTGATAAGACTAAAGTACTCGAAGCCGCCAATATCAATTTTCCTGGTAGCAATGAAGAAGAAATCCTATTCATATCCATTACCTCTTCAAGGGCAAAAAGCTTGAAATCCGATTCATGTAAAGGGGCGAATTACCTGGGCTAATGCGCAGGTTTGGCGAGCGTGTTTTTAAAGGGCGGACCGAAGTCTGGAAATACTCTGAACGTAAAACCCTGCCGAGTCGGTGCGTTAACGCACCCAGAGGAGGTGGAGATTTTGAAAGGGATAGGCCAAGCGGCCGGCGCTCCGCTCGAATACGGGTGAAGCTGCGGTTCGCGAGCCCGAAAACGCCCGCTTGCCCTTAAAAGAGGTCAATATTCCAATACCGCCAGGTATTGGCCCTTAAATGTTCGCCGGACCTTTTCTTCAGCACCCACAGATAGTTGTCGGTATTATCGAAATTGCCGGTCAGGCAGCCGCAGGTGAACTGATGGCAGTTGTCTAGCAACACATGGTACCTTCTTGAGGCGCCGACCATCGAGATGGCCCGTTCCGCGGAAACATAAGAGCCGGTCGAAATGCCGTTGCGGCACGACACATAGATATGGATCGCCGTGCCGCCGTTAATGAAACCTTTGGGCGTGGTGACTTGAATTTTCCCGTATCGCGTCAAATGGACGATTTTGTTATCGCCGATATAAATACCGGAATGATCCATATAGCCAAAAGCCAGATCGCAATAGAGCACGCTTCCAATTTCGGGGACGACTCTATTGCGGCATCCGTCGATAATGCTTTCGACCGTATTGTAAATGGGCATTAAAAACGCACGATAGGGCACAATATTTTCCAACAGGCGGATGATTGAACGGATCGTTAAACGGGGCAATCGCTTTTTCCGCCATTGCAAAACGGATAAAAGCAGGCTCCATGCGCTTGAGCTGATTTAATCAGTCCATCAAAATAGCTTTGCCGGATCAATAGTTTACCTGAGAAAGGGTGCTACGGCTATCGTTTTGGAGCAAGAATGATCCGGTTAGTAAGAAGCACGAGCTGAACAATGTATTGAAGCGTATCCATCGTTAACGATCCACTTCGTTCGCCTAACCAGTGGCTTATTTGTTAACAAGAATTGAAATTTTCCAGTGCTTGGCGAACTGGTAACTTTGAAAATCCCTTTTATGACAGTTGTTTGATTTATATTTGAAAAAATTGGACGCCTATTTCATGAATAAGTGGAACAATTTCGAAGCCGGTTAACACTTTGAGCATCAAGATGACGTCCCAGGGCTTCCTGCCGGCTGACGGTTTTCGCATCTTGGTTCGAGTCGATCTAATAACGGGCGGAAGGCTTCGCAGCCGATATTCGCGTCCAGTTCCACAAGCGTGTTACCCAACCGGTCGAGGCGCTGGTCACGGTGCTCGAAAAGGGAACCGAAAAAGTCATCTTGCTGGGCGGTCATCGCTTGTTTCCGAAGCGGGGTTGGCTTGCCATATTTTACCTTTTATCGGTATTTTTAGAGATTCTCTTTATTAGAAATAGTTTATAGGCTGACTGCTAAGCGTCGTTGGCAGCGGAAGGATGAGAGGCGCCCGGTGCGCGGCAATCTTGCGGCAATCTTTTTGAAAACAGCAGCTTGATCAAGCGCCAACAGACCGGGAAATCACTCGTATCGGGGAGGCAGCGTCCAGAGAGTATGCCTGTGACCCGGCAGCCTCCACGCCTCGCAGTGAAAAGGGTACAAGACCTTATTCGGCTTACAATTGATCTACCGTATATGGCCATTATGCGGGAGTTATCCTGCCTAGCCCCCCGACAGGGTCAATGCAAACCCGCTTCCGGCGGATTTGTCCGGCAGAGCCTGCCACGGAAGGGATTGCCGGAATGACGGACTTGTTTATATAGGAACCGGAGCCGAAGTTAAATCACCTTGACGCCGAAGGCTTCCAGCAATCGGATCAGTTTGATCAACGGTAAACCGATCAACGCATTCGGATCGTCACCCTCGATTCGCTCAAACAAGGCAATACCTAAATTTTCCGCTTTAAATCCGCCCGCGCAGTTAAAGGGCTCGTCAAGATCGACATAGTGTTCGATTTGCTCTCGCGCTAACACTCTAAACGTCACGGCACAATGATCACAGTCGACTCGATGTTGCCCGTTACGGCTGTCGTAGACACAGACGCCGGTATAAAAGTGCACCGTTCTACCCGAGGCGGCCGCCAATTGCGCAATTGTGTTTTCGCGGGAGCCGGGTTTGGTTAGCGGTTTGTCTTCCAGCATCGCCACCTGATCCGAGCCGATAATCAGGTGTTGCGGAAATTTAGGCGCCAGTGCGGTGGTCTTTTGCAGCGATAAACGCATGGCGGTCTGCAGTGGCGCTTCATCGGGCAGCGGCGTCTCATCGATATCCGGGTTAGCCGTATCAAAAGGAAGACCGAGTTTTTTCAATAATTCGCGGCGGTACGGCGAACTCGATGCAAGGACCAATTTAATGGCGGTAGTCATAATGATAAGTATCTAAAAATTATAGAAATCTGAAACCAATCTGGCATTTCAGAAATAAGCTTCAAGCTCGACTTACAGTTGTTAAATACGGCCGATCATCTTGGATCGGTCAATTTAAGCTTTCCAATCAATCAAAAATTTAAATCCGAAAGGCCGGTTCCATGGAATAACCTGACAGCCTGAAATAAGCAAAAAACTTTTTCCTAATCTGAAGACATTTAAGCAGTATGATGATTATTTTCCATGAGGTACAGTGTTGTCATCATGGGTTAATCAGCAATGACATTTTCAGGGTGAAACGAGAAAAGTGAAGGCGTCGGCCTACCTCAATACAAATTATCGGCATCTAGAGCATTTCCATATCGCCTCTAGGGAGATCATGCCGTTAAGTCCAGCCCCCTCATCTCGGCAAGGATTGCCGAGATCCAGACTGCAGGGATGCCTTAAAGCTTGCCGTCCCTGGCTTGTGGATTCGGCAACTGCGCCCTGCCGGAATGACGCGTTTCCCCTAACTTTGCGGCATTGCGGATGACCGGACACCCAAAACGAAAATGCTCTAAATTTCCGAATATTGCTAGTGATGTATGAAGTAGGCCAGATAGGCGTTATTGAATGTCCCAAATGCCCATCATCCCCATATCTTCGTGCTCAAGAATGTGACAGTGGAACATGGTCATACCGGTAAAGTCTTTGACCGGCACCAGCAATTTGATGCTGCCCATGGCCGGCACAATAACGGTGTCTTTCCAGGCCGGAGTGTTGGTATAGAGGCTTTTGTAAGCCGAGTCGCCGCCACTGATCGAAATCACTTGCGCGTGGTTAACGTGTTGATGGAAGGGGTGATCCATCATACTCTGGTTCGAGATGTTCCAAACTTCATAGGTATTTAATAACGACGGAATGGTGTAAGCATCGATTACGCCATTGGTTTCGGAAAATGCAATGCCGTTGATGGTCGCCATGCCCATGCCTCCCATCATTCCCCCACCCATCATGCCCATGGACAACGTCAGGTTGCGGGTGACAGCACCGGCTGGCACTGCAACACGTACTGCATTGGGATTGACCGAGGTTGGCAAACTTTGAATCAAACTGGTGCCGGTGATGTTGGCGGTCAGCAGCGTGATTTGCTGGGTGGCCGAGGCCCCCGCACCACGGTTATAAGGCTGTGCCAGTAATTTGTAGTAACCCTTGGTGGTCGAGGCTTTAACCAATACGTCGATGCGTTCGCCCGGCGACAACAGCACCGTACTCTGCGAATAAGGTTTGTCGAGCAAACCACCGTCGGTGCCGACCACATTCAGGTTATGGCTGGCTAAACTCAATTTGTAGAATCGCGCGTTGCTGGCATTGACGATCTTCCAGCGTTGCACTTGGCCTGGGCGCATAGCCAACAAAGGATTGACCTTGCCGTTGACCATCATGGTATCGCCTTCCTTGCCGTTCATGAAGTCGCTGCCGGTATGAGCCGCCGGTGCTCCGCCGCTCAAACTGATGTCTTTGAGCACCATAATATGGGTCTCGTAGCCTGAAAGCACCGGGGTTTCGTCATCCACTTCCAGCGCGCCCGCCTGTCCGGCCCAGACTTGTTCGGCGGCATTGCCGTGGGCATGCGGGTGATACCAATTCAGGTTGCCGTCCGGATGCCAGTCTAAATCGTATTCGTAATCGAAGCTTTGAGTGCGGCCGAAGCGTTGCATGACGTTATCGGATTTGCCTTCCGGCGAGACGTGCAGACCATGAGTGTGCAGATTGGTATCGGCGCGCGGTTCGCCCATCATATTCAAACCTGTATCTGGCAGAGAGTTTTTGAAATGGACTTTCAGCAAGTCGCCTTTTTTGACTTTAATGGTTGGGGCCGGGTAAGCGCCATTATACGTTTGCAGATTGGCGACAGTTCCGTTGATATTAACCGGCGCGATTTTAGCTTCCAGATTGACTTCTACAATTCCCTGTATTGAAGAGATGTTTTGCATCACTTGGGGGTCTGAAAACGCAGCACCGCGCGGTGGATCAATGATCGTAGCAGTAGAGGTACAGCCCATCATGCAACCGCCCATACCCATTGCGGTGACATGAGGGGAAACCAATGCGCCGATTACACCTGTAAGAACAGACACCGTTCGAATTACTGCCAAATTTTTCATGCTGACTCCGTGGTTGTTGTTTTAATTAACTCGGTGAGCCAAAGAGGCTTGTTTCATACCGATGACAACGAAGCGCAATAATTAGGCCATAAACTAATTTGTATTTTATTTCAAGGAATAGCCTGATAAGCCAGCGGTTTTTTCCTAGAGTAACTGCGGCAAATGACACAATTTTCAATCAAATGAAGTGTCAAATGGCGTGATAGATTGCATGCTCTGTATTAGACGAAATTGTCCTTGGCAGGATGGGTATAGCTAGATGAATTCGCCCCAGAATCGGTCGAACCAAACACACACCGGACTTTGATTGCCTGGTGGTGCTTTATGCCGATGTCTGTCCTGGGTTACCGATTACCTTACCGATCGGAATCGGTTAATGATCATTTACAACATCAGCGCTGTTCGATTTGAATGAGCATGGATATTGTTGAAGTGTCCGTTTAGTAAATTAGAACAGACACTAACTCTAATCACAGGCGAAAGGTAGTTGAGGATCGGGCTGAGATGATCACTATCTGAAACAGTTGGGGCTAGTTTTGAATGAGGTCAAGTCAAGAGTTTAGCTGCTTAACCGGTGCGGGGAATGGAAATTTTTCGGCAAAAACCGACCCAATTTTTGGGAGGTGTTGCGGTATTTATTAGAGGTGTCCCATTAGAGTCCCTCAAAAACAATAAGACAATAAAAAAGGACTTGGTTAAAAACCTAAGTCCTTGAATTTGATGGTCGGGCCGGAGTCGAACCGGCACGGTGTTGCCACCGAGGGATTTTAAGTCTCAAAATGTCAAAAAATCACAACAATTAAAAATAAATGACAATATTAATATCAATTGCTTAGTTTAATTACGTATTGTCTATTGTTGGGTTTTATTGTCTATTTTTGGGGTCAAGTGCGACAAAATTGCGACAAAAGATTATAATGCAAGCCTAGAAAAAACGCGGGCTTGGAGGTGCTACCCACACCCACAAGCCCTAACCGAATTACTTAACGAGTCGGGTTAAGCAATGGCTAGGCACATCATATCAAAAAAGCCGAATTGCTTCCCAGGGGGGCAATGATGGCAACCATTCACAAGCGGACTGCTAAAGACGGTTCAATCCGATATACCGTAGAAATAAGGCTCCGGGGACAACCCCGCCAGACAGCCACCTTCAAACGGCTGACCGATGCAAAAAAGTGGATTCAAGACACTGAAAGTGCAATCCGGGACGGACGGCACTTCAAAACTATTGAAGCTAAAAAGCACACATTTGCCGATCTTGCAGACCGTTATATCAAAGATGTTTTGCCGACCAAGCCTAAGCAAGAACTTAGGCAGAAAATGCAGATTGAATGGTGGAAAGAGCGAATGGGGGTCTATTTGCTGTCCGACATCACGCCGGCTTTGATCGTGCAATACCGCGATGAATTGGCTGGCGGTATTACTTATCGGGGAACACAGCGCAGCCCAGCGACTGTAGTGCGATACATGGCGGCTCTGTCTCATGCTTTCACTATTGCCGTGAACGAATGGCAATGGCTGGAAGATTCGCCAGTAAGAAAAGTGAAAAAGCCTAAGGAAGCGCGGGGCCGAGTTCGCTTCTTGGATGACGATGAGCGCCGGAGATTATTGGATGCCTGTAAAAAATCAAAGAATAACTGGCTTTATCTGTGCGTCACTCTGTCGCTATCGACAGGCATGAGGCAAGGGGAATTGATGGGGTTGAAGTGGCAGGATGTAAACCTGAAAGATGAATATATTGTCCTCCATGAAACCAAAAATGGAGAAAGACGGCGTGTTCCATTGAGCGGCCATGGCCTTGAGCTTTTGCGGGAACATGCCAAGGTAAGACGGCTTGACACTGATTTGTTATTTCCCGGTATCAAACACAAAAACAAACCAATCGATTTAAGTGATGCTTTTGAATACGCTGTAAAACGAGCAGAAATCGAAGATTTCAGATGGCATGACCTTAGACACTGCGCAGCCAGCTATCTGGCCATGAACGGCGCCAGCTTGGCTGAGATTGCCGAGATACTGGGGCACAAGACGCTGCAAATGGTCAAGCGTTACGCCCACTTATCGGATGGTCATGTTTCAAACGTGGTGGCATCAATGAACGCCAAGATTTTTGGTGAGGGAGCAAAATGAAAAACAAATATGCTTTTTATAAGGCCCGTCAGATTGAGGCTAGTTTGAATGGAGATAATTGGCCGGAAAAATTAACAATTTTACAGATTGCCAACCTTCATTTTGCTGAATGCAGAAATGAAAAACGAGCACTGTTTAGTCTTTTAGAAAATTCTCTAGGTGCTGGATTACTTGATTTTGATGATGTTACGGCTGGTTATAGCTGGAGTTATGGAGTTTTGTCCGATCTAGTTGGAGGGTCGAATGAAAAGGAAATGACGTCATCTCATACGCCAGATTCTGGATGGGGTAAATTTTTCAAAGGATTAAAGGTTGGTGATGTAAAAGATCTATCGTTACATCTTTGTGGATGTGAAGCGGTATGCATACTTGAGCAGGTTTTTATTAATGGTTTACCTAGAATATGGTCAGTTAAGGGAATTCATTCGGATGGACTAAAAATAGAATTTTCTTGCCGCGGAATTCCGCTTATATCTCCAGAGCAACACCTTAAGTTCTGCTCTGAGAACGGGGTAAATATACCAAATGAATCACATTTATATGATTGGATCAATGCAAAACAAAAATCATTGCCAAAGGATAAAGCAGATGGGGATCCAAAATTCGGCAAGGTGCGTCCATATTTGGGGCAGAATGATATTGCTGACTCAGGATTATTAAATGAACCAAGCCGTAAGGATGACTGGTTCCAGGTAATCGATGATATGACACGGGCTTTTCATACCGACTTCAAAATATTGCCGAATGAGGTGCAAGCATGGGGAAAATTATGTGAAAAGCCCCCGGCTGGTTACGAAATCACCACCAGTACCTGCAATGGCGAAGACTATCTAAAAATGCCCGGCGCTCCGCTATTAAGCCGGACGGCTTTTGCCAAGCGATGGGCGAAATATACTACTAATAGCGGACAATAAGCCCCAATAACAGAAAATAGCGCCCGTCAGCGTTTAGCCTATTTTTTAACCCCGATAATTTGCTCAAGCCGCGAGTGACA
Organism: Candidatus Methylomicrobium oryzae; assembly: GCF_016745425.1. GTDB lineage: Bacteria > Pseudomonadota > Gammaproteobacteria > Methylococcales > Methylomonadaceae > Methylomicrobium > Methylomicrobium oryzae. The sequence continues at coordinate 6,022 of NZ_JAERVK010000021.1, read as the reverse complement.
ACACTTCGCGGCGATTCATCAATTCTGAATCGAATGGGCATACTATGACTACAACAGCACCAAAGACTACACAACCCGCAACTCGCCTGATCCCCGTTCCAGACTGGAAAAATCATCATAGCTGGCCGCCTGAGGGCGGTTTGCGTCATCTCATTTTCAACAAAGACAGCAATGGTTTTTCGACGGCCTTCAAGAAGGTCGGACGCAGGGTTTTGATCGATGAGGCCGAATTTTTTGCTTGCATCGAGCGGAAAAACGGGGGGGCATAATGACCCCCATCATCAAAACTCCCCGCCAGCGCCGCGCATTAGCGGCGTTAGCGGCGTCTGACGGTCAATCCGTCAAGCAACTTCAAATCAAAGTCGGCCAAAACAACATTCCCCAACTTATGGCGTCCCTGCGCTGCGCCGGATGGCGCTGGACCTGCGAAATCATTGAGGTCATCGACCAAGACGGTAAAAAGTGCCGGCCGGGTGTCTACCGTTTGACGCCTGAGCACCGCAAGCTGGCGGCTGAGATGTTGGAGTCATAAATGCGTGACTATAGCCGTGTCCATTCAACATTCTGGACCAGTCCTGATACATCATCGCTTTCAGAAGATGGGAGGTTGCTTGCGCTGTATCTTTTAACCGGTCCGCATTCCAATATGCTGGGGGCGTTTCGATTGCCTATCGGTTATGTTTCTACTGATATCAACTGGAGTTTCGAAAGGGTTTCGAAAGGGTTAAAGGAACTGTCCGACAGCGGTTTCATAACCCTTGACTCAGCATCTCAATGGGTTTGCATAACGAATTATCTTCGTTTTAATCAGATTGAGAATCCGAATCAAGCCAAATCGCTGATAAAGCTTATCGATCAAGTACCCAAGACATCCCCGGTTTTAAGTGTTGTATCCGCTTCTGTTCGTAAGTTCTCGCGCTTTGTGCCTGATGAGTTGGATCATGTAATCAGCTCTGGTGGCTTAATTGGGGCTTCAGCAAACCCTTCGAAAGGGGTTCCCGAAGGGTTTGCTAAACCCTTTCCGAACCAGGATCAGGATCAGGATCAGGAAAACAACAGCACATGTGCTCAGCCTGGGCCGAGCACGAGCAATGTGGTGAAGATAAATTCGAAAAAAGACGCTCCGCCGTATCAGGACATCATCGACCTCTACCACGAAATCCTGAAAGCACTGCCCAAGGTTTACAAACTCACCGAGACGAGGAAGCAGCGCATCAGGGCGCTATGGTCAGACGAACTGGATACACTCGACAGCTGGAAAAATTATTTCACGTTCATCGCGCAGAGTGCGTTCCTGATGGGCCGATCGCCGCCAGGCCGAGATGGCAGAGTCTGGGCAGCGGATTTCGATTTCATCATCAACGCGCAAAACTTCGTCAAGATCGCGGAGAAAAAATACCATGGCTCGCGAAAAGATGTTTAACGTCCCTGGCGGATCTCCAGTTGTCCATAGCGACGACCCAATGAAAATTTCCCTGTTCGCGTACATGGAAAAATATTTTCCCGATACGCTCGAAATGCGGCCATTCATCATGGGCAGTAAACCCTTGAACTTCTGGCAACGGCTTTTCAAGCCCGAGCATATCAGTGAGAAAAAACGGCCGGTCAAGAGCGGTGTCGATTGGCCCTATGCAAACCGCCTGGGGTTTCTGGCGCGCAAGTTTGCAACGCTGACGCCGGCGGAAAAGGAAATTGTGATCGCTGCGCGGAAGGATCAAATTTTCTGGATGGGCGACGAAATCGAGTTTTTTAACACGGTGATCGATGAAATGCACGACTATCGTGACCTCGATCCGGAGCAGCAAGAAAAATACCGGCAAAAAGCTTTGCAGATGGCGACGAGTTTGAAGGCTAGACACGGCAGGCTTGCATGAGCCGGTTCGCCAAAAAGATGCAAACAAAAAACTTTAATGGAGATTAACGAATGAGCATTATTATCGCAATCATAGCCGGCGCCTTGATCGGCATTGCCATAACCCTTTACAAACAACGCAAAACCGCGGCGCAGGCGGAAGAAAGACGCCAAGCCCGGGAAGAACTGGAAGCAATAAAAACCTATATCAAACAAATTAAAAAGCGAGAAATCCGAATTGGCGTGTTGTACGGATTTGTTTGTGGCCAGGACGGCCTGACGGAAAGCGAGGCCTTTGCCTTGATGGTTGACACCCTAAATGAAAGCGCGATTTTAGAAAGGGATTATGCTGAAATAAAATCGAGAATATCTGTTGGTTATCAGATATTTAAGACCAACCCAAAGTTATCTCAACAGGAGGTGTATCAAATTGCCTATACCACCTTTCTTTCCACGACTTCAGACATCTAAAACCCAATCTAAAACGACCATGAATAACATGACCAACACCACTCCACACATGACCCAACTGCAAATTGCGAAATTCATTCTTAGATTCAAACGGGTCTACAGAAAAAACCTTAAATTTAATCGCAAGTGGCGCGATGAAGTTCGTCATCACCGTCGGCAGATCAAACTGACAGCCGATAATCCATTTTTCAAGCACCGCCATTCAGTCTGGCAAAACCGCATTGGCCAGCTCCAAGATGCGTTGAAAGAGAATCAAGCCAATCAAAATCAGATCCAGGACATTTTGGTTAATTTAATCCGGCAGTTCGACGAGGCCGGCCCGGCGTCAGTCCACGTTTATGGCGCAATGCTCTCCACTCATCATATTCATGTCCAGCGGGCTTTGGCGGATGGAGCGGAAAACCTGATGGAGTTGATCGTTTACAAAGTCGAGGATGGCGCCAGCACCGCCGATTGTGTCAGTCAGGACGCTGTTCTGCATCATGCAGTGACGAAAGCAGTCATTCGTGCAATGCAACACAATAAAGAGCTTCAATATTTTGCAGATAATCTATTGCAAGAAATGGTGCAAGAAAGCCTTGGCCATCCACTGCGGCAGTATCAAATCGTGGAGTTGCCCAATGGCCAGACGGTGGCTAAACCGATGCCGCCGCAGTTGAGGGTCGTTTAAGTTGTTGTCTTGCGCATTGGTACAGTTAGAAAGCCAAGAAGCCCATCAGAAATTGTTGCAGCCCGCATTGATACAATTAGAAGTCCATGAAGCAAACCCGAAACCGACAAGTCATCATCAAATGTTTGACCGAACCGAACGAAGATTGCGGCGGCGCCCCACCTTATTCGGCCAGCTCGATTCAGTACATGCTGGAGCATAATCACAACTGGTACGGTGCGCCTCGGCCGGTCAGCATCAGCCAGATTAACCGCACGCTCCGCGATTTGCATGCCGCGGGCCTGATTGTTTTCGAATATCGGCTGGATGAGCCCTATGGGCAACAAGGACTGCCGCAGAAAGTGAAGTATTGGCAGATGGCCGACGGCCGCGAACGCAACCAGTTGATCGCAGAGGTCAATGCCGTCTGCCGAATTGCCGAAAAAGCACACGGGACATTTTTCTTATTCAAAGACCGTTTTTTTGAAGAGCCGATGGACGAACTCCAAAAAGCGGCCGTCATCAAGGATCTGAAAGCCCTCATGCAGAAAACCCACCCGGACAAGATGGACGGCTTTGAGGATCAATTCAAGCAGCTGCAGGCGGCCCTGGTCTACGTCCGAAGTAAAGTTGATCTCCTGAAGACGCCTGAAAAGCGGCTGGCGTAGTGGTTACGATCGCATCCATAGCCCGCGCCCGGCCTCCTTGCCGGGCGTCCTGGCGAGGAATAGGTAGGCTATCCCCGCCAAGGTGATGCAATGAGCGGCTAAACCCCGGGAGCGAGGTGGAATACAGTTTGCCTTATCCTCGAGTTACTTTCTGTTCGGTATCGCACGCTGCTTCTGCGCCATAAAATGCCATGGCCACCGAAAGTGCCGGTTCTTGCGTTTTACTGTGCATTGCTATTCGTTACTGTGCGTTGCTGACTATTACGATCTATAGCTGTCTGTTATACTACTAAAGTAGGGCTAAACCCCTTCTAAACACCGGTAAAACTACTACTATAATGCCAGCATGGGAGGCCGGGATGGCTACACCGATTAAAGACACGCCGATTTTAACCGGCAAAGATGCGCGTCGATTCGACGCGCTGATGAAAGAAAACGAAGGGAAAAAGATCAGCCAGGAAGAGCGCGACCGTATTCATGCGGCGGGTAAGAAATTTCGCGTGGTAAACGGTATGGAAGATTACGAGCGTCATCGTGCTGGTTCGGCTGGGAATTGATGATGAACGTGATGCCACCTTTGATTGTGGTGACAGTGATCTTAACGAATTCTTTTTCAAAGACTCTCGCTTAGCCTGCAAAGAGCTTGTGTCTGTGACATACGCCTGGATTGAATCAGGCAAAACGCTCGCTTTCTTCAGCGTGTCAAACGATGCTGTCAAGCGAGAACTGATGAGTAAATCTGTGTTTAAGCGGCTATGCAGGCGGATCAGCCGCAGTAAGCGCTATTCAACATTGCCCGCGGTAAAAATTGGCAGGCTTGGGACCTCTGTCGAGCATCAAAGCAATGGCGTTGGATCTGACATTCTTGATTTCATCAAATTCTGGTTCACTGAGGGTAATAAGACGGGATGCCGCTTTATCATCGTCGACGCTTACAATAACGAGAGAACCATAAATTTCTATCTGAAAAATGGCTTCTCCTTTCTGCTGGAAAGCGACGCGTCAGAGAAAACGAGGCTAATGTTTTTCGACCTCATGACCATTTAGGCCATTTCTAAGCGCATTAAACACCCCAAAACCGGCATTCCAAAAAGGTTGCCGGTTTTTTTGTGCCTGCTACAAACTCACATCCAAGTCCTTGTTTTGTAACAATAGGCGGAATCCCGCCTATCCGGCTTTAACGTGCTTTCCTGCACCGGCTGAGAAACCCTAAAAAATTGGCCCACCTGCGATGATGTGACTTTGTTTGCGGTGGCGGCTTGGCCTGATCCTGTAACGCGTTCAAATGCGCTTTCAATACCTCCACAAAAGGGTCATGTGCGCCAAACTTCTGTTCCAGCCGTGGAATGTCCTCCTGCAGTAAGTCGATTTCTGAAATCATGGATGGTCTCCGTCTTTTTATCACCCTGTGACCGGTCGCGGCCGCGCAAAATTCAGCATTCGGGGCGTTTCAGGCGGCTACGCGGTGGCTCGCCATCATGGCGAGTTGAACAAAATCAGCCGCTTCTGATATTCCTACGGGCGCGGACGCCCTGTTTCCAAACCGGCGATTGGCAGGTTTGACCCGCATAACCTCAGCCCTTCACGCTTCACAAGACCCGTTCCGGCGTGGGTTTCGGACCGCTGGCCCGTTTCACCCCCGAAAATTACGGTAAACGCGCAAAAGTCGCCCTTTCAGAATCGGAAAACGGCGCTAAAAGCCCGGTTAAGCACGGGTTAGGCTATACCTGAACTTAACTTTCAGGCAGCCATCATGCAAAAATCCGTTTCCCCTTCCGAATACCAAGCCGCCCATCACGCGCTCGCGAACATCACCCCGGCACTCAGCGCCTTAAAGCGCCTCGACAAGCAAAGCTTGGGCTACGATGAGTCCGCTTGGGCGGAAACCCAAGAATTCATTGCATTGCTCGACCAGAACCGAGCGAAAAACCAGAGCGTGATCGATCGCGGCGACGCCCAATATCAGAACCGGCCGGTCGAGTTGATTAACCGGGCAGCCAGACGACAGGCCGAGATTTCCTCCTTGATCGAACGCGAACAAAAGGCCCTGCAGCACAAGCATTCGGTGCGAGACTTTCAGGTTGCCGAACTGCAAAAAAAGGACTTCACGGCGGATCAGATTGATCGCATCGCCCCACCGGTCCCCCAGAGCGAAATTGACGCCTCGCAGGCGCTCGTGGCCGGCCTTCAGGCCGAAATGGAGGCGGTCCAAAAGTTTTTGGCGGATGCGCCGCGGTACGATGTGGAGCTTCTTCTCGGAACCACCCTTTACCCGGACCGTGATCCGGTAACGGAGGCCGCGGCTTAATTGGGGCATGCGGCGATGATCGATAAGGACGAAATCGCGGTTATCCAGCTTGTCGGCGGTCGGCTGACCGAAGC
>NZ_JAERVK010000020.1 GCF_016745425.1 Candidatus Methylomicrobium oryzae | reverse complement strand
AATTCGGCGGCAACTTCCCGGATGATGTGGATGCTTTCGGCTTCCAGCTGTTTCATGTGTGTCAATTTCATCGGATCCCCTTCACGCTTGATGCTCTGTTTGCGGCGCCCTGTTCGGGACGCCCATGGTTTCGATGTTTAACCCGTATTCCGCATGCCTGCCGCGATCGCGTTAATCGTCCGCAGCAACGGTTTCATCCAGGGATTCGCGGCCGAATCCTGGTCCTCGGCCGACCGCACGCGGCGCAGCAGCACTACCTGAATGAAATTGAGCGGTCCGAGATAGTTGTTCCGGCGGCTCAACGAGTTCGCCAGCGCCTGGTTTTCGGCCAGCAACTGTTCGCTGTCCGCGACATCCAGAATCCAGTCCACGCAACGTTGATATTCGCCGTCGATCAGGCTGTGGATCCGTTTGCCGGTGTTCGAATCGGCGCACAGGCCGGCGTATTCCTTGGCGATGCTGATGTCCGACTTGCTGAGCGCCATCTGCACGTTGCCGAGCAGGTTGCGGAAAAACGGCCACTCCCGGTACATCGCCTGCAGGGTCTGCAAGCGTTCGGGCTTGCCCGCGCACCAGGTCGCGAGGCTGGCGCCGATCCCGTACCAGGCCGGAAAGGTCTGCCGCGATTGCGCCCAGGAAAACACCCAGGCGATCGCCCGCACCGATTGTTTCGACCGGTCCTGTTGCTTGCGGTGGGAAGGGCGCGAACCGATGTTCAACTGGCCGATCTCGTTGACCGGCGTCGCTTCGTAAAAATAATCCAGAAAGCCCTCGGTCCGTTCGGTCAGTTCGCGGAAGCCGTTCTCGCCGATCCGCGCCAGGTCGCTCATCACTTCCAGGTACTGCGGCGAGTCGGCCGGAACCGGCTGCACCAGGCTCACGCTGGCTTTCAGCAGCCCGGTGACGCCCATCGTCAGTTCGTAGACTGCGGTTTCCATGTTGTTGTAACGGTAGAACAGCATTTCGCCTTGCTCGGTGAACTTGATCTGGCCGCGCACTGTGTCCGGCGGTTGCGCCAGGATCGCCTCGTGGGTCGGCCCGCCGCCGCGGCCGACCGTGCCGCCCCGGCCGTGGAACAGCCGGCACTTGATCCCGCGCCGTTCGGTGATGGCGATGATCCGCTGCTGGGCCCGATACAGATTCCAGGAGGAAGACAAAATGCCGCCGTCCTTGCAGGAGTCCGAATAGCCGAGCATGATTTCCTGGCGCTTGCCCGAGGCGTCCAGCAGCGTCCGGTAGGCCGGCGTGTCCAGCAGCGCGCACACCACCGGTTCGATATGCTCCAGGTCGGTGATCGTTTCGAACAGCGGAGCCACCCCGATGTGGCAGAACCAGTGCCCGGCAATCTTGCCGGCCAGCCCGTTCTGGGCGGCGAGCAGCATTACTTCCATCACGTGGCTCGCGGCATGGGTCATCGAGATCACGTAACGGCTGAAGCAGTCCGCGCCGAGCTCCGAGCGCATCGCGGCCATCGCCGCGAACACTTCCAGGGTTTCTCGGGCCGCTCCCGATAATTTGTCCCTATCGAACACCAGGCCGCCCGGTACCGCGATTGCTTCGCTCAGTACGGCCAGCCGTTCGTCTTCCGGAAGGGCGCGGTAGTCGATCGAAAGCGCGCTCGCCAGAATCTCGGCAACGGCGTCGCTGTGACGGGTCGACTCCTGGCGCACGTCCAACTGCATCAGGTGGAAGCCGAACGTTTCGGCGAGTCGGATCAGGTCCTGCAGATCGAGACCGGCGATTTCCGCGTCGCCGTGGCGGCAGAGCGAAGCGCGGATCAATTTCAGGTCGGCAATGAAAGCATTGCAGCGGTAAGGCCATGGTGCCAGCAGGGCGGAATTTCCGGCGATCCTCTGGTCGAGCTGCGCCAGGGTCTGGTCCAGCCGGTACTTCATCAGCACCAGCTTATGCCGGTAAGGCTCCTGCATAAACGCGTTTTCCAGGGGAGAAATCGAAGTTCCCAGTTCGGCCCGGTCCTTTTCCAGACTCACCAGGAATTCCTCGGAAAACTCGCCCAGTCCGTGCGAGTGCGAAAGCTGGTCGCGCAGGCTGTCCAGCCGGGAAGCGTATTCCTGCAATATCGTTCGGGCCTGCAGACGCAAGGCCAGCACGGTCGTTTCCGGCTTCACGTTCGGATTGCCGTCGCGGTCGCCGCCGATCCAGGAGCCGTAATTCAGAAAGCTGGGGATGCGGATTTGCGCGGCGTCGTCGCCGTACACGTCCCGAAGCGCACGGTCGAAGTTCCGGTAGACTTGGGTCGTCGCCTCGAACAGGGACAACGGGAAATAGGAGAGTCCCGCATCGATTTCGTCGATAACGCCCATGCTGCGGACGCGGACTTCGTCGGTTTTCCAGAGCAGCCGGATCAGGCTGTGCAGGCGGCCGAGCACTTCCTGGCGCAGATGGCCCTTGAGTCGCGGATCGTCCAGCCTTTCATGGGTCAGGAAGATGTTGCGCAGCACGTTTTTGACGATTCGCCGTTTCGCTTCGGTCGGATGGGCGGTCATCACCGGCATATACAGTAGCTCGTCCAGCAGTGTCTGCAACTGCGCCGCGCCGACGCCGGATTCCTTTAGCTCCATCAGCGTGTCGTGAAACGAGCCTTTCCAGAAATGGCCGCCTTGCTCGGCCTTGCGCCGGCGCAGCGCCAGCCCGTAGGACTCCTCCGCGATGTTGACCAGGCTGAAGTACAGGTTGAAGGCCCGCACGACGGCACTGAGCGCCTCCGGCGGCAGCGGGTCGATCACCTTGAAGATCTGCCGCATCCTGGCCGCCATGTCATGCCGGTGCAGATGGCTGAAATCGCGCTGGAGTTCGCGCACAGTCGACGAGACCTGGACGTCCGCTTCTTTTTCCAGAACTTCCCCGAGCAGCGAGTCCAGGAGTTTGATGCGGCGGCGGAGTTCTTTATCGTCGTAATCACTATTCATGGATGCACTTTTTTCCTTAAGCTGGTAGACGGATTGATGGCTTAAAGCTTACTGACCCGAGTTTGAATAGTAAAATAGAATATATCTATTCTTTTTATCGGAAAAACCGATACGGGTTACTGCCGTGAGCCGACTCAATTACCAGCATTTGTTTTACTTCTGGAACGTCGTTAAGGAAGGAAGCATCTCGCGCGCCAGCGAAAAACTGCATTTGGCCCAGCCGACGGTCAGCGGTCAGTTGGCGATTTTCGAACAGGCGGTCGGCGAAAAGCTTTATTACAAGGATGGGCGCAAGCTGGTCCTGAGCGACACGGGGCGCACGATTTTCCGTTATGCGGAGGAAATCTTCACGCTCGGCCAGGAATTGAACCAGACCCTGCGCGGGCGCAGCGGGGGACGCGGATTGCGGCTCAACGTGGGCGTGGCGGACGCCTTGCCGAAACTGATCGCCTACCGACTGCTGGAGCCGGCGCTCAGAGCCAATGAGCCGGTTCAATTGACCTGCCACGAGGACAAGGCCGAACGGCTGATTGCGGAGCTTGCCCTGCACAGCGTCGATCTGGTGCTCTCGGACATTCCGGCTACGCCGTCGGTCGGGATTCGGGTGTTCAATCACCTGCTCGGCGAATGCGAAGTGGCGGTGTTCGGTGTCGAGGAACTTGCGGAACGTTATACGGAGAATTTTCCGTATTCCTTGAACGGCGCTCCGCTGTTGGTGCCGACGCAGAATACGGCGCTGAGGCGCTCGCTGGACCAGTGGTTCGATACGGAAGGGATTTGCCCGGACATCAAGGCGGAGATCGAGGACAGCGCCCTGCTGAAAACGTTTGCGATTGCCGGGGTAGGGATGTTCGTCGCGCCGGTCGCGATCGAGGCCGAACTTCAGCGGCAGTACAATGCGCAAAAAATCGGCAGGATCGATCACGTGTTCGAGCGTTTTTATGCGATTACCGCGCAGCGCAAGCTAAAGCATCCGGCGGTGATGGCGATACTGGAAAACGCGAGTCGGGGATTATTCGTCTGATCCGAAAATTCGACGCTCAATGGCTGTCGGAATGATCGATACAATGAGTCCCCGGCCGTGGAGCCCTCGTATGATTTCAGTCCGTAGGCCGGATAAGCGCAGTGCATCCGGCGACGGCAATGCGGGGGATGCGCTGCGCTTATCCGGCCTACGAGCCAATAACTTAGGATTTGGCTCCAAATAACTTCCCGGCCCAAGACCTGCCAGGTTTTAAAAACCCGGCAGGTTTACCACCCCTACCAGCAAGTTAATATCGGCCAAATCCCTACCGGCATTGGGCCGCGAGCCCCGTATGATTTCAGGGGCATTCCCTCGCAAATTCAAAAAGCCGTTTATTTTTCGGCCGCCGCGGCATTCAAAGGCGCTAAGGCGTTACCGCTCAAGTTAATCTTCCGCAAGCCATTCTTCTCGGCATACATCCCTTCTTCCGGAAAATACTGCGCCGGATCGCTGGCGATCTCGCGCGCCGCCAGGAATTGCGCATAATAGTTACGGGAGGCGAAGCCGAATGCAGGGCTTGCGTAGTTTTGCACAATGCGGGCAAAGTCGGGGCCGAACTGGCCCTGCGCACGCTTCATGCCGTTAATGCCGTGGTTGTAGGAGGTAATCGCCGCGGGCCAGTTCCCCAGCATGCTGTAGGCGTAGCCGAGATAATTGGCCGCGCCGACCGCGGAAGCGTAAGGATCGAGACGCCGGTCCGCGCGATGGCTGCCGGGCATGAACCGTTTCGCGGCGGCTTTGGTGAACTGCCACATGCCGACCGCGCCGGCGGAGGAGCGGGCCGCCGGTTGAAACGAGGATTCGACATGGGGCAGGTAAGCCAGGTCTTCCGGCAGGCCGGCGTCGCGGAATATCTTTCGGAACTGCCGGTCATAGCCTGCGCTGATCTCGATACCGCGTTTGAAGCGTTCGCGCGTCCCGCGCTGCGCATGGACCCGTTCGGCGGCGCCGTTCAAAAGGCTGGCGAGCGCTCTGCCGCTGCTTTCCAGCCTGGCGATCAGTTCGCGGTCGCCGGCATTCAACGGTGCGTTGTAGCGCACTTTGCTTTCCAGAACGGCCAATTGGGCCTTCCAGAAATTGCGGCGCCGGCTGACGATATCCTTTTGTTCGGAGGTCAGGCTTTCGTCGACATAACCCGGCAATCTGATCACTTCGTAGATGACGTTCAGATGACGGTCGTCATGAAGCACCACTTCCGAACGCCGCCACTTCACATAGACATTGCGCCAAAACTCCACCGCCGGTTCCAGTTCGCCGGGTTTCAAAAAGAGGCCGGAGTAAGTCGCTACCGGTTCATAGAGCTTCCGCGGAGCTGCAGCTACTGCCAGGGAAGAGGGCGCATGGATTCGAGGTTCCTCGCGGACGATAGTCTGGCCGCCGCAGGCGTTCAGCCCCATCGCGATCGCCGATGAAAGCCACATCCGCATCATCAATCGTTTCATTTTGCGTCGAAAGAACGGTGAAAAATTTGCCGGAGAAAGAAACAAAACAACCGCTTAGAAGCGCTGCTCTGCTTTGCGAAGTTTTAAAATAATCTTAGTCCATTCCGAGCTTGAGAAACAGTTAATTTTTTGTTGTTCGGCATAAGGAAAGAGGATTAACGAAAAAAATCCTTTCTCTGGGGGACCGTCCCGATCGCGCTCGTTATGCCGGGCGCATGCGACGAATGCAATCAGGTCTCTGCGCCGAAACAGGCGGGATAATCCAGGCAGACTTCGCAGGAAGGCGCCCGGCAGACGTAGAGACCTTCCGCCTCGCAGAGCTGCTTGTAGATGAATTTCTTCCACTTCATGTCGCGGTTGTTCCGCGCGGCCATTTCGGGGAAATTGTGGCCGAGCAGCGCCGACAATTCCTTGCGGTTCCACAGGCCCAGGTCCTGCCAGAGATGGTCGCTGCCGAGGCAGGCGGCGACGATGATCGCGATGAGCCATTCGGTTTCCGGGCCCGGTACCGCGGCGAAGCGGCGCAGGAAACATTCGAGGTCCTGCTTTTCGAGCATCCGGCTGAAATCGAGGGATTTGCCGGAGGGTGCGATCGGGCTCAATCGATAGCCGGGGAAGCGCTCGGCCAGTAAACGGCCGAATTCGCTTTCATCCAGCCCGAGCGCATTCGGCAGCACGCCTTCGCCGGCCTGCCAGCTGGCAATCATCTGGGCGAGCCAGCGGCCGTTGGCCGAGCCGTCGGCGAATGCCGTCAGGTTCCGATAATACTGCTCGCGCGATAAAGGCTTTCTTAATGGTTGCATGGCGTATCCCCCATCATGGCATCGCAGTCGGCCTGCGGAGAGCCGGCCGAACGGCTCGGAAAATTTCCCCCGGATCAGTATTCGACCCGGATATCCTCGTCGCGGACGATCATCTGGCAGGCCAGGCGCCATTCGGACGGCAAATCATCGACGAGCATTTTTTCGAGATCCTCGGCGGTCAACTTGCCGAGCTGCTTCAGCACGGTTTTTTCCTTGTCGGTCAGCGGGCCGCCCATGCGCTCGCGATTTTTGTCGAGGGAAGTCACTTTCACGACGCAGGTGCCGCATTCGCCGTCCTGGCAGGAAAAATTGATCGGAATCTTGTTTTCCAGCGCCAGTTTCAGAATCGTTTGGGTATGGCTGCCGGCCACCGCGTAGACGGTTTTATCGCGGTATTCGGGGTTGGTAAACATGACTAATGCCATAATCGAGGTCCTCCGGGTCAAGCGGGTTTGACGGAAATATGGCCGGTCAGCAGCTGGGCCTGGCAGGCCAGCCGGTTATGCTTGCCGGCCATGTTTTCGCGCAGGATTTTGTCTTCCAGCACCGAAGGTTCGCTGAGGTTGTTCCAGCCGTCGGTGATTTTCATCAGGCAGGTGCCGCAGTCGCCTTCCCGGCAGCCGTAGGTGATTGCCGATCCGACTTTTTCCGAAACCTCGATGACCCGGGTTCCTGCCGGCACGGTAACGGTAATGTTGATGTCTTCGAAAGTAATGGTCGCTTTCGCCATAGATATGCTCCTGAATGGGTATTGTTATGGGATGGAAAACGTTATTGCCGCCTGTCCCTGATCCGGCATTTTGACGGTTTCCGGTTTTTATCGCTTTGCAGCCATATTTCTGGGGGTCGGGTTGCACGATTTTCGCCATCCGGCCACACTGGACGTTTCCGAATCGGCGCGTTACGGCAGTGGAAAATGCGGATGCGGCGTAAAAACCGTCCACAATCGCGCCGTAATCCGCTTTCATGCCAGATCCGCGAAATTGATCATTTTCGCCTCCCTAAGCCCCATCAATTCCTGGGCCAGTTCCAGGCCGAACGCCTTGCATTCGAGGATCTCGTCGTCGGTTGGGATCAGTTTGACCCGGAGGCCCGGAATCGGCACCCTGAGCTTCAGTCCGCGCAGGCGGTCTTCGACCAGACGCACGCCTTCGCCGGTCCAGCCGTAGGAGCCGAACACGCCGCCGAGTTTGTTCTTCAGATTTACGACCGTCAGCGAGGAGAGCAGGTCCCAGATCGGCTTGACCGCGTCGCCGTTGATCGTCGGAGTGCCGAGAATCAGGCCGTCGGCTTCTTCGATCAGATCGACGAAGGGGGCGACCTCGCCGCCTTCCAGGTCGTACAGCGACACGCGCACGTCGTCGACCTGCAGGGCGCCCTGGTAAATCGCCTCGGCCATGCGCCGGGTATTGCCGTACGAGCTGATGTAGAAAATCAGCAAGGTCTTCTGCTGCGGGCTGATCTCGCTGTGCAAGGCCGGACTGGACAGCTGGCGGTAACGCTGGATGTAGCGGTCGGGCCGGTCGCGCAGGATCGGGCCGTGCGTCGGCGCGATCAGCTTCAGCGGCAACGGTTCGATCAGTTCCAGCGCGCGCAGCACGTATTCCTTGAACGGGCGCATGATGTGCGCGTAGTAATATTCGAACGAAAAGCGGAAATCGCCGGCCCTGTCGTTGAACAGGCGGTCGTCGCAGAAATGGCAGCCGAACACGTCGCCGGAAAACAGCATCGCTTCCTCGGGCAGGTAGGTGCATTGCGTATCGGGCCAGTGCAGGTAGGGCGTGTGCAGAAACTGCAGCGAACGGTCGCCCAGCGATACCGTATCGCCGGTCACGACCGGCGTAAAATGCAGATTCTCCTGTTTCAACAGGCCTTTCAGCATCGACTGGGCTTTTTGCGAAATATAAAGTTGCGCGCCGGGCGCGCGCCGCATCAATTCGGGCAGCGCGCCGGTATGGTCGGGTTCCAGGTGGTTCAGCACGATCACCTTGATTTCCGCATAGTCGGCGACGCTTTCGAGGCGGGCGAAAAAAACGTCCGCGAAACCTTCCTTGACCGTGTCGATGACCGCCACGCCCTCGCTGCCGCGCACGACGTAGGCGTTGTAGCTGGTGCCGTTGGCGGTTTTCAGGATGATGTCGAAAGTTCTGAGGTGGGGGTCGAAGGCGCCGACCCAATGCACCCGCTCCGATAACGGGACCGCGACGGGAACGCCGTCCGGGCTTTCGAGCACGATCCGGTTCATGATCCGCAGGCCGAGGAAGCGGCGCGTTTCGGACAGCTTTCGAGGTCCTGGCCGTCCATGTCGGCTTCCAGCCACGCCTCGACCGTTTCGGTATCGAAGCCGGCGCGCCGGCGCCCGTCCGCTTCGAGCAGCGGCCGGCGGATCAGCAGCGGGTCGGCAATCATCAAGGCGATTGCCTGTGCTTCGTCGAGCGCTTCCGGCAGCACTTCGCCGTTCTTGATTGCCGGCGCGCTGCGGTTGAACCAGTCCGCAACCGGCAAGTCGCCGAAAAACGAACGCAGCTTGTCGGGCGTCTCCGCCCACGGCTGCCGCAAGAGGTCATGGACGAACAGTATGTGCCCCGCTTCCAGCAGCAATTCCCGCTGCCGTTTGTTGCCGGCGCAGCCGGGCTTTTCGTAAAAATGGACGACGGCCATGGCTTAGTGGGCTTGCAGTTCCGCCATCGCTTCGGCCATTCTTTCCGGCGGAATGCCGGTCAACGAACCGGGCGGATTGATCGGCGCGCCGAGCTTGTCCAGAATCGCCCCTTCGATCGGGCAGATGCTGGCGCATTGCGGATCTTTATAATCGTCTTCGCATTCGGTGCATTTGCGCGGATTGATCATGAAATGCGTTTTGCCCATGAAAATCGCCTTGCTCGGGCACAAAGGCTCGCAGGCGTAGCAGTTCACGCAGGATTCGATGATTTTTAAGGCCATGAGGATTCTCCCGTTAATCTGTAAGAATGACGTTTGAGCCGCAGCTTAACGTAGGGTACGCTGCGCGTACCTTGATTTTGATTTAATCGAGCACCCGAAAAAGGTACGCACAGCGTACCCTACGGAATTCCATGGCGGGCAGCTCAGATGCAAACCTATTCATCCCAGCCTTCCTCCGCCATCGCATCGAAGCGTTCGGGAGCGGGGCCTTTGCTTTGATTGATCGCCTTGGCCAGCCAGGCGGAGGGGCCGGATTTCATCTCGGCCTGCAGGTCGGCCAGAAGGTCCTTGATCACACTGCCTTCGTGCACCTTGATCGGCTGGATGCCCTGAGCGACGATCTGCTTGATCGCCGAGGCGCCGATCGCCTGGCAGTACACTGCCGCGCAGCCGTCCAGCAGTTGAATCTTGACCGACAGCTTGTCTTCGTTACCGTCCTGGGAAAGATTGCCGAACTCCGCGGCTTCGAGCAGTTCCGTCCGCTCCGGGTCGACCGCGTAGAGCGCGAAGGATTTGGCGGAACCGAAGTGCTGGTTGACGTGCACCATATCGGTGGTGGCGAAAGCGACTTTGATCGCGGTTTCCATAGGCATCCTCTGTTCGTGGTGATGCACGACCTGCATCCTTCGGGTTAATGACATGACGGCGGGCAGGCGTGGCGTTCGGATTCGGTTTTTTGCGCGTAGGGAGAGCGGTAGACCGCGATCCCTTCATGCGCGAAATTGATGACCAGATTGGCCAGGTCGAACAGGGCTTGGCGCGTGCCGCGATAGCCGATCCAGGTTTTCTGGTAGCCGCCGATAATGTCGTAAAGCGGAAAGCCGGCGCGCAGGATCAGGATGCCGAGACGCGCCGCGCTGGCTGCCGCATGCGAATTGCCGATCAGGAGCTGGGCTTTGCGTTCCTTGGCGAGAAGTTCCAGGTCTTCCAGGTCGCCGATCTTGACACGCTCTAGCGGCAGCGCAGACAGGATCGGCGCGTTCGCCGCACTGACAGCGGCGACGACTTCGCCGCCCATGCCTTGAATTAGATGGGTAAACGCATTCAACGGGTCGGGATCGGCGGCGATCGCGACCCTGAGCTGGCCGAGCATGAAATGGGTGTCGAGCATCGCATCCTGGAGCTGTGCGCGCTGGCGTTCGATCCGTGGCGGCACCGGCAGTTCGCTGATTTGGGCAAGCGCCATGACCAGCGCATCATTCGCCTCCAGGCCGTACAGATGATCGAAATAATGGCTCGGTACGCCGGTTTTTTCCTGCAGCAGTTCGCCTGTTTTGCGGAGCGATGCGCCGATCACGATCGTGGCCTTCGCTTCGCCCAGCGTCTTAAGTTCCGAAACCGGGGTGCCGCCGATCGTGACCGGCGAGAATTCGTCGTCGGTCAGGCTGCCGTCCAGCGAATCGGACAGGTCGGGCACCAGCACCGGCCTGAGGTTGAATTGCTCGATCAGATCGCGCAACGCTTCCAGATCGCCCGGCGTCAGCATCGGGCTCGTCAGCACGTTCACCTGCCGTTGGCGGGCGCCCGGCCGGGTATTGGCGGCCGCGCGGTCCGGTACCAGGGCCTTGACGATTTCATAAAGGGTCGCGGCATAGCCGGTTTCGACGCAGCCGGTAAAGTCCGGCGTATTGACCGCGACGACTGCGACGTGATCGAACTGGGGATACTTGGCCCGAAACTCGCGCACGTTGCGGTGCACGTCCGCGCCCTGGGTTTCGGCGAGGCCGGTGGTCAGCACCGCGATCAGCGCCGGGTTCGATTTTTCGGCGATCGCTTTCAATCCCTCGACCACGTTTTCGTCCGCGCCCAGCACCGAACTGCTCTGGTCCATCGCGGTCGTTTGCAGCGGAATCGGCTCGCGGAAATGGCGCACGAAAAACACCTTCGCGAACGCGGTGCAGCCTTGCGAGCCGTGCAGCATCGGAATCGCCCGGTCGAAGCCGAGGCAGGCCAATGAGCCCCCCATCGGCTGGCTGGCTTTCAGCGGGCTGACCGAAAGGGCCTTGTTGCGTTTGATAATATCGGCCATAAATTTACTCCCCCGTAGGGTACGCTGTGCGTACCTTTGCCGAGCCTGATCCGCAGCGGCTACCGGTACGCACAGCGTACCCTACGGCGGATTTGTTCTGTTGCCGAGACATTTGCTGTTCCAGCGCCAAGGTTTTTGAGGCGCGCCACGGTGCCGGTTTGCGCACCGCCTCCCAGACCGGGCTTTCGAGCGTCAACGCCAATTGCCGGACCAGTTCCAGCATCCCTTCGTAGCCTGCATAACCGAATTCGCGTTCCTGATTGATGTCGAGAAACGGAATCCGCGCCTTCAATGCGGTGTACATGTTCCGTCCGCCCGCGATCAGAATGTCGGCCTTATAATCACGGACGACTTTCAGCAGCGCTTTCGGGCTGCCGTCCTCAATCATCAAGGTGTCTTCGCCCATCAGTTCGCGGATCCTGGCCTTGTCTTCCTCGGTCGATTTCTTGGTGCCGGTTGCGACGACCACCATGCCCAGATCCTGCAGCGCCGAGATTACCGACCAGCTTTTCACGCCGCCGGTGAACAGCAGCACCCGTTTGCCTTTCAGCCGTTCGCGCCAGGGGGCGAGCGCGGCGTGGATGCGGGCCTCTTCCCGGACGATGATTGCTTCGGTACGGGCGCACAGGTCGGGATCGTTAATCACCCGCGCGAAATCGCGCAGCGCCTGGCTGGTATCGGTGATCCCGTAGAAACTGCCTTCGAACCACGGTGTGCCGTAGGACTTGTTCAGGCGGCGGGCGACGTTCACCATCGCTTTCGAGCAGACCATCATGTTCACCTCGGCCTTGTGCATCGTCTGCACTTCCCGGAAACGGGCGTCGCCGGACAGCGTGCACAGCACCCTAAGGCCCATCTCGTCAAGCAGCGGCAGCACATGCCAGAATTCGCCGGCGATGTTGTATTCGCCGACCAGATTCACGTCGTGGATTCTGAAGCCGGGCCGCTCCACCCCCGGGGGCAGCGGGTCGGGATCGCGGGTGCCGACCACGTGGTTCACCATCGCGTCGCCAGCGATCCGGTTGCCGAGGTTCTTGGTGCCGTAGAAGCCGGCGCAGTCGATCGGCACGACCGGCACGCCCCAGCGCTCCGAGGCCTCCTTGCAGACCGCGTTCAGATCGTCGCCGACCAGGGCCGGCACGCAGGTGTTGTAAACGAAAACCGCCGGCGGAGCGTAGCTGTCGATCGCCTGCTTGATCGCATGGAACAGCCGCTTTTCGCTGCGCCCCATCACCACATCCTGTTCGGTCAGGTCGGTGGTCATGCCGATCCGGTACAGCTCGGAACCGGACGAGCGGGTGCCCCGGTTGTCCCAGGAACTCCCCGCGCAGGCGATCGGTCCGTGCACGATATGGGCGACATCGGCGATCGGCAGCAGCGCAATCTGCGCGCCGTCGAACGCGCAGCCGCCGGCCGCCGAGCCGGGCTTGGGTTTGGAACAGCCGGACTTTTCCTTCTTGTTGTGTTCGCAAGCCGGTTCGTCGAGCAGTTCGGCAATGTCTTTGGTTGATTTCATGGGTGGCACCTTCAGGTCTTTGTTGATGACGAAGCAACCGGCGTGCCATTTTTTAAGCAATTGAATTTGTTTGTGTTATTTGGTTTTTGCGTTGTAAGGAATACGACAAAATGGGGTGGGCAGGAAGAAAATGAACGTATCGGGGAATTCCGTAAACCCTATGTTTTCGAAGCACCCAAATAAAAAGTCCGGCTGAAGCGAAGACTGAATGGTTCGGAATGTTCTTATTATCGTTTCCCCCTTATGGCGCGTTTGCGCTTCAGCGGTTCCCATCTACCTAATGGCCGGCAATGCGGCTATCTTTTCCCTCATTCATTATCGAAACATGCTTCAGTATTCGTTTTTGTCGCAAACCTGACAATTCCCCTTCCTTTGTCGCGAACAACCTCTCCGATTTTTCCCGGCCAATTTCGGATTCCCCTCTTCAATGTCCGGTTTGACTGAGTTTCCCGCTTCTGGCACGGCGGTTGCTTTATCTCTGGCAAGCGCATTGCAAAACCGTTTCAGGAGACTCCAATATGATTACCCTAACCGAAAACGCCGTAAAAGCCGTGGGCCGGTTTATTGCCGGCTCCGGCAAGCCGAGCAGCGGACTCCGGATCGAAGTGACCGACGGCGGTTGCTCCGGCTATTCCTATGGCTTGCGTCTTGAAGAAAAGCAAACCCAGGACGACACCGTGATCGACTGCGGCGAAGTGAAAGTCTTCATCGATCCGGTCAGTCTGCCGATGCTGGACGGCATGTCGATCGATTTTGTCGACAGTCTGGAAGGCTCCGGCTTCAAGTTCACCAATCCGAACGCGGCCAAGAGCTGCGCCTGCGGCTCGTCGTTCAGTACCGACGGTCAAGGCGGCACGCCGAAAACCTGTTCTTAACGAGAGAGGATGCCGCCATGTGGGATTATTCGGACAAAGTCAAAGAACATTTCTTCAACCCGAAAAACGCCGGTGCGGTCGCGAATGCGAATGCGATCGGCGAAGTCGGATCGATCAGCTGCGGCGACGCCCTGCGTCTGACTCTCCGCGTCAACGAAGCGTCGGAGGTGATCGAGGACGCCGGCTTCCAGACCTTCGGCTGCGGTTCGGCGATCGCCTCGTCTTCGGTGCTGACCGAGATCATCAAGGGTATGACGCTGGATGAAGCGTTAAAGGTCACCAACAACGACATCGCCGCCGAGCTCGACGGCCTGCCGCCGGAAAAGATGCACTGCTCGGTGATGGGCCGCGAAGCCCTGCAGGCTGCGGTCGCCAACTACCGCGGCGAGGAATGGAAGGACGACCACGAGGAAGGCGCGCTGGTCTGCAAATGCTTCGCGATCGACGCCGTGATGATCGAGGAAATGGTCTGGGCCAACAAGCTGCGCACGGTTGAGGATGTAACCAACTATACCAAGGCCGGCGGCGGCTGCGCGGCCTGCCACGAGGACATCGAGGCGATTCTGGAAAAGGTGCTGAAGGAGCGCGGCGAAACTTTCGATCCGAACGCGGCGCCGATCGAAAAGTCGATCATCACCGCCGAGAAAAAGCCGTTGACCAATCTGCAACGGATCAAAAAGATCGAGGAAGTGCTGACCTCCCTGCGTCCGCAATTGATGGCCGACGGCGGCGACGTCGAACTGGTCGAGGTGATCGACAACATCGCCTACGTGAACATGACCGGCGCCTGCAACGGCTGCCAGATGGCCGCGATGACAATCGCCGGGATTCAGCAGCGGCTGATGGAAGTGCTCGGCGAATTCATCCGCGTCGTGCCGGCTTCACAAATGCCTTCCAAACTGGTCAACATTCAGGAGGCCAGCCATGCCTGACATCTATCTGGACAATAACGCCACCACCAAGGTGGACCGCGCGGTCGTTGATGCGATGCTGCCGTTCTTTACCGAACAGTTCGGCAATCCCTCATCGATCCACCGCTTCGCCGACGGCGTGGCGCGGGCGATCAAAAAAGCCCGCGGCCAGGTGCAGGAGCTGCTCGGTGCCGAACACGACTCCGAGATCATTTTCACTTCCTGCGGCACCGAATCGGATTCGACCGCGATTCTGTCCGCGATCAAGGCCCAGCCGAACCGCAAAGAGATCATCACCACCGCGGTCGAGCATCCGGCGATTTTGAACCTCTGCGAACATCTCGAAAAGGAGGGCTACACGATCCACCGGATGCCGGTCGATCGCTGCGGCCGGCTGAATCTCGAAGCGTACAAAAATCTGCTCTCCGACCAGGTCGCGATCGTTTCGGTGATGTGGGCGAACAACGAAACCGGGACCATTTTTCCGGTCGTCGAAATGGCCGAGATGGCCCATGCGGCAGGCGTGATGTTCCATACCGACGCGGTGCAGGCGGTCGGCAAGATCCCGATGATGCTGCAGGATACCCAAATCGACATGCTGTCGCTGTCTGGCCACAAGCTGCATGCGCCGAAAGGCATCGGCGTGTTGTACCTGCGCCGCGGCACCCGTTTCCGGCCGCTTTTGCGCGGCGGCCATCAGGAGCGCGGCCGCCGGGCCGGTACCGAGAATACCGCGTCGATCGTGGGGCTCGGCAAGGCGTGCGAACTGGCGATCGAACACATGGAGTTCGAGAACATCCAGGTCAAGGCGATGCGCGACCGTCTGGAGCGCGGCATCGTCGAACAGATTCCGCACTGCTTCATTACCGGCGACCTGAACAATCGGCTGCCGAATACGACCGACATCGCGTTCGAGTATATCGAAGGCGAGGCGATCCTGATGCTCTTGAACAAGGCCGGCGTCGCGGCATCGAGCGGTTCGGCCTGTACGTCCGGATCGCTGGAACCGTCGCACGTGATGCGGGCGATGAGTATTCCCTACACCGCCGCACACGGCACGATCCGCTTCTCGTTCTCGCGCTACAACACGATGAGCGAGGTGGACGAAGTGTTGAAGGTGATGCCGGACATCGTCGCCGCCCTTCGAAAATTGTCGCCGTACTGGGACGGCAACGGTCCGGTTGCGAATCCGGAAGAGGCCTTCAAGCCGACCTATGCGTAGGGTACGCTGTGCGTACCATTTGCAGACTGATATAACCTCCAAAAGGTACGCACAGCGTACCCTACGATGAATTATGAAAACTGAACCCCGCATGATCATCATCGACGACACCACGCTCCGCGACGGCGAACAGTCCGCCGGGGTGGCGTTCTCGCTCGACGAAAAGCTCGCAATCGCGGCGCAACTGGCGGCGATGGGGGTGCCGGAGCTCGAAATCGGCATTCCGGCGATGGGTCCGCAAGAGCGGGACGAGATACGCGCCATCGCCGCACTGAATCTCTCCAGCGATCTTTTGGTCTGGTCGCGGATGCGCCGGGACGACTTGCAGCATTGCCAGGGGCTCGGCGTCGGTAGGGTCGATCTGTCGATCTCCGCTTCCGACCAGCATATCCGCCACAAATTGAAGCAAAGCCGCGCCTGGGTGCTGAGCACGATCGACGCCTGCGTGAAGGCCGCGGCCGATGCGGGGCTTAAGGTGTGCGTCGGCTGCGAGGATGCCTCCCGCGCCGACAGTGATTTTCTCGTGCAAATGGCCGAAACGGCGGAGCGGGCAGGGGCGATCCGGATCCGCTTTGCCGATACGGTCGGCGTGATGGAACCGTTCGGGGTGCTGAACGCGATCCGCAAACTGCGCAGTGCGACTTCGATGGATATCGAGATGCACGCGCACGACGACTTGGGTCTTGCGACCGCGAACACGCTGGCCGCGGCCGTTGCCGGCGCGACACATCTGAACACCACCGTGAACGGGCTTGGCGAACGGGCCGGAAACGCGGCGCTGGAAGAAGTGGTGGTCGGCCTGCGCCAGCTTTACGGCATCGAAACCGGCATCGATCTCGGCGATTTTCCTGCCTTGTCGCACCAGGTCGCCACCGCCTCGGGCGACACGATCGGCAGCCGCAAAAGCCTGATCGGCCGCGACGTGTTCAGCCATGAGGCGGGCATCCATGTCGACGGCCTGCTGAAAGATCCGGCCAATTACCAGGGCGTCGATCCGGCCGTGGTCGGCCGCCGCCACCAACTGGTGCTGGGCAAGCATTCGGGCAGCCAGGGCGTGATGCATGCCTACCGGCAGCTCGGCATCCCGATCGACCGCGGTCAGGCCGGCCGCCTTTTGCCGCTGATCCGCGAATTCGTCAGCCTGCACAAACGTTCGCCGCAGCCGGCCGAACTGAACCGATTTTTACACAGCTTATAGCGAGGTGTACGATGAACCGCCGTTCCGAATTTTATTCAACCTCAACTGATTTTGCGGAAACGCGGACCGAAGATTGCTGCGATTCGCCATGCTGCTCCCCCCTGCCAATGCACCACTTCGTGCCGGGAGACGATCGTTATCCCGGCACATTTTTTCGGGTGCCGGCCATGCCGGTTCCGGGTAAAACCTCCTGGAGCCTCAAGAAATGATGTTTTTCGTGCCGTCCGGGCACAGCGCCTGGAGCCGCCTCTGGCAGGACTGGCGCAGCGACGTCGGCTGCGTGTTCGCCCGCGACCCGGCGGCGCGCAGCCTGGCTGAAGTGCTGCTGACCTATCCGGGCGTGCATGCGGTGCTGCTTTACCGGGTCGCCCACCGCTTATGGCGGGCCGACCGCAAACTGGCGGCAAGGTTCTTGGCGGCCTTCGCCCGCTGGCTGACCAATGTCGACATTCATCCCGGCGCGACGATCGGCAAACGGTTTTTCATCGATCACGGCGCCTGTGTCGTGATCGGCGAAACCGCCGAAATCGGCAGCGACGTGACCCTCTATCACGGGGTGACCCTGGGCGGGACGAGCTGGAGCCAGCACAAGCGGCATCCGACGCTCGGCGACAACGTGCTGGTCGGCGCCGGGGCGAAGATCCTCGGCCCGATCACGCTCGGCAACAATGTCCGGGTCGGCGCGAATTCGGTAGTCGTGAAGGACGTGCCGCCCTGCTGCACGGTGATCGGCATTCCCGGCCGGATCATCCAGCAGAAAGGCGTGAAGATTCAGGACCCGCGGGGGATCGATCTGGATCACCATCTGGTACCGGACCCGATCGGCAAGGCGATCGGCTGCCTGTCCGAGCGGCTCGACAAGCTGGAAGCGAATCAGGAGCGTTTCGGCGTCGTGATGGAGGAAGACTGCAGCCGTTGCGAAGCGGAAGAGGTTTGCCGCGGCGACGAGATCGGCCCGATCAAAAAAACGGCGGGCGGACGCTGAGATGGACCTGCTCCAATTCGACGCCCGCGATCTGTATTTCGAAACGGAGGACAGCGAGGACGTACAAAACCTGATCCGTTCCGCCTCCGAAATGTACGGCAGCGGGAGCGCCGAGCTGCCGCTTTTGCAGGCTTATTTGCGGGCCCCGGAGTCACTGAACGTGCTGGTCGCTCTGAACCGGTTCTATTACTACCAGCATCGGCTGGCCGAAGCGTTGCTGATTGCGGAGAAGGCCTTGGCCTTGATCCGGCGCGATGTGGGTTTTCCCGATGATTGGCGGCAGCTCGAAACGCAGCATATCAGCGAAGCGCCGAGAGAACGGCTGACCCGAATCCGCTTGTACCTGTTCACGCTGAAATCGATCGGATTCCTGCACATGCGGATGAAGAACCTGGCGCTGAGCCGCAGCATCTTCGAGCGGCTGGTTATGCTGGACGGCAAGGACCGGATCGGCGCGAAGGCCTTGCTGGAGTTGGTCGAACGGAGCGAAGAAAGCGTTTCCTGAGTAGAGTACGCGCTGCGTACCTTGTGCTGAGCGTTACATCGCTTAATCGCCCCAAAGCGAAGGTTCAATGCTGCGGTTTCGGGTTGCGGCCGACCGGTGTTAGCGCAGGAATTTCATCTTTGTAGGAGTTCGTCATGTTGAAAGAAAAGACCGACAAGCTGTTTGCGCTGGTTCCGCTGCTGCTGTTCGTATTGCTGGTGATTTACCTGCTGATCAGCGATTTGGACAAGATCGGGCCGTTTTGAGTTACCGAAGCAAAATGCAATGGGTAACGGCTGAAGCGAGTAGGGGGGCTATCTCTTACCGTGTGGCATCGGCTGATACATGAAAAAGCCGGTTTTCGGAATAAATCCCCCCTGGCCCCCCTTTTTCAAAGGGGGGGAAGCGGCTCTGTTACAAGAGGGGCTTTGTTAAAAAAAGGGGTTAAAAGGAGACTTTGTTAAAAGGGAAAGCGGCATTCACAAGGGAAAACGGTTTTACTTTAATAATCACGATATCCCCTTATGAATGAAGGATAAGACAGCTTCCTGCTTTGAAAAAGACAAGAGAGCACCTCTTTGAATAAAGCAGAACAATATCTCCTTTGAAAAAGGGACGACCACTTCCCCCCTTTGAAAAAGGGGGGCCAGGGGGGATTTCAAAGGGCACTCTTACACCAAACGAGGTAACCGATGAGTTTTCAAGACGAGATCGAAGAGCTCGAATCCGCGGAAGATTTTTTGCAGTATTTCGAATTGCCTTATGAAGCGCGCGTGGTCCACGTGAACCGCCTGCACATCCTGCAGCGTTTCCACGACTATCTGGACAAAGGGGCGGAGCACCTGCCCGAAAACGAGGAAGCGCAACGGGCGGTTTACAAGCAGCTTCTGGCGCGCGCTTATCAGGATTTCGTCGAATCCGATGCGCAGACCGAAAAGGTGTTCAAGGTCTTCAAAATGGCCGAACCGCAAACCGTTTTCATTTCGCTCGGCGATATCCAGACATGAACGACGACCGTTTCGACGAAGAACGCTTCGATTTCGGCGAAGCGGTCCGGGTGACCCGTAACGTCCGGAACGACGGCACTTATCCGGGCAGGGCGATCGGCGATCTGTTGATCCGGCGCGGGAGCATCGGGCATGTAATCGAAATGGGCACTTTTCTGCAGGACCAGGTGATTTATACGGTGCATTTTCTCGACCAAGGACGGATGGTCGGATGCCGGGCCGAGGAATTGATTCCGGCCGATGCGCTCTGGAGTCCGAGCCGTTTCGAGTTCCGCGACAAGGTGGTTTGCCGGATCGATCTCGCCGTCAACGGCGGGATCGTCGCCGCCAAAGGCGCCGAAGGCGAGATACTGAAAGTGCTCAGGGACAGCCTGCCGTTGCAGTATCACGTGCGCTTTCCGGGCCGTACGCTGCAAGTGCCCGAAAGCGTGCTGGAGCCGGCCGATCCGGAAAATTTCCGCGAGCCCGAGGATTGATCATGACGCAAACGTCCGAGAATGCCATCGAACCCTATACCCTGCTCAGGGCTTCCCTGGCCCTGTTCAAAAAAGCCCCGGCCGAACTCGGCCCCGAAGAACGGCGCCGGGCCGAACGGCAGGCCCGCAGCGAATACGACATCGAAACCCGGGTGCTGCACTCGGCTGAGGCGGCCGGGGTGGTCATTTCCGACAGAGAACTGGAATTGGCGTTTTCCGAAGTCCGCGGCCGCTTCGACAGCGACGAAGCGTTTCGCGCCGCATTGGCCGCCAACCGTCTGGACGAAGCGTCATTGAAAGCCGCCCTGGCGCGGCAGTGCAAGGTCAATACGGTGCTGGAGCGGGTCGCAGCCCGTTCGCCGAAGGTTAACGAGGTCGAAGTAGGGATTTTTTACCACCTGCACCCGGAAAAATTCCGCCTGCCGGAACAGCGAGACGCACGCCACATCCTGATCAGCATCAATCCGGACTACCCGGAAAATATCCGGGAGCAGGCGCGGCGGCGGATCGACGAAATCGCCCGGCTATTGCAGCGCAAACCGTACCAATTCCCCGAGCTGGCGCTCAAGCATTCGGAATGCCCGACCGCCCTGGACGGCGGCGCGCTCGGGACGATCGTCCGCGGCAAATTGTATCCGGAACTGGACGGGGCGCTGTTTTCGCTGAAGGAAAACGAGATCAGCGGAGTGGTGGAGACCGAGATCGGCTTCCATCTGATCCAGTGCCTGAAAATCATCCGCGCCGAAACCGTGTCGCTGAAAAAAGCGGCGCCGAAAATCAAGGCGCTGATCCAGGAACGCTACCGGCGCAATTGCCAGCGCACCTGGCTGGCGAGTCTGCCGGAGGTCGATAGGCAATGCCGTTAAGTTAGGAGAAACTCGTCGTTCCGGCAGGGATTGCCGGATGACTGTAGGGACACAGGAGGTACGAGCCGAAGGAAGGGCGAGGTAGATCGCGTCGGGAACAAGCGATCGACGCCTCCATGGATGGGGAAGGTAGATCACGTCGGGAACAAGCGATCGCGGGCAACGCAAGGAGCAGTTGCCGAATCCGGAAGCCAGGGATGGCAACGACAGAACACATCCCTGTGTCCTGGATACCGGCAATCCTTGCCGGTATGACGCCTTAACTTAACGGCATTGGGTCGATAGGTAGGGGGTAGGTGCGCAATTGCTTGTTTTGAATGTGCTGCGATGCTTTCCGCGTGCCGTTCGATGGTCGCTGTTGATTTTTTAAAAAGGTACGCGCAGCGTACCCTACGACTTAACGTTGAAGACGGGATGAAATGATGACCAAGGAATCCAAACACTGTTCCTTCTGCGGCGTCGAAGCGTCGGCTTCGGTGCCGATGATCGCCGGCACCGAGGGCTTCATCTGCGAAGCCTGCGTGCTGCTGGCCAGCCAAGTGGTTTCGAGCTGGGGCAGGAAGAAGGAGTTGAACGAGATGCAGGGGCCGCTGCCGAAACCGGCCGAGATCAAGGCGCTGCTCGACCAGTACGTGATCGGGCAGGATTTGGCGAAAGAGATTCTGGCGGTCGCGGTTTATAACCACTACAAGCGCCTGAAGCATGAGAGCCTGAAGTCGGGCAGCCTCGACCCTGCGGAAGAGGAGGTCGAAATCGGCAAATCGAACATCCTGCTGATCGGGCCTTCCGGTACCGGCAAAACGCTGCTGGCCAGCACGCTGGCGAAGATCGTCGGGGTTCCGTTCGCGGTTGCCGATGCGACCACGCTAACCCAGGCCGGCTATGTCGGCGACGACGTCGAAAACATCCTGGTGCGCCTTCTGGACGTTGCCGACGGCAATGTCGGCAAGGCCGAATGGGGCATCGTCTATCTCGACGAAGCGGATAAGATCGCACGCAGCCCGGAGCAAGCTTTCGGTACCCGCGACGTGTCGGGGGAGGGCGTGCAGCAGGCGCTACTCAGGCTGGTCGAAGGCTCGCAAGTCAAAGTGCCGGCCAAAGGGCGCCGCAAGGACGGCAGCAATGACGCGGTGACGGTCGACACGCGGAATATCCTGTTCATCGCCGGCGGCGCGTTTCCGGGGCTCGAAAAGCATGTCGAGAAGCGCCTGATGCCACGGAAAACCGAGATCGGTTTCCATGCCGAAGTGCAGGATGCGAAGCAGAAGCCCTCGCTCGAAGCCCTGCTGAACGCGACCCAGCCGGACGATCTGAAACGCTTCGGCCTGATTCCCGAGTTCATCGGCCGCTTTCCGGTGCTGGCGCCGCTCGAACCGCTCGACGTCGATGCGCTGATCCAGGTGCTGACCGAGCCGAAAAACGCGCTGGTTAAACAGTATCGGCAATTGTTCGCGTTCGACGAGGTCGAGTTGGAGTTTACCCAGGACGCGCTGGTCGAGATCGCCGAGCAGGCGATTGCCCGCAACACCGGCGCCCGCGGTTTGCGCGCGATCATGGAGCAGGTGCTCCGAAAAACCATGTTCGACCTGCCGTCCAGGGAGTCGGTGGCGCGCTGCATCGTGACCGCCGAGGTGATCCGCGGCGAAAGCGGGATTCAGCTGATCGAGCGGGAGGAACGGGATATCGCCGACCTGCAACGCTCTTCAGCCGGATGAGACGGAAGGTCGTTATAAATGCAGGATAGATAAGCGAAGCGCATCCACTTTAATTCAAGCATTGCTGTTTTTATGACCGTTAAGGAGTTGGCTCCAAATCACTTCCCGGCCCAAGACCTGCCAGGTTTTAAAAACCCGGCAGGTCTACTACCCGTACCGGCAAGTTAATATCGGCCAGATACTAAGTTAATAGCCGTGGGTCTGTTTCCCACACCCCGGCAGATGAAAAGCTGCGTAGGATGTGCCGAACAAAGTGAGGCGCATCGGTCGCGATTGATGCGCCTTCTGGCGTCGGCACATCCTACGGGTCTTACCCACCCCACTTTTATGGCCGCCTTTGCATTGGAAAAATGCATTATTAAACAGAGACCGATTGAACATGACCACCAAAGACAAAATCCTCAAGCAGCTCGCCGAAAATCCAATCATTCTGTACATGAAGGGCGTGCCGACCGCACCGGAATGCGGCTTTTCGGGGAAGGCCGCCGACATACTGAACCGTATCGGAATTCCTTACGCCTACGTCGACGTGCTGAAGGCGCCGTTCATCCGCGAGAAGCTGCCGTCGGTTTCGAAATGGCCGACGTTTCCGCAGTTGTTCGTAAACGGCGAGCTGATCGGCGGCGCGGATATCGTCGAGGCGATGGACCGCGACGGCAGCCTGGTGCCCTTGCTGAAGGCGGCGGGCGGGCCGGCGGCGTCCGAAAACGGTCAGACCATCAAGCCGTCCGAAGTAGAGGCCCTGATCACGAGCGCTTACCCGGGCGCCGGAATTCATATCGAAGGGCAGGGCTGCGACCTGAGCATCACGGTCGTCAGCGACCGGTTCGAAGGGTTGGCGATGATCAAACAGCACCAGGGCGTGATGGCCGCGTTGAACGAGGCGATCGTGTCCGGCCGGCTGCATGCGGTGATTTTGAAAACCTATACGCCGGCCCAATGGCAGGCGCAAAAGCCGGCCGCCGCCGCGGGCCTGCTGCAGATTCAGATTTAATTGACGCGTAAGTGTCCACCTCCCCTTTTGAAAAAGGGGGAATTAAGGATTCACCTCCCCCTTTGAAAAAGGGGGACCGAGGGGGATTTATTTAAAAATCTCCCCTAACCCCTCGGCAATTGCTCCTGCATTGCCCTACCTCCTGCATCCGTGCAGTCGTCGGCAATTGCTCCTGCATTGCCTACCTTCTGCATCCTTGCAGTCGTCTTTTTCAAAGAGGGGGACTAAATGCACATTGACACAAGGAGAAAGGACCATGACCAAAATAGGCATTTTTTTCGGCACCGACACCGGCAATACCCGCAAAGTCGCCAAATCGATCGCAAAGCAGATCGGCGAAGAAATCGCGGCAAAGCCGGTCAACATCAACAAAGCGACCGTCGACGATTTGCTGGCGTACGACGTGCTGATTCTCGGCACCCCGACTTACGGGGAAGGCGAACTGCCGGGTCTGTCGAGCGGGGCGACGGCGGAAAGCTGGGAGGAGTTTCTGCCGGCTCTTGCCGGCGCCGATTTTTCCGGCAAAACGGTCGCGTTGTATGGGCTCGGCGACCAGGCCGGCTATCCCGGCCATTTCGTCGACGCAATGGGCATGCTGTACGACGCCTTCAGTGATTGCGGCGCGGCTTTCGTCGGTTTTACCGGCATCGAAGGCTACGATTTCGAGCGTTCCAAGGCACTCTTGGGCGACCAATTCGTCGGCCTGGCGCTGGACGAGGATAATCAAAAGGAATTGAGCGAAGGCCGCCTGGCCGCCTGGTTGGCGGCAATCCGGTCGAGTTGGCAGTAAAGGTGGCGATGATTGAGGATATCGCGGTCGTGGCCCGCGCCGAAGGCGGCCGGGCCTGGCTCAGGCGCCGGCAAAACGGCGCCTGCGGCGGCTGCGTGCAGCAGGCTTCCTGCGGCACGGCAACGCTCGGCAGGCTGTTGCCGGGCCGTGAGCTGGAGGTCGTGACTTCCCTCGATTTACAAGCCGGCGACCGGGTGCGGGTTACGATCGACGATGCGCATCTGTTGGCCGGTTCGGCGCTTCTTTACCTGCTGCCGCTGTTGTTGATGTTCGCGGGTATCGGGCTGGCGAAGGCGCTGCTGCCTGCCGAAGCCGCCGAGGCCTGGCTGCCCGAAATCGCCTTGGCCGGGCTGCTTTTGGCCTTTCGGGCCGTACACTGCGCACAAAGGCGCCTGCTCCGGTTTATCGCGAAACCGGATGTCGTCCTGTTGGAATAAGCTGCGAAATTCCGGGCCCGGCCCCGGAAAACCGCGGTGCAATTCGCCCCGCAAGCGCGCGGGCCGTTACGAGGGCCTGACGCCCAGGATCGGCGCGTGGGCCTTGAAGACCGCCCAGACCGGCATGCCGGGCATCAGCGCCAGTTTGCGCAGGCTTTGCTGGGTAATCATCGCGGCCAGGATTTCGCCGCTCGGCAAGAGGACGATCACTTCCGAATCCACGATATCGTGCTGGATCCGCATCACTTTCCCGAACAGGCGGTTCCGGGCCGAAATCCGTTCCAGGGCGGGATCGGTCAACAGCATGATGTCGGCGCTGTTGATCATCAGCACCGCATCGGCGCCGATGCCGATCGCCAGCGCGTCAAGCGAAGCGGTGCTGAAAGATGAAACCACCTCTTCCCCGCCTTTCAGGCGCACGGTAATTCGGGCATCCGCGCCATCCCTGCCGATTGCGGTGACCTGGCCGAACAACTGGTTGCGGGTGCTGGTTTTGACCTCCAGGCGCTGGAGAAGGAGTATGGTATCGGGGTCTTCGGCCAGGCTCCGGTTCAGTTCGGCGATAAATTCCCTGTGCTTCTGTTCCAGTCGGGTGAACAAGGCCAATAACGCTTTACCCGAGGCCGTCAATGCGGTGCCTCCCCCTTTGCTGCCGCCGATGGCGGTGGTCAACAGGGTCTGCGGCGCGCCGTTGTTGGCCCGTTCCAGCATCTGCCAGGCGCCCTTGTAGCTCAATCCCATTTGCTTGGCCGCCTGATTGATCGATCCGCTGCGGTCTATCGCCTTCAACAGTTCGATCATGCGGGCGTCCAACATACCCGCCAGCCGTAATTCGCCTTCTATCCAACGGGAGGACGCTTTGTCGTTCGGATTCATGTCGCTTCCTTGAAAAATAGTTTTAATGTTTCTTATCCAAAAACGGTCTGTCGCAAATAACGTTATTTACTTTACTACATAGCGGTATATACTAACACCATCTCAACCGGTAATTGTTTGGGAAAACCCTTTTCTGAAATCGACTACCACACGAACGGCGTTTGACGTTAACGAAAGGCAGACCGCTATTATGAATCCCCAAAACCCATCGAATATCGCTTCCACTTTTACCCGCTCGATCGGAGCGGTTGCCGTTTCCGCCGCAATGATTTCCCATCCCGGACCGGCCGATGCGGCGACAGAAAAAAAAAGCTACACCAAACCGCCATTTGCACCTTTTTCGAGCCAGATGCCCGATGCCTTGACGGGCTCGTATAAATACGAGAAACCGGTGTGGAACCTGCACGATGCCTTGGGTCTGCCCGAATGGCTGTCGGTGTCTCTGGAACAGCGCACCCGCTATGAAACGTTGGACGGCTGTTTCCGGGCCGGCTGCAAGGGCGGCGATCAGCAGGTCCCTTTACAAAATGATTTATGGCTGGAAGCGCGGCTTAGCCAATGGCGAATCGGCGGCGAATTTCTGGACGCCCGCCAGTTCCTGGCCGATAAGGGGTCCGGGATCAACAATACCCATGTCGACGAGGCCGATTTCATCCAGGGCTATATCGCCTGGGCCGATCAGAACCTGGCCTATAGCGGCCTGGGCGTCGAGGCGATCGCAGGCCGGCAGACCCTGAATTTCGGCAGCCGCCGCCTGGTCGCCAGAAACGTGTTCCGGAATACGATCAACAGTTTTGACGGTTTCCGCTTGAGAGTCCTCGATTACAACCACTGGCAGTTCAACGCCTTTGTGACCAAGCCGGTCGGGCGCTATCCGAACAAGTCCGATCAACTGCTGGACAATTTCCACAGTTTCGACGAGCCGGAAGAGCAAGCGTGGTTTTCCGGCGGCTTTCTGGAAGTCTACGATTTGCCCGCCAAAATCAACGCCGAACTGTACTTGTACCACCTCGACGAAGGCGACCGCAAGCGCAATCCGACCCGAAACCGCCGCTATTTTACGCCGGGCATGCGTTTTTATATCAAACCGGAAAAAGGGCATTTCGACTTTCAAACCGAAACGATCGGCCAGTGGGGGACGGTGCGGGCGAATACGGCGTCCAATGAAAATCTGGACCATGCGGCCTGGTTTCAGCATCTCGACGTGGGCTACACCTTCGAGATGCCTTGGACGCCGCGCTTTGCGGTCGAGTACGATTATGCGAGCGGCGACCACGATCCGAAAGACAAAAAGGACCAGCAGTTCGATACCTTGTACGGCGCGCGGCGCTTCGATTTCGGGCCGACCGGCATTTACGGGGCCTTCGCCCGCAGCAACATCAATACGCCGGGCTACCGGATCAGCTTTAACCCCCATCCCGCCGTACAAGCCTTCATCAGCCACCGCTTCTTCTGGCTGGCGGAGAATAAGGATAGCTGGACGGCGGCG
Source organism: Candidatus Methylomicrobium oryzae (assembly GCF_016745425.1). Taxonomy (GTDB): domain Bacteria; phylum Pseudomonadota; class Gammaproteobacteria; order Methylococcales; family Methylomonadaceae; genus Methylomicrobium; species Methylomicrobium oryzae. The sequence continues at coordinate 48,492 of NZ_JAERVK010000020.1, read as the reverse complement.
GGACTGCGCGACCAGGCGGGCAAGTCCGGCGGATTTGTCGGCCAGCAGCTGGAGCTGTCGACGCGCTGGGATGTGAACAGCAGCCTGAATTTGGAAACCGGCTGGACCCATCTGTTCAAAGGCACCTTTGCCGAAGACGCGCCGAATGCGCCGAAAAGCGGGGACACCGATTATTTTTATGTGCAAAGCCTGCTCCGGTTTTAAGGCGATGTTATAAACCGCTCATCATGCTTAGGATTTGGTTGGAAATAATTTCCTCGAATGATGAGTGTTTCGAAACGCGGATGATTCACTCCCCTCTTTTTCAAGGGGGGGAGGCGGGGGAGATTTTTTAATAAATCCCCCTCGATCCCCCTTTTTCAAAGGGGGAGGTGTGTTTAATGAAATCCTCTTTTTCAAAGAGGGGAGGTGTGTTTGACGAAGTTCCCCTTTTCAAAGGGGAGAAGGTGTTTTTGACGAAATCTCCCTTTTTCAAAAGGGGGAAATTGTTTTTGGCGAAATCCCCTTTTTCAAAGAGGGAAGCTATTTTTGATGAATCCATTAGGAGTTCCCATGTTCGTTACCTTCATCTCACGCTTCTCGATGATCGCGCTATGTTGCGCGCTCAGCGTTTGCCCGCCGGCCCTTGCCGCCACGACGATCGCGGCGGTCGCTTCCAATTTCACCCAGCCGATGGCCGAAATCGCCGAAGCGTTCGAAAAGGCGACCGGGCACGGCGCCAAGCTGTCGTTCGGCTCTTCGGGTAAGTTCGTTGCGCAGATCGAGAACGGGGCGCCGTTCGAAGTGTTCCTGTCCGCCGATGCGGAAAAACCGGAGAAACTGGAAAAGTCCAGACAGGCCGTGGAAGGCAGCCGCTTTACCTATGCGGTCGGCAAGCTGGTGCTGTGGTCGGCCAAACCGGGTTATGTCGACGATCAGGGGCGTATCCTGGAAAGCGGCGGCTTCAAACATCTGGCACTGGCCGATCCCAAGCTGGCGCCTTACGGCGAGGCCGCCGTCGAGGTGTTGAAAAACAAGGGACTCTTCGAAAGACTTCAGCCACTGTTCGTGCTCGGCGAGAACATTTCGCAAACCCATCAATTCATCTCGACCGGTAATGCCGAACTGGGCTTCATCGCGTTGTCGCAGGTGATCGGGAACGGCAAAATCGCCGAAGGGTCGGGCTGGGCCGTTCCCGAAACGCTGCATGCGCCGATCCGCCAGGATGCGGTATTGTTGAATAAAGGCGCCGAAAATCCGGCCGCCGCGGCGTTGATGCAGTTTTTGAAGTCCCCCGAAGCGCGGGCGATCATCCAAAAGTACGGTTACAGTCTGGCCGATTGAGGAAGCCGTGATGCTCGGCGATGATGATCTTGCCGCCTTGTGGCTGACTTTCCGGGTCGCCGCCTTGTCGACCGTATGGCTGCTGATGCTCGGCACGCCTTTGGCCTGGTGGCTGACGCGAACCGGATCTCGCTGGAAAGCCGTCTGCAATGCGCTGGTGGCGCTGCCTTTGGTGCTGCCGCCGACCGTGCTCGGCTTCTATCTTTTGGTGCTGATCGGGCCGAACGGTCCGATCGGCCGCCTGACGACGGGATTGGGCATGGGCACGCTGGCTTTCACGTTCAACGGACTGGTCGTGGCCTCGGTATTGTATTCCCTGCCGTTCGTGGTGCAGCCTTTGCAGACGGCCTTTGCCGCGATCGGCCCGCCGCCGCTGGAAGCCGCTGCCACGCTGCGCGCAGGTCCCTGGGATACGTTTTTCCACGTTGTGGTGCCGCTGGCGAAACCGGGCTTTTTGGCCGCCGCGATTCTGGGGTTCGCCCATACGGTCGGCGAATTCGGCGTGGTGCTGATGATCGGCGGCAACATTCCGGGGCAGACCCGGGTGGTGTCGGTGCAGGTCTACAACCACGTCGAGGCGTTGGAATACGGTCAGGCCCATTGGCTGGCCGGCGGTCTGCTGGCTTTTTCGTTCGCGGTGCTGATCGTGATGTACGGTTTCCTGAATCACCGCCTGACCGTCCAGCCGGCCAAATGAAATCCTCGATCAACGCCCGCTTTGCGCTCGACTACGGCACTTTTAACCTGGATGCCGACCTTGCCCTGCCGGGCACGGGCATCAGTGTGCTGTTCGGCCCGTCGGGCTCCGGCAAGACGACGCTGCTGCGCTGCATCGCCGGCCTGGAACGGCCGGCGCAGGGGTATCTGGAAGTCAACGGTACGGTGTGGCAGGACAGTTCGCAGGGATTTTTTCTGCCGCCCCACAAACGCGCGCTGGGTTATGTGTTCCAGGACGCCAACCTGTTTCCGCACCTGAGTGTGTACGGCAACCTGTGTTTCGGGTTGAAGCGGATCGGCTTGAAACCCGCCGCGGCCGGCCTCGAGCAGACCGTCGAGCTCTTGGGCATCGGCCATTTGCTGGACCGGATGCCGGAGCGCCTGTCGGGCGGCGAGAAGCAGCGCGTCGGGATCGCCCGTGCCCTGGTGCTGAAGCCCGACATTTTGCTGATGGACGAGCCCTTGGCCTCGCTGGACTTTCAGCGCAAGCAGGAAATCGTGCCTTATCTGGCCCGGCTGCATCAGGCCTTGGAAATTCCGGTGGTCTATGTGACCCATGCCTGGCAGGAAGCCGCCAGACTGGCCGATCATCTGGTGCTGATGAACGGAGGCCGCGTCGCCGCGGCGGGACCGCTTGCGGAAACCCTGAGCCGGATCGATTTGCCGCTGGCGCAGGACCGGAAGGCCGTTATGGTGTGGGAAGGCCGTATTGCCGGGCATGAAGCGGACTATCATTTGACCCGGATCGCTTGCATGGGCGCGGAACTCTACACGACCGCGATTGATGCGTCGGCCGGTACGCCGGTCAGGGTACAGATTTGCGCCCGCGACGTGAGCCTCGCTCTGGAAGCGCCGCAGGCGACCAGCATTCTGAATGTGCTGCCGGCGACCGTTACCGGTCTGGCGGACGATCGGAAAGGGCAGACCGTGGTGCGGCTGCAGGTCGGCGCGCACACGCTGCTGTCCCACATCACGTTGAAATCGAAGCACAGCCTGGGCCTGAAGATCGGCATGTCCGTCTATGCGCAGATCAAAGGCACGTCCATTTTAAATTAGGATTTGGTAGGGTAATTTCTCGAACGTTGATTGTTTCGAAAAGGAGAGGATTCCCTCCCCTCTTTGAAAAAGACGACTGCATGGATGCCACCACTAGAGCATTTTCATATCGCCTATAGGAAGATAATGCCGTTAAGTCAAACCGTCATCTCGGCAAGGATTGCCGAGATCCAGACTGCAGGGATGCATTAAAGCTTGCCGTCCCTGGCTTCTGGATTCCGGCAATCCCTGCCGGAATGACGAGTTTGCCCTAACTTTGCGGCATTGCTTATGACCGTACACCCAAAACGAAAATGCTCTAAAGGGTGGTCTATGGACAGAGGTACGAGCCCAAGGAAGGGCGAGGTAGATCGCGTCGGGAACACGCGATCGACGACCCCACGGATGGGGGAGGTAGATCGCGTCGGGAACACGCGATCGAGGGCAATGCAGGAGCAGTTGCCGACGACTGCACGGATGCAGGAGGTAGGCAATGCAGGAGCTATATTGCCGAGGGGCCGGGGGAGATTTATTAAATAAATCCCCCCTCGATCCCCCTTTTTCAAAGGGGGAGGTTATTTTTGACGAAACCCTTAGCTCACCGGAGGTTTATTATGAAAGTCAGTGCACGCAACCAGTTCAAGGGCCTCGTCAGCGAAGTTCGCCCGGGTTCTGTGTATACGGAAGTTCTTATCCAACTGAAAGGCGGCGACACTCTGGTCGCCACAGTGACCAAGGAATCCGCCGCATCTCTCGCTATCGAGGCCGGCAAGGAGGTGATCGCGATGATCAAGGCGCCGCATGTGATCCTCGTCACCGATTTCGGCGGCTACCGCATTTCGGCGCGCAACCAGCTGGAAGGAAAGGTGGTGGAAGTCAAGCCCGGCGCGATCAACAGCGAGGTGGACATCGAACTGAAAGGCGGCGAAACGGTGGCCGCCACGGTCACCAACGAAAGCGTCGATGCGCTGGATTTACGCCAGGGGCAACCGGTGACGGCGGTATTCAAAGCCGGCTCGGTCATTCTGGCGGTCGCGGCTTGAGGTTGAGACCCTTCGGATGCAATCCTGTTGCGTCCGAAGGGGCCTGACAGAAGCTAAGCACTCACCTCCCCCTTTGAAAAAAGGGGATCGAGGGGGATTTATTTAAAAAAATCGCCCCTTACCCCGCTTTTTCAAAGAGGGGCTGAACGCTTAAGACAAATAGAGGGCTGGCATGCTGTTGGAAATGAATGTAAAACTGCGCCGCGGCCATTTCGATTTGGCCGCGCAGTTGTCGGTCAGCGAGAATTGCGTCGGCCTGTTCGGAAAATCCGGGGCAGGGAAGAGCACGGTTTTCGATTTGATTTCGGGCGCTGTGCAGCCGCAGAGCGGACGCATCGTGTTGGACGGCAGAATTTTGTTCGACAGCAACAGAGGCATCGTGATGCCCCGCGAGCAGCGGCCGGTCGGCGCGGTATCCCAGGTTTATGATATCGATACAGCCGAAACCGTTCGCGATAGCCTGGCCGCTGCCTATCACCGCACCTTAAAGCAGCGCCGTATCTTCAAACTGGGCTTTTTGATCGAGCTTCTGGAGTTGGGGTACCTTCTCGATTCCCGTGCCGGATGCCTGTCCGCCGGCGAACGGCAACGGGTGGCGCTGGCCCGTTCGCTGCTCAAATCGCCCCAGCTTTTGCTGTTGGATGAGACCTTCGCCGCCATCGGCAACGGTTACCGCAGCAGGCTGTTGCCGATCCTGGCCCGTTTGCGGGAGGAACTCAAGCTGCCGGTCTGGTATGCCAGCCAGTCGCTCGGCGACATTCTCGAATTGACCGACCATCTGATCGTGCTCGAAGACGGCAGAGTGCTCCACAAAGGGCCGCTGCTCGAAGCGGTCAAGCAGCAGGGGGCGCTGCGCTATCTGGGCATCCGTCCGATCGACAACGTCCTGACGGTTACCGTTCGCGGCCACGACCTTGAATCCGGCTGCACGTTGGCCCAAAGCTTCGGTTTGCCGATACTGATGCCGCTCCGTCCACACCTGGCGGCCGGCGAGCGGGCGCAAGTGGCGATACGCGCGAACGAGATCGCGCTGGCCTCCCGCTATATCGACGGGATATCCATACAGAATCAAATCAAAGGCCGGATCTGCGCCCTGATTCCGCACGGGGACAGCGTGATCGTACAAGTCGATTGCGGCGGCACCCTGGTGGCCGAAATTACGCCGCGCGCCTGCCGCGACCTGGGCCTTTGCGAAGGGCTCGACATTTATTGCCTGATCAAGACCCATGCGATCGCTTATCTGTCCGAACTTGACGCCCTGACTCATCAGCGCATCGCGAATCATGGCGACGGCTGCTATTACCTGGATGCGAATTTATCCGTAAATCCCCTCGCCCTGTTGGGTTAGGATCGGGTAGAAAATAACTTTTCGAAATTGATGGTTATGAAAAGCGGATTTATTCACTCCCTCTTTGAAAAGAAGCGTTCAGTCCCCCTCTTTGAAAAAGGGGGGGGGCGGGGAATATTTTTTGATAAATCCCCCTCGATCCCCCTTTTTCAAAGGGGGAGGTGTTTTTCACGAAAGTCTTAGCAGCCAGCCGATTTCGGAACGGTCTCCGGTCGATCGAAAGCTGAATTCCACCCTCTTTTCACGATGTTTATCCGCCAAATTCATTATCTGCTCGCCCTCGCCAAAACCCGGCATTTCGGCCGTGCCGCGGAAGCCAGCCATGTTTCGCAGCCGGCGCTGTCGAATGCGATCCAGCATCTCGAAGAAGAGCTGGGCGTCACGCTGATCAGGCGGGGCCAGCGTTTCGAAGGGTTTACCGAAGAAGGCGAAAAAGTGATGCAATGGGCGCGCATTCTGGCCCAGGACTGGGAAGGCATGCGCCAGGCCGCCGCGCAGTATCGCCGGCAACTGACCGGCGTCCTGAAGATAGGAACGATCCCCACCATGCTGGCCGCCACGCCGCTGCTGACGGAACCCTGCCAGGCTGCCTATCCCGGCGTCTCCGTCAAGCTGACATCCCTCTGCGCCGAAGAATTGATACGGCAGCTCGACCGCTTCGAACTGGATCTGGGATTGACCTATCTCGATGACCCGAGGCTCAAAGGATTCAGGATTTTACCGCTGTACCGCGAGCGGCACGTATTGTTGGCCCGGAATCCCGATCCTCGATTGATGAAAAGCCGTTTGGGCTGGAACGAGGTCGAGGGGCTTCCTTTGTGCCTTTTGACGCAGAACATGCAGAACCGCCACCTGATCGATGCCGCTTTTCGGGAAGCCGGCGTCATCCCCAGGGTGATGCTGGAAACCGACTCGATCTTCGCTTTATATGCCCATGTATGCGGCGCCGGCCTTTACAGCGTCGTGCCTCACAGCATGTTGAACGCCTTTGAAATGCACCGGGAAGTCATTGCCTTGCCCCTGGCGCCCGAACTGTCGCGCCAGGTGGGCCTGGTCATGCGCCGCCAGAATCCCTCCACGCCCATCCAGGACGCGGCCTGGAACATTGCCCAAACCCTGGATTTGCAACCTCGGTTCGATGCGCTGATAACTGCGGCTTATTGAATCATACGCCGAAACGATTGGACCCCGATCCCCTCTAAAAGAATAATACGCCTAACCCGGCCGGGATCAATCAGAGGGCATGCCGTATGTCGGAAATGCCTCATTTTCCAATCCACATCGAGGTAAAAATCAAATGGCTAAAATTGTATGCGTACTTTATGACGATCCTATCAACGGCTACCCCACCTCCTACGCGCGCGAGGACTGCCCGCAGCCTGAAGTTTATCCCGACGGACAAACGCTGCCGACGCCCAAGGCGATCGATTTCAAGCCCGGCGCCCTGCTCGGCAGCGTGTCGGGCGAACTGGGCTTGCGCAAGTACCTGGAGTCGAACGGCCATACCTTGGTGGTCACCTCCAGCAAGGACGGCGCCGACAGCGTGCTGGACCGCGAACTGGCCGATGCCGAAATCGTCATTTCGCAACCGTTTTGGCCGGCCTACATGACCGCCGAGCGCATCGCCAAAGCCAAAAAACTCAAAATGATCGTCACGGCGGGCATCGGTTCCGACCATACCGACCTGCAGGCGGCGATGGAACACAACATCACCGTCGCCGAAGTGACTTACTGCAACAGTAACGCTGTCGCCGAACATGTGGTCATGTCGATACTGGCGCTGGTGCGCAATTTCATCCCTTCCCACCACTGGGTGCTCAAGGGCGGCTGGAATATCGCCGACTGCGTATCGCGCTCCTATGACCTGGAAGCCATGAGCGTGGGCACCGTGGCGGCCGGCCGTATCGGCCTGCGCGTGTTGCGGTTGCTCAAGCCTTTCGGCGTCAAACTGCACTATATGGACCGCCATCGCCTGCCGGAAGCGGTCGAAAAAGAACTCGACCTGACCTATCACTCCAATTTGGAAAGCCTGGCCAAGGTCTGCGACGTGGTGACGCTGAATTGCCCGCTGCATCCTGAAACCGAGCACATGGTCAACGAAGAGACGCTGAAGTTTTTCAAGCGCGGCGCCTATTTGGTCAACACCGCGCGCGGCAAGCTGTGCGACCGCGACGCGATCGTCAGGGCGCTGGAAAGCGGCCAGCTGGCCGGTTACGCCGGCGACGTCTGGTTCCCGCAGCCGGCCCCGAACGATCATCCGTGGCGGACGATGCCGAATCACGGCATGACCCCGCACATTTCCGGCACCAGCCTGTCGGCGCAGACGCGCTATGCGGCCGGCACCCGCGAAATCCTCGAATGCTACTTCGAAGGCCGGCCGATCCGCGACGAATACCTGATCGTGCAGGGCGGCCAACTGGCCGGTGTCGGCGCGCATTCCTACAGCAAGGGCAATGCGACCGGCGGCTCCGACGAAGCGGCTAAATTCAAGAAAGGCTGAGCGGTTTAAATCCGAAGCAGAGGAGCGCCCGAGAGCGCTCCCTGTTTTCGCGGATACCGATCTCATTATTGATTTGGAGCAGAGATGACGAACAGAATCGAAGTGACCGAAAAAATCATCGCCGCTAAAGTCAGCCATGGCTTGAAATGGTCCGACGTGGCGGCTAAGGTCGGCTTGAGCAAGGAGTGGGTCACGGCCGCCTGCCTGGGCCAGATGACGCTGACGCCGGCGCAAGCCGCGATTGTCGGTGAAATTTTCGGGTTGAGCGAGGAAGAGCGGCGATGGCTGACCGTCGTGCCTTACAAGGGTGTGTCGTCCGACGCCAAACCGGATGATCCGTTGATCTACCGGTTTTACGAATTGATCAGCGTCTACGGGCCGACGCTGAAGGAACTGATTCACGAAGAATTCGGCGACGGCATCATGAGCGCGATCGATTTCAGGATGGACCTGCGCCGCGAACCCGACCCCAACGGCGACCGGGTCAACATTACCTTGTCCGGAAAATTCCTGCCTTACAAGACCTATTGAGGCGTTTGCGTCAGCCGCCGCCCGGATGGCCGCTTTTCCGTGCGGGCGCCCCTAGCTCGCGTAGGTCCGATTGGCGCAGCGTAATCGGACGCATGTGGTCCAGGCAAGTGTTGTCATCGCCTCTTTCCCAATCGTAAAAGAACTTGTCTATTAATATGCTTTTATCCCTTCGCAGGATAAGGTTTACCGCTCCATCGCCAAGGTTTAGCAATGCCGAGCTTTTGAAATCTGCCTAAAACGGAACGGTCGACGCAACATGCTCTGCCGGCATGACAAAAAGGGCTGTCTCAAACGAGCAACGGAGCGGTTTGATTCGCATTTCATCGCTATGCCGTCAAATGAGTTTATCGCCGGATAGGAGCGGTAATGCCGGCTCAATGGCGGATAGCGATGCATAGTATGCGTCCGATTACGCTGCGCTAATCGGACCTACGCGGCCTTACGGAAATCCCCGGCCGGCCCGTGCTGAAGCCGTTGAACAATAAGCCGGCCATAGAGTCCAATGGCTTAGTTCAAGGGAGAGAGAATCATGTTCTTGCATGGCTTAAAAAGGCATTTTATCCGCGTTAAATCCGAGTTTCTCTTGCTTTCGGCGGCATCCGGGAGGGAGAGCGCGCCGTTTCCCGATTTCCCGCGCGTCCACCCTGACGCCTGCCGGAGCCAGGATGAATCGGGCGGCTAAACCGGCCGGCTGCCGCCCGGCAGGGTTGTGGCTCTTTCTGCTGCTTTCCGGCTGCATGGTCGGTCCCGACTATGTTCCTCCTCCCGCCGACACGGCAGCCCAATGGCTGGATTCCCGGGACGGGCGGCTTAAAACGAATTTCACCGATGTCCGGGATTGGTGGAAAACCTTTAACGACCCGGTGCTTAACCGGCTTATCGAAAGCGCTTATCTCAACAATCTCAATCTCCGCGTCGCCGGCGTGCGAATCCTCGAGGCCCGCGCCCAGTTGGCCATCGCAGCCGGCAATCTTTATCCGCAAAATCAGCAACTGACCGGGTCGCTGAACAAGATACGCCTCAGCCAGCGGGCCTCGCAGGCCGCCTTTTCGCAGATTTTCGATTATGCCCAGACACAGATAGGCTTGACCGCCAGCTGGGAAATCGATTTCTGGGGCAGATTCCGCCGCGCCATCGAATCGGCGGATGCCGAATTCCAGGCCGCGGTGGCCAATTACAATACCGCCTTAGTCAGTCTCACTGCCGATGTGGCGCGTGCGTATGTCACGCTCCGCACGCTTGAAAAACGCCTGAGCATTGCGCGGCAAAACGTCGGCACGCAGCAGGCGAACCTGCAGCTTGCAAAAATCCGCTATGAGGGCGGCACCACCTCTGAGCGCGACGTCGAACAGGCCAGGACGGTGCTGGCAAGCACCGAGGCTTCCATTCCCACGCTCGAGATCGAGCTTCGCCGGCAGCAGAACGCGTTGAATTTTCTGCTGGGCATGCCGCCGGGCCGGATCGGCGATTTGCTGGGCGCCCCTGCGCAAATTCCTGCGCCTCCCGCGGAGGTGGCCGTGGGCGTACCGGCCGAGCTGCTGCGGCGGCGCCCCGACGTCCGCGCCGCCGAACGGCGCGCCGCGGCTCAGTCGGCAAGCGTCGGCGTGACCAAAGCGGCTCTCTACCCGGCTTTTTCGTTGACCGGCACTTTCGGCTTACTCTCGACCGACGTCGGCGCGTTTGCGCTGAGCGATGTTTTTCTATGGAAAAGCCGGACCGCCAACTTCGGGCCGGCGCTGCAATGGAACATCTTCAACTACGGGCAAATCACCAACCAGGTCCGGGTACAGGATGCCCGGCTGCAGGCTTTGCTGATCGATTATCAGAATACCGTGCTCGCCGCGCAGCGCGAAGTGGAAGACAGCCTGGTGGCGTTCCTGCGCTCCCAGGAGCGCGCCCGGTCTTTGGGGGAAAGTATCGCGGCCGCGCGGCATTCGCTGGAACTGGCCACCTTGCAGTACCGGCAGGGCATCACCGATTTTACGACCGTGCTGACGGCCCAGCAGGCGCTGCTGAACGAACAAGACAGCCTCGCCGTTACGTTGGGCGACATCTCGAGCAATCTGGTGGGCGTATACCGCGCCCTCGGAGGCGGTTGGCAGATTCGCGAAGGCAAGGATGCGGTGCCCGTTTTCGTCAAGGAGGAAATGGCGAAGCGTACCGATTGGGGCGGACTGTTGTCGCCTGCTGCGCAACCGTCGCCGGATTCCCGGAAATCTTCGGGCATCGGTTGGCCTCGCTGGTGAATGGAGCGAAGATCGATATGAGGAAATACAAAGCCGCGGCATTAGTAGGAGGCGCCATGCTCTTCGCGGGCGGCTGCGAGGAAAAGAATGCCTATGTGCCGCCGCCGCCTCCCCAGGTCACCGTCAACCGGCCGGTTCATCGGCAGGTGAGGGAATACCTGGAATTTACCGGCAACACCCAGGCTTTTAATACGGTCCAGCTGGTCGCGCGCGTGCAGGGCTATCTGGAAAAGGTTTTTTTTCACGACGGCGACAACGTGAAGAAAGATCAGCCGTTGTTCCTGATCCAGCAGGATACTTATCAGGCCAAGCTGAAGCAGGCGGAAGCGCAAGTGCTGCAGCAAAAAGCCAGCCTCGACCATGCCCAAACCGAATTGGCGCGGTTCACGGGCCTGGTGCGGCAGCATGCGGCCGCCCAGACCGATGCGGACCGGTGGCGGTTCGAGCGGGATAACGCCAAAGCCGCATTGATCGCCGCCGAAGCCAAACGCGATCTGGCCGGACTGGATCTGGATTATACGAAAGTCGTGGCCCCTTTCGACGGCCGGATCGACCGCCGGCTCAAGGATCCCGGCAACCTGGTCGGCGCCGGCGAGTTTACGCCGCTGGCGCATATCAGCCAGATAAATCCCATCTACGTCTATTTCACCATCAACGAAACGGACCTGCTGAAAGTGATCAGGCAAACCCGGATCGGCCCGGGCGAAGCCGAAAAAATGAAAATTCCGGCCTCCCTCGCGCTGTCCGACGAAAAAGATTATCCCCATCACGGCTTTCTCGATTTCACCGCGATTTCGGTGACCCCGACGACGGGCACATTGCTGCTGCGGGCCCGTTTTCCGAATGACGACGGCACGATCCTGCCGGGGCTGTTTGCGAAGGTGCGGGTCTTGGTGCTCAACTCGGAAAAAACGGCGCTGGTGGTGCCGGAAACGGCGGTGGGTTACGATCAACTGGGTTCCTACCTGCTGGCCGTGGACAGTAATAACCGCGTGGAACGGCGGGCGGTCAAGCTTGGGACTCAAGTGGATGAGGACCGGGTGATCGAAACAGGGATCAATGATCGGGATCGGATCATCGTCACGGGCCTGCTGCATGCCGTTCCGGGAAATCAAGTGGCTCCCAAAGCCCAAGCGCCGGCGAAAACGGAGGGCGGCAAGGGTGTTGCTGCGTCGCCGGCCGAATCTGGGAAGACACCGCCATGATTTCCCGCTATTTTATCGAACACCCCATTTTTGCGAACGTCATCGCGATCGTCACGATCATTCTGGGACTGGTATGTTTTGTGAACCTGCCCGTGTCGCAATACCCTCCCATCGTGCCGCCGACCATTCAGGTGACGTCCCGCTATCCGGGGGCCAGCGCCGAGGTGGTAGCGGCCACGGTCGGCATTCCGATCGAGCAGGCGGTCAACGGCGTGGAGAACTCGCTGTACATGTCTTCGACCAGCGCCAGCGACGGCAGCTACACCTTGACGATTACGTTCAATGTGGGCACCGATCTGAATACCTCGATGGCGCTGGTGCAAAACCTGGTCAACAGCGCCTTGCCCCAGCTTCCTTCCTCGGTGCAGCCGCAGGGCGTTACGGTCAAAAAAGTGTCCACGGACATTCTGCTGGTGGTCGGGCTGTATTCGGAGGACGACCGTTACGACGAAACCTTCCTTTCCAATTACGCCGTGATCAATCTGCAGAACCCGCTGGCGCGTTTGCCCGGCGTCGGCCAGATTGCGGTACGGGGCGCAGGGCCTTACAGCATGCGGGTCTGGCTGAATCCGGAAAAGCTTCGCTACTTCAGCCTGACCACGCTCGACGTGATCGGCGCCATCCAGAGCCAGAATCTGCAAGTGGCCGCAGGGCAATTGGGCGGCCCGCCTGCGCCGGTAAGCCAGGCTTTCCAGTTTACGGTCAATTCGCTCGGCCGGTTGGCCGATGTCTCGCAGTTCGAGAACATCGTAATCAAGAGCGCCCGCAACGAATCGGCGCAAATCGTGCGCATCCGCGATGTCGCCCGCGTCGAGCTCAGCCGGCAGAGTTACAGCAACTTCTCCCAGTCCAGCGGGCATAAGGCCGCCGTGATGCCGGTATTCACCCTGCCCGGCGCCAACGCGCTCGATGTCGCGGAAGAAGTGAAACAGGCGATGGCGAAGATGAGCAAGGATTTTCCGCCGGGCCTGAGCTACGAAATCCGTTACGACACCACCAAGTTCGTCCGCAGCGCGATCCACGACGTCTACATCACGCTGTTCGAGGCCGGCATCCTGGTGCTCGTGGTCGTCGTGCTGTTCCTGCAGGACTGGCGGGCGACCCTGGTGCCCGCCACCACCGTTCCGGTCACGCTGATCGGCGCGTTCGCGGCGATGGCCCTGCTGGGTTTCGGGATCAATCTATTGACGCTGTTCGCGCTGATTCTGGCGATCGGCATCGTGGTCGACGATGCGATCGTGATCGTCGAAAATGCCTCGTTTCACATCGAACAAGGCCTGTCCCCTAAAGACGCCACGATCAAGGCGATGCAGGAAATCACCGGGCCGGTCATGGGAATTACGCTGGTGCTGGCTTCGGTGTTTCTGCCGGCCGCCTTTCTGCCGGGCATTACCGGCCAGCTGTTCCGCCAGTTCGCCTTGATCATCGCCTCCACCGCCATCATCAGCGCGATCAACGCCCTGACGCTTAAACCGGCCCAGTGCGCGCTATGGCTGCGGCCGGCTCGAAACAAGCAGAGCAACTGGTTTTTCCGAGGCTTCAACAAGGCTTATGGGTGGTTCGAGCATGCCTACGTGCGCCTGGTGAGCTGGATGGTGCAGCGGGCCGTTGCGATGACGCTGTTGTACGCGCTGATCATTGCGGCCAGCGTTTGGCGGTTTGCCTACCATCCGACCGGTTTTTTACCCACCGAAGACCAGGGCTATGCGATGGTGATCACCCAGCTTCCGGATGCCGCCTCGCAGCCGCGCGTCGTCGCCCTGACCGAGCAACTGAACCGGATTCTGCATAAAACCCGGGGCGTGGGAGCCTGGGTGACGATCGGCGGCTTGTCCATACTGGACAGCGCCAACGTCTCCAACATGATCACCACGTTTATCGTTTTCGAAGACTGGAACAAGCGCGGGCCGGATTTGAGCCAGGACGCGATCACCGCCCATCTGCGCCGGGAACTGGCGGCCATCGAAGAATCCCGGTCCATCGTACTGATCCCACCACCGATCCGGGGACTGGGGCAGGGAGGCGGTTTCCAATTGATGGTGGAAGACCGCCAGAGCCTGGGACTTGCCGAGTTGCAAAAAGCCGTCGACGAAGTCATCCGCTCGGGCAACACCCAGTCCGGCCTGCGGAATTTGACCTCTACGTTCAATGCGCGCAGCCCGCAGCTGTTTCTGGACATCGATAGAACCAAAGTGGAATCGCTCGACATTCCGCTCAACAACGTGTTTTCGACGCTGCAGACCTATCTGGGCTCATCCTTCGTCAATCTTTTCAACAAATTCAACCAGGTCTTCCAGGTCTATGTGCAGGCCGATGCGCCGTTTCGCGCGCGGCCGGAAGACATCAAAAACCTCTATGTGCGGAACGGGCAGGGCGAAATGGTGCCGTTAGGCACCCTGCTGGAAGTGAACAGAACGGTGGGTCCCGAACTGGTATTGCGCTACAATCTGTATCCGTCTGCGCAAATCTACGGCATTGCTGCCACCGGGTTCAGTTCCGGGCAAGCGTTAAATCTGATGGAGCAACTGGCGGCGAAAACCTTGCCGAAAGGGGTCGGTTTCGACTGGACCGCGACTTCCTACCAGGAAAAGCAGGTGGGCAACCAGGCCTACTTCATTTACGGCCTTTCGATCGTCCTGGTCTTCATGGTGCTCGCGGCTTTATACGAAAGCTGGACCAGTCCCCTGGCCGTGGTGCTGGTGGTGCCCATGGCCCTGGTCGGCGTGCTGCTGGCTTTGATGATGCGGGGATTCGACAATAATCTCTACACCCAGGTCGGCCTGATCCTGATGATCGGCCTGGCCTGCAAGAATGCGATCCTGATCGTCGAATTCGCCCGGCAGCTTCAGGACGAAGGCATGGCGGCGGCGGATGCGGCGGTGGAAGCTACGCGCCGCCGCTTTCGTCCCATCGTGATGACCTCTTTCGCTTTCATTTTGGGGGTCGTGCCTTTGCTGGGCGCCTCCGGCGCCGGCGCAGCCAGCCAACAGGCCATCGGCACGGTGGTGTTCGGCGGAATACTGTCTTCGACGCTGTTGGCGATTCCGTTCGTGCCCGTACTTTATGTAATAACGCGGAAGTCGGCTGATTGGATCAGGGACAGATTTCAGAAAAGAGCGCCGCTCTAATGAGGCGCTTTACGGGAAATAGCCCGACTGTTATCGGGTTCTTGTGCACCGCGATGAATGAACTCGGAGGTTTGTCGGTTGGTTTTAGATATTGACCAGTCGGCCATTGAGAGGCACGGTGATTTGGGAACCATTAGCCTCAATGAGATAGGTTGTCCAGTTACCCATCTAATTGGAAGGAAACAAGGGCATCGTTCAGGCACTTTTTTATCGCTCCTACCTAAGAGCCCGTCGGACCTAAGTTTTCAGCGATCTTGTTGCCGTTATGTTTAACCAAAGCAGCAAACCAGTGTGATATATTAGTCGTAACGTAGAAACCTTTCTTTTCTAGGTCTAAAAGAAGGCTAATATAGAACAACAACTATGATGCCCAACGATTCCAGTATTCCAGATTCCGATGCCACGTTCAATGAAACCTTTTTGAATTTATTGGTCGAGCAAGGCGCGATTGACCCGGATAAACTGAAATACGCGCGACGCGTTCAAGCGAAACTGGAATCTTCGAAACCACTATTGGTTGTACTGTGTGACTTGGGATATGTCACACACAGCCAGCTCGTGCAGGTTTTCCGCAGCCATCCAATCAAGGTCAGGCTAGGACAGTTCTTGGTAGAGTTCGGCTATATTAGCGACGCCAATCTCCAGCAGGCGTTAGCGATTCAACAGCAAGAATCCGGACACAAGCGGTTGGGCGAAATTCTGGTTGAACGCAACCTGATTTCTGAAACCAAAATGCTGGAAGTATTGGCTGACCTGAAGGGAATTCCTGTCATCGACCTTAGCGTAGCGAGAGTCGATCAGACGCTGATGTCAAAGCAGATGATTAAGTCGGCCACTAAACACTGCTTCGTACCTATCGAAAAGCAGCCGGAAGGTGTCTTGGTAGCTTTCGGTGATCCGTTGGACAGCCAAGCAATTGAAGTTGCTCACAGCATAATTGGCGCTGACATATTACCGGCGGCAGGAAGACACTCGCAGATACTCAGATTCCTGTTGAATTACGAACGTAATATCAGCCAAGACAAGAAACTGCTGGGTGATCAATCCACAGTAACCATCGTCAACCAGATATTTGACGATGCCATACGCCAAGAGGCCAGTGATATCCACATCGAGCCATTAGAGCTCAAATTGCGCGTCCGTTTTCGCATGGATGGACTGATGGTGCACTATCAGGATTTCCCGTTGGAATTTGCACAAGCTTTGACTAGCCGAATTAAGGTCCTGGCAGGTGCCGACATCGCCGAGAAGCGGCGGCACCAGGACGGCCGCGTACTATACGAACAAGCTGCCTCGAATCACGTTTTTGATATGCGGGCCTCATTTTTCAACACCATCAATGGCGAAAAAGTTGTTTTGCGTTTGTTGAACCGCAAGACCGAGTTGCTGGATATTCACGAAATCGGCATGGCTCCGTTGATGTTGGAACGATTTATCCAGGATTCGTTAGACGTTCCAACCGGGGTAATCATCATCACAGGCCCCACTGGTTCGGGAAAAACGACGACCCTTTACAGTGCGGTGGATTATCTCAATGCGCCGGAGGTCAACATTGTTACGGCGGAGGATCCGGTCGAATACGTCATCGACGGAGTCGCTCAATGTTCGATTAATACGAAGATCAATTTAACCTATGAGGAAACCCTGCGGCACATCGTCAGGCAGGACCCCGATATCATCGTATTGGGCGAAATACGTGACCGGTTTTCCGCCGATACAGCGATCCAGGCGGCATTGACCGGCCACAAAGTGTTGACCACATTTCATACCGAAGATAGTATTGGCGGCCTTTTGCGGCTCCTCAACATGGAGATCGAAGCTTTCCTGATTTCTTCTACAATCGTTTCCGTGTTATCTCAGCGACTGATACGCCGGGTATGCCGCAATTGCGGTGAGCCTGTTAAGCCCGACCCGACTTTACTTCGCCGTTTAGGCCTCACGCCTCAAGATTTGAGCGGAGGTACCTTCTTATTAGGCAAAGGCTGCGACAAGTGCCGATATACCGGCTACCTCGGCCGGGTCTGCATCTTCGAAGTCTTAACCTTGAACGAAATGGTTAAGGATGCGATTTTGCGCCGCCAGAGCTCTTATGAAATTCGCCGTGTTAGCCTGGAAACAGCCGGTTTGGTAACAATGGTCGAAGACGGTTTGGTCAAGGCGGCCGCCGGAATTACCTCCTTGCAAGAGGTTATCCAAAATCTGCCCCGCTTCGGCAAACCCCGCCCCCTTCATGAACTACGCCGCCTTCTAGGTAGCCGATAAATTAAAACCTGCCAACATGAGCGAAAAATCACTTGCAGAACTGATTGATGAAGCCATCGCCTCCGGGGACATGGCATTACCTGTATTTCCTCGCGCAATCAACGAACTGCGCAATGCCTTAAAAGACGAGCGGAAATCGTTGGATACCATCGCCAAACAAATCGCGATGGATGCCAGCTTGGCCAGTCAAGTTTTGCGGGTCGCCAACTCATCGTTCTACGCGGGCTTGAGTAAGATCAACACCGTCAAGGAAGCTATCGTAAGGCTTGGGTTAGGCCGTGTCGTACAAATCGCTACGCTGGTCATGCAAAAGGGGCTTTTTTCTTCCAAGGATCCAGCCACTAATCAATTTATAATCAAATTGTGGCAGCACAGTGTGGCAGTCGCATTGGGTAGCGAGTGGCTAGCTAAACGGCTAAACTTCGAATCCCTTGCAGAAGAAGCCTTCTTGGCGGGTCTGTTCCATGACATTGGGGAGCTTTTGTTACTCAAATGCCTTGAAGACATGCGCGTGAAAAATCCCACGATTAATCTACCGGAGAATCTGGTACGTGAGGTCATGGTTCGCCAACATGAGGAAAAAGGGGCATGGTTGCTCCAATCGTGGAACCTTCCGGAAGCATATGGCAGCATTGCCGGATCACACCATCATCCTTTAACAGAGGAAACTGGCACTGTGGAACTCATGGTAAGGGTTGCCGATATGGTGTCATACAAGCTGGGCATCGCATTGCGACCGCAACCGGAGCTCATCGTTTCAAACAGTGAAGAAGTGTCCAGACTTGGGCTATCTGATGTTACCCTGGCTGAGCTCGAAATCGCTTTGGAAGACACTTTGACTTTATCGAGTTAGGAAGTTTTGTCTTTTCCGATTTGCGCTGAACCCTGTACGATCTCATACCCTGCCCGCCGCTTTCTTCCGATAGAAAGGCGTTCGTAACACAACGACAGCGCCATGCCCGCTTCATGCCCGCAATTGGGCCGGCGTGCGCCATTTGCGGGCGAAGAAAGAAAAGCCCGGTCTATTTTTGTGCGCGACGCTCGTCCGCGAGCGGTCATGCCGCATCCCGCCCAAGCCGTTTCGAAATGGCTCGATTATTGCTTGCTGCAATACGATAGGTATTACCAGTATAACGATATTCGAAACGGAATCCCGCTGAATGACGACAAGCCAGGTTAAAAGTGTTTGCCCCTATTGCGGCGTAGGCTGCGGGATCGTGATGGACGTTCGGGACGGCAAAGTGGTCAAAGTGGCCGGCGACAAGCAACATCCGAGCAATTTCGGCCGGCTTTGCACCAAAGGCAGCACTTGCGCCCAGGCCCTTGAAGAATCCGGCCGGCTGGAGCATGCCTACCTGCGTAACGAACGCCGCCAGGAACCGGCCCGCGTTCCGATGGATCACGCGATCCGCGAAACCGCGCGCCGCCTGCGCGCCGTGCTCGACGTTCACGGGCCGGACGCGCTGGCGTTCTACGTGTCCGGGCAAATGTCGCTGGAAGCGCAGTACCTCGCCAACAAGCTCGCCAAGGGCTTTGTCGGCACCCCTCATATCGAGTCCAACTCGCGCTTGTGCATGGCCAGTGCCGGCAGCGGCTACAAACTGTCGCTGGGCGCGGACGGGCCGCCGGGCTCCTACCAGGATTTCGACCACGCCGACCTGTTCTTCGTGATCGGCGCGAACATGGCAGACTGCCATCCGATCCTGTTTTTAAGGATGATGGACCGGGTCAAGGCCGGCGCCAAGCTGATCGTCGTCGATCCGCGGCGTAACGCCACCGCCGACAAGGCCGGCCTGTTCCTGCAGATCAAGCCCGGCACCGACCTGGCGCTGCTCAACGGGCTGCTGCACCTGATCGTCAAGAACGGCCATACCGATCCTGCGTTCATCGACGAATTCACCGAGGGCTGGGAAGCAATGCCGGCTTTTCTCGACGACTATCCGCCGGCCAAAGTCGCGGAGATCACCGGCCTGGACGAAGCCGACATCCGCAAGGCCGCCGAATGGATCGGTAGCGCGGGTGAATGGATGAGCTGCTGGACGATGGGGCTCAACCAGAGCACGCACGGCACCTGGCATACCAACGCGATCTGCAACCTGCACCTGGCGACCGGGGCGATTTGCCGCCCCGGCAGCGGGCCGTTCTCGCTGACCGGCCAGCCCAATGCGATGGGCGGGCGCGAGATGGGCTACATGGGGCCGGGCCTGCCGGGCCAGCGTTCGGCGCTGGTCGAGCAGGACCGCGCGTTCGTCGAAGACTTGTGGAACATCCCGCGCGGCACGCTGCGCAGCGAAGCGGGCGGCGGCACCGTGGCGATGTTCGAGGCGATGCAGGCCGGCAAGATCAAGGCGTGCTGGATCATCTGCACCAATCCCGTCGCGACCGTTCCCAATCGCAAGAAGGTAATCGCGGGGCTTCAGGCGGCCGAGCTGGTCATCACCCAGGACGCCTTTCTCGACACCGAAACCAACCGCTATGCGGATATCCTGCTGCCCGGCGCGCTCTGGGCCGAGGCCGAAGGCGTAATGATCAATTCCGAACGCAACCTGACGCTGATGCAGAAAGCCGTTGAGCCGCCCGGCGAAGCGCTCGCCGATTGGCAAATCATTGCCCGCGTGGCGGGCGAGATGGGCTATGCGCATGCCTTCGATTACGCTTCCGCGTCCGAAGTGCTCGAAGAAATCAAACGCGCCTGGAACCCCAAGACCGGCTACGACATCCGCGGTGCCAGCTATGAGCGCTTGCGCACGACGCCGCTCCAATGGCCTTGTCCGGAGGAAAGCACGGCCGACCGGCACCCCATCCGCTATCTGAACGACGGCGTCAGCCAGACGCTCCAAACCGGCCCGGACGGCAGTACGCCCAAGTTCGCTTTCGCGACCGAAAGCGGCAAGGCCGCGTTCCTGCCGCGTCCGCACCTGCCGCCGGCCGAATTGCCGGACGGCGAGTTTCCGTTCGTGCTGAACACCGGCCGTTTGCAGCATCAGTGGCATACCCTGACCAAGACCGGCAAAATTCCCACGCTGAACAAGCTCAATCCGGGGCCGTTCGTCGAAATCCATCCCGAAGATGCCACCCTGCTTGGGGTGCGCGACAAGGACCGGATCGAAATCCGCTCCCGGCGCGGCCGGGCCGTGCTGCCGGCCGTAATCACGGACCGGGTGCGGCCGGGCAATTGCTTTGCGCCTTTCCATTGGAACGACGTGTTCGGGGAGAATCTGGCGATCAACGCCGTGACCGGCGACGCGGTCGATCCTCTCTCGCTGCAGCCCGAATTCAAATTTTCCGCTGTGTCCCTGGCGCGCATTGCCGATACGCCGCTTACTCATTCTACCGTTAGCGGGAACAACGGCGTTCCCGCCCGCGCCAATGCCGGCGCATCGACTCCACTTCATACGGAACCGAACATGCAACAGATCGATGCTCTCGCTAAATTTCTCGGCCTCGACGCCGTGCCTGCCATCGTATTGGATGCGCAGGAACAGCGCTATCTGCAAGGCTATTTGACCGGCTTGCGCTGCAGCGCGGCGCCTTCTCAAGCAACCGGCGTTCCGGTGTTGCCGTCCGGCGCGCCGCTCGACGATGACAAACGGCTGTTGTTGGACGGTGTGCTGGCAGGCCTGTTCGCGCGCGCCGTGCCGGCGAACCCGGCTTTGGCCGTTGCGGAAGAGGATGTGCCCGCCCTACCGGAGGTGGCCATACTGTGGGCTTCGCAGACCGGCAATGCGGAAGGATTCGCGGGCCGTTGCGCCGAGCGGCTCACCAACGAAGGATACGCGGTTCGGCTCGCCGCGATGGACAGCGTCAACGCGGCGGACCTTATCGGCATGTCGCGCGTATTGCTCCTGGCCAGCACCTTCGGCGACGGCGATTCGCCGGACAACGGCAGCGCATTCTGGTCGTCATTGGAGGCCGGCGGCGCGCCCCGTCTGGAACATCTGCAATTTTCGGTGCTGGCGTTCGGCGATTCCAGTTACGACCAGTTCTGCGGTTTCGGCCGCAAGCTCGACGCCCGCCTGGAAGCGCTGGGCGCAGAGCGGCTGGCTCCGCGCGCGGACTGCGAACCGGAATTCCAGGTCCCGGCCGAAGCCTGGCTCGCGGCGGTCGCACAGGCGTTGGCCGGAACCGCCGCGCCGGCCCGACAAGCCACCCGGAAGATTCCGGTGACGGCAGAGGCCGGCGAGGACGACGAGGAGACGGCCCCGGCTCCGGTTGCCGTACCCGCGTACGATCGGAACCGCCCGCTGCACAGCCGCCTCGTGCTCAATCGTCTGCTCAACGTGCCCGGGGCCGAGAAAGAAACGCGGCAGTTCGCTTTCGATCTGGCCGGCAGCGGCTTTACCTACGAAGCCGGCGATGCGCTGGGCGTCTGGCCGACCAACTGTCCCGATCTGACCGCCGAGGTGTTGACGGCGCTCAAGATTTCACCCGCGGCGCCGGTCGTTGTGAACGGGGAAGAAATACCGCTTGGCGAGGCGCTGCTCCGGCATTACGAAATTGCCCGGATCACGCCGGACTTATTGCGTTTCGTTGCCGAACGCTCGGGCAGCGGCACGCTCGCGGAACTCCTGAAAGAGGAAAACAAAGCCCGGTTGAAAGAATGGCTGTGGGGCAGGCAAGTCGTCGACATCCTGCACGAATTCCCGGTACGGGCGGCGGCCGGCGAATGGCTCGGCGTGCTCAAGCGGCTGCAGCCGCGCCTGTATTCAATCGCTTCGAGCCCGAAGGTCGATCCGCTGCAGGTGCATTTGACCGTGTCGACGGTGCGTTACCGCTCCGGCGGCAAAGCGCGCGGCGGCGTCTGTTCGACCTTTCTCGCCGACCGGACGGCCGGTGTCGAAGTGCCGATTTTCCTCCAGAAGTCGGCGCATTTCCGGCCGGCCGCCAACCCCGATGCGCCGATGATCATGGTCGGCCCCGGCACCGGCGTTGCGCCGTTTCGGGCGTTCCTGCAGGAGCGCCGGGCCGCCTGCGCAAAAGGCAAAAACTGGCTGTTCTTCGGCGAGCAGCGCGCCGCGACCGATTTCTACTATCGCGACGAATGGGAATCACTGCAAAAAGACGGTTATCTGCACCGACTGGATACCGCGTTCTCGCGCGACCAGGCCGAAAAAATCTACGTGCAGCACCGGATGATCGAGCAGGGCGCCGAGCTGTGGGTCTGGCTGGAAGAAGGCGCGCATTTTTATGTCTGCGGCGATGCCGCCCGGATGGCGAGGGATGTGGATGCGGCGCTGAGGCGGATCGTAGAACACGAAGGCCGCATGAGTGCCGAACAGGCTGCCGCCTATGTCGGCCGCATGGTCCAGGACAAGCGCTACGTGCGGGACGTATACTGACTTTGTCCGCTCGATGCCGCAGGGTGTCTTGATCCGTCTTCAAGACTCTATCCTTCCCACATTGAATATCTGAAAAACACGGCAGTTGTGTAGATTGGATTGCGCATTTTTGCGCAACCCGGCAAGTGTCGAATGGCCTTCTTGTTTTATAGCGTTTTATACAGCAAGGTAGCCTGGATGGAGCTTACGGAATCCGGGTTAATCGAAGGCACGAATTCGGAAATTCCAAGCAGGACGGGTTTTAAAACCCGTCCCCATCGTTTCAACGGCGTTGAAAAACGCTCGCTCCGGTTACATTGCTCGCCGAGAAAGAGCCGCAGGTTGTTTGGCTCTGTTTAAATCCTGCGGGCGGGTAACATGCCCCCCCCCCCGTCCGGCGTTTGGATTTAGTTATAACTCAGATGAAAGTCTATAGAATTAACTTTTACGGCAGTGATATTCTTGCTACTTAACCTACGAGCCTGTCGGACTTGAACCAACCACTATACGTAACTTATTAATTTAATTGTTATTTATTTTTCAGTCTTAAAATTCTGTTTCTAATTAAATCAATACCTTACTCTGAAGCAGTGGTCGCTCCAACAGCGATAGCGGTAGGGCATGCCGCAGGATAATATTTTTCTGTTGTTCCACCGAGTAATGAATTACCCGCAGAGGCAACAACAACTTCACCCTTTTTTGTTGCTGTTTCAACTGCTCGGCAAAGATCGTTAATGGCGGTTATGACGCTTTGTTTGCAGGCGCCTTCCGCTATGATGCCAAGCTGCTCCTTAAGATAGCAAAATAATCCCGCCGAACTGGCCTCCTCTGTAAAACCGGCACTGATGTTGATAATGGGGGCATTTTCACTATCAGCGTATGCAATACCGTCGACAGAGGCATTGTCGTAGGCAGCCCCCCGAACGAGTCCATCACCCTGACGGCTAAAATTTTACTGTTCCATGTGCCACGCCGGCGACACCTTTATTGTTATCACTTATCGCAGCGGCAATACCGGCAACATGGATTCCATGCCCATTTAAATCATCGGGCAACATGTCGCCATCAACAAAAATCTTTCTCAGTAATGATTTTGTCGGCTAAGTCGGGATGCCCAAGATCTACGCCCGAATCGACCAAAGCGATGACTTTATCGTTGCCGCGTGCAATATACCAAGCCTCGTCAGCGCGTATTTTCATCAAATGGGTTTGTTCGCCAAACCGGGTGTCTGCCGGCGTTAAAGACGACAACATGTTAATGAAATAGGTCAGGTCGGCGGCGACTACATTCGGATTGGATTCCAAATTGCTTACAATTGACACCAGATCAAATAAGGAGGCGGGAGGCGTCAATAATTTTATCTGATAATTGCCAGAATGAGGGTTGGAACCAATCACCGCTCCACCGACACTGGCGACAATTTCATCTATTTGGGCATCGGTCGTGTTTTCTTTCACCATTATGTTAATAATGTCTTTTGAAACTTTTGGCCCAATGATAGTGGAAAAGCCGTTCTGTTCAATTTCATCCCGAGTGACAATTTTAAACCCCACCGGGTATTTTGTGACACACAGTTTCCCTGGCTTAGATTCCGTCTCTACGCTGTTGACGACAGCCACGGCAGCAAAGCGAAAGCAATCGCCAGACGACATGCCGCTAGTTGCCAGTGTATATGTACCTCCATAGCCATAATTATTGGCTTGAATATCCCCGTTTTGTCCATTGTCAAATAACTTATAGGTCGCCAATGAATCCAGGTCGCGAATAAAGACTTCACTGACTTTTTTTATGCCTTTTCCCGTAACACGGCTAGTAAGTAATACCGGGGTTGTTGAGTTTACTGTGAGAGCGTCAGGATACGCCGAGGGTTGAATTACTTTTATTTCAGATTCTATGTCCAACCCTATTCTCACTTTCGCCGTGCTGGTGGACGACTGGCCTGTCTGGGCGATGGTCGCTGTCGTGGTTATGGTATATTCGCCAACCGACGATGGTGTGAGCACTTGAGCTAGCACGGTCCCAAAGTTGGCAGAAAGGTTGTAAGAAGTCCCATTGATAGCGGGCGACGCGCTAAGACCTGTAGCGGGGCTAATGGTTTGAGCAATATTAACGGTATAAGGAGTACCTTTCACGGGAGGAATAAAATTTAGGTTAGTCGCGATATTGTGCGATTCACTTAAATTGAAAACCTGCTTACTGGGCGATGTTTGAATTTTAATGTGTTCCACCAGTTCGTAATTGATTTTCCAAACCAAATGAGCGTCAGGGTCAAATTTATATTTATGATGCAGACGTATCGTAAGTGTGTCCACACTGTCCGCTGTTCCGCCCGCCGGGGCATCATTAAAGGCAACGTTTCCGTCGATAACCTCAATATTATCCGTGTTGCTTGTTACCGTTGCACTGACTTTCTTGATTGCGTTGTCGCCGTTGATTAGCTTCACACGATAGGTGGCATCATAGATGCCTTGGTAATAGTGTTCTTTTTTTATCAGCGTGTACTGCGTGTCAATAACAGGCTCTTGGGCAAACGCATGTTCTAAAAACGCAAGCTGAATCATCAGTAGAACTATAAAGCATATAAAATACACTCGGTTCATGCCTTCCCATTATTTTTAAACAAATAATTGCCTAACTACGAACTAAGCATCGATCCCTTCAGTGAGTTTACAGGGCCGTAGGATGTTGACGGCTGCATGGATGCAGGAGGTAGAGCAATGTCGGGAGCAGTTGCCGAGGTACGAGTCGCATCGTTCGAGTTTTCCGGTCAGCCGGTGCAGGCTTTCCGAATCATCACCTCGATCATTTCCTATTCCCAATCACATCGAGTCTCGGATTGAATGCTAATGTAGCTCATAATGTCGATAGTACCCATAATCAGCCGACTTGCTTCGACATTGCGCTAAAAATGTTAAACAGCTCACAGCATTGACCGGGCATTTAACCCGTAAGGGGGATGAATTGTAGGGTGGATTCGCCGTCAGGCAATCCGCCGAAACGGCGCACCGGCGCTTCGTTTGGCATGGCGGTTTGCTGGCGCAAAACCGCCCTAACGAGTAGCCTGGATGGAGCTTACGGAATCCGGGTTAATCGAAGGCACAAAATTCGGAGAATCGAAGTGTAAAAGGAGGCCGGCACGATTATTCGCCGTTTTCGTGCTAACCTGACGACTTGGATGTATGCAATCAAAGGCTAAATGTGACAGTTTGAAGGCGTTTCCTGTGGCGCCGAAACAGGAAATCCGGGATTTCCTTACCGTTATTCGGAGAGTAGTCGTATGGCCGCGTTTCTCTTTTTAGCATAAGAAATCGTTATAAAGGATATACAATGAATATATTGATAGCCGAAGATAACCAAGTCATCCAATTATTAAATGCTAAATTAATGCGCGATTGGGGTTTTGAATTCGATATGGTATCAAACGGTATTGAGGCCGTAGAGTACGCTCAACGAAACAGGGGAAGATACGATCTTTATCTAATGGATATCGAAATGCCAAAGATGAATGGCATAGAGGCTACAAGAAGAATTAGAGGAAGCACTCCATATTTTCCAATAATGGCGCTTACAGTAAGAACTGACTATCGGCCATCATGCTTTGCTGCCGGTATGGATGCATTTTCAGAAAAAACCTGCGCTCCTGATCAGTTATTGCAAGCAATCAAAGAATTAACCGTCAAATTGACTTTAATAAACTCCAGTGATGTCAATGTTGTATCAATAAAAGAGGCTACGCCAGTGAATCATGATGAACTGCAAGAATTACGAGCGCTCAAAAGCAAGGGACTCACTAAGCTAAAGTTGGTGGGATTAGACCATGTCTTTGTCGTTCATAAAAACATTCAAAATAAAATTTCTCACGATTTAATAGGTGAATGCAAAGAACTGTCGGAGTTTATTGATAGATCTCCGTCGGAACCCGGTCGTTGCCATTTATATAAAACTAATTTGCATGTCACAAAAGATTTATTTCTTCCCGAGGAACTGGAAGATGCAATTCGTAGAGAAGATGAAGTTGCAATGAAGTTTAGTAATGCAACCGACAGGCGTATTTCGGAATAAAAATCGGAAGGAGCGTCAGGTTAGGTTTGAACTACTACTCCTCGATTCCGCATAGCCGTATCGAGGCTACATCCTTTTTACCTTAGGACTCCATAACCTTCACATAAGCCCGGCGCAGCAGTTCCATTTCTGCCGGCGGCCGTCCGCGCAGCTCGGGCAGGGTGCGCAGCCGGCAGCCGCGGCTTTGCATCAGCTTGTGCGGCGGGTCCAGCACCATGAAGCGGGCCATGTGCACGGTAATCACCCCGTTCGGAGTATCGACCGGCTCGCTGAAGCCGGTTTCGATGCGGAGCATGCCGTCTTCCAGGTCCAGAAGCTGGCTGATCCGGTTCAGCAGCATCGCAGGATGCGGGGCCACCTTCGCGCTTTCGGGTTCCCCGTTTTCCAGCGCGCTGGATAGCGCCGGCAGCGGCTCCGGAAAACAGACGCTGCCGTTGGCCTGCTGCGCGAACAGGGTCAGCGCGCTGATGTCGCCTTTGTAATAAAGCAGCAGGCGGTGATTCGGATCGAATACGGAGTCGGCGGGCATCGGGTTTATTTTGCGTTGATCGGTGAAGTTTCGCCGTACTGGTCCCAAAGCGGCTTGTAACTGCTGTCCAGGCCGGACAAGCGTTGATGGGTCCGTTCGAGCAGGGCATGGTCCGGAAAACGTTGGCTGTTGCCGTCCGCATACCAGCGTTCCATCTCCCGACTCAACCGGTTTTTCTGCTCCGCGCAGTCGGCGATCTGCCGTTTCAGCCAGGCCAGGCTGGACGCCGGCGTCAGTTCGGCGATCCGGTAGCGCAGGCCGTGGCTGAAGATGCGCACGCCGCCGCCTTGTGCCGCGGTATGGTGGAGGTCCTCGGCGTCGTTGATTTCGATGCCGGCCAGATAATCGATCCCGAATTCGTGGAGCTGCGGCAGCCAGGGCACAGTCGGGCCCATCAGCACAGTGTTGGCGTTTCGGGCCAGTTCGGCGAGGCGCGGAAAGGTTTTATTCGGGATCGAGCTTCCGGTCAGAAAGACCCAGTCCGCATTCGGGAGTAGAAATTCGGCGGCGGCGTCGGGCAAATCGTCGCCGGTCGGCTGTTTCTCGATCACCCAGAGCTGCATCAGGTGCCGGTAGCGTTCGATGCCCGGATAATGGCCGATCACCGCGACGTTTTTGCCGAGCAAATGGGGCAGGAAATGATCGAAAACGGCCAGATTGGCCCCTTCGCCCTGCGGTTCGAGCGGTATCGATTCAGGCAGCGGCCGGCTGTTCAGGCAACTGTTGATCGCGGCCATTGCGGCGGTCGCCTGGTAGGAGTCCCATTCCAGAATCCAGGCGGCCACGTCGATGATCGGTTTGCCTTTCAGGCTGCCGGACCAGGACAGCGTCCGGGTCGGAAGGGCAGGGCTCATTGCCAGGCCGGTGCCGCCTTCGCTGTTGCGGCACAAGGTCCACACCAGGCCGATCATCAGTTCGTCTACCAGCGCCGCGCTGTTGCAGGAGTCTAGCAGCAGTTCATAAATGCGTTTCGGATCGGACATGGCCCTCTTTATTGCGGCAAATCGAGCAGTTTGGCTTCGGTCTTGATGTTGTCTTCCTTGCCCCAGGCATTGATCGCTTCGACGAAGTGATTTTTTTTGCGCGGATGCGGCTGGACCACATCGTATTCGGCATAAAAGCTGCCGTCGCCGTGAAACTTGATCTGCCCGATCCGCTGCTTGCGGCTGTTGTACCAGAAGCCTACCAGATCTTCGCTTTGCGTGTAAGGATCGGTGACCTGGATGAACTCGGCCGCATCGAAATCCGGCAGGTCGATCCGCGTTTGCAGCGGAAAGCCGAGCCGGGCGATAGCCTCGGCGATCGACCCGCACACCGCATTGCCGAAAGAGCGTTTGGCTTCGATGTGATCACGGATACCGGCGCTCATGCGGCTTGCTCCGCCAACGCATCCTCCGTCAGCGCATCGGCCAGGCTCATGATCACCGAGGCGCCGCAGCGGTCTTCCGGATCGAGCTCGGCGATCGCAGCCAGAATCCGGTTCGCTTCCAGATCCTGCCCGAGACGCAGTTTGATGAAGGCCAGGGCCTTTAACGTGTATAAATAGAACAGCGCGGCCTCGCCGGCATACATGTCCCAGCGGAACGCCTGTTTGGCCAGGCGCCGGTATTCGTAAGGGAAATTGCCCTGCCGGGAAGCTTCTTCGAGCGCGCAGATCACTTCGCGTTCCGCGTCCTTGAGGCGCCCCTGGTAGAAGTAAAACTTGTACAGCGCGAAATAGGTTGAGAGGCAGCTTCGGTCCAGTTGCTGCGCCTCCTTGAAGCATTTCTCCGCCTGCGCCGTGTCCGCACGGCTCGCCGCGACACCCGCCTGCAGCAATCGGTTGATCTCCTTCGGCAGGCCGGGACTGAACAGCACACGCTCGTCGAATACCGTCGGATTCATGGCTCACCAGACCTCGGCGGGCATTTTCAACGACTCGACCGGCACGCCGCCGAGCAAATGCTGTTCGATGATCGTCTTCACCTCCATCTTGCCGACCTTGCCGTACATCACCCCTTCCGGGTACACCAGCACACT
This sequence comes from Candidatus Methylomicrobium oryzae, assembly GCF_016745425.1. GTDB lineage: Bacteria > Pseudomonadota > Gammaproteobacteria > Methylococcales > Methylomonadaceae > Methylomicrobium > Methylomicrobium oryzae. Next base: position 19,225 of record NZ_JAERVK010000020.1, on the reverse strand, counting down.
CGGCCCCTGCGCGCAGGGACCCATGCAGCCGGTATTGGTCAGGCCGATCCTGTCGAACAAATTGCGCCTCTGGATTTCCAACATAAACTCGTTCATCACTTCCGCGCAGCCGGAGGCGGAGCAGGAGCCGCGCGGATGGCCGTGCGGCCGGTTTTGGGTACAGACAAAAACGTGTTTTTCGGGTCTGGGCATGATTGTAATTCCTAAAATTTAATGTACGCTGGGTTTCGTTCCTCAACCCAGCCTACTTTTGGTGTGCTACGCCGCTTTATGTTGATGCGTGAAGCAGTCTTTCGGGCACACCTTCGAGCACGCCTCGCAGCCGATGCAGTCCGCCGCGTTCTTCAGGCTCATCACCATCGTGTTGTCGTCGTCCTCGAAGTCGCCGTAATCATCGTCGAAGTCTTCGGCAGAGAGCACTTCGTCGCGTTCGACCAGATCGAACACGTCGCGCGGGCACACCTTGAAACAGCGGCCGCAGCCGATGCAGGCGCGCTGGTTTAAATCGGTCACGAAAGAAGGCGTCCAGGCAGCGCCGCCGAAGGTGACTCCGGTTACGAATTCGCTCATGGCAGTCTCCTCAGGCCGTCTCGCCGGTCGCGGCCAGCAGTTTTTTGCAGGCGTCGTCCCAGGCCTTGCAGGCATCAAAGGTTGCCTGGGCGGTTTCCATCAATTCGCCGTAGGCCTCGGGCAGCCGGTCCTCGATCAGGTCGTGCAGCGCCATCGCGGCCTCGCCGGCCAGGCGCTTGGTCTTTTTGACTTCTTTTTCGAGCCGTTTGATTTCTTCGTCATTCATGGTTCACCTCACGCTTCGGCGACTTCCCGGTATTGATCGATCAGCAGGGCCGCCTTGTCGACGATCTGCTCGGTCTTTACGCACAGCTCTTCCAGCGTCGGGAAACCGAACCGGTGCACATCGCGCAGGGTTTTGTCGACCGCGATCAGCTTGCCGACCAGCACGAAGGCGCGCCCGAAGCCTTCGTGCGTGAGGTTGATCACCGGCACTGCCATCAGGCCGGTCTTCTTTTCGATCAGCGAGGCGATCGCGTTGTAATAGGCTTTGACGCGGGCCAGCGTCGTTTCGTCCGGATCGCCGACAATCGGAATCTCGCGTTTGCGTTCTTTGGTCAGAATCAACGGATCGATGATTTTTTCTTCCGGCCAGCCTTCGAAGGTGTCATAAGTGTCCAGCGCGCGAAGCTGCTTCAGCAATTCGACGATGATGTCGGAGTTCATGAAAGGGTCGCCGGTTTTGACGGCGAGTGCGGGTTGAGACATGGTGGTTCTCCATTATTCGGTTGCATTGGAGGATGTGCTGAGGAACGAAGCGCATCTGTCGAGTGATATCTCGTGATTGATGCGCCTCCTTGCGTCGGCACATCCTACGTTTTGAAATTTGTTCATCTTATGCCGTAGCGCGTTGCCGGACAGCCGCCTCATCCAGCTTCCCGGCCGCCGCCATTTCCCGGTAAACCGCCAGCACCGCCTCCTCGATCGGTTCCATCGCATGCTCGCCGTTCGGCATGATGCCGGCTTCTTCGAGCATTTCCCAAGGCTCGAAGCCGATCTTCGAGCACAATACCGCCTCGCAGCCTTCCAGGGTCCGGATCGTGCGCTGCAATACGCTTTCGCCGTCGCCGCAGGTTTCGTCGCCGCTGCAGTACAGTTCGGTCTTGCGGTGGCTGATGAAGCGGACGCCATCCGGCGAGGCTTCGTAGATCAAAAATTCCTTCGCATGGCCGAAGTGCTGGTTGATCACGCCCTGGCCGCTGGTTGCGACCGCCATCAGCACGGGGCGGGTTTGCAGCTTTTCGGCCTCGGCATGTTTCGCGGCCGTTTCGGCCTTTGCCGCGCGTTTGCTGTTCATCTCCGCTTCGATCGCTTGATGAATGACCTTGCGTTTTTCCATCGCGGCCTGGTAATCGATTTCCATCGTTTCGATCTTGTCCAGCGTGAATTCGTCGCCGCGGTCCTCGCCCAGGAGTCCGACCGCATCGGCGCGGCACTGCCGGCAATGGCGCATCATGTTCATATCGCCGGAACAGGCGTCCTGCAAGTCCATCAGTTCGTCCTGGGTCGGGCCGCGCTGGCCCATCACTCCGTAGAAGGTGCCGTGTTCGGCTTCGGCGATCAACGGCATCACGTTATGCAGAAACGCGCCTTTCGCCTTCACGATACGGCTGACCTCGGCCAGATGCTTGTCGTTGACGCCCGGAATCATCACCGAATTGACCTTGACCAGGATGCCTTTGGCGACCAGCATTTCGAGCCCCTTCTGCTGTTGGTCGATCAGAATCTTCGCGGCTCTCTTGCCCTTGATCCGGCGGTTTTCCCAGAAAATCCACGGATAAATCTGTGCACCGATCTCGGGATCGACGCAATTGATCGTAATCGTGACGTGGTCGATATTGTGCTTGGCCAGTTCCTCGACCGATTCCGGCAGCGCCAGGCCGTTGGTCGACACGCAGAGCTTGATGTCCGGCGCGTCCTGGCTCAGGCGGCGGAAGGTTTCGAAGGTCCGTTCGGGGTTGGCGAGCGGGTCGCCGGGCCCTGCGATGCCGAGCACGGTCATCTGCGGAATCGTCGCGGCGACCGCCATCGTTTTCTTGACCGCCTGATCCGGCGTTAAGAGTTCCGATACTACGCCCGGCCGCGACTCGTTCGAACAGTCGTATTTGCGGTTGCAGTAATGGCACTGGATGTTGCAGGCCGGCGCGACCGCTACATGCATCCGCGCGAAATAATGGTGGGCGTCTTCCGAATAGCAGGGATGGTTCTGCACCTTCGCGCGAATGGCGTCGGACAGATGGTCCAACTGGTCCTCGGTCGAACCGCAGGAACTGGCGGAACAGCCGCCCTTGCCGGCCGGTTTGTCGTTCAATACTGGCAATTCCATCGAAGTTACCTCGCTGATTGGTTACTTTGAGGGAAAGCATGGATCGTACCAGTTATGAAAAAGTTTTTATGTGATTGATATTTATGCCTTATTTGAATAGGTTCTGCGGAGGGGCCTTGTGGCAAACAGCACAAGGCTGTGTTCGATTTTCAACAAAAGGGAAAAAAGGGAAATGTGCCGTTTCGGTTTCGGATCTGGCCGCGGCGTGAATTTGTGGAAGCGGGTGCGGACGGTTTACAGCTATCGGGAGGTTATGCGGTTGCGTAAGTTGGGTTGCGTGCTTTGCGCAACCCGCAACCCTTTCAATTGAATCCTTTACCTTTTCCGGACCGAGGACAGAATCAGGTTTTGATCCAGAACGACCAGCATCTGCCCGGACGCGTTGTTGTCGCAGAGGTTGACCAGCGATTTCACGTAGCCGCCGTCGCCGCGCAATAATTCATCGACCGGCTGGACTTGGCGCTTTTCAAAGGTGGGGATTGCATCGATATCGTCGACCAATAAACCGATGACTCCGCTTGCGGTCCGGACCACGACGATGATGCCTTTGATGTTTTCCGGATTTTCCGGATCGACCGGCGGCGTCCCGGTCAGAATTTTGCCGTCTACCACGATGATCGGGAATTTGTCGTTGCCTTCCTCCCCCCGGTTATCGTAATACATGATGCTGCCGACGATATAGGACTCGACGCCGGGCAGGCGGTTGATCCGCGCGGCTTCGACGGCTTCCAGTACCTCTGAGGCACGGAAGGCATAGACCTTGCTTCCGATATAAAACGTCGCCAGATCCACGGTTTCGCCGATGACCGGCTCTTGCGGATAGGTAATGACTTCGCGCTGGTCGGTAACGGCTGCTTCGGTTTTTTCTTCGCCGATGGGGATGAAGACGAAGGCGGCTACATCGTTTCGGTAGTCTCCCGTGGTTTTGAATTCGCGGTAGCCGCGCGACGAGTAACAGCCGACGGCATAGTAGGTTTTGTCATGAAGCACGATTCTCGATTTGCCGGAACCCGTTTGCAGTTCGGAAAATTCCTGGAGGATTTCGAGCGTTTCGCCGTTTTGATAGGGGGACGCTCCGGTCGAGGCGAGGATGCGCCCGCTGGGTCGCTCCACGAACAAACCGAAAACGCCGGCTTTTTCGGGCAGGCAGTCTTCCAGCATTTGCTTGAATTCGCGGGCCGAATCGAAAACGATCCCGATGCCGCCGACGACCTTGTTCGGATCGTCGAAATGGCGGATGGCCGCGTTATACACATAGGTCGGTTCGTCGCCGTACAGCCAGGTCTCTTCGAACGGCGATACCCGGTATTCCTGCGGCGAGCGCAAATAAAACGTCTCTTGCGCATAGGCGGCATTGACCGGCCTGTCCACCGCCTCCACGGGATCGTGATGGAGATTGGATTCGGCCACGATCATTCCCTTGATGTCGTAGATAAAGAGGCGCGTGTAGACCGTGTACAGTTTGTTGATATAGATCAGGATGTCGGTCATTTTCTGCTTGCCTTCTTCGTCCAGGCGGCCTTCGGACAGCAGGCGGCGGATTTCCGAAGTCAAGGCCCACCAGCGGCAGTCGTTGCTGCGTTCGTAAAGGTTTCGGTCCATGATGTCGATCATCAGCCGCGCAATGGATTCGGCATTGCGCAGTTCGGCGGTGATCATCGTGATGTGCAGCTTGCTGCTCGAATCGGCCAGCGCCTGGGCCGTGCGGGCGCCCATCGAACGAATCTGGCGCAGGATCGCCTTCAGCGACAGAAGATGGCCATGTTCGTTGGCGGCCATGATCTGCCCGTTCCAGATGACGCGGTGCAGGAACTGGTTGATGCCTTCGGCGGCGCCGGCGATCAGGCTGGACAGTTCGGTGGACAGGGCGTCGCCGTGGCGGAGGATTTCCGCGTTGATCTCCTTGTCGGAGGCGGATGCGCCGAAGGCCGATTGCAGCGGAATCATGGCGTGCCCGTACCATTCTTGGCCGACATAGCCCTGGTAGGGACGGCCCCGGTGCGTCACCGACAGGTATTCCCGCCCGGCGAAGTCGGTGATGCCGAACTCGCGGCCTTCCGGTACGGCTTCGATGCGGCGGCCGATCGGCACATGGTCGAAATCGCTGGTGGCAATGACTTTGGCGTCGGCGTTCAGCAGTAAAATGACCGCCTTGTCGCCTTTTTTCTGCAGGCTGCGAAAAATGCCTTCCATTTCGTTATCGAAGCGGAATGACAGGCACAAGATGCCGAGCACGGCGCCGTTGGCCGGGTCGGCAATGCGTTTCGAATAAATCAGCGCGCGGTCTGTGTCTGGACGCAGGCCGGTCTTTCCGAAAGTCTCGACATAGTCTTCGGTCGAATTCAACGTCCGGTGAATGATCGGGTCGGAAACGGTCTGTTCGATGGGAGCCGCTTCACGGTCTAGCCTGGCCAGAATGCGGCCCTGCGTATCCAGGACGATGATGTCGTCGTAGACGGTATATTTCGAGCCGTACTCGTCCAGCAGGCGGTTGATCGAGTCGGTGTCGGCTTCTGCGCCTTTGACGGCGTTCAGCACGAAATCGCAGATATCGGCGTTGGTGGCCAGAAACCCGATGTCCGCGGTGCGTTCGTACAGGTTCCGCACCAGAATGTCGATTGAGACTTGCGCCTTCGAGTTGAGCTCGAGGCAGGTTTTGTTGATTTCCTCGGAAACCAGCTGATGGGTCAGTTTCTTTTCCAGGTCGCCGAAACCCTGCTTGGTCGCCTCCATCGCGGGCAGGATGGATGCCGCCTCTTTAGGACAGCTGATTTCGGCGATCGACGAAATCAGCCCCCAGGTGCCGTTCAGTTCCCGGAGGATTTCCTTGCATTGGGCCACACTCCGGATATAGGGAGAAAATGTTTCGAAACGCTCAATCTCTGACAGCATGTCATTTATCCTTTCGCTTAAAATAGAGATCAGAAAAAATATTCAGTCTTCAAGCAATTTCTGCACCATCTTTACTATTTGTCGGCAAGGTCAGGGCTGCAATGTGTCGGGATGGAGCAATTTTCGCAATATGCACCAATATTGTGCGCATATATTGCACAGTACTGGTGCGATTGATTGGAAAAAGCGGTTCGGAGCTGAGGCCGGACCGAGAAAGCCGCGCAGTCGGGCAAGGCAAATGAACGACCTTCCCGGCGCTTTAGATCACCCTGTTCGACAGAACCGAATTTCATGAATATGCATATCAGAGAAGCCGTTATCGAAGACAACGAGGCGATTTGCCGGCTGCTGTCTTTGCTTTTCGATCAGGAGGCGGAGTTCAGACCCGATTTCGCAACGCAATCGAAAGGGGTCGGAGAAATCCTGTGCGATTCGGAAAAAGGCCGGTTCTTCGTGATCGAAGCGGCGGGCCGGGTCGCCGGCTGCGTCAGTTTGCTGTTTCTGGTGTCGACTGCGTTGGGCGGCAAGGTAGCCTGGCTGGAAGACTTCGTGTTGGAGGAATCGGCAAGAGGGCAGGGCTGGGGGACTCAATTGCTGGATTACGCGATTCGCTTTGCTGTTCGGGACGGGTGCAAGAGGATTACGGTTTTGACCGACAAGAACAATGCGGCGGCCCAGTCGCTTTATCGGAAGAAGGGCTTTAACTATTCCGAAATGATTCCGATGCGGCTCGTTTTTGAAAATCCCCCCTAACTGTAGCGGCCCGATAACATCAATCCCAGGACCCGATTACATCCGTTTTTCGGGACCCTATTAGCTGAGAATGTCCGGGCCTCAGAAACCAGATTAAACGAGAATGAGCCCAGATTAATTGAGAACAGCCCGATAACATCGGCCAGGAACCACATTAACCGAGAACGGCGAAATTACTCAGCGCCGATCAAATACATCGTCACGGTGCGGGTGGTCCATGTGGCTACGCCGCTGCCGAAGAAATCTTGATCCTCTGTCCATATGGGGCAATCTAATGCCAGAGCTGTGGCTAACACCGGCCAGTCACGACTATCGCGGATACGTTTCCTCGCTTTGGCCTCGAATTCGCAATAAACATCAAATTCAATACACTGCACCAGTGTTGGCAACCGGCTCAGTACGGCAGCGCCGACTTCCCAATCGAGGCCTCGTGCCGCAAAGATGGGCGGGAGATACTTCTCGGCATCCGCAAAAGCATCGTCGGGGGCAAAGAAGGCCGTTGTGCCGTAGTATTGGTCTAATAGCTTAAAGACTCGCTGACCCAGCACGGCCCGGACAAGAATGTTAGCGTCAAGCACCAGAGCTTGACGACTCATGGCTTGTCAGTCGCGCGACGCGTTTTGAAATCGGCCACAATCTCCTCTTCTGAAGCGCCCAACTCAGACAGCATCGCTTCCAGTTTCGCCGCTGCCTGTTTGAGCGCATCCAGCTCTGCTTGATTACGTCCCCGATGTGCCGGAATGTAATAGCCGATGGTTTCCCCGTGACGGGTGATCGTGATTGGCGACACGGATTCCAGATAGGAAGGCAAATGTGCCCGGAACTCTTTCACGCCCACTTTAGTTTCCATAACGTCCTCTTTGTGTACTTAGGTGTACACATTATAGCGCTACTGCCGGGGTTCGACAAAACGATCATTTTGTCGAACCCCGGCAGCCAGGCCATTTTCCGTCGAAATAAGACTGTTTTCAGTGCAGATTACTGGTTCTACAAATCAAAGTTCGATTTACTTTTGGGTGATGAGTATAATGGACGATACGCATACGACAAAAGATTCCCATGAATATTGGTTACGCCCGCGTCAGTACCCGCGATCAGACCGTAGCGCTTCAGGTCGATGCGCTGAAGGAGGTGGGCTGCGCCAAGGTTTACGCGGAAGTCATCAGCGGCGCGGCGACCGAGCGGCCGATATTGGCCAAGCTACTCGAAGAGGTGCGGCCGGGTGACATCGTGGTGGTTTGGAAGCTGGATCGTCTGGGGCGTTCGCTCAAGCATCTGGTTGAGACCGTCAATCTGCTGTTACAGCGGGATGTCGGCATCAAGAGCCTCAATGATCCAATCGACACCACAACGCCGCAAGGACGTCTGGTGTTTAATCTTTTCGCTTCCTTGGCCGAATTTGAACGCGATGTGATTCGCGAGCGCACGCAAGCCGGTCTTTCCGCCGCCCGCGCATGTGGACGCACCGGCGGACGCCCGAAAGGCTTGCCGCAGAAAGCCCTATCCACCGCTTGCGCCGCCGAAACACTGTACCGTGAAGGCAAACTCAGCGCCCAGCAAATTGCCGAGCATTTGCATATTTCCAAGAGCACTTTATACGCCTATCTGCGCCATCGCGGCGTACCCCTCGGCGTATCGAGAGCGGTTCGGTAGAACCGGGACTTATCCAGTGCCCAGAAAGATCATTCCGTCCGAGACCTTGATCGCTCTGGCACGGCGGCTGGCATTACTGCCGACTCGCAGCCACGAACGCCGCCTGGTCGTGGCGGAAACCGCGCAGACGTTTGGTGTTTCCGAGCCCACCTTGTACCGGGCGCTGGCTGAGCGATGCCGGCCAAAGGCTTTGCGCCGCGCTGATCGCGGAATACCGCGCGTGCTGCCGGCAGAGCAGTTGGAACACTACTGCGAATTAATCGCCGCGATAAAAGTGCGGACTTCCAATAAGAAAGGCCGACATCTCTCGACCGCCGAATCGATCCGGCTGATCGAGACGTTCGGGATCGATACTCCCGATGGCCATGTCCAGGCCGCTGTCGGCACACTCAATAAGACCACGGTGAATCGCTATCTCAAACAATGGGGCTACGACCGTACGACACTGGGGCGGCCACCGCCTGCGGTACGTTTCCAGGCGGAGCACAGCAACGATTGCTGGCAATTCGACCTGTCGCCATCGGACCTCAAGGAAGTCGAGGCTCCGTCATGGATTCGTCCGGATATGAAGGCGCCCACCCTGATGCTGTTTTCCGTCGTTGATGATCGCAGTGGCGTGGCTTACCAGGAGTACCACTGCGTTTACGGCGAGGATGTCGTCACCGCCTTACGGTTTCTATTCAACGCCATGGCCGCAAAAGCATCGCCCGACACCCTATTACAAGGCATTCCGTTGATCATTTATACGGATAACGGTCCCGTGGCACGTAGCCAGGTATTTCAGCGCGTGATGCACTACCTTGGCATCGAGTTGCGCACACACCTGCCGGCCGGCAAAGACGGCCGCCGTACCACGGCCCGTTCCAAAGGCAAAGTCGAGCGCCCATTCCGCACCGTGAAAGAGGTGCACGAAACCTTGTATCATTTCCAGAAACCGCGCGATGAAGCCGAGGCCAATGCCTGGTTACAGAATTTCCTGATTCGCTACAACGCAATGGATCATCGGTCTGAGCCGCACTCGCGCGCCGAAGATTGGTTGCAGAACCTTCCCGCCGGCGGCATTCGGGCGATGTGCAGTTGGGAACGTTTTTGCACCTTTGCCCGCGAACCGGAACGGCGCAAGGTGGCGATCGATGCACGCGTCACGGTGGACGGCACACCGTATGAGGTCGATTCTGACTTAGCCGGTGAGGATGTCGTGCTGTGGTGGGGACTGTTCGACCAGGAATTGTTTGTCGAGCACGGTGAAAAACGCTTCGGCCCTTACTTGCCGGTCGGCGGCCCCATTCCATTGAATCGCTACCGCACTTTCAAGAAATCAGCCGCACAGACGCGTGCGGATCGCATTGAGACATTGGCCGCTCAACTCGAATTGCCGCGCGCCGCTCTGGAAAGTCGCCCCGACGTCGCGGTATTCATCCGGCCCGACGGCTTACCCACGCAAGCGTTTGCCGATCCCGACCCCTTCAACCAGTTGACTTACCCGAGTCTACTGGCGGCGAAACGCGCCATTTCGGAATTTTTGGGTTTGCCACTGGCGAAATTGCCTGCCGATCAGCTTGCCAGAATCAATGAGCTTGTCCAGTCCACGCTGAACAAGCAGGCAGTGCTGGCACGGGTCCGTGCCTGTATCGAACCTGTCAAACATTTATCGGAGAACCCACCTCATGCTGAGTGACATTAGAAACCACTACGGTCTCATCCGGGAAATGAGTTCGATTAGCCAGATCGCCTATTTCGAAACGACCCAATTACAGCAGGTCGTCACTGAACTGAAGCTGGCCATCAAGGACAGCAAGCTCATCGTATTGGCCGGCATGGTCGGTACCGGTAAAACCGCGATGCTGCAAAAAATCCAGGACTTGCTGGAACAAGATAAAGCCATCTTGATTGCCAATTCCTTGGCTTTGGATGTGAGCCAAGTCACACCCGCAACGCTGGTACAGACATTATTCAGCGATCTGTCCATCGATAAGGACGACCCTATGCCCAAAGCGGTAGGACTACGAGAACGGGCGTTGCGCGAACTGATTCGCAAACGGAAAAAGCCCGTCGCATTGTTCATTGATGACGCTCACCAACTGCCGAGCAAGACTCTGATTGCCCTGAAACGCTTGATGGAAATCGTGCGGAGCGGCAAAGGTACGCTGTCTGTGGTGTTGGCCGGGCACCCAAAGCTCAAGAACGACTTGCTGCGCCCGTCAATGGAGGAAATTGGCGCGCGGACAACGTTTTTCGAACTGAACGGCTTCGGACACGACAAGAAAAAGTACGTGTGCTGGTTGCTCGATCAAGTTACGGTAGCAGAAACCAAGCTGGATACTTTAATCACCGATGCTGCCGTGACATTACTCTGCGAGAAATTGACGACACCGTTACAGTTTGAGCTTTATTTAACGCGCGCTTTCGAGGAGGCTTTCCGCGTCGGCCAGAAACCGGTGGACGCCGATACCATTCACGATATTTTGGCGCCGGACCTGGATGGATTGGAAGCACGTCTGACGCGAAACGGTTACAACGTCAGGATGTTGACCGACATACTCGCCGCCAAACCCAAGGAAATCCGCTCATTCCTGAGCGGTCAATTACCGCCTGAACGAACCCAAGAACTCCACGATCAATTGCTGGCTGCCGGCGTACTACTGTAAGGCGTAACGCATGAGCGGCAAAGCCGGTAGCCGTTCTCGGTTAATGTGGTTCCTGGCCGATGTTATCGGGCTGTTCTCAATTAATCTGGGCTCATTCTCGTTTAATCTGGTTTCTGAGGCCCGGACATTCTCAGCTAATAGGGTCCCGAAAAACGGATGTAATCGGGTCCTGGGATTGATGTTATCGGGCCGCTACACCTAACCCCCCTTTTTCAAAGGGGGGAAAAGCGGCAGGGCATCGAGGATTTTTGGCGTTTATATTGAAGGAACGCCTTTTTTCAAAGGGGAAAAGCGGGAGGGGTAGATTTATACGGTCAGGACGATATTCCGCTTTGATAAGGAAGAGAAGAAGTATCCCTGTTAACTTCAATAATGACAAACAAGACAATATCCCTTTGAAAAAAAGGGGGAAAGCGGCCAGCTTCGGCAATGGCCAAAATCCAGACCAAGACCAAGACCAAGACAATACCCCCCTTTGAAAAAGGGGGGCCAGGGGGGATTTCCAATGCTAACTTACAACCCGAACCTTAAATTCAAAGCCCGCAGCTTGCGCAGCAACATGACCGATGCCGAGAACATGCTGTGGTCGCGTGTGCGGCGCAAACAAATTCCGGGCGTGCAGTTTTATCGGCAGAAGCCGATAGGCGATTACATTGTGGATTTTTACGCTCCCCAAGCGAAATTGGTGATCGAATTGGACGGCGGGCAGCATTTTGAACCGGAGCAACAGCGTTATGACGGACGAAGAGCTTTGTATCTGCAAAAACAGGGGTTGGCGGTGCTGCGGTTTACGAACGTTGAGGTGTTAAAAAATATTGAAGGAGTGATGGAGGTTATTTTTCGGGAGGTGCGGAAGGAGGTAGGGCATTTTTAAATCCCCCCTGGCCCCCCTTTTTCAAAGGGGGGATGTTGTCTCGGTTGTTGTTGAAATTAGCGACGCCGCTTCTTCCCTCCGCTAAAAAAGGGGGGAAAAGAAGCATTATAGATTGCAATGATTATTACTCCTTTTGAAAAAAAGGATTATTACCTCCCTTTGAAAAAGGGGGGGCAGGGGGGATTTATAACCGGCATTGCTGTTTCAAACATTATAAGGATTCGCAATCCAGTCCCTCAGAACCGCTTCGTCCTTTTCCGGCAGATAGGCGAAATCGCCGGAGATGTCGCGGTATACCGATTCGGCGCTGTGCGTCGAGACGAGCCTGCCTTTCAGCATATAGAAAAACCAAGCGAAAGGGTAACCGGCCTGCCGGTCGAAGCGGCCCAGCACGCTGCAGAGCGCCTGACCTTTCTTGCCGGCGAAGTCTTCCAGATGCGGCAGGCGGTTTTGGTGGATGTTCACGATTTCGGCGTTTACGATCTGCTCGCCGAAGCGGCCGGTATGGCGGTAGGGGCGGATGATCCAGTCGCCGGACATTTTGGCTTTCTGCCCGGCGCTGCTGCGGTTCCAGTCGTCGATGAAGCGCTGTACCGGATGGCGGCTCGGATGGCGTTCGCCGATCACTTCCATGAACAGCTTCACGTCGGTTTTGCGCCGGTAGGTGTAGCGGGAATGGCCGAAGCAGACGCTTTCGATCCGGAAAGGCTGCATAGGATCGATGAATTCTTCAAGGTCTTCCGGCGGATGCGCGGCGTCGACCAGCATCCGGTCCGAGACTTCGAGCGTCTTGTCGATTTCGATCAGCGTGAAGTTTTCGGCGCACGGTCCGGTCTGGACCACAAAATACAGCGTCTTGCCGGTCTGCCGGGTCGCGATCAATTGCTGCTCGACAGTGTAATCGATCAGCGTTTGCAGGTTCTGCCCACATTCCAGATAGCTGCGCTCGACCCATTCAGTCAGGTCATTCGAAATGCGTGTGCCGTGAAGATCCACAACGCCCCCGAGCCGATACCATTCGTCGCCGGCCATCGCGAGCCGGATCGGATAATCGGGGATCAGGCTCTGCAGTTTGCCGAGCAGAATGTCGTCGTTCCGGTCCGGAATGATCTTTTTGCAGCAGTCGGTAATGTCCTGTCCGGCGAGGACTAAACGGGCTTCAGTCATGGTCGGGGTTTAAAGCTTGAGTGGAGTGGAGGCGCTGCCTGGCCAGGTCGCGTACATCGGGCTCGGGGTCGTCGGCCAGGGCGGCTAAATTTAGGGGATCGACTTTCAGGGCGGCGGTATAGCGGACGACCCAGTCGGCGTCGTTCAGCAGCACGACCGCGTCTTCGGGCGGCATCCGTTCGGCGACGCTCCGGCGTACGTCGGGCGAGGGGTCGTGCGCCATCAGGCCCAGGCTGACTTCCGGCAGGCGTTCGGCGACCAGCTTGCGGACCTGCACGTCCGTGTCCTTGATAAAGCGGAACAGGCGCCCGGCCGGCAGGCGCTTGACGACCGCCAGGCGGACGATGTAATCGTGATCGTTCGCCATCAGTTCCAGGTGCTGAAGGTCGAGGCGGCCAGCGACCGTCATTCTGACCTCGCGGTCCGGATCGTGGACCCAGGTCAGGAGTTGATGCGCGGGCAGGCGGAAGGCGACGACGCGCCGGACCACTTCGTCTTCGTCATCGATCAGCGCCTGCAGGGCTTTTTCGGGCGCATAGCGCGCGGCGATCGCGCGCCGCTCCCAGAATTCGTCCTGCAGGTAATGCATCGCATACACCGGATTGACCCGGAAAAAGCGGTCGATCTGCCGGCCGCTTTGTACGGATACGCAAGTATCGCCCGGCATGCAGCGACCCATCAGCAAGGTCTTGTTCCGGAACGGGCACAGGCTGCAATCGCCGAACGGCGTCGTTACCGTATCGTCTGACTCCGCCATCGACGCGCCTTACGCTTCGAGTATTTCGGCAATCACGATGCCGGAGGCATGTTCGTAATTCCGGGTCAGGCACAGGCAGTGTTCGCGCCCGTCGACCAGGTACAGGTTGAATCCTGGCTGTTCGAGTGCCGGCTGGTGATTGCCGATATCGTCTTCCATGCAGTAGGTGAAGTGAATGCCGGGATATTCGCTGCGGAGTACGGCCACGACCGACTCGTTTAGCGTAAGGGCATTGATCGCGAGCGCGATACTTTCGAGGAGTTCTGGGCTGATCATGAGGATATTTCCGTTTTGCATGGATGCAGGAGGTTGGGCAACGCATGGAGCAGTTGCCGAAAGGCGCTAGCCGAAACCCATCATGATGCCTTCCGCGATGGGTTTCGCTTCGCTATACCCATCCTACGCGACTACGCAACGAGCGGCAGGATGCAGTTGTCGATCGGGCACACTTTCACGCATTGCGGCTGATCGTAATCGCCGTTGCATTCGGTGCAGGTTTTCTTGTTGATTTCGAACACGACCGGACCCTCCTTGATCGAATCGGTCGGGCAGACCGGTTTGCAGTCTCCGCAGGAAATGCATTCTTCGGCAACAATATATAAAGCCATGGCGGCCTCCTTATAAGCGTTTCGCTTGCAATGTAATGGGAATTTTCGGCGGCGCGTCCAGAAGATCGAAATAGTAGCGGGAGCCGTCGCCTAACACGACCTCGCCGCCCCACTTGTCGGGCCTGTCGAACTCGATCGATTCGATCGTTTCTTCCAGATCTTTCTTGGCGACGTAAAACAGCAGCTTGCCGTCTTCACGTTTTCTGAGCATCACGCTGGGCATGGGATTCTCCAAACGATGTGATTTGATTAGATAAAGGTAGGCTGGGTTGGAGCAAAGCGGAAACCCGGCATGGGGGTTCGCTACACTGGGTTTCGCAGCCGCTCAACCCAGCCTACGCCATTCGATCGTTACCGAATCAAATCGTAGTTGTAGTCCGTGGTGCCCATGCCCTTGGTTTCCTTGTCCAGCTGCTCCAGCACCGCATTGACCAGGGTCGTCAGGATATACATTGCGCCTTCGTAGCCGAGCGTGGTCATCCGGTGCAGATGGTGCCGGTCGAAGATCGGGAAGCCGATCCGGATCAGCGGCACTTCGTACTGTTCGCCTTTATAGAAGGTATCGCGCTGGATGAATTTGCCGTAAGAGTTGCCGATCATGAAGTCCGGCTTGTTGGTGAACATCAGCGAGCGGAAATGCCAGAGGTCGCAGCTGATGTGCACGGTCGCGTTCTGGCCGTAAGGGGAGGCTTTCAAAACTTCTTCGCAGGCTTTTTTCCAGCGCTTGTTCGCATGGCTGACCAAGACGTCGGTCACTTCGGCGCCCAGTTCGAGCAGGAACTTGGTCATGCCCAGCGCGAAATCGGCGTCGCCGTACAACGCGAATTTCTTGCCGTGCAGCCAGGCGTGCGAGTCGGTCATCATGTCGACCAGGCGGCCGCGCTCTTTTTCGAGCGATTCCGGAATCGGCTTGCCGCTCAACTCCGACACCTTCATCAGCAGCGCGTCGGTCCATTCGAGCCCCATCGGAATGTTCAGCTTCGGCACCTCGTGCTTCCAGGTGTTTTGCACAAACTTCTTGGTTTTTTCCAGCTGCCAGGGCTGCAAGAGGATCGTGTCGACCGCATTCGGCGCGTCCTTGACTTCGTCGTAGGAAGTGCCGCCCGCGTACATCCGGAAATGGCCGTCGGCCGGCGTGTCGAGCACTTCGGTCGGATCGCTGAGCAGCGAGTAGCCGACGCCCATCTCCTTCATCATCCGGTGGATCACGCGGAAATTGCCGAGGTAGGTCTCGAAGCCGGGAACGAAGTTGATCTTGGCGTTCGCGCCGACTTCCTTCTCTTCCATGTGGTTCAGCGTGTAATAACGGATGATCCCTTCGAACATGTTGTCCCAGCCGGTGGTATGGCTGCCGACGAAGCTCGGGGTATGCGCGAACGGCACCGGATAGTCCTGCTCGATATGGCCTTCCTTCTTCGCGTTGTTGATGAATGCATTCAGGTCGTCGCCGATCACTTCGGCCATGCAGGTCGTCGAGACCGCGATCACGTCGGGTTGATACAGCGCTTTCGCGTTTTCGAGGCCGGCGAACATGTTTTTCTGGCCGCCGAATACCGCTGCATCCTCGGTCATCGAATCGGAGACGCAGGCCACCGGTTCCTTGAAATGGCGGTTGAAATAAGTCCTAAAGTAAGCAACGCAGCCTTGCGAGCCGTGCACGTAGGGCAGAGTCTTCTCGAAACCCAAGGCGCAGAGCACCGCGCCGAGCGGCTGGCAGGCCTTGGCCGGGTTTACGGTCAGGGCTTCGCGTTTGAAATTCAGTTCCTGATATTCCTGGGTGGTGGTCCATTCGAAGACTTCGTCGATCTTCTCCTGCGGATGGCGTTCCTCGTAGAGCGCCCGTTTGTTGGCCAGGTTGTCCTTGTATTCGTCGGTGCGGAACAAGGGGTAGCTGGGTTGAATGTTGTCGACTTGTTGGCTCATGATGATCTCCTAACGCTCCACCAATCTGTGGACGGCGTTGATTGGATTGCGTCGGGTTATGGTTATACGAACCCGACCTACATTTTTGATATAGCGTAGGTTGGGTTAGGCGAAGCCGTAACCCAACATTGATCGTAAGCGTTCACCTCCCCCTTTAAAAAAGGGGGATTGAGGGGGATTTATTTGAATAAATCTCCCCTAACCCCTCTTTTTCAAAGAGGGGAATTGAACGCTCCGTTGATCTTACGCCACCGCCTTGACCGCTTCGCTGCCGGCCGCCTCGGTTTTCCAGGGCGCCTTGATGTTCTTCCAGCACGGATTGTTCAAGGTCATGTCCATGTCGCGGGCGAAGATCGCAAAACCGTCGTAGCCGTGATAAGGGCCCGAGTAATCCCAGGAATGCATCTGCCGGAACGGGATGCCCATTTTCTGGAAGATGTATTTTTCCTTGATGCCGGAGCCGATCAGGTCGGGCTGGATCTTCTTCACGAACTCTTCGAATTCGTAACCGGTCACGTCGTCATAAAGCAGCGTCGCGTTGCCCATTTCCTTGATCGTACGGTCGTAGTCGTCGTTGTGTCCGAACTCGTAGCCGGTGCCGACCACTTCCATGCCCAGATCCTCGTAGGCGCCGATCACATGGCGCGGACGCAGGCCGCCGACGTACAGCATCACTTTCTTGCCCTGCAGGCGGGGTTTGTATTTCGCGATCACCGCTTCGTATTCGGCCTGGTAACGCTCGATCACGCGCTCGGCGCCTTCCTTGATCGTGTCGTCGAAATGCGCGGCGATTCGGCGCAGACTTTCGGCGATCTTGGTCGGGCCGAAAAAGTTGTATTCGATCCAGGGGATGCTGTACTTCTCTTCCATGTGCCGGGCGATGTAGTTCATCGAACGGTAGCAGTGGATCAGGTTTAGTTTCACTTTCGGGGTTTTTTCGATTTCCGCGATCGTGCCGTCGCCGGACCATTGCGCGACGACTCTGAGCCCCATTTCTTCCAGCAGGGTGCGCGAAGCCCAGGCGTCGCCGCCGATGTTGTAATCGCCGATCACCGCAACGTCGTAAGGGGTGGTCGGAAAGCTGTCGTCGCCGTCGCGTTTGTCCAGCACCCAGTCGCGGATCGCGTCGTTCGCGATATGGTGGCCGAGCGACTGCGAGACGCCGCGGAAGCCCTCGCAGCGGACCGGTACGATCGTCTTGCCGTGCTCCTTGGTCTTGACCTTCGAGACCGCTTCGATATCGTCGCCGATCAGGCCGATCGGGCACTCGGACTGGATCGAGATGCCTTTGTTCAGCGGGAACAGCGCTTCGATCTCGTCGATCAGCTTCGCGAGTTTCTTGTCGCCGCCGAACACGATGTCCTTTTCCTGGAAGTCGGAAGTGAAGTTCATCGTGCCGAACGTATTCACGCCGGTGGTGCCGACATAATAGTTGCGGCGTCCGGCGCGCGAATATTGCCCGCAGCCGACCGGGCCGTGCGAAATGTGGATCATGTCCTTGATCGGTCCCCATACCACCCCTTTCGAACCGGCATAGGCGCAGCCCCGGATCGTCATCACGCCGGGCAGCGATTTACGGTTCGAGGTGATGCATTTGTTCGATTTTTCCAGGCTTTGGTCGTTGACCGCCAAGTGCTTGGCGCGGTCTTTCTTCGCTTTTTCGGGATAGACTTCCAGCACTTCCTGGATCAGCGCTTCGGTCTCTTCTTTGGTCATGGCTGCCATGATGTTTTCTCCTTCGGCCGCGGGCAATCCCCCGACAAGCCGGTATTGGAAGAGTAGGCCGGGTTTACCCTAGGACATAAAAGCGTAGCGTAACCCAACCTACATTAAGCGTAAGCGTTCAGTCCCCCTCTTTGAAAATGAGGGGTTAGGGGAGATTTTTTAAATAAATCTCCCTCGATCCCCCTTTTTCAAAGGGGGAGGTGAACGCTTACCATTAAGCGGAAACCTCGGCCGCCGCAGTCTTGCCGACGATCGATTCGTCTTCCGCTTCCATGATGCCGAATTCCATTAACAGGTCTTCCAGCTCATCCATTGTGATCGGCGACGGAATGACCAGTTTTTTGTTTTCGACGATCTTGCTCGCGAGGCTCCGGTATTCGTCGGCTTGTTTAGAGGTCGGATCGTATTCGATCACGGTCATCCGGCGGATTTCGGCGCGTTGCACGACGTTGTCGCGCGGCACGAAATGAATCATATGGGTGCCGAGGCGCGCGGCCAGGGTTTCGATCAGCTCGTCTTCTCGGTCGGTGTTGCGGCTGTTGCAGATCAGGCCGGCCAGGCGCACGCCGCCGGAGTTCGCGTATTTGACGATCCCTTTCGCGATGTTGTTGGCCGCGTACATCGCCATCATTTCGCCGGAGCAGACGATATAGATTTCCTGCGCCTTGTTTTCGCGGATCGGCATCGCGAAACCGCCGCAGACGACGTCGCCGAGTACGTCGTAGAACACGAAGTCCAGATCCTCGTCGTAGGCGCCTTCTTCTTCCAGGAAGTTGATCGCGGTAATCACGCCGCGGCCCGCGCAGCCGACGCCGGGCTCAGGACCGCCGGACTCGACGCATTTGATGTCGCCGTAGCCGACCTTCAGCACGTCTTCCAGTTCCAGATCTTCCACGCTGCCCGCGTCGGCAGCCATCTGCATGATCGAGTTTTGCGCCTTCGCATGCAGAATCAAACGGGTAGAGTCGGCTTTCGGATCGCAGCCGACAATCATGACTTTCTTGCCGAGCTCGGCCAAGCCGGCAACCAGGTTTTGCGTGGTGGTGGACTTGCCGATGCCACCCTTGCCGTAAATAGCACATTGACGTAACGCCATGATCTTCTCCTCTTGTTAACGGGTTGTTGATGACAATCGGAGTAGTGCAATGGCTGTGCCAAAATGACTATAATGTGTAACTGTTTGTTTTATAAGTTAAATTATTTGTATGGCGGGCCAGGGGAATTGGTCACATACCATACATTTTGTATGGTGATGTGGTTTTAACAACAGTGAACTCATCACCTATCAGTTTCAGATAAACTATGCCGTGTACACAACTATTGATTCAA
>NZ_JAERVK010000001.1 GCF_016745425.1 Candidatus Methylomicrobium oryzae | reverse complement strand
CGGCCTGATCGGCTTGTGCGTGAACGGCGAAGCGCATTGCAACGCCACGTTCGACTGCTCCGCATACGACGTCGACGCGATTCATGCGGCGCTGAAAAAACTGAATGTGATCCATTAGGCAGAGGCCGGGGCGCTACCGAGACAGCGTCCGTCGACTACTCCGATCTATCGAAAAACCGATGAGAGAAGACCTGCATTATTGACAACATTGAGGGAAGGAAACATGTTGAACGCTTTTAAGGCATGGCTGACGGGCGCCGCCGGACCTCAGTTCCACAGAACTTCGAGAAAGACGATTTCGGTCGCGGTTTTTCTCGTCATCGCGGCACTGTTCGGCGATACGCTGCTGCTGTTGCTGAAGAAATTTCTGCATGTCCTGGTCGAGATCTTCGAGTCGGTAATGGAACATTTCCTGCAGTCGGTATTCCCTATCTCCCCGCGCCAGGCCGAAATGATCGTGTTCTGGCTCGACCTGCTGATGGCATCCGTTTTGCTCTGGTATCTGCTGAACAAAGCCTATGGCTGGACGAGGCGTGCCTGCGCGGAGTGCCTCCGTCAATGGCGGCGCAAACAGACTTCGGAAAAGTGGCTGACCCTATTCTGGGCCGCGGTAATATTGGGCGCGCTGCTTAAGATCGGGCTGCTGCTTTTCTCTTAAAACGTTCAAGGCGTGATATTTTAACAAGCTTAAGAGTATAAGAAAAAACACCATGACGACATTTATTGAGACAAGCTTGCTCAACCGGACCGGGCCGCCTAAAGCCCAACGGGATGATCTCACTCCCCTCCGCATCCGATGGGAAGCAGGCTTATGACCTCGACGGCAACTCCGCTGCAGCGCCTCCAGCAACTGATCCGGATCGAACGCGAGGACATCGGCACCCTGATCGCCTACGGCGTGGGCATCGGCCTGATGTCGCTCGCGACGCCGGTCGCGGTCCAGGCCTTAGTCAACACGATCGCCTTCGGCGCGCTTTTCCAGCCCCTGCTGGTACTGACGCTGATCCTTCTGGTGCTGGTCGCCTTCAGCAACCTGCTGATCGGCCTGCAGTTTTACGTGGTCGAAATGCTCCAGCGCCGGCTGTTCGTGCGATTTTTCGACCACGCGGCTGCGCGCCTGAAGCAGGCCCATGTTTCGAGCCGGGAACATTATTATCTCCCGGAACTGGCGAACCGTTTCCTGGACGTGGCGACCCTCCAGAAAACCGCTTCGGTGCTGTTGCTGGAAACTCTCGGTTACGTGCTGCAAACCGTGATCGGCATGATCCTGCTCGCGTTCTACCATCCGTTGCTGCTGGCCTTCGACCTGTTCCTGATCGCCGCGCTCTGGGGCATCCTGTTCGTAATGGGCAAAAACGGCCTGACCACCGCGATCGAGCAGTCGAAGGCCAAATACGCCGCGCAGGCCTGGCTCGAAAACATCGCCGCCAATCCGCTGCTCGGCAAAACCTCCAGCGGAAGCGCTTTTCTGAGCGGCCGAACCGACCAGTTGGCCCGTGCCTACCTGGATGCCTGCACGCGGCATTTCCGGGTACTGGCCCGGCAAAACACCGGCGCCTTGGTGCTGCATACGCTCGCGAACACCCTGCTGCTCGGGATGGGCGGCTGGATGGTGATTAATTACCAGCTCAGCCTCGGGCAGTTGATCGCAGCCGAACTGGTCGTCAGCGCGATGATTTACGGGCTGACCCGGCTCGGTAAAACCCTCGAAAGCGTCTACGAAGTTCTGACCAGCATCGACAAGATCGGGCATTTGCTGGACATCCCGCAAGAAAGCGGCCAGGGCATTGCGCCGGAAACGGCGACGGGCCCTTATCGTATCGATATGTATCGGGTTACCTTGCCAGAAAACCCGAACCAGGACCCTTTGCGCGGCCTCGAACTGCATCTGCTCCCCGGCGAGCGGTTGGTCCTGACTGACGGCGCCGACCGGGGCACTTTGCTGGACGTGCTGTTCGGGCTCAAGACGCCTGCGGAGGGCTACGTCTGCCTGAACCACCAGGACCTGCGCGATATGAACCTGGGGCAGTTGCGCGACAGCATCCACCTGGTCCGGGACGCCGAGATTATCGAAGCCTCCATTCTGGACAATGTGCGCCTGGGCAGGGGGCTGGATCTGACGAAGCTCAGAGAGATACTCGCGCAGATCGGCCTGCTCGACACGGTCGCGGCCCTGCCGGAGGGATTCCACACCCGTTTGCTCCCGGACGGCACCCCGCTGACACGGGAACAATGCCTGCGCCTGACGCTGGCTCGCGCGATCGCAGGACGGCCCTGCCTGCTGCTCCTGGACGGCGTGTTCGACCGGATCGATCCGCGTCATTTACCGGGGCTGCTCGATGCGCTGCTGGCGGCGGAAGCGCCGTGGACGCTGGTCGCGACGAGTCGGCATCCCGAAGTGATCGCGCGTTTCGAACGGCGCGCGATGGTCCGGGAAGGTGCGCTTACCGAAACCGATGCGACAAGACCCGGAGCAGTCTAAATGACGGACAGAAATACTTATCCGGATTCATCGCTCAGCCCGCTCGCGCTCGCGGAGACTTCGCCGCTGGCGCGCCGCATCGCCCGTTCGCTGGCCGTGCTGTTCCTGTTTCTGCTGGTGCTGCTGGCATTCACACCCTGGCAACAGAACGTGCGCGGCATCGGCCGCGTGGTCGCCTATGCCCCGACCGAACGCCAGCAGGTGATCTCCGCGACGGTCGAAGGCCGCGTCTCGCGCTGGCTGGTCAGGGAAGGCACGCCGGTCAAACAGGGGCAAGTCCTGGCGGAAGTGCGCGATAACGACCCGCTGTTTCTCGAACGATTGAAGATCGAAAAAGAAACCCTGCTCGCGCGGCAGGCGGCAATCGAAAGCCGCGTCGCGACGATGCGCGAGCAGGTCAGAATGGCCGAGCAGGCAAGGCCCCAGGCCCTGGCCGCCGCCGAGGCGCGCATCGACATGGCGCGCGAACGCTACCAGGCGGCCGGTTACGCGCTCGAGGCGTCCAGGGCGGCGCGCGAGACCGCCCGTCTGAACCTGGCCCGCCAGCAGCAATTGCGCGGCAAAGGCCTGGCCTCGCAACGGACGCTGGAGCTGTCCCGGCAGGAAATGGCTTTCCGGGACACGGAGGTCGAGCGCGGCCAGGCGATGCTGCGGTCGGCGAAAAACGAGATCGAAGCCCTAACCTCGGACAGGCGGAAGCTGACTGCAGACACGACCGCCGCGATCGAGAAAAACCGGGCCGATCTAAACAAGGCGATCGAAGACCAGAATTACGTGAAGGCCGATCTGCTGAAACTCGAAACCCGCCTCGCGCGCCAGCTCACGCAGACGGTCACCGCGCCGCGCGACGGGATCATCCTGCGCCTTTTAGCGAATCCGGACGCCGAAATGATCAAGCCCGGTCAGCCGCTTGCGATCCTGATCCCGGACACCGCCGAATGCGCGGTCGAGCTCTGGGTGGACGGCAACGACCTGCCGCTGATCGTAAACAATAGCCGGGTCCGGCTGCAGTTCGAGGGTTATCCTGCGATCCAGTTCGGCGGCTGGCCGGAGTTTTCGGTGGGTTCGTTCGGCGGGCGGGTCGCGCTGATCGACGCCACCGACGACGGCAAGGGCCATTTCCGGATTCTGGTCACGCCCGACCCGGACGATATCGACTGGCCCGGCGTGCGCTTTTTGCGCCAGGGCGTCCGCGTGAACGGCTGGGTACTGCTCGGCCAGGTCACTCTCGGCTACGAGCTGTGGCGGATCTTCAACGGCTTCCCGCCGCTGATCCTGCCCGAGACCGGCATGATCGACAAGCCGAAGGACGACGGGAAAAATTCAGGGAGCGAGGAGAAGAAAGACGTATGAAAAAATGTCTGACGCTCCTCCTCGCCTTGACGCTCTGCGGACCGGCCGCGGCGACCTCGGAACCGCCTCATCCGTTGATGCTGGACGAAGTGCTCGACGCGGCCCTGAAGGCCTTCCCCGGCCTGCTGGCCGCCGAACAGCGCAAGCAGGCGGCGGCCGGCGAATATCAAACCGCCGAGGGCGGCTTCGATACGACGCTGAAACTGCAGAACCGCTGGTCGGTCGCGGGCATTTACGAAAACCAGAATTACGACGTGAATATCGAACAGCCGACCCCGTTCGGCGGTACCACCTTTTTCGGGGGCTGGCGGCGCGGCACCGGCGATTACCCGGTATACAAGGGCAAAAGCAAGACCGCCGAGGGCGGTGAAGTCCGGATCGGCGTGAACATTCCGCTCTGGCGCAACCGCGAGATCGACCGTCGCCGGGCGAGCCTGCAGCAGGCCGAACTGGGGCAGCTGATCGCAAGCCACGAATACGACCAGGCCCTGCTGGAGTTGCGCCGGCTTGCGACCCACCGCTACTGGGACTGGGTGCTCGCCGGCCAGCGCTTACGGATCACCGAGCGCCTGCTGGCAATCGCCGAACAACGCAACGACGGCATACTCGAACGGGTGAAAGCGGGCGACATTCCCGAGTTCGAAGCGCTGGACAACCAGCGCGCGATCATCGAGCGCCGCGAGCGCAGAGTCGCGGCTCAGCGCCTGCTGGAGCAAAGCGCGATCCAATTGTCGCTCTACCTGCGCGGCACGGACGGCGAACCCTTGCTGCCCGACAGCGGACAGCTGCCGCCGGGTTTTCCCGAGCAGGAACCTGCGGTCGAAACGGATCTCGCCGAGAACGTGCAAGTCGCCCAAACCCAGCGGCCGGAGCTGAAGCGGATGGGCCTGCAGAGCCGCCAAACCGAGATCGAACGGGACCTGCAGAACAATCAGCGCGCGCCCGGCGTCGACCTTTCCGTCGTCGGCGCACAGGACATGGGACAAAGCAAGGACAAGCTCAACCGGGACGAGCTTTACATCGGACTGAACGTCGACATTCCGCTGCAGCAGCGCGTTGCCGGCGGGCGGGCGCAGGTCGCCGCCGCCAACCTGCAGCGGCTGAAATGGGAACGCCGGCTGCTGGAAGACCGGGTCGCCGCCGAAGTCAGGGACGTGTTATCCGCCATTGCCGCGGCGCGGCAGCGGGTCGCGCTGAGCAGGAATCAGCAGAAGGCCGCACGCCAACTCGAGGAAGGCGAGCAGAGCCGGTTCGATCTCGGCGAAAGCACCCTGCTGGTCGTCAATCTACGCGAGATGGCGCACGGCGATGCGGCGCTGGCGGCCGCCGAAGCCGCCAGCGCCTTGTTCAAGGCCCATGCCGATTATCAGGCAGTGCTCGGGAATCAAATCAGGCTGCCGGAATAAGGCTGCCGAAGTCAGACCGGACCGGCTCGCCCGGCCTTAACGGCCGCGATCCTAAGCGGTGGGATGGATCAAACAGCCTGCCTGCACGGTATGGGTGACCCGGCCTTTCATCGTCTGCCCCCAAAACGGCGTATTGACGCCCCGGCTTTTCCAGTTGGCCGCCTCGATTGTCCAGGTTTCAGCCGGGTCGAAGATGCACACGTCAGCCTGCAGGCCCGGCGTCAGCGCGCCGCGCTTGAGGCCCAGTATCTGCGCCGGCTTTGAGGTCAGTGCCGCAATGCCTTCGAACAGGGTCAGCGCACCGTCGTCGGCCAGTTTGAGCAACAGCGGCAGCACCGTTTCCAGCGCGGAAATGCCCGGCTCGGTTTCCGGAAAGGCGCCGAGTTTGGCGTCGAGGTCATGCGGCTGATGATCCGAAACGATCGCGTCGATCGTGCCGGCCGCAAGGCCCGTCCGCAAATACTGCTTGTCGGCCTCGGTACGGAGCGGCGGCAGCACATGGTAGGCGCTGTCGAACGGGATCATGTCGTTTTCGGTCAGATGCAGCTGATGCATCGCCACGTCGGCGGTGACCCGCAAGCCGTCGTTCCTGGCCTGCTGGATCTTGATCACCGAGCGCTTGCAGCTGAGCTGCCCGAAATGAATCCGGCAGCCGGTCAATTCGGCCAGTTCGAGGCACTGCGCCAGCGCAATCGTTTCGGCCGCCTCCGGTATGCTCGGCAGGCCGTAGCGGGTCGCCAACATGCCTTCGTGCGCGCAGCCGTTGTTGCCGAGCCAGGAATCGTTGGGCCGGAATATCAGCAGCAAATCGTGGCTCGCGGCATATTCCATCGCCCGCCGCAGAATCAGCAGATTCTTGACCGGCCGGTTCGCATGCCCGACCGCGATACAGCCGGCCCGCTGCAAAGACAGCATCGAGCTGAGTTCGATCCCTTCGAGCTTTTGCGTCAATGCGGCGATCGGATGGATCTGCGGATAACCGGCTTTTTCGGCCAGTTCCCGTACCAGCTCCGCAACGGCCGGCGTATCGATTACCGGCACCGTATCCGGCTGCAGGCACAGGGTCGTAAAGCCGGCCTTGGCCGCTGCGCGGGTTTCGCTCTTGAATGTTCCCTTGCGGCTTTGTCCCGGTTCGCGCAAACGGGTGCTCAGATCGATGAAGCCGGGGCAGACGATTTGTCCGGCCGCGTCGATGGTAAAGCCCGCGTCGAAACCGTCGGGCCTGGCGGCAACCGAAAGGATCTTGCCGTCCGCAATGTAAACGTCGCCGGTCCGGTCGATGCCGTTGGCCGGATCGATCAGGCGTCCGCCCGTAATTTGTATTTTGTTCATACGCTGACTCCGTGCGGATGCATCACCATCGCCATCACCGCCATGCGGACCGCAATGCCGTTGCTGACCTGTTGCAATATCACCGACTGCGGGCCGTCGGCGACCTTCGAGTCGATCTCGACGCCGCGGTTGATCGGCCCCGGATGCATCACGATCGCATCGGGCTTCGCGTATTTCAATTTGTCCTCGGTCAGGCCGAAACATTTGAAATATTCGCTCTCGCTGGGCAGGAGGGCAGAACTCATCCGTTCTTTCTGCAGGCGCAGCATGATCACCACGTCTACGTCGTTCAGGCCGTTTTTCAGGTCGTGGAATACCTTCACGCCGAGCGTCTCGACATAGGCCGGCAGCAACGTTTTCGGTGCAATCACCCGGACCTCGGCGGCGCCCAGCGTATTCAGGGCAATGATTTCGGAACGGGCGACCCGCGAATGCAGAATGTCGCCGATGATCGCGACCTTCAGCGGCGCGAAGTCCTGCTTGATTCGGCGAATCGTGAACATGTCCAGCATCGCCTGGGTCGGGTGCGCATGCTGGCCGTCGCCGGCGTTGATCACGCCGATGTGCGGCGCAACCTGCTGGGCAATGAAATGGGCCGCTCCGCTCAGCGCATGGCGGACGACGAACATGTCGACGAACATCGCCTCCAGATTGCGGATCGTATCGAGCAGGCTCTCGCCTTTCGAAGTGGCCGAAGTCGCGATATTGATGCTGAGCACGTCGGCCGACAGGCGCTTCGCCGCCAGTTCGAAGGTGGTCCGGGTACGCGTGCTGTTTTCGAAAAATAGGTTCACGATCGTCTTGCCGCGCAGGATCGGCACTTTCTTGACCTGCTGGTCGGACATGCCGGCAAACGACTCGGCCATGTCGAGAATTTCGGTCAACAGCGACTTATCCAGCCCTTCGATCGTCAGGAAATGCTTTAACTTGCCTTCCGGGGTCAGTTGCAGATTGCCGGCCATGAGTTAAGCGGCTCCTTTGACACACTCGATATGCACACCCAACGGTTCGGGACCGGTCAGCTTGATGCGCTGTCCCGGATTCAGTTCGATCCGGATCCCGACGCAATCCGGCGCGATCGGAATCTGCTTGCCGTCGCGCTTGATCAGCACAGCCAGCACGACCTGGTTCGGCCGCCCGTAATCGAAGATCTCGTTCAACGCCGCGCGGATCGTCCGACCGGTGTAAAACACGTCGTCGACCAGAATGATGTCGCGGCCTTCGAGCTGTGCCGGCAATTGGCTCGGCTTCACCTTCGGGTTCATTCCAATCTGCGAAAAATCGTCGCGGTAGAAAGAAATGTCAAGGAGTCCCAAAGGCTCCGAAATGTGGAGTTTCCGGTGCAGGCGCTCGGCGATCCAGACGCCGCCGGTGCGAATCCCGATCATCAGGGGATTATTCAATTTACGCTCGGCAATGAGCGCTTTAAGCTGGTCGGCCAGGCGGTCGATCAGCTCCGGAATATCGATGTGGTTAGGATTCATTTTCTCGATGGCTGTGGCCGTTAAGCCAGGTTTGCAAAATAAGCTGCGCGGCCAATTGGTCCTGGACTTCCCAGAGTTTGGTAGCCCTCACGCTGACCTCGTCGAACAGCAGCTGTTTCGCCTCGAAGGTCGACAAGGTCTCGTCCTGCCGGTAAACGGGCAGGCCGAATCGGCCTTCCAGCTGCCGGCAGAATTTTAGCATACGCGGCGTGACGGGATTATCGCTGCCGTCCGCCTGCCGCGAAATGCCGACGACCAACCCCGCGGGATGCCATGACTGGATCAGTTCGGCAATCCCTTTCCAGTTCGGCTGTTGATTCACCGCTCTGAGCGTCTGCAACGGACTTGCGGTCAACGTGGCCGTTTGTCCGACCGCTGCGCCGATCTTCTTGGTCCCGAAGTCGAAGCCCAGATAAGTATCGCCGGCACTTTTCGATGCCAGCGGGTCCTTATATTCGGATATCTTCGGTTTGCCGGAAAGCCTGGAGGGAGCCTCAGCCATGTCCGGCCGGCATCGTCAGCTGGTTGATGTCGATACCGATCTGCCCGGCTGCGGCCGCCCAGCGCATATTGATCGGTAGGTCGAATAAGACCTTGGTGCCGAACGGGGAATTGAGCCAGGAATTTTCCTTGATTTCCCTTTCCAGCTGGCCTTCGCCCCAGCCGGCGTAACCGAGCGCGACCAGATAGTGTTCCGGCCCTTCGCCGACCGCAATCGCCTCGATTACGTCGCGCGAGGTGGTCAGCGAAATCGTATCGGAGACCGGCAGTGTCGCGTCCCATTGCCCGCAGGCCGTATGCACGACAAAGCCGCGGTCCTGCTGCACCGGCCCGCCCGCATAAATCGGCGCCTCGGCAGCCCCTTCGGAAGTCACGCGAATATCCATCTGCTTGAAGATTTCGCTGAGCTTCATTCCGGTCGAACGGTTGATCACGATGCCCAAAGCGCCTTCCTGATTATGTTGGCACATGTAAGTGACGGTATGAAAAAAATTGGGATCGGCCAGATTCGGCATCGCGATGATGAATTGATTGTTCAAATAAGTTGCTTCGTTCATGGCTATCACTCTATCTAAGGTTACTGGACAAACCGCACCTGTTTAACGTGTCTTTAACGCGTCGTAATGCCCGACTCATCGGAGAATTTCCATACCCGGGTAATCACCAGCACATTCAACTCCTTCAACAAATCCTGGGGCAAAGGAGCGAACGGGGCGCTCATCCGGACGATATTCTTGGCCGCTTCGTCCAGCTCCGGAATTCCCGAGGATTTATTGATCCGGATACTGTAGATGCTGCCGTCGGCATTAATGCCTACATCCATTGTCAATGTAGCCGAAAAATTCCGTTTCGAAGCGACTTCGGGATAATTGCGGTTTCCCATCCTTTCGACCTTGTTTTCCCAATCTTTCAGGTACTGCGCCGCCAGATATTTATGCGCACTGACCATGCTGACGAACTTGATCTTGCTTTGCTCGCCGCTCAGCTGGCTGTCGCGGATTTCGGTACCCAGCTGAGTGATCTGTTCCTGCAGCGCCTCCGCCGTCAGAATCGGATGACGGCGCTGCTCGACGACAGGCTCTTTCTCGGGCGCCGGTTTCACGGCCGCCTCGGCGACCTTTTTCTCGGCCTTCTGCTGGGTCAGAACTTTTTTCTGAACCTTGGGCTTGGGATGACTCTGCTGCGGTTCCGGCTCGGCCCTTGCCAGATGCTTGCTTTGAGGGGTATTGCCCTCATTTGCGATTTTCTGGGCTTGCGGTTTCGGTTTGATGTCCTGTTGCCCGGCTCCGACCTGATTTTCCTGCGCCAGCATTTTCGCCTGTTTGGGCGCTTTCTTGGCTGGCGTATCGACCAGCGTAATCTCGATCGAACGCTTGAATTCTTCGGGTTTTGGAGCCGAAAAATCAACCCCCAAAATAAGCAGGATATGCAGGGCCGCTGCGACGAATAAAAAAACCAGAATCGTATCGTTACCCGATGATACCGTGGGCTCGAACAAGGTGCGGCTCGTCATCTCAGGCGATTGCATTCTCGATATGGTCCATCAGCATTCCGGCGATATTCAGCCCGAATTCGCGGTCCAGCTCCTGCACGCAGGTCGGGCTGGTCACGTTGATTTCGGTCAGGGTGTCGCCGATCACATCGATACCGGCGAAGACCAAGCCTTTTTCCCGCAAAGTCGGACCCACCTGTCCGGCGATCCACCAATCGCGTTCGGTCAATGGCCGGCCCTCGGCGCGGCCGCCGGCCGCGAGATTGCCGCGCGTTTCGCCGGGCGCCGGAATCCGGGCCAGCGCATACGGCACCGCTTCGCCGTTGACCAGCAAAATGCGCTTATCGCCGTCGACGATTTCGGGCAAGTATTTTTGCGCCATCACGTAGCGGGTATTATATCGCGTCATCGTTTCCAGTATCACGCTCAGGTTGGGGTCGCTCCGGCGCAAGCGGAATATGGAAGTGCCGCCCATACCGTCCAGCGGTTTCAGAATAATTTCCTCCTGCTCGCACAGAAAATGACGAATCCGTTCGGGCTCTCTCGCCACCAAGGTTTCGGCGCAGCATTGCGGAAACCAGGCGGTGAACAACTTCTCGTTCGCATCACGTAGCGATTGCGGTTTGTTCACGACATAGACCCCCAAATTTTCCGCACGTTCCAGAAGGTAGGTCGCATAAATGTATTCCTGGTCGAATGGCGGGTCCTTGCGCATCAGGATCACGTCGAGCTGGTCCAGCGGTATATCCTGCTCGAGATGGAATTCGAACCAGCGCTGCGGGTCCCGCTGTACGGTTAACGTGCGGGTTCGCGCATAAGCCCGGCCGTTACGCAGGTAAAGATCGTTCAATTCCATGTAATGAAGCTCCCAGCCCCTGGCCTGCGCTTCGAGCAGCATCGCAAAGCTGGTGTCTTTTTTGATATTGATCTTCTGGATGGAATCCATCACCATGCCGAGCTTGATTGACATCGTTTTCCTTGTTCGTTGGCTTGAAACATCCGGTTTATTTTATCGGGAGTTATTTACCTTGAAAAGAAATTTTGGTATAAAGTTAGATTAACTTTGAACCAAGGCATATTGAGGGTAATCATGTCCAGAGTCTGTCAAGTAACCGGCAAACACCCGGTTACCGGAAACAACGTTTCCCACGCAAACAACAAAACCAACCGCCGTTTTTTGCCTAATCTGCAGCATCACAGATTCTGGGTGGAAAGCGAAAACCGCTGGGTTCGCCTGAGAATTTCGGCCAAAGGCATGCGGATCATCGATAAAAAAGGCATCGACGCGGTATTGGCCGACCTGCGCAGCCGTGGCGAGAAAGTGTAAGGAGATAGGAAATGCGCGATAAAATCAAATTAGTTTCTACCGAAGGCACCGGTCATTTCTATACCACGACCAAAAACAAGAGAACGATGCCCGAAAAGATGGAAATCAAAAAATTCGATCCGGTGGTCCGCAAGCACGTGATCTATAAAGAAGCGAAAATCAAATAAGCCGCTTTCCGCTTCCGCTCCCGGGCTTGGCCGGGAGCTTGTTGCCCCCGGTTTCGTCCGGGCGGTTTTTACGTGTTGTTTTTGAGTTTCTGGAGCATGTGTTTTAATTGCTCGAAATGCCTGGACAGCGTCGCAAAACGATCTTCGATCTGTTTCTTTTCCTCATCCAGTTTGCTGCATCTGTCATTCAGCTGCTTGACCGTACGGCGCAGCATTTCATTTTCCTTTTTGAGCTTTAGAAACTGTTCATTCGGGGTGGCGCCGGCATCCCGTTCCTCCGGCATCGGACTGCTTTCCTCTACTTGAAAAGGCACCTCGGCCTTCGTCTCGCTCCGGCTTTCGACTGACTCTTCCTTGGATGCTTCGACTACGGTTTCCATTCCTCCTTTCAGGATGAATGCCTTAAACCGGTGCTTCAACAGAAAAAAAGCCCCCGCCTCGCTGATGCGTCCGTTACGGCACACCACGATTACCGGTTTGTCCCGATTCAAACTTTTAAGCTGCATCCGTAAAGAAAAAAACTGCACATTGACGCTGCCTTCGATATGGCCCTGCTCGAATTCGTCCAACGGCCGAAGATCCAGCACAGCAGCGCCCTCATCCCGCAACGCCGCCACCTCCTCGTAGCTGACGAAAACCAAAGAAGGCTTTTTGATCAGGGCGACGAACCGGTTCTTGTCCAGACGCAATACGGTCACATCGGTCAAGGCTGTCACCGAAACCGTCCGCGGCGCACCGCTAATCAATGCATCCTCGCCGAAAATCTCGCCTTTTTCGAGCACGGCGAGCCGAATAGATTTCGAGATCGGCGTCGGCTTCCGCGAAATCTCGCATTGGCCGCTTTTCAAAAAATAAAAGTAATCCCCCTCGGCGCCCTGCTCGATGATCACCTCTCCCTTGACCACCGCCACCTCTTCCAAGGCAAGCAGGATTTTCTGCAAATTAGCCGGAGGCAACCGCTGAAAAATCGGTAATTTCAGCAGTATCGTCATCCAGTCACCCGAGTTTTCGTCAATTTCCTCTTCAACCACCACCATTTCGCTCTCTTCCTTATATTCCAGCGCCGGAGGATTATTGGCCTTTTCCGCATCCACCCTGACGAACCGGACTACGCCCTTAGCGAACGCATCGATCTTTCTCGGCAATTGATGCGCCAGGGCAAACTTGGCAGACTCGTGTGCGGACGAAACCACTTCGATGACTAATCCTTCAGCCTGCAGCACCACTTCGCCTTCAAGCAGGTAGAATAAATCGTTTTTGGTATCGCCTTTTTTAAATAGCAAGGCATCCCTGATTTCTTCTACCGTGATTTCATTGCACAAGTCATTAAATAATGGCCCCGGCAAGGTCGCCAAAGGAACCAGTTTTCGAATGCGCACGGCATCCTCTGAATTTACATCTACCGCCATAAGCCCATTAAATGCGATTAGCAGCATTCGCGCAGGACTCGAATCAGACCGCCCGTTTAAATCCTGCCGGAATACCGAAAAAATAGCACGCCGCACCGAAACAATAAAGTTTTTATTATGCGAAAGACTCCATATTTCGGCCTTGTTTTAAACGTTTTCGATCTTATATTGTCTATTGCCTCGTTTAACCCGCTTGAGAATCCGTATGAGAAAAAAATTTGGAAAACAGTACGCGATACCGCTTCTTTTAACGGCCAGCCTCGGAATCAGCGCTCCCGCGACAGCCGGACTGCCTGCTTTCCTGGGCGGCCAGAGTATGCCTTCGCTGGCGCCGATGTTGGAAAAAAGCATGCCTGCCGTGGTCAATATTTCGACCACCACCAAAATCGAGGTCGAGGAAAATCCTTTACTGCAAGACCCTTTTTTCCGACATTTTTTCAATCTGCCCAATCAATCGCCCCGTCAGCAGCAGAAAAACAGCCTCGGTTCCGGCGTGATTATCAACAGCAGCAAGGGCTATGTGCTGACCAATAACCATGTGATCGATAAAGCGGACAAGATCATGGTCACTCTGAGCGACGGACGCCAGCTCGACGCCCGCCTGGTCGGCGCCGATCCGGAAGCCGATGTGGCGGTCGTCCAGATTCCGGGCGACAACCTGACCGAACTGCCGATGGCCGACTCGAGCCAGCTCCGAGTCGGCGATTTCGTTGTCGCGATCGGCAACCCGTTCGGCCTCGGCCAGACGGTCACCTCGGGGATCATCAGCGCGCTGGGCCGTTCAGGACTGGGCATCGAAGGCTATGAAGACTTCATTCAGACCGACGCCTCGATTAACCCCGGCAACTCGGGCGGCGCATTGGTCAACTTGAACGGCGAATTTATCGGGATGAATACCGCGATCCTGGCGCCAAGCGGCGGCAACGTCGGGATCGGCTTCGCGATCCCCTCGAACATGGTCGCAAGTATTATGGACTCCCTGGTCAAACACGGTGAAGTGCGCCGCGGGCTGCTGGGCGTCACGACGCAAGACTTGACGCCCGACCTGATCAAAGCCTTCAATCTGACCAATCATCAGGGCGCGGTGATCAGCCGGATCGAAAGCAATTCGCCCGCCGCGAAAGCCGGCCTGGAACCGGGCGACGTGATCGTTGCGGCCAACGGCAAGCCGATCAGGAACAGCCACGAAATCCGCAATATCGTCGGCCTGATGCAGATCGGCGATGAGGTAAACATCGAGTTCTACCGCGGCAACGAAAGAAAACAGGCCACCGCAACCATCGGCAAGCCCGAACGCCCGCATTTGAACGGCGAGAAACTGCATCCGACCCTGAAAGGCACGATTTTGGGCGCCACCCCAAAAGATCAAGTCGAAGGCATCCTGATCGAAAAGATCAATACCGCCTCCTACGCGTGGCGCGTCGGCCTCAGGCCCGGCGACGTGATCGTGACCGCCAACCGTTACCGCGTGCACAGCCTGGACGAACTGAAACAGGCCGCCGATCCGAATTCGCCGTTAATGATCAATATTCAGCGCGGCCAGGAAGGCTTCTTTGTCGTCTTGCGATAAACGCAAATGCTGGTTACCCTATGCGGGTTTCGATAACCCGCATACCAGCACATCAACTTTCTACCGATGACGAACGCTTTCATTCCTTTAAACATCGCGGTATTGGTCGTCTCGGACACGCGTACCGAAGCTGACGACATTTCCGGCAAGACGCTGACCGAACGGGCGGCGGACGCCGGCCATCGCATCATCGAAAAAAAAATCGTGCCCGACGATATCTACCGGATACGCGCGGTCGTCTCGCAATGGATTGCCGATCACCAGGTGAATGTGGTTCTCACCACCGGCGGCACCGGGGTGACCGGCCGCGACGGCACGCCCGAAGCGGTCAAGCCGCTGCTGGATAAGGTGCTCGACGGCTTCGGCGAAACCTTCCGGATGCTGTCTTATCAGGACATCAAGACCTCGACGATCCAGTCGCGCGCGCTCGCCGGCGTTGCGAACGGCACTTACCTCTTCTGCCTGCCCGGTTCGTCCGGCGCCTGCCGCACCGCCTGGGATCATCTGATCAAAGATCAGCTCGACTTCCGCACCAAACCCTGCAACCTCGTTCAACTGATGCCGAGACTTCTGGAAACCTGACATGCAATCGAGTTTTTTATTTTTCGGGGCGCTCAGCGCCTTGGTCGGCGTGGGCATGGGCGCATTCGGCGCACACGGTCTGAAAAATATGATCAGCCCGGAAATGCTGGCGGTCTACCAGACCGGCGTAAGCTATCAGATGTGGCATGCGCTGGGCTTGATCGGAATCGCTCTGGTCCGCCGGCACGAACCCGAATCCAAACTGTTGAACTGGGCCGGCTGGCTGATGCTGATCGGCACCGTGCTATTCTCGGGCAGTCTGTACCTGCTCGCGATCATGGACAAAAAAGAGCTCGGAATTATCACGCCTTTCGGAGGCGTCAGCTTTTTGCTCGCCTGGCTGCTGCTGGCCGTTTATGCGGCTCGAATCCCGCCTAGCGGGCGTTATTCAAAACTTCATGAACCCAAAAGTACAGGAAAAACGGGACGATTGGGATAAAAAGCCTATTCTTGGAGAAAACCTGAATGTCCGCGCCACTGATCCTCGAACGACCGACCGTCTCCCTCCCCATCGGTCAGAGTACCGTGACAACGATTCAGCTAAAAAACGGCTTCCGCATGAGGTCATTTGTCGGGGCATCGGCGTTCTTAATAGTTGGGATTCTTCAGATAAGCGAACTCATCCTCCACAAGGTGGGAAACCCATGACCGCCCTTATATCTCGAGCAAAATAAAAAAGGGTACGGTTACGTACCCTTTTTGTTTACTGAAGTAATGTATTTATCGCTAAAATTAAGCTTTCTCAGCTTTCTACCGATTCTTCCGCGGCCTTTTTCAACATTCCGTACAGCGTATCCTTCAACTGTACGCGGCGCTTTTTCAAATTCTCCAAAAACTCGTCCGAATGCGCCTCGATTTCGAGCTCGGTACGGCGGATTTCGTCGTTAAGTTCGTCGTATTCCTGATGGAGTTTTTCGAACTCCGGATCAGTCGTTTTCAGAAGATGAATCTGCTCGCGGAATTCGGGGAATTCGATCGACAGATGGTGTTTTTCGCCTAACATGAGTTTTCCTTGAATTTGATGTTATGGTTGAGAATAAAAACTCTTAAATTTATAGATACATCTGCGCAAGATCAATCCCAGCGGTCATCCCGTACCTGAATTCTTCCGTCTTCAATGCGTACCGGAAAAGCATGAATATCCTCGTAAGCCGGCGGAGACAATACCGCACCGGTCTTCACGCAAAATCTTGCGCCGTGGCGCGGACAAATGATCTGGTCGCCGTCCAGTTCGCCGCTGGCGATCTCCGCGCCGTCATGCGTACAAACGTCTTCGATCGCGTAATAGCAGCCCTCGATCCGGAACACCGCCACATCGGTTCCGTCGACCTCGACAACTACATTTTCGCCGTCTGCCAGGGCATTCTGCCCGCAAACATCAACCCATTCCGTCATCAGCAGTACCTGTTTTTCTAGCTTTTCAAATAAACATCGTAACGCAGCAATTTCCCTTGAAAACTCTCGTTCGGCTTGCCGCCGAGCGGTTCGGCGTAATCGGGGCTCTTGACGACGACCCGCTTGCCGGCTGCTTTAAACGCCGCTTCGAATAATTGTTCCTTGTCCTGATCATCACCCAAAAGGTCGCGCAGCACCCTCATCGACTTTTTTGCGAGCGCGGATTTTTTGCGTTTGGGCGGGAACATCGGATCGAGATAAATACAATCCGGCCTGCTGTCGAGATTCGTCAGGATCGCAATTGCATCGCCCCGAATCAATCGGGGCGGCACCAGCCCCAGCCTTTGCGTCCAGTCCAGTTCCGCCAGCCGGCGGAAACCGTCGGCCAGCAATTCGGCCATCACCGGCGAGCGTTCCAGACAAGTCAGCTCGTACCCCATCCGGAAAATATGCAACGCATCCTGCCCCCAGCCGGTCGTCGCATCGACAACCGTTTGGGTCTTGCGGCCCAGTGCCTGCGCGAGAGGCCCCTGCTTCGGCGCAGGCCAGGAACGCTGCTCGCCGGCGCGCGGTTCGACCTCGACCATAAGGCCGCCGGCTTTCAGCAGCTCGCGGTCCAGCAGCTTCAGGCAGCCGTCGCGCCAGCTCAGAAAGAAAGCCTCCTGCCCACCGAAATCGGCAGTTCCAACGCTGCGCAGCGGAACGTCCAGACGCTCTGCCAGTTGCCGGAAAAGGCACACATCTCCCTGTCCTTCATACAGCACGGCAAGTTTGCCGGCATATACGGAAACCGGCCCACTCATCGACCCATCGAACGGGGATGTCCGCTACGAATGCGATTCGAAAAAAACGTCACTCCGTCGAAACCGGCGTATGCTGATTCTTCAGCGCCGCATCGAGCGTGTGCCAGGCCAGAGTCGCGCACTTCACGCGCGCCGGATATTCCCTGACGCCGGCCAGCACGGCCAGCTTGCCGAGCGCTTCGAGCTGCAGATTCTCATCCTTACCGGTCGTCATTTCGTGGAATTTTTTGAACAGTTCTGCGGCTTGCTGTTCGGTCATTCCCTTGATGATCTCGGTCATCAGCGACACCGACGCAGTCGAAATCGCACAGCCCGAGCCCTGGAAACTGACATCCTTGATCACCTCGCCGTCCATTTTCAGGTACAGCGTCAGGCGGTCGCCGCACAAGGGATTGAAGCCTTCCACCTGCCGGTCGGCGTCTTCCATTACCCGAAAATTGCGCGGGTTGCGGTTGTGATCGAAAATGACCTCCTGGTAAAGGTCGCGTAATTCATCAAACATCAGCCAAATACCTTAATTAATGATTCTATCCCTTGCATCAGCACGTCGATTTCCGCGCGGGTGTTATACATGGCGAACGAGGCGCGCGCAGTCGCCGGCACCTCGAAAAAATCCATCACCGGCATCGCGCAGTGGTGGCCCGCCCGGATCGCGATGCCCAAACTGTCCAGCATCGTGCCGATATCGTGCGGATGCACGTTCTCCAATACGAACGACAGGATCGCGCCTTTCTGCGCCGCTTCTCCGATGATGGTAAGACCGTCGATGTTCCGGGCCCGCTCGGTCGCATAGTCGAGCAGTTCAGCCTCATAGGCCGCCACATTCTCCATCCCGACTGCATTCAGATAATCGATCGCGGCACCCAGCCCGACTACATCGGCGATGCTCGGCGTGCCGGCTTCGAACTTGTAGGGGAGCTTATTATAGTCCGATTTTTCGAAAGTCACCTTGCGGATCATGTCGCCGCCGCCCTGATAAGGCGGCATCGCTTCGAGCAGCGCCTGCTTGCCGTATAAGACGCCGATGCCGGAAGGTCCGTACAGCTTATGCCCCGAAAACGCATAAAAATCGCAGTCGAGCGCCTTGACGTCGACCTTCATGTGCGGCGCCGCCTGAGCGCCGTCGAGCAGCACCGGCACGCTGCGCGCATGCGCAGCCGCAATGATTTTCTCGACCGGATTGATCGTGCCCAGCGCATTCGACATGTGCGCGACCGCGACCAGGCGGGTCTTCTCGCTCAACAGCGCGTCGAACGCTTCATAGATCAGCTCGCCTTTGCGGTTGATCGGCGCGACTTTCAGCACCGCGCCGGTCTGTTCGCACAAGAGCTGCCAGGGCACGATGTTCGAATGATGCTCCATCCCGGTGATCAGGATTTCGTCGCCGGCCCGGATATTGGCCCGGCCGTAGCTTTGTGCGACCAGGTTGATCGCTTCGGTCGCGCCTCTGACGAAAACGATTTCCTTTTCGCTGGCCGCATTGATGAAATCCCTGACCTTGCCGCGCGCGCCTTCAAACTTGTCGGTCGAGCGTACGCTCAAGGTATGTACGCCGCGGTGGATGTTCGCATAATCGTTCCGGTACAGATCGCCGATCGCGTCGATCACCGCGTTCGGCTTCTGGCAACTGGCGGCATTGTCCAGGTAAACCAAGTCTTTGCCGCGGATTTTTTGGGCCAGGATCGGAAAATCGGCGCGGATTTTTTCTACGGGAAAATGTGTCATTACGTTAAAAATTCTGTTTTAAATTCGATGATTGCAACTTAAACTGAGAGCTATTATATTGGCTTTAAAGTTCAACTACGGTTCCGTACGATGGCTATCTTCTCTCCCAGAAAACATCTGACCAATCTCGACGAATGGCGGCGGCTCGGCGAGGCGAACATTTTCCCCTCGGACAGCCGTCTCGAACTGATCGAAGGAGAGATTCTCGAAATGGCGCCTATCGGCTTTAATCATGCAGGACATCTAAAACGCATCAATAACTTACTCACGCTGCGCGTTGCAGGTAAAGCCATCGTCAGCGTCCAGGATCCGCTCCAGCTCGGCGACCTGTCCGAACCCGAGCCGGATTTCATGCTGCTGAAGCCGAATCCGGACTTTTACACTTCGCGCCATCCGACTGCGGACGATGTCTTGCTGCTAATCGAAGTCGCCGACAGCTCGCTGGTTTTCGATCAGAACCAGAAACAGCGATTATACGCGCTGCATCGAATTCCCGAGTACTGGCTGCTGAATCTGAACGACAACTGCCTGGAAGTTTACCGGCGCCCGCACGGCGAGTTATACGAGGAAAAAACTACCTTGCGCACCGGCGATTCGGTCGGTTTATCGCAGCTTCCCGGCATCGTCATCCAACTCTCGGATATTTTATAGTCTAAATGTTGGGTTGCCGTTTTCCGGCAACCCAACCTACAGCCACGCCTTTTCGACGCCTTGCTGCGGAAACCGCTGCAACAGCTCGCCCAGCACCAGATCGTGCAGTTCTCTGATCTTGATCTTGTCGACCATCTCGTTCGCAAACGCGAAAGTCAGCATGTTGCGCGCGGTTTCTTCGTCGACACCGCGGGACTGCAGGTAAAACACCGACTTTTCGTCCAACTGGCCGACCGTCACGCCGTGTCCGCACTTCACGTCGTCGGCGTAGATCTCCAGTTGCGGCTTGGTGTCCGCTTCGGCATCGTTCGATAGCAACAGATTCCGGTTACTCATTTCCGAATCGGTTTTTTGCGCATCCTCCGCGACGATCACCCGGCCCTGAAACACGCCCCGCGCCCTGTCATCCAGAACGCCTTTATAAAGCTCCCGGCTGGTCGCATAGGGCTTCAAATGGTTGATCCGGGTGTGATTGTCGATGTGCTGGCGCTTCCCGCCGACGTACAGGCCGTTC
This sequence comes from Candidatus Methylomicrobium oryzae, assembly GCF_016745425.1. GTDB lineage: Bacteria > Pseudomonadota > Gammaproteobacteria > Methylococcales > Methylomonadaceae > Methylomicrobium > Methylomicrobium oryzae. The sequence goes on along the minus strand of NZ_JAERVK010000001.1, from coordinate 397,539 downwards.
AACAGGCACGCCGAAGCCTGATCCAAATCGGCATGGATGTCGCTGCGCGCCAGAAGCCCGCCGAAAGCATAGTTATGGTGGGCAAAGCGCGCATCGCGTGCCTGAACCGCGTAAGTGCCCCCGAAATGGTAGGCCTTGGTCGACTCGGCCTGCAGCTTATAAAGCGCCAGATCCGCGTTCGCGCCGACAAACACTTCGCTAACTCCCGCCGACAGGTAAGCGCAATCCGCGCCGGTATAGGTCTCGACGATTTCAGCCTGCGCCATCGGATCGACAACGATCAGGTTGCGGGTAGTCGCCAGCGCATCGGGCTCGGTCACCACATGCAGCAGTTGCAGCGGCTTCGCCAGCACCTGCTTGGCGGGGATATGCACGAACAGGCCGTCGCTGAACCAGGCCGTATTGAATGCGACAAAGCCGTGCTCGCTGTCCGCAACCGCCTTGCCCAAATGACTCTCGACCCGTTCGGGATGCTGGGCCAGTGCCTCAGCCATGCCGAGAACCAGAACCATGTCAGGCAGGCTGGCAAGCTTCGAAAGCTCAGCCGAAAAACGGCCGTTCAATAGTACGATCGACCAGGCATCCTGTAACCGATAACTGTCGATCCATGCCTGATCGACCTCGCTTGCCGGGGCAGCCAAAAGCGGAGAAAACAGCTTCTTCTCGATCGCGGACACGTTCGTATAGCGCCATTCTTCCTCGCGCGGCGAAGGAAATCCGCCGGCCGCAAACTGTGCGAGCGCATCGAGCCGCCGTTTGCTCAACCAGGGCAAATCCCGCCCCGGCAACGCGGGCGCGACCGTATCGTATGCCGCCGCATAACGGCTTTGAGTCACTGCGCTCATCATGCCGCCTCGAGCCAGCCGTAACCTTTTTCTTCCAGTTCCAGCGCCAGCTCGGGACCGCCGGACTTCACGATCCGGCCGTGCGCCAGCACGTGCACCATGTCCGGCTTGATGTAGTCGAGCAAGCGCTGGTAATGGGTCACCATCACGAACGCGCGCTCCGGCGAACGGAGCGAATTGACGCCGTCGGCGACAATCTTCAACGCATCGATGTCGAGGCCGGAATCGGTTTCGTCGAGAATGCACAGCTTCGGCTCCATGATCGCCATCTGCAGAATTTCGTTACGCTTCTTCTCGCCGCCGGAAAAGCCTTCGTTGACCGCACGGTACAAAAACTTCTCGTCCATCTCCAACAGCTTGACCTTGTTCTTGACCAGGGTTAGAAAATCCATCGCATCGACTTCGGGCTGGCCGTGGTGCTTCCGAACCGCATTCAGTGCGGCTTTCAAAAGATAAATATTGCTGACGCCCGGAATTTCGACCGGGTATTGAAACGCCAGAAACACGCCTTCGCGGGCCCGGATTTCCGGCGCCATCTCGATCAGGTCCATGCCTTGATAAGTGACAGAACCTTCGGTCACGGTATAGCCGGCCTTGCCGGACAATACGTGCGAAAGCGTGCTTTTGCCGGAACCGTTCGGTCCCATGATCGCGTGGATTTCTCCCGCCTTGATCTCTAGGTTGATGCCTTTCAGAATCGGCTTGTCACCCACGCTGACGTGGAGGTTTTTTATGCTGAGCATTTTGTGTTTACCTATGATATTTAAAGGTATTACTCACAAGTATATAAATACTTGCAGGAGGCAACCCATTTAAGATAAATCGTTAATTTTATTTTTAAAAAACTCTTTTATCCGCTTTTCTAGTTCATTATTCTCTTTTATACAAGAATTTATTTCTTCTTCAATCTGTGCGCGTCTTTGCTTAATTTGCTCATCGCGAGCATCTCCTGTAAGACGGCTATTTTTTATTGTTTCAATACCATTTTTACGACTTTCCTGTTCAAGAGTCAAAGTCGGCCCTTGCAGGAAGGATATTTTTTCGGTTTGAAGTAAACTAATTTTTGTTAAATTTGAATCAAGAAGCGCAGTCAATGCTGCTAATTCTATTTGATTCTGTTGTGCATTGGTTGATACTTCCAATAAATTTCTTGTCGCTTTCAGCTCTGTTTTTTGCAATTCATAAGTTTTAGCAATCAAATAAAACGCGAACGCAGCAATAATAGGATTCAGTATCCCGCCAATATAATCCCCAAACGTTCCCCACGTCCCGGTATCCTTAGACAAATTTTGATAGACGCTCCACCAAGCATGATCTTTTAATAGATGAGAATTGAAATTAACAAAATAAAAAACAACAACAATTAAAACGACACTAATAAGGGTTAACAAAACCCATTTTGTGCTAATACCGTTTGATTCGGTTTTATTTTTTCTAATCGAATTGCTCATCAGCAATAACGGCTCTAAGGAAAAAACTTATAAATATCTCGTCTGTGCATGACTGTCTTCACGATAACCACTTCATTTTCAATCGCCAAGCCCACTCGGTAATTACCGAATCTGACTTTATAAAAACCGTGATAGCCCTGCATTTTCTCGATTTTTCCCAAACTAAAAATTGATGAGGCGGAAATCAGTTCATCAAATACGAACCCTTCAATTTTTACCCGCGTTTCGCTTGGGACGCTTGCCAATTGCTTTAAGAATTTTTTGTTGTACCTGACTTCCATCAAGCCTTGTCCAAAGAGGCATAGTATTTTTTTGCATCTTCGACGGTCATTGCCTCGCTTTTATCTTCGTTCATTAATTGAACTAAAGCGTAATTTTCCAAGACATTTTCGATTTTCTCGAACGTGGCAATATCAAGCTGTACCGCAACTTTTTGATTGTCTTCGTTAACGATGTATTGTTTTTTTAATTCCATAATCTCTGTCTCCGAGTATTACCCCACCGAGCCTTCCAAACTCAACCCCAATAACGCCTGCGCCTCGACCGCGAACTCCATCGGCAGTTCCTTGAACACTTCCTTGCAGAAGCCGTTCACGATCATCGATACCGCATCTTCGGCCGAAAGCCCGCGCTGCTGGCAGAAGAACAGCTGGTCTTCGCTGATCTTCGAAGTGGTCGCTTCGTGCTCGACCTGCGCGGACGGCTGCTTCACCTCGATATACGGGAACGTGTGCGCGCCGCAGCGGTCGCCGACCAGCAGCGAGTCGCATTGCGTGTAATTGCGCGCGTTTTCGGCGCTCTTCAGCACCTTGACCAGGCCGCGGTAGGTATTCTGCGCCCTGCCGGCCGAAATGCCTTTCGACACGATCGTGCTGCGCGTGTTCTTGCCGATGTGGATCATCTTGGTGCCGGTGTCGGCCTGCTGGTAATTGTTGGTCAGCGCCACCGAATAAAACTCGCCGATCGAATTGTCGCCGGTCAGCACGCAGCTCGGGTATTTCCAGGTGATCGCCGAGCCGGTTTCCACCTGGGTCCAGGACACTTTCGAATTGTCGCCGCGACAATCGGCCCGCTTGGTTACGAAGTTGTAGATGCCGCCCTTGCCTTCCTTGTCGCCGGGATACCAGTTTTGCACGGTCGAATATTTGATCGTGGCGTCTTTCAGCGCGACCAGCTCGACCACCGCAGCATGCAGCTGGTTTTCGTCGCGCATCGGCGCAGTGCAGCCTTCTAAATAAGACACATGGCTGCCCTCGTCCGCGATGATCAGGGTCCGCTCGAACTGGCCGGTATTGGCCGCGTTGATCCGGAAATAGGTAGACAATTCCATCGGGCAGCGCACGCCTTTCGGAATATACACGAACGAGCCGTCGGTAAACACAGCCGAATTCAGCGCCGCAAAAAAATTATCGGTATGCGGCACGACCGAGCCGAGGTATTGCTTGACCAGCTCGGGATGCTCGCGCAACGCTTCCGAGATCGGGCAGAAAATAATGCCGGCATCCTTAAGCTTTTCCTTGAACGTGGTCGCGACCGAAACGCTGTCGAATACCGCATCGACCGCGACGCCGGCCAGACGCTCCTGTTCGTCGAGCGGAATGCCGAGCTTTTTGTAGGCGTCCAATACTTCCGGATCGATGTCGTCGAGGCTCTTCGGGCGGTCTTCCTTACGTTTCGGCGCCGAATAGTAGCTGATCGCCTGATAGTCGATCGGATCGAACTTCACGAACGCCCATTTGGGCGTCTTCATCGTGCGCCAGTGGCGGTAGGCCTTCAGGCGCCATTCCAGCATGAATTCGGGCTCGTTCTTGACCTTGGACAAACGATAGATCACGTCCTCGTCGAGGCCCGGCGCAAAGGTTTCGGTTTCCAGCACCGTCACAAAGCCTTGCTTGTATTCCTGGCTGATCAGATTTTGGATTTCTTGAGCGCTTGCTGACATAAAAGTTCTCTATAACAAAATAGATGCAGAATAATAAGACCAAACGATGGGTTTCGCTGCGCTCAACCCATCCTACGCATACATTAACGGTATAAACTCGCCACCGGAATCAGGATTTCCTCGGGCGCCATTGCCGGCTTGATCATATCCGCCAGCGTTACCGACTCCAGCGCGTCCTGTATCGCTTGGTTGATCACGCCCCAATTGCCGCGGATGCCGCACCCTGAAGCCTGTTCGCAGCCCTGGTGGGAAATACTGCACTCGGTCAGCGCGATCGGCCCTTCCAGGGCGCTGATCACGGCCGCAACGGTGATCCTGTCCGGCGTATCGGCCAAGGCATAACCGCCTTTCGCGCCGCGCGTCGAAACCAGTACACGCGCAGGCACCAGCAGTTTAAGAATTTTACTGACCGTCGGCAAGGCAATTCCTGTGGCCGAAGCAATCTCGATCGCCGTGTGAAAGGCTGTGGTATCCTTCGCCATAAAACTCAAAATAACCGTGGCATAATCGGTCAGTTTACTTAACCGTAACATACTCCGCTCCCGCTAATTAGGACTATTTTAGTCTTATTTAATTCCATAGTAAAGAAGTAGGTTTTGATTTCTCGGCAAACTGCAAAACCGCCCGCGATCTGTTATCATGGCGGCCCCTAAAACCGACTCAACTACATAAGGCATCCATGTCCGAATTCAGCAATGTCACCGTCGTAAAAAAAGCCAACGTTTATTTCGGCGGCAACGTTTCGAGCCGCACCATCCGCTTCGCGGACGGCTCGGTCAAAACTCTCGGCTTCATGCTGCCCGGAGAATACACATTCAACACCGCCGATCCCGAACTGATGGAAATCCTCGACGGCGACCTGGACGTCTGGCTGCCGGCCGCTACGCACTGGCAGACGGTTAAAGGCGGCGAGTCGTTCAACGTGCCGGGCAATACCCAATTCACGGTCAAGATCAAGACACCGACCGACTATTGCTGCTCGTTTCTGAAATAAAACGGATCAGCCGAAAATGCCGCAGCGATGAACTTCTGGCAAAACAAAAAACTGCATGAAATGACCGGCACAGAGTGGGAATCGCTCTGCGACAACTGCGGCAAGTGCTGTTTGAACAAGCTCGAAGACGAGAAAACCGGCGAAATTCACTTCACCAGCGCGGCCTGCAGGCTGCTCGACTTGAAAACCTGCCGCTGCACGCGCTATGCGGAACGCATGCAATTGGTGCCACGCTGCCTCGACGTCAGAAAGCTGGATCTAGAAGCGTATCACTGGCTGCCCTCGACCTGCGCCTATCGGCTACTGGCAGAAGGCGAAGACCTCCCTGCATGGCATCCGCTGGTTTCGGGCCGCCGTGAAACGGTGCAGCGGGCCGGCGTTTCGATCAGCAGCTATGCAATCAATGAAAACCAGGTCAGGCGGCTGGAGGATCACATTATCCGGTGGCTGGATTAATCCATGCCCTTCTCCCGAACGCCGGCAAAAGAAGGGCCGATCGCTCAGGCAATCCGTAATTTTTCGAGAGAAGCAAAGGCGCGTTCCCCGCTAATGTCGGGCGTAATGGTCAATTCAAGCCCGGTAACACCGGCAAGCGCAACCGTATGATCTTCGGTCTCGCGCGTGCTCCCGTCGGGACTGAAATTCCATTGCTGGCGCACGATTTCATTCCAGGTCAGGCCGTCATCGCCGGACCAGCGAAGCACATATTCCTGTGTCCGCTTGATCGCATTTTCCAGAAAAATCAGATGAATCCGATGGAGGTCCTGCGGCTTTTTAAAAAGCAGACGGATTGATTGGGCCCCAGGCTGGGCGGCCCGCCAACCGCGCTCCGTATTGGATAACAGGGCGGCTTCTATCGGATGCTCGCTGCTTTCCGAAGTCACCTCCACGTCGGCAACCGGCTCCAGATTCAACCAACCCGTCGCCTGCTTTTGCCGATCGGGGGAAATATCGGTAATGATGCGTTTTTCCATATGGCCGGACTCCCACTATTCGAATTAAAACTTACCTTCATTCGATTGAACGGCGCTCCTATGGTTCACGCTCCAGGGGCAGCAGATACCAGAGCACGGCCGCGACCAGAAACAGCGCCGGAACATCTCCCGCCAGATTGGCCCGTTCGTTTGCGTCCGCAATGCCGTGAAACAGCATGATGCCGCCATGCACAATGCTCGACCCGATCGTAAAACCGATCAGGCTCCGATGCTCCAGCGGATTGTTGGCTGCCCGGATCAGGAAGACGCCCAGCGTGGCATAAATGCCGATGATCATCTGCTCGTATTCCGGCTGCCGCGGCTCCCAGCCCCAGCCGGAAGGCCAGATCCACATCATCAGCGGATAAACGCCGACGATGAATACGGTTCCGACGATTCGAAGAGCCATACTCAGGTATTTGAGTTTTTGATCGGGTGTCATGTCGACCTCCTCTCGGCTTAGCCAGGAACTAAAGGAAAGCAGCTATAAAAATAGACTGATGAAAGAGGTTCATCGTTCGTGGAGATACCCTAAAGGGCACTCGGTGGGCTTTATGCCTCAGCCCCACAAATTCCGGTCGACCACGCATTTTGAGTTAAAATGTAGGATGTGCCGACGAAAGGAGGCGCATCGATCGCAAACGATACCCTAAAGGGCACTCGATGCGCTTTACTGCGTTCAGCATATCCTACGGCTATCGCCTGCATCCCTACAAGTCGTCAACGCATCTTGCGGACTAAAGGCTACTCTTCCCCCAGCCATGCTTCCAGCGTATCGATAATACTCTGCGCCTGTTCCCGGCTGGAAATATTGAATTTGGACTTCTGGCGGTATTCGCCGTTCTGTTTCTGGTAACGCCGGATCGAATATTTGTCCGGGCCGTATTCTTCCTTCGCGCGGTTCCATTCCTGGTAGCGGTACATCACGGTTGCCCAGGCGCCCTTGCTCAGGACTTTCTTGTCCAGCTCCTTAACCGTTTCCACACCGCCGTCTTCATAGGCGATGGTCAATTCTTCTACATTCTCTGCCATATTGCACCTAAAACTTTATGTAGGGTACGCTGTGCGTACCGTGCCACGGTTACAAGTAACCCAAAACAGGTACGCTCAGCGTACCCTACTTTCCTATAAACTGTCCGAACGCCCGGCTGCCCTCGCCGGCCCTGATCGTTTCGACGACCTGCAGCCGCTTCGCATCGATCACCGACACCGTGCCGTCGAACCAGTTGGCGACATAGACATGGCGGTCGTCCGCGAGCGTGCCGATCCCTTCCGGCTTGCCGCCCACCTCGATCACTCCATGCTCCTTCAACTCGGCCGTATCGATCACCGAAACCGAATCGCTGTTCTGGTTGGTCACCAACAGGCGGCTGTCGTTCAGCGCGAACGCGGCCGCATACGGCCGGCCTTGTACCTTGACGGTAGACACGATTTCCATCGACGCCGTATCGACCACCGTCACGTCGTCGCTTTCGACATTGGCCGTATAGAGGCGCCGGCCTTCGCTGTCGAGAGCCAGACCGAAAGGATGCGCACCGACGCCGGCCGATCCGACCACATTCAGACTGGCCAGATCGATCTTCGAAACCGAATTACTGAGCCGGTTGGCGACATAGAGCCAGCGGTTGTCGGGACTGACCGCAAGGCCTGAAGGCGACTGGCCGACCGGAATCGTCTTGACCGGTTGCAGGCTGTCCGTGTCGAGCACGGTCACGATCGCCTTATACCAGTCCGCGACGAACAGCCGTTTGCCGCTCCGGTCGATGGCGACGCCCAACGCGCCGTCGCTGACTTTGGCTTCTTTGACGAGCGCGCGGGTTTGCGCGTCGATCACCGCGATGCTGCCGCTTTCCGGCGCACTGATATAAACCCGGCTGCCGTCAGGCGCTACCGCCACACCTGCCGGCTTGCCCTTGACGGGAACCGTATCGACCACTTTGCCCGACTCGGTATCGATAATCGCGACATTGTCGTCCAATTGATTAGTGATATAAGCAAAAGGCGCTGCGGCAGAGGGCAACGGCAGGGCCAAAGCCGCCAAAACTGCCGCCGCGAGAACATTATGTCGCCCCGATCGCATGCTTATTTTTCGGCCAGGGTTTTCAGGTTGGCCAGGCCGGATTTCAACACGTTTTCCACGGCCTTGTTCGCAACTTCTTCGTTCATTTCGGCCGGTGGATCGTTGTTCATGTAAGCGCGGTAATAGGCCGCCTTCCAGAACACCTTCGACTTGTCCGCACCTTGCGCTTCGACGCCGATGGTCGCGGCATAATCGTGCACCGGCAATACAGGCACATGCTCTTCCGCGCCGGCATGGGTGATCGTGCTCGCGGTGCTCATTTCGGTGATCTTGTAGGAATACGACATCTTCGCTTCGTCGTATTTTTTCAACTCTTCGGTGATTGTGCCGCCGCTAGCCAGAGTCAACACGCGAACCGCACCTTTCTTGTTGCCGTCCTGATTGGTCACGCTGCTGATGCCGGGATGCCAGGACATATCGCCGTAATCCTTGATAATGCCCCAGACTTTCTCGGCGGGCGCGTTGATCACGACTTCTTCTTCGGCTTTTTGACGAACCGGCCCGTGCGCAACGGCAAGCGATGAAGCAAAGAACATCGCAGCGGGAATGCTATACAACAGTTTTTTCATGATAACTCCTGAGTGGGACGTTAATAAATAAACCCCGCATTATATGCCAATCCCTTGCTGCAAGCATCCGTTTAAAATGGATAGCGAACATAGGCGCCGGAGCGCATTCTTCAAAACCATCCCGCAGCTTGCATATTTAATATTTAAATAACAAAAACTTACAAATAACAGTCAATCCGTTTTCGAAAAATAGACCGCCCATCCCTTTACCGTAAGGCTTATGGCCATTATGCTGTAGCTTTTTTGCATCAATCACTTGCGATTGAAGATCCATGCCGTCCCATTCCAAGCTCGCCTGTTTTCTGCTGCCGCTCGCATTTTGCATAGTTGCGGCGGCGGCCCCGAACCAGGCGAAGGAACCCGATCCCGGCTTTCCGGCAGAATCGGCAGCCCTCACGCTGGAACGCGCCGTCAATCTGGCGATCGAACGCAATCCCGACCTTCAGATCGCCAATGAACGGATCGGACAAGCCGAAGCCGCCATCGGCGAAAGCCTCGCCGCGTTCTATCCGCAAATCAAGGCCCGTTTGAGCTACCGTTACAGCGACAATCCGGCGGAGGCATTCGGCATGATCGTCGCACAACGCCGTTTTTCTTTCGGCCAGAACATCAATCAGCCGAACGGCGTGACCGATTTCCGCCCCGAAGTCCAGGCAACCTGGTCTTTGTACCGTGGCGGCCGGGATTATCACCAAAACCAAGCCGCCGGCCTCGACAAGGAAATCTTCGAACTGGAGCTTTCGGCGGTCCGCAACAATCTGATCCATGGGGTGACCGACGGCTTTTATACCCTCGTGGTCGCGCAGGAAAATCAGGCGATCGCGCATCGAGCGATCGAAGCGGTGCAGAGCGAGCTGACTGAAACCCGTAAACGCCATGCCGCCGGCACAATGCTCAAAGCGGACGTACTCTCGCTGGAAACCCGCCTGGGCGCCGCCCGTGAAGTCGAAATCCGCGCGCAGAATGCGAGCGAAATGGCGCGTACGGTACTCAGAACCCTGCTCGACTTCCCACAAAGCGACCCGATCGAACCCCTCATTGATCGGGAACACCCTGTGCCGCGCTTGCCGGAGGCGTTTGACAACCTGCAAGCGCAGGCATTCGGCAACCGCCCCGAAATACAGATTGCCCAACGACAAATCGAAGCTCGGCAGCTCGAGCTCAAAATCGCCCTGGGCGAAAATCTGCCGCGCGTCGACGCCTTCGTCAATTACGGGCTGAACGAACGCTCGCCCGAATTTTCTTCGGCGCATGACAACGTAACGTCGGGCGTCGCGGTCGAGATGGACCTGTTTTCCGGCCTCGGCACGGCGGCGCGGGTCCGCAAGGCCGAAAGGCGGCTGGCCGAAGCGAAAGCGCAACGCCATAAAATCGAGCTGCAAATCGGCCGGGAAGTCAAAAATGCGTCCCTGGAATTGCAGGAAGCGCTGCAGCGCGCGGAAGTCGCCCGAACGGCGGTCGCGGCAGCGGAAGAAGCGTTCCGTCTGGTTACCGTGCAGCATCGGGCCGGGGCCGCGACGGTGACGCGCTTTCTGGAAACCGAAGTCGCCCGCGACCGGGCGCAAACGCAATGGATGGCCGCGCGGTATGACGCGCTGCGCGCCGAAGCGGCTCTGCAGCGCGCGCTCGGAGCCTGGCGATGACGCAGCCGCTGCCGAAAAAATGGCTGTTCCCGGCCGGCGCGCTGCTCGTACTGCTCCTGCTAATTTTATGGATGCTCGGGCTGATCGGGGGAGACAAAACCGAACCCGGCCTGACGCCTCTGCCCGCGCAACCGGCGCCCCAACGGGAAACTGCGCGCGTCATAAAACAAACGTTCCGGGAGACGCCGGCTTGGCCGGGTATAGTCAAGGCGTTCAGCGAAGCGCGGGTAGCGCCGAAGATTAACGCCCGTATTCTGGAAGTGGCCGTACGCGAGGGCGACCGGATCAAACAAGGCGCACTCCTCGTCCGTCTCGACGCAGAACAGCCTCAGACGCGGGAGCGGGAAGCTTCGGCGCATGCCGCCGCCGCGAAAGCCGAAGCGGTGCGTGCGGAGGCGGACCTGAAACGGACGCGGGAACTGTTCGAACAGGAAGCGGCGACCCGCGAAGCCTATGAACACGCCGAAGCAGCCGCACGCAAGGCAGCGGCGGCCGCCCGGGCCGCCGAACAGAACGTGCGTGAAGCCGCGCTGCAACGCAGCGAAACCGTATTAACCGCGCCTTTCGGCGGTGTAATCGCCCGGCGCTTGCATGAACCGGGCGACATGGGCCTCGCAGGCGAGCCGATCGTCGTGCTGCACAATCCTTCGGCGTTGCGTCTGGAAGCCTCGGTCCCGGCCTACTGCGCCGTCCGAATCCGCACCGGCGATCCGGTCACGGCGCGGATCGACGCTCTGAAAGCTTCGCTCGATGCGAAGATCGGCGAAATCGTGCCGGCCGCCGACCCGCTGACCGGCACGGTTCTGATCAAAGCCGACCTGCCCGAAACAAAAGACCTGCAGCCGGGCCTGTTCGGCTGGCTCGACCAGAGTTGCGGAACCGAACATACCGCCCTGCTGATTCCCGCGGCGGCGCTGCACCGGATCGGCCAGGTCGAGGCCGTAACCGTAGTGGAAGACGGCAGGCTCATTGCACGGCACGTGCGCTCCGGCTTCGTCCGCGGCGAGTTCGTCGAGATTCTCTCCGGCCTGGACGAGGGCGAAACAGTGGTCATCCAATGACGCGCGACTCCCAACGCGGCCTGAGCGCGGCGATCGTCCGTATCTTTACCGTTTCCCATCTATCGCCGATGCTGCTGATCGCGGCGCTGATCGCCGGCATCGCTGCCTTACAGTTGACCCCGCGCGAAGAAGACCCGCAAATCGTCGTGCCGGTGATGGACGTGATGATCGACTATCCGGGCGCCTCCGCCGAAGAAGTCGAAAAACTTGCCGCAACGCCGCTCGAGGCGATGCTGAAACAGATCCAAGGCGTCGAGCATGTATTTTCGGCTTCCCAGCCGGGCCGGGCGGTCGTCACGGTCGGCTATTACGTCGGCGAAGACCCCGAGGACAGCCTGGTCAAGACCTGGAGCAAGGTGATGTCGAACCAGGACCGCCTGCCGCCCGATGTGCGTGGCTGGAACATCAAGCCGGTCGATATCGACGACGTGCCGATGCTGATGCTGACCTTGTCTTCATCGACCGGACAAACCGATGCAATGGGACTCCGCCGGATCGCCGACGAGCTGCTGGCGAGCCTCAGCGGCGTCGACAATATCGCGAAAACCGAAGTGATCGGCGGCGCGCGACGTCAGGTGTCGATTTATCCCGATAGCGCAAAAATGACCGGCTACGGAATCGCGCTGCAGGACATCATCCACGCGCTCCAGGCCGCCAACGTCCATCTGCGCACAGGGCGCTTCCGGAACGGCAACCGCGAAACGGTGCTGGAAGCCGGCGCCTATTTCGCATCGGCAGACGAAGTCGCCGCGGCCGTGGTCAAAGCCGCCGAAGGCCGCGCCGTTTACCTCCGCGACATTGCCCGCGTAATCGACGGCGAGGAAGAGCGCGAACATTACACCCGGATCGGTTTCGGCCCGGCGGTCTCGAAGATGCGCACGGTCGGCCGGGCCGAAGATCCCAAGGCGAAGCCCGGCGACGAACGCGAAATGGTCTCGATCGCGCTGGCGAAGCGCAAGGGCAGCAATGCGGTAAAGGTTTCGCAAGATATTCTGGCCGTGGTCGCAGCGCAGCGGGATCTCTTGATCCCTGCCGACGTCGAAATCACGGTCAGCCGCGATTACGGGGCGACCGCCGACCACAAGGTCAACGAACTGGTCAAGCACTTGGGCCTTGCGATCGCGATCATCCTGGTGCTGCTGGCGCTGGCGCTCGGGCCGAAGGAATCGCTGATCGTCTGCATCGCGGTGCCGGTCACCTTCGCGATTACCCTGCTTGCCGACCTGGTATTCGGCTATACGATCAACCGGGTCACGCTGTTCGCGCTGATCCTGTCGCTGGGCCTCCTGGTCGACGATCCGATCGTCGACGTCGAAAACATCTTCCGCCATTTCAAACTGAAAAAAGAGCCGCCGCTGGAAGCGCTGCTGTCGGCGGTCGACGAAGTGCGTCCCCCGACGATCGTCGCGACGCTGGCGGTGATGCTCGCATTTATCCCGATGTTCTTTATCACCGGAATGATCGGACCGTACCTCGCTCCGCTCGCATTCAACATTCCGGTCGCGATGCTGATTTCCTTGCTCGTCGCATTCACGATCACACCCTGGGCGAGCTATCTGCTGCTGCGCGGCGAATACGGCAAGGACGAAGCCGCATTCGACTTGAAAACGTCGAACGGCTACCGCTTTTACCGCCGCCTTTTGGGACCTTTAATCGCCTCGCCGGCGCGCAGCCGAATGTTTCTGATCGCGGTCGGCATCGCCTTTCTACTGTCTTCCTTGCTCGCGGTCACCCGCGCGGTGCCGTTGAAACTGCTGCCCTTCGACAACAAGAACGAATTGCAGATCGTGGTCGACATGCCGGCCGGCAGTACGCTCGAAAAGACCGATGCGGTAATCCGCGCCTTGGGCCGTTATCTTGCGACGGTGAACGAAGTCACCGATTACGAAAGCTATATCGGCCTCGCTTCCCCGATCGATTTCAACGGAATGATCCGGCATTATTACCTGCGCGCCGGCAACCGGAAAGGCGATATCCGAATCAACCTCCTGCCGAAGGACGAGCGCGTGCAGCAATCGCACCAGATCGCGATGCGCATCCGCGGCGACATCGAACGGATCGGCCGGCAGTACGGTGCGAAATTGAAGATCGTCGAATTGCCGCCCGGCCCGCCGGTGCTGTCGACGCTGGTCGCCGAAGTGTACGGCCCCGCCGATGGAAGCTACGGACGGCTGATCCAAACCGCCGAACGCATCAAGCAGCGTTTTAGGCAGATCGCCGGCGTCGTCGATATCGACGATCTGTCCGAAGCGCCGGACCCGACCTTGCTGTTTCGGATCGATAAACAAAAAGCCGCTTTGCTCGGCGTCAGCCCGGAGGCAATCGTCTGGACGCTCGGCGTAGCGTTGGAGAGCGGCGCTGCCGGCACGCTGCATGTACCCGGCGAACGGCTACCGCTCGAAATCCGCCTACGCCTGCCGCGCGCGGAACGCTCGTCGCTGCCGGAGCTGTTGAATACTAAAGTTAGAAGCAGCGGGAGCGCGTTGATTGCGCTGAGCGAACTCGGCACGCTCGTTCCCGAATCCGGCGAGCCGGTCATCCATCACAAGGATCTCGAACGCGTCGCCTACGTGATCGGCGACAGCGCGGGCCGCAGCCCGGTCGAGGCGATCATCGACCTGTACGCGGACTTCGCCGACCATCCGCTGCCTGAAGGCTACCGCGCCGAACTGAGCGGCGAAGGCGAATGGAAAATCACCGCGGCGATCTTCCGCGACCTCGGTATTTCGTTCGGCGCCTCGCTGATCATGATCTATGTGCTGCTGGTCGTGCAGACAGGATCCTTGAGCCTGCCTGCGATCATGATGATCGCGATCCCGCTGACCATCATCGGGATCATGCCCGGCTTCTGGCTGTTGAATGTCTTCTTCGCTGAAACGATCGCCGGCTTTACGGATTCGATCTATTTCACCGCGACCGCAATGGTCGGGATGATCGCCTTGGCCGGGATCGTGGTCCGGAACGGGATCATCCTGATCGATTTTATCGAACGGACACGCGCACGCTCAGATATAGCCAATCTCGAAGAAGCCCTGATCGAAGCGGGCGCGACCCGGATGCGGCCGATTTTCCTGACCGCGGGTGCCGCAATGTTCGGCTCGGTCGTGATCATCCTCGATCCGATCTTTTCCGGCCTGGCCTGGAGCTTCATCTTCGGAATCTTCGCCTCGACCGGATTTTCGCTGTTCGTGATTCCGGTGGTGTATTACCTGATCTACCGGGACAAGCCCGGCAATAAGGAGGAAATCTGAGTCGCGCTCAGCAGATGCGCGGCAACTGTTCTCCGCTGAAAAGATCGAGGATCCGATTCACGCCGATCAGTGTCTGGAGAGTGACCCGGCCTTGGGAACAGGCGGACTTGACCTGGCCTATCCTGCAAGACTGCTGCCCTAATGGATGCCGGCGCAAAACAGCCAGCGCGGCTTCGGTTTGCAATTCCGGAACGAATAGCGCGAAACAGCCTTCGTTGGCGATATACAACGGATCGAAGCCCAGGATGTCGCAGGCGGCACGCACATCTTCCCGCACCGGCAAGGCGCTTTCACTAAGCTCGAATTCATAACGGCCTGCGGACGCCAGTTCGATCAGCGCCGAGGCCAGCCCGCCACGGGTCAGATCGCGCAGGCAGTGGATTTCGATGCCGGCCTGCAGCAGTTCCTGCACGAGGCCCGACAGGTCCGCGCAATCGCTTTCGATCCGGTGCTCGAAATTCATCCCTTCCCGCTCCAGCATGACCGCAATCCCGTGCCGGGCAAGGTCGCCGTTCACGATGATGCTGTCGCCGGGTCGGATCGCCGACGGCCTGACATTCACCGGCTCGCCGACAATTCCGATACCGGCGGTATTGATGTACAGCCCGTCGCCCTTGCCGCGATCGACCGTTTTGGTGTCGCCGGTCACGATCAGCACGCCCGCCTCGGACGCGGTCTGCTGCATCGACTGCAGTATCCGCTGCAGGTCGGCGGCCGGCAGCCCTTCCTCGATGATCAGCGAACAGGTCAGGTACAACGGCTTGGCGGCGCTCATCGCGAGATCGTTCAGCGTACCGCAGACGGCCAGCTTGCCGATGTCGCCGCCGGGGAAAAACAACGGCTTCACGACATACGAGTCGGTCGTGAACGCCAGCTTTGTTCCGTTGATTTCGACGACCGCACTGTCGTGGTTTTGATCCAGGACCGGATTCCGGAACACAGGCCTCACGAGTGTGTCGAGCAATTGCTGCATCAGCCGGCCGCCGCCCCCGTGCGCCATCACGATCCGGTCGTATTGCAGCGGAAGCGGGCAGTTCAATTCGAAATCAGCCATGTTGCAGGCGGCGGTAGCGGTAATAAGCGGCGCAGGCGCCTTCGGACGAGACCATCGTGGCGCCGAGCGGTTTTTCCGGCGTGCAGCGGGTGCCGAACTCGGGGCACTGTGACGGCTTCAGCAAACCTTTCAGTACGTCGCCGCTGCGGCAGGCGACAGGCTCCTGCGTATCGATCGCATCGACCGAAAAGCGCAACTCGGCATTGAAGTCGCGGTAATCGTCGTTCAATGCCAGACCGCCGTGCCTGATCATCCCGAGTCCCCGCCAGTTTCGGTCGACCACCTCGAACACCTGTCGCAACAACTGCTGCGCGGCCGGATTACCCTGCTCGCGCACCACGCGGCGGTAGGCGTTTTCCACTTCGAAGCGTCCTTCTTCAAGCTGCTTGATGCAGGCATAAAGCCCGTGCAGAACATCGACCGGCTCGAAGCCGGTGATCACGATCGGGACCCGGTAGCGCCCGGCGAGCGGCACGTATTCGCCGCAACCCATGATTGTGCAAACGTGTCCCGCTCCCAAGAATCCCTGCACCCGGTTGTCGGACGAATCCAGCAGCGCTTCGATTACGGGCGGCACGCGCACATGGCAGACCAGCAGCGAAAAGTTCTTCAGTCGCGACTGTTTAGCCTGGTAGGCCGCGAGCCCGATCGTCGGCGCGGTCGTTTCGAAACCGACGCCGAAGAAAACGACTTCTTGGTCCGGATGCTTACGGGCGATTTCGAGCGCATCGGTCGGCGAATACACGATTCTGACGTCGGCACCCTGCGCCTTCAGGCCGAGCAAGTCCTCCTGCGACCCCGGCACGCGCAGCATGTCGCCGAACGAGCACAGAATCACGCCCGGCAAGGCGGCGATCGCCAGCGCTTTGTCGATATATTCGAGCGGCGTCACGCACACCGGACAGCCCGGTCCGTGAATCAGGTTCACGCCTTCGGGCAGCAGCTGATCGATCCCGTATTTGATGATGCTGTGAGTCTGGCCGCCGCAGACTTCCATGATGTTCCAGGGCCGGGTCGTGATGGCGGCGATCGCGGCGGCCAGCTGTTTCGCCGCGGCAGGATCGCGGAAGGCCTGCTGCATATTCATTGCTCGTCCTTAAACCCGGCCAGTTCGCGAAATGCCTGCAGGCCAGCCTCGGCTTCGCCGGGATCGAGCAGCGACAGCGCAAAACCGGCATGCACGATCACATAGTCGCCGATCTGCGCTTCCGGCACATAAGCCAGACTGATTTCCTTCACGATGCCCGAAAAATCGACCCGGCCTTTGCGCAGCAAAGGGTCGCTGTTTTCGGAAATATCGGTGATTCGGCCGGGAACGGCAAGGCACATATTCGGTTATCCAAGGTATTTGACGGCATACAGCTGGCCGAGAGACAGGCCGCCGTCGTTCGGCGGTATTTTTTCATGACAATAGACTTGAAAGCCAGCGGATTTTAATTTTCCGGCCGCCCGTTCAACGAGCAGCGCGTTCTGGAAACAGCCGCCGCTCAACACAACAACTTGTTCCCCGGCGCGTTCGGCGATCGCCGTGATGATCGCCGCCAAAGTGTTGTTAAATTTTCGCGCGACCAGGCCGTGATTGCCGGCCGGAATATCCGCCAGCAGCTGTTCGATCATCGGTTGCCAGTCGATCATGCAAGGCCTTTCGCCGGCGATCCGGAAATCGTAGAGGAGGTCCGATTCGACCGCTGCCGCGCATTGTTCCAGCCCGATCGCGGCCTGCCCCTCGAACCGATTGACCTGGCAAAGCCCGAGCAGACTGGCAACCACATCGAACAGGCGCCCGGCGCTGGTGGTGAGCGGGCAGTTGATCCCTTTTTTTAACGCCGTTTCGAGCAGATTCGATTCCGCTGCCGAGAAATGCGGCGCCATGCGCTCGAAAGTCCTTACGGGATCGATCGCGTAAAGGAGCCCCAAAGCCGCGCGGCGGGGCTCCCGCATCGCTTTTCCCCCACCCGGCAGCGAAAACGCGCGCAGATGCGCGAAGCGTTCGAATCCCCGGCCGTGTATCCGCAGGAATTCGCCGCCCCAGAGCGTGTTGTCGCTGCCGAGCCCGTTGCCGTCGAAGGCGACTCCGAGCAGCGGCGGCTCCAGGCCGTGTTCGGCCATGCAGGCCAGCACGTGCGCGTAGTGATGCTGAACCCTGAGTGTTTTAACGGGCTGAGACGATAGCATCGCTTCGCGTTCGGCGATCCGACTCGCGCCATAGTCGTCATGCAGATCGCGCACGATCAGCTTCGGTTCGATGGGATAAAACTGCCGTAGATCGATCAGCGCCGCGTCGAACTGCCTGACGGAATTTGCATCATCCAGATCGCCGATATGCGGACTCACGATCATCTGACGGTTATGGCCGATCGCGACGGTACTTTTCAAATGTCCGCCGACCGCGAACGCATCCGGCAGGGCCGCCTTCGATAAAACGGGCTGCGGCGCATAGCCTCGGGCACGCCGCAGCAGTGTGAGTCGGCCGTTGATTACCCGTGCCACCGAATCGTCCAGCGGCCGTAGGATCGGACGGTCATGGGTCAGGAAACAGTCGGCAATATTCGCCAATCGCTCCAGCGCCTGAGCGTTATCGATGCAGATCGGCTCGCTGTGCCGGTTGCCGCTGGTCGCAACGGCCGGCGCACCGAAGCCATGCAATAGCAGATGATGCAAGGGCGTATAGGCCAGCATCACGCCGAGCATCGTATTGTCCGGCGCCACTGCCTCGGCGACGGCGGTATGATTCCGCCGCTTTGCCAGCACGATCGGGGCGGCAGGCGAAGCCAGTGCCTCCTTTTCAAGCTTGCTCAGAAAGCAAAGCGCTTCGGCGTCTTCAATCCCCGCCACCATCAAGGCGAACGGTTTGGCCGGCCGGTGCTTGCGGATGCGCAAGCGCTCGACGGCCGCCCGATCGGCTGCATCGGCCCACAGCTGATAGCCGCCGATCCCTCTGACCGCAACGATTTTTCCTTCCCGCAAATAACCGCAGGCGGCCTCCAGCGCCTGATCGCCGTCTGCCAACTCGTTGCCCGCCCGGTCGAGCAGGCTTAACGCCGGGCCGCACTTCGCGCAGGCGATCGTTTGCGCATGGAAACGCCGGTTGTCGATGGATCGATAATCCTGGATGCAGGCCGGACACATCGTGAATCCTGCCATGGCGGTGCGCTCGCGGTCGTAGGGTAGACTCTCGATGATACTGTAGCGCGGCCCGCAGCGGCTGCAGCTGGTGAACGGATAACGGTAGAATCGGCTGGCGGATTCGAATAGGTCCTTCAAGCAATCGCCGCAAATCGCCAGGTCGGGCAGCACGAAAATCGCGTTTTGCCCTTCGGCTTCGCTGCTTCGGATCTCGAAGCGGCTGAAATTTTCCAAAGGCCGCTTGTCTACCGAGAGCGTGAGAACGTTCGCGGGCGGCGGCGGGTTATTGAGCCCGTCAAGAAACTGCCGCTGCAATTCCGGCGCGCCTTCGATCGCTATCGTCAGTCCGGCGCCGGTATTTGCAACCCACCCGTTCTGGTGGCACCGCTCTGCCAGCTGAAAGACGAACGGCCGCATTCCGACGCCCTGGACCGTTCCCTCGACCTGAATCCGAAGCTGTTCGCGAATAGTGAAAACCCGTAAAAGTTTTAATGGCATTCAAGCATAAGTGGACTTATTATAATGCCGGCAGGCCCCGAACATTCAAATCCGGCAAAACGTATGCGACTATTCATTCAGGATCTGGCGGCAAAACATCACTTTCAGCCGACGCGTTTACTCGAAATGCTGCGGGAAATTCAGGCCCGCGATCATCATATTTCGAATGAAGCGGTCGAGCTGCTGGCCAAGGCGCTGCAAATCCCCCGGACGCGGATCATCGACGCGGTCGAGTTTTACAACTTCTTTTCTTCCACCCCGAAGGGGCGTTACGAACTGCTGATCAGTGACTCGATTACGGATCGGATGCTGGGCAAAGACGCCCTAATCGAATACATGGCCGAAAAATTGCGCGTGCCGGTCGGCGGCGTGCGCAACGACGGTCTGGTCAGCCTCGACAATACCTCGTGTACCGGCATGTGCGACCAAGGTCCGGCGGGTCTAGTCAACGGCCATGCGCTGACGCGGCTGGATCGCGCCCGAGTCGACCGGATCGCCGACCTAATCGAGCGGCAAACACCGCTTGCCGGATGGCCTCCCGAGTTTTTTCAGGCCGAAGATAATATCCGCAAATCTGGACTACTGCTGGGCCGGCCGATCGCCCCTGGCGATGCGCTGAAGGCGGCCTATACGCGAGGGCTCAACCAAACGCTGGCCGAAATCGACGCTTCGGGGCTGCGCGGCCGCGGCGGCGCGGGATTCAAGACCGCGGCCAAATGGCGCTTCTGCGCCGAAGAAGCGGAAACCGAACGCTATGTGGTCTGCAATGCGGACGAAGGCGAGCCCGGCACGTTCAAGGATCGGGGGCTGCTGAATGCGTTCGCGGACCAGGTGTTCGAAGGGATGACCCTCTGCGCCGCGATCGTCGGCGCCAAACACGGCTTTTTGTATTTGCGCGGCGAATATCTGCACCTGTACGACAAACTGCAGGCAATTCTCGCCCAGCGCCGGGAGGCCGGCCTGCTCGGCCGCGGCATTCTGGGACATAATCTCGATTTCGACATTGAAATCCGGCTCGGCGCCGGTGCCTATATTTGCGGCGAGGAATCGGCATTGATCGAATCGCTCGAAGGCAAAAGCGGCATTCCGCGCAATCGGCCGCCGTATCCGGTCTCGCACGGCTATCTCGGCAAACCGACCGTCGTGAATAACGTCGAATCGTTCTTCGCGGCCGCGGCAATTGCAGTGCACAGCGGCGCCTGGTTTGCGGCGCACGGCACCGAGAAATCGAAAGGCACCAAGATTCTCAGCATCAGCGGCGACTGTACACATCCCGGCATCTATGAATACCCGTTCGGAACGCCGGTCCGAACTATTCTGGACGACTGCGGCGCCAAAGACATCCTGGGCGCACAGGTCGGCGGGCCGTCAGGCACCTTCATTTCTAACCGCGAATTCGGCCGCCTGCTCGCGTTCGAGGATCTGGCCACCGGCGGCTCGTTCATCGTATTCAACAACAGCCGGAACATCCTCGACATCGCGCATAACTTCACCCATTTCTTCGCGCACGAAAGCTGCGGCTTCTGCACGCCCTGCCGGGTCGGCACTTCATTGCTCAGGAAACAGCTCGACAAGATCTACGACGGCCGCGGCTCGGCCGGCGACGTCGCGGCACTCGACGAGATTTGCCGGCTGGTCAAGACCTACAGTCACTGCGGCCTCGGCCAGACCGCCGCGAATCCGGTGCTGACGACCCTGGCGCGCTATCCCGAAGCCTACCAAAGCCGGTTGAAGAAAATCAGCTACGAGCCCGGTTTCGACCTGGACGCCGAGCTCGAAACCGCACGCCGCCTCGCGAACCGGAGCGATGCGGCCGCGCATCTATCGCAAACGGGGGAATGAGATGACCAAGACGTTTATACTCGATGGCCAACCGATCCCTTTCAGCGACGGTCAAACAATCATCGACGCCGCGCTTGATGCCGGCGCCTATATCCCGCATCTGTGCCACCACTCCGGCTATACGCCGCACGGCAGCTGCAAACTGTGCTCGGTGCTCGTGAACGGCCGGGTCTGCTCCGCCTGCACCTTTCCGGCCACGGAAGGCCTGGAAGTACTGAGCCATACCGAGGAATTGAACGAGGACCGTAAACGGATCACGCAGATGCTGTTCGTCGAAGGCAACCACCTCTGCCCCGGGTGCGAAAAAAGCGGCAACTGCAAGCTGCAGGCGGTCGGCTATTATCTCGGCATGCACGACAACCATTTCATGCATTTTTTCTCGCCGCGCAAACTCGATGCCTCGCATCCGGACGTGATGATCGATCTGAACCGCTGCATTTTCTGCACGCTGTGCGTCCGCGCCTCGCGCGAGAAGGACGGCAAGGACGTCTTCGCGATCAGCGGCCGAGGGATCAACAAGCACTTGATCGCCAACTCCGCAAGCGGCTTATTGAAAGACACCGACCTCGAAGCGAGCGACAAGGCCGCACACATCTGCCCGACCGGCGCGATCCTGATCAAACGCACCGGCTATGCGACGCCGATCGGGGCGCGCGACTACGACCATCAAACGATTGCCGAAGTCAGCCTTGAACAGGAGCAAGAATCGCATGGCGGATAAAAAACTCAGAATCGCGACCGTCTCGCTGGCGGGCTGCTTCGGCTGCCACATGTCGTTCCTGGACATCGACGAGCGGATCCTGGAATTGGCCGAAGTCGCCGAATTCGACCGCTCGCCGCTGACCGACATCGAACACTGCGGCGACTGCGACATCGGCCTGATCGAAGGCGGCGTCTGCAATTCCGAAAACGTGCATACGCTGCGCGAGTTCCGCAAGCACTGCAAGATTCTGGTCGCGGTCGGCGCCTGCGCAATTAACGGCGGCCTGCCCAATTACCGGAACTATATTCCGCTGGAAGAATGCCTCGGCGAATCCTACCTGGACGGAATCGGCGTTGAAAACCCGCAGATTCCGAGCGATCCGGAACTGCCGCTGCTGCTGAACAAGGTCCGGCCGATCCACGAAGTCGTCAAGATCGATTATTCCCTGCCCGGCTGCCCGCCGTCCGCGGACGTGTTCTGGAAATTCCTGACCGATTTGCTGGCGGGACGGGAGCCGGCATTGCCGTATGAATTGATCCATTATGATTGATACTTAATTTTATCCATCTGAATTAATCGGTAGACCATGAAAACCAAAGAATTGATAGCGGAAGCGGTTTCGTTACCTGTAGAAGAAAGAGCTTTACTCGTGGATTGTTTGTTAAGCAGCTTAAATACGCCCGAACAGGGGGTTGACGAAAATTGGGTGACAGTAGCCAAAAACCGGCTGCAAGAATTAAAGTCTGGTGAAATTAAAGCGATTTCCAGCGAGGAAGTTTTTAAAAAAATAGCCGCTAAATTTCAGCAGTGAACATTCTGTTCCATCCCGATGCGGAACTGGAATTCAATGAAGCTATCGATTATTACGAAAACGCCGAAACTGGCCTAGGCCTCGATTTTTCGATTGAGATTGCCAATGCTATCGAAAGAATCGCTGCTTTCCCAAAAGCATGGCCGCTCTTGGAAGATGGCATCAGAAGATCCTTGGTCAGGCGCTTCCCCTACGGCGTTTTATACCATGAGAGCCAAAGAACTATCTATGTCGTTGCAGTAATGCATCTTCATAGAAATCCCGATTATTGGCAGCACCGAATCAAGAACTAAGACAGACTATGTACGAACATTTGGAAACCGCCGACAATCCCGAAAACCTGAGACGGATCGCGATCGACCCGGTCTCCCGCGTCGAAGGCCACGGCAAGGTCACGCTGCTCTTGGACGAGCACAACCAGGTCAAACAAGCCCGGCTGCATATCGTCGAATTCCGGGGCTTCGAGCGGTTCATGCAGGGCCGGCCGTACTGGGAACTGCCGGTAATCGTGCAGCGCCTGTGCGGGATTTGTCCGGTCAGCCATCAGCTCGCGGCCGGTAAAGCGATCGACCAGCTGGTCGGGATCGATCCGGACAAACTGCCCCCAACCGCGGACAAGCTAAGACGGCTGCTGCATTTCGGCCAAGTCCTGCAATCGCATGCGCTGCATTTTTTCCATCTGGCCAGCCCCGACCTGCTGTTCGGTTTCGAAAGCGAGATCGGCAAGCGCAACGTGATCGGAGTATTGAGCGATTATCCCGACATCGGCCTAAAAGGGGTCAAGCTGCGCAAATACGGTCAGGAAGTGATCCGGGTGATCTGCGGCAAACGCATCCACGGCACCGGCGCGATCGCGGGCGGGATGAACAAGGCGCTGACTTTGGAGGAACGTGACTATCTGCTGAAGGACGTCGATCAGATCATCGCCTGGTCCGAAGAAGCGGTCGACGTGATCAAGAAAGTGCACTGCTCGCATCTGCCCTATTACGACGAATTCGCAACGATACGCAGCAATTATCTCGGCCTGACGCGTCCCGACGGCGCGCTGGAGCTTTATCACGGCGGCATCCGGGTCAAGAACGACCGAGGCGAAACGGTGATCGATCATATCGACTACTGCGGTTACAGCGACATAATCCACGAAGAGGTCCGTTCCTGGAGTTACATGAAGTTCCCTTATCTCTTGGCACTGGGCAAAGAGGACGGCTGGTACCGGGTCGGGCCGCTCGCGCGGGTGAACAACTGCGACTATATCGACACGCCGCTGGCGGAAGCCGCGCGCTTCGAATTCAAGGCGCACGGCGGAGGCCAGGTCATGGTGCACAGCACGCTCGCGTTCCATTGGGCGCGGATGATCGAGGTGCTGCACTGCGCCGAGAGCATCAAAAATCTGCTCCTCGATCCGGAAATCCTGGGGCGGGACCTGGTCGCGCGCGGCGAAAAGCGCTACGAAGGCATCGGCGTGATCGAAGCGCCGCGCGGCACGCTGTTCCACCATTATCGGGTCGACGAAAACGACATCTTAACTAAAGTGAATCTGATCGTCTCGACCACCAGCAACAACACTGCGATGAACGAATCGGTCCGGCAGGTCGCGGCGACCTATCTGTCCGGCCGCGAGTTGACCGAGCCGCTGCTGAACAACCTGGAAGTCGCGATCCGCGCTTATGACCCTTGCCTGTCCTGCGCGACGCATGCGGTCGGCAAGATGCCGCTGCAGGTCGAACTGGTCGATGCCGAAGGCCGCATTGCCGATCGTATAGTCAAATATGGCGACGGCACAATCGAACGGTTGGCCGATGCCTAAACCCGTCCTGGTCTTCGGCTACGGCAATCTCAGCCGCGGCGACGATGCGCTCGGCCCCTTGCTGATAGACTACGTGCAAGAGCGCTGCGATACGGAGGCCATCGACATCCTGACCGACTTCCAACTGCAGATCGAACATGCGTTGGACCTGGAACACCGGGAGCTCGTTCTGTTCGCCGACGCGTCGGTCGCCTGCGAAGCGCCTTTCGAATTGAACGAACTGGAACCGGCTCTGGAGATCGCTTATACGACCCATGCGCTGCATCCTGCCTCGGTGATGGCGGTTTTTCAATCGATCGGAAAAGGACCTCCACCCCCTTGCTTTTTACTGGCAATTAAAGGCGAAACGTTCGAATTGGGCGAAAACTTGAGCCCGAACGCCGAACGCCACTTGCGACATGCCGAATCGTTTATCGAAGAGCTGCTGCAAAATCCGCATCCTGCCGTCTGGCGCAGCAAAAAATTCAAAGAGTCGACCGTTATTTGATAAGATTCGAACGTAGTCAACCTCGGAAAATATCATGTGCGGAATTTGCGGCTGCGGCACTCCCCATCCACATCCTGAGCCCCAAAAACATCGCTTCGTCCTGAACCGGAATCTTGATGCCGTGCATGATCACGAGCATTCGGCGGCGCGCTTGTTAAAAATCGAACAGGACCTGCTCGGCAAGAATAACGCGTACGCCGAACAAAACCGGACTTACTTCGAACAGCACCGTATTTTCGTGCTGAATCTGGTCTCAAGCCCCGGTTCCGGCAAAACGACGCTACTGGTCGAGACGATCAAGGCGTTGAAAGACCGGATTCCGATCGCGGTCATCGAAGGCGACCAGCAGACCGAACACGACGCCGAACGGATTCGCGCCGCCGGCGTGCCGGCCGTGCAGATCAATACCGGCCGCGCCTGCCATCTGGATGCGCATGGGATCGGCCATGCGGTCGAGAAGCTGGGTCTTAGAAGTCACAGCCTGCTGGCAATCGAAAACGTCGGCAACCTGGTTTGTCCGTCTTCCTTCGATCTCGGCGAGGCGCACAAGATCGTCGTGCTGTCGGTCACCGAAGGCGACGACAAGCCGCTCAAATACCCGGACATGTTCCATGCCGCCGACCTGATGCTGATCAACAAGACCGATCTCTTGCCTTACGTCGACTTCGACGTCGATCGCTGCATCGGATTTGCACGGCAGGTCAATCCCGATATCGGAGTCATCCGCCTTTCAGCCACTAAAGGTGAAAATTTTTCGGCCTGGCTCGATTGGCTATCGGAACGCATGACCGACATAAAAGCCAAAGCGGGTTCGAATACCGCGGAAGAGGCTCAGGCAATGCATAGACCTGCCAAGTTTTAAAAACCTGGCAGGTCTGGAAAGACATTATCGCCCAAACGTCTACGGCATACCCCGGCTCCGCCAGCTGCCGAGAAAATGCCGAACCAGCAGCTTCACGCCGGCTTCCATGTCGTCCGCGCCGGCGACCGCGAACTTGCCTGTCAGCGACAGCATGCAGATGCCGTGGACCCCGCCCCATAAAGCGCGTGCGGCCTGCCTGACCTGGTCATCCGGACGATCTTCCGCGAGCCGCTTGAATTCCGCTTCGAAGCGGGAAAATGCCTGATCGATCTTTTCACGGTACCAGTCCGGAAACGCTTCCCCTGCCGGCTGACGATGTTCGAAAATCAGGTTCCAGCAGTTGAAATGCCGGCTGGCGAAATGCAGATAAATCCCCGCAATCGCTTCGATCGCTTCCGCCGGACCGTCGGATGGCAGGCCATCGAACTGTTCGATCAACGCATCGAGCGTGCGCGCGTTCAAATGCAACACAAGGTCGTTCATGTTCTCGAACACCATGTAGATGCTGCCGACCGTGTAGCCGATCTCGAAAGCGACATTGCGCATCGTCAGCGCCTTGCTGCCTTCTTCCGCGACCAGCGTTTCGGCCGCCTGGAGCACCATCGCCTTGATTTCAGGGAGAGTATGTTGGCTTCGTCTTGCCATTGTAAATACAGTAGTTGATTAACGGCCAAGTCCGTGATGAACGAACTCACTCAATAAATTTGAACTGGAGACGGTTAAGCGGAACGCAGCCGTTCCCATTCCGAATGACGCTACCGCGAAGTGAGCATCTTTCCTTCGCCTCAAATCGGCCTTACCGTACCGGACAAACTGTTTTCGGAAAAATACCCGGCCAGAAAATCAACAAACGTCGTCAGCTTGGCAGGCAAAAACCGCCTGTGTAAATAAATCGCATAAATCGCCAGGGATGGAATCCGGAACTCCTGCAATACCTCGACCAGTTTACCTTGCGCCAGATAGTTCGCGACCGAAAACTCCGGCGCCTGAGTAATGCCCATCCCCAACGCCGCCGCCTGGCACAAAGCGCGGCCGTTGTTCGAGGCGAAATGCCAGTGGGTTTTAATTTTGGTCTCCTGGTTGCCGGTCCGGAAAATCCAGTAATCGCGGTGCGGCGTATCGATGTAATGCAGGCAGCGGTGTTCGCTAAGTTCTTCTATCCGTTCCGGTTTGCCGTGGGCTGCGATATACTCGGGCGATGCGTAAACGCACAGCCGCGTCTCGGCGATCTTCCTGGCCACCACGCCGAGATCCAGCGTATCAGTGACCAAAATCGACAGGTCGAAGTTTCCTTCGCTCAGATTCACCCGGCTGTTGTGCAGAGTCATCAAGATTTTCACGTCGGGATATTCGTGCTGATACGCCTCGATCGCCGGCACCATGAACAGTCCGCCGAAGTCGATCGGGGCGCTGATTTTCAATACGCCGCGCACTTTCCGGCCGAGCTGCGAGGTCGATTCGTCCAATTCCCGGAAATCGTCCAGCAACTGCTTGCTGCGGTGATAGTAAATTTCTCCGGCCTCGGTCAGGCTGATCTGGCGCGTTGTCCGGTTCAAGAGCGCGACCCCGAGCGATTCTTCGAGCTGCGCGACATATTTGCTGATCATCATCGCGGACAGGTTCATTTCACGGGCGACTGCCGCAAAAGTGCCGAGTTCGACGATCCGGCAGAATACCTGCATATTATTCAATTTACCCATCGTCTTACTATAAACGATAAGTTTATATTTTATAAATTTATAACACTATTTAAAGCCTGGGTTTAGTGGGGTATATTACACCTCGGAGATAGTTGAAAGCCGCTTGGCCCTGTGCATCGAAAGAGACAAGACCAAGCGGTTTTTTTGTATCGGCCGCTTTTTTGATTTCCCCAATAATAACGATAAGAGGCACTCATGAGCAAAATTCTGAATGAAGTCTTGGCCGCCAACCGGGATTATGTCGATAACTTCGGCGATAAAGGCGACCTGCCCCTGCCGCCGGGCAGACACTTTGCGATTCTGACCTGTATGGATGCGCGCCTCGACCCGGCCAAATACGCAGGATTATCCGAAGGCGACGCGCATGTGATCCGGAATGCGGGCGGCCGCGCCAGCGACGACGCGATCCGTTCCCTGGTCATCTCCTATAAACTGCTCGGCACCCGAGAATGGTTCGTGATTCACCACACCAACTGCGGCATGGAATTGTTTACCGACGAAATCATGCGCCGCCTGCTGAACAGCAGCTTGAAAACAGCCTCGATCGACGCCAGCGGCTGGCACGACAGCGGCGCAGGTCCGGGCTCGGCCGAAGGCAATTATATCGACTGGCTAACGATTTCGAACCAGGAGCAAAGCGTGCTCGAAGACGTTCAGCGGATCAAGAGCCATCCGCTGGTGCCGCGCGAAATTCCGGTTTACGGTTATATTTACGACTGCAAATCCGGCCGTCTGCTCGAAGTACCTGCCGCAACCGAAGCCGGCAGAGCCGGTTAAGGCGCTGACCTTACGTTCCGCCCGCCGCGAGTCGGGCGGAAACGGATTTCCCCCTCTGATTTTTTTCCTCTCCTCGCCCCGCCGCTGTTTTATAATTCGTCTGAATGCATCGGCACTCTGCCGCCTCGGTTCAAGATGCTGCGAAAATCAATCCGGATAAATTCGATCGAGTCATGAAACCACTCCCCTCTCAGGAATTGCTGGCGGTCGTCGACGAAAACGACAATGTGATCGGCACTTGCGCCCGCCATATCGTGCATGCCTCGGGAATGATGCACCGCGCGGTGCATATTCTGGTATTCGACGATTCCGGACGGCTGTTCCTGCAAAAACGTTCGATGCTGAAGGATCTGAATCCGGGACTTTGGGATACCTCGGCCGCCGGCCATGTCGACGCGGATGAGGATTACGACGGCAGCGCGGTGCGGGAACTGCGCGAAGAACTCGGCGTAGAACACGAAGGTCCTTTAGCACGGGTTTTCAAAATCCCGCCCACGGCCGAAAACGGGATGGAGTTCGTCCAGGTTTACCTCGTCACGCACAACGGGCCGTTCGAACTTGCCGCCGACGAGATCGACGAAGGCGGCTGGTTTGGGCCCGATGAAATCGATGCCCGCGTCAAGGCCGACGACACGAATCTGACGCCGACCTTCAAAATGCTCTGGCGCCAACGGGGTGCCGAGAGCGGTTTATGAATCAGCCTTTCAACACGCCGCGAATCACGCCGGCGATCTTCTCGATCGTCTGATCATCCAGCTCCGAGCAGATCGGCAAGGACAGGCAAGTCGCCGCGACCCGTTCAGTATTCGGCAGGCTGACGCCGGCGCATTCGTCTTTGAACACGTTCTGTCGGTGCAGCGGCACCGGATAATAAATCGCCGAGGCGATCCGGTTTTCCTGCAGCGCCTTCATCACTTCGTCGCGGCGGTCGCACAATAAGGTGTACTGATGGTACACATGCTCGCCGATGCCGTCTTCGAAAGGCGTGGTCAAAGGCAGGTCGGCCATCAGTTCCGAATACCGGTGCGCGGCGCGGCGGCGCGCGCCGTTGTAGCGGTCGATCCGTTTCAGTTTCGCGCGCAGAATCACCGCCTGCATCTCGTCGAGACGGCTGTTGTAGCCGATGATGTCGTGGTAATAGCGCACCTTCGAACCGTGGTTGCGCAGCATTTTGATCGTTTCGGCGGCCGCGTCCGAATTGGTCACGACCAGGCCGCCGTCGCCGTAGGCGCCGAGGTTCTTGCTCGGAAAGAAGCTATAACCGCCCGCGTCGCCGATCGCGCCGGTCTGCCTGCCGCCGATCGAGGCGCCGAACGACTGGCAGCAGTCTTCGATCAGTTTCAGATTGTGCTGCGCGCAGATTGCGGTGATCCGTGCCATGTCCGCCGGCTGGCCGAACAGATGCACCGGCATCACCGCTTTGGTGTTCGGCGTGATCGCCTGCTCGATCGCCTCCGGGGAAATATTGAAGGTCTTCGGATCGATATCGACGAACACCGGCTTCGCGCCGACATAGCGGATCGCCTCGGCGGTTGCGATAAACGTGAACGCGGTCGTGATCACCTCATCGCCGGGGCCGATGCCTTCCGCGATCAGCGCCAGATGCAGCGCGTCGGTGCCGGAAGCGACGCCGATCGCATGCTTGACGCCCAGATAATCGGCGCATTCCTGTTCGAATGCGTGTACGTTCGGACCGAGAATGAACGAACAGTTCGCGATCGTCTCGGCGAGCCCTTGCTCGACCTCGTCCTTGATTTCGGCGTATTGGGCCTTCAGGTTTACCATTGGGATCATTTTTTTCAAACCTTGAGTTTATAGAAAAAATTATCATTCCCTCGCTGCGTGGGAACGATGAGGTTGAAGGTAGGGTGGATAAGCGAAGCGCATCCACCAACGCTGCCACCACGGTGGATGCGCTTCGCTTATCCACCCTACATATAATCTTAATTCAGGAGTTCGGTAATCCTGATTGCAGTCGCCAGCGCTCTTCTGCCCGCCTCGCCCGGCACCAGCGGCTTTTCGCCGGTTTGTATGCAGGCGATAAAATGCCGGATTTCTTCCAGCAGCGCGTCGCTGGTCGCAAATACCGACTCTTCGGTCACGATCTCGGGAATGCCGGGAAACATTTCCTTGTCGCCGGTGCGGTGCTTGGTCAAGACGCGGTTCTGGAAGTCGACCGACACGTACGAAGACGGCCGGAACAGGCGCATTTTGCGTTCCAGCTTCATACTGATCCGACTGGCGGTCACATTCGCGACGCAGCCGTTTTTGAACAACAGACGCGCGTTCGCAATATCGGTGCCCTGTGTCAGCACTGCCGTGCCGCTTGCATCGATCCGCTCGACTTCCGAATCGACCAAAGCCAGAATGATATCGATGTCGTGAATCATCAAATCGAGTACCACGCTGACGTCGTTCGCGCGTGGATTGAACGGCGCCAGCCGGTGCGACTCAATGAACAGCGGCTTTTCTTCCTTGTCGAGCCCGAGCACGGCCGGATTGAAACGCTCCAGATGGCCGACCTGCAAGATCCGGCTTTCTTGATCCGCAATCGCGATTAGCTCGTCGGCCTCCTCCAGCGTGACGGTAATCGGTTTTTCGACCAGCACGTGCGCGCCGGCGGATAGAAAATCCTTCGCCACCCGATGATGCAGCGTGGTCGGCACGACTACGCTGACCGCATCGATCTGACCCAAGAGCTCCCGGTAGTCGGTCACCGCCTTCGCGCCGTGTTTCTCCGCAATGTTATGGGCGGCCGCCTCGTCGATATCGACCACCGCGGCCAGCTCGCAGTCCGGCAGCGAAGCGTATTTTTCCGCGTGAAACTTGCCAAGGTAGCCTGTGCCGATTACCGCGCATCTTAATTTTTTCATCTATCTCATCCAACCGTCATTGCCGGCATCGTTTTTTAACGCACCGATCAAAGCATATTTTGCACATTGTCCATCATAAACCGGCCAGATTTTCGAAGCCTGGCAAGCCTCCGGCCGCACTCTGTTCAGCCGAGACAACAAACCGTCCATTGTAAATGAAGCACGGACTTATTCAAATGGCGCAACTTTATCTGAAAGCCTGGCCTCTGCAAATGTAGCGAAAATCGGCCATGTTTCGGTTTGAATTTAAAAAATCCCCCGATCCAGAACCGGCGAATTTTCGGAATCAAGCACGGCCGCCTTTTATGGTATTCTATAGGGCTTGGTTTTTTTCTTAAATTCCCATATCACTTTATGCGAACTCGCGTTAAAATTTGCGGTTTTACGCGTGCCGAGGACGCGAGACAGGCCGCGTTGCTCGGCGCCGATGCGGTCGGCCTGGTGTTTTATCCGCCGAGCCCGCGCAACGTCGACATTGATCGGGCGCTTCGAATAACCGACGCCCTGCCCGCGTTCACGACGACCGTCGCGTTGTTCGTCGATGAGAAAGAGGCGCGGATACGGGAAATTCTGCAGCACGTGCCGATCGATTGCCTGCAGTTTCACGGCGATGAGGCGCCCGAGGACTGCAGGCTTTACCGCAAACCTTATATCAAGGCGGTCAGGGTCAAGCCCGGCACCGATATCGCAGAGCTGGCGCGGCAATATCACGATGCGGCGGGACTCTTGCTCGACGCGTGGCATCCGGATGCGAAAGGCGGCACCGGCAGCCTTTTCGACTGGAACATGATTCCTGAACAATGCGGCTTGCCGATCATTTTGGCGGGCGGCTTGAATCCGGAAAACGCCTGTGATGCGGTACGGACGGTTAAACCTTATGCGCTGGATGTCAGCAGCGGGGTGGAAGCGGCTAAAGGCGTTAAAGACGCAGTCCGAATGGCGGCGTTTTTAACAGAAGTTAATAAGGGTGACACAATAAATTATGACAAATAAATACAATATGCCCGACGCGCGGGGGCATTTCGGCCCCTACGGCGGAACGTTCGTCGCGGAAACGCTGATTCGGCCGATCCAAGAACTTAACGAAGCCTACCACCGCTATTTGCAGGACTCCGACTTTCTGGCCGAACTGGATGCCGATCTGCAGCATTACGTCGGCCGGCCGTCGCCGCTGTACTATGCCGAACGCTGGAGCCGCGAACTCGGCGGCGCGCAGATCTACCTGAAACGCGAAGACCTGAACCATACCGGCTCGCACAAGATCAACAACACCGTCGGCCAGGCCCTGCTCGCCAAGCGGATGGGCAAGACCCGGATCATCGCCGAAACCGGCGCCGGCCAGCACGGCGTCGCGACCGCGACCGTGGCGGCCCGTCTTGGCCTCGAATGCGTCGTTTACATGGGCGCGGTCGATGTCGCTCGCCAATCGCTGAACGTCTACCGGATGAAGCTCTTGGGCGCGAAAGTCGTCGCGGTCGAATCCGGTTCGAAAACGCTGAAAGACGCACTGAACGAAGCGCTTCGCGATTGGGTGACCAATGTCGATAACACCTTTTATATCATCGGCACGGTTGCGGGTCCGCACCCTTACCCGGCCATGGTCCGCGACTTCCAGGCCATTCTCGGCCGCGAAGCGAAGCAGCAATGCCAGGAAATGACCGGACGCCTGCCCGACGCGCTGGTCGCCTGCGTCGGCGGCGGCTCGAACGCGATCGGCCTGTTCTATCCGTTTATCGACGACGAGAGCGTCAAAATGTACGGCGTCGAAGCGGCCGGCGACGGGATTGAAACCGGACGTCATTCCGCGCCGCTGTCGGCAGGCCGCCCAGGTGTACTGCACGGCAACCGCACCTATCTGATGGCCGACGACGACGGCGAAATCATCGAAACCCATTCGATCTCGGCAGGACTCGACTATCCGGGCGTCGGCCCCGAGCATTCCTGGCTAAAAGACACCGGCCGCGCGAACTATGTCGCGATCACCGACGACGAAGCACTCGAAGGCTTCTACGCGCTGACTCGCATGGAAGGCATCATTCCGGCGCTCGAATCGAGCCATGCGATGGCCTATACGATGAAGCTGGCGCCGACGATGAACAAAGACCAGATCATCATTGTCAATCTGTCCGGCCGCGGCGACAAAGATATGCAGACGATGGCCAAACGCGAGGGAATTTTACTGTGAGCCGATTAGCCGCCAAATTCGAAGAACTGTCCCAAAACGGCCGCAAGGCGCTGATCCCGTTCATTACCGCGGGCGATCCGAACCCCGCTTTCACGGTGCCCATGATGCATGCAATGGTAAAGGCCGGTGCCGACGTAATCGAACTGGGTGTGCCGTTTTCCGATCCGATGGCCGACGGCCCGGTGATCCAGCGCGCCAGCGAACGCGCGCTCGCACACAAAATGAGCCTGCGTCGTACGCTGGAAATCGCGATGGAGTTTCGGCGCACCGATACCAAAACGCCGCTGGTGCTGATGGGCTATCTGAACCCGATCGAAGCGATGGGCTATGAGGGCTTTGCCAATGCCGCACAGCGGGCCGATGTCGACGGCGTGCTGACCGTCGACCTGCCGCCCGAGGAAGGCGAAGCTTGCGCCGCCGAATTGAAGGCGCGCGACATCGATACGATCTTTTTGCTGGCGCCGAACAGCAGCGCGGAACGGATCAAAAAAATGGGTGAGATCGGATCGGGTTACCTTTATTATGTATCGCTGAAAGGCGTCACCGGCGCGGGGCATTTGAACACCGCCGATGTAGAGCAAAAACTCAAGGAGATCCGCGCGAACGCCAGCCTACCGGTCGGCATCGGCTTCGGCGTGAAAGATGCGGAGACCGCCAGAACCGTCGCCGGCATCGGCGATGGCGTCGTGGTCGGCAGTGCGTTGATCAGCCATATCGAAGCGAATCCGGACGATCCCGAACGCGCCAAAAGCGCAATCATCGCCATGCTGAGCGCGATGCGCCAGGCCATGGATAATTAAAAAAAATCTCCCCTACCCCTCTTTTTCAAAGAGGGGCTTCACGCTTACTCGAGTATTTGACTCTGGGGGTGAGTAGTTACACGACAACCGCGTTAAAGCGCGCAACGAGGCACAATGACAATGAGTTGGTTTCAGAAACTGGTTCCGTCTACCATCAGAACGGAAAACTCCAATAAAAAAGGAGCCGTGCCTGAAGGGTTGTGGAATAAATGTCCCAACTGCAATGCAATTCTTTATGCGCTGGAGCTGGAAAGAAATCTGCATGTTTGTCCGAAATGCGAACATCATATGCGCATTTCGGCGCGGACTCGGCTGGACATTTTCCTGGACGCAGAAAATCGGGAGGAAATCGGCAAAGGCATTAAGCCGACCGACCCATTGAAATTCCGGGACAGCAAGAAATATAAGGACCGTATCGCTCAGGCGCAAAAGCAGACGAAAGAAAACGACGCTCTGGTCGTAATGAAAGGCAAACTGAAGGGTTCCGACATCGTCGCGGCCGCATTTGATTTCAACTTCATGGGCGGCTCGATGGGATCGGTCGTCGGCGAGCGCTTCATGCGCGGCGTAAACAAGAGCCTGGAACTCGGCTGTCCCTTCATCGTGTTTACCGCAAGCGGCGGCGCCCGGATGCAGGAATCCTTGTTTTCGCTGTTCCAGATGGCGAAGACCAGCGCCGCGCTGACCAAACTGTCCGAGGCCGGCATTCCGTATATTTCGTTTATGACCGATCCGACCATGGGCGGCGTTTCGGCGAGCCTGGCGATGCTGGGCGACATTAATGCCGCCGAACCGAACGCACTGATCGGCTTCGCCGGCCCCCGCGTCATCGAACAGACCGTGCGTGAAAAGCTGCCGGAAGGCTTTCAACGCAGCGAATTTTTGCAGGAACACGGCGCGGTCGACATGATCATCGACCGCCGCGATATCCGCGACAAAATCGCGAGCGTTCTGAGCATTTTGTCCCCTGTAAAAACCGAAGCGCTGGCGCGCCTGGAATATCTTCAGAATCCGGAGCCGGAAACCGTCGACGAAGTGCCCGGCGAAAGCCAAGTCGTAGAAGACCAATAGCCGATTGCGATCCCACCGTTGATGCCGCGTTTCAATACGCTAAAGGACTGGCTGACCTGGCAGGAAAGCCTGCATCCTTTAGCAATCGACATGGGCCTGGAACGCGCCGCGCGCGTTTTCGCCGCGCTCGATCCGGATTACCGGAAACCGGTTACGATCACCGTCGCCGGCACTAACGGCAAAGGCTCCTGCGTTGCTTATCTCGAAACGATTTACCGGGCGCAGGGCTACCGGGTCGGCGCCTATACCTCGCCGCATATTCTACGCTACAACGAACGCATCAAAATCGACGGCCTCCCGGCCGCCGATGAGTTGATCTGCGAGGCATTCGCCCGGATCGAAGCGGTCCGCGACGACACCTCCTTGAGTTATTTCGAATTCAGTACACTCGCTGCGCTCGACATTTTTTCCCGTCGCCGCGTCGATATCCAGATCCTGGAAGTCGGCATGGGAGGCCGCCTCGACGCCGTCAATATCATCGATCCGGATGTGGCGCTGATCAGCAGTATCGGGATCGATCATGTCGACTGGCTCGGCCAGACCCGCGAAGCGATCGGTGCCGAAAAGGCAGGCATCTTCCGTGCCGGCATACCGGCGATTGTCGGCGACCCAGAGCCGCCCGCCTCGCTCTTGCAATGCGCCCAAAACAAAAACGCCAAACTTTTCCGCATCGGCAAGGAATTCGGCTACCGGAAAACCGCGAACGGCTGGCATTGGCGCTGCGCTGATCAATCGCTGGAAAATCTGCCGCCTCCGTCGCTGAAAGGGGAACACCAATACCGGAACGCGGCCTCAGCGATTCTGGCGGTCCGTCAATTGTCGCCGATTCTACCGGTCGACATTGCGGCGATCCGGCAAAGCCTCGAAAATGTAAAACTGGCCGGCCGTTTTCAGTTAATTAATGATAAAATTCCCTTTCTGTTGGACGTGGGGCATAATCCGGAAGCCGTAAAAACTTTGGTCGAATACCTGCGGGAACATTGCCGGCATTACCGTGTCCGCGCGCTGTTTTCGATGATGAAAGACAAGGACATCAAAGGCGTGCTCGAACTGATGAATCCGCTGGTTTACGACTGGTTTTTCGCTCCTTTGACGAATCCCCGGGCGGCTAATGAGGCGCAAATGCGCTCAATCTTCGAACAGTGCGGAATCTCCGCCGCGCATTTCGGCTTTCAGACCTTCAACGAAGCCTTCGCCGCCGCAAAAACCCAGTTGCAAGAAGGCGATCTGCTGCTGGTTTTTGGCTCTTTCTTTTTGGTATCCGATTGCCTCTCCGCGCTAGATAAAGGTGAATGACGAAATGGATCAAGAACTGAAACAACGATTGATCGGAGCGGCTGTCGTCACGGCGCTTGCCGCCATTTTTATCCCGATGCTGTTCGACGACCCGGTCGACACCAGTGGCCAGGCAGTCAGCGAAATGACGATTCCCGAACCGCCTGCCGGTTCGCCGAATGGTCCCGAAAGCAAACTGCCTACCGATGCGGCGAGCATAGAGAGCGCCTCCGGCAATGCCCTCTCGCCCGCCGCTTCCCCCTCCGGTAATAATCCCTCTGCAGCGACTCTGAATGTTACTGCGGGAGGCGTCGAAAAGATCGAGCCCGGCCTTCAGGAAAATGCACCTGCCGATTACGAGCCGCCTGCCGAAGTAGACGTCGCCGCCGATGCCGAGAATGCGCCGGATGAAGACATCGAAGCCGTCCCGCCGGCTCCTGCACCGGAACCGACGATAGACCGCACTTCACCTGCGGCCGTTTCCCCGGTCGAAACGGCTGCGCCGAAAACCGCTCCGGTTCCCCGCCGAACCGAAAGCGTTAGCGAGTCTGCCGCAGTTGAACCTGTCCCGCTGGAACCCGCAGAGACGCCGGCAAAGGCAGCGCCGAAAAGCGCGGCAAAATTCGAACGCTGGAATATCCAGGCGGGCAGCTTCACCAAAAAGGAAAATGCGCTTTCGCAACGCGACAAACTGCGCAAACTCGGTTTTCCGGCCGCCTTGGAAACCTTATCAACCGACAAAGGCCCTATTTACCGTCTGAAGATCGGCCCCGAACTAAGCAAACAGCGCGCGCTCGAGATCAGAAACCGCTTGAACCAACAGAACATCAAGACGATCATTCTGGCTGAGTGATGGCGATGGTCCAGTTCATGGCCCAGTTTTTTGTGAAAATGCTGTGGATTGATTATGCGATTGTGGTAGTGCTGACGATCTTTCTGTTGATCGGCCTGCTGCGCGGCGCGGCGCTGGAGACGCGTTCGCTGACCTGCTGGCTGATTGCCGCCGCGATCGGCTGGTATTTTGCGGACGCCTACACCCGCGCAATCCGCTCGGAATTCCCGAATCCGAAGGCAGAAATTGCGGCCGCGTTCGCGATCCTGTTCGTGCTCACGCTGACGCTGGGCACAATAATATTTTTTATCCAGAATTTCAAAAAAAAACGGACTTATCCTTCGCTTTTCGGCCATTTCGCCGGCCTACCCGTCGCCCTGTTTCGCGGCTTGCTGTTCATCAACCTGATCGTGATTTTTGCCGGGCTCACGCCGCTGCCCAGGGAGAACTGGTGGCATGAGTCGATGCTGCTGCCGCATTTCCAGAATGCGGTCGTGTGGCTAAAGACCCGTTTTCCGTCCGGATTCTCGGACTTTCTTCGTTATTCTTGATTTTTTTAAGGCTTGGACTTATCGATATGTGTGGTATTGCTGGAATTGTTTCCCATCAAAACGTCAACCAGGAGTTGTTCGACGCCCTCACGGTGCTGCAGCATCGGGGACAGGATGCCGCCGGTATCGTAACCTGCGAGAACGGGCGCCTGCATTTGCGTAAGGAGAACGGCCTGGCCCGGGACGTATTCACCAACGCGCACATGCTGAAACTGAAAGGCACCATGGGTATCGCGCATGTCCGTTATCCGACGGCCGGCTGCACCAGCTCGGCCGAGGCCCAGCCTTTTTATGTGAACTCGCCGTTCGGCCTGACGCTCGCGCACAACGGCAATCTCACCAACACCGATGAATTGAAAAAAGCGCTGTTCGTCGAAGATCAGCGCCATATCAATACCGATTCCGACTCCGAAGTGCTGCTGAACGTGTTCGCGCACGAACTGCAGAATCTCGGCAAACTCAGCCTGACCGTCGACGACGTGTTCGAAGCGGTGCGCGGGGTACATCGCCGCTGCCGCGGGGCGTATGCGGTCGTGGTGATGATCACCGGCTTCGGCATCCTGGGCTTTCGCGACCCGCACGGCATCCGCCCGGTCGTGTACGGCGAGCGCAAGACCGACAAAGGCTCCGAATTCATGATCGCCTCCGAAAGCGTCGCGCTCGATGTGCTCGGTTTTAATCTGATCCGCGACATCGAGCCCGGCGAGGCCGTCTTCATCGAACAATCCGGCGAACTGCATACACGGCAATGCGCGGATACGGTCGACCATTGCCCGTGCATTTTCGAATATGTCTATTTCGCGCGCCCCGACTCGATCATCGACGACATTTCGGTTTACAAGGCCCGCCTCCGGATGGGCGAAAAACTCGCGCAAAAAATCTTGCGCGAATGGCCCGATCACGACATCGATGTGGTGATTCCGATCCCGGACACCAGCCGCACCGCGGCACTCGAAATGGCCAACCGGCTTGGGGTCAAATTCCGCGAAGGCTTCATCAAGAACCGCTATATCGGCCGTACTTTCATCATGCCCGGCCAGAAAATGCGCGAGAAATCGGTCCGGCAGAAATTGAATGCGATCGGCCTCGAATTCGAAGGCAAAAACGTGCTGCTGGTTGACGATTCGGTCGTGCGCGGCACGACTTCCGAGCAGATCATCCAGATGGCGCGCGATGCCGGCGCCAAAAAAGTTTATTTCGCCTCCGCCGCGCCGCCGGTCCGCTACCCGAACGTTTACGGGATCGACATGCCCGCCGCGCACGAACTGATCGCGCATAATCTGTCCGAAGAAGAAGTCGGCAAGGCCATCGGCGCGGACCGGATCATCTACCAGGATCTGCAAGACTTGATCGATGCGGTGCGCAAAGGCAATCCGGCCATCGAGCATTTCGATACTTCCTGCTTCAGCAAGAAGTACGTCACCGGCGATATCGACGACGCCTATCTCGAACATATCGAAGGCCTGCGCAACGATCATGCGCAAGGCCAGCGCAATGCCCAGAACTTCATCATCGAAATGCAGAATTGCTGATAACCTGTAGGTTGGGTTGCTGCTTTTCGCAACCCAACCGTTTGCATAAATATTGGGCTGTGTTCGCCAGTCCAGCCTACCCTCCCGACAAACAATGAAAGACATCGACTGGACCGATTACTCTCTCGAAACGCAAGCCGTCCGCGCCGGCCACCGCCGTACGCCTGAAGGCGAGCACAGCATCCCGATTTTTCCGACCTCCAGTTACGTTTTCAACAGCGCGGAGGAAGCCTCGTTGCGCTTTACCGGCCAACAGCCCGGCAACGTGTATTCGCGCTTCACGAATCCGACCGTCACCGCGTTCCAGGAACGGCTGGCCTTGATGGAAAAAGGCGAACGCTGTCTCGCATTTGCATCGGGCATGGCCGCGATCATGGCGGTCGGGATGGGGATTCTGAAAGCCGGCGATCATGTGGTCTGTTCGCGCGGCGTATTCGGCAATACCGTGCTGTTATTCCAGAACTATTTCGGCAAATTCGGCGTCGAAACCGATTTCGTTGACTTGGCCGACCCCGCCGCCTGGGAAGCCGCGATCCGGTCGAACACGCGCTTCCTGTTCCTCGAAACGCCATCGAATCCCTTGACCGAAATCGCCGATATTGCCGAATTGGCCGGCATCGCGCACCGGCACGGTTGCCTGCTGGTCGTCGACAACTGTTTTTGCACCCCGGCCCTGCAAAAACCGCTGACCCTCGGCGCGGACATCGTCGTGCATTCGGCGACCAAATACCTCGACGGCCACGGCCGCTGCGTCGGCGGCGCGGTCGTTGCAAACAACGAGATCATCGAAAAACAGATTTATCCGTACCTGCGGACCGGCGGCGCCACGATGAGCCCGTTCAACGCCTGGACCTTCCTGTCCGGCCTCGAATCGCTCGCGGTCAGGATGAAAGCCCACTGCGACAACGCGCTGGCGCTCGCCCAATGGCTGGAACAACAGCCCGGCGTCGCCAAGGTCCACCACCCGGGTTTGCCTTCGCATCCGCAGCATGAACTTGCCAAAGCCCAGCAAAGCCATTTCGGCGCAATCGTCAGCTTCGAACTGGCCGGCGGCAAGGACCATGCGTGGAAATTGATCGATGCGACCGAAATGATCTCGATCACCGCCAATCTCGGCGACGTGAAAACCACGATCACGCATCCCGCGACCACGACGCACGGCCGCCTGACGCCGGAAGCCCGTGCGGCGGCCGGCATCAGGGACGGTCTGGTCAGGGTTTCGGTCGGCCTTGAAAATATCGTGGACATCAAGCGGGATATCAGCCGGGGTTTGTAGAGCAGTCTGTCGTTTGATTTCGGGTAAGCGTTCACCTCCCCTTTTGAAAAAGAAGGCTCAGGAGATTTAAGTTTAAAAAATCTCCCCTAACCCCTCGGCAATATAGCTCCTGCATTGCCCTCGATCGCTTGTTCCCGACGCGATCTACCTCGCCCTTCCGTGGGCTCGTACCTCCTGCATGAACGCCAGGGATGGCGTGAATGCAGAGATTGCACGACTGCATGGATGCAGGAGGTAGGCAATCCAGGAGCTATATTGCCGAGGAGCAAATCTCTGCCCATGCAGTCGTCGGTAACTGCTTCCTGCGTTACTCTACCTCCTGCATCCATGCAGTCGTCTTTTTCAAAGAGGGGGACCCATAGCGGAACGGGATTTGCAATCCCGTCCTCACCGGTTTGCAGCAGCCGGCATCCTCAAGTTCTCGCAAACCCTGGAACCACACAGCTCACCTGCCGTCACAAAAATAGTTCGGTTTTAAAATCCGCGTCGGAAAAGTATAATTCCGGCATCGCCTTTGCTTCCCTTTATCTTAATATGTCAATCCAATTCTTGACCTTGCATCATGCCAGCCTGATCGTTTCGGATACCGAAAAGTCTTTACCGTTCTACAAGGACGTACTGGGGCTCAAGCAGATCGAACGGCCGCCGTTGCCGTTTCCGGGCGCCTGGCTGCAAGTCGGCGCCTCTTCATCCCAGCAGATACACCTGCTCGAACTCGACAATCCGGACCCGACCACCGGCCGTCCCGAACACGGCGGCCGCGACCGCCATGTCGCGCTAACGGTCGCCTCGCTGGATCCGGTGCTCGAATCGCTGGGAAAAAATCAGGTTTCCTATTCGCTCAGCAAATCGGGGCGCAGAGCGCTGTTCTGCCGCGACCGGGACGGCAATGCAATCGAGATCATCGAACAGCCGCAATAACCTGGCCTGCCTATCATTCGGGAAAAGTGCCATGACATCCCTTGCAGAAAAATTGCCGATCAGTACCAAAGATTATTTTCAAGGCGAAGCTTCGGCTAATTGCAAACACGAGTATTTGAACGGCGAAGTCTGGACGATGGCCGGCGCAACTGATGCGCATGTCACGATCACCATGAATTTAGGGGTTTACTTAAACAGTCGCTGAAAGGCACTCCCTGCCGCGCCTATATCTCGGACATAAAAGTCAATGTCGAAAAAGCCCGGGCGTTTTTCTATCCGGACGTGCTCGTCACCTGCAACACCAAGGACCGGCCTCCCCCCTTTTCAAACAACACCCCGTGTTCATTGCCGAAGTGCTCTCCCCTTCCACCGAAGCCTTCGATCGCGGCCAGAAATTCAGCGTCTACCGCCAACTCGAAAGTCTACAAACTTACTGGCTGATCGACAGCCAGAAAATGTCGGTTGACTGTTTTAACCGCAAGGACAATAACGAACGGCTATTACACGGTTATGAAAACGCGGATGAAATGATCCGCATCCCTTCGCTGGATGTCACATGGCCGTTACAGATGTTGTACGAGGAAGCCCTATCTACCTGAGCGGAACGGAATTTGCCACCCCGTCCCCAGCGTTTTTACAATGTCGATACCTTGCAGGCAGATAAAAATCCTGCGGACGGAACCCCAAGTTATGTCCGGCGAGAAGAGCTGTAGTCCTGTAGGGCGTTTTTGCAATAGCAAAACGCCAACAGGCTTCCAGGCCGACGGATTGCCTAACGGCGAATCCACCCTACAGTTGGAGTAGGTCGGGCAACAGCTCCACCGTTGCCCGACGTTGGGTTAGGCATCATGCGCGGTGATGGCGATGATTCATCGTTCACGGTGCGATTGAGCGTTGAAATCAGACACAAAAAGCGTGCTCGACCGGCATGATCGAGGCCGAATAAAAAACCACCCGGACCGGTAAACAGCGCGGGTGTTTTTTTCAGGCCAAACACTGCGGGTATTATAAAAGTCGGGCAACGGTGGAGCTGTTGCCCGACCTACCCGGCTACCCGGCTACCCGGCTAATCCCAATAAGATCATTAATTTTCGATATGTTATGGTTTTTACGCAGCAAATTAAAGTAAATTTTTAAGGTTATTTCATTTATTTTCAATGACTTATATTTTAGGTTAGCGCCTATGGGTTTGTAACCCCGTCTCACTCAGATTTACATATTCCCCAACTTTATATATCCCCCAACTGACAATTTTTGTCAGTTCCAGACGCTCCGAGTCAACAGCTCTTCTTTTATGATTGAGTTTTATTTATTTCCGTCAGCCGAAAACGCAACCGACACGCCTTCTCATTAATAAAAAACAAAAATTAATTCAACTACTTGTATATCCTTAAGGTTTATGGACAGATAAAAAACGCAATTTAAACAAGCCTGGCACACAAACTGCTTGTACCAATTGTCTTTGAACCCACCCCAAACCTAGAGGAATAAAAACATGAGACACTTACCTAAAAATGTGCAACAAGGTTTTACTTTGATCGAATTAATGATCGTGGTCGCGATCATCGGAATTTTGGCGGCCGTTGCGCTGCCGGCTTACAAAGACTATACCGTGCGCGCCAAGGTTTCCGAACTGATTATGGCCGCTTCTTCGGGAAAAGACTCCGTGGCCGAGTACGCCAATGTCAACGGCACGATGTCCGGAGCCGTGGTCTCCACCCAGTCCTCCACCTATGTCGCCAGCGTCGCCTTTGACGGCACCGACACAATCACCGCCACAGCCACCGCGGCAGAAGCAGCCATTGACGGTAAGACGATTACCTTACAAGGCACATACAATTCAACGACCGGCCAGGTAAGCTGGGTTTGCAGCGGCACCATCGACGCCAAATACCGTCCTTCCAGTTGCCAATAAGCTTCAAAGGGATTCGACAGCAAAGGGGCCTCGCTTGAGGCCCTTTTCTTTTGATGAGTCAACTCGAACCGACAGACATGAACGATAAAATCCTCCATGACTCCAGGCAGGCGGCAGCCATTTTCACCATCAGTTTCTTGCTGTTGCTGGCCAGTGCCGCGCTCGGCATGAACTCGTGGCCCGCCCAGGAACTCGCGTCCTCCTTGTTTAAAATGTCGGGGAAAGACTTGTTCCTGGCTTTTCACGGCTATGCCCTGCCCCTGGTCGTGCTGTTCTGGG
The DNA here is from genome assembly GCF_016745425.1 of Candidatus Methylomicrobium oryzae. Lineage (GTDB taxonomy): Bacteria > Pseudomonadota > Gammaproteobacteria > Methylococcales > Methylomonadaceae > Methylomicrobium > Methylomicrobium oryzae. The sequence continues at coordinate 353,552 of NZ_JAERVK010000001.1, read as the reverse complement.
GGTCGCGCCCGCCGCCGCGCGAGCAATGGTTGACGCTGATCCTTTGGCCGTTGCTGTCTGCCGCGCTTTGGTCCCTGTTATCGCCTTCATTGCCCATCGCCTGGATGGACGCGTCCAAATTTCCCGCTCCCATGCTGCTGGTCGTGGCGATGTCGATCCCCGCCACCTTTTTTCTATCGGCCCGCGCCTTTCGAAAACTCGAAGCGTTTACCGATCCCGTCTTCGAACTTCGCCTACGCTGGTTGCTCGTACTGTCTCTCCTGTTCATGATGGTGCCGCATTCGGCTTTGAGCCTGAATGCCACCCTGCACCCCTATACCCTTGACATGTATGCCCTGCACTGGGACGTCGCCGCCGGACTGCATGGGAGTCCATGGCTCATCGGATCCGTCCATAGCGTGCCCGGCTTGGCCAAAATATTGGACATGGCCTACGGAATGACGCCATTGAGCTTTCTCTCGGTGGCCATCCTGCACTTACGCGGCCGTCCGCCTCATGTCGCCTCGGCGCTCCTGATGTGGGTGGTGCTGACGTTGTGCGCCATGATCGCTTACAATTTCTTTCCGGTTACCGGGCCTAGATATCTTTTCGGCTCGGATCATTTCGCGGCCAGATTGAGCAATCCGCAGAATTTGTCCCTCGAACCGACGCGGGTTGGCCTGTATCCTCGCAACGGCATGCCTTCTATGCATTTCGGCTGGATGCTTGCGGCCACGATCCTGTGTTGGCGCAGCGGCAGCCGTTGGCGCTCGAGGATCATTCTGATCGTCCTCACCTTCCTGACAGCCGTTGCCACCATTTACAACGGCGAACATTATGTGGTCGATCTCATCGTAGCCGTACCCTTTGTACTCGCCTGCATGGCGCTCTGTAGCACTTCAGTTCCCTGGCGCCGCTCCCAACGAGGCTGGATCGTCGTGTTAGGCTTTGCGGCCTGGCTGTCCTGGATAGGATTGCTTCGTTTTGCGATTCACGACATCGTCGCGCATCCGTGGATATGCTGGGTCATGGTCGGCGCCACCGCCCTGGTCGTTTGGCGCCAGGGAGTCGGTCTGGCCCGATTTGAAACGATCGTAGCCGTACCGGACCTGTGCCCTGCCGCGTCCGACAATTTTGCCCTTGCCCCGCTCGACCGGAGGATAGGCGTCCTGTTCTTTATCTCCGGCTTTGCCGCTCTGGTTTATCAAGTGCTGTTCGCCAAGCAGCTGGCGCTGGTTTTCGGCAGCACGGCGACGGCAACCTTTACCGTTCTGGCCACCTTTCTCGGCGGCATGGCCATCGGTTCGCTGATCGGAGGCAGACTTTCCGTTCGCCTGGAACGCCCGGTTTTAGCCTATGCCGCCGCGGAATTGCTGATCGCCGTCTATTGCGTGCTGACGCCGATGCTCTTTGCCGGCATACAGCAATCCTACATTGCTCTCGCCTGGGGGCATACGCCCGACAGTGCCGCGCTTCTGGCGTTGCGTGTCATGCTGGGCGCGGCGGTATTGCTGGTTCCCACGGTCTTGATGGGCCTTACCTTGCCATTGTTGGCTCAAGTTCTGGGAACGGCCGGCGAGCGCATGGGCCCCAAAGTCGCCTGGCTGTATTTTGCCAACACCGCGGGAGCCTCGTTAGGCGCCCTTCTGACGGCCTACCTTATCATTCCTGCGCTTGGAGCCCGCAGTACGACACTGATCGCCGCCATGCTCAATCTTGGGGTGGCGTTGACCGCCTTGAAACTCGGCAAGCAGTTGCCGATACGGCTCGACGATGCTCCGCAAGAAAACCCTAATTCAAAAATCAGCGCCGTTTCCCTGGATTTACCCCGCTACTCCGGCTTAGCCGCCATGTTGGCCTTGGGTATCGGCGGCATATTGTCCCTGGGTCTGGAGGTTGTTTACGTGCATATGTTGTCTATCGTCACTGGCAACAGCGTGTATGCCTTCGGACTGATGCTTGCGACTTTTCTTCTGGGGTTATCCCTCGGTGGCGAAGGTATCCGCCGTTTCATGCTGAGGCAGCAGATCGATCACGCTCTGCTGCTGGTGGCCATGTTGCTTGGGCTTGCGCTATCCGTATCTCTATCGGCCTTCGTATGGAATTGCATCCCGGAGTACTTTGCCAGCTTTGCTCTTTACCCGGCGGCCCGTTCTTTCGGTGCGCGCGAGGCCATTCGAGGCATGATCTGCGCCCTGATCATGATACCTCCAACACTTTTCATCGGCGCCGCCTATGTGGTGAGCATGGACATCTCTACGGCGGCCGCGAAAGACAAGCCGGCGCTGAGGCTGGGAACGAGCGCCGCACTCAATACGCTGGGCAATATCGTCGGCGTATTGCTGTTCGGTTTCGTCCTATTGCCAAAACTGGGCGGCTTGAAAGCCGGCCATGCCATCGCTGCCGCGGCCGTACTGCTAAGTCTTGCGGTGCTCCTCTTGTCCGGCCGGCATGTATTGAAGCAAGGACTTGCCTATATCGGCGCCGCCGCACTCATGACCGCGCTGTCGGCTATGACACGCCTGGATTACAATCTGTTAAGCTCGGGCGCGAATGTGTATTTTTCCCCCCAACAATGGGGCGACGCCATCGATCATGCCGAAAGCATCGATGGAGGATTGACCACGGTAGTCTCCTCGGGATCGGCCGACAATACTGTCAAAACGCTGCTCACCAACGGAAAATTTCAAGGGAACGACGCGATGCAAGGCGAGATGAGAGCGCAGATCGGTTTTGCAATGGCTCCTCTCCTGCACCAAGAACGGAGAGAACGCGCGCTCGTCATCGGCTATGGTACGGGAGTGACCAGCCGCCTCTTCCACGAAGCGGGATTCAAGCGCGTCGAAATTGCCGAGTTGAGCGAAGACGTAGTTCATTTAGCGAACAAACACTTTGCCAAGGTCAATAAAAACGTATCCTCGTCTTCGGAAGTGCGGACGCACATTACCGATGGCCGAAACCTTTTGTTGCTTTCCCGAAATCGCTACGATGTCATCAGCATCGAAATCACTTCCATCTGGTTCGCCGGCGCCGCCTCCCTGTATAACGAAGAATTTTACCGTTTGGTTCGGACGCATCTCGCGCCCGGCGGCGTCTTGCAGCAATGGGTGCAGCTCCACCATTTATCCGCCATCGACATCCTCAGCATCATCGCGACTCTGCGTACCGAGTTCCGATATATCTCATTGTATGTCATAGGCGGACAGGGCATTCTGGTCGCCACCAACGCCGTCGAACACAAAAATCCCCATCCCCAAGCTATTGGGCTATTAAAGCGAAGCGAAAGCTTTTCCGAAGCCCGCACGGTGTTCGTCAAACCGGTCGAGACATTGGCGGAAAATCTTGTGCTCGATTCCGAAGGCATCGACCGTTTTCTTGCAAGTTTCGGCGCCGAATCGGGGATCTGGTCCTCTACGGACGACAACATGTTGCTCGAATACAGCACTCCGAAAGGCAACGTCAACGATGCCAAAAAATCCTTCGAAACTAATATGGCCTTACTGGAGAAGTTTCGGAATCTGCCCGAGTTAGCCCAAACGGGTCCTGGTTTGAGCCGCTAAGGCGATAGGCCTAGCCAGAAGCAACTGTCAGACGAAATCCCCTTGACTGGGACGTGGCTTGCAACCGTTCCAAATGTTTGGATGGCTCTCCATTCCCACGATGAATCTGGCCGCCGGGTGATGCCGATTATCCGCTGCGCTAAGGAGAAGCATGGGCGCTAACTCAAATTTTTGACACTTCAAATAAAATCCATTTACTTTCAATGCGTTGTTGCTCTTACCCCCTACGCGCGCCCATGTAAAAACGCCCCCGCCCCGGTCATGGCATGAATGGATGTTTCGAGATGAGGAGCGTTTATCCTTGATTCCGCTCATACTACACTGAGGCTACGTGCTCTTTTGGCCGGACGGGATAAATACCCCGTCCAGCTCAGAAGCAGAATCATTGCAAGTCTGCTGGCAGAATAAATATCCCGCTCCCGTCCGGCGGACAGTCATAAAAAATATATTTTTGATAGCGTTTACCGATTGCAAATTCAGTGCTGTGCTATGATTTCCTCATCCATTACCTCAATTTCGTTCCGTTAATCGGCAGTACCGCTACCGAGTTTTACACCGAGTCACTCGCCATTGCAGATCACCTTATGCAGAAACCCAACCCATTGCCATTTGAAACCACCACGGCCTCCATCAGCAGCTGGCTGCTTTCCCTCGATCGGCTTGTTCCCGCCGAGAAAATCAATTTGCTCAACGGAGTATTGAATGAATTGGCGACATCCTCTATCGAAAAAAGCGCCTTGTTTTTGACGCTGGACAAGTTGACCGAAACCGTTTTGCTGTTATCCCAATTATTGGAGCACAATGCCCGGAAGTCGGCCGACTCGCCGGATAAAACCCGGAAGTGGGTGGCCGCCGCGATCAAATTGCCGAAAAAATTGAGCTTCGTATATGCGCAATTGGCACATGAAACCACCCTACCCGGCTCCCAACAAGCGGTTTGCGCGTATAGAGCGATGCAAATCTTGTCCTTGCTGAATAAACGCAGTACTTTGTTTTATGTAGCTCATGATTTGACGATCTGGAAAAAATTCGCGGATCTGTATCTGCTGGCGGAAACAAATCAATGGCTGATGCTGAAATTCGATGATCGAATTCCGGGAATGCCCCATTATCCAACCATCGACGCGCTCGTAAAGCATACGCTGCTCTTTCATTCGTGCCATCCTTACCGGTACAACGGTACGGCGATAACAGCCATTTTTGACGCTACCGCGAAATTAGCCGAATACGTTCGGCTGGGGCCCGACTCATCGGATTTTGCCCTCTGCCATTGGCGGCCCGACGCACAGCTTCCTCCCGAATGCGAGGATCCGGAAAATCCCGTTCAACGGGTAGTGTCGCTGCATACCGATGAATTGACGGATTTTCTTGAAAACCATCCGGATAAGGCGGCAACATTCGAGGCTTACCCCGGCCTTCTGCAGCGCTTGACCGCTTATCATGAAATCCGCCGCTCGATCGACCCGCTGCATTCCAAAACCTGCGGCTTGATCGTCGGAAGTGCCCAAGCCGAGAAATTTTTAAACCTCCTGATCAGCCGTTACCGAGTCATGAAACTCAGCGGCATTCACGAAAGCCATCAGACCGCAACCCATCTGGAGCTGGTACCCATGGAATTCAGAAGTAATCTGGCATCGCTGTCGTCGAAGATTCTCTCTGATGTCAAAAATGTCTCGGCAAGTCAATCGACGCTGTTCCCTACTAAAGACAGCGCGTTTTGGGTCACCAAAACCTGTAATCTCAAGTGTTCACAGGACGAACCGGCGATTCTTGTTCAGGAAGGGAAGCCTCCCTGTTTCGCCTTGATACGTCATATCCGCCCAGACGACAACATCAAGTTTAAAAATCTTTTGCTGGAGAAAATCGTCGGAGACGTTTATTCGGTCGAATTAGGAAAAACTCATGGTTTCATTATCATTCGCCCGAACAGCGCGCACGCCGAGCTTTTTTTGCCTCCGACCAGCCGCCACGAAAATACCGCAGTGTTGGCGATCGGTCGGGGAATTATCGATGCTTCGCTCCGGATAGAGAAATTTATCGAATCGAACATGCACTTCGCCCGCTATGAAGTCAGCTTCTGCTGAACCTGATCTGCGACTGTCCAATCGGCGCAGCAATAGAGTCATGCTCCTCACGGCGAATTAATTGGTATATTGACGCCAAAAGAAAGACTATAATATACCTACCCTTCCGGTTAGACTTTCTCACCCAATTGGAATTTTTTCCTCGCCCCCGCTTTTAAATTGAAAAATCCTCCGTATTTCTACTAGACTTGTAGCATTTTATTCTTGTAAGGCATTAAGGAAATCGAATTGAAAAGGCAGGTTCCCCTATCGAAAATTACAAGAAGTCGGGTTGCCCTTGCTATTTTGTTGTGCCTTTGGCTAGAGAGGGGATATCCGGAATCCATTCCGAATAAAGTCAATCCTGACAGCGTTTATATCATTATCAACTCGGCCAATCCTCAACGGCAAATCAGTCAGACCGGTTTGAATGCTATATTTAATATGCGTTTGAGGCACTGGAACGATGGCTCTCCGATTACGGTTTACGTACTGCAGGACGAAGATCCGCTACATAAAACCTTTTGCAAACAGAAATTGCGCGTATTTCCCCATCAGATACGCCGGGGCTGGAACAGGCTGGTTTTCAGCGGCACGGGACAAGCCCCGTTAGTAGTCGAAACGAAAGAGGAGATGTTGAAACAAGTCATGGAAACGCCTGGGGCAGTAGGCTACTTAAGCGGTAAGGATTTGACCTCAGCCGTCCAAATATTGGAAATTCAATAGGAAGATAAGCCTTTATGCACCATTCGCCAATACACTTCAAGCATGACTTATTCTTCACGTGCTCCTGCATCGCCGCGTTAGCATTCAGTGCAACCACCTCCGCGCAAAACTTGAACATCAACAAATGGTTGCCCGATTCGGTCCAGGTGCACGGCTTTCTGTCGCAGGGCTTTATTAATACGAGCGACAACAATTTTTTCGGCCATTCCGAAGGCTCGCTTTCGACCGATTTTCGCGAACTGGGAGTTAACGGTTCGTGGAGCGCATTGCCCGATTTGCAATTAGCGCTGCAAGTGGTCTGGCGGGACGCGGGGCAAACGGATGAAGACGGTTTTCGTATCGACTACGGTCTGGCCAATTACAATCTTCTGTCCACCGAATCTTCATTGCTGGCGATACGCGCTGGCCGAGTACCGACGCCGCTCGGTTTTTACAATGAAACCCGCGATGTCGCGGCGACCCGTCCGAGCATTTTCTTACCGCAATCGATTTATTTCGATCGCAACAGAAATCTGGCCCTATCCGCCGATGGAGGCTATCTATATGGCGAGCACCGCACCGAATTCGGAGATTTTTCATTCAACTTCGGACTGATAACCCCCCGCACCGACGACCCTGAATTCATGAATACGATTTTGAGAGGGGAAGCTGGCACTTTGGAAGGCAACACCTCATGGGTCGCTCGGCTGAGTTACGAAGCGCCTGACAAGGGAGTCCGCCTGGCAGTGACTTATGCAGAATTCCTCAGCGACTTCCATTCTTCACGGAGTCTATCGAATGAAGGCTCTTTTCATTTCAGCCCATTGATCTTGTCGGCACAGTACAACGCCGAAAAATGGTCTTTGACCGCAGAATATGCATTGCGACGAACCCGTCTGGATTATTTCCACAGTTCGGACATCGGCTTTACCGGCCAGAGTTATTATATCCAAGGCACGTACCGTTTCACCGACAAGCTGGAAGGGCTCGTCCGCTATGATGAATTGATATGGGATCTTGACGATCAATACGGCTATCGGTATCCCGCTCGGTTGGGTCCCTCCTTTTCCCGCTACGCTCGCGACTGGACGTTCGGCCTGCGTTATGAAATTCTACCTTCCTTGCTGGCGAGCGCCGAATATCATCACATCAACGGTACCGGCTGGCTGCCACACTTGGAAAATCCACAGCAAGAGGCTCAGCGCTGGGATATGTTCGCTTTCATGCTTTCGTATAACTTTTGATCGCCGAGCGTCGAGCGCTTAGGCTTTATGACCTGTGCTGGTTTTAGAAACCTTACATGTTAACCGGAGACCTGTGCGTTTTCCGTATGAAACTCCGGATACGGCATCGCTTTTCCGATGCCGTATCCTTGCGCGTAATCGATGCCCATGCCCGCCAACATATTCAGAATATCCTGATTCTCAACAAACTCAGCAATCGTCTTTATGCCCATACCTTGACCCACGCTGTTGATCGCTTTCACGAATAATTGATCTTCACGACTGTACAAAATATTCTTGATGAATGAGCCGTCGATCTTCAAATAATTGACCGGTAACTGTTTCAAATAGCTCATCGACGAGAAGCCGACGCCGAAATCGTCCAACGCAAAACTGCCGCCGATCCCCTCGATTTGCAAAATCAAATCATGGGCCGCCTGCAGCCTCGTTACCGCCTGCGTTTCGGTAACTTCAAAGATAAAGTGCTTGGCATCCAAGCGATAACGCTGTAAATATCGGCTGATTACCGAAAAGGCGGCTGGATTGGACAGCATCTCAGCGGACAGATTAATTGAAAGCTTGATATCGCGGCCTTGTTCCAATAACTCGGCCTGTTTGCCGAACGCCAACTCGATCACGCGCTGGTCGATTTGATAAATCAGCCCGGTTTGTTCGGCAACCGTGATAAACTGGGCAGGGCGCACGACCTCTCCCCCTTCCCCGACCATTCTGAGCAGACACTCGTAGTGCGTAATCGTGCGGTCGGCAATGCGCATGATCGGCTGGTAATAGAGTACGAAGCGGTTTTCTTCGAGCGCTTTTTCGATTTTGGCCTTCCAGGTGACCCGGCTCTTGATCTCGTTCCGGTTGATATCGGCATGATTGGCCAGCCGCCAACTGCCTCGGCTTTCCTCCTTCGCCCGATACATCGCAATATCCACCGAGGCGAGCAGGTCATGCGCGCTGCGGTCCCCTTCCGGAAACATCAAGAGGCCTGCGCTGACCGAAACGCGATGCTGCTCGCTGCCGACATCGATCACGACCATCGCCATTTCGCTGCACAATTTCTGCGCCAGTTCCTCGGCCTGTTGTTGATCGATGTTGATCGCCAGAATGATGAATTCGTCGCCGCCGAAGCGCGCGACGATATCCGATTTGCGCGTAATGTGGAGCAGTTTCTCGGCCACCTTGATCAAGAGTTCATCGCCGACCTGATGACCGCTGCTGTCGTTGATGTATTTGAATTGATCGATATCGAAGAACACGATCGCGGACGTATGATTTTGGCGAATCGCCAGATTAATTGCGTGTTCGAGCTCTTTTTCGAACTTGCGGCGGTTGTAAAGACCGGTCAAAGGATCGTGTTCGGCCAGCCAGGTCAGGCGGTTCTCCGACTTTTTGCGCTCGGTCAGATCGAGGCCGACCACCAGGGTTTCATGCGCGGATTCCGCATTCAGTTCTTCGATGAACAGCGGCGACAAATACCACGAAAGATAGAGTTCGGAACCGTCCGCTGCAAAAATCGGGCACTCGAACTGCAAATTTCTGCTTTGCGTCCGTTCGAAAACGCCGGTCAGCGCGTGCATCAAATCGGAAGTCTCAGCGGTAAAAAACAGTTTGGAAAATTGTTTGCCGACCAGATCGGTTGTCGTATAGCCGGTTAATTGCTCGGTAAATTTATTGACCGTACGAATGATGCCATTATTATCGATAGTTAGAATAATCACCTGCGCAGTGTTGAGCATGTTGTCGATAAAATTTTTCTCGATCAAAAGCTCCTTCGCCTGATTGAACAATTCCTGAGTGCGCTGATTGACCTGATCATCAAGTGCCTGCAATGTACCGATGAGCTCGTGCGCCGCGCTTTCCAGTACATCGATTTCGTCCTTCAGGAAAGCATGTTTGGGTGGCAGGATTTGTTGCCCGACATCGTGGTACTGTTTTCTCGCGATCAAAGGGAACACCTTGACTAGGCTTTTGAGGCGGCGTGTCGGTCCGATCAACAAAAACAGCAAGACACCGCCGGATAATAACAGGCTCGACAGCCCGCTCAACGCATACAGGGCAGTCGCCTTTTTGACGCTGTCCAGCGAATCGCTGATATCCTCGATGATCAACAATCGGGTTTTATGGCTGGTTTCAAACGGCAGAGAAATCAGATCGTAGGTTTTTCCGCCGATTTCGAAAACGGCCGATCCTTGCGGCAATTCCTCGGGATAGCGCTTGCTGATTTCCATCAGCAATGCCGAGTTTTTTTTAACCTCTGTCATCGCAATGACATTCATCGACCAAGGCTCCAGTCGTAGAATGCCGAGCCGCTCGCCTGGTGAATGCTCGGTTAGAATACCGGCATCCAGGCCGACCACATTCTTCAATTTCAATACCGTATCGGCTAAATCGACGCCGAAAATGAAAATGCCGAGAAAATCGCCGTCATGCAAAAACGGGGTCGTGCGAAAATGAATGCAGTGATCCTTGCACAAAATATAATCGTATGCGGTTTCGTTTTTAGCCGCCAGATTGACCCACTCGTCGAACTGCTTTTGATAACTCCCCCCCCAGTTGCCGAGCATTTTGGCGTCCTTAGTGAACAGAAAAACCGAAGTGATCTGCGATTCCAGTTCGATTTGAGGCCAATTCCGATCGATCGTCTGCTTGATGGCCTTCAACACCTTATCCGGCGACATCGTAGAATCCAAAAGTCCCGGGATCAGCCAGCCGATATCGATCCGGTCGTTCTTGACCTGCTCCAGAATGGCCCGAAATGCCTGGGAATAGGCATGATGCAAACGCGCCCTTTCCTGCTCGTAATTTTTATTCAGAGTGAACTGCCCGAACAGCACGACAGCCCCGGAAGAGAGGAAGGTAACGAAGCTAACGGACAGAATGGCTTTCCAGACCAAGCTCAGAAAGCGTTGTGTTTTTCTTTCCATAAAGGGGATAGGAAATAGAGGGAGCGTTCGGGCGATAACTAGTTGATCAGTTCAGATTGTATCGCATCGTAAAGCGCCTGATAATCGGGACTTAGATTTTTGTAGATAAGTTCTGGGAAAATCAGATACGGGGCACGCGGGCCGAAATAATCCGTCGTCTCCCCGATCCGGTTTAAACCGACACCGAACCGCATCAGCAGCCTTGCGAGGCGCGGCTCCATCAAGCCGACCCCATAATCGAGTTTTTCTTCCAACATTAAAATCGCCGTTGCAAATATCAGGCAAACCGGCAGGTAATTGATCGGAAATCGTTTATCACTCTGATCCTCGGAAGAAGATTCCCCGCTTCCGAGATCGTAGTTCTTATCGCTTTTCCGGCGCCGGAATGATGAAAGAATCAGCATTCTGGAGACTTCGCCCGTCTTTCCGCTTCTGATGTCTTGGACCGGCGCCTGGCTAAAATCGAACGGGTTCGGATAACTTTCTTCAATGGGCAGCGTTTTCGTAGGGCTGGCATCTAGCGGAACCAATCTGACATTCCCGATGGGTTGACCGCTCGGCTTATGATAAAGCAGGGTATGAATCGACCAAGCATCCCATAAATCGGTTTCTAACCGTTCCTTGCTTAGCCCATCGGTTGCGATCATATTTTGCTCTTCAAAATAAACGCGATAGCGTATGTTAAAAGCGATTTTCTTCATTTCAGGGCTCAAGGCCTTGACCATGCAGAAATATTTTTTGTAATGCGTTACAAGACTTAACTTACAATCCATTGAATCACCTCGGCTGAATATTGCAGCACAACTTTATAATTGCAGGACATTGCTGATCATGGTCGAACCGTAGCCTTGCCTTCACCGGCACTGGGCCGGAACCACGGCAATTTTATGCGACCTAAGTGCCTGCACAGGTTCAGGCAGACCAGCAAATCGGACGCAACCGGTATATTCTTCGTCCTAACATAAACTATCGAAAAAAGCAGACGTAGCAAGGCGATAGGCTAACGACCGCACAACTGCACCCATGGCACATGGGTATATGCCGTCGATCATCCGCCCGGCTGTTTTCATTCCGGCGCATCCAAAGGCTATAGTATCTGGAAGAAGGCATTGATAATCATAATGTACTCTGTCTGAAATTTAAAAGAAAATAACAATCGTTAATTTTTGATTGTGGTTATTTTAACTTTTCAGTAACCTACCTTCGCTTAGGTAACTGCCAAATATCCGGTCTGCGATCGTCACGGGATAAGGAACGCGGCCGAAGTCAGACAGGAGCAAGGCAATGCTTTGCTCCATTCTAACGGGCGTAAGGATGAGAGCGTTTCTGGAGATCTTTTATCCTGCCGATCAGGAAGGGGGCCCCTGCAAACGCCTCTTTCGTCTGTTCCGGCAGAAGCATCGGCCGTTTACTAAGCCATAATCAATAACAATAACTAAAAAAGTAGGAGGAACGGTGTTAAGCGCATCGCTGGCGATATTTATCGCATTATTGACGGGTCTTTTGGGCGTAGTTTACGTCTTGTGGCAATTTAAAATCATTCTCGGCTATGACCGCGGCAGTACCGCGATGCAAGCTATAGCCGAAGCTATTCAGGAGGGGGCTTCGGCTTTTCTTAACCGGGAATACCGGGTTCTGGCCGTCTTTGTCGTGATCGTGGCCTCGGTCATTTCATCCTTTTTACAATGGCAAACGGCGCTGTGCTTCGTCGTCGGCGCCATCGCCTCCGCCAGCGCGGGTTATCTGGGCATGTACGTCGCAGTGCGGGCCAATGTCAGAACCGCCGCAGCCGCCAGCCGAGGCCTGCACGAAGGCCTCAGGGTCGCGTTCGGCAGCGGCGCGATCATGGGCATGTCAGTGGTCAGCTTCAGCCTGATCGGGATGACATCGCTTTACTTGATCTTCAACGGCGATCCGAACCAGATGACCTACGTGACCGGTTTCGGCTTCGGCGCCAGCAGCATCGCCCTGTTCGCACGGGTCGGGGGCGGCATCTACACCAAGGCGGCCGACGTCGGCGCGGACCTGGTCGGCAAGGTCGAGAAAGGCATTCCCGAGGACGATCCGCGCAATCCGGCCGTGATAGCCGATAACGTCGGCGACAACGTGGGCGATGTGGCCGGCATGGGCGCCGACTTGTTCGAAAGCTACAGCGGCTCGATCATCGCGGCCGCAACCCTCGGCGCGACGCTCGGCGGAGACAAAGCCGCCGCCTTTATCGGCCTGCCGTTTCTGGTTGCGGCGGTCGGCATTATCGCCAGCCTATTCGGAATCTACATGGTGACCGGCGAGGAAAAAAACGCGAACGAAGCCACTACCAAGATCTATCCCGGCTATTCCTTATGGATTCGCTACAGCCATCATTTGCGCCGTTTCGTCGCAAAAATCGACGAAAACGCTTCGCTCGAAGATCTGCTGGCAGCGTTGCGCCGTTCGGTCTGGGGCGCATCGGCGGCCATTCTGGCGCTCAGCTTGATGACCGTTCTGATTTCCGGCGCCAGCATCAATTACTGGCTGGTGATCCTGGTCGGCCTGGTCGCCGGCAACGGCATCGCCTATGCGACCGAATATTTCACTTCCTACACCGATAAGCCGACCCTCATGATCGCGCACGCGACGCAAACCGGCCCCGCGACAACGATCATTCAGGGCATGGCGGTCGGGATGTTGAGCACCTTGCTGCCGGTACTGATTACCGCGTTCGCGATCCTGATGAGCATCTGGCTCGGCTTCAAGGCCGACGGCACGATCGCCGCCGGCCTGTACGCGGTAGCCTTGTCCGGGGTCGGCATGCTCAGCACGCTCGGGGTGACGCTTGCGACCGACGCTTACGGTCCGGTCGCCGACAATGCGGGAGGGATTGCGGAAATGGCGCACCTGCCGGCCGAAGTCCGCCATCGCACCGATGCGCTCGACAGCCTCGGCAACACGACCGCGGCCACCGGCAAGGGCTTCGCGATCGGCTCGGCGGTGCTGACGGCGCTGGCGCTTTTAGCAGCCTACGTCTCCGCAGCGAAAATCGAGAGCCTGAACATTCTCGGCCCCACCATGCTGCCCGGCATTCTGATCGGCGCGATGATGCCTTATCTGTTTTCCGCCCTGACGATGATGGCGGTCGGCAAGGCCGCACATGCGATCGTCATGGAGGTTCGCCGCCAGTTTCACGAAATTCCGGGCCTGATGGAAGGCAAGGCGCAGCCCGACTACAAGTCCTGCGTGGGCATCAGCACGGAAGGCGCGCTGAGAGAGATGATCCTGCCCGGCTTCCTGGCGGTTGTCGTGCCGCTCGTCGTTGGCCATGTGCTCGGCAAGGAAGCCCTCGCCGGCCTCCTGATCGGCACGATGAGTTCAGCCTTTCTGCTCGCGGTGATGATGGCGAATGCGGGCGGCGCCTGGGACAATGCGAAGAAATGGATCGAAACCGGGCAATACGGCGGCAAAGGCTCCGATGCGCATAAGGCCGCGGTCGTCGGCGACACCGTCGGCGACCCGTTCAAGGACACCAGCGGTCCGTCGCTGAATATCCTGATCAAGCTGATGACGATCGTCAGCCTGGTATTCGCGACTTCATTCGGGTCGGGATGGTTGAGTTTTTGATTCTTGCACACTTCAAGGGAATTATCCTGAGTCGTCTGGTAAAACTCCTCGGTCCCTTATTAACGAAAGACCTGCCAGGTTTTAAAACCTGGCAGGTCTATACTCTATCATAGGAACTGTAGCGCGGATAAAACGCAGTACAATCCGGAACGAACCTCCCCCGGATTCTGTTCGGCTGCATCCAGGCTACTGACTGCTTTTATAATCCGCAAGGCGCGATAAACAAGCGCGCACGATTTCTTCGGCGCGCATTTGCGTGTCCGCCTCGGCATAGCAGCGCAGTTCCGGCGCATTGCCCGAAGCGCGAAGATGCACGATCTCGCCGTTTTCGAAGGACAGCCTCAGACCGTCGGTTTGATCGGAAGCCGTTACGTTACCGCATAAATCGCCGAGTAAATCGCTTACGGCTGCCTGGGACGCCGCCAACTCGTACAAAAGGCTCCGGCTTTTCTCGGGTGCGAAAGACGCCAGGCGATCGCTGGCGGTATAACGCGCCGGCAGGCTTTCCGGCAATTCGGACAGTTTGACGCCGCGTTCCTTGGCCATTGCCAGCAAGACCAGCATCGGTAACACGGCGTCGCGGGTCGGTAACGGTTTTAACCGCCGGCCCTGCTTCCGTATTTCGGTCGCCACCAGAAACCCGCCGTTCGCCTCAAAGCCGACCACTGAATTGTAACCCTGCCCTGCCAGCTTCTCCATGCCCTCTATTACATACGGCGAACCGATCCGGGTACGCAAGACGGCGAAATCCCCGCACTTTTCGACCGCGGAGTTACTGCTGACCGGCGTCGCGACAGCTTGGGCGTTTAAATATTGCGCACATAAAATGCCGACGATGTCGCCGCGCAACCAGCGGCCGTTTTGGTCCCCGAGCAGAGGCCGGTCGGCGTCGCCGTCGGTGGATAAAACCGCATCAAACCCGTAGCGAGCGGCCCATTGTTTCGCCATCGCCGTATCCCGTTCGCTGACCGCTTCGGTATCGATAGGCATAAAGCGGTCGGTCCGTTCGATGGAAATCACTTCGGCACCCAAGGCCTGCAGCAGTTCCCGCAACAGATCGCGCGCCACGCTCGAATGTTCGTACAATCCCAACCGCAGTCCGGCCAGTTGCTGCGGAGGAAAAAACTGCCGATAGCGGTCGATAAATCCTTGATAAGCCGAAGGGTCGATTTCCGGAAGCACGGCATCGGGCAAAACATCGGGCAGCCTCACTTCCGCCGCGCCGATCGCCACTTCATCCTGCTTGGAAATTTCTCCGTCGGGACGATAAAACTTGATGCCGTTGCGATCGAAAGGAATATGGCTGCCCGTAATCATCAACGCCGGAATCTGCTGCTCCAGCGCATAAAAAGCCAGAGCCGGCGTCGGCAGGATCCCGCAAAAATCGACCTGAAAACCCGCATAGTGGATCGCCGCCGCGCAAGCGCCCGCAATGGCCGGGCTGCTGGGCCGCAAATCCATGCCCAATGCCATGCGTGAACCGGGCGACGGCGCAATGCTGTGCAAGAAAGCCAGCGTATAAGCAAAACATACCTCGGCGTTCAAATCCGTCACCAGCCCCCGCGCTCCGCTAGTGCCGAAGCTGATTGGACTAAGGGCTATGATTTCGCGGCTGTTTTTCATGGTTTCCTTATATATTGTAGAAATATTTGCAATTAATCCTTCGTAAGAAGCCAAAGGCCATACATACTGCTTGGATAGAAATTTCTTGCAGATGGGCTTAACTCATACCCTTATACACAAGTCCGTCATTCCGGCATGGATTGCCGGAATCCAGGCTGCATGGATAGCTCGAAGCTTGCCATCCCTGGCACTGGATACCCGCCTCCCGGCGGGTATGACGGTATTTATGTATAACGGTATGGGCTTAACTACAGTCTCATACCTTTCGAGCAGCGCAGAGGCATAATCAGGTTTGGCTATTTGCGGAAACTAGTTTAACCGATTTGAGGCTTTTGCTGTAAACCGAGCAGAACCAAAGCTAACAATTTTCGCCAGCAATCAGAAAATCATTCGCTCTAAAAATCAACACAATAACATTGCAGGCTTGTAAGTAAAAAGTAAGAACGGCAAAATAAGCCACTGAGACTAAATATTACTGCTTGCCAATCGGCATCAAAATACTACCTATACCTTACACTAGCATTAATAGATATCTGCCGTAAATAAAATTGTCATTAAGGTACTAAAAAGCCTGCCTAGTGATTAACTCATCACAAAATAACAAAAAAGATTTATAAATTTACAATTTCCCTCACTCAATAAATATTCATTTAAGGAATAACCATTAAATTGAGCCGCGCGGGTAAAAATTCTGGGTGTTAGGTTTTTATTCATATTTTTTACCCTACTTTGCGCAGACGCCTGTTCAAAATAGGTATTCGTTTCTCTCAGAAGCACTTATTTTCCAGCTTTGAAACAAGTTATTACGCATACAGTGATCTACATTTCGACTCATTCGTCAAACGATGTTCTCTCATTAACCGAAATTTTTTCACAAACCTTTACGACTAGGTAATCACATTTAAAAAATCGCAATTTGGGCTAGAAAATTAATCCTTAATACTACTTTACAATTTTTTGGAAAAACCCATGAAAACAATTACTTTATTTTTGCTTTCAATGATATTGGTCATTGCAATGCCTTTGGCGAATGCAGCATCATCCGCCAAGGAGCTTAAACAACAAGCGACCGCAACAGCCAAGGGAAATAATAAAGCCCTAGTCTCCGCTGCAAAAGCGAATGCTGCGGCCAATCGAACCGAGGCCAAAGCAAACAAAAAAGTCGCTAAGTTAGAAAAGTTAGAAGCAAAGGGCAAAGCGACTGCCCAACAGGTTACTGAAGCTAAGGCGGCAGCTGAACAAGCAGCAGCACAAAAAACTGCCGCTGAGGCGCGCTTAGCCCAGGTAGCCGAGCACAAAGAACTGAGCGATCAGCAATTACAGAAGGTAAAAGAAGAGGCATCTGCCGCTGTCCGTGCGGAAAAAGTAGCAAAGAAAACTGCTAATGCACAACAAAAAGCAGAAAATAAACTTGCTAAGTTACAAAACTCCGGAAGTCCCGATCCAGTAAAACTGGCTGCAGCCCAGGAAGCGGTAGCTAAAGCGGCGGCCGAAAAAGCGGCAGCGGAAGAAGCGGTTAAAACCGCTCTTCAAGTGTTACAAAATTTAGTTGATGGCCTCAAGCCTGTTAGCCCTTCTTGAACCTTGGATTTAAGATAAGAACTCGGTAACTCACGCCCCATCCGACCTGACAGTGACCGGTTAAAGTAACTGTCAGGTTAGGCTTGAGCTGCTTGAACTACTACACCTACAATAAGGCAGATTTGGAGAATGAACTCGCCCTACCGCATATAGGCCATAAAGCATAAATGAAAATGCGCTGGCTGGCTAAAACCTATTCCGAACACGGCGCGTAATCCTCGCTTCCGCCAGTCCGTTTACCGCCCGATGGCGTAATACTGCAGCCCGCTTTGTTTCACCAATTTCGGCCTATACATGTTGCGCCCATCGAAAATAGCTTTGTCCTTCAACAGGCTGCTCAGTTTGTCGAAATCCGGACTGCGGAATTGTTTCCATTCGGTACAGATAATCAGCGCATCGGCATCGGTTAAGGCATCATCCGGCTTGGAACAATACTTCAGGCCGGACTTTTTGCCGTAGATGCGTTGGGCTTCTTGCAACGCTTCCGGGTCATAGGCTTGTACCGTGGCTCCAGCGTCGATCAATTCCTCCAGCAGCACGCGGCTGGGAGCCTCACGCATGTCGTCTGTATTAGGCTTGAAGGCTAGCCCCCACAAGGCGAATACTTTTCCCTTGAATCCATTTCTATAGTGGGAGGAAATTTTTTCGAACAGCCGGCGTTTTTGCCGGTTATTCACGTTTTCTACCGCCGATAGCAATTCGGCGTGATAGCCCATTTCCCTGGCCGTACGTTCTAACGCCTTGACGTCTTTCGGGAAGCAGGAACCACCGTAACCACAACCGGGATAGATGAAACTATAACCGATGCGGTTATCGGAACCGATACCGTGGCGGACGTGTTCGATGTCGGCACCGAGCCGTTCCGCGAGATTGGCCAGCTCATTCATGAAGCTGATCTTGGTGGCCAGCATCGCATTGGCCGCATACTTGGTCAGCTCGGCGGAACGGATGTCCATCGCAATGACCCGTTCCCTGCTACGATTAAAGGGCGCATACAGGGCTTTCAAAAGTTCGGTGGTACGCGGGTCATCAGTACCGATGATGATACGGTCGGGCTTCATGAAATCCTCCAGCGCCGAACCTTCCTTAAGAAACTCCGGATTCGAAACCACGTCGAATTCTAATGATTCGCCGCGTTGAGCAAGGACCTCCTGAATAGTCTGTTTGACTTTGTCGGCGGTACCGACCGGCACGGTGGATTTGTCGACAATGATTTTATAATCGTTCATATGTTCGGCAACACTTCTGGCCACCGCCAACACATAACGCAAATCGGCGGAACCGTCCTCGTCCGGCGGCGTTCCGACCGCGATAAACTGGAACAAGCCGAAGTCCACCGCTTCCTTGGCATCGTCAGTGAAATGCAGACGGCCGGCTTCCATATTGTTCTTGATCATTTCTTCCAGGCCCGGTTCGTAGATCGGTATGATACCCTGCCTGAGCTTGTCGATCTTTTGCCGATCGACATCCATGCACATCACCTGATTGCCGACGTCTGCCAAACACGCGCCGGTCACCAGCCCGACATAACCGCTGCCAAATACGGTAATTTTCACAATGATTAATCCTCTTATAGGCTGTTTTAATTCGATAACAACGCTGATCCGACTACCACCTTTCTGCAATCGAACAGCTTGAGTAATGATTTTGCCTTGATGCTCGACGATAAGGTTAAAGAACCGGCATTTAACGATACCGTCGGGTTCCAGTATGCCGTGGAAGCGGGGTGTACGGCCCAATTAGCGGCAAATCGTGAGGTGCCTCTCTTCCACGGACCACTGCCATTTTCCGGAAGAACAAAGCGCCCGCAAAATGCTCTGTTCCAAGACTGCCTGCCAGAACGGCGTCGTTCCTCAGTGGCTCGCCTTTCCCCGCAGCTCGCCCTCATGCGCAAGGAACCAGGCATACGTATCCTGCAAGCCCGGCTCGAGCTCAATCGAAGCCCGCCAGCCCATACCGGCTAGGCGCGAAACGTCCATCAATTTGCGAGGAGTGCCGTCAGGCTTGGTCGTGTCGAAACGGATCTGTCCCTGGAATCCGACCACCTTGGCCATCGTTTCGGCCAGCTCGCGAATCGTTACGTCCTTGCCCGTGCCAACATTGATGTGCGACAACATCGGCGCGGTATTGGCCCGGTAAGCGGCCGCGTCCAGTTCCAGCACGAACAGGGACGCCGCCGCCATGTCATCGACATGCAAGAATTCTCGCATCGGCCTGCCCGAGCCCCACACAACGACCTCCGGCGCATTATTCAGCTTCGCCTCGTGAAAACGCCGCATCATCGCCGGAATCACGTGCGAATTTTCCGGATGAAAATTATCGTGCGGACCGTACAGATTGGTCGGCATCACCGACCGATAATCCACGCCATACTGACGGTTGTAGGATTCGCACAATTTGATTCCCGCAATCTTCGCGACCGCATACGGCTCATTGGTCGCTTCCAACACGCCGGTCAACAGCGCCTCTTCGCGCATCGGCTGCTCGGCAAATTTCGGGTAAATGCACGAACTGCCCAAAAACAGCAACCGCTTCACCCCGTTCCGATAGGCCTGATGAATCACGTTCGCCTCGATCACCAGATTTTCGTAAATAAAGTCGGCGGGATAGGTGTTGTTCGCCCAAATGCCGCCGACTTTGGCCGCCGCCAGAATCACGACGTCCGGTTTTTCCTTCTGCATGAATCCGGCGACCGCCACCTGATCGGTCAGATCCAGTTCCCGATGCGCGCGCGCGATGACTTCGCAATCCCCTCGCGCCTGAAGTTGCCTGACCAGCGCGGAGCCGACCATCCCGCGGTGCCCCGCCACATAAACCTTTCCGGAAATTTTCATCAGGCTTACTCCCGGCTGACCGACACGGAATAGCCGTTCTTTTTCAACAGCGCATGCTGTTTCGCCTGATCCAGGTCGGTCACCACCATTTCCGCGATCATCTGATCCAGCGTAATTCTCGGCGTCCAGCCCAGCTTGTCACGCGCCTTGCTCGGGTCGCCCAGCAAGGTTTCGACTTCGGTCGGACGGAAATAACGCGGATCGATCCGTACCATCACATCCCCTGCTTTCAATGCAGGCGCATGATCGCCCGTGATAGACGCAACCCGCCCGACTTCATCGACGCCCGTTCCGTCCCAGGCCAGCGTGATACCCAATTCGCGGGCCGTTTTCTCAATGAACTGGCGCACCGAATATTGTACTCCGGTCGCGATCACGAAATCGTCCGGCTGTTCCTGCTGCAGCATCATCCACTGCATTTCGACATAATCGAGCGCATGTCCCCAATCCCGCAGCGCATCCATGTTGCCCATGTACAGGCAAGGTTCAAGTCCCTGCGCGATATTGCACAAACCCCGGGTAATCTTGCGGGTCACGAAAGTTTCGCCTCGGCGCGGAGATTCGTGATTGAACAGGATCCCGTTGCAGGCATACATGCCATAGGCTTCACGGTAATTGACCGTGATCCAATAGGCATACAGCTTGGCGGCCGCATACGGCGACCGCGGATAGAAAGGCGTCGTTTCACGCTGCGGAACTTCCTGCACCAAACCGTAGAGCTCGGAAGTCGAAGCCTGATAGAAACGGGTCTTCTTTTCCAGCCCCAAAAACCGTATCGCCTCCAGCAGCCGCAAAGTGCCGATCGCATCCACATCCGCAGTATATTCCGGCGCCTCGAACGAAACCGCCACATGGCTTTGCGCGCCCAGATTGTAAACTTCATCCGGCTGCACCTGCTGAATGATCCGGGTCAGATTGGAGGTATCGGTCAGGTCGCCGTAATGCAGAATAAATTTTTTATTGTCGACATGCGGGTCTTCATAGATATGATCGACGCGCTGTGTATTAAACAATGAGGCCCGGCGCTTGATCCCGTGCACTTCATAGTCTTTTTTCAATAAAAACTCGGCCAAATATGACCCATCCTGCCCCGTAATTCCCGTAATTAATGCTACTTTTTTAGCCATCTTCATTTTCCGTTGAGTGAAATAAAAAACCATGTTTAATCGAAATCATTCATCACATGATGATGCCGGCACAAACAGGACTACCCCCCTTGAGAGGAAAGCAAATAAATTTTGATAAGTTCGCTTTAAAGCGAAGGGTTAAGGAGCTAGCTGGTTATCCTAAGACAAAAGAAATAAGCGCAATGGATCCTTTCTGGCTCTAGCTTTTGTTCTCCGCACTCTTTGCCACTGCCTCCATTATGTCAGGACACTTGCTGCCTCTCTCACGGGAGAAAGTCGGGATGAAGAGAATAAATAAAAAGACTTATTCCGCTCCCTTTGGCAATTGCTCCCAGCATTGCCCTCGATCGCTGGTTCCCGACGCGACCTACCTTGCCCTTCCCTGGACCCGTATCTTCTGCGTCCTTACGGTCGTCGGCAATTGCTCTTTGCATTGCCCTACCTCCTGCAGCCTTGTTGGCATCATCCTAACTTTTTCCTTTAGTCCTGGGAGCGGCGGAAAAAGGTTCTTTGGACCTAAGGGAACCTCGCTCAGTGCGTAAAACCTTGCCAAAAACAGTTACATACCAAACCACATTTGAGACAAGCTCAAGACAAGTTCATACCCTACACGCTGCTTTCCTAGGGAGATCGATACAATTGCTCTTGAGCATGGTCCGGCTTTCGTTTTGCCAATATTAATACACACAAAACCGTCAAACATCCGGTCACATCGGCCAGCCAGTCCCAAGCGCTTGACGTGCGCCCCGGCAGATAAGACTGAAACCATTCGTGCACCATGCTCAGCATGGCCATTAAAACCAATAGCCGCCAAAATTTAGGGCTGGTTCCCATTCCCCACCACAAGAACCCGCTTAACAGGCCATAAACCGAGGCATGAACCAGCTTATCCCAAGGCTCAGCGACGCGATGCGCCGTCATGCCCTGTAATTCCGCCATAAATAAAAATGCAATCAGGCAGAGCGCCGCACTTAAACTGAGAAAACGTCGACAAGAAAATCGTTTAGGCATTGGTCACATTGTTTTTTAACGAAATAAGACAGCAAAAAAATCAATAGACAGCTTTCGTATTGGCTGGTTGTAACGCGTTTTTTGAAGCCAACCCCAATAAAATTTCTTCAAAATTCTGCAATATCGCTTCCTTACCCAGCTTTTCCAAGGCGTACTGCCTGGCCTTCATATTGACATGCGGACGTCCCGCTTTCGCGGCATGAAGCATAGATTTCAAAGAGCCAAGAAATTGCTCTAAATTTTCCGGCTCAACGCGTTCAGCGATGCCGGGATATCGTTCGCATAATATGCCTAACTCTGTTTCCGCTTCAGCGGTAATTAGCGCATAACCGCCGGCTGCCAATATCGTCGTCAGTTTTGAAGGTAAAACCGCATCGGCGGCGCCTTTTCTTTGTATCACCAGGTGTACGTCAGCCAAAGCCATCAGTGCCGGCAAATCCTCATAAGGCTGCAACGGTTCAAAACGAATATTGTGAAGTTCTAGCCGTTTAGCCTGTTCAATCAAGTTTTGTTTTTCAGCTCCTTCGCCAAGGACTAAAAACACAACGTCGGATTCGGAAGATAAATGTTTGGCTGCCTGCAGCAATAAATCCAGGCCCTGTTTTTTTCCAAGATTGCCGGAATATAAAACGATTTGCGATGTATCCGACAAGGCCCAGCGCCGGCGAAAATCAGAAGCGTCCACCCCAGGCTTGATGAAATCGGTATCCACCCAATTGGGAAAAAAATGCAAAGGCACTAACTGCCGAGTTTTATTTCCGGCTCTAGCCAGCATCGAATGCGAAATTGAACTAATTGCGCTGAAACGACGCATAAAAAAGTTCTCAACCGCCTGAAAAATCTTGGCTTTCAAACGTCCATTTTTCGCCATCCCTAGCCCCAGCATCGCATCCAATTCGAAGTCCTGGATATGCAAAATGCTTTTGGCTCCGGTCAATCTACTCAGCAGCAAGCCGGCGGGAACACAAAAAAATGTCGGTTCTATCGTAATGATCAGGTCAGGCTTCCACCGCCATTGACTCAATACGGCGGGTAGACTGGTCAGGGCAAAACTGGCCAAATGCAATAAACGCGTTAGCGTCGTCGGCCGCTGCGGCACAAACAGCGGGCAGCGGAGTACACCGACATTATTCAATGTCTCGCGTCGATAACTCCACCCGGAATAGCCGGAGCCGACGCGCCACTCAGGGTAATAGGGAGGCGCGCTGATCACTCTGACTTCATGCCCTCTTGCGGCTAGCCAGTCGCCCATTTCACCGGAATATTTACCGATACCGGTTAATTCAGGCGCGTAATTGATTCCATAGAGAAGTATTTTCATTATTTTATATAGTCAATTGAATCGCCAGCGGTTAACCGGCATCTTTGCGCCGCGAAAAGTTCTCAGACTCTTGTTCCATCGCTTTGATCGCGTTGCCTGCTTTAAGGGGTTTGGCTGAAGAACCGAAACTAGCCACAGCCTCATGGCATATTACTCATTAGAATTTGCATGGCTGTCTGCTCAACCCTAACTTATGCCGAACCAATGCCCGAACGGCATGAGGCAAAAAACCTTGACTGCAATACTGGCCTATCGCCCTTAGCAGCAAAAGCCGATTGGGCTTGAATCTCTCGTTGGCCGCTTGCAAACACCCCGTGCTCCCGATCTGGCCGATAATCTCCCCTCGCCGGAAACAATGCCGTATTCAATCCCTGTGGCTTGCCGCAAGGATTAATTTGTGAATTGGCTGCGCCGATGAGCGATGAAATAATCACAGCGCAGCAACTTCTGTTTTTACATTCCACGAATCAACCGGGGCCAACACCTCAATGACAATTACAGTGTGCTCATTTTCCTGACGCAGATACTTAAACAGATGATCGCGAAGCCTTGTTTGAGTAACGCGAATCGGTTGATTTGAACTAATTTTCATATTGATTTCCGGGGTTTCCATGATATCGGTCTTCTGCTTTTTCGGTTTAGCCCTATTTCCTTGCCGAGGGCCACTCCAGGCTGGAAATGCCAGCCGTCCCGAAGGAACATGAACGGTAACTTCATTTGCAGAGCCTTTAATCGTGGCATTATTTGCAGAACCCAGATGCCAGCGGAAAAGCAGCTTTTGTTTGCGTTGCGGCGCTTTTACTTCATCAAGAACGATTGCCTTATTGTCATCCCATTTTACAGTGCGATTCCATGAAGATATCTGCGGGTAAGAAGCACCAGCGGTCACTTTTATCATTCCCCCGGAACTGTCCGCCTGAATCACAGCAATCGGCGCTACATTTTTTGTTGAAGTCGTGTCACTACCTACTTGCAAGACATTGTGCCCAATCAAGGAATCGTATTCGGAAATCTTTCGCAGATTCCAGTACCCTGGCGTGCCTGCTTCGATCAACACAGGTTTGCCGTGAACAATAAAATTGAGATGGCCTCGATCATGGTGATCATGGAAGTCCATTCGATCACCGCCGCGAAGCCACAATCCGGAAGCGCCGAAATCCCAGGAGCTCCGCCAAACAAACAAGTGGGAGCGTTCAAACAGACCAAAAGTCGGTGGTTGGGGCAACTTCTCACCCATCCTCGCCAAAGCAAGCAAGCCGAAGAAATCCTGACTCGGGCCTTCTGCCACATTTTTCAAAATCCAATGGAGCTCTTTATCCTCAGAGATTGCGGCAAAGCCGGACAATTGGCCGCGCATGGAGCGCACTCCCTGGATGCGCTGAGATGAGTACCCATCAAAAGCATTGACCACATACCCTCCAGGCTGAAAATACAAAGCGACCCAACGAGGAAAGTTTTTAAAGAAAGGATTGCCGGCAAAGCGGTTATCGCCTGAAATACGCATGAACCGATCCGCAAGCATCAGCGAAAGACTGCTCCAGGATAAGCCATAAGCGTAACCCTCACTCATCGCCCCGTCAGCCCCCGCCACCGCCAAACTCATTTCGATATTCCGAACCCCGAGGGCATAAGCCTCTGGGTAATTTTCTCTGCCCAACAAACAGGCGGCGATAACCAGGCCACTTGAAGGAACAATCCATTGATTGGACTCTACTTTTCTGGCTCGAATATACCAAGGCCTTTGCTCACGCCAGTCCGCCTCAATTTGTTTCATCTCGCGCTCCAAGGTATGCAGTATCCGGCCACGCAAATTCCCCCTGAGGCCATCTTGCGGAAGAATATCCAGAGTCAATGCCAATGCCTGGATGACCGTACCGGTCGCGAGCCACACACCATCCCCTACATCGGATAAACGCCCTTCCTTACGATAAGGCAGAGTCCAACCCGGCCGCTGAAACGGAATCCATGTCACAACCTCCTCCAATTGGGCAGTGAGGTGGCGAAGAACCCTTGGTGATTTTTGAAGGCGATATGCCGCTGCAAGGAACGGAAGTTCTTTAAGAATACCCCGGGCGCTTTCTACATCAAACGACGCAAGCGCGAATTGTGCGGCATTTTTTTCTGAAAGATACTTCCGTTTCAATCTAGCCGTTGAAGTGGTTTCCCGTCCAAATCTCTTACTTCCTTTAACCGTACCAATCTGGCGCACAGTATAAGGCCGAGCAATAATGGGGCCTTCAGCAATTTTGTCTGCAACCTTAAGCATTCGATTCAACGCATGGGCTCTTGAGAGATCCAAATGAGTCAATTGATCAACTTGAGCGGCAAAAGAATTGTCAACAACCGAAGTCACCTCTGCGGCATACAGAAAATAACTCTGGGCAAATAAAATCAGGGCCGCGAAATGCCTTGGAGACCCCATTGATGAGGAAAACATTTCATGGAGCCTGAATAGGCCAGACGAGCTAAAATTTAAAGTCCCACTAATACGCACCATTTTTCTCAACTTTCATGCGCCCATAGCCTGCAATAAATCCTATGGTAAACAAGGACTTCGCTTGTGATAAATCGAAGCTCACCTGGTGGTGTATGAATCCGGCGATAATGAGTGCGACTAAGGTCGGTCCTTGCCACCCTAGCATGAGCAATCCCGTATATCTTATTCTGCGGAACACTAGAATTATCACAATGGCGAATAAAACCAAGCCCACAACCCCTGAAGCGGCTGCAATTTCCAGCCAGATATTGTGCGGGTAAGGGTAATAGCTTTGAAACGAGAAAGCCCCCAATCCAGAACCAATTAAGGGGGAGTCCATAAAGAGTTCGTAGGCGATTAGGTATAATTCGAGCCGTTCTTGCGATGATGTGTCTTCGGATGAACCGTAACTTTGAAAATTAAAAATGCGGCTGAGCGTGCCATCCTCGCTGATGCCGAGATCGAACGAAATAAACAAAATTAGAGCCACCATGACCAAGGCGGTGCTGCGCAGTTTTAAACGTCGCATAGTGCACCCTGCAGAGATATAGGTCAGGGCCATATAACCAGCAGCTACAGCGATTAGAGCACCGCGAGTGCCTGTAAGGAAGGTGAGATAGCCCGCAAGTATGATGGCAGCCGCTGAGAGAGCCAATGTGTACAGGGTGTGCTTCCTTTGCCCTAACAGAAGGGCGATGGCTGAAAGGATCACGTATGGCAAAGGTTGAGACAGACCAACCACGGAGGCCGAGTTGATCCGCAACCGGCCATAAATCATATCGCCTTGAGCTACCACGAGATAAGAAATAACCGCACCTATCAGACAAAAACCATATATGACTTCCAAAATGCGAATCTCGGGTAAAGGGAGAGACGCCAGGAGTCTGGATGACGCATAAACACTGATTGCAGGCAGCAAAAAATCAACCGCAAACTCCACTTCGGCATTTGGGTACTCTACCCAGATTACAGATGCGCTATGCCAAATCAAGAATAACAGGAACGCAACGTCAAGCTTATTAAGTGCAATTCTGGAGCGCTCTCGAACGTGTTTAAAAGCCAATACGCTGACCGCACAAAGAGCATAAACACTGGTCACACCGGGCACTTCACTAATAGCACTGACTGTGTAACCAAAATACAAGCCAGACAGTAATACTCCAGGGTATTTTATCCCAGCAATCAAAGTTAATATTAATATAGAAATCGACAGCATTTATATAATCAGGATAAATCAACAAGCTAGATTCACGCTTTCACGAGAATGGCGAGTACAAAGTTTCCGCAAAATAAAGTATATAAAACTAATAACCATACTCTGAAAACCTACTCGGAAGCATGCCGCTGCCTAATAAATTTAGCCGGTACACCCGCACATATTGAATTAGGCGGTAAATCTTTAACCACCACCGATCCTGCACCGACGATACAGCCGCGGCCCACCTTAACAGGGCCCACCAGTATTACGCCAAAACCGATTAAATTATCACCCTCAAGTACCACGGTTGCATCAGGATGGCGGCCTTGTGCGTATACCGTTAAGGTAGGATCGTCAAAACGATGATCATTCCCAACAAATGCTACATTGCTTGAAATAAGCACATCGTCACCGACGCTTACATTACATTCGATGGTAATATTCTTCCCGATCCCAACTCTATTACCAAATACTGCGGATAATGGCGGTCGAATATCGAAGTCCTTACCGATGGAGAAATCACGTCCCCAAGATATTTTTTTTTGCAACAGCATCTTCAGCATCAATTTGCGGGATGCTCTTAACAACTGCCTCAAACACTCACTCAAAAAGGCTTTCTTTCTGAACGGCGACTTAAATTCCATAATACATTGCCTCAATCAAGCGTTCAGCCATTGTTTCTACAGAATATTCTCTTATGCAAATTTGGTTTATAGCCTGATCACGTGTAATCCATTCCTCACGATTTTTCCAAATTTCAAGCATTGCACCCGCTAACGAATCTTCATCATCAGCCTTAAAAAAAAGGGCGTTTACATTATTTGTTGCAGCTTCGATTTCCGGGGCATGGGGCTCATCATCTGCAATAATCATCGGCACACCGAATCCAAAACTTTGGGTAATTGACAAACCCACATAGCCAGGCGAGAGGCTAGCTAACGCATGCGAATAGAGATTCTTTAATAAATCAATCTTCGATATATGGCCAAAAAACTCCACTCGTCCCTCGGGTATGAGGCTGCCTGCCAAACGCTCTATTTCGACAAGGGCTGGTCCATCACCCACTATTAACAATCTGCATTCGGGCACCAATGCCTGAACTTTGGCAAAGGCTTTAACAGCCAGAGCTACTTTTTTGTCCTCTACGATCCTGCCCACATAAATGAAGTCTGTCCGTGCAGATCGGCTCACGGCGTGCATATCTGAAACGCGATAAAGTGCATTGGGAGCCGCAATAATTGGTTTGCGATGCGACATTTTCTCGTTAAGATCTTTACGCTGGGTTTCGGTATATACAACGATTACATCAGCCAGAGACCTCATCAGTTGCCTAATACGGTCTGTCGATGAGTCTTTCCCTTGCCTCGGCCAAGCATGACCCCATAACACCGTTTTCTTACCCAAGATTTTTCTAAACAAGATAATCAACCAATTTGAAACGATGCGCGGATTTAGCTCAAGAATAACAACATCCGGGATCAGCGCTTCCAAGACAGCTCTAGGCTGAAACAAAAGCCGCCGTCCCAAGAAAAAGTAATTATCTATTAGGGTAAGTACATTACCTAGCTGAACACCTATTTTTAAGCTTTTGTAGAAGTATTCCTTGCCACAAACGATTTTAAAATCATCACCAAGCTTTTCGACTATTCTTTCCAACACCCGCTGTCGATAATCACCGATAGTTGTTTGTACAAGTAATACTTTCACTTTATGAACCTAAAGCCAATTTAATTGTGTTATGTATCTTTATTGCTTCAACTTCAAACAGGTTTTTTATTTGATTTGAAATCGCGCTTTTATCATTAATAATTAACTCAAAGTGTTGTTCAGCACTGCGCTCACCGTCCAAGTCGAATAGCAATTTTTCTAAACCTATATCTGAAAAAATCCCGGTAATCTTATTATGGCCAGACACATCAACCATTGGGATAGGGATGGCACCCTGTGACATCGCAAATAACAAAACATGGAGGCGGTTACTCAATACAAAGCCACTGCATCCATATAGCTCAAATATACTTGTTTCATTACTTTCTGAATAAACCAATGACCTTGCATTATTAAACCCTAACTCCGCACTAATATAATCATTGGCTTCAGCATCCATAACAACTTGCGAAAGGAAGATTGTATTGTCCTCATTAATTATACCTCGATCTCTAAGTCCCTTCAGTTTTCGAACCACTCCGTCTAGATATTTATAATCGTTTACACCCAGTGTTCCTGCTCTAAAACTAATAACAAAATCACGCCGTGTATTTATTTCAATAGTATTCATACTCTTTAAAAGCAGGAAGGCCATATCTGGGCAACGGGTTACTTTATTTACACCAATGCTCCTTGCATAGATTTCAGAAATGCTTTCCCGTACCGAGTACACTCTCATGAAGTACGAACGGAATTTTTCAATTATTTCGATTGATTTTTCATATGGTCCCACTGAGCACCCAAACCGACAAACGTCGATCCCAATTAATCTCCAGAAAAAAAACAATGCCAAGCCTAGAATACGTTTAGTCAGTCCGCCATCACTGCCGAAAAAATGGCCGGGTTTCATTACGAAAATGACCTTGTCACTTAAGAGTGTGAGTCTAGCCATTCTTAGGACCATTGATTTAAATGAGCAAGAAATCAAATTGGCACCGGTATTAGCTAATTCCTCTTGATAACTAATTGGACAGTTGTTTACATTAACGAAAACTTTCCCATAACTGGCCAGTTGCTTCAGCAATTCTCGATTGATTATTCGATCACCGAGATTCTCATGTTGAGTTTGCGCGGAGTAGAAGATGTATTTTTCTTTCACTTTTTCGTTTATCGTATTTTTTATTCGCCCGGAAAAATCCGGTTCCTCAATTTTACTATGCCAAAAAGCATAGGTAATGGCACCGCTATCTTCTCAACTAAATAAATCAGCACCGATGATGACCTAGTGAACTAATCATCCGACCACAGTCCGAACTAATCTAGGCAGGGTACAGCCCCTGATTCTA
Organism: Candidatus Methylomicrobium oryzae; assembly: GCF_016745425.1. GTDB lineage: Bacteria > Pseudomonadota > Gammaproteobacteria > Methylococcales > Methylomonadaceae > Methylomicrobium > Methylomicrobium oryzae. The sequence goes on along the minus strand of NZ_JAERVK010000001.1, from coordinate 323,328 downwards.
GCTATTGACCACAACACAAATGCTAGGCACATCAACTCAAAAAATATCGTTCCCAGTACACCTCCTATCACGCCATAATTAACTGATGCAATATATGCGATTACTACCGAAAGCCCGCCCACTAAAGGGCCGAATTTGGCGAAACCCAAATGGTTATTTGTTGCAAACAGCATGGCTATGCTTGCATACCAGGTTGAATTCAAAACCACAGTTACCAACATCAAAGCAAACACAGGCTCAAGGTACTCAACTTTCCCAGACGTCCATAAATCAATTAGCCACTTTCCCATGAAAAACAGGCCGGTGCATAACAAAAGACTTCCCAAGAAAGATATACGGCACGCCTTGTCGTGGATTTTCCACGCTCTGTCCTGCTCTCCCTTACTCCATTGCCTCGTCAATTCAGGCCAAACAGTCCGGTTAATTTGTACGCCGTATTGAACAACTAAACGAACAACTAAATACATCGAGCTAAAGGAGGCAACAGCAGTAGAAGAAGTTGCTGCAGAAACGGCAAGAAGACAGCCCTGTTGGTTTAGCGCAAGTGCCATCGGTATACTTGTAAAGCCCAATGCCGGTTTGAATGCACGCTTAAATATTGCATATCGAAAATATTGATATCCGTATTGAGCCCAATTTGCCAATTTTCTTACGTCATAAGCCATCCCAACATTGCCTATTATTCGAGCAACTGCAAAAGCCAGTGCGCATTGCGCATAGCTCCCCCCCATCACGAGCATGACCACAAAAAACACCAGCTCAAAGCACCTTATTATATGCGTCAAATAAACGCCTCTAGCCGGCGATCCGACCGATCTATATACAGCATTCGTCAATTGAGTTTGGAATATTGCAAGTGCATAAAGTGTGAATGCAATAACTGCGTAAGAGAATTCCACACGAGTTATTGACTTTAAATTAAGGTACGAGACAGCATCACTGAACAATAGCAAAGCGCACACAATTACCAAACAAATTGCCGATACAATACTAATTAGCACCCAACTCGTTTGAAATTGCTTTGCAGCACGACGGTAAAATGACTTTAGAATATATCTCGTCATCAAATTACCGGAGTAACTTGCAAAACCAAGTTCTGCCACCGCTATATAAGCAGGAAAAGTTCTAATCACAAACCACGTACCTAATGCTTCCACGCCCCAAAACCGCAGCAGCAACGGAACCATGAGCAATCTATCGAACACTGTGACAATATTTCCAAATGTGTGAGCACCAAAGGTATTAAGCAAACGGCCTTGAGTTTTGCTCATTCCGGTGCGGCGCGCTTTCTTTTGCAGCTCTTTCGGTGAATTGCGCAGGCGACCTTGAGTCTTGTTCGCTCCACTACGGTGTGCTTTCTTTCGCGGCTTTTTCGGTGAATTGCGCAGGCGTCCTTTAATTTTTCTCATCCGATACCTAGCGACCAACCGCCAAAATGCACAAGCTCCAAAATGGGTAAAACTATTTCTTCGATCATGGTCTACAGAAGTTCAATAGTGTTCTTTAGGGACGGCCTGAGAAAAGTATTAAATACATTTATAATGCGAACCAATAGGTTAAATTTTTTAAAATGCCATGAAATTGCCTCTGGTCTGAAAATATCTGGTTACAGTTTGGTGTCTTTAGTATTTGCTGCATAAGTCAATAACGCGTTGATTTTAAATTATTATTCTTAAAGACATAATCTATGCATTTTCCAATTAAATCAAATGGCTAGATTCTATTTATCAAACAAAGCCGTATCTTTGGCATTTTGGCTAATGTTATGTCTATACCAATCCTTTTGACGGCAAAACGTTATTTCTCATTAATTGGCAATATCCAAATTAGCACCGCTCAGTCTACTCTTGACAGATATTAATTTTTGATACTAAAAATTATTTGTGACGAGCACAAAAAGTTTGCAATTTCAAATTACTCATTATTTTTGCATCTTGGTCACAAGCTTGAGACAAATTGGCATGCGTCAATATTGGTGCGATATCGAATGCATCGCTATGCTGTATTTTCTCCATTACCCATGTTTGTTCGATAGCCTGGAGGCCCTCTAAGCGCGCCTTTCCCCGCAGATTGGGCCAGCTATTCAATCCCAATAAGGCCAGATCATATTGAACCGAGCGTTCCCAACGTCCCAAATTCACCGCTCGCTCCATCGCTCCATTCAATTCTTCATCAAATTGTTGCAACACCAATTTGCTGACCACCAATCGGCTCCAGAGATAGGGCCAGGAAGGCGTAAGGCGTATGCTGCGGCGTAAATATCCCAGGAATTTAGGCTCATTTGGCTGCCAGCCTAGTTCCTGTGCAAGGTTTTTTCTATCGACTTCCAAGATGTCCAATTTCTGATTAAAAAGGCTGGCCAATTCCAAATAACGCGCATACGTAGGACGCAGCTCCAGAGTTTTTTCCAGATGTTGCCCGGCCAGACGCCACTGATCGTCGTTTTTGTTGGAGCTATCCTGATTCACAGTATCCAGATGATGGGTCAGTTGCGTCGCATATACATCCGCCAAAGACCAGCGCATCGCAATAACAGCCAGAATAGTTATCCCCAGGATGATCGGGAGGTATAAAATTGCCCGGAACACCGGCTTCGATTTTAAATAACAGATTGCGGTCACGACAGCATCGCCTCGGCATTCCCGATAAACAGGGCCTGGGCCTTAGCGGCTCCGATGATCGGCAACAGCATCTCATAAGCGGCTTTCAGGCTGGGCCGGCGTTTATGCAGGTTATGAGCATCGGTCGCAATCAGCGTTGCGTTGCCTTTTTGGATCAATGAAAGTGCCAGTTTTTGAGAAACCTCCCCAAACAAGCCGGTCACCGAATCCGCGGTAATCTGCAGCAAGCAACCCTTTTTGACAAAGGCATCGATCTTTTCCGGCTGGCGCATCACGCTTTGGTTGCGTTCCGGGTGCGCAATGACCGGAAGGATGTCGCGCTGGATTAGCCAGTCGATCAATTTCTCCGCGCCAACGGTAATGTGATCGTGCGGAAACTCCAGCAATATCAGCCGCTTTTCTTGCCAGCCTCCGAGAAACGGAATTTTGCCCTGACTGATCAGGAGGGGAAGTTCGGCGCAAATACGCACTTCAGCGGCCATACCGACCTGCAACGGGATTTTCTCGGCATCCAGCTGACTCTGGAAATCTTCAAATATGCGGCGAATGCTGTCGCTATCGTTATCGTAGCACCCCGGTTGAATATGCGGGGTGACCACACAGCATCGGGTACCGTGTTCGACTGCATAGCGCGCCATCTCCAGCGATTGCTCCATCGTTTTAGGACCATCGTCGATGCCGGGCAGCATGTGGCAATGCATATCAATCATGGGTTAGGCCTAATGCTTAGTTGGTGGTTAGGTTAGTATTTATGTGAACCGCTAAAAACAACTTCCTTCTTTGGAAGGGATTAGATGAAAGAGACCATGATCTCCCTCACTCCAGCCCTCTCCCCTTCATGGGAGGGGAGTACAATCTTCACTCGCGACTGAAGCCGCCTGCGCCAGAAATCTTCCTCAAGAGAGGTTGGCTTCATCGGCTCCATATGATGTTTGGTAATAGTAATAACCGCTATATTCGCCGTGACCGTAACGCTTGCTCTTTTCGACATCCATTTGAGCCAGCACGATGCCGGCCAACGGGGCGCCAAACCGTTCGAGCATTTTAAGTCCATCCTTCACAGCCTTGATCGATGTAGCATCAGCCTTGACCGCGTAGATGACAGAGCGCACGTGCTGCGCCAGCCATTGCGCATCGCTGACCGCATGCACCGGAGGCGAGTCGATCAGAATCAGGCTGTAGCGTTTTTCCAGTTCTTCCAATAATTCGGCAAATGCCTTGGATGCCAGCAACTCCAGAGGATTGGGAGGAGGCATACCGGCCGGCAGTACATCCAAAGCCAGTCCCTGCACGGAATGCAAGCACTCGTCCAGCTTGGCATGTAGAGCTAACGCATGGGTAAGACCGACCGATTTGGGAGGGAGCTGAAAGCGTTTTGCCAACGTCGGTCTGCGCAAATCGGCTTCTATCAGCAGCACCCGCTTGCCGCCATTATCAAGTTGCGCCAAGGATTGCGCCAAACTCATCGCGAGCGTGGATTTCCCTTCTCCCGGAAACGACGATGTGACCATCCAGATGTTATGCGGGCTATCCAATGCCGATAATACCAAACCCGTTCTGATCGTACGTACGGCTTCGGCGAACACGCCGCGCGGTTCCTGCATGACTAATTGCCCCAATGCTTCGGGTTGATTGCGCAGCCTATCCAGCAATGGCATGACGCCCAGGAAAGGCTGATCGAGCTTTCTTTCGATATCGTCCGGCGATTTGAAAGTGGAATCCAGATAATCCAGCAGGAAAGCTATCAGCACGCCTAAAAACAGTATGCCGACAAAAGTCAACGCCAGGATCAGCTTTTTCCTCGGTTTTTCCGGCTCGATTGGAGTACTGGCCTTATCGATAAAACGGATATTGGAGGCTCCAAGTTCGGCAGCTTCGTTAGCCTCTTTGAAGCGGTTGATAAAGGTCTCATACAGTTTTTTGTTCGATTCGACTTCGCGCTGCAATTCGCTCAAACGCGTTTGCTTCCGGCTTATATGTTGCACCTGCGATTTATTGCCTTCTATGCTGGAAAGAACCGCCTGCTCATTGGCCCTGGCAATTTCATAACGGCTCTTGATGCTGGAGGCGATGCTCGCCAATTGTTTGTCCAGCAATTCCTTTATCGACGCTCGCTCCGAATGCACGGCCACCATCGCCGGATGCTCCGGCCCGTAGCGTTCGGCAAGATCCGACTCCTTACGCGCCAGTTCGGCATTCTTGCTCTTCAGATCCATCACAACCGGATCCTGCAATACCTCAGGAGCCTGCTCAAGCCCTTTGCCCGATTTGATTTTGTTATAGAGGTTTTCCGCTTCGAAACGAGCCTGGCGCACACTCGCCAAGGTTGCGGTGTTTTGCTCTATTTCCTTGGTACTCAATGTCAACACGCCTTCCAAATCGACCAGATGCTCCTTGGCCAGGTAGTCCTGCAAGCGGTTTTCGGATTCGCTCAATCTGTCCTTTAAGGATTGGAGACGCTCGGAAAGCCATACCGCCGCTTTGCGGGTGTCCTCCATACGCGCTTCAAGGCCGCTCTCGATAAATGCCTCGCCCAATGCGTTCACTACTTCCCGAGCCAGCTTGGGGTCTTTAGCGTCGAAGCTGACATCGACCAACTGCGTCTTCAGGCGGGGTTTGACGGTCAGTCTCTCCAGAAACTCTTTCACTAAGGCTTCTTCAGCCTTGATGGCTTCATCGGCTTCGTTGCTTTCCGATCTTTCGGGAACAAGCGCCGGCAGCAGCGCGAGCCAATCCGTCCAAAACGCCTGGCTTTCTTTTTCCGGCAGTAAATCGCTGAATTCGAGGTGCGCGGCCAACTTCAAGCTGCGGATAACCTTACGTGCCAAATCGGGGGACTTAATGATTTCAAACTGGGTTTGAAAATATTCCGCCCTGGACATATCCATCGAATACACGTCTTCGATCGAAAGCAGATTGCCCTGCTTCCCTTCCACCAACAGCGTTGCGGAAGAACGATAGACCGGCTTCATCGAAAACACGAATAGCCCCACCAAAGCAGTTGCCACGATAGCCAACAGCAAGATCCGCCATTGATATTGGCGGACGACGCCCCAATAATGACGCAAATCTATGCTGTCTTCTTCGAGAAAAACCTCATCCTGTAGGATTCTATCCATATTGAACTGCCGCTCAGACATAGCCATCTGGGCAGTGGGCCTCAACTTCAAATCATTCATCAGAAAAAGCTCTCCTCGACGATCACCACATCACCGGGCGCGATCGGCGCATCCAATTCAACCTCGATGCCTTGGCGGGCCACGTCCTTTTCTCGCTCGAGCAGAACGCTCGATTGCGAAGCCCGCTCGGTAAAGCCGCCGGCTATCGAGATGGCTTTTTGCACAGTGAGCCCCGGCAGATAAGGAAACGCCCCCGGCCTGTTGACTTCGCCGTTCACGAAAAACTCGCGATATTCCAGAACCGATACGGTAACCCTTGGATCTTTCAGATAACGGCCGCTAAGGCTCTGTGTAATTTTGTCCTTCAATCTGCCCACCGTTAAACCTTTCACGTTCATTTCGCCGAGAAAAGGAAAGATGATCGTGCCGGCATCTGTCAGCTTGGCTTCCAAAGTCAGGTCAGGCTCGCGAAACACTGTAATCATAATTTTGTCTCCTGCTCCGAGCTCGTAATTGGACATTAAGCTGCTTTCCGCTGGGGGCTCAGAAATTGCATGGGCAACGGCCGGTCCGAGTAATGCAAAACATAAAAATAAAATTTTTTTCATAATTGTCTTTATCACTTCAATACCATGATGCCCAAGGGGCCTGGGCATCATCGGAAATACGCGGATTGCCGGTAATGTAAAACATGATCGTATTCTGATTAAAATCGAAGTCTCTATTGCTCGACTCCAGACTTCGATACGAATAATTGATGCCGATGCCCAGCCAGCGCCGGAGCCCATAATTCAAGTCGAAGCCGAACGAGGTATAGTCATCCTGACGATTTACACCAAGATTGTCGGCATTTTCTCGCGCCCCGAACAGTTGAGTCTTGACACGCGGGGTCCAGTCATGCTCCCAGCTCATACGGAAACGGTCGGACGCCCGAATATTACTGCTCGCAAGCGTTGGGGCCGCATCACGCGAGATGGTCAGATTTAGGCGCGAATAACTTAATGGCGCCCAATTAACGGCTAGATCCCATGTCGCATCATTAAATTGCTTGAATTGAGAATTGTCGAACTCCTGATGCAAGTAACCGACCCGTGCAACAAATTGGGTTTTGACCGAATACTGCCAAGTACCTCCAAACAAAAAACGCTGCTTTATGCTATCGAAGGCCGATGCCTCGGTCTGCCTGTACTTGACCCATGTATTTTCAACCTGAGCCTGTAACGTCGTTTTTGGCTCTATCCGGAAATAAAAACCGGGAGTCGTTACGAACTGCGTTCTCTCCTGTCTAGCCGTAAACTCGGGGTTATTTTGGAAGGTATAGTTCTGAACATTGAACTTTAACTCCAGATTACCTTTGGCTTCGACCCTGCCGTAACGGTAGATGGCACCGGCGCTGTATAAACGATATTGATCAGGCTCGGCTTGCCCTGTGGAGCTTAGCAAATCTCTTCCTAGAAATACCCCTCTCTGATAATGGCTATTTAGATACCCCAGATTGATGTCGAGCCGATTACGGCGGGTAAATTCAACATGCGATGAACCGCCGACAAAATGATCGACATAATCGTCTTGTGGGCTGTTGTGATATTGAGAACTTTGTAAGGTATAAGTCAAAGTATATCGGTTCAATTGTCTTTTCAGCGCCAATTGCCCCCCGGCGTGAAACTGCGTCAGAAAGGAGGCCTTTTTGAATCTATCCTGCTGAAATATGTTGTCATTGTATGACTCCGCCGCTTCGAAAATAGGCGCGAACTCAAACGGGCCAACTGGAAAAATAACCGGATCTTTCCGAATATCCAGCACTTCAGCCCCTGGCGCCGGGGCGCAAAACACCAACGAGCACCAGGCAATCTTGCGATAATTCACTCGTATAACCGTCAAATCGAGGAGCAATTGCCGAGCGCTTGCTCGGCTACCCGCGGCAAAGCCAGGAGTGCCACAAACAATAGGATGTTGGCGGGTATCTGCAGATTAAAATCGACCGTGGAATGAATCAATAGGCTGACAGTGCCCATAATCGAGGCAAACCCCATTCCATTCAGCAGTTTTGATTTGCTACACTGCAGCAGCGCCCATCCTTTTTGAAGGCCAAGCATTAAATAAGCCGCCAGCGGGATACAACCGATAACGCCCAGTTCCACTAACAGCTGCAGATAATCGTTGTGGGCATAATCGTAAAAACCGCCGACAAATCCAGTGTATTTGGGGAATATATAAGCGAATGTACCTGCGCCAGTGCCCGCCAGCCAAAAATCGGGGATCATCTTCATCACATATTGAACAACTTCGTCACGGCTTTCATGGTCGAGGCCGGTATTTTCGATTCTTTCCACGACTTTGCTGATATCGAACCATGTCCCTAACAGAATTATATCGACCGCAACGATACTGACGATGACCGCAACGAAGCCTGGACGGCGAAATTGTTTGGTGGACAGAAAGGCTATCGTCGAGGTGATCAATAGCGCATTGAAAAAAGCCGCATTACCCATCCGTGAGTGAGTCATCAGCAGGCCGATCACCATCACGACCAGCAGGCAGCGTAAAACGGCAATCGGGCTCAGCAAGGTTTGCAGGGCATAAGCCAGAATCCCGCGCCAATGATGACGGCCCCGATCCGAGACTTTGCGTGAACCCAATAACAAGCCAATGCCTATCGGCAGAGTCATTTCCAGGTAGCCGGCAAGATGGTTCCGATTCACGAAGGTGCCTGTCGCATTGCCGATATAGGCTTCTTTAGGCACAAAAAATAAATATTCCACACCTGTAAGTACCATCATAGTGCCGTAAAACGCTTGGAATACTCCCGTTAAAATCAGCATATAGCAAAACTGTACCAGCCGTTTCCGACTGTTAATCAATCCGTTCATTAAGCAGACCATTGCAAAACAGCCTAATGTCAGCATGGCTTTATCGAGCGTTTTTCCAGGTTCCAAAGAAACAGGAAATGCATTCTCGGTGTGATCGGAAGACAATACGTTTAACGCCGACGTATAAATTTCCACTGTGGCCGGAGATAAAACGGTCAGCCAGTCCGCCAGCAGAACAGGAGACGCTTGACCCCACATCCAAAAAGCGACAAACAGTAACAGAAACTTTCCCAAATGGTTGGGTTGTGCTTGGCTTTTAGTTGGCTCTCTGGTCATTCGGTAGCACTCTACAACTAGATACCCAGCCAAAAGCATCAGAAATACAGCGGATAACGCCAGCGATGCCCATCCTCGATTACTGCCTAAGGGTAAAGGAGATACGATAAATACCCCCAAGAATCCAACATAAATCGAACGTTCTATCCAAAGAAAAAAACCGGATAGTGAGAATCCGTTCATTTGCATTAAAATTTGTTCATTTTTTCAAAATGTGTATCCAACTCTGCTATTAGGCTAATGATTGTGGCTTGCGAAACAAGCTCAGTAACAATTACTACACCTATTGTTTACTGGGCTCAAAAAACACTTATGCTCGAAAAGCCATTAAAAAGCTCCGCCGTTCCGGCATACTTATAGCAAAGAGGTATTGGGAAAACCAAAAAGCCAAATTAAGGCAAACTCCTCCACTGATATACAGAATCCATTCCTCCGAAGCTTGCCTTAACTAAAACATTTCCTCGTTAGCAAGGAGATACACTTTTTCTGCAGTGGCCGGGATTGTCGTCTCCATGGCCGTTTCCATGGCCGTTTCCATGGCCGTTTCCATGGCCGTTTCCATGGCCGTTACCGTTCCCATGGTTATTGCCGTTTCCATGGCCTTTGCCCTTACGAAACTCAGCAGCATTAGCGTCCTTGGCTAAAGTAATATTCAAGCCTTTACTTACCTCATTTTTTTGATCTGCAAATATCTGACTGCTAACCATCAAAATAAACATGCCTGAAATCGAAATCACCAGCTTCTTCATCATCATAATTTCCTCCAAAAGTAAAACATAACCCTCCACCTAAATGCTGTGTAGGCCGTAAAGAAACAAAAAATATCAAACAAAAAACTTATGAAAAGACTCTTCCTTAGCAAGAGCTTGCGAAATTTTCTTGTTTTACCAATTCCATACAATTACCGCAGTGAAAAAATAATATTCTAATGAGCATTCGTCGTTTTGAGCACGACACCGAACGTCCTAATAATGATAAGAACATCCAGCAACAACGACCAATTCTTCAGATATTCCAGGTCATATTCCACTCTTTTTTCCATTTTTTCGAGCGTTTCCGTTTCACCTCTTAATCCATGAACCTGCGCCCAACCGGTGATGCCCGGTTTGACTTTATGACGCAACATATAACCCTGAATAAGTTTTCTATATTCCTCATTATGTGCAACGGCATGAGGCCTTGGACCGACGATACTCATATCGCCTTTGAGTACGTTAAAAAATTGAGGAAGCTCATCCAACGAGGTTTTTCTTAAAAATCCTCCGAAAGGATAAATTCGGCGATCGTTTTTGGTCGCCTGCTTAATAGTCGGGCCGTTTTCGCAAACATTCATGGTCCTAAATTTATACACTCTGATTTCTTTTCCATCGAGACCGTATCTGATTTGATTAAAAAGTACCGGTCCCGGCGATGTCAATTTAATGACTAACGCAATCAGGAACATGGCAGGAGAAATGATAATTAAAATAATTAAAGAGATTATGAAATCGAATGCAGATTTCCATATTGCATTTAAATGATTAATTGGACTTTCCAAAACGGACACGATGGGAATATCATGAATAGAATCAATTCGAGACTGAATCAGGTCGAAATTCGATATGTCGGGCACGAAATAAATCGAAGCCGTTGTATCGCGCAATTCGTCCAGCAGGCGAGTAATTCGCTCTTCATTCCGAATCGGCAGCGTGACAAAGACAACCTGAACGGCATTTTCTTTGACATACGATAAGACATGATCCATATTGCCTAATAGTTTTCCCTGGCAGCCGTTCCAAAGGCGGTCCTTATCGCGTGAATCAAAAAACCCATCAAACTGCATCAAAAGACTGGGGTCCTCTGATATCTCCTTGCTTAATCGATAAGCGACCTCCGTGGCTCCAACGATGACACATTTGCGAATTTTGGTTTTATGCAGCCGAAATTTTAGCCAGAAATGCAGAAACCCATGGGCGGCTAGCAATAATGTCGGCAAGGACACCAGCCAGATCATGATGACGTACTTTTGAACATGCTCGGAAAATTGGGTATTCAGAAACAAAGAGTAAATCAGGAAAATGAATACGCTGCTTCCAGCCAGCACAGCAAAAATGTATGAGTGAATGCCGCTCGCACGAAAACTCAGTAATGGTCTCAACGTTCGGGAAACCATCCAGGAAAATAACACAACGGCTACCAATAGAATTCCTTGGTAACTGTTCCAGGGAACCTGAAAGTACAGCACAAAAGCCAGAAAGGATAATCCACAGACGGCTGGATCTACCGTTCTTCTTGTCAACGCAATAATCGGTGGCTCAGATAGAATTTTCATAGCTGACGTACCTAATTGAATTTAAACAGCATTAGCAGTCGTGGAAATTATAAAGTCTACTTACCTACGACGTATGTGATGATCATCAAAAAAACATAATTTTTCCACTAGAAAATATATTTTAGAGGCAGCGGATTTCTTAAAAAGGACTTATTTTTATTGATAGACTAAATTCACACAGTATTAAAATAGCAAATTCGTCAAAACCGCACCTTTTTAAAAAATTAAAACAAGTGAGTTAGCGATCCAGGCACCTTCTACGCCATACGCTGTTTTTTACCGGACGACAATAGAAAAAGTCTTGTTCTCTGCCTGAAAGAAGGCTTAATCTGTGCCTATTCTTTCAAATATTTATGATCCCTGGACTCATGAAGCTGTCATTCTGAAGCGTATATAAAAAAGCAGCAAACCTAAAACCATTGATGGCAAGCTCTTAGCTCGACTTTAGTCATGCGGGGCCATAATACACAGATCGACTTAAACGACTATTAAAAATACAAAAAACTTAGCAAAAAAACTTATTCTACTTCTCATAGATCCTTAATTTATAGATAAGATTCTAGTATATATAATTGTTCTATTTCCCTCGACGAAAGAGCGGCCATGTGTCCAGCCAGCCGGCGGCTACGATGGGCGATTCTGGAACCCTATGCTGATGCCCTAATAGCGCAAGCGGTAAGCCCATCGATGACATTGAAGGAACTGCAAAGCTGGCTGGAAACCGAACATGCCTTACCCTATCGATCGCGGCCCTGAATAAGTTTCTGCGCCTGAAGCTGGGTTTTCGCTATAAAAAGCATCCGTTCACAACCGCTCGCGTATAGGGCGTCTGAACGGAAGAATCAATGGCAAGCCTGGCAACAATATTGCGATATTTCCAAGCGGGTATTTCTGGATGAAACCAGGATGACGAACGGCATGAGCCGACGCTATGGCAGAATTGTAAGGGATGCTCGGTGTAAGGACGCTGCGCGGCAGGCCAATGGCAAACGCTGACCTTCATGGCCGGATCGCGGGCCGATCGGCTAACCACACCGGGGGGATCAGGCGAGGAAGGCTGATACCTTCAAAGAATATCTGCGTTCGCAGCTCGGACCGACGTTAAGCCCCGGCGATAGCGTCATCCGCGATAATCTGCCGGCGCATAAAGTGGCCGAGGTCGAAGCGATCATTCAAGCACAAGGAGCAACCTTGCAAGACCTGCCAACTGACAGCCCGAACCTAAATCCGATCGAGCAAGTGTTCGCTAAAATCAAAGCCCTGCTGCGCAGAGCCGCAGAGCGTACTATCGATAAACTTTGACAGAATCTCGGCGGGATCCTTGATCAGTTCCATGCTGAAGAATGATTAAACTTCTTCAGAAATTCAGGCTATGTTTCCAACCAATGAATAAATGCTCTAGATAAATCACCGGAATACGCATTTTTACCCGCCGTTGAGTATGGCAAAAAAAAAGGGCCGAAAGGCCCTTTTTTAAATTGCGGCAAGAAAAAACTTAATCTTCTTTTTCCGCTTCTTTCATGCTAAGGCGAACGCGGCCTTGGCGGTCGATTTCGAGTACCTTGACCCGAACCACGTCGCCCTCGGACAGCTTGTCGCTGACTTTGTCGACATGCTCGTTCGAGATTTGCGAGATGTGCACCAGGCCATCTTTTCCGGGCAGGATCGTCACGAACGCACCGAAGTCCATCAGGCGCACGACCTTGCCTTCGTAAATCTTGCCGACTTCGACTTCGGCGGTAATCTCTTCAATCAGACGGCGCGCCTCTTCGCCGGCCGCCTTGTCGACCGAGGCAATCTTCACGACGCCGTCGTCGGTCAGGTCGACGCTCGCGCCGGTGATTTCGGTGATGCCGCGGATCGTCGCACCGCCCTTGCCGATCACTTCACGAATCTTGCTCGGATCGATCTTGAAGGTAATGATCCGCGGCGCGTAGTCGGACATATGTTCGCGCGCGGCCGGCAATACCTTATTCATCTCGCCGAGGATGTGGATACGGCCGGTCTTCGCCTGCGCGAGTGCGGTCTTCATGATCTCAGCGGTGATGCCGTCGATCTTGATGTCCATTTGCAGCGCGGTGATGCCGTCTGCGGTACCCGCGACTTTGAAATCCATGTCGCCGAGATGGTCTTCATCGCCCATAATGTCGGACAGAACCGCGTAATCGTCGCCTTCCTTGATCAGGCCCATCGCGATACCGGCCACCGGCGCCTTGATCGGTACGCCGGCATCCATCAGCGCCAAGCTGCTGCCGCAAACCGACGCCATCGAACTGGATCCGTTCGATTCGGTGATTTCGGAAACGACACGGATCACATACGGAAATTCTTCCATCACCGGCAATACGGCCATCACGCCGCGCTTCGCAAGACGGCCGTGGCCGATTTCGCGGCGTTTCGGCGAACCGACGAAACCGGTTTCGCCGACGCTGAACGGCGGGAAGTTGTAGTGCAGCATGAACAGCTCTTTGTATTCGCCGGTCAATGCGTCGATGATCTGCGCATCGCGCTGAGTGCCCAATGTCGCAACGACCAGAGCCTGCGTTTCGCCGCGGGTAAACAGCGCTGAACCGTGGGTTCTGGGCAATACACCGGTTCTAATGGTAATTGGACGTACCGAATCGAGCGTACGGCCGTCGATGCGACGCTTTTCGCTCAGAATCGCCTGGCGAACGATGTTGTATTCAAGATTTTCGATGATGTGGCGGATCGCATTTTCAGTATATTCGCCCAGCGCGGTAAATTTCTCGATCGCCGCGGTACGGATCACTTTCAGGCGGTCCTGACGGACCAGCTTTTCGGCGACCCGGTAGGCTTCCTTGATGCCTTCCTCGACTTCGGCGGTAACCAAGCGCACCAACTCGGCATCGGCATCGGGCGCGGTCCATTCGACCACACCGGCGCCGGCCGCGGCCGCGAATTCGTTGATCGCTTTAATCGCGATCTGCATTTGTTCATGGCCGAACAGCACTGCACCAAGCATTTCGTCTTCGGTCAGACCGTCGGCTTCGGATTCGACCATCAATACCGCATTGGCGGTACCGGCAACAACCAATTGCAGGCGCGAATCCTTCAACACCGCCGGCGACGGGTTCAACAGATATTGTCCATCCTTGAAGCCGACGCAAGCTGCGCCAACCGGGCCGTTAAACGGCAACCCGGAGACCGCCAGCGCCGCAGAAGCACCCAGCAAGGCAGGAATTTCGGTATCGACTTCGGGATTCAGCGAGATCACTGTCGCAATGATCTGTACTTCATCGGTGTAGCCTTCGGGGAACATCGGACGCATCGGACGGTCGATCAGGCGCGAAATCAACGTTTCCTGTTCGGATGGACGTCCTTCCCGCTTGAAAAAACCACCGGGAATTTTACCGGCCGCATAGGATTTTTCCTGATAATTTACCGTCAGCGGAAAAAAGTCGTTGCCGCCTGTATCTTTTTTGCTAACGACGGTCACCAATAATGAGGTGCCTTCGACATCGATGATCACGGCGCCGTGGGCCTGGCGTGCTATTTCACCGGTTTCCAACGTAACGGTGCGATCGCCGTACTGAAATTCTTTCCTGATAGGATTCACTATTAGGTTCCTTTGCGTAGATATTGTTGAGTTAAAACTGGGGTAACGCTGAAATGCAAACGGCGCCGAACCGGCGCCGTTTGCAGTCTGGTCTTATTTGCGCAAACCGAGACGATCGATCAGCGTACGGTAGCGGTCGCCGTCCTTGTTTTTCAGATAGTCGAGCAGTTTGCGGCGCTGATTGACCATGCGCAGCAGACCGCGGCGCGAGTGGTTGTCTTTTTTGTGCTCCGCGAAATGCGGGGTCAGGTGCTGGATGTGCGCAGTCAACAGAGCGACCTGGACTTCCGGGGAACCGGTATCGGTTTCGGACAGACGATACTCTTCAACGATTTTTTTCTTTTGTTCCGCAGTAAAAGGCATTTGCTTAAACCCTATGTTTCAATAATTAAAAAAAGCCCTGACAGGGCCGGTGACACACCCATTTCCGCGATAGGGAGCAGAGAATGGGTCAAACTTAGGCTCCCAACGCCGGAGCGTGAGAACGATAATATTACTTGGTTCCCACGCTCCTGCGTGAGAACGATGAAAAAGGTTGCATAGACAAGACGAAAAGACCGGTTGAAACCCTTTCGCCTTTTAGCTGGATCCTTCCAAATTGAACAGTCTGCAAGGCGCTAGTTTACCATCCAATCGCATTTCACCCAAGCCTAAAAACGCGCCCGCATGGTACAGGCGCACGGGTCCGGATTGCGCGAGTTCGGCCCAGACCGCCTGTCCGTTCCTGATCTTAACCGCATCGTAGTCCTGCAATTCGACCGCCTGCAATGCCTGGAGCGGTTCATCGACGTTCAGCAGGCAGGCATCGAGCTGCTGCGAGTCCATCGCGCGTAATTGTTCGATCGTGTAGGCCCGGTCGAGCGTAAATACGCCTGCCTGCAGGCGGCGCAGTTCCTCGACGGCCCCTCCGCAGCCGAAGTGGACGCCGATGTCTTCCGCCAGCGAGCGGATATAAGTGCCTTTCGAGCAGAACACTTCCAGCGTCAGCCGATCGCGTTCGAAATCGAGCAGCTTCAGTTCGTAAATCGTGATCCGGCGGGCCTTGCGCTCGACCGTCTTGCCTTCGCGGGCCAGTTCGTAAAGCTTCTTGCCGTTCAGCTTCAGCGCCGAATACATCGGCGGCACTTGGTCGATTTCGCCGGTGAAGCGCTGCAGGCATTCATCGAGCATAGCCGATGTGATTTCCGGAACCGGCTTCGTTTCGAGCACTGCCCCTTCCGCATCGCCGGTGTCGGTCAATACGCCGAGCCGGATCACGACCCGGTAACGCTTGTCATCATCCAGCATCATGCCGGACACCTTGGTTGCCTCGCCGAAACACAAAGGCAACAGCCCGGTCGCCAAAGGATCGAGGCTGCCCGTATGCCCGGCCTTGGCCGCATTCAAGAGGCGCTTGACCTCCTGGAGCGCCAGATTCGAAGACACGCCAAGCCGTTTGTCCAGCAGCAGAATGCCGTGGACATTGCGCCGCAGATTGCGTTTACTCATTCCTGATCGGGGGCTTTATCGGTCTGGTCGATGTCGCTGAGAAGTTCCGCAACGCGCATGCCGGTATCGAACGAATCGTCGTAAATAAAACGCAGTTCCGAAATATGCCGCAGCCGCATCCGTTTCGCGAGCTCGTGCCGGATTACCGGGGCAAGCTGATTCAACCATTTAACATGATTCCGCTTACCGGCTTCATCCGCGTTCAGTACCGTGAAATAGATTTTCGCGACCGCGAGATCCTTGGTCAGATCGACTTCATTGATCGTAATGAAGCCGAGCCGGGAATCCTTTACGACCCGCTGCAGAATGAACGAGAGTTCCTTCTGCATTTCGGATGCCACGCGGGCGCTACGCCCATATTCTTTTGCCATGATTCTTTACAATACGCGTTTGACTTCGGTCCGTTCGAAGACTTCGATCTGGTCGCCGACTTTGACATCGTTATAGTTCTTAACGCCGATGCCGCATTCCATGCCCATTTTGACTTCGTTCACGTCATCCTTGAAGCGCCGCAGCGACTCGAGCTGGCCTTCGAAAATCACCACGTTATCGCGCAAGACGCGGATCGGCAGGTTGCGCTTGACGTAGCCTTCGACGACCATACAGCCGGCGATCGCGCCGAACTTCGGCGAACGGAACACGTCGCGGACTTCGGCCAGGCCGACGATCTGCTCCTTGATTTCCGGCGCCAGCATGCCGCTGATCGCGTTTTTGACTTCGTCGATCGCTTCATAGATGACGCTGTAATAATGCAGGTCGACGCCCTTCTCTTCGATCAGCTTGCGCGCAGTCGCATCGGCGCGGACATTGAAGCCCATCAGGATGGCACCCGAGGCCAGGGCCAGGTTCACATCGCCTTCGTTGATGCCGCCGACGCCGCCATAGACCACCTTGACCTCGACTTCCGATGTCGACAGGTCGACCAAGGCGCCACGCAGCGCTTCGAGGCTGCCCTGCACGTCGGTCTTGAGCACCAGGTTCACGCTCGCAACCTCGCCGGCAGTCATCCGGGAGAAGACCTCGTCCAGCTTGGAAGCCTGCTGCGCCGCATGGCGCGTGGTCCGCTTGCGCTCTTCGCGGTGCTTAGCCAGCTCTCTGGCAATCCGTTCGTTCTGTACGACCAGGAATTCGTCACCCGCGTTCGGAGTGCCCGATAACCCGAGGATTTCGACCGGCACCGAAGGGCCGGCTTCCTTGATCGCCTTGCCGTTTTCGTTGAACATCGCCCGCACTCGGCCGTATTCGTGGCCGCACAGCACCATCTGGCCGCTTTCGAGCGTGCCTTTTTGCACCAGCACGGTGGCAACCGCGCCACGGCCTTTATCCAAGCGCGACTCGATCACGATACCCGAAGCCGGGCCTTGCACCGGCGCCTTCAGTTCGAGAATTTCGGTCTGCACGATCAGGGCTTCAATCAGATCGTCGATGCCCTGCCCGGTTTTCGCCGAAATTTTCAGGAACTGCGTGTCGCCGCCCCATTCCTCGGCCAGTACGTTAATAACCGACAATTCCTGCATCACCTTATCGGGATTCGCATCCGGTTTGTCCATCTTGTTGATCGCGACAATGATCGGCACGTTAGCGGCGCGCGCATGCTCGACCGCTTCCTTCGTCTGCGGCATCACGCCATCGTCGGCCGCAACCACCACAATCACCACGTCGGTCACATCCGCACCGCGCGCCCGCATCGCGGTAAACGCGGCATGGCCCGGCGTATCGAGGAAGGTGACCGAACCGTGGTCGGTCTTGACCTGATAGGCGCCGATGTGCTGGGTAATCCCGCCTGCTTCGCCGGCGGCAACCCGGGTTTTACGGATATAGTCGAGCAACGAAGTTTTACCGTGGTCGACATGTCCCATGATCGTAACGATCGGCGCGCGCGGCACTTCCGGATAACTCTCTTCCGACTGCGCTTCGGCGAGCATTTCTTTTTCGAGATCGTCGTCGCTCTGCATGATCGCCTTGTGGCCCATGTCCTCGACCAGAATCGCCGCGGTGTCCTGATCGATGCTCTGGTTGATCGTCGCCATGATGCCGAGCTTCATCAGCTGCTTGATCACCACTGCGACCTTCACGCTCATCTTGTTGGCGAGATCGGATACCAGAATCGTTTCCGGAATCGTAACTTCCTTCACGATCGGCGCGGCCGGCATTTCGAACTGATGTTTGCTTTCGAATGGAGCTCCAGCTCCCGAGCGCTGCGGTGTTTTGATCTTTTTCTTCGGCCGGCGCGGCGCATCCCGTCCTTCGGAGAAAGGGCTGTCATCGCGCTGCTTCTTGCGATGCAGCGTTTCCTGCTTCTGCAGCGCCTGCTGGCGAACTTTTTCGGCGGTGCGGTTGATCGACTCTTCGACGCGCCGATCCCGTTCGCTCATTTTCTTTTTGGCGCTATCGTCGGTCTCTTTGCCTTTGACGGCTTTTTCCACTTTGGCTTTCTTGACTTCCTTGACTTTGACCGCTTCAAACCGGGCTACCGGCACCAGTTCCGCCTCATCCGCTTCCTCGACAACTTGCACGGCCACTTCTTCCTCGAACTCTTCCTGCGGCGCTTCTACCGGAGGCGCAGGTCTGGCCTCGACAGCCGGAGGGGTCGTTTCCGCAATCGGTTCGACCACCTTGGGCTCTTCGGCGGGCTTCGCTTTTTGCTGGGCGGCGGCAATAACCGGCTCGACCGCCGGCACGGACGGTTTTTCTTCCGGCGTGGGCTGCGGCTGGACTGCCGGTTTGGTTTCGGCCGTCTCGGCAAGATCGCGTTTGTTTACATAGGTTTTCTTTTTGCGGACTTCGACAGGGATCGTTTTGGTCGCCGTACCGGGCACGCTCGCCTGCTTGATTTCGATCACCTTGCGGCGCTCCAGCGTCACGCGCCGGGGGGCCGTTTTAGACTCGCCGCCATCCTTGCCGTGGCGTTTGCGCAAATGCGCCAGAAGCTGCATTTTCTCGTCTTCGCTGATCACATCGTCCGGCGTATTGGCCGATAACCCCGCTTCCTTCAATTGTTCCAATAACCTTTCCAGAGGTATTTTGACTACCTCGGCCAATTGCTGTACTGTTTGATCGCTCATCGCCTACTCCCGCCTTACTTGCCTTTTTCTTCAGAGAACCAGGGCTCCCGCGCCTTCATAATCAACTTCGCCGCTCGATCTTCATCCATTCCGGGTAAGCTCAGCAGGTCGTCGATCGACTGTTCAGCCAGATCGTCCATCGTAATTATACCGCGGCCGGCCAATTCATAAGCCAGCTCTTTGTCCATGCCTTCCATCTCGAGAAGGTCCTCGGCCGGCTCATTGGTTTCTATTTTTTCTTCCGCCGCGATCGCGCTGATTAATAAGGAATCTTTCGCCCGGCTGCGCAGCTCGTTCACCAATTCTTCGTCGAAGCCCTCGATTTCGAGCATTTCGCTGACCGGCACATAAGCGATTTCTTCGATCGTATTGAAACCGACTTCGACCAGCGTCATCGCAATGTCTTCGTCGACATCGAGTTCCCTCACGAACAGATCCTTGATCTTATTCGCTTCGGCTTCGCTGTTCGCTTCGGCTTTGGAGGCATCGATCACGTTCAGCTCCCAGCCGGTCAACTGGGTCGCCAGCCGAACGTTCTGGCCGCCCCGACCGATCGCCTGAGATAGGTTTTCGGTATTGACCGCCAGATCCATCGAATGCTTGTCTTCATCGACCACGATCGACTGGATTTCGGCCGGCGACATCGCATTGATCACATATTGCGCTTCGTTCGGATTCCAGAGAATGATATCGACCCGCTCGCCGGCCAGTTCGTTCGAAACCGACTGCACGCGCGACCCGCGCATGCCGACGCAGGCACCGACCGGATCGAGACGCGGATCGTTGCTCTTGACCGCGATTTTTGCCCGCGATCCGGGATCGCGGGCCGCCCCCATCAGCGTGATCAGGCCTTCGCCGACTTCCGGCACTTCCAGCCGGAACAGCGCCAGCAACAATTCCGAGGCGGTCCGGCTGACGAATAATTGCGGGCCGCGCGGCTCCGAACGCACGTCTTTCAAATAGCCGCGAATCCGGTCGCCGACGCGCACCGACTCGCGCGGAATCATGTCTTCCTTCGCGATGTAGGCTTCCACATGGCCGCCGAGATCGAGATACACGCTGCCTTTTTCGATCCGCTTGACCACGCCGGTAATCAGTTCGCCGACGCGGCTTTTGTACGCATCGACGATCTTCTTGCGCTCCGCCTCGCGAACCTTGTGAATGATTACCTGCTTCGCGGTCTGGGCGGCGATACGGCCGAACTCGACCGATTCGATCTCTTCCTGCACCAGATCGCCGACCTGGGCATCCGGATTATCGAAGCGCGCGACATCGAGCAAAATCTGCGTGCCCGGAAATTCGACATCGCCGTTGATTTCGCTGTTCGGCGCCACCACATCCCACAGCCGGTAAGTCTTGTAATCGCCGGTCTTTCGATCGATTTCCACGCGGGCTTTGATCGGAGTGGCATAGCGTTTGACCGTCGCCATTTCCAGCGCCGATTCGATCGCCTGGAAGACGACTTCTTTCTCGATCGCTTTCTCGTTGGAAAAAACATCCACGACCAACAAAATCTCTTTATTTGCCACTGCGTACTCCTTTTTCGATTAAATACTCCGGCACCAGACGCGCCTTACTGATTGCCGAAAACGGCACTTCGAAAGTTTGGCCGTTTTCAATCAGTGTAATGATATCTTCTTCGACTTTTTCGATCAGGCCGGTAATCCGTTTGCGTCCGCCGATCGCCTTGAACAGGTTCACCTGCACGGTATTGCCTCTAAAGCGCTCGAACTGGCCGAGCTTGAAGAACGGCCGGTCCGCACCCGGCGAGGATACTTCCAATTGATAATTGTCCGGAATCGGATCTTCGACATCGAGCATGCCGCTGACCTGATGACTGACTTTCGAGCAGTCATCGAGCACTATGCCGTTGTCGCTGTCGATATAAATTCTTAATAAGCCATGCCTTGGATGCGGGTGATATTCAATGCCGACACATTCATAACCCAAGCCCTCCACGATCGGCTCGATCAAGGCGACCAAATGTTCGGGAGCCTGCTTCATTTTTCCTCGCTTTTCACCGCACAAAAAAAAAGAGCCCAGGGCTCTTATCACTCACTAGCAAATGCTATCGCCACAAACACGGAGCCCGGAAAATAAAAAACCCCATGATGGGGCTTCCGTGTAAATGGCGGCCGAAACCTTCGAAATAACCGCTTTCGAACCTCTGCCGTTAGGATACGGCACGAATGGCCGGAACATCCTAAAAAGCTTAATATATCATAACGTTTAGCAATTTTCAAAGCGATTTAAGCATTCGGCCTGCTCCCCTGCGGAACTCGAGCCAGAAGCTGCAAGGCCGTACGTGTCCTTGCTCCTGGGACAGTTGCCGTTTTTCAACTACGTAAAAAACCATGATTTCCGCCTTCATCGCCTCATCCGCTCAACAAAACCCGCTTTCTCCCGGGAAAAGAGCAGGATTCAAGGCCTGGACATCAAACCCAATGCCCCGATTACGATCAGATAGATGGCGACGATCAGATTGAGCAGCTTAGGCATAATCAGTATCAGGATGCCGGCGGTCAGGGCCAACGCCGGTCCCGTATTGCCTTTAGATAAATTGATTTTCATAAACTTCCTCTTTCGGGCCGTAAGTTTACTTTATTCGATTCGGCTAAAAGATTTTCTCTATTGGCTTAAAGAATCGGATTCCTTAAAATGCCCGAGCTTATCGCAACTTTCGACAACTTGCAGGCGTTAATACTTTAGGGCGAGCTTGAGCGATTATTTGACAATGCCCAATATACCAATCAAAATCAGATAAAGGGCGATGATATAGTTCAATAAGGCGGGGCGAATCAGTATTAAAATCCCCGAAATCAGCGCGAGCGCCGAATGAATATCGACATACATAAAACCCTCTGCTTTCTGTTATAGAACGACGCCGTTGAAGCTCCTTTATTCCACCCTTTATACGACACGGCAATTCATCCTCAATCCGACAGCCCGCCGTAAACGGCCGCATTCGAAATTGACTGGTATCATTTGCCGTTTGGCGGAAAAATCCCGATATAGAGTTAATTTTTGTTGAATATATTGAACCGGAAACTCTTGTTCTGATTTTCCTGTTCGATTTAGAGTTCAAAAAATTTATTCAAACAGCTTTTTACGGGTCTTCATCATCGATAACTTGTCTTGTCGGTCTGAAAATCAAGGTTAAAAAACGACAAGTTGAAATTTCCGGCTGGGCAAGAAATTCAATATGCCCAAGCTCTGCTTTTGTCCCGATCACTTCACTCCAACACACCTCGCTTCTTCAAGCGC
Source organism: Candidatus Methylomicrobium oryzae (assembly GCF_016745425.1). Taxonomy (GTDB): domain Bacteria; phylum Pseudomonadota; class Gammaproteobacteria; order Methylococcales; family Methylomonadaceae; genus Methylomicrobium; species Methylomicrobium oryzae. The sequence continues at coordinate 300,737 of NZ_JAERVK010000001.1, read as the reverse complement.
CGGTTCACCTGCCAATGGTAAAGGCCTGCCAACAAGGGACGAATAACCGGTAATCCTATTACCCAGGCCAGCGGCTTCAATACCGGCACCCGCCGCATTAACAGGATATAGGCATCGATTTCCGAATGAATGCGCCCGCCCGCATCCTGAACATGCAGCTCGCTCAGAGCCTTCCGGGGATCGATGCCGAGTTCCCGCAGGCGCGCTTCCCGGCCGGTAATGTCAAACCAGCAAACCTCTTCGTCGGATTTACCCGCAAGCCGCTCGTAATTTTGCCGGTCGCGGACGCATTGAGGACAGGCGCCGTCATAATAGACCGTCATTTTATTTTTCTGCATAATTAAACTTGCCTTCTTCATTCTGGCACAGCTAATGCTACTGAGAGAGTCGGAAAACACTGTTTCCGCCGTAAGCCGTCATGACATGCTCTGCGACATAAATTTGAATTCAAGATGCCTTTTCCGGTTCCCCGCATCAAACACAAACTAAACCGATGGCTTGCTGTCGGTCCGACCGATACGCTCGTTAGCTGGCTTTTCCTGCGCGGCCTGGCGATGATTTATCTGGCGGCGTTCGCCTCTTTATCGGTTCAAATCGAGGGTTTGATCGGCACGCAGGGCATCCTGCCCATTCAGGCAAAATTGGCCGAATCCGCTCAGTTATACGACAGCGACAAATATTGGCTGTTTCCGACGCTGTTCTGGCTCGATGCATCCGATCCGGCGCTCAAACTGGCCTGTTATGCGGGCATCATTTCGTCGCTCCTGTTGCTGTTGAATATACTGCAGCGGCCGGCCTTGATGCTCTGCTATCTGTTGTATCTGTCCTTAACGGTGGCGGGGCAGGATTTTCTATCGTTCCAATGGGACGTGTTTCTGCTCGAAGCCGGGTTCCTCGGGATTTTGCTGAGCTGGGGCTCAAGCCTTGTCGTGTTCCTGTACCGCTGGCTGATCGCGCGCTTCATGTTCATGGGCGGCGTCGTCAAGCTGGCCAGCGGCGATCCGGCCTGGGCCAGCCTGACCGCTTTAAATTACCATTACCTGACCGAACCGCTGCCGACGCCCCTGGCCTATTATGCTTATTTTCTGCCGGAATGGTTTCACAAACTGTGCGTAGCCGGCGTTTTCTTCATCGAACTAATCGTGCCGTTTTTCGTGTTCATGCCGCGGCCTTTCCGGCTGTTCGCCGCCGGAAGCTTCATCATTCTCCAGGCCGCGATCATCCTGACCGGCAACTATAATTTCTTCAATCTGCTGACGATTCTGCTGTGTCTTTGGCTGCTCGATGACAAGTACTTCTCCGACCGGCTGCCCCCGCGCCTGATTACCGCAATTCAAACTAAACCGCCGCGTCCGGGCCTCGCCGCGCATTTTTTCGCCGGCACCTGGGCCGCCTTGGTACTGATCGTCTGCGCTGCCACAGCCTGGATGCACCATTTTCCGGGCCGGACACCGCAGCCGCTCCGCGCCGCGGTGATCGCCACTTCGTCTTTCGGGATGATTAACCAGTACGGGCCGTTCGGCGTAATGACGACAGAGCGGCACGAGATCATCATCGAGGGCTCCAACGACGGCAAGGTGTGGCAGGCATACGAGTTCAACTATAAACCCGGCGATCTCTTCCGCGGGCTGCGCTGGAACATTCCGCATCAGCCCCGGCTCGACTGGCAGCTGTGGTTTGCCGCACTGGAAAAGCCCCGGCACGACACGTGGTTTCCGGCCTTCATGGCGCGCTTGCAGGAAGGGTCGCCACCGGTTCTCAACCTACTGCGAACGAACCCTTTTCCGGACCATCCGCCGGCGTTCCTCCGAGCCATGTTATACCGTTATGACTATGCCCCTCCGCAAGTTCGCGCCGAAACCGGCCAAATCTGGCGGCGCGAACCGGTCGGCCGATACTGGCCGCCGGACCGAACTCGATAAGTCCCGTTTTCAGGCCATGCTATGATGGACTTTTTCGGACTGAGGCCATCCCGATGTGGATACAAAAAACCTTCTTTCTGCCGCCGAAAAAACGCGGCTTTCATTTGGTTACGAACGAAATCCTTCAGGAAATCCCTGAGTTAAGCAATATCCAGTGCGGTTTGCTGCATCTGTTCATCAAGCATACCTCCGCCTCCCTGGCGCTCAACGAAAACGCCGACCCGACCGTGCGCCAGGATCTGGAAAGTCATTTCAACGAGATGGTGCCGGAGCGCGCGCCTTATTATCAGCATGATTACGAGGGCGATGACGACATGCCGGCACACATCAAGAACTGCCTGCTCGGCTCGAGCCTGACGATTCCGATCACGCGGGGCAAATTGAATCTGGGAGTCTGGCAGGGTATTTATCTCTGCGAGCACCGGAATCATGGCGGCAAACGGGAGCTTGTCGCTACGCTGCATGGCGAGTAAGAACCGGGATTATCAACGGGAAAAGGGCAGTCTTGTTCGGATTACCGGGGCGGGGCTTCAGCCCTGTAATACGGGTTAAGAGCTAAAGGCTGTTATGCTGTGAAAGCAGCCTATTTAAAATCCCCCCTGCCCCCCCTTTTTCAAAGGGGGGGGAAGCGGCATTGTCAAACGTAATTTTGTCGACGTAGTCAATACTCCGCTTTCCCCTTTTGAAAAAGGGGAAAGCGGCATTGTCAAAAAGAGGCGAGGGCAGGAGTCGCTTCAACAATGGCCAAAACGACATTCCACCCTTAGCCAAAACGGATCCCCTTTTTGAAAAGAGAGCGAGTAGGCTGGAGACATCCCCCTTTGAAAAAGGGGGCAGGGGGGATTTGTTCTGTATATAATTGATGGGACAACGCTGACGCAGCGCTTAATTCGCATTGTAGCCTCAACCGTCAGCTGACTTCCAAAACCGGCGCCGCCGCCAACAGTTTGCGGGTATAGTCGTGCCGCGGCTCCATCAGCACCTGCTTCACGTCACCATGCTCGACAATCCGGCCTCGATACATCACCGCGACTTCGTCGGCAATTTCGGCAACGACCGCCAGATCGTGCGTAATGAACAGATAGCTGACATTTTTTTCGCGCTGCAGGGTTTTCAAAAGCTCGATGATCTGCGCCTGCACCGACACATCGAGCGCGCTGGTCGGTTCGTCGCAGACGATCAGCTTGGGATCGACCGCCAAGGCGCGGGCGATGCAGATGCGTTGGCGCTGGCCGCCCGAAAACTCATGCGGATAGCGCTCTGCCGCATCGGCCGGCAAGCCGACCTGCTCGAGCAATTGCCGGACCTTTTCACGCCGGGCATCGGCGCCGGTCCCGGGATGCAGGGCGCGAATCCCCTCCGCCACGATATCGCCGACCAGCATGCGCGGATTCATCGACGAAAAGGGATCCTGAAACACGATCTGCATGTCCGCGCGCTTCTGCCGTAAGGCCTCGCCCCTCAATTGGCCGAAATCGACGCCATCCAGAAGCACCCGCCCCGCTCCGCCCGGAATCAGGTTCAGCAAGGCCTTGCCGAGCGTGGTCTTGCCGCAGCCGGATTCGCCGACCAATGCCAGCGTTTTGCCCCTTGGAATCGTGAAACTGACCCCGTCAACCGCGCGCACATAATCGACCACGCGCTTGAACAGGCCTTTGCGGATCGGATAATAGCAGCGGAAGTCATCGACCTTGAGCAGCGGCGGCGCCTCCCGGGGCTGGTGCGCAAGGCAGCTCTGCATCGACGGCAAAGCTTGCAGCAGCTTTTGCGTATAAGGGTGTTTCGGCTGTTCGAAAAAATCCGGCAGCGCGCCGGTTTCGACGATCTTGCCCTGCTGCATCACCGCGACCCGGTCCGCCAGCGTCGAAACCAGCGCCAAATCATGACTGATCAGCCACAGCGCCATGCCGGTCTGCTTCTGAATGTTTTTGAGCAAAACCAGAATTTGGGCCTGGATCGTCACATCCAGCGAAGTCGTCGGCTCGTCCGCAATCAACAACTCGGGCCGGCCCGCCAAAGCGATCGCGATCATCACGCGCTGCCGCTGGCCACCCGAAAACTGGTGGGGATAATCGTTGATCCGCTGCTCCGGGTTCGGAATTTCGACCTGACGCATCAGTTCCAGCACGCGTTCCCGCACGGCCGCTTTCGGCAGCGAAAAATGGCTCTCGAGCACTTCCGCGATCTGCCTGCCGACCGTCATCACCGGATTCAGCGACGACATCGGGTCCTGAAAAATCAAGCCGATGCGCCGGCCGCGGATTTCGCACAAATCCAGCTCCGAATGGGCGAGCAGGTTATCGCCGTTCAGCGTGATCGAGTCGGCTGACATCCGCGCGCTATCGGGCAACAGGCGCAGCACCGACAAGGCGGTGATCGACTTGCCCGAGCCCGATTCGCCGACCAGCGCAAAAGTTTCACCCGGATTGATCAAGAAATTGATGCAGTCGACGACTTTCTGACGGCAATTGAAGGCGACGCTGAGGTTTTGGACGGATAACAGAGGAGTCGTCATTAACGGTATGAAGTTTTTCTGGATAACATTAGGAAAATTTATTCACTGCTCACATTACCGCTCCGCCGCGGATCGAACGCATCCTGCACCACGTCCGCAAACAGGTTCGCCGCCAGGACCAGGATAAACATAAATACGAAAGCGGCGGCCAGCGACCACCAGACGACCGGCTCGCGGGCCATCTCCAAGCGTGCGCCGTTGATCATGTTGCCCCAGCTATAGGTGGTCGGATCGACGCCGATGTTGATGTAGGACAGTACCGCTTCGGCCAGCACCAATGCGCTGAAATCCAGCACGACCGAGATCAAGACGATATGCATCACGTTCGGCAGAATGTGCCGCGCCAGGATCGCTCCCTGTTTGACGCCCAACGCTTCGGCCGCCTTCACGTATTCCATTTCCCTGAGTTTCAGCGTTTCGGCGCGGAGCAGCCGGCACAGCCCGGTCCAGCTGGTCACGCCGAGGATCATGCAGAGAAACAGGAGGCGCATGTCGGCGCGCACCACCACGCTGGTGAAGGCTTCCTCGTGATTCGCCATGTATACCTGCACCATCAGGATCGAGGCCGCGATCAGGAGAACGCCCGGAATCGAGTTCAGCGTGGTGTAGACATATTGGATCACGTCGTCGATCCAGCCCTGAAAAAACCCGGCCAGAATCCCGAACAGGATCGCCATCGGCAGCATGATCAATGTCGTCAGCGTACCGATCACCAGGCCGGTGCGGATGCTTTTGATCGTCTGGTAAAACACGTCCTCGCCGACCTTGTCGGTGCCCAGCACGTGGTAATAAGAAGATAAATAACACAGCATGTAACCGGCCGTCACGATCCCGAAACCGACCGCCAAGGCGCTTTTCGCCGGCGCAGAGCCGTACAGGAAGCGCTTTTGCCGGGCGGCGAAAATTCCCCAGAGCATCAGCAGAAAAAACGCACAAAGGCTGGCACCCTGGAATAGGCCGTAAGCGGCTTTTTTCAGAACATCGCCGGCCAGCTGCCGCTCCGGATCGGCCAGATGCGCCCCGCCGTACTTCAGCCGCGGATAATCCCAGCGCGTCGCGCCGCCGTCCAGCGTGATCATTTCCTTGCCGTAGCCGAATGCCGCGAACGGTGCGGAATAAGTCTTTTCGCCCTGCCGGCGCAAAGGTGCGGCCCAATAGTCGAGCACGCTGATCACATCGTAACCGTCATCTCCCGACGCCTTGAAATGGATCGAATCGAGCACGCCGACCAGCACGAAAAACAGCAGCACGGTTAACGAGACCATGCCGCTGCGGCTTGCGGCGATTTGCCGGAACGGCCGCCGGAAATGCTCCTTGCCGCGCATATAGAAGCCGAGACCGATCATGATCGCGATCAGCAGAAAAATCAGGGCATCGGTCCATAAAACGATCATGCGAAACAACCTGTTCGGGGAGAAATGAAAGCCAAGCTTGCGTGCTATTTTCCCATAATTCGGGCCAATCGCGGCATTTTGATAAAGCCGGGCGTTTTTCGGGTTCTATGATAAAATCGGTCGGTTCAATTCCGACGTCCCGCATCGAACCGAAGGCATGATGCGGCACAGGAAAGGCATGACAGCACAGAGGCCTCGTTGTGCCCAAGCATTTTCTCCATCACATCATTATAAAAACGCACATGAACAAACCTAAGAAAGTTGCAATTTTGACCGCCGGCGGCCTGGCGCCCTGCCTGAATTCCGCGATCGGCAGCCTGATCGAACGCTACAACGAAATCGATCCGTCGATCGAAATCATCTGCTACCGCAGCGGTTACAAGGGCCTCCTGCTCGGCGATTTCTACAAAGTAACTCCGGAAGTGCGCGCCAATGCCGGCCTGCTGCAGAAGTTCGGCGGCTCGGTGATCGGCAACAGCCGCGTCAAGCTGACCAACGTCAAGGATTGCATCAAGCGCGGCCTGGTCCAAGAAGGACAGGACCCGCAAAAAGTCGCGGCCGACCAGCTGGTGAAGGACGGCGTGGACGTACTGCACACGATCGGCGGAGACGACACCAACACCGCGGCGGCCGACCTGGCGGCCTTTCTGGCGCAGAACAATTACGGCCTGACCGTAATCGGCCTGCCGAAAACGGTCGACAACGACGTGTTCCCGATCAAGCAATCCTTGGGCGCCTGGACCGCCGCCGAGCAAGGCGCGCGTTATTTCTGGAACGTGGTTGCGGAAAACAATTCGAACCCACGCATGCTGATCGTGCACGAAGTGATGGGCCGCAGCTGCGGCTGGCTGACTGCGGCGACCGCAGTCGAATACCGGAAGCTGCTCGACCGCGCCGAATGGCTGCCTGACCTCGGCTTGAGCCGCGATAGTTATGAAGTGCACGGCATCTTCGTGCCGGAAATGGATATCGACTTGGCTGCCGAAGCGAAACGCCTGCGCGAAGTGATGGACAAGGTCGACTGTGTGAACATTTTCGTATCCGAAGGCGCCGGCGTCGAAGCGATCGTTGCCGAAATGCAATCGAAAGGACAAGATGTGCCGCGCGATGCGTTCGGCCACATCAAATTGGATGCGGTAAATCCGGGCAAATGGTTCGGCGAGCAGTTCGCGCAGATGATCGGCGCGGAAAAAACGCTGGTGCAAAAATCCGGCTATTTCGCGCGCGCCGCCGCGGCAAACGCCGAGGATATCCGCCTGATCAAATCCTGCGCCGACCTCGCGGTCGAATGCGCGCTGCGCCGCGAACCGGGCGTGATCGGCCATGACGAAGACAACGGCAACGTACTGCGCGCAATCGAATTCCCGCGCATCAAGGGCGGAAAGCCGTTCGACATCGATGCGCCGTGGTTCGAAAACACCTTGAGCGCGATCGGCCAGACCAAAGGCAAAAAAGTCAGCACCGCACATTAAGCCCGCTTGGCCCATGATTCCCACGCTTCGCACTCATCGTTATATACAAGTCCTTCAAAGCTCAAGCATTGGCGTTCAACACTTGCTTTGAACGTGATAGAGGAGTAACCCAAAGCGAGCTTTGGATTACTCCTGCCGGTCCATTTATTGGAGCCGGCGATCGAGGTGTATAACGACGAGCGCTTCGCATGGGAATCATGGAACCGTCCTTCTCCCCGCCTAGGAAAACTATATCCCTTTCTGCTCGGGGGTCAAGGCATTAAGCCAGCCTTCCACTTCCGGACTTAACTGCCCTGTGCCGGACAACTTCAACGTTTCCTTCAGATTACCGTGCTCCACCAGCGGCAGCGGCAAGATCCCCTGACCGCCCATGCCGTTATAAGCTTGGATGCCGCTGTCTTTGGGATCGGACAACAATATCCGGCCGGCGACTTCCAGTTTATCCATGTCGATGACGATCAAATCGTTGGCAAATTTACTCGCCACATAGGCGTAATAACCGCCTCCTTTCTTCATCCCGAAATGAGCGCCATGACAACCCGGCTCGCAAGGCAGGCTCTTGATCACCTTGTTGGAGGCGGTATCGACAATGGTGATCGACGCGCTCAAGGTATTGGCGGTAACCACGTACTTGCCGTCCGGACTCACCGGCGTCTGGATCGGCAACAGCCCATAGGCTTCGCCGCTGATCTTGCCGGTCACCGGATCGTAGTCCGCGGCCAAATCGATGTCCATCAGCTTTTTCTTGCCGGGAACATCGATGACCGTCAGCGAACTCAGCAGCGGCGGCGTACCTAGCAGATTCGCCGCATAGGCGCGTTTTCCGTCCATGGTACCCCAGACGGCGATCGGGATGACACCGCCCGTAGGAATCTCGGTGTTCTGCTCGCTATCGAGGTCCACCACCGAGACACTGCCGGCAAGCGCATTGGGGGTTATCAAATACTTACCGTCATCGGTAATAAAATGGCCATGAGGCGAAGTATGCGGCCCGGTGTTGATGCTATTCAGAGCGGAGGGACTCTTGCCGGGCGTCATCTTGAGCACCTGTTCGCCGGCATTGAGGGCGACATACAGGACATCGTCGGCCGGCCGAGTCATGACATGTGACGGCGACTCTCCCACCACGACATTGCTGTAAGTCTCGCCGCTGGCACGATCGAAGGTGAGCAGCTTCTTGTCGAACCACTGGGTCTGATAGATGTATTGATATTGTTTGTCGGTCCACATGTTGTGGGGGTTGTTCATATCTTCCTTGACACCCTTGAACTTGCCGGCCACACTCCAGTTTCCCGTATTGATCCGTGTCGCGGTGCCGACCTTTTTCTTACCGTCGATCTTCTCGAACTGCGTGTTGACCCAGACTTCGCCCACGCCCGGTGTTCCGGGCTTTTCCAATTCATTGGGCATGGTCATGCCGAGCGCGCTCAGACTGATCGTATTGCCCTCGATGTTGAGCGGAATGTCGGGCAGGCTGACCTCCCATTTGGGCTTGCTGTAATCGCGCCAGAGACTCGGGGTGGTGGCCACGAAAAAAGTCCGCAGCAGGCGTTTGGCAATGTCGCTGCTGGCCGGCACTTTGGCGCCGGTCACCAGTTGCAGCTCGCTGCCGACATCCAGTCCCTTCGTGTTCGGATCGTCCACCACGACCGCGCCGAACATGTAAGGGTGCACTTTGCAGGTAAAGACATACAGCCCCGGCTTGTCGAACTCCGCGGTCACGCTCGCGCTGGAGGGTTTTTCCTGGTCTATCGGGAAACTTTGGGCTCCGGAGGGCCACAACAGACTGGTGATGGTGTGCTCGGTATTGGTATCGGTCATCTTGATCATCGCCGCCTGCTTGGGCTTGATGACTACCAAGGCATCGCCGTCGACGGGATCTTTAAACCACAGTCCGGGTTCGTCGGACATCTCCAGCATCGCCGACGGCATCAGGCCCGGCACACTGAGGAGCAGGTCATCGCCGCTCGCTGGTGCCGCACAAACGGGAGTTCCAAGGTTCGCCATTACAATGGCCGCTGTCAACTTTAAAACTTTACTCATGATTGTGTCTCCTCAATCTTTATTCGATGACTCTGAAGCCACCCATCATGCCGCTTTGCATGTGCTGCAAAACATGACAGTGGTAATGCCAAGGCCCGGGGCCGACACCTTCGCCTGCTTTGATCACGAAGGATTCGCGCACAATCGGACCAATATTCACCGTGTCAACCAAATGCGTTGTTCCCGGTTGCAGCCAGCGATGACCGTGCAGATGGAAGGTATGGAACGCCGTGCCGATGCCGATGACATGGAAACGGACCAGCTCACCCTCGCGGGCTCCAAGGGTAGGGTTTGTCCACAGTGGCACCTGGCGATTGGCAAGATGATTGATTTCTGTGCCCCAGAATGTGGTCTCATGCATCCAAAGAACAAACTCGCGTTTAATATCTTTAATATCTACCCCTTTCATTTGGCCATCGACCATCGCCATTACCTTGCCGCCTTTTGGATTGACGATCAGCGTTCCGTACAATCCCTTATCCTCCGCTCCCAACATCGGATTGCCGAATGCATGATCGTGATAAGGCCAAGTTCCGGCAGTGCCCGGCGCGGCCGTCCATTTGTAGGTATAAGGCTTACCGGGAAATGCAGCCTGGTCGGCTACATGGTTGAACACCTTCATGGTGCCGTCGCTGTCGATTTTGAAATGAACGCCATGAACATGGATGCTTACGGGCTCATTCGAATCTTTAATGCCATGTTCTAAAGTCACTTCGGCTTGGTCTCCCTCGGTCATCACGATCGCGGGTCCCGGGATGGTCGGTTCGGTGCTGTAACGATTGGTAATGTCTTCGAGCTTCCCGGAAGCGTCGCGTATTTTGTGGCTCACCATTTGGTAAGCCAACTGCCCGGAGTCCAGTTTGCCAGCTTTCAAGGTGATCAGGTGAGTTTTCCCGGATTCCGTGCCGGCATTCGCCGTAGGCATCAATGCCCATGCACAGAAGATTAAAACGGCTATTTTTGTCATTTTTTATGCCTCTCTATCAAGTGAGCTGTAACTGAAGCTTCCTTCATCCAGCCGTGTCGAAAAAAACAGGACTGAAAAAATCCCTGCAGACTTTGGCAAAATATTGTCTTATGAAGTAACGGTCGATCCATCATCGATCGAGCCGCCCAAGAATTTTTCCAACTCCTCTTCAGCTGTGTGTAAAGCCTTGCAAGCGAGCTTGCTTTGGAACTGGAACTCCAATGGTCATATGAGGAGGACCCGGTGAGCAGCCGGTTTACAAAGAAGCTCCAGTTACAGCTAGTGTAGATCGCAAAACAAACTTTTGCAACTTAAAAGTTTTATAAGATTATTTATAATTTTAATTCAAGCGGAGAGGAACCTAATGGTATCCTTGTGGTATCCTTGCAAAAACCATTTTCCCGAATGAAGGCCGTCATGTCTCAAGAGATAAGCTCCCGTCAGAATCAGATACTTAAACTATTGCTCGAGAACAGGAACGGACTGTGTATCGACGACATAGCCGATGCGTTGGATATTTCAAGAACCGCGGTTCAAAAACATTTTGCCGCACTTGAAAATGAAGGTTACATTAGAAAAAAGACATTGAATAAAACCGCCGGCCGACCGGTGACGGTGTATGCGTTGACGGATAAAGGCATCAACTATTTTCCCAAGCAATATGCCTGGTTTTCGGAATTAATGCTGAGCGATTTGCGCCAAGAAATAGGCCCCGAGCGTTTTAGGGACTATATGCGAAAACTGGGGATCAAATTGGCAGAAAAACTGCGCAAACGATTTGAAGGGAACGAACTCAATGAAAAAATCGATGAGCTACTCAAAATCATGACGGAACTCGGCTATGAAGTACAAGCCGATGCCCAGACCGAATCCGATGTATTCAGCATCCAGGCTCATAATTGCGTTTACCATGACCTAATTAAACAACACAATGAGATTTGTGAATTCGATCTCACCTTAATAACGTCCTTACTGGGTGAAAAAGTAGAGCAGTCGAGTTGCATGGCAAAAGGCGATTGCGCCTGTAAATTCAAAGTCAGCAAGAATGACGCAAAATAATTTCCGGCTACCGCAGACCAGAGAAAGTAACCGGTTTTGTCGCCCTACAGCATTTACTTCGCTTAGTAGAAGGCAAACTCATTCTCGTCTTGGGTCAAAAGCCGTATCAGTTTCGGATGCACGAACAGTTTTTCCTTACCGGCCCGAATCTCAACCAGCACGCCGATTTCGGCGAGTTGCTTCAGGTAGGTTGAAGCGGTCTGACGTTTGGCGACCTCCCTTTCCACCAGATTTTGTATCCGGCAGTAAGGCTGTTCGAAAATGATTTGCATCAGTTCATGGCTGTAAATCTGCGGCAACTGCATTTTGACATGGTTGCCCGTGTGTTCGATCAACACCCGTATCGCGGCAATTTTTGCGGTAGTCCAGCCGGCCGTGGCTTCGACGGCTTTCAGCATGAAGATGATCCAGTCTTCCCACTGTTGGTGCTGCGTCACCGCCAGCAGCAGGCGGTAGTAATCCTGTTTGTGCTGAACGATATAACGGCTCAAATACAGGATCGGCAAGGTCAACAGCTGTCGGTCGATCAAATACAGGATATTGAGAACGCGCCCGGTACGCCCGTTGCCGTCGGTAAACGGATGAATCGCCTCGAATTGATAATGGGCAATCGCCATTTTGATCAACGCGTCGGTGTCGTCTTCCGCGTGCAGGTAATTCTCCCAGTTGCCCAGCAGATCGCGGATGATCGATTCGCCCACCGGCGGCGTATAGATGATGTCTCCATTCGCCTGGTTGCTGAGCGTGGTCCCCGGCACCTTGCGAATATCCATTTGCACCGATTTGATCGTACTGCAGATTTCCAGCGCGGTATTGGCGCATAACGGCCGATTGACAAGCCCCTCGTATCCCTGACGCAGTGCCGTACGGTAACGCAGCGCTTCCTTGGTCATCGGATCGGCCTGATGGTCTTTCCCGGCAAAACGGAAAAGCTTGTCGGTCGTCGTGACGATGTTTTCGATCTCGGAACTGCCTTGCGCTTCCAGTAAAGGCAACAGGTTGATCAACAGCCCCTGATTGGGCAGCAATTCGCCCGCCTGCTTGAGTTCGGCCAGTGCCGCCCGGGCCGGAATGCAGGCTTTCAGCACCGCGATGCTTTCATATGCCATTTGCGGCGGCAACGGCGGAAGCTGGTTATAAGGTTGGTCTGGCCGCCACGTCATGTTTAACATTCTTTAAAATTTCAACATATTGCCAGGATATGTCGAAGCGATAAACATGTAAAGATAATATGTCGAAAGCAGCTGAAAATTTCGACATGTTATTTTTCAGAGCGATCGATTCAGCGATTAAACCGGCGAAAAACACCCGCGCCGATTTTTAGCATGTCCTGCACGGACGGGAAAAATGCTTCATTTGAGCGCCGCGCCGTCATAACCTAGCTGCCGCCAAGCCTCGAACAGCACCACCGCCGCCGTATTCGACAGGTTCAAACTGCGGCTTTCCGAGCGCATCGGCAGATACAGGCAGCGCGCTTCGCCGAGATCGGCCAGCAGGCTTGCCGGCAGGCCACGGCTCTCGGGGCCGAACAGCAGGGCATCGCCGGCCTGGAAGGCGACTTCGCTGAACAGCTTCCGGCCTTTCGTGCTCAACGCGAAGACGCGGCCGGGCCGTACGCGCTCCAGAAAATCGGCCAGTGCCGGATACACTTTCACATCGGCCCATTCATGATAATCGAGCCCCGCCCGGCGCAGTTTCTTGTCTTCCAGTTCGAAACCCAGAGGCTCGATCAGATGCAGCTTTGCGCCGGTATTGGCGCAAAGCCGGATGATATTGCCGGAGTTCGCGGGAATCTCCGGCTCGTACAACACGATATGCAACATCGAAAACCGTCAATCCAGCGCCGGAACCGGCGTCAGTTTCCAGATCTCGTTGTTGTAGTCGGCGATTGTCCGATCGGTCGAGAATTTGCCGCTGGCGGCGCAGTTGAGAATGCTCATCCGCGTCCAGCGCTCCTGGTCCCGATAGGCCTCCTCCACGCGGCGCTGCGCATCGACGAAACTGCGGAAGTCGGCGATCGTCATCCACGGATCGAACGGGCTTTTCAGCGAGGCGATGACCGGATCGAAAATGTCCGGTTCGAACGAGTTGAAATAGCGCATCTCGAGCAGATTCATCACCCGCTTCAGGTCTTCGTCGGCTTCGATGAGCGAGACAGGATCGTAATGGCGGCGCTTTTCTTCGACCTCCTGCTCGGTCAGGCCGAACAGGAAGAAGTTCTCGTCGCCGACCTCCTCGCGAATCTCGATGTTCGCGCCGTCGAGCGTGCCGATCGTCAAGGCGCCGTTCATCATGAACTTCATGTTGCCGGTGCCGGAGGCTTCCTTGCCGGCGGTCGAGATCTGCTCGGACAGGTCGGCGCCCGGACAGATTTTTTCCATCGCCGATACCCGGTAATTCGGCAGAAAAATCAGTTTGAGCTTGTCGCCGACCATCGGGTCGTTGTTGATCACTTCCGAGACGTTGTTGATCAGCTTGATGATCCGCTTCGCTATGAAGTAGCCCGGCGCCGCCTTGCCGCCGATCAGTACGCAACGGTTGGTCCAGTCGGCGGTGTCGCCGCGCTTGATCCGGTCATACAGATGGATCACGTGCAATACGTTCAACAACTGCCGCTTGTATTCGTGAATCCGTTTGACCTGTACATCGAACAGCGCGTCCAGATTCACGTCGATGTCATGCTCCGCTTTTTTATAATCGACCAAGCGTTTTTTCGCACTCAGACGCACTTCCTGCCAGCGTTTTTGGAAAGCCTTGTCGTCGGCGTATTTCTCCAATTTTTTCAGTTGGGTCAGATCGGTCAGCCAGCCCTCGCCGATCGTTTCGGTAATCAATTCGGCCAAGTCGGGATTGCAGGAAGCGAGCCAGCGGCGCGGCGTGACACCGTTCGTCTTGTTGTTGAATTTTTCGGGCCACAATTCGTAAAAGTCACGGAACAGCCCCTGTTGCAAGAGCTTGGAATGCAGTTCCGCGACCCCGTTGACCGAGAAGCTGCCCACGATCGCCAGGTAGGCCATGCGGACATGCTGTTCGTGGCCCTCCTCGATCAACGACATCCGCCGCAGACGGTCGATGTCCCCGGGCCAGCGCGTCGACACTTCGGTCAGGAAGTCCGCATTGATCTGGAAAATGATTTCGAGCAGGCGCGGCAACAGGCTCCTGAACAGCGAGACCGACCATCTTTCCAGCGCTTCCGGCAACAGCGTATGATTCGTGTACGCCATCGTTTCGCGCGTAATCAGCCAGGCTTCATACCATTCGAGGCCGTGCACGTCGATCAAAAGCCGCATCAATTCCGCCACCGCAATACTCGGGTGGGTGTCGTTCAATTGAAAACAGTTTTTCGCCGCAAACTGGCTGAAATCCTTGCCGTGGCGGCCTATCCATCTTTCGAGCACGTCCTGCAGGCTGGCCGAGGCGAGCAAATATTGCTGTTTCAGGCGCAATGCCTTGCCGTTTTCGTTGGCGTCGTTCGGATACAGCACCATCGTGATGTTTTCGGCGGTATTTTTCGCGGCGACCGATTCCGCATAATCGCCCGCGTTGAATTCGTCGAGATTGAATTCTTCGGTCGCAGTCGCCTTCCACAGGCGCAGCGTATTGACCGTGCCGTTCTGATAGCCGGGGACCGGCGTGTCGAACGGCACCGCCAGCACATCGTGCGTATCGACCCAGGAAACCTTTTTCCGGCCGAATTCGTCGACATGCGTCTCGGTGCGCCCTCCGAACTTGATCCTTTGCTTGTATTCGAGGCGTTCGATTTCCCAGACGTTGCCGTTGCGCAGCCAGTGGTCGGGCTTTTCGACCTGTTCGCCGTTGACGATCAGCTGCGTAAACATCCCGTATTCGTAGCGCAGGCCGTAGCCGGTCACCGGCAGCTGCAAAGTCGCGCAGCTGTCGATGAAGCAGGCGGCCAGACGGCCCAGGCCGCCGTTGCCGAGTCCTGCATCGGGCTCGCTCTCGACCAGTTCTTCCAGTTCCAGCCCCAGAGCGTAGAGCGCGCTTCCGGCCGCTTCGTCGATGCCCAGATTCAGCATGGCATTGCTCAAGGTGCGCCCCATCAGGAATTCCATCGACAGGTAATACGCCGTTTTGCTGTCGGCCTGTTTATAGGCGTTATAAGTTTTCTTCCAGCGTTCGACCAAGCGGTCGCTGATCGCCAGCGAAAACGCCTCATAGGCATAATGCAGCGAAGCGCAATTTTCATCCCGGCCCAGCCGGTGTCCGTAATAGCGCTTGAAATCGTCCTTCAGTCCACCCGTGTCCATTCCCAAACCGGGCAACTTCGCAATCTCGGTTTTCGGTTGACTCTTTTTGAATTGTTTCTTAGGCATTGTTCGGATCGTGGTAAGTTAATAAAAGATGGAGCCCATTTTAGGCTTTTTTAACTAAGGTTTCAGCAAGTTTTCGGACTTTCGCCGATTCTCCGTAAACTTCCGTCAATGGGCCCATTTTGGGGCAAAAAACGCCCAATCGAAACGCCTAACCCGCCAAGATCGTGCATGAGCGGAATCATAGCCGTTTGTACAGAAAATTAAGCAACTCGCATGCCGTAAGAGAGCGGCCGAAGCGCAAAATCATCTCATCGAGATTGGTCATTACAATTTTATCGAGAACCGGGTAGAATACTGAAGCTATTGCCGGAATAATGGCTTATAATAAACGGTTCTTCGATGCGTTTTTACCGAAGCGATATTAACCATACGGCAAAACACGAAGCCGAATTGCCGGCTTGAGAAAATTTTCAGGTTAACGAGGTACTGGGGTGGAGCTAAACGGCGCACAAATTTTGGTGCAAAGTCTCAAAGACGAAGGCGTTGAATATATTTTCGGCTATCCTGGCGGTGCAGTACTGCATTTGTACGACGCGCTGTTCCAGCAGCAGGACATCAAGCATATTCTGGTGCGGCACGAGCAGGGCGCGACCCATGCGGCCGACGGCTATGCGCGCGCAACCGGCAAGCCCGGCGTGGTGCTGGTCACCTCCGGCCCCGGCGCGACCAATGCGATCACCGGCATCGCGACCGCCTACATGGACTCCATCCCGCTGGTCGTAATCTCGGGACAGGTTTCGATGCCGGTGATCGGCAGCGACGCATTCCAGGAAGTCGACATGGTCGGCATCAGCCGCCCCTGCGTGAAGCACAACTTTCTGGTCAAAGACGTCAACAAGATCGCCGAAACGGTCAAGAAAGCCTTTTACATCGCGACCACCGGCCGTCCGGGCCCGGTCGTGGTCGACATTCCGAAGGACATGACCGATCCGCGCATCAAGGTGCCGTACCATTACCCGAAAAAGGTCTCGATCCGCTCCTACAACCCGACCGTGACCGGCCACAAAGGCCAGATCAAGAAAGCGGTCGACCTGCTGCTGTCCGCGGAGCGCCCGGTCATTTATTCCGGCGGCGGCGTCGTGCTCGGCGAAGCCAGCCAGGAACTGACCGAGTTCGCCCGCCTGCTCGGCTACCCGGTCACCAATACACTGATGGGGCTCGGCGCCTACCCGGCTACCGACAAGCAGTTCATCGGCATGCTCGGCATGCACGGCACCTACGAAGCGAACATGGCGATGCACGAGAGCGACCTGATCATCGCCATCGGCGCGCGCTTCGACGACCGCGTCACCGGCAAGCTGGACCGCTTCTGCCCGCACGCGAAAATCATCCATATCGACGTCGACCCGGCCTCGATCTCCAAAACGGTCAAGGTCGACATTCCGATCGTCGGCGAAGTGAAGCCGGTGCTGGAACAGATGATCGAACTGGTCCGGGAACATAAAAAGAAGCCGAACAAAAAGACCCTGGACGACTGGTGGAAACAGATCGCGCAGTGGCAGGCGATCCAATGCCTGGAATACGACCGTTCGAGCCCCCTGATCAAGCCGCAGTACGTGATCGAACAGCTTTGGGAAGTCACCCGGGGCAACGCCTATATCACGTCCGACGTCGGCCAGCACCAGATGTGGGCGGCACAGTATTACAAATTCGACAAACCCCGCCACTGGATCAATTCCGGCGGCCTCGGCACGATGGGCTTCGGCCTGCCCGCCGCGATCGGCGTCAAGCTCGGCCATCCTGACGAGGAGGTGGCCTGCGTGACCGGCGAGGCCAGCATCCAGATGTGCATTCAGGAACTGTCGACCGCGCTGCAGTACAATACGCCGGTCAAGATCGTCAACCTGAACAACCGCTACATGGGCATGGTGCGGCAGTGGCAGGAGTTTTCCTATGAAAGCCGCTATTCGCATTCGTACATGGACACGATTCCGGACTTCGTCAAACTCGCCGAAGCCTACGGCCATGTCGGCATGCGCATCGACAAGCCCGAGGAGGTTCGCCCGGCGCTCGAGCAGGCGTTTGCACTGAAAGACCGCACCGTGTTCCTGGACATCATCACCGACCGAACCGAAAACGTGTATCCAATGATCGAAGCCGGCAAAGCCCATAACGACATGAAGCTCAGGGTTGCCGCTTCCGCCTCGACAGACAGGGAACTGGCCTAATGAGACACATTATCTCCGTTTTAATGGAAAACGAATCCGGCGCACTGTCGCGCGTCGCCGGCCTGTTTTCGGCGCGCGGCTACAATATCGAATCCTTGACCGTCGCCCCGACCGAAGACCCTACCCTCTCGCGGATGACGATCGTCACGCGCGGCAGCGACGACATCGTCGAACAAATCACTAAGCAACTGAACAAGCTGATCGACGTGGTCAAGGTACTCGACCTGGCCGATGTCGGCGCGCACATCGAACGCGAACTGATGCTGATCAAGATCCGGACAACCGAACTGAACCGGCTCGAAATCCGCAGCCTCGCGGACATTTTCCGCGGCAAAATCATCGACGTAACGGCGACCACTTACGTCGTCGAGATGACCGGCCCCTCCGAAAAACTCGACGCATTCATCGCCGCCATCGCGCCCGAAGCGATCCTCGAAGTCGTCCGTTCCGGCCCGACCGGCATTTCGCGCGGCGAAAGCGGACTGCACTTGTAAAGCCGCGGGCTGTTTTTCATTTTTCTAATTTATAAAAGCAACAACAGGTAAAACCATGCAAGTTTATTACGACAAAGATGCGGATCTTTCGATCATCAAATCCAAGAAAGTAGCGATCATCGGCTACGGCTCGCAAGGCCATGCGCATGCGAACAACTTAAAAGACTCGGGCGTCGATGTAGTAGTGGGCTTGCGGCCGAATTCGGCCTCCGTCGCGAAAGCACAAGGCTCCGGCTTGACCGTCAAGGACGTGCCGCAGGCGGTTGCCGATGCGGACGTAGTAATGATCCTGACGCCCGACGAATTCCAGTCGCAACTGTACAGAACCGAAATCGAGCCGAATATCAAGCAAGGCGCAACCTTGGCGTTCGCGCACGGCTTCTCGATCCTGTACAACCAGGTCGTGCCGCGCGCCGACCTCGACGTGGTGATGATCGCCCCTAAAGCGCCGGGCCACACGGTCCGCTCCGAGTTCGTCCGCGGCGGCGGCGTACCCGACCTGATCGCGGTACACAGAGACGCCTCCGGCAACGCGAAAGCATTGTGCCTGTCCTACGCTTCCGCGATCGGCGGCGGCCGCTCGGGCATCATCGAAACCACCTTCCGCGATGAAGCCGAAACCGACCTGTTCGGCGAACAGGCCGTACTTTGCGGCGGCGCGGTCGAACTGATCAAAGCCGGTTTCGAAACGCTGGTCGAAGCCGGTTATGCGCCGGAAATGGCCTACTTCGAGTGCCTGCACGAACTGAAGCTGATCGTCGACCTGATGTATGAAGGCGGCATCGCGAACATGAACTATTCGATTTCGAACAACGCCGAATACGGCGAATACGTGACCGGCCCGCGCGTCATTAATGACGAAAGCCGCCGCGCGATGAAAGAAGCGCTGAACAACATCCGCAACGGCGAATACGCGAAACGCTTCATTCTGGAAGGCGCCACCAACTATCCGGAAATGACCGCGCGCCGCCGCCTGAACGCCGAACATCCGATCGAAGTCGTCGGCGAGAAACTGCGCGCGATGATGCCGTGGATCAAGGCGAACAAGATCGTCGACAAAGCCAAAAACTGATCTAACCGATCCGTTCGAACCCAAAAGCCCGCCCTTCGGCGGGCTTTTTTTTGCGCTATAAAAAACCTCACCCTCATAAATTTAAGCTTTCGCAAAAACCCCCTCCCCCTTTGAAAAAGGGGGATCGAGGGGGATTTATTTAAAAAATCTCCCCCGGCCCCTCGGCAATCGCTCCTGCATTGCCCTACCTCCTGCCTCCATGCAGTCGTCTTTTTCAAAGAGGGGATTGGATAACCTGCTTTTTGTAACGATCTACAACTCGGAAAGCTATTTAATACCAGATAGTTATATTCAGTTTTTAAACTATTTTCGACAGGCTATAACTCCAACTTCTGCTATGCTGTATCAACTGATGTAAGTTGCTAATATGAACTACTCATCCCCTACAGGTGTCTCATTTTTACTCTGCCGCCCGTTCATCACGCATTCATCTTGCGGGAAAGATAATAGGCCGCAACCGAGAAAGAAAACCCTTCAAAAGGGTGAAATCAACCGCTGAATTTTATTAATTCGCAGGGGAAAAACAACTTCTTCCCCAACCAAGCCGCATTAATCAAGCAAAAAATAAAATGGCTCGCTTTTTGCTTGTTAATTTTTAATCCCCCTCAACATCACAAAGTTTTGAAATTAGTAAGGAGAGTTTATGATACGCATCATTGAAAAATGGAATGACGCGGAATTAGTGTACGACGATTACGGCTATCACTTGCGCGTATTTTTGGGAGATCAATTGAGATCGATCATCAATGTGACAGCCGAAAATGACGACGAAGCAATTAAAAGAGCGCGTCGCGCGATCTATCTTTTCCTGTCCTGATGCGGACCGGCCGAAAGTCCGACCAATGCCGTCTAGCTGTTGGCCGGACTAATCGGCATATCCAAGCGCGTTTTTTTCCGCGCCGGGCAATAAATGCACCAAAACAGTTTTCAGAAGCACTATCCTGATTCGTCTTTTTCTCTTTCTTATGAGACATATAGGGCATCGGCTCGCCGCGCGGCATTGATTTAACATGTAAAAACACCGGAGTTTTGCCATAATGGCAAAAAACCAACGCCCACCGCCAATGCGCACTCATCCTCGCTTTTTCTATTATCTCGGGCTCGCGCTCTTCTGGACCGTTTTCATCTGGTCCGGCATCCGTCCGAAAGACTATCCGACATGGATTCTCGAAACCCTGCCCGCCTTCATCGGGATCGTCATCGTTATCACGACTCGCCGGCGCTTTCCGCTGACCTCGCTGGCTTACTGGCTGATCATCGCGCACAGCGTGATCCTGATGATCGGCGGCCATTACACTTACGCGGAAGTCCCGCTGTTCGACACGCTTAAAGACATTTTCGGCTTCGAGCGCAACAATTACGACAAACTCGGCCATTTCATGCAAGGCTTCAACCCGGCGATCGTCGCGCGGGAAATCCTGATCCGCAACCGGGTTTTCCGTAAGCCATCGTGGATGAACTTCATGATCGTCTGCTTCTGCCTGGCGCTTGCCGCCTTTTACGAAATGATCGAGTGGTGGACGGCGCTGCTCAGCGAAGACGCCGCCGAAGCCTTTCTCGGCACGCAAGGCTATGTTTGGGATACACAATCGGATATGGCATGGGCATTGCTGGGCGCCATGCTGGCATTGATCGGTCTGCACCGGCTGCACGACCGGCAATTGGCCGCACTTGCGGGCGGGCGCCCGGATTCGGAAGCAAATAAAATCTGATGAAGACCGGCCACCGCTGCAACAGCGCCGCAACACATCCTTCTCCCGATCGGACGGCTTCGGACATATGAAACAGCTCAAAAATATCTGCGTCTATTGTGGCTCAAGCCCCGGAAGCCGGGAGGCGTATGCCGAGAAGGCCCGTGCGCTTGCCGAAACGCTGGTTAACCGCGATATCGGCCTCGTCTACGGCGGCGCGAGTATCGGCCTGATGGGCGCAGTGGCGGA
Organism: Candidatus Methylomicrobium oryzae; assembly: GCF_016745425.1. Classification (GTDB taxonomy): domain Bacteria; phylum Pseudomonadota; class Gammaproteobacteria; order Methylococcales; family Methylomonadaceae; genus Methylomicrobium; species Methylomicrobium oryzae. The sequence continues at coordinate 279,357 of NZ_JAERVK010000001.1, read as the reverse complement.
CCATGTGCTGCGGCTCGGCGGCAGGGCGGTCGGCGTGATTCCGGAAGCCTTGATGCGCAAGGAAGTCGCGCATTATCAATTAACGGAACTGCATGTCACCCACTCGATGCACGAACGCAAGATGCGCATGGCGGAACTGGCCGACGGCTTTATCGCCCTGCCCGGCGGTCTCGGCACTCTGGAGGAACTTTTCGAGATCTGGACCTGGGCCCAGCTCGGCTTTCACGGCAAACCGTGCGGTTTGCTCAATACGGAAGGCTACTACGATCCGCTGATCGAATTTCTGGACCATGCCGTAACGGAACAATTCGTCCGTCCGTCGCACCGTTCGATGCTGATCGTGGAAGGCGAACCCGAAAAGCTGCTGGACCGCTTTGCGGATTACCGGGCCCCAGCCGTAAAAATCTGGGTAGAGAAGGATGAAACGTGAGGTAGCCGGAATACGTCCCGGCGCTCTGAACAAACTCAGGGAATAAACACCAAACGGTTACCGCAGCAAATAGCTCGCCACCTCGTCCCACGCGGAGGTCGTTGCCAATTGGATAATCCCGACATTGGCGGCGACAAGCCCGGCATAACCCAGCGCAAACGGCCTGCTGAACGAACGGGTCAGCCCCCATTTGATCATAAACAAAAGCGCCCCGATCGCCAGCGTGGAGAAAAAGGGCCCGAACAGGGGCTCCCACACCGTTCCGCGGTAAAGGTCGCTGATCGCATCGATCCGGCTGACCGCTGCCGACATGGCGGCCAGCGAAGCCAGCAGCATCATCGGCCGATGCACTTCCGGTCGCCGCCGCTGCCATACGCCAATGCCCACGAAACCGGCGAAGATCAGAATGCTGACGATAGGGACGACCATGAATTGTTTGGGAGACAATCCCCATATTCTCACTTCGGGCGGACTGATCAGCGTCGCCTCGATCCCGAGCCGAAAGCCGAGTATCACAATACACGCCGCCAGCCCTGCCCCGATGCGCCCCAGCATCCGGTGAATACGGCGGTTGCCGGTCACGATCAACAGCGACTGGAACAGGAACAACAGCATCCACGCCGACATGCCGATGCCGTGCAGAATGAGCAAGTTACGTATCGGCGGCGCGAGCTCGCGGCCCGGATAAGCCTTGCCGTGCAGATAAAAGTGCTGGAAGCCGAGGATCATCAGCATTAGCAGTAAGGCCGCCGCGGCCGTGTAGAAAAGACGGGCGGGACTGCGCGAAACGGAATTTTTAGACCGGTCAGCGGATAACGAAATTTGACGGGAGTTCATACCGGATGGATCCTTATTTAAACTTCGATAGGAGACAATTGTGAAACTTATGGTCCTTAACGTAAAGCTTATTCACCAGTCGTAGCTCCGATTAGCGTCAGCGTAATCGGAGGAAATAGGGAGCGCGTACGACGATTACGCTACGCTAATCGTACCTACGAGCTTCCGCCATTTCCTGCTGAATCGCCTGGGTTTTTATTAACGGTTCAGGGTTCCAGTTTTGCACGACCCACTCCAGCATTTCCGAACAAGCAGCCTCCTTAAGCCCAACTGGCGGCTCTTGCTTCAATAACTCCAGCAACCGAAACATCACGGCAGACCTATTTTGCATCGTGACAGCCTCGGCCAGCGTCTGCTTGCTCAGCTTGTAGCCGTGGCTGTCGATGATGAGCGGCACGTGCAGGTAGGAAGGGGTCGGCAGGCCGAGCAGTTGCTGCAGGTAAATCTGTTTGGGGGTCGAATCGACGAGGTCGAAGCCTCTGACCACATGGGTGACGCCTTGCAGGTGGTCGTCGATCACGCAAGCGAGCTGGTAGGATACGATCCCTTCCTTGCGCTTCAGGATGAAGTCGCCATGCTCCTCGGCAAGGCTTTGGCGAATGCTTCCCTGCAGGCGGTCATCGAAGCCAATGTCGCGGCCGTCGCTTTTGACGCGCAAGGCGTAAGGGCGATCGGTTGGAAAAGCGGTGCGGCTTCGGCAAATGCCGGGGTAGATGTCGTGCCTGCCGGCCCGTTCGGCGAGCGTTTTGCGGCTGCAGGTACAGGGATAGAGAAGGCCCGCCCGTTGCAGTGCGGAAAGCGCCTGTTCGTAGTCGGCCGAATGTTGGCTTTCGTAGTAAACAAGCCCGTCCCAATGCAGGCCGTAGGCATCCAGGGTGGCCAATATGCTGTCGGCCGCGCCGGGCACATTGCGCGGGGTATCGATGTCGTCGATGCGCAGCAGCCAGAGGCCCCGGCGGGTGCGCGCATCGAGATAGCTCGCAAGCGCGGTATAGAGGGATCCAAGGTGCAACGGACCGGTCGGCGACGGCGCAAACCGGCCGACGTAGGGCTTAGCGCCCGCCACGGCGGGGCAAAGGCTCAGCCCATTTGTTTTTCGCGGATCTCATCCAGAGTCTTGCAATCGATGCACAAGGTTGCGGTAGGACGCGCTTCCAAGCGACGGATGCCGATTTCGATGCCGCAGGATTCGCAATAGCCGTAACCGCCGGATTCGATTTCCTTCAGCGCTTCGTCGATTTTCTTGATCAATCGGCGTTCGCGGTCGCGAGTCCTGAGTTCGAGGCTGAATTCGGATTCCTGTGTCGCCCGGTCGTTCGGATCGGGAAAATTGGCCGCGTCGTCCTGCATGTGGTGCACGGTGCGGTCCACTTCCCTCATCAATTCGGCTTTCCAGTTTCTCAGAATGCTCTCAAAATGCTTTAATTGAGCGTCACTCATGTATTCTTCGCCTTCTTTCTCGACATAGGGCGTAAAACTGAACGGTGATGCGCCAACTTTAGAACTTTCGATCATCCACTAACTCCCAAGGGATAGGCTAAGTAAATCCTACATTTTTAGCAGAATAGTTACGGATTGGCAAGATTTATTGGTATCATTCCAAATTTTGGAACGAGCGGCGACAGCATGAGCTTACGTGTAGCGGAGCGGATTTCGGGCATACAACCTTTTTATGTGATGGAACTTTTACGGCGGGCCAAGGAACTGGAAGCCGACGGCAGGGATGTCATCCATATGGAGATCGGCGAGCCGGACTTCACCACACCGAAAACGATTCTGAAGGCGGCGCTTGCGCACACCGCAACCGGCGATGTGAAATATACGCCGGCGGCCGGTTTGACCCAGCTCCGGCAAAAGATCGCCGCGTTTTACCGGCGCAGTTACGGCGTGGACATTCCCGAACAGCGCGTCTTCGTGACGCCGGGCGCGACCGGCGCCTTCCTTTTAGCCTTGGGCGCCAGTTTGAATCCGGGCGAGGAAGTCCTGATGGCCGACCCGTGCTATCCCTGCAACAGCAATTTCGTGCAGCTTTACGACGGCAAAACGCGTACCGTCCCGGTCGATGCGGACAGCCATTACCAGTTGACCGCCGAACTGATCGAACGCCACTGGTCGGCCGCAACGAAAGGAGCCCTAATCGCCTCGCCTTCCAATCCGACCGGGACGCTGATCCCGCGCGCCGAATTGCAAAAAGCGATCGAGGCAACTCAGAGCCTCGGCGGCTGTTTTTATTCGGACGAGATTTACCACGGTCTGATCTATGGCGAGAAAGCCGCAACCGCGCTCGAATTCAGCGGCGACGTTTTCGTGATCAACAGTTTTTCGAAATATTTCGGAATGACCGGCTGGCGGATCGGCTGGTTGATCGTACCGGAAATGTTTATCGAAGCGGCCGAGAAATTGTCCCAGAACATCTTCATTTCGACGTCGAGCGACGCGCAGCATGCCGCATTGGCCGCCTTCGACGAATCCACGCTCGCCGAGCTTGAAGGCCGGCGCCGGGAATTCGAAAAACGGCGCGACTTCCTGTACGATGCCCTGGTACGGCTGGGCTTCGAAATCCCTATCAAGCCGGAAGGCGCTTTTTATATCTACGCGCGCTGTGCGAAGTTTACCGACGACAGCTTCCAATTCGCGCTGGACCTGCTCGAAAACGAAGGCGTCGCGGTCACGCCGGGCAAGGATTTCGGGCTGCACGAAGCCCATCACGCCCTGCGCTTCGCCTATACGACATCGCTGGACAGACTGGCGGAAGCTGTGCGGCGCCTCGAACGGTTTCTCAACACAAGGTAATTTATGGCAATCACGACACTATCGGCTACCGAACTAAAAGAGCGTCTGGCGCAAGGCGACGACCTCTTTCTGCTCGACGTCAGGGAACCCCAGGAATACCGCTATGCGAACATCGCCGGCAGCACACTGATTCCGCTGCAGCAGATTCCCGCCCGAATCGGCGAACTCGATCCGGAGCGGCATATCGTGGTGATCTGCCATCACGGCATGCGCAGTATGCAGGCCGCGAATTATTTGGCCCACCAAGGCTTTCAGAATATTGCGAATCTGTCCGGCGGGATCGATGCCTGGTCGCTCCAATGCGACACTTCGGTCCCGCGTTATTGAATTGCTTCAGCCAATAAAAGACCGGGGCGGCGGACACCGCCCCGAGCCCTCGAACGTCAGGATTTCAATCCGTAGACCTTCAACTGGCTGCCGATGACCCGGTCCGTACCGGGCTCCAGGCGGTAGATCATCACATACACCCGCCCGTTCGCCACGACCGGCGGAATCATTTTGCCCATCAGCCCGAGCCCGCCCCGATGGTCATCACCCGTTCTGAACAGCCGGCGCAATTTGCCGCCGGGCAGGATCGTGGCGGCGTCATATGCGATCAACTGGCTATCGGCAAAGCTCTTGTTGCCGTCTCCGTATTTGGCATAAACGCCCCAAACGATCGCACTGTCGAAATCGAGCGCGTCCGGCTGCCCCGGCACGCTTCCGGGCCGGCCGGAAACCGCGAGCAGGCCGCCGGGCATTCCGCCGGGAGAGCGCAAATTGTCCGAAGCGATCTCCGTTCCCTGCGCGCGAAAAGTCGGCAATTTATCCGGCTGCGTGAAAAAATTGTAACTTTTCAACTGCGCATTCTCGCCCCACACGTAGACGATGCCGCGCCCTGCATCACGCTTCGCGAATGCCAGCGCATGAATGTGGTGCATCCGGTTGTTTTCCGGGCGTAGATCGCTGCACGGCAGGAACCAATTGCGGGTACCGTCATCGACATCGCCGGAGCCCGGGCACGGGATGCTGGCATTCAATTTGTTCGCCCGAGCCCAGTTTTCGTTCACGTCACCGCCGAAATAGGAGGCGACCAGCGGCGGCCTGAACATCAGTTTGTTGAAACGATCGTTCTGGCCAAGATCGTTTTTATTCAATGCATAGATGATGCCGTCTTTGGTGCCTTGCAGCAGCATACTCGAGCCCGGAACCAGCATCGGGCTGGTCGAGCCGAAGTCCCAGTCCGATCCGGCCTTGTCCACCCCTGCCCGGCCGCAGGAAACCTCGGCAGCGTTATCCTGCCAGAGGCAGCCCGGGCCGGAAGTCCGCTCGTCGAGAAATGCCTTGTACCAGTCGATCTTCTGCAGCAACGGCCGGCTGCCGCCGGAGCTCGGCACGAAACTCAGCTTGACCATGCTTTCGGCCAGATCGACGCCACCGTTGTTCGAAGTGCCGTTCGAGGTGGCGACATAGATCATGTCGCCTTCGGTGACCGGCGCGCCGCCCGCCTGCCAGATGCCCGCACCCCAACCGCCGAAAGAAGTCGCACAAAATATTCCCGGCTCGCGCGAAAAACCGGCCTGCCCCAGCAGGCCGCGCGTATCGTAGGCCACTACGAAGCCGTGCGGATTTTTGCGTCCGCCCTGAAACATTTCCCCGTTGGCCGCGAACGCCAGCACTAGCCCGTTATTGCCGGTCAACGCCAGCCCTGCGCGCAATTTGGGATAGACGTATTGCTCGGTGCGGCCGTTTTCGGTGAACACCGCGTCCGCATCGTTGAACCAGCAGCCGTTGCCTTCCTGAGACTGGCCGAAGATCCGCACGGGCGGCGCCTTTTGCATGCCGTTCATCGGATTCAGCGCGAAGACTTTATAGTCGCGAAACCGGTTATCGTTCGCGTTTTTGCGTACCAGGGCCGCTACATATAAAGTATTGGTGGCCGGATCGACGACCGGCGTAGCGGCAATTCCCCAAGTCGGCGTATGCCCCCAGACATCCATGTCGGCCGAATCGGCCTCGCGTCCCAGATCGACCTCATAGAGCCGCTGGTTGGTGCGTGCGCTGATCCCGATCACCTGATTCTTCATCGTGGCCACGATAATCAGGTCGTCCGCACCCGCTCCGCCCTGGATCACCAAAGGCTGAGCCTCGACCTTCGCGTCGAAATCGTGCGTACGCAGCAGGCCGAATTGATCGGCGTTCACATTCTGTTTGTTCAGAACGAACTCCTGATTATTGGCGGCCGTGCGAAAAGAATTGCCCGCGCGTTCCAGAATGCTGACTGCGGATGCGCTTCCCGCCCAGACTCCCGCCAACGCGGCAAATAAAACAAATACCGTCGACCTTAACTGCATGACGCCTCCTTATCAATGGGAAAGAATGGACCGGCTTCACGATGAAGTATGCGCCGCCGTTTGTCAATAGCCTGACAGTAAATGCTAATAATTAATTTTATTATATTTTTATAATGGCAAATTGAGATCGTCAGAACCGCTTTTTTTTCCGTTCTCTATGTTTGAGCATTTCACAAACGATTGAAATTAAAGCTTTTCCTAAAGCCAAAAACCTTATATAATGGCAAGTTTTACCGGGGCTTTGGCCTCATCCTTGCTTTACTGTCCCGCTCAGGTGGGGTGGAAGGCTTCAACCGTAAGGAAAAAACCATGCGACATTATGAAATCGTCTTTTTAGTCCATCCTGACCAAAGCGCTCAGGTACCGGCGATGATCGACCGTTACAAAGCGATCATCGAAGGCGCTTCCGGCGCGATCCACCGCCTGGAAGACTGGGGCCGCAGACATCTGGCCTACCCGATCAACAAAATCCACAAAGCGCATTACGTGCTGATGAACATCGAGTGCGACCAGCCGACGCTGGCGGAACTGGAAAGCAGCTTCCGCTTCAACGACGCGATCCTGCGCAGCATGACTCTGGTGCAAAAACAGGCGGTCACCGCGGCTTCCCCGATCGCAACCCAGGCGGCTGAAGAGAGCAAGAACGCCGAAGCCAAAGCCAAAGAAGCCGCCGCACGCGCCGCTGCAGCTGAAGAAGCCGATGCCGAGGAGATCGAATCAGACTTCGAAGGCGACGAACTGGCTTCCGAATAACCCATCAACTTGACAGGATACGAGAATACTCATGGCACGTAACGCAAGACGTAAAGCAAAAGGCTTGGGCGCCGGCAATGGCGTTGAAATCGATTACAAAGACCTGAACCTGCTGGGCGACTATGTCACCGAAACCGGCAAAATCGTCCCCAGCCGCATCACCGGCGTCAGCGCCAAATACCAAAGACAGTTGTGCACCGCGATCAAACGCGCACGCTACATTGCACTGCTGCCGTATTGCGACGCTCATAAATAATCGAGCCAGGGTAAGACGGTGAAAATTTTGGCGGATTACATCATGCGCGGGCGGACGCAGGCCATTATCGTGGCCTCGACGCTGGCGCTGCTGTCGCTGAAATTTCCACCGGTCAGCGTTCTCAGCTCGGCCTCTGTCGCCCTGGTCACATTGCGGCACGGCACGCTCGAAGGGATGTACATTCTGTTCGGCGCCGGCATCGCTGCCGCGCTGCTCGGCTTTTTCGCGATCGACAATTACCAGTTTGCCTTGTTCTATGCATTGCTGCTGTGGCTGCCGGTCTGGATGATCTCGATCATCCTCAGAGAAGGCCGCCAGTTGTCCCTCGCAGTCGAAATTGCGGTGTTCATCGGCATTTTGGGCGTTGCGGGTTTTTATCTGTACGAACCCGATCCCGCCGCCATGTGGGCAGGTCTACTCGAACAGATGATTCAGCAAACCCAGGCGCCGATCAAGGACACCAGAATCTGGATCGACAATTTTGCCCATTACATGACCGGCCTGTTTGCCGCCGGCACCGTGTTCAGCCTGCTGTTCGGGTTGTTCCTGGGCCGCTGGTGGCAATCGCTGCTGTTCAATCCGGGCGGATTCAAACAAGAATACCTGGCGCTCGGCGCCGGCCCGAAACTGGCAATCAGCAGCCTAGCCGTCCTGGCAGCCGCCTTCTTTACCACGGGAACGCTGTCGGAAATCGCCTGGAATATGGCCATTTTGCTGTTTACGCTCTATACCGTGATCGGTACTTCGGTGCTGCATGTGGTATTTTCGAAAACCAAAATGAGCCGTTTTGCGGTGCCGCTGTTCTATGTGACGCTGATCCTGGTTCCCCAGGTCTTACCGCCGGTCGCGATCGTCGGACTGATCGACGCGTGGCTTAACATACGTAAAAAAAATTCGAATCAATCAGGCGCCTGAAGGCGCCATTTATCGGCTAAACGTCCGAATAAGAGGATTAAAAGATGGAAGTTATTTTGCTTGAAAAAATAGCGAACTTGGGCAGCCTGGGTGACAAAGTCACGATCAAGGCCGGCTACGGCAGAAATTACCTGATACCGTCAGGCAAGGCGGTCGCGGCGACCCCGCAAAAAATTGCCGAGTTTGAAGCGCGCCGCGCGGAACTCGAAAAAACCGCCGCCGAAAAACTGGCTGCCGCACGAGCGCGCGCCGAAGCACTCGGCAAACTGCAAATCGTGATCACCCATAAAGCGGGCGATGAAGGCAGATTGTTCGGTTCGGTCGGCACTCACAACATTGCAGAAGCGATTACCGCTGCAGGCGTTGCGGTCGAAAAGTCCGAAGTTCGCCTGCCGCACGGCGCGATCCGCCATGTCGGCGAATTTTCGATCGACATCAACCTGCATTCCGATGTCGTGGTAACGCTGCCGATCACCATCGCTGCGGAATAAAAAAACGGTTTTACCGCTTCTTTCCGGGCGCCGTTCAGCGCCCGGTTCCTACCCAAACCTCCGTGGCAGGTTCTATCGCAAAACCCTTGCCCTTTCTTCGAGCGCAGATTCCGTCCGCGCCCGCTTTCCCTCGCCAGCCTTACGGGATTGATGCTTAAACGAATTCCCGCGCCTTGGCAAACGCGTCCCTGAAGTCCAGATACCACGGCTGCTGCTCGGTATCCAGCAATAACTTCAATAGTTTGTTTTGCAGTTTGTATTTGACATCGCCCACCGCCAACGCGCCGATGCCGACCGCGCCCTGAGCCTGCTCCGCCTCCACCAGCGGCTCCCCCATATAATTGCGCTTGACCCCCTCGATACCGAGCGGCGGCACCGCATTGATATCGGCGGCGACTTTCAGGTTTCTCGCCGCTTTCAATACGCCGGCATTCAACACCTGCACACCGGCTTTCGCAGTGCAGAAAATTACATCGACATCGGCGATCAATTCGGCTTTTTCCGCATCGGAACTCGCAAACGCGCCTTTGATATGGCAGCCGAAGCGGCGGCTATAAGCCGCAGCGATTTCGTTCGCGGTATCGATCGACAAATGATCGACAATCGCAACATCGAGCCCCGCCTGGGAGGCGATCACTCCGGTCGTGATGCCGATCGCGCCGGTGCCGCCGAAAACCAGCGCCTTGCACTCCTTGAACGACTTGCCGTGCTTAACGGCCAATTCTTTCTCGACGCAGGCAACCAGCGCGGCCGCGGTCGTAAAAGCGCCGCTCGGATCGGCCAGCACCGAAATTTCGAACGGCGGCACCATCGCACGCCTACAGGCGGCCAGCATGTCGATCGCCAACCCGATGTCGCGTCCACCGATAAATATCGCGGTGCGCTTGACGCCGGCCGGCCCCCGCGAAAAAATCGCATCCTGAGTCAACCCATTGACATTGTCCAGTTTCACGTTGCTGTACGGTATCAACACATCAAAGCCGGCATCCACAGCCATGTTGATATCGAACGGACTGTTATTGGGCATCGGGTCGAGCATGTGAAGTATGCTGCGTTTTTCCATCGGGAGATCCTTGTCTTGTTGCGGATAAGCTTAATATAGAAGGGAACGGTTAAAATATAAAGAGAACATCTTGATCGGCAGGAAAAGCCGATGCAACAAATTGCCTAGGCATAGCCGGCAATGCTGCCCCGGATCGCGCAGATCAATCCGGCCCGAACATTCTGGAAACCGGATATTCTCCGGAACGGCCGGCTTCCAGCAAGAAAATTAAGGATTAGCCTTGATATATTCCCGCGCCACTTCGAAAGCATGTTCGAAATGCAGATAGACCGGCTTTTCGGAGTTAAGCATTTTTTTCAGCAGCAAGTTCTGTGCCTGATATTTGACATTCCCGATCGCCAGTGCGCCGATACCGACCGCACCGCTGATCGAACCGGCGATCGGCGTGCCGTTATGGAATGCGTCGACGCCGGCAATACCGGCCGGAGGCACCGCATTCACGTCCGCCGCAACTTTCAGTTGCGGCGCCGAGGCGATCAATTGCGCGCTCAGCAGTTCGATGCCGGCCGCCCCGGTCGCGAACACTACATCGGCGGTTTTGATGTATTCGGCCTTATCCGCATCGGCGCCCGCGGAGATGGTGATTTTACCTTCGCCGAATTCATTGCTGCACAAATCGGCCACGCTTTGCGCTCTCTCGAGCTGGCGTCCGATAATTCTGACATTGGCGCCTGCGCGGGCGGCAATCACCGCTGCAGCCTGTCCGACCGGCCCCGTCCCGCCGAGCGCCAGAATGCTTTTACCTTCCAGCGTGGTATTGAATTTGGCGATCAGTTCGCGCTCGACCGCCGCCACCATGCCCGCGGCAGTCGTGAAAGCGCCGCTCGGGTCCGCAAACACGGAGACTTCGAAAGGCGGAACCATCGACCGTTTGGCGATCTTGAGCATGTCCATCGCCTGCTTGGTGTCCCGTCCGCCGATAAAAATTCCGGTGCGCTTCAGATTTTTGGCGCTTCGCGAGAAAATCGCGTCCTGAACCAGTCCCTGCACTTCGCTCGGCTCGACGTTGATATAAGGGACAGCCGAAACCCAGCCCGCATCCATCGCCATATTGACGTCGAACGGGCTCAAATTTTTGGCGGTCGTTAACATGTGTAGAATAAACGGTTTTTCCATGATATCCCCTTGGCTAAAATAACCGGAGAGTATAAAAGAATTTCGCCGGTAAAAATAGCCGAGGCCGCGATACGGTTCAAAATAACCCCGAATTTGTGTATGATCGCTCGTTTTCGCAACGAAATTGTGGCTCATGCCTACCCGTAAAGCTCAACAGCGCCGCGCCGCTCATCAGGCCCGCGACCGGCAGACCGACAAGGACACGCTCAGCATCGAAATCTGCGCCCGCCTGATCGCTCGGCCCGAGTATCGGACGGCTTCCACTGCGATGTGGTACATCGGCTGCAAATCCGAGGTCGGAACGCTGGCGGCCCTGCGCAGCGAACTGGCCGGCCGCAAACGCATCGCGATTCCCTACTGCACCGTGGACGAACACGGACGGCGCAAGCTCGGCCTATGGCATCTTGAGGACCTCTCCGAACTGACGCCCGGCACCTGGAACATTCCGGAGCCCCCTCAGTCGCGCCGGGGTGAAGCGGAAAAAGAAGTGCCGCCTGCCGAACTCGATGTCATCGTCGTTCCGGGCGTTGCGTTCGACCGTAACGGCGGACGCCTCGGCAACGGAGCCGGTTATTACGACCGCCTGCTGGCAGAGGTCCGGGAAGATGCGGTGTTATTCGGCGTCTGCTTCGAGTCGCAGCTTCTGGATCGGATCGAAACGGAACCGCATGATGTCCCGATGGATTTCGTGGCCACCGAGAAAGGCCTTTACGCCGGCAAAGGCCGGAGAGCGGCGCGATGAACTTGCGCGCGATCAAGGCCGCGCTGCCCTCCTCGCCCGCGTTCGTGATCGACAGGGATGCGCTGCTCGCAAACCTGCTCGCGCTGGCGGAGCTGAAAAAACACAGCGGCGTCCGGGTTCTTTATTCGATCAAATCGCTACCCCTGTCGCGGGTATTGCAGGAGGCAAAACCCTACGTCGACGGTTTTTCGGTCAGCTCGCTGTTCGAAGCCCGGCTCGCGCGGGAAGTGCTGCCGAAACCGGGCGGCATCCATTTGACGACGCCGGGCCTGCGGCCCGACGAGATAGAGGCCCTGGGCGCCCATTGCACCCATATCGGTTTCAATTCGCTGAGCCAGTTTCGGCGCTTCGCGCCGGTGCTGGACGGAAAGGTTTCAACCGGCTTGCGGGTCAACCCGAAATTATCCAGGCTGAACGATGTCCGCTTCGACCCCTGCCGGCGGCATTCGAAACTCGGCGTTCCGATCGAAGATCTCGCCAGCCTCGAATCCTGGCAGGGCATTGCCGGCCTGCATCTGCATAACAGCTTTTCGGCGACCGGCTACACGACATTGACCGAAACCCTGCAGAAAATCGAAGACTGCCTGGGCGATAGACTGGAGCAGCTGGAGTGGATCAACCTCGGAGGCGGCTATTTATACGGCGGAATCGCCGACCAGCGGCCGTTCATCGATGCGGTCCGAAGACTCCGAAGCCGCTATGGCGTATCTGCTTATATCGAGCCGGGCAAAGCGGTGGTCGGAAATGCGGGCCACCTGATCGCGACGGTGCTGGATGTTTTCGAAAGCGACGGTAAGACCGTCGCGGTTCTGGACACCAGCGTCAACCATCATCCGGAAGTATTCGAATACCAGCGCCGGCCCGATCTGGCCGAAGCAGCGCCGAACGGCGGCTACCCGGCAATTTTGGCCGGCTGCACCTGTCTGGCCGGCGATCTTTTCGGCGAATACCGATTCGCTGCACCGCTCGCGATCGGCGACAAAGTCGTATTCAAGCATGTCGGCGCCTACAGCTTGATCAAGGCGAACCGCTTCAACGGCTGCAATCTGCCCGATATCTATATCGCCGGCAACGATGGACTGGAATGCGTGAAGCAGTTCAGCTATGAAGAATTCCGCAATCAATGGCGCTGCGGCCGGGATTTACCCGAAGACGCGAAAAAAGACGCCGCCGTGACGGTCTAACATCACTCACTTATCCGGAGGAACAGCCATGAAAGCCATCCTGATGACCGCCGTCGGCGGCCCCGAAGTCTTGTCCCTGCAAGAAATCGCCGAACCGCAGATCACCTCGCCGACCGAAATCAAGGTCAAACTGCATGCGGCCGGCGTCAATCCGATCGACACGAAAGTTCGCCGCCGGGGCGTGTTCTTTCCGAACCCGCTGCCGGCGGTGTTGGGCTGCGACGGTGCCGGCGAAGTGGTCGCGGTCGGTTCGGCGGTGGACCGTTTCAAACCCGGCGACAAGGTCTGGTTCTGCCACGGCGGGCTCGGCCGCGAGCAAGGCAACTATGCCGAATATACGGTGCTGGACCAGCGCTGGGCCGCCCCGATGCCGGTGGCCTTGTCGTATGCCGAAGCGGCTGCCGCCCCGCTGGTGCTGATCACTGCCTGGGGCGCGCTCTTTGACCGCGGCGGCCTCGAAGCGGGCCAGACCGTGCTGGTCCATGCCGGCGCGGGCGGCGTAGGCCATGTCGCGATTCAATTGGCGAAACTGAAAGGCGCGCGCGTGATCACTACGATCAGTTCGGCGCAAAAGGCCGAGTTCGCTAAAGCGCTGGGCGCGGACCATACGGTCGATTACAAAACCGAGGGCGGTTTTGCCGAGGCGGTCAATCGCCTGACCGACGGCAAAGGCTGCGACCTGGTCTTCGATACGGTAGGCCCGTCCGTTTTCGAAGAGAGCATCCCGGCCACCGCGCATTTCGGGCGCCTCGTCACGATTCTCGAGCCCGGCGCACTCAATTGGGGCGAAGCCAGAATCCGAAATCTGCTGATCGGTTTCGAACTGATGCTGACGCCGATGCTGCGGGATTTGCATACGGCCCGGGACAAACAGATCGCGATGCTGAATCAGTGCGCTGAATGGGTCGATCAAGGGCGGCTAAAGATCCATCTCAGCCATCGGATGGCGCTCGAAGATGCCGCTCAGGCGCATGAACTCATCGAAGCCGGCCACACGCAAGGGAAAATCGTATTGACCATGTGACAGGGAAAATCGTATTGACCATGTGACGTAAACCGGCAGCCGGTGCCGATAAAAAAAGGCGCTTAACCTGGTCGATTAAGCGCCCATATCCATAACAACATTGGAGTGAGGAGGAGAAAATAATCACTCTGTCCATAGAGTACGTAATCTATTAAGCATCTTTAATGCCAATATCCCTCATTTCCCCTTCACCACCCACAAAGTCAGTGCCCGGAAGATGAAGCCCTCACCTGCCCTGCCGGCACAGGATCGGGCAACGTTAACCCGATCAAGGCCGCGGCTTAAACCCATGACATTAGGTTAAGCCGTCATCCGGGCAGGGTCCGCCGGAATGACGCATCCCTTCCCCTCACTTGATGGCATCGAGCTTGAATCCATAAGCTGCATCGCTGACGCAAAGCGCCCCGAGCCCATCGGTTTCCTCGATTTACTTGTCGATTTTGCCCAATTGTGGTGCATTTATCACATTTTTGAGGCGGATTTAATATACAGCTTTGCATCGAATCCCTTCAAACAAGGATGCCCGATTAGTCCGCCCCCTCTTCGTCTGCCGGCTGCCGCAGAATTTTTGAACTGTTATAAAACTGGGTTGTTTATTTAAGATGAAAGCGACTTCGCGAAATTGTAATCGGTTGAATCCGAAAGGCAAGTCGGCGGCTGAGCTAGAACCGGCTATCGATAATCCGTTTCGGTAAATCCCGGGGATTCAAGGTTAAGTCGGTTTTCCGAGTTTTCTTTAAAAAACTCAGGATAGGCGGAGACGGTTCGAGTGGATCCCCCCGGCATCGGTAAGAACCTTAATCAGGAGCGAAATATGAAAACGAAAATGATCCGTTTTTTCCAGGCCATGGCGCTATTACCGATGTTCGCAATAGGCTTGCCCCGGGCCGAAGCGGCGGCCGTTCTCCCTTTGGCGAATAATCCCTTGCCTGAGATGCTCAAAAAAGTCGTTCCCGGCGTGGTAAATATTTCGACCCGGACGCGCATCCGTTTCGAAGAAAATCCACTGTTCAGGGACCCGTTTTTCCGCCAGTTTTTCGATATCCCGAACATGCCCCTGGAACGGGAGCAGCAAAGCCTGGGCTCGGGAGTGATTATCGACGCCGGCAAAGGTTATATCCTTACCAACAACCACGTGATCGACAAAGCGGACAAGATCACCGTCACCCTCCAGGACGGCCAGAACGTGGACGCGAAGCTGGTCGGCAGCGACCCGACGACCGACATTGCCTTGATCCAGATCAAAACCGGCAATCTGGTCGAATTGCCCAAAGGCAATTCCGAGCAGTTGCGGGTAGGCGATTTCGTGGTCGCAATCGGCAGCCCTTTCGGCCTGGGCCAGACCGTCACGTCCGGCATCGTCAGCGCCCTGGGCCGTACCAGCCTGGGTATCGAAGGTTACGAAGACTTCATTCAGACCGACGCATCGATCAATCCCGGCAACTCAGGGGGAGCCTTGGTCAACCTGAACGGCGAACTGGTCGGGATCAATACCGCGATCGTAGGCCCCAGCGGCGGCAACGTCGGCATCGGCTTCGCGATTCCGATCAATCTGGCCAATCAGGTGGCCAATCAGATCATCCATTTCGGCAAGATTCAACGTGGGCAACTGGGCGTCCAGATCCAGGACCTGACGCCGGCCCTGGCCAACGCATTCGGGATCCGCCAGCAGCACGGCGCAGTGATCGCCGGCATCGTTTCCGGTTCGGCGGCCGAGAAAGCGGGACTGGAGCGCGGCGATGTAGTAACTGCCGTCAACGGCCAGCCGGTGGAATCGGCCACCAAGCTGCACAATCAAATCGCCTTGATGCAGGTCGGCGACCAGGTCAGCCTGGACATCCTGCGTAACGGAGAAGAACTGAACATCAAGGCGCGAATCGGCAAGACGGTCGCGGCAAAGCGGTTACAACCTTATTGATTCCAGCCGGAGCCCGCAGCCGGCAGATTCAGTTCTGGCTTGTTACAGCGGGCTCCACTTACCCATTAGATAATCGACGGAGTACAGCCATGACCGAACACATTATTTCCTGCGACCTTCACGACTATATCGAAGTGGCCTGCATGCATAACTACCGGGTCGAACTCGTCTTAAAAGGAGGCGAAGTGATCGAAGGCAAGGCGCTTGACGTACTGACCTCTCCCGAAAAACGGGAGTTCTTAGTGATCGACAACGGCGGGCAAAAGCAGCAGGTTGAGCTGACCGAGCTGCACAAAATGATTGCATTGACGCCGAATGCGTCGTTCAACGAAGTTGAGTTCAAAGCCCGATCTCAGGGCGGTTGATACAGTTGAAAAGAAAATGCCCGGTATCGCGTGGCCGAATGCCCTGTTGAGCGATTTGCGACTGGGAGCAAATCCCGTGTTTCGATAGGGCTAAATCGGACGGGGCTGCGCATTCGCGCCTAGGCTTTGGTAAAATATTGCCGTTTTTTCACATCGTTTTAAACCATTCATGTCTAACGCCATTCGCATCGAAAGATTTAGCGGCAAAGCCATCGAACCTTACATCAAGGAATTGGCCCGCCTCAGAATCCAAGTATTCCGTGAGTTCCCGTATCTGTACGACGGCACGTACGAATACGAAGAAAAATACCTGCAAACCTATCTGAACTGTCCGCAAAGCGTGATCGTGATCGCGTTCGACGGCGACAAAATCGTCGGCGCGTCGACCGCGATCCCGATGCAGTACGAAACCGAAGAAATGCAGCGGCCGTTTATCGAAAACGGCTATAACCTAAGCGAAATCTTTTACTGCAGCGAGTCGGTGCTGGACAAGAATTACCGCGGCCTCGGCATCGGCGTGCGCTTTTTCGAAGAACGCGAGGCGCATGCGCAGGAACTGGGCGGCTTCAAACACATCACCTTCTGCTGCGTCGAACGTCCGCTCGACCATCCGCGCCGGCCGGCCGATTACGTGCCGCTCGACAAGTTCTGGAACAAGCGCGGTTATGTGAAACATCCCGAACTGAAGACGACCTATCTCTGGAAAGACCTGGACGACGCCGTCGAAACCTTGAAACCGATGACCTTCTGGCTGAAACATGAAAGTTAAGATCGCCGCCGCCCAATACGACATCGGCTTCCTGGAAAACTGGGATGCCTACCGGCAGAAGATCGAGCGCTGGGTCGATGAGGCCGCCGCAGAGGGCGCGAAGATCCTGCTGTTTCCCGAATACGGCAGCATGGAGCTCGCCTCGCTGTTCGGCCGGGAAGTCTACTCCTCGCTGAGCAAGCAGCTGGCGGCGATGCAGTCTCAGCTGGACGGCTACATCGAACTGTACCGCGGGCTCGCTCAGCAATATGGCTGCTATATCCAATCCGGCACATTTCCGGTCCGGATCGAAGGCGAGGTTTACCGCAACCGCGCCTACCTGTTCATGCCGAACGGCGAGTTCGATTATCAGGACAAGGTAATGATGACCCGCTTCGAAAACGAGCAGTGGCTGATCAACAGAGGCCTCGAGCTGAAGTGCTTCGACACCGATTACGGCCGGATCGCGATCAACATCTGCTACGACAGCGAGTTCCCAATGCTGGCCCGGAAACAGGTCGAAGCGGGCGCGAATCTGATCCTGGTACCGAGCTGCACGGACACGCTGGCCGGCTATCACCGGGTCCGGATCGGCTGCCAGGCGCGCGCGCTCGAAAACCAGTGCTATGTGGTGCAGTCGCCGACGGTGGGCCTCGCGCCCTGGTCCGAAGCGGTGGACGTGAACATCGGCGCGGCGGCAGTCTATACGCCGGTCGACCGGGGTTTCCCGGACAACGGCACCCTCGCGATCGGCGAACTGAATGCGGCGCAGTGGGTGTTCGCGGAAATCGACATGGATCAGATCGCGGAAGTGCGCAAGAACGGCCAGGTGTTCAATTACCGGGATTGGCCGCTGCAGCATGCGGCAAGCCTTTAGCTGCGGCGTATCCGCAACCGGGAAATTCGCGGCCTATAAAGACCTGCCAGGTTTTAAAAACCCGGCAGGTCTCTCAGAACCGCTACCTTCACCTTTCTCATACCCTAACTCAGATAATCCGCAGGGTTGAGGAAAAACATCAGTTTCCATCCCTCCTCTCGGTCGGAGTAGCGGCCGAAGCGGGGAATTAAGCTGATAATCGAGTAATGCAGATGCGGCGGCCTGCCGCGGGCATTGCCGGTGTTCCCGACCTTGCCGACGACGTTTCCCTGGGATACCCATTTTCCGGCGCTGACTGCGGCCGAATCCAGATGCGCATAATAGTGCAGCCGCCATTTCGGATCGAGTATCGCCAGCGCCTTACCCCCCAGGTTCAATTCGCCCTGGAATACCACCAGCCCGGAAACCGCCGCCAGCACGTCCGTTCCGCGCGAAGCGAAAATATCGATCCCTTTATGGACGCCGGACGCTCCCCAATCGGGGTGCCAGAAAGACCTCGGGTTCCAGTCCCTGGAAGTTGCCCCTTTGACCGGAATAACGATGTCTTGCTCAAAAAAAAGGCCGATGCCGAGCGGAATGAAAATCAAGACCAGGAAGGCGAGTCCAATCCCGAGTTTGCCTCTTTTGAATCGAACAGCCATAAACGCGTACTCTCGGCCGGATAAACGAAAATCGGTTCGGGTTAATCCTTCCGGGTTAATTCTCCTCCGGAATCAATCACCGGTAAACAAACCACCGCAGTCAGGTAAAGACCAACCGCAACCAGAACCACCGCATTGAACCCGAAGTGTATCGCAATCAGCGTGGCAAAATTCGCGCTGATCACCGAGGCGAAGCCGTTGACGCCCCATGCCCAGGGAATCAGTCCGGGAGACAGCTGTGCAACGCGCTGCAGGCCGAGCGGAAACGGCATGCCCATCGCGAAGCCCAACGGCAGGATCAGCAGCACCGAAACCAAGATTTTGAGCGAGTCGGCCTGATGCAGAAATACGCCGGTCAGGTGGTTGAAAAACAGAATATAGCAGAGCGCCAGCAGCGCAATCCCTGCGATCGGGACGAACTGGCCATGGCGCTTGTCCGTCAACCGGCGCGATGCCGCACTTCCGAAGCTGGCCGCCACCAGAAAGGAGCACAGTACCACCGTGACCGAATAAACCGGATGGTGCAGAAACAGGATGAATTTCTGGATAAAGGCGATTTCGATGAACAAAAAAGCGTTGCCGAGCAGAAAAAAGTAGCCGATGCTGCGCCACAGACGGGTCGAATAGTCGGGCAGCCCAAGCCTGCGCCTGCACAGCCACATCGGCAGCCCGATGAAGAGAGCTGCCGCCAGCACCGCCTGCAGCGCGCCGGCAGCCAGAATGATATAGCCGGATTCGAGCAGCGAGAGGCCGCCCTGCCCGTACAGCGATAGGATTTCGGGCAAGGTGGTCCATTTGAAAAACTGGAAAAAATAAGGACGGTCGTCGGTGGCGGGCTCGATCGCAAACTTGTAACGCTCCAGGTAGGATTCGCGTTCCGGGCCGAGAATCCGGAGCGCACCCTGATAATAATAGGATTCCGGCAGCTGATTGAAACGGTTGGTTTCCGCTTCGGTGACGCCGGGGTAATAATCGATGTCGAAACTCCGGTCCTCGCAGAAAGTTTTGAGCGCTCCGATGTCCTGCATTGTGACCCTGCCGTTCTTGACCAGCAGGGTGCTGGTCTGCCAGCCGCGGATCAGGATCATTTGCCGGCCGGGCTCGGGGATGCCCGACAGCTCCAGCGCGATAGCAGCAGTCGCGAACAGCTTCAATGCGTCGCGGGGCGGCATTTTGGCCCAGCGGGTCAACGCCAGATAGCCGCCCGGCTGCAGATGGCGGATATATTCCTGAAGCGCCTCGACCGTATAAAGATAGTTTTCGCTCAACGCATACAGACCGGCCGAGGAAGCCCCGAAGGCATCCATCAAGGCGATCTGGATCAGGTCGAAGCGCTGCCGGGTGCCGGCGACGAATCCGCGCGCTTCGCCGATGTGCAGCCTGAGGCGCGCATTCGTGAAGGTGCCGCCGCTGAAGGCATCGAACCGGGTCTTGATGTAATCGATCAGTTGGCCGTTCAGTTCCACCGCGTCGACCGACGAAACGCCGAACCGTTCGGCCTGCAACAGATCGCCGCCGGTGCCGACGCCCAGGATCAGCAGGTGTCCGGGTTTGTTCAGGTGATAAGGCAGCGCGGACGTGGTCTGGTCCAGGTAAGAGATCGTAGCCGGATCACCGTTATAGCGGGTCAGCGCGGACATATTGCCGGCATCCGAAAAGACGGCATATTGCTGGGGCGGCTCGCGGTCCGCACCCAGGCTGAGGCCGGGTGCATAACGCAGCGGCGTGACGGTACTTTCGGCCACATCGGTAAAGGCGATCGGGTTCGAGAAACTGTCGATAATCCGCGTACCGGGAATGCGCAAGAATTGCCGCAGTTCCTTGTAAGGCGAAACGTGCAGTGTTTTCCAGTCCGAAGGCGCAAGCCACAGGAAGGCCAGCACGGCGGCAGAGGCGCCCCAAACCCATTCGGCCTTTTTCCAGACGATCGATACCAGAAAAAGCCCGGCAACGTTGATTACGGACAACGCGATCAGCGCCTGTCCGGGCGACAACCGAAGCAGCAGGCCGATAACGGCCAGACAGCCCAGCCCCGCGCCGGCCAGATCGGCCGCATAAATGGCGGGCACCCGTCCACGGAACCGGAATAACGTCAGACCGATCGCCGAGGCGGCAAAAAAGAACGGCAAAGACAGCAAGAGATACAGCGTCAACAAGTACAACGGCTGCAGGGGCGACCAGAAAAGCTCGGCCGGATTGAACGGCAGCCGCTGGCCGATCCAGAAACAGCCCGGCGCCGCGAGACTGAACAGCAAAATGCATCCCGGAAAAATCCGTTCGAAACGGGCGTTCAGCCAGCCTTTGCAAAATCCCAGAAAAACCCCGCTGACGCCGTAACCCAGCAAGGCCAGGCTGATGATCATGTAAGCGAAATGATGCCACTGAATGATCGAAAACAGCCGCATCAGCAAAATTTCATAACCGACCGATGCACCCGAGACCAGTGCGATCAACAGCGGCAGACCGCGGAAACCGTTTATCGCGCCGGCAGCCCGACTCACTGATGGGTCCCGGTCAGCGGCACGAAAGACACCGGCAGCAATTGTCGGGTCTTGACCTTCTGATCCGGGTCTTTTTCGACCAACACCAGCTGCTGCACATTGAAGCGGTCGCCGACCGGGATCAGCATGCGTCCCCCGGGCTTCAGCTGCTTGATCAGGGGCGGAGGAATATGGCTGGCGGCCGCGGTGACCAGCACCGCGTCGAACGGCGCCGCTTCGGGCCAGCCGTAGTAGCCGTCCCCGGTACGGGTGTGAATGTTCGCGAGCCCGAGCTTGGCGATCCGTTCGTGAGCGGCGGCGGCCAGAGGTTCGACGATTTCGATGGTGAACACTTCGGCGCCGATCGCGCCGAGCACCGCGGCCTGATAGGCCGAACCGGTGCCGATTTCGAGCACTTTGTCGCCGGGCTTCGCATCGAGCAATTCGGTCATCACCGCGACGATATACGGCTGCGAAATGGTCTGGCCGTGGCCGATCGGCAAAGGGCGGTTCTGATAGGCATACGGCTGCATTTCCTCCTCGACAAACTGGTGCCGCGGCACGGTGCGCAAGGCGTCCGCTACCTCTGCGGACAAGCCTTTGCGCCCTAAAAGTCCGGCGGTCTGCGCCATATTCGCTTCGATCTCGGCCACCATCGCCGCGCGCTGCCGCGCGTAGGCATCGGTTTCGGCGCGGGCGAAACCCGCGAAGAAGAACAGCAATATCGCAGTCCGCACACAGGTTGGATAGATCATGGCGAAGCGCTCCTTCCTTCGGATTTAGCTATGCGACCTTTGCGCTTGCGATTAGTGCCATCTTTTCGAATGGTCCTGATCCACCAACGGGACAAAGGCGACATCGAGGATTTTGCTGAGCTTGTTGGCGCCATGCTCCTGTTTTTCCACCATGATCAACTCCTGGTGTTCGAAAGGCCGGCCGACCGGAATCACCAGCCGGCCGCCCGCTTTCAACTGCCCGATTAGCGGCTCGGGAATATAAGGTGCGGCGGCGGTGACGATCACGCCGTCGTACGGGGCCTCCTCCGGCCAGCCGTCATAGCCGTTGCCGGTCTTCACGTGAATATTCCGATAGCCGAGCTTTTCGAAACGGGCTGCGGCTTCGACGCTCAAGTCCTCTATCACCTCGACCGTATAAACCTGCTCCGCCAGGAACGACAGGATTGCGGACTGGTAACCCGAACCGGTGCCGATCTCCAGGATCCTGTCGGTCCGTTTGGCACCGAGCAGATCGGTCATCAGCGCAACGATAAACGGCTGAGAGATGGTCTGTCCGTAGCCGATCGGCAAGGGGCCGTTGTCGAACGCCATCGGTTCCATCTCGGGCGCGACAAACTGCTCGCGCGGCACCTTTCCCATCGCCGCCATCACCTCCGGCGAAAGCGCTTTGCGGCCGGTCAAAAAGGCAGTGGACAGCGTTTCCTGTTTGATGTCTTCCAGCATGCGATGAATATTTTTCATAGGACAGTGACCCGAAAAATTGACATAGGCTTAGACCTCGGCGTCCAACAATATACTCGCTTCAAGATTACGGCCGGTTAAATCTTCGCGCCATCAGACAAGTGGCAGGTTTCGGGAGGCGGTCTTGCAGCGGAGCGGAGCTGCCCCGCTAACGTTTGCCCCGGCTTGGTAGAGAAAGCTCGCGTTTAAATGGTATGATGGGCACAAAGCGAACGTCTGGCGCAGGCTTGCGCAGCTTAAAGATTTTATAAATGATCAGGAGAGGACGAGATGAGTGATTTGCCGAACAGTCTGAAATATGCCGCGACCCACGAATGGGCCAAGCTGGAAAACGGCAACGTGGTGCGCGTCGGCATTACCGATTTCGCGCAGCAGGAGCTGGGTGATCTGGTATACGTCGAGCTGCCCGAGGTGGGCCGCCAGGTGAAAGCCAAGGAACAATGCGCGGTGGTCGAATCGGTCAAGACCGCCTCCGACCTGTACAGCCCGGTCACGGGAGAGATTGTCGAGGTCAATGAGTCTTTGTCCGACAGTCCCGAACAAATCAATGACACACCCTACGAAACCTGGATTTTTTGCGTAAAAACCGCAGAGGCTTCCGAACTGAACAACTTAATGGATGCCGATGCCTATCAAGCGATGATCGAGGCCGAATAAGCGCCCCCGGACTCGTCGATCCGTTTCAAAACAATTTTTTATGGTAATGCATGGCGTATCAAACTGAAAAAGGGTTTAAGCGCATCCTCAATGCGTGCAGCTTTTCGGCGGCCGGATTCAAGGCCGTCTGGACACATGAAGAAGCCTTCAGGCAGGAAGTATTGATATTCCTGGTCACCACGCCGCTGGCGATCTGGCTGGGCCAAACGCCGATCGAAAAATTGCTGCTGATCGGCAGCGTGGTACTGGTCTTGCTGGTCGAGCTGTTGAATTCGGCGATCGAAGCGACCGTCGACCGGGTCGGGCTGGAACGCCACGAGTTGTCGGGCCGGGCCAAAGACATCGGTTCCGCCGCCGTGATGCTATCGCTGGTCTGGGCAGCCATCACTTGGACTTACATACTAATAGGAGTTAAATCATGAGCGCACTGATCTGCGGTTCGATGGCCTACGACACGATCATGGTCTTCCATGACCGCTTCAAAAATCACATCCTGCCGGACAAGGTGCACATCCTGAACGTGTCGTTCCTGGTGCCGGTGATGCGCCGCGAATTCGGCGGCTGCGCGGGCAATATCGCCTACAACCTGGGCCTGCTCGACGAAGATCCCTTGATCATGGCGACCGTCGGCCACGATTTCGAGCCCTACATGCAATGGCTCTGCCAGAACGGTCTGTCGCGGGAATTCATCCGGATTCTCGACAACCATTACACCGGACAGGCTTATATCACTACCGACGAAGACGACAACCAGATCACCGCGTTCCATCCGGGCGCGATGAGCGAATCGCATCTGAATTCGGTACCGACCAATCGGGACGATATTACGATCGGCATCGTATCGCCGGACGGCAGAGACGGAATGGTGCTGCATGCGGCGCAGTTCAAGGAACTCGATATTCCGTTCATTTTCGATCCGGGCCAGGGCATTCCGATGTTCGACGGCGAAGAACTCCTGACCTTCCTCGACCAGGCAACGTGGGCGGTAGTCAACGATTACGAGTCCGAACTCCTGCAACAGCGCACCGGTCTGACGCTTGCGGAACTGGCCGGGCGCGTCGAAGCGTTGATCGTGACGCTGGGCGCCCAAGGCTCGAAAATTTATACCCGCGGCCGCTGCATCGAAATTCCCTCCGCCCAGCCGAAACAATTGCTCGACCCGACCGGCTGCGGCGACGCCTACCGCGCAGGACTCCTGTACGGCCTGATGAACGAATTCGACTGGGAAGTGACCGGCCGGATCGCATCCTTGATGGGCGCAATCAAGATCGAACACAACGGCACGCAGAACCACAGTTTCGACATGGAAATCTTCAAGCAGCGCTACCGTGAGAGCTTCGGCGCCGAGTTCTGACCGACATGCTGAAAAATACCCAACACCTGCTGGACATCATGGCGCGCCTGCGCGATCCCGAACAGGGCTGCCCCTGGGACCTCAAGCAGGATTTCGCGACGCTGATCCCTTACCTGATCGAAGAAGCCTACGAAGTCGTCGACGCAATCGAGCGCAACGACATGGACGATCTGCGCGCCGAACTCGGCGATCTTCTGCTGCAGGTCGTCTTTCATGCGCAGCTTGCGAAGGAAGGCGGCCTGTTCGATTTCGAGCAGGTTTCCGCCGGCATCTGCGACAAACTGATCCGTCGGCATCCGCATGTGTTTGCCGACGCGGTCTTCGAAACCGATGCGGAGCGCCAGCGGGCTTGGGAACAGGCCAAGGACGAAGAACGCAAGGCGAAAGCGAAACCGGAGGAGCCGGCCAGTGTGCTGGCGGGCGTCGCGGCCAGCCTCCCCGCCCTGCTCGAATGCGAAAAGATTCAGGACCGGGCCGCCCGGCACGGCTTCGACTGGCCTGATACGCCGCCGGTGTTCGACAAGGTGATGGAGGAACTCGAAGAAGTCAGGGAGGCCTGGAAGTCGGGTGACCCCCATCACATCCGCGAGGAAATCGGCGATCTGCTGTTGGTGGTTGTGAACCTGGCGAGGCATCTCGATGTAAATCCGGAACTGGCCTTGAAGGAAAGCACCAAGAAGTTCACACGCCGCTTCCATTATATTGAACGGCAGGTCGCCGCCTCGGGGCGCAGTTTGACCGATTGCGACCTGTACGAACTCGACGCCTTTTGGCATCAGGCGAAACAGGCGCTCAAACGCAAGGCCGATTGACGGGCAACTCATTCGGGAATATACCCAATCGGACGGTCAGGTAGGGTACGCTGCGCGTACCTTTGAACTTCTTCCCACGAAAACCGTAAAAGGTACGCGCAGCGTACCCTACAAAACACGCTCGGCGACTCGATCATAGGTTCTTATGAAACAAGTTTTCTTCCTTTTAGCGCTGTCATTGCTGCTGATAACCTTCCGGTCTGCCGCGGCGCGCGAAAATCCGGGAGCGCCCCAGACGCCGCCCCAATCGGAAGCGCTCCAGTGCGTCGCCTTTAGCCCCTACGTGAAAGGGCTGAATCCCGATTACGGTCCTCATCCCTCGAAGGTCCAGATCGAACAACTGCTCGACGTACTGGTCGAAAAAACCCCTTTCCGCTGCATCATGACCTACGGCGTCCTGAACGGCCTCGATGCGACGTTTGCGGCGGCCGAGGCCCGTGGAATCAAAGTAATCGCAATCCTCTGGCTCGACGACGACAGCGCCGTCAACTCGGCATCGATCTCGCACGGCATCGCGCTCGCCCGGACTTATCCGAACACGATCGTCAAGCTCAGTTGCGGCTCCGAAGTCCGGACCCGCCACGGCAATGCGCTGGACAGCGAGATCATCCGCTGCCTTGACGCGCTGCGCGAAGCGAAGATTGCCCAGCCCATTACCACGATCGACACCTGGTGGGAATGGTGCAATCGCGCCATGCCATGCCAAAAGACCCTTTTCGCCAACCGGGTCGACTGGATCGGCACCAATATCTTTCCCTGGTGGGAAAACAAGCATGCGGGCGTGCATTCGTGTACCCCCGCCGAGAAGGCCGCCGACTTCCATGTCCAGCGCCTGAATGAGATCAGCCGCACTTACCCCGGCGTCGAGGTGATCATGACCGAATTCGGCTGGCCTTATGCGCCCGAAGGCGGGACCGAAGTGAACGTGCGCACCGGCGAGCATTGCGGTATCGCCGGGCGCCGGAACCAGGCGCAGGTGATCAGCTCCACCCTGGAAAAAATGGCCGAAAACCGATGGTCTTCGGTTATTTTCGAAGCCTTCTCGGAACCCTGGAAATCCAAAAACGAGGGCTTATTCGGAGACTCCTGGGGGATCTGTTCGGGAGAGCCTCCGTACGATTGTCTAACCGATTTGATTTCGCCGCCGAAGAACGGCAAGCGGAATTGATTTTTGCGATTAACAAGCAGTTTGAGTGGAATTTCACAGCCGATACAAATAGATTTCTACCTTTTTCAGTCTTTGCTAAAATAAGCAGGATGGGTTTCTGCTTAAGTCAGATTTAGGGATCGAGCTGCCAGGATGCAAAACTTTTGTCTCCTTGTCGCAGAGTTTACGCGGCATACCGCTTAAATCGCCTGATTTCTCCGGAGATCATTGCGGTCGACTTGCCTTACTCTATATCAGTCAGCCCCTCCTTGCACCCCAGCCTGTTCTGGATCGCTCAGAGTCTTCGAGATTTTTTTCAATGCGTAAAGTAAAGTCGTTTATTATTGTCCTGCTGACGTTCGGCGCGCTGCTGACGGCCGGTACCGCCGATGCGCGTTATGCCGCGATCCTGATCGACGCCGAAAACGGCAATGTACTGCATGAGATCGATGCGACGCATCCTTGGTATCCCGCTTCGCTGACCAAGGTGATGACGCTGTACATGGCCTTTGAAGCGCTGGCCCAGGGGCGTATCGGACTGCACGACGGCATGAGCGCCTCCTACCACGCTTCCCGGCAGCCGCAAAGCAAGCTGGGACTCCGCGCAGGCGAAACCCTGACCGTCGAAGAAGCCATCCTGGCGGTGATTACCCGCTCGGCGAACGACGCGGCGGTCGTGCTCGGCGAGCATCTGGGCGGCACCGAAGAGGCTTTCGCAGGGCAAATGACCGCCAAAGCACGCCAGCTGGGCATGTACAATACCCGCTTCATGAACGCGACCGGCCTGCCGAATAATCTGCAGGTCACCACCTCCCGCGATCTGGCTATCCTGGCCTGGAAAATCATGAAAAATTTTCCGAACTATTATCCCTATTTCGCCAGCCACGGCTTTTCCTTCAAAGGACGCGAACTGCGCGGCATCAATAAGTTCACCGCTCGCTATCCCGGCGCGGAAGGGATGAAAACCGGTTTTACCTGCGGCTCGGGCTTTAACCTGATGAGTTCCGCATTGCAAAACGGCAAACGGTTGATCGGAATCATCCTGGGCGGTTCGACCAGCGCCGAGCGCTACCAGTTGATGATGAACATGATGGATGCGGGCTTCTCCAACCGTTACGGCGACGGCTCCTACCGCAACATCGACATGATGACCGCCAGCGCCGCGGGCGAGCCGCCCTATCAGCTCGACTGCGGTAACCACCATGGCATCCAGGTCGCTTCCGCGGCCGGCGACGGCAACTATCACCGCGTCGTAAACAGTCGGCCCGCCGCCAAGCATTACCGTGCGCACAAGCGGCTTCGGGCAGCTTCAGGCTATCATCGCCTGACTGCCGCCCAAAAAGCCGCCGCCAAGCGCGGCTCGCCGAGCCGGGCCAAGGCCGCCCAAAGCAAACGCGGCAGCGTAACGCGGACCGCCCAGAAAACCGCCGCCGCAAAGAAAAAAGCCGTGAAGCCTGCCGCCAGCCGAAAAACGGTCAAGAAAACCAAAAAATCCAAGTAAATCCTTTTTCGCAGAGCGCTTCTCGTGATACACCCTTTCCAAGGGGTGCTCCTGAGCGGGACGGGAGTTATAACCCCGTTCCCAAGATTTGGAAATTCTCCGCAAACGCAAAATCATCCTCCCTCCTCCGTGCGACTTTAAACGTTACGGGCGGGATAAATATCCCGGCATGCGTCGAAAAGGTACGCACAGCGTACCCTACAGATGAAAACAGTGACGCCGACACGTTGACGCGACTTCCCGATGACTTGCTCCCGAGCATTCCCCATGCCTGTACAAACCCGTTTTTCCCTACGCCATGTTTACTGCTGATGAACCGGCCGTCTGGCTGACCAGCGCCGACCGAAGCCGCTTGTTTCAACGGCAGGAAAAGAAGCCTGGACCTGCCGCCGGCAGCGGCCCCGGCCGGCCGGTGATCGGCATCGATGCCGAACGGCGGTATCAGCGCATGGAAGGGTTCGGCTTTGCGTTGACCGGGGGCAGCGCGATGCTGATCGGACGCCTGCCGGCTGCCGAACGGGCTGCGCTGTTAAGGGAGCTGTTCCTGCCTGACGGCGACGGCATCGGGGTCAGTTTTCTGCGCCTCGGCATCGGCGCGTCGGATCTGAGCGAGCAGTGCTTTTCGTATGACGACAGGCCGGACGGAGCATCCGATTTCGCACTCGCGCATTTCGATATCGAGGCGGGAGACAACGAAGTAATCTCCCTGTTGCGGGAAATTCTTGCCGTCAATCCCGTGCTCAGTCTCATCGCGACGCCGTGGTCGGCGCCGCCCTGGATGAAGACCAACCGGAGTTTCATCGGCGGCAAATTGCGAAGGGATTGCTATTCCGTTTATGCCGCTTATCTAGTCCGCTACCTGCAAGCGATGCGGCAGCGGGGCATCATAATTCATGCGATTACCCCGCAGAACGAACCCTTGAACGACCGAAACGAGCCCAGCATGGTGATGGTGGCCGGCGAGCAGGCCGAGTTCATCAAAAATTATTTGGGGCCTGCGCTGCAGGAGGCAAGCTTAACTGATGTGGAACTGTTTTGCTGGGACCACAATTGCGATGTGAAGGCCTATCCTTTGGCAGTTTTTGCCGATCCGGATGCGCGCCGCTACCTGAGCGGATCGGCCTGGCATCTGTATGCGGGGGATATTTCGGCCCTGTCCGAAGTGCATCGGGCCTACCCCGAGATGAAACTGTATTTCACCGAGCAATGGGTAGGGACGGACGGCCAGTTCGGGGCAGACTTGCTCTGGCATATCCGGAACGTGCTGATCGGATCGGTAAACCACTGGAGCCGGGCGGTACTGGAATGGAATCTGGCTTCCGACCCCCTCTGCCGTCCCCATACGCCCGGCGGCGCGCCCAACTGCGTCGGCGCGTTGACGATCGGCGAACGGATTACGCGGAACGTCGCCTATTATGTAATCGCCCATGCCGCGAAGTTCGTGCGTCCAGGATCCTTCAGGATTCATTCCGAAGCCGATATAAATCTGCCCCATGCGGTTTTTCTGACGCCTGCCGGTTCGATCGTGCTGATCGTGCTGAATGACCGGGCCGAACCGCAGTCATTGAGGGTTCGCTGCCGTAGTAAAGAAGCGGCCGTGATGCTCCCCGCGCGCACGGTGGCGACCTGCGTCTGGCGGCCGGAGTAAAAGCCGGCTGCCGGCCGGTCATTCCAGCTCGATCTCGACGCGCCGGAATACCCCCTGCCGTAGCGACGCCGCCGCCTGGCCTTCCAGTTCTCCGCCTTCCACCACTTGCGTGCTGCCGTCCCGTCCGTACAATCGGTAACGGCACGGCATCGCCGCAGCAGGACCGAAAGTATCCTGCCGCTTGGGATTGCGATAGACCAGCAAGGTCGATCCGAACAAGGCGCAGGCCGCACTGCCGGCCGGCAATTTCTCTTCCGCGCCGAAAGGGCGAACGCATTGCGCCTCGGCGGTGAAAAATGACTTCGACAGGAGCGGCGCGGGACGGAACCGCAACGCCCCCTGCTCGACGACGAAAGGCGCCGACCCGAGGAAAAGGTGAAGCCACAGGTGCAATAGCTCGACCGTCGATCCCGACAAGCGCGCGACGCAGCCGCGCCCGTGCTGGCGCGGATCGACGGAGAAACCGCTGCTGACCAGGAAGCTGGAGCTTTCGGCCGGGTTGCGCCCGTATTCGACGGGATCGTGAAACGCCACCAGCAATTTGTCGATCCGGCTGTAGAATTCCTCGACCAGCCCGGCCCGAACCATTTCCAGCACGAATTTGTAATGCATGTGCAGAAAGATCGAACCGTTCTCCAGCCAGCCGTAGTTGAAAATGCCGATCCGGCCCAGGTCCAGGGCGTTCTCCCCAAGCGGGGCGTTCAGCCGGTACATGCCCAGCTTGTTATCGAACAGTTCGGAATGACTCACCGCCTCGTACAAGGCGCGGGCCTCTTGCGGTTTCGCGATGCGCAGCGCATGCACGAAACCCTCCAGAAACAGCGGCAGCGGTTTTTGACGGAAGCGTATCACTTCCGCCCGGCCCGGCCCGACTTCCCGATACTGCGCCGCTTCATAGGCAAAATAGGTGATGATCCCTTCCGGGTTGCGCGCTTTGGCGATCGCCGCGTCCAGATGAGCCGAAACCGTCTTCAAAAAAGCCCACAGGCCGGCAACCGAACACGATTGTTCGGTACCCTCGAAGCCCATGAACACCTTGTCCCGATAGGCTTCCTTCAAAGCCCCGCCGTCCCGCCAGAAGGCCTCGGCGGTCAGGTTCGGACGCGGCAGCAGCGCTTCCAGGCCGGCCATGAAATCGGCCAGTTCCGCCGGCAGCGAAAATTCGCCTTGCAGATCGGTCAGCGCTTGCACAGTGAAGTCGATCAGGCGCTTGAGCTC
The DNA here is from genome assembly GCF_016745425.1 of Candidatus Methylomicrobium oryzae. Classification (GTDB taxonomy): domain Bacteria; phylum Pseudomonadota; class Gammaproteobacteria; order Methylococcales; family Methylomonadaceae; genus Methylomicrobium; species Methylomicrobium oryzae. The sequence continues at coordinate 248,576 of NZ_JAERVK010000001.1, read as the reverse complement.
GATCGTCTCGTTCACGGACGAGCCGAACAGTCCGGGCAGGCCGTTCAACGCGTCGCACCAGCCCGGCCGGTCGGCCTCCATTTCGATTCCTACGCCGTACGGATCCAGGGAGGCCAGTTTATTCACCACGAGCGTCAGGATTTTACCGAGCAGCGTGGTATAGACGATTTCGCCTTGCCCCCGTTGAGAGCGGACCTGATAGCGTCGCCGGGTTCGCGACCCGATCAAGGCGATCTTGTCCGGACGCGCCTGCACCGCGCCGAATTGGCGCACGCCTCGGGCGGTCACTACGTATTTTTCGGCGCGCGGCAGGACCGCATGGGTCGGATCGAAAAAGGTGTAAGTCTTTTCCAGAAACAGGCCCTGCAGGCGGTCCGGATAAACGGCCTGATAGCCGATCAGCAAGTCCGCCAGATAGGTCCAGTGGTCGCTCCAATAGCCCCGGTCGAATTCGGCATCCTCGACTTCCTGCGCCTGCGCCAGAATGGCCTGCAAAATCGCCGGCCGCTCGCCCGCGGCTGGTTCGAGCGCTGTCCAGAGCTCCGCATATTTGAACTCGCGGTCAAGCAACTTTTCCAGCGCCGGAAAGCGGGAGAAATAAGACGCAAAGGCCTGCGGCGACTCGACAGCGAAACGCGAATTCCTGAGCGAACAGGGATTGTAGCCGTCCGGCTGGATCAGGCTGAAGAAGTAGCGGATGTTTTTGGCATCCAGGGCCGGATCGAAGAAAAGGTCCAGGCGGCGGTTTTGCAGCACATCGCGAAAATCGCCGTTGCCTTCCGAAAACGGCGTATCCCGGAGCAGAAAGTCGTTGTAATCCCGCTCTAAATCGCCATGCTTGCGTCCGAACAGATACAGGCGCGCGCCTCCCGGCACGGCCATCGGAAAACCGCCGCGCAAACCGTTGTCCAGATAGCACTGACGGACGTGCGCATCGAAAAGCGGATTAGCGGTTGCGGTAAAGGCAGGTTGAGTGATTTCTTCCAGCAAGCGGCGGTTGACCGCCCGTTTCGCCTCGAAAAAGCGCTCCGCATCGATCCCGGCCAGAAATTGGTCCAACTCCGGCAGCGAAGGCGCATGGCCGTACAGGCCGTAAAATACCCGGCCCTCCCCCGGCCGGAGTTCGAGGGTCATTGCCTGGAAAGCCGAGGGCGTCCGGTTGGCCGTGACCTGGGCGGAAAAATCCGGCCGATCTTCGGAGAAAAATCGTTCCGGCCTGGATAAATCGCCCGCCAGGCCGAAAACCTGCTCGGCATCCACCACCGCACGGTTACGCTCGCCGTTCAAAAAACCCACGAAAAAATTGCCCGGTATCACCGGTTCGACCTCCGGGGTGTCGGACGGCCAGACTTTCAGGCGATAAAAAGGCCGGTTTTGCTCTACCCCTTCGACCCGCATGAAGGCTTCCGAGGTTCGGCTCATGAATTTGACGCCCCATTGATTGAGTCCGTAAGGCAGGACTTGCGGCAAACCGTCGACGATCTCAAGGGTGCGGGACTGCGCGGAAAGGTTCACGATCTCGACCCGTCTGACCAGGCCCGCGACGGACGCTTCCGGCACGGTGAACATATCGGCCCGGATACGGATCCCCACGCCGGGATTGATCTCTTCGACCCCGACTTCGTGGGCTGTCACGTAGAGGCGCTGAATGACATCCGGCCCTGCACCGCGCTGGAAAGGCTCGTGGGCGATCATTCGATCACGATCGGCAATCTTCAGAAACGTCCGGAAGCCGCGGGACGGGGTAAGTTGATACGCCTTGTCGGCCGGATAAAACTCCAAAAAAGCCCCGTCCTTGTTGCGTACGCCGAAACTCGCGACGGCTTGGCCGCGATTGACGTAAAAAGCCCAGGCGGGACGCCCCCGGATACCGGCAATCCCCGGCAAAAAACCGGCGAAAGGAGGCAGTTCGTTGTACCGCTCGATCGCGAAGCAGCGGTAATTGTCCTTGAAAGCATAGGTTCGGTTCATATGGCAGTTTTAAAAAAGTCCGATCCGGCGCAACCGGCGAAATCATTCAAGGCGGGAATTCCGGCAAAGCGTTCCGGCGAGTTCATTGCCGATCCTCGAAAAGATAAGTTTTGATCCCGCGAGCGGGAATGGCAGTCTTGGCCTGTAATCCCGGAATCTTCAGATCAAAGTCGATCGTCTCGCCGGAGCGGTTCAATACGACGGCGGCCACCGTGCCGTCGGCGTTCAAAAACGCGGTCGATTCGAGCGCATCCGAAGTACTTGCGCAAACGACCCGGCGGGCGCCGGGACGGATGAAGCGCGAGAAATGCCCGATGTAATAATAGGAACTTTGATAGCGAACCTCCCCGGCTTGCGTGTCGGCAATGATCGGCGCGCTGCAGAAATTGTTCACGTGATTGGGCCCGCCGTTCTCGTCCAGAGCCAGATTCCAGTCCACCCAGGCCACCGTCCAACGGTTAAGGTCCTGAATGATCGAGCGGGCGTAACGCTCGCCGGGCTCCCAGGCGCCGAGATGCGGCCCGCCTTCCTGGCAGCCCTCGGTAAAAATCAGGTGTTTGTCGGGGTAGGCATCGTGCGTCAATTGGACATTGTCGAAATGATCGCCGCAATACCAATGGAAACCGATCCCCCAGACGTAGCGCGCGGCGTCCGGATCGTCCAGGACGATTTTGGCCCGTTCATACATCCGGTCGCGGTTGTGGTCCCAAATGATCAGTTTGACATCGCCGAGCCCGGCGCGATGCAGGGCCGGACCGAGGTAATCCCTGACGAAATCGCGCTCTTCCTCGCCGGTATAGAGGCACGAATCCCAGGTTTGCAAGGCCTCCGGCTCGTTTTGCACGGTCAAGCCCCAGATCGGGATGCTTGCTTTCCCGTATTCCCGAATGTAGCGGATGTAATAATCGGCCCAGGCCTGACGGTACTCGGGTTTCAGCCGGCCGCCGCCGTTCATCTGCCGGTTCGTCTTCATCCAGGCCGGCGGGCTCCACGGCGAAGCGAACAGCCTGAGCTTTCCGCCGGACAATTCGATCGCATCGCATATCATCGGTATTAAGGTTCGCCTGTCCCGGTCGACGCTGAAGTGTTTCAATCCGACGTCGCCCTCGACCTCCGTATAGGCATAGTTGCCGAGCGAGAAATCGCAGCTGTTGATATGGGTTCTGCATAGAGTATAACCGTGGCCTTGCTTCGGTGAAAAATAAGCCGCCAGTATTTCCTGGCGCAACGAGGCGGGCATCCTGTCCAGCGTCGCCGCGGCCGCTTCGGTGAAGGCGCCGCCGAATCCCAGAAATTCCTGATATTTGACCTGGGTGTCGATGAAAACGGCAGGCCCTTTGGGCTCCGAGGCCGGCACGAATTCGATCGGCGCCCGTTCCGCAAGCCGGTCGGCCGTGTCGCGGGCGGTACAGAATTGCCTTACAAGCCGCTGCGCTGTCATCCGGTTTTCTCCAAAGTCGTTTGATAATAGGCAGGTGCCGGTTCAACCCGGCAAAAATTCGGCTCGACGAAGGCCGGAAGGCGGCTTCGGAGCCCATTTCATTTTGAAAATGATAGCGAATCTTTGGCGCGGCTCATGAAATTTTTCAGCCATTATTTTCCAGGCGGCAGCCGAGAAAGCAAAATACTGATAAAATTCTCGCAGTTTTGCAGCCGGCATTCATTCGCTGTCTTGAAACCCCTCCGATCCGGGCTGCGCTTGTCGCGCGTTACGCATCCGGTGGAGAATCACTGCCCCTGACTGCCCGCAGAAGCGGGCTATACGGCCCAGGCATAAACCATACAACCCCCGTATCTCAAAGAGCACAATCCGTCATGACAACCCTCACGCCTTACGCGGCCATCGGAGGCGAACAGGCCATCCGCAGTTTGGTCGACCGGTTTTACTTCTATATGGACATCCTGCCCGAAGCGCAAGGCATTCGCGCGATGCATCAGCCCAACCTGGCCTCCGCCAAGGACAAGCTGTTCAAATTCATGTCCGGCTGGCTGGGAGGCCCCAATTTGTACATCGAAGAATTCGGCCATCCGATGCTGCGCGCCCGCCATTTCCCGTTCGCGATCGGCGAAGCGGAGCGCGACCAGTGGATGCTGTGCATGAATAAAGCCCTGGCGGAAATGACCCTGGATCCGCAACTGAGAACCAATATGCAGGAAGCGTTGCAGCACCTTGCCACGCACATGATCAATCAGGAGCCGGAGCGGCTGCCGTAAACCGCACGTCCCGGCAAATCGATGATCTAAAAAAGGAACTCGCACTCAACCGAGGCTATTGCCGTGAATGAGCCCCCGCATTACCGCACGCTCAAAGAGTTTTATCCGTTTTACCTCAGCGAGCACGCCAACCGCGTCTCGCGCCGGCTGCATTTTGCCGGCACCTCGATAGCCTTGGCGCTGCTGGTCGCCGCTTTCGCGGTGCCGGCAGGGTGGCTGGTTGCGGTCGCGCTGGTGCAAGGCTACGCTCTGGCCTGGAGCGGGCATTTCTTCTTCGAGCATAACAGGCCTGCCACCTTCAGATATCCCTGGCTCAGCTTCCTGTGCGACTGGCGAATGTGGTGGGACATGTTGACCGGCAAGCTTCCATTTTAAGAAAATCCGCCTCCCCGCCCAGATGGGCAGTCCTCTGCTGCCTTAATCTTCATCCGGCGAAAACAGCTCGCGTAGGGCGGAATAGCACAACGTATTCCGCCGAATGTAGGCCTCCATGCGGCGCAATACGGCTTCGCCTATTGCGCCCTACAGTCAATACCTCAAACGATGACTCAATAAAAATATGTTGACCGATTTTTCTCTTTACCAGATTTTGTGCATTGCGCTGGTTTTCGTCTGGACCGGCTTTGTCCGGACCGGGCTGGGTTTCGGCGGCGCCGCCCTGGGCTTGCCGCTGATGTTGTTCATCCGCGATACGCCGCTGTTCTGGTTGCCGATCATCGGAGTGCATCTGCTGTTTTTTTCCGGCCTGACGCTGCTGAACCGGCTGCATAATGTCGACTGGCGCTATCTGCTGTGCTCTTCGCTTTACATCATTCCGCCCGCCATCGCCGGCGTCTTCGGACTGGTCAAACTGCCGGTCTTATGGCTGAACGGTTTCATTTATTCGATTACCTTGTTTTACGGCTTCATCTGGCTCTTCAACCGGGGCATCGAAAGCCGCCATCGCTGGGCGGACAGAGGGCTGCTCGTTTTGGGAGGCTATGTTGCAGGGATATCCCTATCCGGGGCGCCGTTAATGGTGGCCGTTTTCATGAATAACGTCGGCAAACACCAATTGCGCGACACGTTGTTCGTCTTATGGTTTATTCTGGTCAGCATCAAGATGACTACGTTTGTGGCCCTGTCCGTGGATCTGCATTTGACCGAAGCGCTGACGCTGCTGCCGATAGCAGCTATCGGGCATCTGCTGGGCCTCAAAGCACATGACGCGATCATGCGCAACGACAGGCTTTTCAAGCGGTGGATCGGCGGCGGCCTGATCGCGGTCAGCGCGCTCGGATTATGGCACTTGTAGCGCGGCTCGGGTTAGGTATTCATACGGATTGCGTATTTGCCTGAAGCGGTTACAGTGACCGAACACTGTTCGGATTTGGCTTCTTCAATCTGGGTGATTACAGCGCCCGTTCCCCTAAAACGGTCGAAAACGCTGTTTACCTCTACCATCGAGGCGAAGTGTCATGTTTAAACATACCAAAATTTCGTCCGCTCTGATTCTGCTGGAACTGATATGGATCGTTTACGTATTTCTGCCGCAAACAGCCGCAGCGGCTTTTTCGCCATCCGTCGAGCCTGGGGACTTGATCGCATCCGCCTGCACTACCGGACCGGCGTCTTATCCGGCGCTGTCAGCATTGAAGGACCGCATCGCCGCCGCCGATACGCTGAATCAGGCCCGTACGCTGGCGCTCGCGCCGGCGGACGGGGCCCTTGACGCGCTCCGGAACACCCGCGCTCTGATGCCGTTCAGCAACGATCTGCGGGACGCCGAAGGCCGACTGCGCGAATTCCGATCACGCATTCTGACGGCCTCCACCCCGGCACAGGTCGCCGATGAATTTTCGGGCATGGTGCTCGCCGGCCTGGACGACGACAGTGTGGCCGACGTGAACGTCGGCAAGGTGGGATGCAATTACTCGACCGGCGAGGTAATCGCGATCGTGATCGGCCTGATCCTGGGGATCATTCCGGGTTTGATATTGCTGGTCGTTCTTTGTTAGCGGTTAAGACTTCAGGCCGAGTCACTGCCACAACCGGGCAGTCAGATAGACCAGTACGATATAGCGCAGTGCTTTCCCTAGCCCGACCAATAACAGAAACAGCGGCAGCCTGACTTTCATGATGCCGGCGATCAGGGTCAGCGCATCGCCGCCCACCGGCATCCAGGCGAAAAGCAGCGACCAGAAACCGTACCGCTGATACCAGGCCTGCGCTTTCTCGATCTGGGCCTTGCTGAAATAGAACCAGCGCCGGTCCTGGAAATCCAGCAGATAAAGCCCCAGGAACCAGTTAACGACCGCGCCCAATGTATTGCCGACCGCCGCAATGGTGACCAGCACATAAGGATCTCCCCCTTCGCTCAACAGCGCGAATAACGTCACTTCCGAATAGAACGGAAAAAAGGTCGCGGCAAGAAAAGCGGAACTGAATAATAAGAGATAAGAAGCTATCATTCCTTATTCTCTAATAGCCACTTGAAAATAGCGAATTGCGACGGCAGATACAGCAGATACTCGGGATGCCACTGAACGCCGAGAATTCGGGCGTTGGGGCAGGCTTCCACCGCCTGGACGATCCGGTCAAGGTCCCACCCCACGATTCTCAGTCCGGCTCCGATGCTTTTGATCGCCTGATGATGCAAACTGTTGACTCGAAAAGTCGTTTTGCCGCAGATTTCGGCCAATCTTGAATCCGCTTCCAGGCGGACCTGCTTGGTCGGCAACAGCCCCGGCCGATTATGGGTATGAACGCGCAGCGGCCGAATGTCCTGGTACAGATTGCCGCCAAGCACCACGTTGATCAACTGGGCGCCGCGGCAGATGCCCAGCAGCGGAATTCTTTTCTTCAGCGCCTGATGAATCCATTCGATCTCCAGCAGGTCGCGCGCCAGATCATGTCTGACCTTGGCATTGATGTCGCCGTTGTAATGTTCCGGGCTGATATCGTTGCCGCCGCCGATAATCAGCGCGTCCAAAGGTTCGCCGCTGGGCGCATGCTGAACGCTGATCCGTTCGGGCACGGCGCCGGCCATGCGCAAAGCCAATGCCGTACACCACCAGCCGGGCGCCCAGCGCCGGTCGTTTCCGGTTACACCAACCCGTTGTCTCTCAGCCATTGGTCCATGTACTCCACCCAATCGCGACGGCTGATGCCGATCAAGGGGCGCTCGGCGATCAGGAAGTCCAAACCGAGTTTTTCAAGATCGGCCGGACGGTGCGCCAATTGTTCGACCACCCACCATTTATTCCAGGCTTCCGCTAACGACCAGTCTTCCCGATCGATCCGGCAATTCGGCAAGCGGTAATGGAATGTTGGCCGGGCCTGGATTCTAGGATCGTCGACCACCTTCTGTACGACTTCCTTATTCCAGCAGGCCAGCATCGGCAACAGATCCAGTGCCCGGTTGCGGGTCGGATTATACGCGAGATAATCGGCCGTAATTTGGGCCATCGAAGGTTGCGGCTGGGACAGCAATTTTCTAAGGTACGCTTCCGGATAAAGATCGATGTAAGGACTGATTTTGCGGCTCACATCGACCTGATGTGCATCCACCAACCACCACTGAAGCAGCGCAAACGCTTTCAGGTAAGGGAACAGCGTTGCGGAATTCAGACTGTAAATCTCCGTATTGATATGCACGCCGTAAGCGGCTAACAGCGATTCTTCGGTGCCTATGGCCCCTGCTTTGCGCAAGGACGCTACCATCGGCAACAGCACTTCGAGACCGGTGACTGCGACCGGAGGACAGGCAATTTCGACAGGCACCAGCAGCGCCGAAGCCTGCGCCAACAGATCGACCCATGTTTGAGTAAACAGATCCGGCTGCTTTCCGTATTGGGCCTCTTCGGCATTTTCTTCCGCCTTGCATTTCAGGTAATGCCAGTCGAGTTCAATCTTGAAGTCGCCCAGCGCCTCCACATGAACCGTCCACTCGACTCTATTCTTCTTTTCCAGCCGACCTCCCAGCGCTGCCTGAAGCGCATCGGCCGTTTGGCCGAGACTCAGGCCGGAAAACTCCAATTCGAACCCCACCCGCTTAGGAGTGCCGTCGATCTTGCGCGTAATGGGCGGAAGCTTGAAACAAACATTTTGATTGATCATAAGAGAAACTTTGGGCCTGTTGCCGGCGCAGCCGGACCGATCCCTCACAGCGATCCAAGATCAGAAGAGCGCTTCGAGACGGTTTTTCGTAATGGCAAGGCTCGACTTGTCAAGCCGGCAACTCTCGCCGGCTCGTCCCGTTCCCCGCCAAAACCGGACAATAGCGGCTAAAGCGAGACATCATTTCAAGATCCCGGTCTGCCTCGCACACTGCCAATCCGCACTGTTGAAGTCGACTTGTTCGAGCGCTTTTTTATCCATGCACAGCCAATACGCGGCCGGTTTCAGCTCTTCCTGGCACGCCGTCGACAGCGATGTGACCTCGGTTTTCTCGTTGCCTTTGGCTTTCTCCTGTTCATCGAAGCGCTGAGTCGCGCGCATGCAAATGGCGTAGGCATCGCCTTGCGTGCCCGCGGAACCGGCATTCTTGCCTTCCGAAGCGCGGGGTGGATGGGGGCCGGCAGGCCCAGTTTCCGGAGAAGGCTCCAGCACGTTCCGCGGACGTTCAACACCTGTAGATGTCTGGGCCGTGCCGACCGCAGGCAGAATCACGATCAGAATAAATCCCGCTATTAAGTTACGCATGTTGGAACTCCTCCGGAAACGGGTGTCAAGGAAAATGAGGGCGTGGTACGATCCGATACCGTCTATATAAGCCCTCCCGCTTCGAAAGGTCGGTACGTTTCCGTACATACGGCGCGGCGGAAGATGGGTTCGTCAAAACATTGCAGCGCGGCGGCGAAGCGGTAAGTTCGAAATTAGAGAAGCTCTTTTTCGGTAAATCTGGTAAATTTCCCGCTCCGTTCATCAGCACAACCCGCGTTACTTTTGTGGAAAGTCATCATGCGAGCATTAACAAAACCATTACAGCACAATCTGGCCTTGTTCCTTTTCAGCAGCCTGCTTGCGGCGATGCCGGCAATGGCGGTATCCGATCTCGAAGCGCAAGAAGGCTTCGCCAGGGCACGGTCGAAAAACCTTCACCCAGGAATGGATCACTCGGCGCATCAGAACCCTGCCGACAAGAGCCAGGAGTTTCGCGGCGTTTTTTACGGCTATCTGCCCTGCAGCGATTGCGACGGTGTTAAAACGACGCTGTCTTTACAGCAGAAGAACAACTATCTGATCGTAATCCAGCCGGCTAAACAATCTTCACGGGAGTATTTTGAAAGAGGCAAATACGACTGGAATGTAGAAACCCGCACCGTGGTTTTGACGCCGACCAAGGGAGGAACAAAAACGCGCCGCTACCATATCGAAGACGAAGGCACACTGATCCAGCTCAATGAAGATGGAATCAAGATGGAGGATTACGAACTGCAAAGAAGCGATACGTACAAGTCGCGGGAAGTGCATATCCACTAACCCAAGCGATCCGAACACCCGGGAAGGCATATCGCGTCCTGCCGGTCCGCCTGAGATAAACCGCCTTTCGCTCATCGCCGGGGCGGTTTTTTACTTACCGAAACAGGGAAATACCGATCAGCTTCTGCCGCCCTTTCGGCTGTTCCGCTCGACGCAGCAGTCCAGCGCAAACCGCAACAGCAACAACGTGACCGCTATCGGAAAGACCAGATAATGGTCCAGCAATTCCAGACTCCCGAGCGTCCCCAGCATAACCACCCAGGGCTGCAGGGCTTTGTGCTCGACAAGCCGGCGCATGTAGCCGACGGTTTCATTATCGAGGCGCTCGCAGGGACCGATGAAGGCGAGCGAGATGAAGGCGGCCATCGCCGCGAAATAGACCGGAAAGAAAAAAAACATCGGCGAATCGTCGTTGAATCGGGTTTTCCAGTAGGCGAACCAGGCCAGCAAGACACTCGATGCAAACAGGTCGTACCAGACCGGGAAATACTTTTTCCTGAACAGCATGCCGGAGGCCGCCAGCAAGGCGCCGCCGATGCCGAGATAGAGCGCCAGCGGCGATACCAAGTGGCTGAGCAGCGGATTGGAAGTTTGAACGAAATAGCCGAGGGCAAGGCTGAGCAGAATGAAAACCAACATGCATCTTTCCGTTAGAGGTGTTTCAAGAGGAATCCCATCGAATTTAAGGGGGTCGCGTTTCATGTTATGCACATTGTCCCGAATGTCCGGAGCGCCGCGATTTTCGCAGCCCAAACTCTGGCGAAACCCGATCAACACCAATAAATTATTGATATTAAATAATTATTCTGTTTCGTATAAAATGTTTACAATTTAACCGCAAGGCAGGCGCTATCGGGTCCCCGAGCGGTTATCGAGAGTCTTTCCACAAAGTTATCCACAGAAATTGTGGATAAGATGTTCCAGGCTTCCGGCCGCGCCTTTTCGATTTCATAACGCTACCCCGAAAGGTTCCACCCAGACGGCTTCGTTGGCCCGCACGCCGCCGCAATCGGCCGGCAGAACGATGTAACAGTTGCTCCGCGCCATCGCACCCAAGAGGTGCGATCCCTGTCCGCCTCCTGCGGCGACGAAAAATTCGCCCTGCGCGTTCTGGGTCAGAACGCCGCGTTGAAATTCGAGGCGGCCCGGTTCTTTTTTGAGAGGAACCGTACAAATGGCCCGGATGCGCAGCGGGTGGGCGGGCGCCTGCCCCGCCAGCCGCTTCAGCGCCGGCTCGACCATCTGCCGAAACGTAACGGCCACCGCAACCGGATTGCCGGGCAGGCCGAAGAAGAACGCCTTGCCGATTTTGCCGAAAGCCAGAGGCTTTCCGGGCTTCATCGCAATCTTCCAGAGATGAATTTCGCCGAGCCGTCCGAGAACCTCGGCGATAAAATCGGCCTCGCCAACCGAGGCGCCGCCGGTCGTAATGATCACGTCGTGATTCTGGGCTGCCCGTTTCAACGCTGCCTCCAGCTGCTCCCTGTTATCGCCGATCACCCCCAGATCGGCGGCGCGGTAACAAGGATCGATCAATAAACTGCCGAGCATGTAGCGATTGCTGTCGTATATTCTGCCCGCCGACAAGGCCTGCCCGATCCCGATCAGCTCATCCCCGGTCGAGAAAAATGCGATATTGACCGGTCTTTTAACCGCCACATCATAAACGCCTGCCGAAGCCAGCAAACCGAGATCGGCCGCGGTCAGCTTTTTGCCCTCTCCACACAGAAGTTCGCCCTGCTGAAGATCTTCGCCGATTTCGCGCACGAAGCGGCGCAATTCTACAGCGGCCGGCAGCACGATCTCGTCGCCGTCTGCTGCCGCAAACTCCTGCATGACGACCGAATCGGCCTGATCCGGGACAGCCGCGCCGGTGAAAATCCGAATGCATTCGCCTCGGTTCAGCCGTCCCCGAAACGGGTGGCCGGCCCAGGAAGCGCCGGCCACCCGCAGACGAACCGGCCGGTTCCGCTCAAATTCGATACTGCCGAAGGCATAGCCGTCGACCGCCGCGTTCCGGTAATGCGGAATAGGGAGCGGCGCACGCACCGGTTCGGCCGCCACCCGTCCCAGCGCATGTTTCAGCGCCGATCTTTCCGCGCCGGAAACCGGCTGTACCGCGGACACGATCCTGTCCAGCGCGGCCTCGGCGGACAGCATCGGTTCGAGGCTGCACGGATCGGCCATCATTTGAATTCCCGGTAGTGGTCCAGAATGTAGCGCGCGATCAGATGGGGACGGTTCAGGTCCAGCCTGACCAGCCGGTCCGGCACCTCGACCGGCGCGTCGCTCGCGATCGCGATGATGTCCGGATCCTGCGGGAACAAGAGCGGCCTTTGCAGCGATGGCCGGTGCAGTTCGATTTTGGAGAATTTTTCGGCCTTGAAACCCTCGACCAGGATCAGATCCAGGCCCGACTGGTCCAACACCTTGAGCTGCTCATCCAGGCTCGGCTCCCTGGGCGTTTCGAACTCGTGGATGATCGCATAGCGGTATTGGGAAACCAGCATGACCGGAGAGGCGCCGGCCATCCGCAGCCGGTAACTGTCCTTGCCGGGATGGTCGATATCGAAGCTGTGATGGCTGTGCTTGACCAAACCGACCCGGAGGCCCTGCTGCTTCAGCAGCGGAATCAGTTGCGTCAGGAGCGTGGTCTTGCCGGTGCCGCTGGCGGCGGCAAAGCCGAGGATCGGCTTTTGTGCATTCTGCATGGGATTGAATCGTTGGATTAGAATCGATAATCGCGATATTCTAAGGCATTATTAAGCCCGGCACTACGGTAACGGCGGCACCGCTGTTATCCTCTCCCGCCGTCCCGCGCCGTTGAAATTTTAAAGCAGAACCCGAGTTTTCCCCGGAGCCGACATTGATTCGCATTGCGTTCGTTTTACTGCTGATTTGGCTTGTGTTTTTTGCGCTGCGTAAATTGCGGAAAGCCCCTGCCGACGTGAAGGCGCGTGTGCTTCGTTACGGACTGATCGCCGGCGGCCTGGCGGCACTGATTTACATGGCAAAAGCCGGCTGGCTCGGCGGAGTGTTTGCCCTGCTCGGGCTCGCGGCGGCATTTTTGCTCCGGTTATTGCCGGCATTGCTGCGCAATGCCCCTTATCTGCATCAAATCTGGGTCGCGTGGCAACGCGCGAAACAGGGACAGGCCGGTCCCCGGCAGGAGCAGCACGATCGCCCGGCTTCCGGTAAAATGACCGCCGCGGAAGCTTACGAAGTACTGGGGCTGAAAATGGGCGCCTCCGACAAGGAAATTGTTGAAGCGCATCGCCGGCTGATGCAGAAAATCCATCCGGACCGGGGCGGGTCCGATTATTTGGCCGCGAAGATCAACCTAGCCAAAAAAACGCTGCTGAAAAAATAAATGCCGATGTGCCCTCTTTCCCGGACTGTTGCAGTGATGCTAACCGCGATTCTGACGGTCGTGATGTTCGGCTGCACCGAACGCACGGACCTGGCGCCGGTATGGACCGGCTATCAGAATTTGAATGAAGTGCTTCCGCAGGAGCCTTCCGCGTCTCCCGTCCCGCCAGGGCCTGTGTCTCCGGCGCCCCGGCGGCAAGCGCTTCCTCCCGTCCCCCCTAACCGGTATGCGCCCCCGGCACAGGCAAAACCCCGTCCGGTGCAGCGGCAGGCGCCCTCCCCGATCGCCCGTCCCCGCAGCGCCGTCCGGACGGCAAAGAACGAAAACAAGATCAAGCCGGCCCTGATCGCTTCGGCACAGCCGGTTCCCGAAAAGAAAAAACCGGAATCCGGACCTGTCAAGCCTGCCCGCCAAAAGCCTGCGGCTAAAAAAAGTATTGCCGTTCCCGCCGGGATGGAAAAAGACAATACCCCGTTACACTTCGGCTGGCCGTTAGCGGGCAATCTTTTGAAGAATTACGCCCAGACCGGCAGAAAGGGCATCAAGATCGCCGGCAAAAAAGGCCAGGCAGTTAGGGCCGCCGAGCGAGGAAAAGTAGTCTATAGCGGACAAGGATTGATCGGATATGGTAATCTGCTTATCATAAAGCATAACGATCAATATTTGACCGCTTATGCGAATAACAATGCCTTATTGGCCAAAGAGGGTGACGCAGTCAAAAAAGGCCAGGAGATCGCTACAGTGGGCGTCGGCGCTTCCCGCAAGGCCATGCTGCACTTTGAAATCCGCAAACAGGGCAAGTCGGTCAATCCATTGGCATTATTACCGAAGTTATGAAGATGCTGTTGAGCACCCAAGCGAAAAGTCAGGGGGGGGGAATAAGATGAAAGAAAACATAGTAGAGCCCGCTGATGAGGAAATCGGCCTGCATTTTGAAGAAGAAGACGAGGATATTTTTTTCGAGGAAGAATTCGAGGATATAGACGGTTCTCTCGAAGACCTGGAGGTCGAGAATGAAGTCCAGGCACTGAAAGTCCGCGATGACGGTTTCGATGCGACGCGGGTTTATCTGAACGATCTCGGCCGCTCGAAACTGCTATCGGCCGAACAGGAAAAATATTACGGCGGCAAGGCGCTGCGGGGAGATTCCGAATCCCGCAAGGTGATGATCGAAAGCAATCTGCGTCTGGTCGTCAAAATTTCCCGCCGCTACCTGAACCGCGGGCTGCCGCTTTTGGACCTGATCGAAGAAGGCAATCTGGGACTGATCCGCGCCGTCGAAAAATTCGATCCGGACCGCGGCTTCCGTTTTTCGACTTACGCAACCTGGTGGATACGGCAAACGATCGAGCGCGCGATCATGAACCAGACCCGCACCATTCGTCTGCCGATCCATATCGTCAAGGAGATGAACTCCTATCTGAAGGCACAGCGCCACCTGCAACAGTCACTCGACCACGATCCGAGCGCCGAGGAAATCGCGCAATTCATGGACAAACCGGTCTACAAAGTCGAAAAAATGCTCAAATTGAACGAACGGGTCACCTCGATCGACGTGCCGTGCAGCAAGGATATCGACAAACCAATGGTCGAAACGATTTCCGACGACGAGAGCCCATCGGCCGCCGACCAGATTCAGGAGGACGGCATCCGGCAAAGCATTTCCGGCTGGGTTTTTCAACTGCCCGAAAAACAGCGCGAAGTGATCTGCCGCCGCTATGGGCTTTGCGGCTACGAAGCCGAAACCCTTGAACAGGTCGCGCTCGAATTGAACGTGACCCGCGAGCGGGTGCGGCAGATTCAGATGGACGGTTTGAAACGGCTGAAAGAAATCCTGCATACGAACGGTTATTCGTTCGAAACGATTTTCAATTAAACCGGCGGGCCAAGGCTTCTTTAACGGGAGAGCGGGAATTTCTCCCGCCTGCCGGTCCTCGGCGCCTGCAACATCCTTCGTCACTGTTTTCAGCTGTAGGGTACGCTGTGCGTACCTTTTCACCCTAATAGTACGCACAGCGTACCCTACAGCGACTTGTACTCTTTGGGTGTAACCCAAGCCGGGCAAAGGTTGTATCACGATGAGCGCCCGGCGGAGGAAACTGGGGACACACCGTTTTTCTCCGGACGCCTCCCTGCCGGACGCCCTAAAGCCGGGCAACCCCGCCGCTGCCGCCAATACGCAATTGACATCGCCTCCCCTCCTGATTTAGAGTTTCCCGCTGATACATGACAATAACTATAAGTAGTTGGAGCGCACAATGGCAAAACCATTAATACAATTGGCACTGGATTCTCTGGATTTCGACCAAACCGTCAGTCTGGCCGAGAAAACGGCGCCTTACGTCGATATCTTCGAGATCGGTACCCCTTGCATCAAACACAACGGCATTGAACTGGTCAAAGCATTACGGGAAAAATTCCCCGACAAACTGATTCTGGTCGACCTGAAGACGATGGATGCCGGCGAATATGAAGCGGCGCCTTTTTATGCAGCCGGCGCAGACATCTGCACTGTGCTCGGCGTATCCGGGCTGCCGACGATCAGCGGCGTGATCAAGGCGGCGAATGCGCACGGCGGCGAAGCGCAGATCGACCTGATCAACGTGGAAGACAAAGTCGCCTGCGCGCGTGCCGCGGCGGAACTCGGTGCACAGATCATCGGCGTACACACCGGCCTGGACGCGCAAGCCGCCGGCCAGACTCCCTTCGCTGACCTGCAGGCGATCGCGGATCTGGGCCTGGACGTCAGAATTTCGGTCGCGGGCGGCATCAAGCCTGCCACCGTTGACCAGGTCGTCAAGGCCGGCGCGGACATCATCGTGGTCGGCGCAGCCATCTACGGTGCGCCTTGTCCTGCAACCGCCGCGAAAGAAATCCGCGACCTCGTCGACGGTAAAGCCGCGGCGCCGGACAGCAGCCCCGCTGCCAGCACCGTCGGCACTCCGCACCAAACGCTGATCATCAATAAAATCCATTCGATTCTGGAAGCGACCGGCGACGATTTACCGGTCAAACTGACCGGCATGCTCGACAACGCTAAACGGGTCTACATCTCCGGCGCCGGACGTTCGGGCCTGGTCGGCCGTTTCTTCGCGATGCGGCTGATGCACAGCGGCTATGATGTCAGCGTCGTCGGCGAAATCGTGACCCCCAGCATCAAGACGGGCGACCTCTTGATCGTGATCTCCGGCTCCGGCGAAACCGAGCAGTTGATCGCGTTTACCAAAAAAGCCCGCGAAGTCGGCGCCCAAATCTGCCTGATCACTGCGAAGAGCGGTTCGACTATCGGCGACATGGCCGACGAGGTCATTTTGATCGGCAAGCCGGACCAATACAGCAAGGTGGTCGGGATGCCGATGGGCACCGTATTCGAACTGTCGACACTGTCATTCCTGGAAGCGCTGGTATCGCACCTGATCCATGAAAAAGGCATCGCCGAAGAAGTGATGCGGTACCGGCACGCGAACCTCGAATAAGCGCTTCGGGCCGACCTGAGGCCTCTTGCCCAAGGCAGGGGAGGCAATGTCCCTTCCTCCCCGCTTCCCGCCTTTTTCAGGGAAACGGGTTCGAACCGCTTAAGAAAATTGCTAACAACAATAAGAGAGCAACGATGACGAATAAGACCCTTTTACGCTGGGGAATCCTCGGCGCGGCACGCGTGAACGAGCGCCTTTTGCCGGCGATCGTCGAAGCGGAAAACGCCGAGCTCGTTGCGATCGCCAGCCGCAGGCCCGGAGCCGCTGCGGAAACCTTGGTCAAATACGCCCCGGACCAAACCGAGGTGCGTATCTATGACGATCCCGAAACCCTGCTGAACGACGATGACGTCGATGCGGTATACCTGCCGCTGGCCAATCACGAGCATGCCTTATGGACCCTGCGTGCGATCGAACGCGGCAAGCACGTGCTCTGCGAAAAACCGATAGCCTTGTCGGTCGACGACATTTTGGCGATCGAAACCGCCGCACAGCGCTACCAGGTCAGAGTGATGGAAGGGTTCATGTACCGGTTCCATCCGCAGCATGCCCGAGTGCGGGAATTGCTCGATTCGGGCTTGTTCGGCGAAGTCCGCTCGGTACGTGCGACTTATTCGTTCATGATGCGCCCCGCGCGGATGTACCGGCTCGAACAGCCGGTCGAACGCGGCGGCGGCGCGCTGTGGGACATCGGCTGTTACGCGGTGCATTCGGCGCGGATGTTTTTCGAGGATACGCCGGTCTCGGTATCGGCTCTATCCAGCTATGTCGGCAGCGGCGCCGATATTTCGAGCAGCGGCGTAATCGACTTCGGCCGCGGGCGCTTCGCGCAATTCGACTTCAGCTTCGAACGCGCGCGCCGCTCCGAATACGAAGTGATCGGCACCAAAGGCGGCATCAAATGCCATACGGTCTGGCAACTGCCCGGCGATATCCCGGTCATTTCCTGGTGGACCGAAGACGGCCGCCAATGCGAGGAAAGACTGCCGCCGGCCAATCACTTCCGCCTGGAAGTCGAACATTTCAGCGATTGCGTACTCAACGGTAAAGAACCTGCGCTATCGCTGGAGGACGCGAAGGCCAACTGCCGGATTCTCGAAGCGGCGATGCAGTCCGCCGCCGAAGGCAGACTGATCAAACTGGATTGATCCGAATAATAAATTTCAACCACAGATAAGCAGGCAAAACATGACAGATTACAAGAAATACCACTGCATGGAATGCGAGCACATTTACGACGAAGCCAAAGGCGATCCGGACAGCGGCATCGCGCCCGGCACCCGCTGGGAAGACATTCCGGACGATTGGGAATGCCCGATCTGCGGCGCGCCGAAAAGCTTCTTCAAGCCGCTCGAATAATCCGTTCCCGATACCGTAGCGCCCGGTAGAAAATAAAGGGCGCTGCGGCCGCGATCAGATGCTTCAGCGTATGGCCGCTGACTCCGCCTAGTAACTCGTAAAACCCCGCATCGAAAAATTCCGCCGCTTTCGCCAGCGCATAAGCCGCAATCATACCCCAGTAGAAAGCGTTTCCCTGCAGATCCGACTTGAAGAGCCAGAGGATTACCGGTATCAGGATCATCGGCAGAAACTGCACCAACGCATAGGGACGCAAATCTCCTTGCCCCTCCAGCTCGGTGATATACCAGTAAAATACTGAAGCCACCCCGACAACCAATAACGGGAGGAAGAGCAAGCGCGCCGCCCGAATTGAGACATATTCGCCGACGATCGCGCCGAACAGCGCCATAAAGCCGATCGTGATCGGCAGCCTGTCCCAGACCAGGGTGCGATTGTCCGGATGCAGATGGTAATATGACGAACCGATGCCGGCCAGGAAAACGCCGGCAAAAAAAGCGAAATACATCCAGCGCAATTCGGCCAGACCGCCTGTCAGCGGTCCGCCGAAAACCCGGCCCATGCCGATCAGACCGATGATCAGAAACGGAAAATTCGAGACCACATTCCAGAAATTCGACAGGCCGGCCACCGTGCGCTGGTCGGCGAACCGGTGGTAGGCGGAATCTTGGGGAATTGGTGCGAAATTGAAAACCGCGATGACGGCAACCAGGGTAATGCCCGCCAGGATTCTGATTCGATGGTCGTGATGCATGCTAACCTCTCCAACGATGCTGCCCGTTGCCGGCAATTGTTTGCCCTAACCCGCCGTAAAACGTCTTACCGCTTTATGCCAAGCAATAGCGGTCGTCATGGCGCGGATTGTTGACCCGGTCACCGACCGGATACAGCGTCATTCCTTCATAGTCGGGAGCCGCCAGCAGCGCATCCAGACTTTGCCGCGTCTGCCGCGGATCCAGCCAAATTCGGTAATGTTTCGCGGCGATAATTACCGGCATACGATCATGGACCGGTTCCATCAACGCATTTGCCGGAGCAGTGACGAGGGTGCAGGAATACAGTTGTTCCCCGCCCTGCGCCCAGTGCTCCCACAAGCCGGCAAAGGCGAACATGCCTAGGCCTTCGCGGCAAACATGATAGGCCTGATTGCCACCTTCGCGCTTCTGCCATTCGTAAAACCCGGTCGCCGGAATCAAACAGCGCCTTTTACGGTAAGCGGCCTTGAACGACGGTTTATCGCCAAGCGTTTCGGCTCGGGCGTTGATCAACGAATGGCCGATTTTGCTGTCCCTGGCCCAGGAAGGCACCAATCCCCAGTCGAGGAAGACTGCCCTGAAATCGTTCGGCTCCGGCTGCACGATCCCGAGGATCTTTTGGCCGGGCGCAATGTTGTAACTGATTTTATAGCCCGACGCTTCGGCCAGACCGAACGCTTCGGCCAATTGCTCGGGCGTTGCCAGCATGTTGAAGCGTCCGCACATCCTGAATCTCCGTCGAAATAACCCTTTGCCGTCTGGAAACCGTCAAATTTATAAGATACATACAACGGCCGATTCGCGATAAAATAGCAAGCTTTACTTTTTTTCACCAGAGAATCTTTATGAACCAAGAGAGCATCAAGCTGATTCAAAACTATTATGACGCCTTCAACGCCGGCGATATGGATACTTTTTTGAACCTGTTGACCGATGACGTGATTCACGACATCAACCAGGGCAAACGCGAAATCGGCAAGGATGCGTTCAGGCAGTTTATGGGCGGCATGAACCGCAATTACAAGGAGCAACTGGCCGATATGGTGATCATCGCGACCGAAGATGGCAAACGCGCCGCAGCCGAATTCGTGGTGCTCGGCGAATACCTGCAAACCGATGAAGGCCTGCCCCCCGCAAACGGCCAGAAATACCGCCTGCCTGCCGGCGCCTTCTTCGAAATTCGCGACAACAAGGTCGCCCGGATTACGAATTACTACAATCTGAACGACTGGGTCGCTCAGGTCAGCGGTCAATAAGGGCTAAGGTTGAGCTCATGTTGGGTTGCCGAGCGGCAACCCAACGGTATTGCCATGCGGGTATATTCCAGCGAATAAGCCCGTAAAGGCATTTCAAGTTACGGCTGGAAACGCTGCGTCAGACCGACGATAGTACCTTCGTAGAAAGCCTTGGATCCGCCGTTGCCCGCACAGTCGGGATAAGGACCGGCTCCGTTAACGGTACCGGCATAATCGATATCCCATTCGCTCGTCGGCCCCTGGGCGATATGGTTTACAGCGAAATTATTTCTGACGCGTCTCGCAATGTTGTGGTCAGCGCACGAGGTGTCGCCACTGACGCCGACGGCGCCGACGACCTGATCATCCGCATCGACAAGCAGCAATCCGCCGCCGAAGACATTGATGCCGCCGATTCTACGCCCTACCAAAGGATCGTTCTGGGCGCCGAACTTGCTGCTGTTGCCGGCGTAAGCGGTTTGGGCATCGACAGGATTGCTGTGCTGTAAGCCGTACAAAGGACCGCCTTCCAGAACGGTTCCGTATAAGCTTGCCGTCGAAAAACCGAAAGCGCCGCCGGTACTGTGGCTCGATCCCTTGTTGTTGCTCAACGTTGCAGCCGTATAAGCCTTTTGAGCCGATATCACGCGACTGGCCAACCATTGGTCGTTCAAACTGTCGCCGGTTTTTGCTACCGCGCAGACTCTGCCGTCCTTATTGACGACCGTCCCCCACATGTCGAAACCCAACCCGCCGTTGTTTGCGGCCTGCGCTGCGTCCAAAGCGGCTTTCAGTTGTTCATAGCTCACCGGGCAATCCTTGGGCGGGCCGGCCAAGACTGCCGACGAAGCCAGAACCAAAAACGCCCCGGATACCATTTTTTTTAATACCATAACATCCTCGCTCATTAATTATTGTGGCAATAGGTTCAGTTCGGTCTGCGCGTATTTCTTCAAATACAGCGCTAAACTGAACCATTGGCTTGTATTTGTATTCTTATTTTACAAGCCGCCGCATTATAATTCACAGGATTGAAGGCTTCAATCGCCTAACGAAATTACTGTTTGCTCAATTTTCTCAATCGGATCCAAAACGTGAAATTTTCTAAAACCGGCTACTTTTTAATCTCCGTTTGCACACTGCTTACGGCCGTGGCGGCGCTTAACCACGAGCGTCTTTTCGCCTTGGCAAACGAAATGTACACATCGTTAATCGGTAACGAGGCATCATCCGAACCACCAAGTAAAATCCAGAACAATGCCAATCCTTCCCAAACCCCGGACCAGATAAAACAGCTGCTGCAACAAAAAGCCATGGAAGCGATGAATCCGCCGCCGCTGGCAACGGATAGCGAAGACCCTGAAGACTTGAAAACCATGGAAGAAGCCCTGAATGACTTCTATTCCTCCGAGGATGAGCAAGATCGGGAATCGGCCCTGATGATCCTGGGCGAATACCCCGATCCTAAAGCCAAGGAAGCGATTCTTTATGCGCTGAACGATCCGGAAGACGCCGTGCGGGAACAGGCGGTCAGCCAGATCGGCAACTGGGAAGACGAAAAAGAGCGCCAGCAGATGCTGTTGACAGCCCTGCAGAACGATCATCCCGACATCGTCGTCCTGGCGCTGGAATCGGTCGCCGAAATCGACGATCCGGCCTTGGCTCAAAAAATCAAGGAATTAAGCAACAATAAAAACGAAGACATCAGCGAAGCCGCGAAAGTCGCGCTGGATATGGCGGACTCGGACTGAACGGTTTTCCCGCCTACAGGGCGGAAGGCCATGTGAAGCCGTCATTTTCCGAAAATCCACTTCACATGCGCGAACATATCCCGGAGCGAGCTTTCCCGAATCGTCCGGATCAATGCTTTCAAATCGAACGCATGATGCCGTTCATAAACCACGCCATGCTGAGGCTTGTCGGCCAGCCCCGTCGCGCGGGCATGGTCGACAAAGCCGCTGTTTTTCCAGAAGAAGGCACCGGGCATCGTGGTCGGAATCACCAGCACGAAGAACAGCGAGCGGCCGAGCGCGCTGGCGGTCAGCATCGTCAGCGTTAAAACGGTGACGCTGACGATGCCGGCGGCACCTGCCGCGCCGGTCATGACTAACCCGCCGGCCAGCAGCATATTGAGGCCGAGCAGCACGTTCCTGAGGAGATACGGCTTGCCGTACAGGGTAACCTGTCGATAGTGGGAAGCCGCCCCTTCGTTGCCCAGCGCCTGCATGTCGCGGGCATGGACTGCCAGTCCCGCGCCTTCGAGCGCCAGGCCGGCCGCCATCGCCGCAAACAGCACGGGCAAGGCCGCCGCGCTTTCCGGCAGCGCGAACAGACCGGCGACAGCAACCATCAAGCTCCCCAGGCTCAGCATCGAACCCGCAAAAGAGGAGCCCGTCTGCCAATGATTCCAGAACGGCCGAGCGGGAATCCGATACAGTTTGTACATATAAAAGAGCCCGGCCGCACCGCTCAAAACCGCAACCAAAGCGCTCGCCTGCGCGAAAAACTGCAGCAAACCGTTGTCGAACCAGGACAATGCCGCATACCCCAAAAGTCCGCTGTAAAACAGCGATACGCCGGCGATTTCGCGACTGACCGGCGACAGCCTCAGGTTGTTGAAGCCGCGGTAGAAGCGGTGCGGTTTGCCGAGATGCATGTTCAGTTTGAACAGGCCGAACGTCGAAATCAGCACCATCAAAACCGTGAGCGGCAATTTAATACTGACGTTTTGTAAAGGCGCCAGCGCATCAATCCCGAACCAGCCGCTCAATGTCAGCATCATGAATGCGCCGACCGTTGCCTGCGTGCTCAGCGTGAAGATCACGTGCGCGCTTTCGTGGCTGGTCAGCAGCTGGCGCAGGTTCCAGTGTTTTTCGCTGCCCTGCTTCGGGTCGACGACCGGCTTGAATTTGCCTTCCCGATCGTCCTTGTGATACTTCAGCGGCATTGCGTCGGTCCGCGTCATTTCGCGGTGCGTCGTGCGGGTTTGTTGAAAACGGATGTTCGGATGTGTGATGTCGGTGGTCGGAAAGCCCGGAATCTCGGCTTTTGCCTGCACCCGCCCTTCCGGTATCGTTTCGATCACGCCGAAGTCGAGCGCGTTGCCGAGACAGGCCGCGACGCAGGCCGGTTTCAGGTTCACCTCGAGCCGGTCGACGCACATATTGCATTTGGAGACCTCGCCTTTGACCGGATCGAGCTGCGGCGCGTTGTATGGACAAACCCAGGTGCAGTAACCGCAGCCGAAACAGATATCCGGGTCCTGCAGCACCGCGCCGTATTCGGCGAATTTGGTGTAGGCGCGCGTCGGGCAGCCTTTCAGGCAGACCGGATCCTCGCAATGATTGCAGGCCATCGAGATGTTGATGCGCTGGTAGTCGGGATAAGTCCCTCCCTCGACGAAGCCGACCGACCGGTAGGCCAAATGGATCGGCACCTCGTTCTTCTCGCTGCAGGCCGATTCGCAGGCATGGCAGCCGATGCAGTTGTCCGCGTTGAAATAGAAGCCGTGTTGCTTGTAGCGGTTCGGGTTGTAGCCGATCGATGCATCGTTGTTGATCTTCAGGCTTTGGTTTCTCAACGCGCTGCCCGGTTCGGTCAGTTCGATACTTTGGCCGTAGCGGCTTTTTTCCGAAATGTTCTTAGGGTTCAGAAATGCGTATTTCGGCTCGTCGTTGCGTACTTCAAACATAGTCAACCCCGATTAATATTCGCGCGCTTCTTTATTGATCCGCGCGGCCAGTTCCTGGTCGACGTGTTCGATCCTGACCGCCTGCTGCTTGAAGGCGGGCTGGCGCGAATGCGGGTCCAGAAGCCCCAAAGTCAGGCGGTTCGCGCAGTCGAAAAAGTGGAACGGGATGAACACCATGTTGCGCGGCACGCGCTGGGTCAGCATCGCCATCACGACCGCATCGCCGCGGCGCGAGACGACTCTTACATAGGCCTGGTGCTTGACGCCCATTTCGGCCGCCGCATCCGGATTCATTTCCATGAATGGGATCGGGCTGAACTTGTTATTGTTGCCGATCTTGCCGGTCTTCGTGCGGGTATGCCAATGCTCGACCAACCGCCCCGAATTGAGCCAGAACGGATATTCCTCGTCCGGCACTTCGTTGTTGTTCACGAACGGCAGCGGAATCAGCTTGGCCTTGCCCTCCTTATAGCGGAAGGAGGCGGTTTCGGTATAAAGCCGCTGATTGCCCTTGGCGATGCCCTGTTTCGCGTGCGCTTCGGTATAAGGCCACTGAATCCCGCGCTGCGCCTCGATCAGCTCGTGCGACATGCCGGAAATATCGACCAGCCGGCCTTTCGAAAGCTGCTTCATTTCCTCGAACACCTCGCTCGGTTTTTCCGGAAACTTGATCTTTTGCCCCTGTTCGAAACGCTTGGCTAGTTCGTTGAAAATCTGCAGGTCCGATTTCGAATCGGCATAGGGCTTGCGCACCTGGCGAGTCAGATTGACCCGGCGCTCGGTATTCGTGAAGACGCCTTCCTTCTCGGCCCAGGTCGCGGCGGGCAGATAGATGTGCGCATATTTCGCGCTTTCGACGTCCTGATAGGAATCCTGCACGACCAGGCATTCGAGTTTTTCGAGCGTCTTCCGAATCCGCGCGGTGTTCGGCATCGAGGTGATCGGGTTCGTTGCGACCAGCCACAGCCCCTTGATCTGGCCGGTCTCGATCGCGGGGAAGATATCGGTTTCGGTCAGGCCGCGCTGTTTCGGGAAAAATTCCGGATCGATGCCCCAGAATTTCGCGATTTCCTCGCGTTCTTCGGACTTTTCGAGCACCCGGTAGCCCGGCAAACCGGAGCAGGACGACCATTCGCGCGTGCCCATCGCATTGCATTGCCCGGTGATCGACAGGCTGGTGCCACCCGGTTTGCCGATATTGCCGGTCACCAGGTTCAGGTTATTGATTCCGACCACCCCGTCCGAGCCGTGCGTGCTCTGGTTGATCCCCATCGTCCAAATGCTCATCGCCCTCGGGGCCTTCGCGTACAACCGCGCGACAGTCCGGATCGTATCCTCGTCGATCCCACAGATTTTCGAGGCGGTGATCGGGTCGTAGTTTCGGACCTCTTTCGCGAGATCCTCAATGCCGGTCGTGTTCGCCTCGATGTAGGCGCGGTCCTCCAGCCCTTCGGCCAGAATCACGTGGATCAGCGCATTCTGCAGCACCACGTCGGTGCCCGGCGTGATCGGCAGGTGGATGTCCGCGAACTGCGCCAGCATGGTCACGCGCGGGTCGACCACGATCAGCGGAAACTTGCGTTTTTCGAGTGCTTCCTTCAACCGCCAATAAATGATCGGATGCTGTTCGGGCAGATTCGAGCCCCAGGCAATCAGACAGTGGGTATGCTCAAAGTCTTCATAGCAGCCGGGCGGGCCGTCCGAGCCGAACGAGCGCTTGTAGCCGGACACCGCCGAAGCCATGCACAGGGTCGTGTTGCCGTCGTAATTGTTGCTGCCGATCACCCCGCGCGCGAGCTTGCCGAGCGTATAGAACTCTTCGGTCAGCAACTGCCCGGTCGAGACGACCGCAAACGCATCGCGGCCGTAAGCCGCCTGGATGCGCTTGATTTCGGACGCCATCTTGTCCAGCGCATCGTCCCAGCTTGCCTTTCGGAACGGCTCGAACGGCGCGTTGCGCACCAACGGGCGTTCGCCCCGGCCTTGGGCCTCGAATAACTGGTATTCGAAAATGCCTTTCAGGCACAATTTGCCGCGGTTCACGTCCGCACCGCCGACGCCGCGCGTCGCGACCGCGGCTCCCTCCGCATTGCTGCCGACTTCGATCGAACAGCCGGTCGAACAGTAGCCGCAGGTCGTGTAAGTCCATTTGACGACACCCTTGTCGACCATTTTGATCGGATTCTTTTTGTTGCGTCCAAATAGCATAAAATCGCCAACCCTGATGTGTATGTCATTATTATTATTTTTTAAGGCCTCTCATCCGTGTGCCGAGGCCCGCAGCGATTGCGTCAATCCGGTAAAAATACCGTACCCTGAGCAAATATCGCCGCGCTGCCCCCGACCCGGAGGGTCAATTGCGCCTTGCCTTTGTGATCCATTTCGATGTTCAGTAGGCTGCGGCGCGAGTCCGCATCGCCGCGGTCCACCGCGAAAGTATGGGTGCCTTTGCGCGTATGTTCGAACGAGCACAGATAGGAGGCAAAGGCCGGCACCGCTGCGCCGACCGGCGGGTCGTCGTCGTGACCGATGTGCGGCCCGAGCAGGCGCAGGTTGAAATCGGAATCGGAATACGGCGTTTTCGGTGCGAACAACAGGATTTCCTGCGCGGCGGTCTGGGGCGCGGCGGACCGGCTCCAGGCCGCGTAATCGAAGCGCGCCTTGCGCACCGTTTCGTACTTCCAGACCGGCACGATCAGATACGGCATCCCGCAGGCGACCAATCGCGCCGAATATTTGATGCGGTCGAGATCGGCCTGCGGAATCGACAGCACGGACGCCAGTTCCTCGTCGTTCGGCGCAAAGCGGTCGACGATCGAGGAAACTTTGTTGGTGAACTGCACGAACGCCGGCTTACCGTTTTCGGCGGTAATGTTCACCTCGACCGGCCCCGCATTCTGTTCGAACACAACCGGCGTGACCGGCGCGTCCAGCGTAATGTCCCCGCACAGGCCCAGCACGTAGGCGGCCGCAATGATCGGATGGCCGGCGAAATCGACCTCGGCCTTCGGCGAAAACATCCGCAATCGGCGCAGATCGCCGCCGGGATGGAACACGAATACGGTTTCCCAGAGATTCAACTCGTTGGCGATTTTCTGCATCGTCCGGTCGTCAAGCCCGTCCGCGTGCGGGAACACCGCGATTTGCGCACCGTTGAAAACCTCGCGGGTAAAGACGTCGGCAATATAGTATTGATAATTCATGCGTTAGCCTCCGACGCCGACTTCGACCCGGCCGTTTTCGATCCGGATGGGATAAACGGGTACCGATACCGCCGCATCCTCCACACAGACACCGGTTTCCAGGTTGAAATGCTGTTTATACAAGGGCGAGGCAACCACCGGCTGACCGCTGAGATCGCCGATCATCCCGCGCGACAGCACATTCGCCCGGCCGATCGGGTCGTAGTTGCCGACAGCAAACAGCGCCTTTTCTTTCGGCAGGTAAAAAATCGCCACCTGCCGCCCTTCCACCAGTGCGCAAATGCCCGAGTCGGGCTGCAGATCGTCCGCGCCGCACACATCGATCCATTCGGTCATTCCACCTCTCCCGTTACGGTTTCTTTTTCGGTTTCTACATTCAATTTGAAATGCTTGCGTTCGTTCTCGAGCGCCGGCCGGAACTGGCCGCGCTCTTCGACGAACAGCACGTTATCGTCCTGCGCGTCGCTGTTGATGAAGTGGCGGAAGCGCTTCAGGCGGGTTTCGTCGTTGATCGTGGTCTTCCACTCGCATTGGTAGGTGTCGATCACATACTTCATCTGCTGTTCGAGCTGTTCGCAGATGCCCAGCCTGTCGTCGATGATCACCGACTTCAGATAGTCGAGGCCGCCCTCCATGTTTTCCATCCACACCGAAGTCCGCTGCAGGCGGTCGGCGGTGCGCACATAAAAGATCAGGAAGCGGTCGATCAGCTGGATCAGGGTTTCCTTGTCGAGCCCGGTCGCGAACAGGTCGGCATGCCGCGGCTTCATCCCGCCGTTGCCGCAGACGTACAGGTTCCAGCCGGTTTCGGTCGCGATGACGCCAACGTCCTTGCCTTGCGCTTCCGCGCATTCGCGGGTGCAACCGGACACCGCAAACTTTAGTTTGTGCGGCGAACGCAGCCCCTTGTAGCGGTTTTCGAGCTCGATCGCGAGGCCGACGCTGTCGTCGACGCCGTAGCGGCACCAGGTACTGCCGACACAGGATTTGACCGTGCGCAGCGACTTGCCGTAGGCATGGCCGGATTCGAAACCGGCGTCGATCAGGTCCTTCCAGATCGACGGCAGCTGATCCACGCGCGCACCGAATAAATCGACACGCTGGCCGCCGGTGATCTTAGTGTAAAGCTGGTAATTTTTGGCGACCTGACCCAGCGCGATCAACATGTCCGGCTTGATCTCGCCGCCGGTGATGCGCGGCACGACCGAATAGGTGCCGTCTTTCTGCATGTTCGCCAGGAAAGTATCGTTGGTATCCTGCAGGCCGACATGCTCGTTCTTCAAGATGTAGTCGTTCCAGTAGGAGGACAGGATCGACCCGACCGCCGGCTTGCAGATGTCGCAGCCCCGGCCCTTGCCGTATTTTTCGAGCAGTTCGTCGAAAGTCCGGATCTGCTTGACCATAATAAGGTTGTATAGATCCTGGCGGGTATAAGGAAAGTGTTCGCAAAGGTCGGTGTTGACCTCATAGCCGTGCTTGGCCAGCTCCGAGTTCAATACCGATTTCAACAGCGCCGCGCAGCCGCCGCAGCCGGTCGAGGCCTTGGTTTCGGCTTTCAGGCCGGCGATCGTGGTGCAGCCGCCGTCGATCGACTGGCAGATGTCGCCTTTGGTCACGTTGTAGCAGGAGCAGATCGTCGCGGACATCGGCAACGCGTCCGGCCCCAGGCCGACCGATTCGTCGGAGCGGCTCGGCAGGATCAGCGCATCCGGATTTTCGGGCAGATCGATTCCGTTCAGGCAGTATTGCAGCAGGGTGCCGTAACCGGAGGCATCACCGACCAGCACCGCGCCGAGCAGCTTTTTCCTGTCCTGGCTGACCACGAGCCGTTTGTAGACTTCGCTGGCCCCGTTCTGATAGGTATAGACCATCGCCCCCGGCGTCTTTGCATGCGCGTCGCCAATGCTCGCGACGTCGACACCCATCAGCTTCAATTTAGTGCTCATATCCGCGCCGGTGAAGCTGCCTTCGCCGCCGGTCAGGTCGGCGACGACGGTCCGCGCCATCGCATAGCCGGGGGCGACCAGGCCGTAGATCATCCCGTTCCAGAGCGCGCATTCGCCGATCGCATAGATGTCCGGATCGGAGGTTCTGCACTGATTGTCGATCGCGATGCCGCCGCGCGGCCCCATCTCCAGCCCCGAGGCACGCGCCAGTTCGTCGCGCGGGCGGATGCCGGCCGAGAACAGAATCAGGTCGGTTTCGAGCTCGGTGCCGTCCGCGAAGCACATCTTGTGCCGGCAACCGTCGCCGTCCTTGATCACGCTGGTGTTCTTGCCGGTATGCACGGCCACCCCGAGGGCTTCGATCTTTTGCCGGAGCATCGCGCCACCGGCCTCGTCCAACTGCACCGCCATCAGCCGCGGCGCAAACTCGACCACATGCGTTTCGAGGCCCAGATCGGTCAGCGCCTTGGCCGCCTCCAGGCCGAGCAGACCGCCGCCGATCACCACCCCGACCTTGCCGTCCTTTGCGGAAGCGGTGATCGCCTCCAGATCCTCGATCGTGCGGTACACGAAACAGTGAGGACGCTCGTGTCCCGGTACCGGAGGCACGAACGGATAGGAACCGGTCGCCAGGACCAGCTTATCGTAGTCAATGATGGCCCCTTTCGCGGAAGTGACCGTTTTGGCGGCTCGGTCGATATGCGCGGCTTTATCGCCAAGGTGCAGGGTAATGCCGCTCCGCTCGAAGAAGCCTTCTTCGACCAGGGATAAATCTTCGGCCGTCTTGCCGCTGAAGAACGAAGAAAGGTGTACCCGGTCGTAAGCCGCTCTCGGTTCTTCACAAAAAGTTACGATGTCATAATCGGTATGCTTGCCGCTGGAAACCAGGCCGGCCAGAAAATTCTGCCCTACCATACCGTTGCCGATCACGACGATGGTTTGCTTTGTACTCATGGCACCCTCAATCAACAGGTTAATGCTCAGTCAACAAGAATCAGCAAAATACGCGCCACTTTTTACATACATTTGTTTTTTATGTGTATTTTATTAATCCTATAATTTTGATAAAGAATTCCTGCGCAAAAATGCACGATAACAGTGCATCGATTCGGCGATCTCCCGCCTCGCACACCGTTATAGTGCGCGTCAATCGCCTTTAGTGCGAAAGCCGCCATCACCTAAACCTCTGAAGGCAGGCCCATCCGAAAAAATTCAGGGTTGAAAAAATCGGTATGAACATAGGGTGGATAAGCAAAGCGCATCCACCGGCACAGAATGGTGGATGCGCTTTGCTTATCCACCCTACTTCTGAGCCTAGGCAAATTGATGCGTTAGTCAGTGCGCCTTCAGCAGGGAATACAAGGTCACCAAGTTGGTGACAAGCAAAACGATAGCCAGCGTTTTCCAGGCCAGCAAAGGATTTCGCTGCATCAGCGGCAGGGCTTCCTCGGCGGTCAGAAAATTCGGGTTCGGGGTGGAAAGGTCGTAAAGAAATTCGGAAAGATCGTCGTAGCGGAATTCGTGCCGTATCGCCGTCGCTTTTTTCAGCGCGCCGTCGATCCAGAGCGGCACCATCGGATTACATTGGATGCTCGGCACGTAGCGGAGCTTATCCAGATTCGTTTTGTTCGGTTTTTCCGGCATCGACCGGCCGAACGGCAGCGCGCCGTTGATCATTTCGTAGGCGATCACACCGAGGGAAAACAGATCGGACTTGATCGTGCCACGCAGGCCCAGGTGATATTCTGGCGCGGTATAGTTCAGCGTGCCGAGCAGGTTTTCGGCACTGCCGTGATCGAGCGGAGTGATTTCGGCGATGCCGGCGATCTTGACCGAACCGAAATCGATGATCTTGACCGTGCCGTGCCGGTCGAACATGATGTTTTCCGGCTTCAGGTCCTGATGCAGCATTTCCATCCGGTGAAACGCCCGCAGGCCCTGCGCGATCTGTTCGACGATTTTCCTGACCTCCCTGATCTCGGGCTGCGGATTTGCCCGTATCCATTCGGCCAAGGTCGGCCCTTCGAGAAATTCGGTCACATAATACAGGCAGCTTTTATCGCGGTCGGAGCCGAGCGTTTTGACCACGTGCTCGCTGTGGATGCGCTTGCCGGCCCATTCCTCGTGCAGGAAATGCTCGATGTAATGGGTGTCGTCCTCATACAGCACAGAGGGCGTTTTCAAGATCACCCGGACGCCGGTTTCGGTATCGAAAGCGCGGTAAATCTGCGTGCGCTTGCTCGCGTGCATTTCCTCCTCGATCCGGTAGCCGTCCAGAATCATGCCGAGCTTCAAAGGCGGCGGAAAGGGTCGCTGGCTGCGATCGCGCAAAATCTCGTCTTCCCTGAGCAGCGGCAAGCCTTCGATCCGGAGCAACTGGCAGGTCAGGTTGTCGTCGCTCCGGTTGTCCGCGGCCTTCTTGATGATGTGGTTCGCGACGGCAGTCAAATCGCCGCCCTCCGCCAGCAATTCTTTTAAGGATTTCTCGTCGATAAAATCGTGTACACCGTCGGTCGTCATCAGAAACAGATCGCCGCGCTTGAGCGGCAGAGCCTGATAATCGACTTCCAGGCGCGGCTCGATCCCCATCGCCCGATTCAGGTAGTTGCGTTCGCTGCCAGCCCAGACCCGGTGATCGCGGGTCAATTGCTCCAGATTCCCGTCCCGCAGTCGGTAGATCCGCGAATCGCCGACGTGAAAAATATGCGCAGTGTTCGACTTCAACACGATCGCGCTGAGCGTGCTGACCATCCCGTGCGTCGCATCGAAACGTCGCTGGCCCTGGCTGTGCAGCCAGGAATTGGTGGCGGAAAGGATTTTCTGCCCGGCATATTTGACCGACCAGGAATCGGGCGTGCTGTAATAATCGTCCAGAAACGCCGCGACGCAGCAATGGCTCGCCTCC
Source organism: Candidatus Methylomicrobium oryzae (assembly GCF_016745425.1). Classification (GTDB taxonomy): domain Bacteria; phylum Pseudomonadota; class Gammaproteobacteria; order Methylococcales; family Methylomonadaceae; genus Methylomicrobium; species Methylomicrobium oryzae. The sequence continues at coordinate 216,988 of NZ_JAERVK010000001.1, read as the reverse complement.
CTGCCCGCATCGCAGCCGCTCATCCCGTCCGCAATCGCCGCCGCGATGCCCTTATAAGTCAACTGATGATCTTCGGGAATCAGCGAACCAGCAAAATCCTGATTCTCCTCTTTGATGCCCCGATCGCTGGCATAGGCAACGCTGACGGTGAGTCTATTTGCCGGCATAGGTTTTTAAAGGCTGCATTCGTTAATTGACCTCGATCATCTCGATCGTGCCGTCTTCCAGCACCTCGGCCATATGCCCCTTCGGCTCGTCGATGAACTGGACCGCAATCAGCACGAAGAATGCGACCGCACCGATCACCAGGAAAAACTCGGCCGGCGTCACGAACGACAGCACGGTCAGAAACACGACACCGCCGACATTACCGTAGGCACCGACCATCCCGGCAATCTGGCCGGTCATCCGCCGTTTAATCAGCGGCACCATCGCGAAGACTGCGCCGCAACCGGCCTGCACGAAAAAGGAACAGGCCAGCGTTACGCCCACCGCCACCGACACCGGCCAGCTCGAATTGATTTGCGACATGCACAAGAAGCCGATCAAAACGCCCAAAGCCACGATCGTCAACGACAGTTTACGCCCGAAACGGTCGCTGAACCAGCCGCCGCCCGGCCGCGCGACCATGTTCATAAATGCGAAACTGCCCCCCAGAAGGCCCGCCTGCACCATCGTGACCCCCTGCGTTTCGTGAAAGGTATTGAAGAAGAACAGCGGCAGCATCGACACGACCGCCAGTTCGGAACCGAACGTGATCAGATAAGAGAGGTTCAGGATCGCAACCTGCTTGAACTTGTAGCGGTGGATTTCCTCGATCGGTTCGAACACGTGATCCTTGTTTACCTGAAAAATCTTATAAACGTTATATAAGAATAGAACCCAGATGAACGCATGAGTGGCATAGGCGATGGTTCCGGGCAGCATGTTCACGCCGGCCGGCGACAGCTTCCAGGTCAGCAGCGACAAGGCCGCATACAACGGAACCGTCATCACGATATAAAAAATCAGGTCGCCGACGCTAGTCACTTCCATCGCACCGGATTTTTTCGGCTTAAAATAAGTGGAGCCTTTCGGCGTGTCGGAGACGCTGAAATAATAAATGAAGGCATACACCAGCGCGATCATACCGGTGCTGGCAACCGCATAGCGCCAGCCTTCGTCGCCGCCGAACAGCAGAGCGATCACCGGCAGCGACCCCGAAGCCGCCGCCGAACCGAAGTTGCCCCAACCGCCGTACACGCCCTCGGCAATGCCGATCTGCCGGGCCGGAAACCATTCGCCGACCATCCGGATCCCGATCACGAAGCCTGCACCGATGAAGCCTAACAGAAAGCGGGCCAGCGCCAGCTGCTCAAAGCTCTCCGCGAACGCGAACATAAAGCACGGAATGCTGCCCAGCCCCAGCAAAATCGAATAAGTACGCTTGGGCCCGAACTTGTCGACCAGGATCCCGATCGCGATACGCGCCGGAATCGTCAAAGCGACGTTCAGGATCAGAATCGTCTTGATCTGGGAGTCGGTCAGATTCAGCGTCTTGCCGATCGCCAGCATCAGCGGCGCATGATTGAACCAGACCACGAAGCTGATGAAAAACGCCAGCCAGGTCATATGAAGAATCTTCATTCTTCCCGAAAAGGACAATAGATTAAAGTTTGGGTTCGCCATGATGAATTCTCTGCAGAAATCGAAGAAGTGCCCCTGCACAAGCATGATGCATGCCAATCCGCTCGAATCGGTTTCGCCCCTAAATGATTGATTTATCTTGGATCAACCGATTGATCCTTGCACCAAGATGAAAGCCTCGCAAAACATGAAGCACCAAAGCAATGCTCGGCGCTCTGTAATGGTGCGAGTTTATGAACGGCAATGGACATTCGCGGCTTGCGCCGGAGAGATTGGGATAAAGATTGTGCATCGCGCACCGGTTTATCACCGGAAGAGAGCATGGGCGGGGCATCTTGCCCGCCTTGCAATGCAAGCCGTCTCCGGCCTGCCAGAGGAAAACGAACAATAAAAGGCAGCCTCCTGCTGCAGTAGCCGGATTGAGCCCGCTGTCCCGGCTGAACCGAACTCGGCACAGCCCGGTCCCATGGGAAAAGAGGACAAGGATGGTTGCCCATGAATTCAAAGCCGCCCGGAAGTCACCCAACCCGGCGTATTCGGTCTTCTCGTCCTTCATTGCCGATACAGGAGATTCGCATGTTCAAGATTTTACCGACGTTCGTGATCGCATTGCTGACGGCAGGCTGCGCGTCGACAAAACCGGTTCTGTATCCCAACGATCATTTCAGCAGAGTCGGGCAGGAAACCGCCGAACGCGATATCGAAAATTGCATGCGGCTTGCAGAGTCCGCCGGCGCCGATTCAGCCGGCAGCAGCGTGGGACAAGGAGCGGCCCAGACTGCGGGAGGCGCGGCGGTTGGCGCGGCCTCCGGCGCCGTGGGAGGCGCAGTCGTGGGTGCGGCAGGCTCCGGCTCGGCGATTGGCGCAGCCAGCGGCGCCACGGCCGGACTGTTGCACTGGCTATTCAGCAAGCCTCAACGCAGTCCGGCCTTCGAAAATTTCGTGGACCGGTGTCTTCAAGAGCGCGGGTATCAACCTGTCGGATGGGATTAATCGTTCGTTATACCGCTTCATACCCGATGAAGAACGGGACCGACTGCGTATTCCCTGACCAATCGTTCGGTGGAATATAAGTTGAGTCTGGAAAAAATATCCTTTTTCCAGGTTCTGTTGAAATATTGCAGCGTACCCATTTGAATAGGATAGGGCTCAGAAGGCTTACGATGACGAAAGCTTACCCTGTAAAAAAAACGCGACTTGATCGGCCGGCAGAGGTTTGCTGAAATAAAAACCCTGGACGGAATGACAGCGTAACTCACGCAAGAACTCGAGCTGCGCTTCCGTTTCCACCCCTTCCGCCACGACTTCGAGTTTCAGTTGCTGCGCCATGACGGTAATGGCGGCCACAATCGCTTTGTCGTTGGGATCCGTGGAAATGTCGTTAATAAACGATTTGTCGATTTTGAGCGTATCGAGAGGGAATTGTTTGAGATAGCTGAGCGATGAATAACCGGTGCCGAAATCGTCGAGCGATAAACGTACGCCTTTCCTTTTTAAGACATTAAGCAATTCCATGGCCGTCTCCAATTGATGCATGAGTGTTCCCTCGGTGATTTCCAATTCCAGCAAATCGGGTGGCAAGTCGGTTTCTTCCAATGCATCCTGAATAGCTTCCAGCAGCGGATGCTGATTGTGCCGCTGATGCTGAACCTGATGGAATTGGCGGCTCGACAAATTGACGGCCACCCGCACAGGCCATCCCTGTTGCTGCCAACTGCGGGCCTGAGTGCAGGCCGCTTTCAAGACCCAGGCGCTTATCGGCACGATTAAACCGGTTTCCTCCGCGACCGGAATAAAATCATCGGGCGGAATCAACCCCAATTCCGGATCCATCCAACGAATCAAGGCTTCCATTCCAATAATCCTGCCCGTATCGATGGCAATCTGAGGCTGGTAATAAAGCACGAACTCGCTCTGTTCCAGAGCCCGGCGCAAATGCTTTTCCAGCTTCATGTAATTCCGGGCCGAACTGTTCATGGCCGGGGTAAAGTACTGGTAATTGTTTTTCCCCAGTTTCTTTGCGTGATACATGGCCGTATCGGCATCGGCCAAAAGCCCCTCCGTATCCTGGGAGTTAACCGGATAGATGCTGATTCCGATACTGACGCCGACAAAAATTTTATGTTGATCGATCACCAAAGGCTCCGCGAACCCTTCCAAAATTTTATCCGCAACCTTGGCCGCATCCAGGACATCGGAAATTTTGGGCAGCATCACGATGAATTCGTCGCCTCCTAGGCGAGCCGCGGTATCATCCTCGCGCAAACAAGACTTGATCCGCTGCGCCACCTTTTTCAGCAAGCTGTCCCCGAACGTATGGCCCTGGGTATCGTTGACCATCTTGAAATTGTCCAGATCCAGGAATAAGACGGCGACACTGCCGTCATTGCGGTGTGCATGCAAAATGGCCTGTTTTATTCTGTCCATGAACAACACCCGATTGGGAAGATCGGTCAGGATATCGTAATGCGCAATATAATCGAGCCGCTGCTGCGTCCGCTTGAGTTCTTCCATTTCACGCGCATTATCCAGAACCAGCGACAGCGAATGGGCAAAACTGAAAGCAATTTCTTCGTCTCTCTCACTGAAGGCCCGGCCGTCAATCCTATCGCTCAGGTAGAGCCGGCCATACACGTGCCCCCGCTGCGCAATGGGCACCGCCAATAACGATTTCATCGGGGGATGGTGCGCCGGAAAGCCGATGCGGCGCGGATCAAGCGCCATATCCGCCAAACGCACTGAGATATTTTCCCGTATCACGATGCCGAGCAGCCCTTTTCCTTCCGGCAACTTGCCGATAGCCCGTGCCTGCTCGGCACTGATACCCGTATAAATGAAATGTTTGAGCTGCCCGGACTCATCCAAAATCCCAATGGCGCCGTAGCGGCATTCCAAAAGAGAGGCGAGCGCTTCGATTCCCGTCTGTAACAAACCGCTCTCGACCGATGAATGGGCCAATACACTCAACAGACGGCGCGAAGCCTCATGGAGCTCGGCCAGTTTCTCCGCCCAGCAGAGCGTCTGCTGATGCTCGATCTCCAGCATTTCCTTCAATTGCCGAGATTCGGACAACAACTCCTGCTCTCTCTGCAAAAGCATTTCTTGAATACTCTGCCGAGTCACCGCCCCGATAAATCGCTGCAGTTCAAGGACCGCCAGCGCATCTACCTCGTGCCGTTCCATGAATTCAAGCGCGTAGAGCACATCCTTGTCCGGCGGGATCGACAATAGAGCTCTATGTCCGACAAGGTCGGCAAAAATCCATTCGGGATGTCGCAAAACATCATACCCGGTAGCCAAACCGCAAAAACTCCCCTCATCGACGCATTCCCTAAAAACGGCAAATAAAGATTGGCCTGTCATTGGTTTGTGCCCAGGGCGCTCTTCTTCCAGTACGCGAACCACGCAAGGGCTCAAACAATCACCCACAGTTAACTGTTTCATTAATGATCGGACGACAAAAAGACGTTGACTTCAACAAGCGCATGCAACACTTCATCCGGTCCCATCATGGGCTTCATTCGGGCCACCACGAAATCGATGAGTTCTTCCCTGGATAAACGGCGCAATATCGATTGGCGCACCAAAATATCCGAAATCACCTCGTCATCCAGCTCAATATGTTCGAAAGGCGTCTTGACCAGCAATTCGATGGCTCTCCGCATGGCGATGCAACCGATCGGCGAGTTTCTGCCTAAAACCAGCATATCTTTTAAAGGAGGAATGGCGTATTCACCTACATGGACCGAAATGCGTACTCTTCTATCGTTAGTTGTCATGCGACATATCCAGCAAAAAAAGAATCAAAATTTTAATTTTCAATTCCAGGGAGTTATTGTGATTAAAACCGTAAAAGCCTTCTCTCTAACCCCATTGTCTAAATGGGGCCTTATGAGTTTTGGTAGGTAAAAAAGCTTCTCGGCTTACCGCCCTATTCTCTCATTTTTTATACGGGTATTGTCAACTCTGATTTACGCGCTATACACCCCGCTTTAATGGTCTGATTGAATCTGAGAAATTACTCGACATATATGGAATACCGTCAAATTTCCTTTATTTTTAATTTTGATTAGAATATTACTTGTTTTTCGCAACCCACTGAATATTAATTAATTATTTTTATTAAGATATTTTTCACTAATTATTTTCTTAAGTATATATATAATCCAATTCCTCAAAGGCAATTAAAGAGATAGCGATTGGATATAAAATGAATACTTCAACTATCCATTTAGCATGCGCCTTCCAATGCCGAACGAAAAAAGCTTAAGAATTAAAGAGTTTTGTTCGCCCATGCCTTGAACTCGAGCTAATCCAAAATAATGGCATTAATGCATTTCCCGTAAAGAATTAAAAATTCTGCAGTTCCCCTTTCCTTTCGTCCACTACATTAAGGTTGACCAATACTTAAGGCTTTTTCTGTTCGATGCGTTTGAGTAATTCAAACAGGTCACTGCCGGTCGACAGCACAATCGTCGCATCGCCGTTCAAAATCTTGCGATAGGTTTCCATGCTTTTCGAAAACTTGAAAAACTCCGCTGCTTCAGGTTTTTGGGTGTAAGCCTGGGCATAAATTTCGGTCGCCTTGGCGTCCGCTTCGCCGTGAATCTCCTGGACTCTTTTATAAGCGGCAGACTCGATTTCGTTGATGTCGCGCTCTTTTTTACCGTTGATCCGGGCCGCTTCGCCTTCCCCTTCGGAACGGAAGCGCTGGGCGATTTGCAGGCGCTCGCTGATCATGCGCTGATAAATGCGCTCCAGGACTTGCTGGTTGTAATTGATCCGTTTGAAACGCACGTCGAGCAATTCGATGCCGAACTCGGCCAGCTTCGGCTGGGCGGCCCGGAAGATTCCCTGTTCGATCTGCAACCGCCCGACTCGGATCGGGCGCAGCATGCCCAGTAGAGTACTTTCGCCCGCCGCGCCCGTCAGGGTTTCGTCCTGCATCGGCTTGCGCCCCTTGTCGGTGCGCACGACTTCGATCAACTCATGCCGGGCGATTGCGGTGCGCGTTTCGCTGCCGAGGATATCCTCGAGCCGGGACTGCGCGCTGCGTTCGTCGCGAAGGCGCAGGTAATAGCGCATCGGGTCGGTAATCCGCCAGCGCGCGAACGTGTCGACCTGGATGTAGGTTTTATCCTTCGTGGACATTTCCACCATCGGCCCGTCCCAGGCCAGGTAGCGCTTGTCGAAACGGTTCACGTCCTGGACGAACGGCAGCTTGAAATGCAGCCCGGGCTCGGTGATCGGATCGCCTATGGGCCTGCCGAACTGGGTGATGATTACCTGTTCGGCCTGGTTGACCGTATAGGCCGAAAGAAACAGCAGAACCAGCGCGGTCGCTGCGCCGGTTAAAAGCCATGTTTTGGAATTGATCATTTCGCCCCCTCCATCGGTACGGCAGGGAAAGGCAGCATCGGCAGGATCTGCTGCACGCTGTCGTCGACAATGATTTGCTGCCGGGCCTGGGGCAAAACCTGACCCAGGGTCTCCAGATAGATGCGGGTCCGGGTAACTTCCGGCGCCTTGATATACTGTTCAAGCACCGCCGTGAACGCCCTGGCATCGCCTTCGGCCTCATTGATCCGTTTAAAGCGGTAGCCTTCGGCGGCCTGAATGCGCTGATCGGCCTCCCCGCGCGCCCGCGGCACCGCCTTGTTGTATTCGCCGTTGGCGATATTGATCATGTTTTCGCGGTCCTGCTGGGCCCGGTTCACTTCATTGAACGAAGGCTGCACCGGTACCGGCGGGTTCACGTTTTTCAGCTGGACCTGATTGATCGTAACCCCGAGATTGTAGCGTCCGGCCAATTCGCGGAGGCGCATCAGCACATTGTCCTCGATTTCCTGGCGTCCGATCGTGATGATCTCGTCGACGGTCCGGTCCCCGACCACCTCGCGCATCGTGGCTTCGGAGATATCGCGCAGCGTCAGTCCGGGCTGGCGCACCGAGAACAGGTAATGTTCCGGCTCGGTGATCCGGTATTGCACAATCCACTCGACCAGCGCCGCATTCAGGTCGCCCGTCACCATCGACTTTTCGAGTTCCGGCTCGCCGCCTGCCTGGTCGGGATTGGTGTAGTTGCGGGAGGAAAAGCCGAATTCGAGTTTTTGCTGGCGCTGGGTCGGCACCTCGACGACGGAGTCGATGCCGAACGGAATCTTGAAATGCAGCCCCGGCGGCACCTTTTTGATGTATTCGCCGAACCGCAGGACGATCCCTTCGGATTCGGCCGGAATCGTAAAAAAAGACGACCAGAGCCCGATCAATGCCAAGAAAATCAATCCCAGAAACGGCAGCGAAACCGGCAATTTGGGTTCCGGGATGCGCTCCCAGACAGTGTTCGAATAATCCATGACGCCCCTCTCAATAAAATCAGCGTCCGGCTGGTGAACCGCAATGGAGTACGCTCGGACCTGAAACTTAAATTAGGCAATACCGATGTTCTAAAGCCGATTAACATTACACCCTAACGGTCGTGGTCGGCAACAAGATTTACTTTTTGCCGGCAAGCATTTGGGCACAATGACAGCCTAATCGTTAGCCGGATGTACCGGTACTTCGGACAAGGCGGAGAAGGAAAAATCGCAGGGGTTCTGCTCGCCCGCAAGCAACAATCGACGCGCGCAGAGATGATGAATAGGGATTGCTATCGGCAAACGGCCGGGCGGAGGCAAAAGCATCCGAGCCTTATACCCCGCCGGGCCGGAAGAGAAGTTCGTTGTGCCTGTCTATTTATTATGCTTTCCCATTGTCGGGAAATTTTCTGCCGAATGCTCGGCTAAAAAAAGCGACTCGGCCGGCTGAACGTTGACCGAGTCGCCGCTAACGTCCGTGTCCATTGGCGGTACGGGGACTATCGCCTGCACCGTTGGCCTTATACGGAACGCCGCTCTGCAGCAGGCTGATATCCTGCCTGGCCAGAGTCAAGTCCGCCTGCAACTTTTGGACGGTCGCGTGATCATTACCGATTTGAGCACGCAGCTGCTCGACCTGGACAGCCATCTGGCTGCATTCCAGGCTCATACAGCCCGATTCCGCCGCTGCCGCCGCGGATACGAGCAGGCCGCCCCCCAGTATCATAATGCTTAAGATTTTGCTGGAAAACATCTTGCTGATTCTCCTTCGATTATCGCTATGGTTATATTATGGTATTGTTGCACAAAGATGAATCATGGTTGTATTTGGTATTTTTCCTCCCTTCCTGTTTTTTGATAAAGAACCCTCTCAATCCCTCTAAATGGCTGCCGGCGGGCTGCAGCCGACAAACCTGCCGGGAAGTATACAAAATATCCATAAAAAATCCAAATAGAAATACTATATAAATACCATTAATAATTTATGGGATGCTTTTCGCAAAAAATGTAATTAAAATGAAAGTCCTATGCCTTTGGGAGTAAATTGTTCTTGGGCAAAAATCTTTGGATTCGTGGCATTGATCGGTATCAAAACGAGATCGGCTGTTTTTTAAAATTGCCCGAAGATGGCATAATGACTTTAAAAATAGTCCTTCCACTTTTTTGCTTCTTTTGAAATAAGCAAGCGCAGAAACCATGACCGAGCCAAACATGACAAGCGAAAAAGACCCTGTGACGGAATTAATCAACCGTTTGCAGCTTAACGAGCAAAGCTCGGAACCTTACTATTTGCAGCTCAAGCGCCAGTTGAACGCAATGATCGAAGGCGGCGACCTCAAATCGGGCGTGAACCTCCCTTCCGAACGGACGCTCGCGGAAGCGATGCAGATCAGCCGGACCACGGTCAAACGCTGCTACGACGAGTTGCGCTCCAATCATTTGCTGAGCACGCACGGACGCGGCGGTACGGTCGTGCAGGCGCCGCCGCGGGTAAATCCGACGATGGGACGGCTGAAAGGATTCACCGAGGAAATGCGCGAACAGGGCAAAGTCGCCTCAACCCGCGTGCTGCACTGCGATGTGATCACCGAGCGGATGATCGCCTGCATATTCAAAAGGCCGTCCGTGGCGCCGTTCCTGCGTTTGGTGCGGGTCAGGCTGGCCGACGGCGTGCCGATGACCCGCGAAGTCGCCTGGTACGACCTATCCGCGGCGCCGGCGCTGGAGGACTGGGACACCGGCGGTTCGATTTATGCTTTTTTACAGGAAAAATGCAATATCACGCTGGTGCGCGCCGACCAGACCATCGAAGCGGTCATGAGCACAGCGGAAGAATCGGCAGTGTTCGGTTTCGAGCAGCCGAGCCCCTGCCTGTTATTGAAGCGCCATACCTATTCATCGACCGATCAATTGATCGAATATGTCGAGGGCACTTTCCGGGGCGACGCCTACGTTTATAAGGTCACCCTCGGGACTTGATAAAACCTCGCAGGTCTTCGCGCGTAGGTAAGGCTTCCAGGACCCCGACCCGGGAAGCGACCCAGGCGCCGGCCGCATTCGCATACTGCAGCGCGGATTCCAGGGGGGCGCGATTGCCGTAAGCGCAGCAAAAGGCACTCGCAAACGCGTCGCCCGCGCCGGTGCTGTCGACGGCCTTAATGGCGAAAGCCGGCGCCGGATGAACCGAACCGTTGCGATCGAATGCAAGGGCTCCTTTCTCGCCGAGCGTCACGACCAGCAGCGACCCGCTCCAGCGCTTCCATAAAGTGTCCGCCCTGTCCGCAATCAGCACGGCAGAATCCTGCGGCGAGCCGGTCAGCGGCACAGCCGACTCCAGTAAATGCCCGGCTTCGAGCTCATTTACGATCAGGATCCGGGTAAGGTCGAACAAGTCTTGCGGCAGATCCTGCCAGGGCGAGGCATTCAATACGGTATCGACCCCGCTCCGGCGGGCGAGGCGGAAAAAAGCGGTTACGGCGGCGATTGAAGTCTCGAGCTGCCCGTAGGCCAAGTCCGCGGATGCGATCGCGGCGGTGGCGCTCGCGATGTGCGCTTCCCCGACCAGCAAATTCGGGCCCGGATAAATCGCAATCGCATTTTGCCCGTCCGCCGCAATCAGACCGGCGCCGTACCCCGATTGCGGCGCCAGACGCCAGACATGGCCGGCGGCAAGCTTTTCTTTCGCCAGCAGGGACAGCAACGCCTCGCCGGCCGCGTCCCGGCCGATGCCCAACAGCACATCCACGTCCGCACCCAGCCTTTTTGCGCCGATCGCAACATTCAACCCCTTGCCACCGGCCTCTACTGACAGGGACGATGCCGCGAAGGTTTCTCCGGGTTTCGGCAGCCTGTCCACATACCAGCAACAGGCCTGGATGAAACTGCCCAGCACGACTAACCGCACGGCTGCTCCGCTTCGGCCGGATTGAAAAATCGGGGAGTCTCTATGATCCCCGATTTAAATGGATTAAGAGAAATGCTATGCGCTTGCCTCATAATCGGTCAGTAGCCCGACAACGATAATCGTTGCGCCGATCACAAAATAAAAAATACGGGCCGCGCCTTCAAATCCCAACAGAAAAGGCAGCAACAACAGCACGGGACCGACAATCCTTTCGATCCAGCCGTGTATGCGGAAAGGAACGAGCTTGCGGACGCTTAAAGGAAAATCGGTGATCAGGGTCATCGCCAGATGAATGAGCGCCAGCGCATAGGCCAATGCCCCGGCCAGGCCGGTCAAACCCAACAACGAGGGCGCGAGCAGAAATACGGCAACAGTGAAATAATCGAGATAGCCGTGGACGAGCGGGTTGATGATCGGTTTCATGATGTGCCTCCTCTTGTGATTATTAGCAAACATGCATGGGCTTGCCGTGATCCTGCCGCCGAACAGGGCGGCTCCGGCAATCGAGCCGATGCGAGCAATCATCCGGAAAATCCCTACAGCCCGCATCCCTTCGTCAAAGCGCCTGTGTCTTAAAGTTCGGACGCCCCTAAATGAAAATCTTGATCGAAACAGGGAGATAGTCTTTCGGCCCGAAATGCTCGGCGACAGTATATTGAATCGGCAATTAAACGCCAACCGAATTATTTTTATTAAAATCAACCGGTTTAGCTTCAAAAGCCGAATTGATCAAAAAAGCGCCATTCAGGCGCTTTTTTTAACGGAGGGCATTTCGATTACCGCATTCTGCCGATCATTTCTCCGAGTCTGACCGGTAGGCCGGCGGTCAGGTCCTCACGCCATGCGGCGCAGTCCTTGCCGAACAGCACAATAATCGTCGACCCCATATTGAAACGACCCATTTCTTCGCCGATCCGCAAAATCGGCGCATCTTCGTCGTAACGCCAGGTTTGTACGGCGCTGACGGTCGGCGGCGTCACCACGCCGTGCCAGACCGTTTCGACGCTGGAGACGAAAATCGCGCCGACCAGCACCAAAGCCATCGGCCCGATCTCGGTGTCGAAGATCGCCGCGACGCGCTCGTTGCGCGCAAACAGGCCCGGCACTACGTTCGCGGTGGCGGTATTTACGCTGAACAGGCGGCCCGGAATGTGTGCCATCTCGCGCAGAGTACCGGTCAAAGGCATGTGGAGCCGATGATAATCCTTCGGCGACAGGTAAATGGTTGTAAATACGCCGTCCTGAAACGGTGCCGCCCGTTCTTCGCTGCCGCCGAGCAAATCCACGGCCGTAAAGCTTTTGCCTTTGGCTTGAAAGATCCTGCCGCCGGTAATCGCTCCAGCCTGGCTGACCGCGCCGTCCGCAGGACAGGCGATCGCGCCTTCTGCGCCGGTCAACGGCCGGATGCCGGGTTTCAATTCGCGGGTGAAAAAATGGTTGAAGCTTTTATACGACTCGATATTCGGCTCGAGCGCTTCGTCCATGTTCACGCCGTAATGGCGGATGATCTGGCGGATAAAAAAATTCTTCCAGGCCGCATGTTCCGAATGGGTCAGACGGCTCATCAGTCCCGATAAAGTATGCTGCGGCAGCAGATATTGCGGCAGCGTGGTCAGCAGGTCTTTGATCATATTATCTTCAAGGCAGGTGGACCGACTGCGGCGCTTGCCAGTCCGGATTGCGATGCTCGGCCACGACGGTCGTGTAAATGCCGCCCCGGACATTGAACTCGGCGCGCACGCGCAGGAAATTCGGCTGAATCGCAGCAACGATGTCGTTCAGAATTTGATTGGTCACCGCCTCGTGAAAGGCGCCCTGATCGCGAAACGACCAGATATACAATTTCAGCGATTTCAGCTCGACACAGGCCGCTGCCGGCACATATTCGAGGCGGATCGTCGCAAAATCGGGCTGCCCGGTCTTCGGGCACAAGCAGGTGAATTCGGGGATATCGATACGGATCGTATAGTCCCGGCCTGGCTCGGGGTTTACGAAGGTTTCGAGGTCTCTGCTGGGTTGTGTACTCATTTTGTAAAATGCCGGTTGAATCAATAACCCGTTATTTTACCAGTATCCGGGCCAAAATGGCTGCCCTCGCGATCGCCCGAGCGGAAATCGCTTGATTGACCGGACAGCAAACCCGGTTCACCGATCAAATGCCGAACGCAAAACGGTATCAACGCAGTTCGAGAATGTCCGCCTAGCCGTACAGGGAGCAGGCCAGGCGCGAGTGAACTTTTACCAGACCGCGCTTTCTGAATAAACGTAATCCGGCTTCGGGAAGGACGACAATCTCAAGGCGCGCCTCATACCGGCAAGCGAGTTGGTCAGCGTGCGCGTTCTTACTTTTCCCTTATAAATTTTCCGAATCGAAAGAGAAAATTGGCTATCCCAAAAGATTAAATTACTATAGACGGCCAGGCACTTTATCAAAAACGCATAAATACCGTCGCTTTTCACTTCCTTGCCGGGCTTCGGAGGCTGACAATCGGCGAACATGAAAATGGCATGTTTCGTATGGCTTACGTTTTACCCGGACCTGTAACGCCACGAACGCGATTCCAACGAGCTATAGATTTTTGAAAAATTTTCCTTTCCGAAATACGCCCCATGCAGCCAAGTCGAGCACCGACCGGAATTCACGATTCACTTTAAAACAGTCTGCGCGGCGCATAAGCGCCTCCCGACCCCGCTCCTCCAGATTATCCGATTTTAACAGCCGATCAATGCCATACGTCATAAAGATCAACATCTGGCTTGCATTCGGCTATTTCGTGGGCGGCTATCTAGGCACCTTGCTGTCGATACCGCCCAGCCACGCCAGCCCGGTCTGGCCGGCGGCGGGAATCGCTTTTGCCGGCATGTTCACCTACGGATACAAAGTCGCTCCGGGGCTCCTGGTCGGCTCGTTTGCCGCTCAGGCTTTTTCCTTTATCGATGCGGTCTATCCGGGCAGCGTGAGATTCTCCCTGTCCGTCGCCAGTATCGCCAGCGCGGGCTCCGTTCTGCAGGCAGCCCTGGGCGTCTGGCTGACCCGCCGTTATGTTGGTGCCGACAACCCCTTGACCAGGGACCGCAGCATCCTGCGTTTCATTGCGCTCGGCGGGCCGGTCAGCTGCATATTGTCCGCCTCGCTCGGCACCGTCACCCTGTTTCTGCACAACGCCATTAAGCCCGAAGATCTGCCGTTAAGCTGGCTGACCTGGTGGATAGGCGATACGATCGGGGTCTTGATTTTCACGCCTTTGCTCCTGAGCTTCATCGGCGTGCTGCGCAATCGCAAAAACTTGCGCCTCAATTGGATCGCCTTGCCATTGTCCATCCTGTCGCTGTTGGTGATCGTGATCCTGCATTTCGGCAAGTACCAGGAACAAAAGCGCATCGGTTCACTGTTCGACGAACAATGCAGCCTGCTGCACAACGCCCTGCAAAACGAATTCAACCGCTCTCTCGAGACCAATGGGGATGTTTTCCAGGTGCCGCGGAAAATCGGAATCGTTAAAGAACAATTCGCCGATTTACAGCTGCTGATAAGAATAACCGACAGCGGCAAAGAGCTGATCAGCGAAACGGCGGCCATGCCGAATCTGTCCCCGGACTTTCCCAAGCTGGAAAAGTCCATGCCCCTGCGGATGGCCGACCGAACCTGGATCGTCACCTACTCCGCAACACCCGAATTTTATGCCGAACAGCTCAACTGGAATATGTGGTGGCTGATTCTGAGCTGTTTTCTATTTACCGGCCTCACCGGAATCGGTTTACTGATGCTGACCGGGCGCACGATGCAAACGGAAGAGGTGGTCAAAATCCGTACCCGCGAACTCCAAAGAAAAATCAGGGAACATAAATACAGCGAGGACAAAATTCAACGCCTGACCCAGCTGTATGCCGCCTTGAGCCATTGCAACCAGGCCATCGTGCGCTGCACTCATGCGATCGAACTGTATCGGCAAATCTGCCGCGATTCGGTCGAGTTCGGGGGTATGAAAATGGTGTGGATAGGCCTGACCGACACCGAAAAACAACGCGTGACCCCGGTAGCCTGGGCCGGCGACGGGATCGAGTATCTTCAGGAAATCAATATGGATCTGACGCAGGGATCGCCGTTCCGCAACGGGCCGTCCGGAACCGCGATACTCGAAGACCGGCCGGTCTGGTGTCAGGATTTTTCCCGCGACCCATCCACTCTGCCCTGGCATGAAGTGGCTTCCCGTTACGGGTGGGGATCGAAAGCGGCGCTGCCGATTCACCGGAACGGGGTGGTCCTGGGCGTTTTCTGCCTGTATGCGAGCAAGACGCATGCGTTCGACGAAGACGTACAGGATCTCCTACTCAAAATGGCCGGGGACATCAGTTTCGCTCTCGACAATTTCGAAAGGGAAGAGAAACGGACCCAAGCCGAACGCTCGCTGCAGAAAAACGAGCAATTCCTGCGCACAATCATCGAAACCGAACCCGAATGCGTCAAAGTGGTCGACAAAAACGGCGACTTGCTCGAGATGAACGCGGCTGGCCTGAAGATGCTTGAAGCCGATTCGCTCGAACAGGTGCGGCAGCATAAACTGCCCGACTTCATTCTGCCGGAATACCGTGAGGCCTTTGTCGCCCTGCACAAACGCGTGATGAAAGGCGGGCAAGGCTCCCTCGAGTTCGAAATCATCGGGCTCAAAGGCGCGCGCCGCTGGCTCGAAACCTATGCCGCGCCGTTGCCCGACCGCCACAACAACGTCGTGATGCTGCTCGGCGTTACCCACGATATTACCCAGCGCAAACTCGCCGAACAGGCCCTGCAGGAATCGGAAGCCCGCCTGATGCTTGCGATCAAGGGCTCTAACGATGCGCCTTGGGACTGGGATCTGGAAAAAAACCGCCTGTACTACTCGCCCCAGTGGTGGCGCATGCTGGGCTACGAAACGGACGAACTGCAGAGCGACGCCAAGCTCTGGCAAAGTCTGGTTCATCCCGACGACCTCGAGTTCATCCAGGACGATTTACGCAAGGCGCTGAACACCGGGCAAAGCATGCATGCGATCGAATTCCGCCTGCGCCATAAGGAGGGCCATTACGTGCCGATCCTGGAACGCAGCTTCATTTCGCGCAACAAGGAAGGCAAGGTCGTGCGCATCTCGGGCACCAACATGGATCTGACCGAACGCCGCCAGGAGCAAAACCTGGAGGAACTGCGCGGATTCATGCTCGAATGCATCACCAGCAGCATGCCGTTGGCCGAAATCCTGGAAACCATCACACACAAAGCCGAGAACCTGATGTCTGACGCCTGCTGTGCGATCCTCCTGCTTGACGATAAAGGGCACTGCCTGAATCCGGCCGCCGCGCCCAGCCTGCCCGATTTCTACAAGAGCGGCATCGACAGCCTTCCTGTGGGAGACGACACCGGCTGCTGCGGCTATGCGGCCGACAAAGGCGAAAGCGCGGTGGCCTACGATGTGATGACCGATCCCCGCTGCGTTCGGATCAAAGATCTGCTCGCACGGGCCGACTTGAAATCCTGGTGGTCGGAGCCGATACAAGGCCCGGACGGCAAGGTATTGGGTACCTTTGCGGTTTACCACCGCAAGGCGGCCGTACCGGACGCATATCAGCGTAAACTGATCGAAACGGTGGCCCATTACGCCGCGCTGACGATCGACCGCAAACGCGCCGAGACGCAGCTCAAACTGGCCGCCAAAGTGTTCGAACAAAGCCAGGAAGGTTTCATGATCACCGACGCCCGCCGCCGCATCCTGAAAGTCAATCCGGCCTTTACCGCGATTACCGGCTACACCGAACAGGAAGCCCTCGGCAAAAGTGCCGGCATCCTGTCGTCGGGACGCCACGACCGCGAGTTTTACCGGAACCTCTGGGAAACCATCCGCACCCAGAATTTTTGGCAGGGGGAAATCTGGAACCGGCGCAAGAATGGCGAAGTTTATCCCGAATTATTGAACGTCAGCGTCGCACGCGACCATTCGGGCAACGTCACCGAGTATGTCGGCGTCTTCGCCGATATTACCCAGCTCAAAGCCTCCGAAGCGCAACTGGAGTTTCTTGCGCACCACGACACGCTGACATCGCTCCCGAACCGGCTGCGCCTGTTCTTCCGCCTCGAGCACAGCATCGAAACCGCCAAACGCGAAGGCGCGCAACTCGCCCTCTTGATGCTCGACCTGGACCGCTTCAAGGACGTCAACGACAGCTTCGGCCATCTGGTCGGCGACCAACTTCTGCAATTGGTCGCCAACCGGCTGGTCAACCGGGTGCGGGACATCGATACGGTGGCCCGGCTGGGCGGCGACGAATTTACGGTGGTGTTGGAAAATATCGCGCATCCGGAAGATGCCGCCCGGATCGCCCAGGCGATCATCGACGACCTCAGCGAACCCTGGTCGATCCCGAACGCCGGCGAAGTGCTGATCGGCGCCAGCGTCGGGATCAGCCTGTATCCCCAGCACGGGCATACGCCCGAATTACTGCTGCAGCAGGCCGACGCGGCGCTGTATGAAGCGAAGGAAGGGGGCCGCAACCGTTTCTCCTTCTTCTCCAACGAGTTCACCGAGGCCGCACGCCGCCGCATCGAGATGGAAGCGCGCCTGCGCCGGGCATTGGTGCAGAACGAACTGCTCGTTTATTACCAGCCGCAGATCGACATCGCGACCGGCGAGATCGTCGGCGCCGAAGCACTGGCCCGCTGGAAGGATCCGGTCGAAGGGATGATCTCGCCGAACCATTTCATTCCCGTCGCCGAACAGACCGGCCTGATTCAGGCGGTCGGCGCCTGGGTACTGAAAGAAACCTGCCGCCAGGGCAAGGAATGGCTGGATAACGGCTTCAAACCGATTTCGCTGGCGGTGAATGTTTCGCAGCATCAAATCCGCCAAAGCGACATCAACGGCCTCGTAGCGGAGGTGCTGCGGGAAACCGGTTTTCCTGCCCAGTACCTGGAAATGGAACTGACCGAAAGCGGATTGATGGAGCGCCAGACCGACGTGATCAGGATACTGAAGAATTTGCGCGTGCAGGGCGTGCGCCTGGCGATCGACGACTTCGGCACCGGCTATTCGTCTCTGGCCTATCTGAAGCGTTTCCCGTTGAATGTGCTGAAGATCGACAAGAATTTTATCGACGACATTCCGGATCAGCAGGACGATATGGAAATCGCGTCCACGATCATTGCGATGGGGCACATTCTCGGTTTCAAGGTGCTGGCCGAGGGCGTCGAAACGCCGGCACAGCTCGCCTTTCTGAAAGAAAAAGGCTGCGATCTCTATCAGGGCTTTCTGGTCAGCCACCCCTTGCCGGCTGCGGAATTCGGCGCCCTGCTCGCCTCCCGGGAAGTAGCCGATGCCCTGCTCGAAACATGCCGGCAGGCGGCGGTCAGGTAGCTTTTTCCCGTTCGAAAAATGCCTGCACCTCCGCAATGTCGCGGGTGCGCCGCATCGCCGGCACACTGTCCAGAAAGATTTGCCCGTAGGAGCGCTTTAAGAGGCGCGGGTCGCAGACCATCAGGACGCCCCGGTCGGTCACGTCACGGATCAAACGGCCGATGCCCTGGCGGAGCGCGATCACCGCCGCCGGCAACTGGTATTCGAAAAACGGATTGCGCCCCTGCCGCCGCATCGCCTCCATCCGCGCCTTCAGCACCGGGTCGCCGGGCGATGCGAACGGCAATTTATCGATGATCACGCACGACAGGGCTTCGCCGCGCACATCGATGCCCTCCCAGAAGCTGGACGTGCCGAGCAGCACCGCATTCCGGGTGTTCTTAAATTGATCCAACAGCGCGCCTTTCGGCCGCGTGCCCTGAATCAAGAGCGGATAGGGAATTTTGTCGGCCAGCAGTTCGGCCGCTTCTTTCAGGGCGCGATGGCTGGTAAACAGAAAAAACGCCCGCCCCCGACTGGCCTGCAGCACCGGCACCACAAAATCGAGGATCAACGCGGTAAAATCCGGATTCTCGGGTTTCGGCAGGCCCTTCGGATGATAAAACAGCGACTGGCTTTCATAGTCGAACGGACTGTCCCAGCGGGCATTTTCGGCATCGCCGATGCCGAGCCCGTTTGCGAAATGCGTGAAGCGCTGAGCTACGCTCAAGGTCGCCGAAGTAAAAACCCATACCGCCTGGCTCGCTTGCATGAAATGCCTGAATTCGGCGGCGATATCGAGCGGCGTCCGGCTCAGAGTAACCGTCTTACGGTGCGTTTCATACCAGCGAATCCACTTGCCGCCGGCGTCTTCGGAAACGGTCTTCAATTGCTGTGTGAGCTCTTCGGCCCGTTTGAAACACAGTTCCAGTCCTTTGCTTTTGACCGAGGCCAATTCGAGCTGGTCGGTCAAGTTCTGCAATTGGCTCTGGACGTCCGCCAACTCACCCAAAACTCTCGGATTGTTCTCGATCTCCCGCCATTCGCCGCGTTTCAGCTCGATCCCGAACGCCAGGCGCAGGTCCTTGCTGCCGTGTTCGAGTTCTTCGCAGGCGGCGCGCAAGGCCGGCATATCGGTCGCGTCCTTGAAATACTCGGCCAGCGCGTCGCGGGCCAAATCGTTCAATTGCTTGCTGCTGACGTTGATGCCCAAAAAATCGGACGCGGTATCGGCCAGCTGATGCGCCTCGTCCACGATGATTACGTCAGCCTTCGGCAGCAGCTCGCCGAAGCCGCCGCCCCGAATCGACCAGTCCGCGCATAAGAGGTGATGATTCACGACCAGAATTTCGGCCTCCTGCGCAGCTTTCCGGGCCTTGACCAGGAAGCAGTCGGCATAATGGGGACAATCCTGGCCCAGGCAATTCTCGACGGTCGAAGTGGCCTGATACCAGACCGGATTCGCCTCGGTCACCTCGGACATTTCCGCGATATCGCCGGTCTTCGTGCGCTTCGCCCAGGACTTGATCTTGCTCAGCGCATCGGCGTCTTCCTTACTGAATCCGAACGCGGAATTGAGCGAATTCTCCAGCCGGTAGGTGCACAGATAATTGCTGCGGCCTTTCAGCAGCGCGGCCATAAAAGGCGTCTTGATCGCCTTGCGGATCAACGGCAAATCCTTGTTGAACAACTGATCCTGCAGGTTTTTGGTGCCGGTCGAAACGATCACTTTGCTGCCCGACAAAACCGCCGGCGCCAGATACGCAAAAGTCTTGCCGGTACCGGTGCCGGCCTCTGCGATCAGATGCTGCCCGGACCGGATCGCCTCCGCGATCGCCTTCGCCATTTCGATTTGCGGCGCGCGCGGCCGGTAGCCCTTGATCGCTTTTGCCAAACCGCCTTCGCTGCTGAAAAATAATTCTAATTCGGTCACTCGATTTTAGGGGATC
Organism: Candidatus Methylomicrobium oryzae; assembly: GCF_016745425.1. GTDB lineage: Bacteria > Pseudomonadota > Gammaproteobacteria > Methylococcales > Methylomonadaceae > Methylomicrobium > Methylomicrobium oryzae. The sequence continues at coordinate 196,791 of NZ_JAERVK010000001.1, read as the reverse complement.
GGGCTGAAGGGTTCATAAAAAGAAAAAACAGCTTATATTCTAATGCCGAAAGCCCCCGCAACGGGGCTTTTTTGCTTTCAGCCGCCTGTTTGTAAATAACTCCAGTATCCATTCGCTATCTTTCTAATATCCTTTTTTGCGGGTATCCCTATTTTTTCGGTAAATATAAACTGTAACTCAATAAAACGATAAGTCGTCGAAATCGCTGCAGAACATGGAAAAGCCAATGCAGATAAATACCATCCTCGTTACCGGCGGTGCCGGCTATATCGGCTCCCATACCTGCGTCGAACTGCTCGAGGCGGGTCATCGAATCGTCGTGATCGACAACTTCCGGAACAGCAAACCTTCGGTATTGAAACGGGTCGAGGACATTACCGGCAAATCCGTGGTCTGCGTCAAGATGGATATCCGCGACAGGCCGGCGATGGAAACGGTCTTTGCCGAGCATGCGATCGATGCGGTGATCCATTTCGCCGGGCTGAAAGCGGTGGGCGAATCGGTCGCCGATCCCACACAATATTATGAAAATAATGTTTCCGGCAGCCTGGTCCTGATGCAGACGATGGCGAAATTCGGTGTTCACACCGTGGTATTCAGCTCTTCCGCCACCGTTTACGGCGAACCGCCCTCAGTTCCGATCCGTGAGGATTTTCCGCTAATGCCGATGAATCCCTACGGGCGTACCAAACGCATGGTCGAGGACATGCTACGCGATCTGGCGGCCTCCGACGCCCGTTGGCGCATTGCGCTGCTGCGTTATTTCAACCCGACCGGCGCGCATCAGAGCGGTCTGATCGGCGAGGATCCGGGCGGCATTCCGAACAATCTGATGCCTTATATCGCCCAGGTCGCCGAGGGACGGCGCGAAAAGCTCTCGGTATTCGGCAACGATTATGAGACCGTCGACGGCACCGGCGTCAGGGATTACATTCATGTGGTCGATCTGGCGCAGGGACATGTCAAGGCACTGGAAAAACTGGCTCGGCAAACCGGCGTGCTGACGTATAACCTGGGCACCGGCCAGGGCTACAGCGTGCTTGAGATGATCGATGCCTTCGAAAAAGCCAGCGGATGCCTGGTGCCTTATCGGTTTGCGCCGCGGCGTCCCGGCGATGTCGCGGTCTGTTACGCCGACCCGACGCTGGCAGAGCGCGAACTGGGCTGGCGGGCCGATCGCGGCCTCGAACAGATGTGCCGCGACGTCTGGCGCTGGCAATCTTCCGGAAGCAATAAAATCTGATTATGATGCCTGTTCTGACGCTTCTTGCCTCGTACTATCAAAAACACTCGGTGACGGTCTTGCTGCTGTTAAGACGGCTGTCGCTGCTGCTCGCTTCGATATTGCTGCTGTTATTCATTTGGGGCGGCAATCGACCGGAAGCGATAGGCCTGTTCAAAGCGCCGTGGGATAAGCTGGTGCATCTGTCCTGGTTTGCGGTATTGGCCGGCCTGCTGGATTTCGGACTGAATCTGCGTATCCGTTTTCCGGTCGTTTTGTTCTGTGCGGGCGTGGGCGTGTGGGATGAGGGAAGGCAATTGACCCTTCCCGGACGGTCGGCCGATGTGGGCGATTTGATCTTCGACGGCCTGGGGATTTTGATCGGGATTCTGATCGCTCGCCAGATCGGAAAAAAACTCCTGCTCCATCCATAAATACCCTTATCCGCGTTAAGATAGTAAGTCTCGTGATACATTTTGCCGGCTTGGGTTACCCCCCAGACCGCTATAGGGTACGCTGTGCGTACCTTTCATCCCTCCAATGGTACGCACAGCGTACCCTACGACTAAAAAAAGAGACGAAGCGAGCTGTGCAACTCCATTAGGCAACCTGATCCCGGCTTGCCTTAAACACATTGCCCTGAACCCAAGTTATTTATTTTCCGAAGCCACTCGATGAATTGGTTAAAACGCGCACGCCTCTACCGTATTCTGCGCCGCCATTCGATCCCGCACGCTCTCTGGCGGGAAACCATCCGCAATTACGCTCCGCTGCGCGAACTGAGCGCGGTCGATAAAGCGCGCCTGCGCGAGTTGGCGACCTTGTTCCTTTACGAAAAAGAGTTCAGCGGGGCTCAAAGACTGACGCTTACCGATGCGATGCGCCTCCGGATTGCGGCGCTCGCCTGCCTGCCGGTGTTGGAACTCGGATTCGGCTGTTTGGCGGGCTGGCGGGAAGTGATCGTTTATCCGGCCGATTTCCGGGTCAGGCATGAGGAAACGGACGAAGCGGGCGTCGTCCATCCTCAGGAACTGCATCTATGCGGGGAAGCCTGGTCGCACGGGCCGTTGATCCTTTCCTGGGACGAGATCGAGCGGGAACTCGAGGAGCCTGAAGCCGGGCGCAATGTCGTAATCCATGAGATTGCCCATAAACTCGACATGCTGAACGGGCCGGCCGACGGCTACCCGCCCCTGCACTACCGGATGCCGGTCGCATCATGGTCCGCCGCGTTCAGCGCAGCCTACGCACAGTTCGTCCGGCGGGTCGATCACGGACACCGCACCTTGATCGACCCTTACGCGGCCGACAGTCCGGCCGAGTTCTTCGCCGTGGTCAGCGAGTATTTTTTCTGCGCGCCGGAAATCCTGCAGGCGGAGTTTGCGGCCGTTTACGCGCAGTTGAGCCTCTATTACCGGCAGAATCCCCTGCGGCGAAAAGAACAACCCGGGCAATAAAAGGATTCCCCGGCCCCAAGCGAATATCGGCCTTTTACTTGATATCCGCCAGATTGCCCTTGGTTTCGAGCCAGATTTTCCGCTCCGGCGCGCGTTTCTTGGCCAACAGCAGATCGAACTGGCCGCCGGTATCGTCGCCGTCGGCGACGGTCAATTGCACGAGCCGGCGCGTATCCGGATTCATCGTGGTTTCGCGAAGCTGCGACGGATTCATTTCGCCGAGGCCTTTGAACCGCTGCACGTTGATCTGGCCTTTCAGCTTTTCGGCCTTGATCCGGTCCATCACCCCCTGACGCTCGGATTCGTCGAGCGCGTAGAATACCCGCTTGCCGACATCGATCCGGTACAAAGGCGGCATTGCGACGAACACATGCCCGGCCCGGACCAGCGCATTGAAGTGCTGGAAAAACAGCGCGCTGATCAAAGTCGCGATATGGTTGCCGTCGGAGTCGGCATCGGCCAGAATGCAGACCTTGCCGTAGCGCAGGTTGGCCAAATCGTTCGAGCCCGGCTCGATGCCGAGGGCGACCGCGATGTCGTGCACTTCCTGCGAAGCCATCACCAGGTTCGAATCGACTTCCCAGGTGTTCAGGATCTTGCCGCGCAACGGCATGATCGCCTGAAAGTCGCGGTCCCGCGCCTGCTTGGCCGAACCGCCGGCCGAATCGCCTTCGACCAGGAACAGTTCGGTCCGGCTAATGTCCTGCGCGGAGCAGTCGGCCAGTTTGCCCGGCAAGGCCGGACCTTGGGTGATTTTTTTCCGGATGATTTTCTTGCTGGCGCGAAGGCGCTTTTGCGCGCTGGCGATGATTACTTCGGCGATTTTCTCGCCTTCGGCGGGATGCTGGTTCAGCCACAGGCTGAAGCTGTCCTTCGCGACGCCGGAGACGAACGCGACGCATTCGCGCGAACTGAGCCGCTCCTTGGTCTGGCCGGAAAACTGCGGATCCTCCAGCTTGACCGAGAGCACGAAATGACAGTTTTCCCAGACATCCTCCGGCGCGACCTTCACGCCGCGCGGCAGGATGTTCCGGATATCGCAGAACTCGCGCATCGCTTCGGTCAGGCCGGCCCGAAGTCCGTTCACGTGCGTGCCGCCCTGGGCGGTGGGCACCAGGTTCACATAGCTTTCGGCGAGTATTTCCTCGGGATTTTCCAATGCCCAGACGATGCCCCATTCGACCGCTTCGTGGTCGGCCGCCATGCCGCCCATGAACGGCTGCTCCGGCAGAAAGTCGATATCGCCGATCCGGTCGAGCAGGTAGTCTTTCAGGCCGTGCTCGTAACGCCAAACGATTTCTTCTTCAGGCTGCTCGACCTTCAAGCTGACCGTCAGCCCCGGGCACAGCACCGCCTTCGCGCGCAGATTCTGCTTCAGCCGGGTGACCGAAACCTTGCTCGAATCGAAATATTTTTCGTTGGGCAGGAAAGTCACCGTCGTACCGGTGTTATTCCGGCCCACCGTGCCGGTTTCGGCCAACTCGCTCCGTTTCTCGCCATCGGCGAATTCCATACGGTACAGCTTGCCGCTCCGCTTGACTTCGACTTCAAGCTTGGCCGACAACGCGTTCACGACCGAAACGCCGACGCCGTGCAATCCGCCCGAGAACTGGTAATTCTTGTTCGAAAACTTGCCGCCGGCGTGCAGTTGCGTCAGGATCACCTCGACGCCGGGAATGCCTTGCTCCGGATGGATGTCGACCGGCATGCCGCGGCCGTTGTCGCTGACCCGCACCGAACCGTCCTTGTACAGGATCACCTCGATCGTATCCGCGTGGCCGGCCAGCGCTTCGTCCACACTGTTGTCGACAACTTCCTGAACCAGGTGATTCGGCCGCGTCGTATCGGTATACATGCCGGGACGTTTGCGTACCGGCTCCAGGCCGCTCAAGACCTCGATGGCCGCGGCATTATATTCATTGCTCATGATGATTTCAGTTCAAAATCCGGGATGCTCGTTTCGCCGGAAACGGGGCACCCGCTTGAAAATTCAGAGAGATTCCCATGCAAAAAAACAGGCAGCCTGCCCGCGGTACTGCCGGCCGGCATCGATCAAGTTCCAGACCGCGCCGTCATGGACTTCGAAACGCTTGCCGGTTTTCGAAGCCCGGACGCCCTGCAAGGGATAGACGAAGCCGTGCGACTTGACCGAAGCGAGCAATTTTTCGCGTTCGGCCCACTCGGCCTGCGCGGCCGAAAAGCGGGACGGCATACGGGTAAATTCCTCCCAGCTCATCTCGAAAAGCGCCAAGGCCTGCAGATTGGCGTAATTGAAGACCGGATCCGGCGCGGTATCGTGCGATATCACCGCAATCGGCGCATGAAACAAAGTCTCGGCAAAATTGGGATCGGCACAGATGGCGGGAATCAGCTCTCTGCCGAGCAGAGCCCGATAGCTCTGGATGATCAGGCCGGCATGGCTGGCCTGATAGCGGTTTTTTTCGGAAGGATAATCCATTATTTCTTTAGCCCGTTCACTGATATGCGCCCAACAAACCTGATATTGTAGGGCCCGGGTCCGGCAACAATCAAGGGGAATCCGAAAGCCGCTTGTCCCTCTTGCTGCGCGGCATCGTCGTCAAGGCGCAGCCTGAGCGGAGAAATTCCGGTCCTGGCCACCGGCAGCCGGTTTATTCGCGTTGATCAAGTGCAAGCGGTCGCGCGAATAATCCTGCGAAATAATCAGCAGCGAGACTCTGCGGTTTTTGAAACGGCCCTCCTCGATTTTATTATCCGCAACCGGGTGAAACTCGCTATAACCTATGGCCGACAAGCGAGGCGGGTTGATGCCGTTCTTGATGAGCTCCCTGACGACGGTCGTGGCTCTGGCCGACGATAATTCCCAATTTGAAGGAAACTTGGACGTACCGATCGGCAGATTATCGGTATGCCCTTCGACCTGAATCTGATTCGGCAGCGGTTTCAGAATTTCCGCAACTTTTTTGAGTACCGGCAGCGAGTTTGCCGACAAGTCTGCCGAGCCGCTCAAAAACAGCAATTCGCTATTCATCTGCAACTCTATCCAAGAGTTGCCCTTGTTGACAGCAACCAAGTTATCCTTGACCTGTTCGTTCAACTGTTGCGTCAATTGATCGGAGGCTTGCTGCAACTGCCTGCTATCGGCCACCCACTCTTCGTCGAGTTCGATCGGACTCACATGATCGACTCTTTCTTTTAGCGCCTCTTCCAATATGACGACCTGGCGCTTTTTTTCCAGAAAAGCCGTCCTTATGGATTGGGAAACCGCCTGATACTGGCTTTCGTTGCTTGCCGAAAGCGCATACATGACAACGAAGAATGCGAACAGAAGCGTTACAAAATCGGCATAGGACACCAGCCAGCGATCATGATGAATAACTTCGTTCGCCTTATTCCTGCGCCTCTTCCTCATAAACTGCTGCTATCACTCTCGAACTCAAATAGATAAGCGCTTAATTTCAGCTTGATATTGCGCGGATTTTCGCCTTGCGAAATCGCAATCAACCCGGCCGCAATCATTTCTCTTGCCTGGGAAGAGGCATAGACATACGTTTTAATTTTATTTGCCATCGGCAAAAAAAACAGATTGGCGGAACCGACGCCATACACCGTAGCCACAAACGCGGTCGCGATGCCTGCGCCCAGCATCTTCGGATCGGACAGATTTTCCAAAACATGAATCAGCCCCATCACGGCCGCCAACATACCGATGGTAGGGGCATACCCGCCCATTGCCTCCAGCATTTTCGCCGCCTGTAGATCGATATCCTCGCGGCTGTCGATATCCAGTTCCAAAATATTGCGGATGCTTTCCGGTTCGTTGCCGTCGACCAGCAACTGCAGACCCTTTTTGATAAACGGATCGGGCTCGGCCTCTATCTCTTCCTCTAATCCCAGCAACCCCAGCTTGCGCGCCGAATGGCTCCACTCGACGATCTTGTCGATCTCGACCGAAAGATTCTTTTTCTTCGGAAAAAACACCCACATGCTCAACTTCAAGCTGCGAATGAAGATGAGGGGGGGAAACTGCAATAACGTCGCACCGATCGTACCGCCGAACACGATAATAAAAGCCGGCCCGTTAACGAGCGAACTGAGACTGGCACCCTCCAAAAAATTACCGAATAACAGCGCACTGATGCCGATCAGCAGGCCGATGACGCTTAAAATATCCATGATGGTTGCTTTATTCGCTCAATTTCGCAATTTATATCGCTTGCCGTGGTAAAAGCCGCGCCCTTTCAGTCACTATCGCTACTATACAACAGATGAACAAGCCCTAGCCAACAAGCCGGTCCGAAATCCCTTTTCTTCGAACGGGCTCTCCACGCACGTATAAATTGAAGTATAGCCAAGTTCAACCGGCGCGCTGTAGACGCCGCCGGCTAAAGGCGATATAACGGGACCGGCAACGCAGAAAATTTTTTCCGAATCATAAGGAGCATTTCAGAATGCAATATTGGCTGATGAAGTCCGAACCCGATACTTTCAGCATCGACGATCTCTGCCGAAAGCCCGGCAAAATAGAACACTGGGACGGCGTACGCAATTACCAGGCGCGAAACATGATGCGCGACCTGATAAAGCTTGGCGATCAGGTTTTCTTTTACCATTCGAACTGCCCCGAGCCCGGCATCGTGGGTATCATGGAAGTGTCCCGGGAAGGTTATCCCGATTTCAAGGCCTTCGATCCCGGCGATCCGCATTTCGATCCTAAAAGCACGCCGGACAATCCGCGCTGGTTCATGGTCGACGTCAGATACGTCAGGCATCTGCCGCGCACGATCACGCTGAAAGAACTGAAAGAACGCTCCGAACTCGCCGATCTCGCCCTGGTCAGGCGCGGCAACCGATTGTCGATCATGCCGGTGGCGAAAGAACAGTGGGATTTCGTCCTATCGCTTCTGTAAACAGTGTATCCCAAACCCGCCGCCGATTTTAAAAAATCGGCTGAACAATGCCGGTTTATGCGGTATGATCACTCAATTTAAGCCACTTACATCAAGCACAACAGGAAACTTATGACTCAAGACGAATTAAAACAAAAAGTCGCCGCGGCCGCCTTGGATTATGTCAAGGACATTCCGCTGATCGGCGTCGGCACGGGTTCGACGGTCAATTATTTCATCGAAATGCTGGCCGACTATAAAAGCACAATCGAAGGTGCGGTTTCCAGCTCTGTCGGCACCACCGAGCGGCTGAAGAAAGTCGGCATTCCGGTGCTCGACCTGAACGAAGTCGGCACGCTGGACATTTACATCGACGGCGCCGACGAAATCAACCCGCGCAAGCAGTTGATCAAAGGCGGCGGCGGCGCGCTGACCCGCGAAAAAATCATCGCGGCGGCCAGCAAAAAATTCGTCTGCATTGCCGACGGCTCTAAATGCGTCGATGTACTGGGCAAATTCCCGCTGCCGATCGAAGTGATTCCGATGGCGAGAAGCTATGTCGCCCGCGAAATGGTCAAAATGGGCGGCCAGCCGGTCTGGCGCGAAAACTTCGTGACCGACAACCACAACCACATCCTGGACGTGCACAATCTGGACATTCTGGACCCGATCGAGCTGGAAAAAACCATCAATGACATTACCGGCGTGGTTTGCGTCGGCTTGTTCGCGATGCGTCCGGCCGACGTCATTCTGGTCAGCCAGGGCGACGAGATCAAGAGCTGGTAAGGCGCAAAGCCGGCCTTTCGGCCCGCCGTAAAAAAGCCGCGCCTGTTTCGGATGCGGCTTTTTTTATTCAACCGGCAAACCCATCACTTCGCTTAAACCGGGAGCTATTCTATTCCCAAACCAGCGCCCCGCCTGTCTGATATTCGGTAACGCGGGTTTCGAAAAAATTCTTCTCTTTGCGCAAATTGGCCTGCTCGTCCAGCCACGGCAAGACGTTGGCGGCGCCGGAAAACGGTTCGGCCATACCTAACTGGCGGGCGCGGCGATTGGCGACGTAGCGGAATTGCTCGATATGCAGGCCGGCGTTGTAGCCGAGTATCGGTTCGCGCAGGATATAGCCGGCGTAGGCTGCTTCGGCGGCTTCGGCTTCGTCCCACATCCGGCGCAACGCTTGCGGATCGAGTTGCAGATTTTCCTCCTCCAGTAACTGCCGCACCACGCGGATGCCGAATGCGCAGTGCAGCACCTCGTCGCGCATGATGTACTGCAATTGTTCGGCGGCGCCCTTCATCAAGCCGCGCCGCTGCAACGCAAACATCGGACTGAAGCCGTTGTAAAACCAGCAGCCTTCGAACACCGCAGCGAAGAACAGATACGCCATGGCAAATTCGTGCAGCGCGTCGCGGTCGGTCAACGGCCGGCCGGATTGCAACACGCCGTGCAGGCGGCGGTTGGCCAGCGCGATTTTGCCGTGGATTTCCGGCACCACCCGGTAACGGTTGTAAATCTCGCGCTGGTCGAGCCCCAAGGTTTCGATGCAGTGCTGGTAGGCCCAGGTGTGCAGCGCTTCTTCGTACACCTGCCGCGCCTGGTAAATCTGCAATTCCGGGGCGCTCATCTTTTCCATCACCGCCAAACCGATGTTGCGCATCGCCAGGATGTCGGAGGTGGTCAGATAGGCCAGCACGTTTTCGAACACATGGCGCTCGGCCGGCGTCAGCTTGTACGGGTAATCGTGCACGTCCTGCGCCATCGAGATTTCCAGCGGCGTCCAATGATTGCGGTTGGCGTTCAGGAAAAACGACCAGGCCCACGGGTATTTGAACGGCGCCAGTTGGTTGATGTCGGCCTGGCCGTTGACGACCCGCTTTTGTTCTGCATCGATCGGCGGCAATACGGGAGCCGGTTGTTGCGCTGCCATCGTCCCGGTCAAATCGACAGGCGAAGTTGCAGCAAAGGCCGCTGCGGTCGGAATATCCCAATCATCGAATTGTAAAGCCGATTTCATTGGCAGGCCTCGCAATCCGGATCGGTGATCGAGCAAGCTTTGGCGGCCGGCTCGCTACCATCACCCGTTTTTTCCATCGCCGTCGCGCCCAAGGTACGTAAATAATAGGTGGTCTTCAAACCGCGTTGCCACGCCAAGCGGTACAAGCGGTCCAGTTTGCTGCCGGTCGGCGCGGCGACATACAAGTTCAGCGATTGCGACTGGTCTATCCACTTCTGCCGGCGGGCGGCGGCTTCGATCAGCCATTCCGGCTCGATTTCGAAGGCGGTCGCATAGCGTGCCTTGATGGCTTCCGGCACCCGCTCGCTGGCCGCCAGCGAGCCGTCGAAGTATTTCAGATCGGCCACCATCACCGCGTCCCACAAATCCAGCGCTTTCAGCTCGCGCACCAACGCGGCGTTGACCACGGTGAACTCGCCGGACAGGTTGGATTTGACGTACAGGTTCTGATAGACCGGCTCAATGGACGCCGATACGCCGACGATATTGGCAATCGTCGCGGTCGGCGCAATCGCCACGCAATGGGAATTGCGCATGCCGACCTCGGTAATGCGTTCGCGCAAGCTCTGCCAATCCAGTTGGCCACCAGCCGGGACGCCCAAATCGCCGCGCGTTTCGGACAAGCGTTCCAACGTGTCCGGCGGCAATAAACCCTGCTGCCATAAACTGCCGTTAAAGCTGCTGTAGCGGCCTCGTTGCTCGGCTAAATCGGCCGAAGCCCGATAAGCGAAATAGCAGAGCATTTCCGCCGAACGGTCGGCAAAGTCCAGCGCTTCCGGGCTGGCGTAGCTGACGCCCAGTTTATGCAGGCAGTCGGAGAAGCCCATCATGCCCAACCCGACCGGGCGATGGCGCAGGTTGGCGTTGCGTGCTTTGACGGTCGCATAGAAATTGATGTCGACGACATTGTCCAGCATCCGCATCGCGGTGGCGATCGTGCGCTGCAGTTTGTCGGCGTCCAATTGCCAGGCACCGTCGCGTTCGATCAGATGCGCGGACAGATTCACCGAGCCCAAATTGCAGACCGCGGTTTCGTCGGCAGCGGTGTTCAGCGTGATCTCGGTACACAGGTTGGAACTGTGGATCACCCCGGCGTGCTGCTGCGGCGAGCGCAGATTGCAGGCGTCCTTGAAGGTAATCCAGGGATGGCCGGTTTCGAACAGCATGGTCAGCATCTTGCGCCAAAGCTGCACCGCGCCGATGCGCTTGAACAATTGGATTTCGCCACGCTCGGCCTTGGTTTCGTAAGCCTGGTAAGCCTCGGCGAAGGCGTCTCCATATAAGTCGTGCAGATCGGGCACGTCGACCGGCGAAAACAAGGTCCAGTCGCCATTGTCCCGCACCCGCTGCATGAACAAGTCCGACACCCAGGCGGCGGTGTTCATATCGTGGGCGCGGCGGCGCTCGTCGCCGGTGTTCTTGCGCAGCTCCAGAAATTCCTCGAAATCCAGGTGCCAGTTTTCCAGATAGGCGCACACCGCGCCCTTGCGCTTGCCGCCTTGGTTGACGGCGACGGCGGTATCGTTGACCACTTTCAAGAACGGAATCACGCCTTGGCTGTGGCCGTTGGTGCCTTTGATCCGGCTGCCCAGCGCCCGCACCGGCGTCCAGTCGTTGCCCAGGCCGCCGGCGTATTTTTGCAGCAGCGCGTTTTCCTTGATGCTTTGGTAAATGCCGTCCAGATCGTCGGACACCGTGGTCAAATAACACGACGACAATTGCGGATGGCGGGTGCCGCTGTTGAATAGGGTCGGCGTCGAGCACATGAAGTCGAAGCTCGACAGCAGCCGGTAAAATTCGATCGCGCGCGCTTCCCGGTCGATCTCGTTCAGTGCCAAGCCCATCGCGACCCGCATGAAAAAGCATTGCGGCAATTCGATACGCCGACCTTCGACGTTCAAAAAATAGCGGTCGTAGAGGGTTTGCAGACCCAGATAATCGAACTGCAGATCGCGTTCGGCCAGCAAGACTTGACCCAGGCGCGGCAGATCGAACTCCAGCAGGCGTTTATCCAGCAATTCGGCGGCGACGCCGGCGGCAACGAACTCGGCGAAACAATCGGCATAGCGCTCGGCCATGTCGGCGTGCGCCAGCGGCAGACCGGTAACTTCCCGGCGCAGATTGCTCAACAGCAGGCGGGCCGCCACCTTGGCGTAATCCGGTTCGGCTTCGATCAACGTGCGCGCGGCTAAAATCAAGGCCTGACGCACTGTCGCCAACGGCATGCCATCGTACAGATTGGGCAGCGTTTGCGCCCAGACCCGCTCGGCATCGACGTCGCTCAAGCCGGTGCAGGCCTCGCGGCACAAAGCGATGAACGCGGCGGTATCCAGCGGCAGGCGTTGGCCGTCGTCGTCAACGTGCAAAGTCGGCGCCGCGTTTTCAAGCGGTTGCCGGGCGGCGCGCTGCTCGGCGTGCTTTTCCCGGTACAGCACGTAAGCGCGGGCCACGTCGTGGGCGCCGGAACGCATCAACGCCAGTTCCACCCGGTCCTGAATATCCTCGATATGTACGGTGCCGCCGCCGGGTAGGCGCCGTGTCAAGGCGTCGACGACGCTGGCAGTGAGTTGCGCGACTTGCTCGCGTATCCGTGCCGAATTGACGCTGTGCTGGCCTTCGACGGCCAAAAAGGCCTTGGTAATGGCGATGGCGATTTTTTCCGGCTGAAACGCGGCGACAGCGCGGTTGCGGCGGATCACTTCCAGTCCGTAATCCGGTCGGCGCGGCGGAGGCGATGTTGAGAAAGTACCGATTTCGGCAGTGTTTGGGGAATGGCTGGCAGGATGAACGGCGGCGGCTTCCATGTGATTCTCCACGGAGTGGAACGGGGAAACAAAGCCGCAACGGCGCGCGTAAGGTAGAGCTTATATCGCCAAAACCGCAACGCTGGCCATCGTCTTCGGAGACACCCCGCTCCTGGTTGACTGAAGGTTTCGAGGGCAGGTCTCCTGGCTTTCGGGTCGCCGTCTCGGTTCGGCCTTCCCGGACTCGCGTCCAGTGGCACGGGTTGAACCTCGACTCGCCGATTACAGTTGCGGGGGCAGCTCCGGCTTGCCGACAGTGAGGATGTCATTCATTCCCAAACCATCGACCGGATTCCCTTTTAATCCCCTTCGGGGGGAACCGTCTTGGCGATGCAGTGTAGATTCGTCAAGGTGATCTGTCAAGGCCGAAATACTATATAAGCGGTTTATACCTTGAAATTTGCACAATATATAGCATCCCCAATCGGCACGACCACTCCTACCCAACGAGCGATTTCGGTCGGCATGGCTTACGGCGTTACAGCAAGTAGATAATAATACATACGCATTGTACACACACAGGAGGTAATGACATGACCACCTTGACCACCCGCATCTTCAAAAACGGCAACAGCCCTATCTAATCAAAAACAAACCGCCTTCCATAGCTGAACGTATCAACAATCTGTCCAAGAATAGCGCGCTGTGCATGTCGTTTGTCACCTATGCCGAGTTGCTGGAAGGCGCCGGGCGTAGCCAGCGCAAGGAAAAGATCTTGGGACAATTGGAACAATTGTTGAGAATCGTGCCGGTCGAATATGTAGTTGACGGTGCTTTATGCCGGCACTATGCAATTAGGCAATTAAAGATTAATACTGGAAACGGCTGCAAGCCGTATTTCGTCACATCAACAAAAATCGCTTGAAAATTAAAGTTTCATACTGAAAACGTGGTTTCGTTGCATACCCGATCAACCACAGGTGTTTATGTCGTTGATTTTGCGATGGTATGAAACATTATTGCCTAGCCAGTATGAGACTTTATTACCCGGTATGATTCTTTATTGCCTTCCTACAAACCGCCGCCCTTTTTCTCCAATCGCATGGCGTCGGTACCTCGCATTCGGTGCGAATTTACAAAACCTTATGGTGAGCAGGCAATCGAGAAAGTGCGCGAAAATCCCTATCGCTTGGCATTAGATATTCACGGCATCGGCTTTAAGATGGCTGATATGCTGGCTCATCAGAAGTTGGGCATCGGCCCGCAATCCCTTCGCGGCCACGCGGGGCTCTGAAGCTTTCACCTGTGCTCGCTCAGGATGACGGAACACCCAAGGCGGTATGGCGTTCTGCTGGAATCACAGACCGGAGCTGCTGCCTTTGACTAACCGTTCGGCGGCGAAGTATTCCGCCCTAGGATGGTATCCGTCAGGCAGGATTGGGGACATCGTAGGGCCAATTGATCGCGAAGGATTTCAGCGATCCGCAAGGCGCCAGGACCTGTTGCATCGCGGTCGGCGAAGATCAAGTACAGAGTCGACCAGCGTTCCGACCCCTCCTCCAGCGGGAGCGGTTTTAACTTTCCGGTGTCGAGTTCCAGACGGATGAGATCCTCAGCATACCAAGCATAACCTAACCCTAGGCAAGCGGCACGAATCGAGGTAGCCTGCTGGCCCACGGTCCAGCGCTGCTCATTGAGCCAGCTGACTGTGCGCGTTCGCTCACGGCCAGTGTCACGAACCACCAGATGCCTGTGCTGACGCAAATCCGCCATCGTAAGCGGCCGTCTCAACTGATGTAGTGGATGGTCAGGGTGGGCGCTGGCGATGAAGCGCACTCGTATGAGTGGATCGCCGACAAATCCCGCCGGCACCGTCGGACCGATACCCAGTTCGACAAGGCCCTCCTGCAACGCTTCATCGGTGCCACTCAGCACCGTCTCGATAAGCTCGATGCGCGTTTCGGGATGTTCATCGGAAAAGCGCGCCAAGGCTTCCAACAACAGCCAAGTGGGGAAAATGGTGTCCACGGCCAGTCGCAATTCTGGCTCCCAACCTGCCGCCAGGCTGGCCGCCACGTGTTCCAGACGCACGGCTTCCTCCATGAGTGTCTTTCCTCGTCGATACAACACTTGACCGACGCTGGTCAGCACTGCCTTTCGGCCCTGTATTTCGAAGACTTTAATGCCCAGCGACTGTTCCAGTTTATGCACCGCATAAGTCATCGTGGATTGGCTCTTGTGGAGTTGGTCAGCAGCCTGCGCATAGCCGCCCGCATCCACAACTGACACAAGCGCTCGCCACTGGTCCAGCGAAATTTTATGGTTTGAGGTCATATTGATCGATGAATTCGATAGGTATGAGCGAATTTTCGCGCTTTTCAATACTGAAAATCAATAGTTTAATACAATCTCCGATGTTTGAAGGAGACACTTACACTTTATGAAGAGCAGACAACAAGGAAGTCAAACGTCATACCTGAAAGATATTTTAATACCCCATTATTTTTATAGAGATTAAATCATGTCATTGAAGAAAGTATTTATCGCATTCGCTCTGTTTTTCGCCATGCTGGGCTTTTCCGGCGCAACTTTCGCCGAAGCCAAAGTTAACGTGTCTGACACGTTGAAAGAAGTCGATGCCAAAATCCAAATCGCTTTAGAGGCCGTTCCTGCAGGCAATGCACAACAACTGGCTACTTTAATCAAAGACGCTAACGAAAAAGCTAAAGAACTGGACGCCAACTACAAATTTGACTTTGAACGCACCAAAGTGCAACAACTCCTGAAAAAAGCTCGCGATGCCGCGAAAAAATCGGATTTTCCAGGTGCTGCGCAAGAATTGAAAGCAGCTCGCGAAGGATTTGCCAATCTGAAATCTTTCCTTAACTGACACAAGGGCTCGCCACTGATCCAGCGAAATTTTATGGTTTGAGGTCATATTGATCGATGAATTCGATAGGTATGAGCGAATTTTCGCGCTTTTCAATCCTGATAATTAATAGTTTAATGCAATCCCCGATGTTTGAAGGAGACGCTTACACTTTATGTGGTGGTCACTCCGTCGGTTACCTCCTCATTAGCCGTTTGATCAGCCATTTGAATGGGTGACACCGTAGCAGTCGAAGTCGATCCTTCTCAGGACTTTTTGATTATAACTTCACTTCGGGATAAAGGGATCGGTCTCGGAATCTTTGATTCTGAGATCAAAACCATCCAGCCTCTCTACTTCTGGTCGAGGGGCTTTTTTTTGTTTCCGTAATCAAACATTGCATAAATGAAATGAATATTTTCCAATTGAACTTCAGCGAGGCTACCTAATTTGAGCTTGAATAGTTACCAGACCGTCAACCGAGAACAGCTAGCCAAAGATA
Organism: Candidatus Methylomicrobium oryzae; assembly: GCF_016745425.1. Lineage (GTDB taxonomy): Bacteria > Pseudomonadota > Gammaproteobacteria > Methylococcales > Methylomonadaceae > Methylomicrobium > Methylomicrobium oryzae. The sequence goes on along the minus strand of NZ_JAERVK010000001.1, from coordinate 181,115 downwards.
TTAAACAGCTGTATCTGCAAGCGCAGGCCGACATGGGACCGGAAGATTTTCGCCATATGAAGCGGATGGAGCGCTGGGGCCAAGCCTGTTCATTGTTGGGGTATGCGACCGCATGGATAGCTCCCAATCTCGTGTCCGCGCTGCTGATCAGTCAGGGTAGTTTTACCCGTTGGACTCAAGTTGCGCATCCGATCCAGCATCGCGGTTACGACAAAATCGACAGCGCCAGTGCGCGTTACCAAAGCAAAGGCTTCGCTAAAGGCTGCCGCCGTTTTCTGGATTGGCCGGACTGGATGACGCCGGCGGGTTGGCACCACGAACACGACGTCCTGCATCACTACCGCCTTGGCGAGACGGCCGATCCCAACAATGCCCAGCACAACATGGAATGGCTGCGACAGTCGAAATTACCGATGTGGTTACGCTACGCGATCGTGGCATTTTTCTCGGGCGTTTGGAAGCTTAGCTATTACACCCCACGCACCCACAAAGAATTACGCCTTAACGAATATCGGCACCAGCATCAGCCCGCACCCACGATGACCCGCATCGACGCCTGGAGTTTATTTACTCCCCAGGGCCGAGGCTTGTGGTTAAAAAGCATTCTGCCCTATGTCGCTTACCGCTTTGTATTGCTGCCGGCGCTATTTCTGCCATTAGGAAGTGTTGCCGTGACCAGTGTGTTATTGAATTCCGTATTGGCGGAAATTTTGACCAACATCCACAGCTTTGTGGTGATGATTCCCAACCATGCCGGCGATGATGTGATGAGCTTCGATGAAAAGGCGCACAGCAAGGGCGAGTTTTACCTGCGCCAAATACTCGGCTCGGTCAACTATCCGACCGGCTCCAATGCCAACGACTTCCTCTATGGTTGGCTGAACTACCAGATCGAACATCATCTATGGCCGGATTTGCCACTCAGCCAGTATCAGAAGTTGCAACCGCAGGCTAAGGCCCTCTGCGAGAAGCACAGTATTCCGTATTGCCAGGATTCGTTATTCAAAAGGCTGCGCAAAGCCGTCGACATTATGGTAGGTAAAACCTCAATGTTGAAACCGGCGGAGGCGGGGGCTTGGAACTGCGATATTTCAAGCCCGCGTAGCTCCGATTAGCGATAGCGTAATCGGAGTGATTTTGACTTCAAATTGGGCGATTACTTCGTTAATCGCCCCTACATCTTCTATGACGGCTTTCAGTTTAGTACCAGCCAATAGACATTAGCTCTCGACCGGCAACAACGGGTCGTTAAATACCGAGCAGATGTTCGAATTACCAATGACCGCTGTCAGATGATTGCCGACGCTCGGCCAAATTAACCGTAAAAAACCACGCGCCTCGCCGATATTGAAAACGTCGATATTTTAATTTATATGATTCTTTTCTCGATTGATGCGGTTCGTGTCTCACCGCATCCTACCGGGCTGCTAAATCAAACCCTGCAAAATCTTTTGAAATCAACTCAAGAGGGCGCAGAAAAATCGAAGCCTGCATAGCCCTGATGGATTCGTATTTAACGATGTGCTTCGACTTCCACTGCCGTTGCGGCATGCTCCACCAGCCAACGCAAATACTCCAACCCGACATCTTCATGCCGGCAGGCCAAGTACATGGTTTTGCCGATGGGCAGACCGGCGAAGCGTAAGCCGGTCAGTCCGAGTTTGGCGTGCTTGTCGGCCAACAGCCATTCCGGCAGCAGGCAGACGCCGCGGCCGGCGGCGGCCAATTGCAGCATGATATCGGTTTCCTCGACCGTGATGTGAGCGGCGGGCTCGATGCCGGCGGGTTGCAGTACCTTGCGGAACATGTCCAGACGGTCGCGCGCCACCGGGTAGGTCAGCACGGTTTCGCCGCGCAAATCGGCCGGTGTTATTTCGCCGCGCTGAGCTAGCGGATGGCCGTCGGCGACGATCAACACCAACTCGAAATCGAACAGCGGCTGGTAACTCAGCAAACCGTTATCGACCGGATCGGAAGTTAACACCGCATCCAGTTTGTATTGGCGGATGGCCTCGAACGACTCGAAGCGGTAGCGCGAGGTAACTTCCACGGTCAGTTTCGGCCAGGCCCGCAAGTAAGGTTGCAGGATGTTGCGAAACCACTCGTAGCAGGCATGGCATTCGATGCCTAGGGTCAACTTGCCGGTTTGACCTGCGGCCAGTTGGGAGAGTTGGCGTTCGGCGGAATCGACCGTCGCGATGACCGATTCGGCGACCTCCGATAGATAACGCCCTGCCTGGCTGAGTACCAGCGAGCGCCCCTGTTTGTACCAGAGCGTCACGCCCAGGCGTTGCTCCAGGTTTTTGATTTGATGCGACAGCGCCGATTGGGTCAGATTCAGGGTATCGGCCGCCGCGCACAGCGTGCCGTGGCGTTTCAGCGCCAGGAGTATGCGCAAGTGTATCAACTCCATATCGATGAATAAGCCTCATGAATAGATGAGAAATCATCGATTATCTTCATTAATAACTCTGATTACAATACCTTCATGTGTAAAACATTCAACAAAAGGTATTTATTCATGACAAAAATTCACAATTTAGGCTTTCCGCGCATTGGCGCGATGCGCGAGCTGAAGTTCGCTTTGGAAGCTTACTGGCAAGGCCAATCCTCGCGCGACGAACTGAAGGCGCTCGGCAAGCAATTGCGCCGGCACCACTGGCAGATGCAATCCGGACTGGATTGGGTGCCGGTCGGCGACTTCGCCTTTTACGACCAGGTGCTGGACATGAGCTTCACGCTGGGCAATCTGCCCGAACGCGTGCAAAATTTCCATGGCGACGCGCTGGACAACTACTTCCGCGTAGCCCGCGGCCGTTCGGCGCAGCCCGCGAACGAACCCGCTCGGTGCTGCGGCGAAGTAGCCGCCGGCGAAATGACCAAGTGGTTCGATACCAACTACCATTACATCGTGCCCGAGTTCACCGCGGCCACCGAATTCAAGCTCGACGCCTCCCGCCTGCTGGAGCAACTGGCGGAAGCCAAGGCGCAGGGAATCGCCGCCAAGCCGGTCATTATCGGCCCGGTGACCTACCTGTGGCTGGGCAAGGCCAAGGACGATTCCGACAAGCTCGCGCTGCTGCCCAAACTGCTGCCGGTCTATGCGGAACTGCTGGAAACCTTAGCGGCAGAAGGCGTCGAATGGGTACAAATCGACGAACCGATTCTCGTCACCGAACTGGAAGCGGCCTGGCAAAACGCGTTCAATACGGCTTACCAGCACTTGCAGGCCTGCCCCATCAAACTGCTGCTGGCCACCTATTTCGGCCAACTGGCGGAAAACCGGCAACTCGCCGCTAGCCTGCCGGTGGCCGGCCTGCACGTGGACGCCATCAACGGCCGCGATGACGTCGAGCCGCTAATCGAGCAGCTGCCGGCGGATAAGGTCTTGTCGCTTGGGGTCATCAATGGCCGCAACATCTGGAAAGCCGACCTCAACGCCGCGCTCGACTGGATCGAACCGCTGGCTCGGCGCCTGGGCGGGCGCTTGTGGCTCGCGCCGTCGTGCTCGTTGCTGCACGTGCCGGTCGACTTGGACAGCGAGCAGCAACTCGACGCCGAAACCAAACCCTGGCTCGCCTTCGCCAAACAAAAGCTCGATGAGCTGCGCGTGTTGGGCGTTGCCCTGAACCGGGGGCGCGATGCGGTCAAAGCCGAACTGGAAGCCAACCGCGCAGCTATCGAAGCGAGGCGCAATTCACCGCGCGTAAACAATCCTAAGGTCAAGGCCGCGCTGGCAGGCATCACTCCGCAACTGGCGCAGCGCAACAGCCCCTATGCCCAACGCGCGGTCAAGCAGGCCGCATTGTTGAAATTGCCCAAGTTCCCCACGACCACTATCGGTTCTTTCCCGCAAACCGCGGAAATTCGCCAGGCGCGCAGCAACTTCAAGTCCGGAAAATTGGATGAAGCCGGTTACAAAACCGCCATGCAGGCCGAGATTGCCCGCTGCGTGGGCGAACAGGAGGCGTTGGGCTTAGACGTATTCGTCCACGGCGAAGCCGAGCGCAACGACATGGTGGAATATTTCGGCGAGCAGCTCGACGGCTACGCGTTCAGCCGGTTCGGCTGGGTGCAGTCCTACGGTTCGCGCTGCGTCAAGCCGCCCATCCTGTTCGGCGACATCAGCCGTCCGCAGGCGATGACCGTCGACTGGATCAAATACGCCCAGTCGCTGACCGACAAACCGATGAAAGCCATGTTGACCGGCCCCGTGACCGTCCTAAACTGGTCGTTCGTCCGCGACGACCAGCCCCGCTCAGTCACCTGCAAGCAACTGGCATTGGCCATCCGCGCGGAAACGCTGGATCTGGAAAGTGCCGGTATCGGCATAATACAAATCGACGAGGCGGCCCTGCGCGAAGGGCTGCCGCTGCGCAAGTCGCAATGGCGGGAATACCTGGACTGGGCGGTGGAATCGTTCCGCATCGCCGCCAACGGCGTTTCGGACGAGACCCAAATCCACACCCACATGTGCTATTCCGAGTTCAACGACATCATCGCCGCGATCGCCGGCATGGACGCCGATGTCATCACCATCGAAACTTCACGCTCCGACATGGAGTTGCTGGACGCCTTCGACCACTTCAAATACCCGAACGAGATCGGTCCCGGCGTGTACGACATCCATTCGCCCAATATCCCGAGCGAACAGCACATCGTTGCGTTGATGCGCAAAGCCGCCGAACGGATCCCCGCCGAACGGCTGTGGGTCAACCCGGACTGCGGTTTAAAAACCCGCCAGTGGAATGAGGTGATACCGGCGCTGGCCCACATGGTGGCCGCCGCCAAAACCTTGCGCACCCTGGCGGGCTGAGCCGCGTCGTTTCCGCTGTCAACCGCCCCGGCCTATTGCCGGGGCTTTCCGAGGATGCGTTTTATTCGGCTTTTCCTTGACCGATTCGTAAAAAAACTAACAACACACGCTGTCCGTGATGAACATCTCGTTCGAAATCGTACCCAGAACGTGGGAAGCCTTTGAAAAACAATATGCTTTTGTTCAAAGCCTGGGCAGAGGCATCAACATCGTTAACGTGCCCGATATTCAGCGTTTCGATATTCGCAGCTGGGAACTTGCGGCACGCATCGACCGGCGGAAACACCGCTTTATTCCGCATTTTCGAGCCATTGATTTTAAAATTGAAAGCGGAGAACTGTATCGGATCATCGAGCAATACGAACTCGAAGACGTGTTGCTGGTCACCGGCGATCCGCCTGAAGGTTTGAAACGCACTTACTGCAATACCGACGTGGTAGACCTGATCCGGGCGGTACGCCGCCGTTTTCCGAAACTGAATATCTATGCCGGATTCGACCCTCACCGGCAGGGCTTGCAAAACGAGTGCGACTATATTCAACGCAAGGCGGATGCGGGTGCGAATAGCTTTTTTTCGCAACCCTTCTACGATGATCGTCTGATCGAGATTTTTGCCGAACACATGGACGGTTTGGAAACCTATATCGGCATCAGTCCGGTGATTACGGAAGCCTCGCAGAATTATTGGGAAGTGAAAAATCACGTTAAATTCCCGAAAAATTTCCGCCCCGAATACGGCTGGAACGTCGACTTCGCCAATAACGTCATAGCCTTGGCGGCTGAAAAGGGTTGGAACGTTTACTTCATGCCCATCCGGGTGGATTTAAATCAATATTTTGAACGTATCAACCTCTTCAAAGAGTGATAAATGCCAAATTACGAGGGAGGCCGGAGGCCCTGCACGATCTGCCCGAATTTTTCGGAAAAGCCCGGCGGCGCCCGGACCTAAGCCACCATGAGCTGCGCATTTTCGCCGAAATTGCCGGCGCCTCACATCGATGTCGCCGCCATCGTCCGCCGCGCCGAGGCTTACCGGAGCGAAGGCGCGGACGTCACCGATTTGAGGTGTTTGCCGTCGACCCCGTTTCCGCATTTGGCCGATGCCATCAAGGCTCTAAGGAGCGAGTTCGTAAACCGGAGTCTTCAAACAGCCACTCAAGTGTTCTGAATCACGATATTCGGAAACCGCGTGCTGAAATCCTTTGCCTTCAACGCCAGTTTCGCCGCCATTTTGCGCGCGATCTCCCGGTAAATCGCGGCCGCGCGGCTGTCCGGTTCGGCCACGACGGTCGGCCGGCCGGAATCGGCAAACTGACGGATGTGGATGTCCAGCGGCAAGGCGCCCAGAAAATCGACATGGTTGGTTTCGGCCATCAGGGCGCCGCCGCCTTCACCGAAAATCGCCTCCGCATGCCCGCACTGGCTACAGATATGCACGCTCATGTTTTCGACGATGCCCAGTACCGGCACGTTGACCTTCTCGAACATGCCGAGTCCGCGCTGCGCATCGATCAAAGCGATGTCCTGCGGGGTGGTCACGATCACCGCGCCGCTGACCGGAATCTGCTGCGCCAGCGTCAATTGGATGTCGCCGGTGCCGGGCGGCAGGTCGACGATCAGGTAATCCAGCTTGTCCCAGGCCGTATCGCGCAATAACTGCTGCAGCGCATTCGTCGCCATCGGCCCGCGCCAGATCATCGGCTGGCCGGCATCGATCAGGTAGCCGATCGACATCGTTTGAATCCCGAAGGAAATCTTCGGCTGCATCGTCTTGTTGTCGTGGCTGACCGGATAGCCGGATACGCCCAGCATCGTCGGAATGCTGGGGCCGTAGATGTCGGCGTCGAGAATCCCGACATTCGCACCTTCCGCGGCCAGCGCCAGCGCCAAATTGACGGCCGTCGTCGATTTGCCGACCCCGCCCTTGCCGGAGGCCACCGCAATGATGTTCTTGATCTGGCTGTGCGGCTTCAGAGTTTGCTGCACCTGGTGCGCGATGATCTTCACGCCGGCTTCGACGGTGATCTTGCCGATGCCGGGCATCGCCTTCAGATGCGCCTCGACCGACGCTTTCAGTTCCGGCAGATAGGTTTTGGCGGGATAGCCGAGTTCCAGTCTGACTTCTATATCCGCGCCGTCGATCGCAATCGATTTGACCGACTTGGCGGCGACCAGATCCAGTCCGTGATTCGGATCAATAACACTTCTCAAGCGGTTTTCGACATCAACCTTTTCGATGCTAGCCATTTTTTCGTTCCGGATAATGAATGAAGAAGTCGAGACAATTTCCAGGCAATAACCTATTAAATTACTCGGAATATAACCCATTTTACAACACTTCCGACATACGCCGCCATATTCGAAAGATGCGCGTGAATTGTGCGATAATACCAGACTTGTTTGTCTTCGTATTCACCTGTGATTGACCATGTCGGATAGAAAAATACTCGTCACCAGCGCTCTGCCTTACGCCAACGGCCCGATTCATCTCGGACATCTGGTCGAATATATCCAGACCGACATCTGGGTGCGGTTCCAGAAGCAGCGCGGCGAGCAATGCTGCTATGTCTGCGCGGACGACACCCACGGCACGCCGATCATGTTGCGTGCGGACAAGGAAGGCATTTCGCCGGAAGATTTGATCGCGCGGGTCGGTAAGGAACATCTGGCCGATTTCACCGAATTCGGCGTCGCCTTCGACAGCTACCACAGCACCCATTCCGAGGAAAACCGGACATTTTCCGCATTGATTTACCAGCGCCTGAAGGAAGCCGGCCATATCCGCTCGCGCACGATCACCCAGGCTTACGATCCGGTCAAAAACATGTTCCTGCCGGACCGCTTCATCAAGGGCGAATGCCCGAAATGCGGCACGCCCGACCAGTACGGCGACAACTGCGAGGCCTGCGGCGCGACCTATTCGCCGACCGAACTGAAAAACGCGGTCTCGGCGATATCCGGCGCCAAGCCGATCGAAAAGGATTCGGTCCACTACTTCTTCAATCTGAACGATTTCGAAGGGATGCTGAGCGACTGGGTCAACGACGGCGACCACCTCCAGCCGGAAGTCCGCAACAAAATGGCCGAATGGATCGAAGGCGGCCTCCAGCAATGGGATATTTCGCGCGATGCGCCGTATTTCGGCTTCGAAATCCCGGATGCGCCCGGCAAATATTTCTATGTCTGGCTCGATGCCCCGATCGGCTACATGGCCAGCTTTAAAAACCTGTGCAACAACCGGGGCATCGATTTCGACGAATTCTGGGCCGAAGACAGCGATGCCGAGCTGTACCATTTCATCGGCAAAGACATCATCTATTTCCACGCCCTGTTCTGGCCGGCGATGTTGCACGGTGCCAAGTTCAGAACGCCCAGCGCGATCTTCGCGCACGGCTTTTTGACCGTGAACGGCGAAAAGATGTCCAAATCGCGCGGCACCTTTATTACCGCGCGTACCTACCTGGACCACCTGAATCCGGAATACCTGCGCTACTATTTCGCCGCGAAACTCAGCGCCGGCGTCGACGACATTGATCTAAACTTTGACGATTTCACCCAGCGCGTAAATTCAGACCTGGTCGGCAAGGTCGTCAATATCGCCAGCCGCTGTGCCGGTTTCATCGCCAAACGTTTCGACGGCAAACTGGCCGCGCAATGCGCGGAGTCCGGCTTGTGGCAGGACTTCATCGACGCGAACGAGACGATCGCGCAGCATTACGAAACCCGCGAATTCGGCAAGGCGATGCGCGAAATCATGGCGCTTGCGGACAAGGCCAACCAGTACATCGACGAAAAGAAACCCTGGGTAATCGCGAAAGAAGAAGGCAAAGACGAAGAACTGCACGCGGTCTGCTCGATGGGCGTAAACCTGTTCCGCCTGCTTGCCGCCTACTTGCGCCCGGTACTGCCTTCGCTCGCGGCCAATGCCGAGGAGTTCCTGAACATCGGCCCGCAACCTTGGCCGAATCTGGCAGGTCCCTTGCTGGACCATGCGATCAATCCGTTCAAGCCGCTGATGACTCGCGTCGAAGCGGACAAGATCGCCGCAATCGTCGAGGCCTCGAGAGAAAATCTCGAAAAAACCCCAAGCCATCCGAAAGCCAAGACCTGCGAGCCGATCGCGGAAGCCATCGCTTATGACGAGTTCGCGAAGGTCGACCTGCGCATCGCGAAAATCGTTAAAGCCGAGCATGTCGAAGGCTCGGACAAACTGCTGCAACTGACCGTCGACATCGGCGACGAGACCCGCAATATCTTCGCCGGCATCAAATCGGCCTATGCGCCGACGGACCTGGAAGGCAAACTGACCGTTGTGGTTGCAAACCTAGCGCCGCGCAAGATGCGCTTCGGCGTTTCGGAAGGCATGGTTCTGGCCGCGGGGCCGGGCGGCAAGGATTTGTGGGTGTTGAGCCCGGATGCGGGCGCACAGCCGGGCATGCGGGTAAAATAATAAAAAGCCCGCCATACCGGCGGCCCTAGGGGAAAAGCCGATTGCCGGTATGGGGGCTTAACTCGGTACAGCCTTTAAGGCTGCAAATAACTGTCGAAAGCCTGCAACGGCCCGTCTTCGGCGGTACGGCCGTTGCGGCCGACCGCCGGCACCTGGAGAAAACTGTCCCCAGCCAGTCCTGATCCCGGCGGATTCTCCCCATCTTCGTGCCCGTGCGGAACCTGAAGCGCGGGATGGTCGAACGGGGCGCGTTCCCAGCGCACACGTTCGTCGGTCAGAGTCTTCAGAAAGGCCACCAGATCGGACTTATCCTGCGCCGACATGCCCTGGAAAAACACCAGGGTCGTCGAATGGCGCGGATTAGTCAGATTTCCCCCGCGATTATAAAATTCGACGACCTCTTCCAGCGATTTCATTCCGCCATTGTGCATGTACGGCCCAGTCAGTTCCACATTACGCAGCGTCGGAATTTTAAACGCGGCACCGACCCCGTCGGAAAGCCGGCCTTGACCGGATTTTGCCAGTTCCTCGGCAACGATTTCAGGGGTAGGAATTTTGGCTTGTTTTTTTCCAGGCCCCTTGCAAACGCTTTTACCCAGTTTATCATTGATCAACTGGCCCGATAGATAATCCTCCGTAAACGGATCAACCATGTCGCAAGTGGCTACAATGACCGGATCGAGCATTTTTTTGGCATTGCCGGCGAGAACGTCGATGAATTGTTTAGTGAACGACAGCGGATTGCCGAACGGGTCAGTCCCGCCCAGTCCGATGTCGTAAGCAGTCGGCGCAACGCTGGTAATGGCGAAACCGATATCGAACAAACTGCTGTCGGTACCGAAACCGCCGGCTTGCTCGCCCAGCACGTCGCGGTTCACCAGCTTGAGATATTTGGGTTTCTTGGCGGTGTTCGAGAAAATCTGCGGGCTTGCCGCCGACGAAAACGTCGGGCCGGAATGGCAATTGTTGCAATGGGCGTCATTGAACACTTGAAAGCCGCGTTGCTGCGCCTCCGTAAATCCGGCCGGGAAACCGGTGTCGTCGTCGACCTGCTGGTCGAACAACGCATCGTCGGAAATCAAGGTATTCTCGTATTGTTGGATAGCTAAGCCAAAGAACATCGCAAAATTAACTTCCATTTGCGAATAAAATTGCCCCGAATCCTTCACCAGCTCGATGGCAGCGGCACTCCTCCAATATTTCTTGTTAAACGCCTTTTTGATCAATTCGTCGTAGGTTAACGTCAAACCGGTACCGGACGGGTCGCGCAGACCGGCAAGCACGCTGTCTTCGGGATGCACGGCTTGCGACTCCAAGGCCCTGCGCTGCAACAATTTTCGGCCGATGTCGGCAAAGCTGCGCCCCTTGCATGACATTTCCACCATATCTACAGGAGGACCGACGGCCTGGGATGCCAGCGAGGCGTTTTCCAGCGCCAGCGACACCGCTTTAACCGATTGCTTGCCTTTCGCAAGCCAAATTTTGGCGCCGGTATCCCGCAATCCGAACGGCGATTGGCCATTGAATACGTTGTTGGCGCGGCCGTCCCAAAAATTGCGGAAGTTAAAAGCGGCGTTGATCACCGTCGGCGCGTTGCGCTTGGTGGCCTGGCGGGTATTCAGACTCCCCGCATGGAAGACCTCGCTCAACTCGGAATCGCATTGATCGTTATTAATGCCCGCATTAATGCCCGTCGCATTGACCGCCACAAATTGCTGCAGTGGCTCTCCAGAAGAACCGACCACGTCGTCGGTCGATGCCGTCAACGTGGCGATGTCGTTCACATCGGCAAAGCGGAAAAACGGAAAATCGCCGGCTTTCAATTCATAGTTCGGCCCGGCGGCATTGCCCGACGACAATTCGAAAGTTTTCGCGGTACTGTCGGCATTGGCGGTGTGCGCCTGGCCGGGATTCAACTGGTTGATATGGCGAATATCCGCTCCGGCATGAAAATGGCATGAAGCACATGCGGTTCCGCTGCTGCCGACGTTTCCATCCCAAAACAGGGCCTTGCCGAGCTGCACGGCGGCCTGTTGATCGACGACGATTGCCGATTTCCCAACCAATTTAGGCGTCTCCGGGACTTTAAAGCCTTTCAGCACTTGATCGGATAGAGCGCCGTGGGCAAGTACGGCATCGGCTATGGTCCATAGCAGAATTAAAGCATAACCACGTGGAACAATATCGGATAAAACTTTTTGGATGAAACAGGACATGATTATTCAAAAAATAAAAAAGGAGGAGACCTCTCGGCCGCCTCCCTGTGGCGAGGTAATACCTTCGTACAATCCGATTACGGGATACTGACTTCTACATGGACAGTATGCGCAGCCGCGGGGCCGGCGCCGTTGGAACCCGGGCCGGCACCGTAGGCCGTCGAATCGATATCCGGATTGATCGCCCCAACAACGAATTGATACCAGCCGTTTTCAGGAGGGGTAAAGGTAATCGCCAGCTTTCCTGGAACACCGTCCATCACCCGGTACAACTGAGACTGGTCGTACTCAGCCGGCAAGGCGTCCGGCAGGAGCGTATTTTCATCGGTGTCGGTCATTCCGTCACGGTCAAACCCGTTGGTAATAAACTTCATGATGATATTGCCGACCTTGACCGGGTTGTTCTCGGCATCGGTGGCTTCGGCGTTCGGCTCGTAAATATCGCCGAATTGCTTGTACGCGTGGCCGTTCATATAAGGAAGCATCTTTGGATTTTTGGCTCCCGCCCGGTACCATACCGTGATTGCGGGGTGCAACCCGCTCACTTCCGTAGTCAGAGCGACAGTAACCGGCTTGCCTTTCTTCAGCTTGACGAATCCCCAGTTCGAGTGATGGGTCCAGCCCAGATAGCCCATACTGAGGTTGTACCAAGAATAGGCGCGGACAGCCATGTCCGTTGAAGCATTGTCTTTGTCAAAGAAAAACGTGCCGGTAGTATTTAGAGCTGTAGCCGCTTGAAGGTGGTTGGCGAAAAACAGGCCTGCAGCCACCAAAACCCCTTTTTTGATTGATCTCATTAATTTCTCCAAAAATTGTCAATGTAGGCGCATTCGCTTTTACAGAGCAGCAAAACAAGTGCTTCCATCGCACTTCTGGCACGAACTACACAGTACCAGCCCGGGTATTTCATAACCGACTGCCACTGAAACCAATACCAAACTTTTAAATTTATTGTTGTATTTCATGGTTATCCCTAAAAACGAATTAAACCGGTACCGCGCAGTTCCAGGATGCGTCGGCGCCTGAACCGGGAATTGCGAAAGCCGAAGTCAGCCACGACGCCTAAAACAGCATCATGCAGGGATACATTAAGCAGATATTATGCCATTATAATTTTCTAATGTTTTCAACCACATAATTCATAAGGAATATTGAAAATGTGTTATTTCACATAGGCTACTGTGTGAAATGGCTCACCATGAGCATGAGTCGATAGCACTGACCTTGGAATGCCCAGAGAATTTCAATACTTAGCTTTGCTCTAGGTTAGTTGACTCCCCAGAACCGCACGAGTAATATGGTTGACTCTGACAAAGAAGTTAAATGATTGATTTAGGGAGGAAGTTATGAAATCACTGCGCTTTACGGTTTTACCGATCCTTTTACTGTCTTTTTCATTTTCTGCCGGGGCGGTCAACCTAACAGGAACATGGACAGGCAAGTTCAGATGCTCCGGGTTCGACGGAGCAAACTTTTCCTTTGTGCAGCCTAACCGGGACCAGCCATCCCAAAGCCTGAAAATCAGCCAGCCCCAGAACGGAAACCGTTTATCCGCTCAATGGTTCGATGGTGAAGCTTTGGCGTCCACTTTCACCGGTTTCGTCATCGATAGTATTACCAAGCCGGCCACCCGGGGCCACGCCGCAATCGCCGACTGCGGGACAAAGGCGGATATTACTTCCGGTGTTTCCGAGATAGCCGACCTGAACGCGACCGTAAACCCAAACAGAGGCACCGGCTCGTTGACCGGCGTGTCCATCTACACCGATCAGACCAACGACCCCAACGCTCCCGAGGACAGACCCGAGGTCACGCGCTGCCAATGGATTTTCAGGTTGGCTGATACCGCCGATCCCGGCATTCCTGCGAACTGCCCGTCACAGTAGCGCGCTCACAATCCTTTAAAATGAAAAAGGGCGGAATCTTTTCCGCCCTTTATTTGAGAAAACAGCAAATACTGCCTTTTATCGCAGGCTGTCGGTCACATGAGGCTCGATCAGCTTGTACATGATCTGATGCATTTTCGGATTGCCGGCAATTAGGTTGCCGTTTTCGAGATAGCCGTCGTTGAACGAAAAATCGGTCACCACGCCGCCGGCTTCCTTGATCAGCAATACCCCGGCCGCCATATCCCATTCCATCAGCCCGATTTCCCAGAAGCCGTCCAGGCGTCCGGCGGCGACATAGGCGAGGTCGAGCGCCGCGGAGCCGGCCCGGCGAATGCCGGCGGAGTCGGTCGTCATCGCTTTGAACATCCCGACGTAGGCGTCCAGATGCCGGTCGGTCTTGAACGGAAAACCGGTGCCGATCAGCGCGCCTTTCATCGCGCTTTGTTTGGTCACGCGAATCCGCCGATTGTTCAGCATCGCGCCGCCGCCGCGTTTGGCGGTAAACAGTTCGTCGCGCAGCGGATCGTAGATCACCGCCACTTCGAGCCGGCCTTTGTGTTTCAGCGCAATCGAAACTGCGAACTGCGGAAAACCGTGCAGAAAATTGGTCGTGCCGTCCAGCGGGTCGATCACCCAGACGAAATCGTTGCCCTGGTGCGCGCCGCTTTCTTCGGCCAGGATCGCATGATCGGGATAGGCCGTGCGGATGATGTTGATGATTTCGCGTTCCGCCTTGCGGTCGACTTCGCTGGCATAGTCGTTTCTACCTTTTTGATCGACTTGAAGATGACCGATGGCGTCGGTCGAGCGCAAGATCAGGTCGCCCGCGCTTCGGGCGGCACGGACGGCAATGTTGAGCATCGGTTGCATAAGTGGAATTGAAAATGAGCGGATAAATCGTTATAGGATACCAAAACTTTTGATAAACTTGAGCGTTTTTTGAAGACGAGGCATCGCGTTGCTGTCCCATATCCATATCGTTCTGGTCGGAACCACGCACCCCGGCAATATCGGCGCAGTTGCACGGGCGATGAAAAACATGCAGATGGCCAGCCTCAGGCTGGTCGCGCCGAAAATTTTCCCGAGCGCGGACGCGACCTCGCGTGCGTCAGGGGCGGACGACATCCTGTCCCGGGCAAAGGTCTGCGAGACCCTGCGCGAAGCGATCGCGGACTGCCAGGTCGTGTTCGGCGCCAGCGCGCGTTCGCGCACGATCAGCTGGCCGGAATTGACGCCCCGGCAGTGCGCCGACGAAATCGTCAACCAGCATCCGGACGAACAGATCGCGATCGTATTCGGCCGCGAGCATTCGGGGCTGACCAACGAAGAACTCGACATGTGCCGCCATCTGCTGCACATTCCCTGCAATCCCAACTTCAGCTCGCTGAACCTGGCCGCTGCGGTGCAGGTCGTCTGCTATGAACTGTTCGTCGCGGCCGGGGGCAACGAACGCAAGGCGATCGGCGACCGGGGCGAATGTCCCTTGGCGACCGCGGAACAGATGGAATCCTTTTACGATCATCTTCACGAGACGCTGGTCGATATCGACTTCACTCAGCCCGGCAAATCCGAATCGATCATGCGGCGGCTGCGCCGAATTTATAATCGGATCGAACTCGACACCAAGGAAGTCGATATTTTGCGGGGCATTCTGAGAATGTCGCAAGGTCATAAAAAAAGCCGGAAACAATAAATCACCAAAGTACATGAACGCCATTATCGACAGAGTCAAAGAAGACATCGCCTGCGTTTTCGAACGCGATCCGGCCGCGCAGTCGGTCTGGGAAGTGATCACCGCTTACCCCGGCTTTCATGCGGTACTGATTCACCGGGTCAGCCATCGCTGCTGGACAGCCGGCTACCGCTGGCTGGCGCGTTTCATCTCGCATATCGGCCGCTGGTTGACCGGGATCGAAATTCACCCGGGCGCCCGGATCGGCCGGCGTTTTTTCATCGATCACGGGATGGGCGTGGTGATCGGCGAAACGGCCGTGATCGGCGACGACTGCACGCTCTATCACGGCGTCACGCTCGGCGGCACCTCCTGGAAGAAGGGCAAACGCCACCCTACCCTGCACGACGGGGTGGTCGTCGGCGCCGGCGCGAAAATCCTGGGCCCGATCGACATCGGCGAAGGCGCCCGGGTCGGGTCGAATTCGGTCGTCCTGAAGCCGGTGCCGGCCGGTGCGACAGTCGTCGGGATTCCGGGTCATCTGATCGACCCGAACGTCAAAAAAGAAAAGGCGGAGCGGGAGGCGATCGCCTACCGGATGGGCTTCGACCCCTATGGAGCGAAGGCCGACATGCCCGACCCGGTCGCAAACGCGATCAACCGGATGCTCGATCACATCCACGCGATGGACAAGCAGCTCGAAACCATGAAGAAGGCGCTCGACGAAGCCGGCATCCATTACCCCGAGCCGCCGCCGATTCCAAGGCTGGAGGGATGCGAAATCGAGGACAGCTACCAGAACGAACCCAAGCACGATTAACGCCAAAAAAACTAGGGTTATAAATGTTGACTAATTTAATCGGTTAAGATTAAAATCGGCCCACGTTAATCTTTCTGAAGGATGATGTTGTGCGCTTGACTACCAAAGGCCGCTATGCGGTAACCGCGATGCTCGATCTGGCTTTTCACAGCCAGAAAGCGCCTGTGACGCTGACCGACATCGCGACTCGACAAACCATTTCCCTCTCTTATCTCGAACAACTGTTTGCCCGCCTGCGCCGCGCCGGCATGGTCAAAGGCGTCCGCGGCCCCGGCGGCGGCTATACCCTGGCTAATAAAGCCAGTACGATCAATATCGCCGACATCATCGCGGCGGTCGACGAACAGATCGACACGACCAAATGCGGCGGCGAAGGGAATTGCCAGAACCACAAGGCCTGCCTGACACATGACTTATGGATGGGGCTCAGCGAACAGATTCGCGGCTATCTGAAAGGGATTACCCTGGCCGACCTGTTGGAAAAGCATCAAGTGCAGGAAATCGCAAGGCGGCAGGAACAGGACGCCCAACGCGTGATCGAACTTCATCTGCAAACGGGAATCAGCGCCTATCCTAAATGATCTATCTGGATCATAACGCGACCACCCCGGTCGATCCCCGGGTGCTGGAAGCGATGCTACCCTACCTGAAAAGCTTTTACGGAAATGCCTCGGGACTGTACAAGCTCGGCCGCCTCTCGCGAACCGCAGTCGATACGGCCCGCCATCAGATCGCCGAACTGGTCGGCGTGGCGGCAAGTCAGGTCATTTTCACCAGCGGCGGCACCGAAGCAAATAATCTGGCGCTGACCAGCCTCGAACCTGCAGCCGGCCTCGCCGTCTCGGCGATCGAACATCCGTCCATTCTCGAACCGGCCGAACGCTTGCATCGGCAAGGCCATCCCTTGTCCATTCTCGGCGTCGACTCTGACGGCCTAATCCGGCAAGATACCCTCGACGAAATCATCCGCGCTGAAAAACCGGCGCTGGTTTCGCTCATGCTCGCGAATAACGAAACCGGCGTGATTCAGGACATCGCGCGCCATGCCGAACCCTTGCGGTCCCAAAATATTTTACTGCACACCGATGCGGTACAGGCGGCCGGCAAGATTCCGGTCGATTTCAAGGCACTGGGCGTTCAAATGCTGTCCCTGTCCAGCCATAAGCTTTACGGCCCGAAAGGCGCCGGTGCATTGATTTTCGAGAAAGGCGCCAGACTCTCGCCGCTGCTGCTGGGCGGCGGGCAGGAACAAAATTACCGCTCCGGAACCGAAAACGTGGCCGCGATTGTCGGCTTCGGGAAAGCGGCGGAACTAGCGAAGGCCGAACTTGCCCAACGCAGCGAACGGCTAGCCGGCTTGAAAATCCAACTGGAAGCCGGGCTTCGGTCGATTTCGGGGCTATGTATTTTTTCCGAAAACGCGCCCCGCTTGCCGAACACGGTACAGTTCGGGCTGCCGGATGTCGACGGCGAAATGCTGCTAATGAAGCTCGACCGGCACGGCATCGCGGTTTCCAGCGGCTCCGCCTGCGCGAGCGGCGGCAAGGAACCCAGCTACGTACTGACCGCGATGGGCATCGATCCGGCACTGGCGCGCAGCGCGATCCGGATCAGCTTGGGAAGCTCCAACACGCCGGAGCAAATAACCCGATTTATCGAAATATTGAAAACCCTGGTCAGCCAGGAAGGATAAAAAACGCATGGCAATCATACTCACCGAAAAAGCGGCTTCACAGATCAAAAAACAGCTCGAAAAACGCGGCAAGGGCATCGGACTGAAGCTCGGCGTCAAAAAATCAGGCTGCTCGGGCTATGCCTATGCCCTCGAATACGCCGACCAGCTTCAGGAGGATGAAACGGTCTTCGAGGAACACGGGGTCAAACTGATTGTAAAGCAGGAGGATTTGCCCTATATCGACGGCATGGAACTCGATTACCGCCGCGAAGGCATCAATGAAGCGTTCCGGTTCAACAACCCCAACGTGAAAGCGACCTGCGGCTGCGGAGAGAGCTTCAGCGTATAAAGCTCCTACCAATTTTTTCCTTACCTTAAGCGCCTTGCCGATTACCCTCGCACCGAGTTCAGCAAGGCGGTCAATTCTTCATCGTGGATCGGTTTGGTCAGATAGCCGTCGAAGCCGGCCGCCAGCGCATCGTTGATCCGGCTTTCTTCCGCATAGGCGCTGACCGCCACCATCTTGAGCGGCTTGCCCTGGCCTTTGACGATCATCAATAACTCAAGCCCCGACATCACCGGCATGTTCAAGTCGACCAGCGCCAGCCGGTAGTCGTTCCGCTGGATCATCGCCACCGCCTCCCGCCCGTTCACGACCGCATCGACGCTGCAGCCTTCCAGCTCCAGCAAATTGGCCAGCAGCATCAGGTTAATCTGGCTGTCATCCGCGATCAGTACCCGGAGCGGCCCGTCAAGCGGCTGCCGGGCAGGCGGCTTGGCCTGTTCGGCCGATTGTTCATCCCGCGTGCTCCGCAGGGGCAGCGACACCGAAAAAATACTGCCGACGCCGGGCTTGCTGGTAACCCTGATCGTACCGCCCATGATGTGGATCAATTCGCGGGTAATCGCCAAGCCCAGCCCGAGACCGGGCCGCATGAACCCGTCCTCGTTCAGTTGCTTGAAAGGCGTAAAGATCGCTTCCAGATCCTGTTCGGCGATCCCGCAGCCGGTGTCTTCGATCGTAATTCGCCAGCAGCCGTCGAAATAATTCGAGGTCAAGGTCACCCGGCCCTTTTCCGTATATTTGATCGCATTATCGAGCAGATTCACAATCACCTGGCGAATGCGCTTTTGATCCCCCATCAGCAGGCGCGGAATCGGCAAGCCGTTAACGTCGAGCTCAAGCTGCTTGGCTTCGGCGCTCAACCGGCAAATTTCGACGATATTCTTCAAGAGTTTATGACTATCGAAGACCTTGATGTCGGTTCGGATTTTGTTCGATTCGATCGAGGCAAGATCCAGAATTCCGGTGATCAGTTCCAGCAAATGATTGCTGCATTGCTTGATCGTATTGATCTGCTCGTAATCTTCCTTCGGGAATCTGCGTTTCTTCAGCAGCAATTGCGAAAAGCCCAGTATCGCATTCAACGGGGTCCGGAGCTCGTGGCTGATGTTCGCCAAAAACCGGCTTTTCGACTCGTTCGCCGCTTCCGCCGCAATTTTAGCCCTCAGCAGCTCTTCGGTGCGCTCCTTGATCAGGGACTCGGTCCGAAAGAAACGCCCGGTCAGCATTAACAGACAGGCGCCCAACAGACTGGTGAACAGCAAGCCGCTGATCAGCACGATCCAGACCGGCCAATGGGGCTGATAGTCGGTTCTGGCATCATAGAAAGACAGCAGCCACTGATACCCCGCAACATCCTTCGAAAATTGCACGGACGCTTTCGCGTGAGGAAAAGCGGTCGGCAAGTTCGAATAAATCAGGTTGGGGGTTCCGGTTTCCCGATCCTCCACTCCGATCGAAAGAAAACAGCACGTTTTTTTCAGGGCGCGGGTCGAAAAATACACGGCATCGGCCATCGACAAGGTGGTCGAAACGAGCCCCAAAAAACTTCCGTCACCCTTATCCGGTTCCCGGGCAAAAACCGGAGTAAGTACGGTAATTTGCCCGTTTTCCGCAGTAAGATACAGGTCTTTTTCCTTTATCTGACGATTGTTCTTGAAAAAGTTTTTGAGAGCAGGCGGCAACGGATGCTGGGCAGTTCCCGTATTATCGGTGTATTGATTCAGCAACGACGTGAATTCCAGATTGATTCTGCCGCCGCCGACAAGTTTAACCCAATTCGTCGATTTGATTTCGGGAAACGGCCCCAGCGTTTGCCGAGTGAATAAAAGGAACTCCTCTTGTTCGACACGGCGGGAACCGTAAAAAAAATTGCGCACCGTATCGGCCGAATGGATAGCTCCCTGCAAACGGTTGACAATCGCCTGGGATAAAGTGACGGTTTGATCGTGAAATTCCTGGCGCTGCTGCTCCGCCTCCAACTGTCTGACATAGAGGTATAGGACGATCACCAGCGCAAAAGTCGCAATCAACGGCAAACCGACCGAATAGCGGCGTTCCCGCCAGACTGCCCGCGGCTCCCCATAGGCGATCAAGATGATCGGCGTAAATACCAGCACGCCCATCATGTCGCCGATCCACCAAGAGAACCAATGCGGAAACAACTGCGCGGCCCCGATCATCCCCGCCTGATACAATGCCGTCACTCCCACGGCGGGAGTAACCAGGCAAGCGACCGGACCGCCGAGCAGCATGAACAGCATCACACAGCGGTCCTCGATCAAAGGATTCGGAAAACCGACGAACTTCTCGATGAGGACACAGCCCAGCAGCGCGCTGAGTGAGGCACCGACAGCGTTTGCCGCACACACGGTGAGCAACGGTCCGTCGAAGCCGAAATCATAAACAAAGGCGCTGATCGCAAAATTGCCGAGAAACACGCTCGGCCATTTGCGCTTGCCGAGCAGCAGCAATGCCGCCAGCGCGATGCCGGCCGAAGGCCCCAGCATACCTGCATGGCCCGACGTCGCATTCAACAGTTGGCCCAGGACGCCGAAGCCGAAATAGATGAGCGCCAGAACGATCACGATAAAAAGATAGTTCAACACGCGCATCAGGAATAAATCGTTCATTATCGACAGGGCGGTCCCAAAAGATTATAAATCCGGGTATCATTCTATCATCGTTGCACGCGATCGATTTCAACCTGCGCCCCTTTAATTGCTGACTGGAGCTCGCTCGTTCCGGCAACCGGTTGGTCCTCAACGGCCGGAAAATCGGGTAACCTTTGTGCCTAAGCTGTCTTAAGCTTCATCATTTTAATTTTCCAATATTGCATGCGGCCCGATTTAGCGCTGATCCTATTGCTCATCACCTTCCTGGTCACAGGCATCCTGTTGTGCCTGCAGTTGACCGCAAGCCTGTACCGCCGCCCCACGCAATTTTCCCCGCTTGCCGAAACGGCCGAGCCCGAAGTTGGCTGGCACTGCTTGAGCCCGGGACAGGCACTGGAAAAACTGGGGGTAATGCCGGGCCCCGGCTTAAGCCGAGAGGAAGCGGCGCGCCGTATCGAAAAACTCGGGCCGAACCGGCTGGCCGAAGCGCCGGCCCGCCCCGTCTGGATCAAGTTCCTGGCCCAGTTTAAGAGCCTGCTGATCATCGTGCTGTTTATCGCCGCCCTACTGGCGGCCGCGATCGGCGACGTGCTCGACGGAATCGTGATCCTGATCGTCGTGCTGATCAATGCGGTACTTGGGTTTTCGCAGGAGTTTCAGGCCGAAAAATCGCTGGCCGCGCTGAAAAAGATGCTCGCCCTACAGGCCAAAATCCGTCGCGAAGGCTACAGTTTCGAAATACCGTCGACCGAAATCGTACCGGGCGATATCGTAATCCTGCATGCCGGCGATAAAATCCCTGCCGACGGCCGCCTGATCAGCGCGAATCTGCTCGAAATCGATGAATCCCCGTTGACGGGCGAATCGGCGCCGGTAGCCAAACAAGTCGAAGCGCTGCCCCAAGCCGAATTGCCGGTCGCCGAACGGAGCAATCAGCTGTTCATGAACACGACCGTCACGCGGGGACATGCCGAAATGGTGGTGACCGCAACCGGCATGGCGACCGAGATCGGCCGTCTGGCGGACCTGCTCGCGGAACAGCAAGACGGCGAGACGCCGCTGCAGTCCCAGCTAAACAGCCTGGGCAAGAGCCTGGCGTTGATCGCGGTGACGATCATCCTCGTCTTATTCGGCAGCGCCCTGCTGCGCGGCGAACCGCTGATTCAAACCGTCTTCACTGCGATTGCGCTGGCAGTCGCATCGATTCCGGAAGGCCTGCCGACTGTCGTGACCGTCACCCTGGCGCTCGGACTGCGCCGGATGGCCCGCAATCATGCTATCGTCAAGCGTCTGGCCGCGGTCGAAACCCTGGGCTGCACCACCGTCATCTGCAGCGATAAGACCGGCACGTTGACCGTCAACCAGATGACCGTCCGTTCGCTGTTTTTCAAGGATCAACTGTTTCGTGTCACCGGCAATGGCTACGCGATCGAGGGTGGCATTTTTCCACTTTCCGGAGCCGCCCTGCCCGTCAATATGGCACGTCTGCTGCTGCCGGTGGCCCTGTGCAACAACAGCCATTTACGGGAGCGGCGGGTAATCGGCGATCCGATGGAAGGCGCCTTGCTAGTGCTTGCCGCCAAAGGCGGAATCGATCAGCTCCAGGCCCTGCACCAGCAGCCGCGCATTGCGGAAATTCCGTTCGATGCCCACCATAAATTCATGGCGACTTTTCATCGCCTGGACGATGAGATCCATCTTTACGTCAAAGGTGCGCCGGAAGTTTTACTCGACCGCTGCCGCGACGCGGTAGACGGCAACGGAGATACCGTACCGCTTGAGCGCCATCGGGCGATGCGGCAGAACGACGGCATGGCCGAAGCCGGACTCCGGGTGCTGGGCGTGGCGTCCCGAACGCTGCCCGCCGCCGAATTCGCTGCGAACCGGGACCTGTTCGGTTACCTGAATGAACTGACGTTCATCGGCCTGGTCGGCCTGATGGATCCGCCTCGCGCCGAAGCCCGCGCCGCAATCGGGCAATGCCGGAAAGCCGGCATCCAAGTCAAAATGATCACCGGCGACCAAAAGGTCACCGCCGGGGCAATCGCCCGCGAACTGGGGCTGGAAGGCCAAGTACTGGAAGGGCGGGAACTGGCCGCCATGGACGAACGCCGGCTTGCGGAACATATTGCTGGCATCGGCGTTTTCGCCCGCACCGCCCCGGAGCAGAAAGTCCGGATCATTCAAGCATTGAAAGCGCAAGGCCATATCGTGGCGATGACCGGCGACGGCGTCAACGACGCGCCGGCGCTGAAAATCGCCGACATCGGCATCGCGATGGGAGTGACCGGAACCCATGTCGCGCAGGAAGCCGCGACGATGATTCTGACCGACGACAATTTCGCTACGATCGTGAAAGCAGTCAAGGAGGGCCGCCACATTTACGAGAATATGGTCAAATTCATCCGTTTCCAGCTTTCGACCAACATCGGCGCGATCCTGACCGTGACCGGCGCCCAGCTGTTCGGCCTGCCATCCCCTTTCAGTGCGGTGCAGCTGTTGTGGATCAACATCATCATGGACGGGCCGCCGGCCATGTCGCTCAGCGTCGACCCCGGCCGTCCGGATACGATGTCCGAGGCGCCGCGTCTCGCCGAAGCGCGGATTCTCTCGCTGCGCCGCTTCGGCAACCTGTTCACTTACGGCCTAACCATGGCGGCAGGCACCTTGGGCGTTTTATTCTATGCCCAGCCCGGCAGCGATGCCGAGCATGCGAAGGCCTTGGCTTTTACGACTTTCGTGCTGTTTCAAGTTTTCAACGTATTCAATGCCCGTTCCGAGAAGGGTACTGCCTTCCAGGGGCATTTTTTCGCGAACAAGATGCTCTGGCTGTCGCTGTTCGGCGTGTGCCTGCTGCAGGTTCTGTCAATCCACTGGCCTCCGGCACAGCGGGTATTCCATACCTCGCCGTTGTCCGCCGGCGACTGGCTTATCGCGGCGGCTGTTGCCTCGTCGGTGCTGATTTTTGAGGAACTGCGCAAATTGCTGACCATAGCCCTCCGCGTTTAGGTGCAAAACTTCTGGCGAAGCATGCCCCGCGCGCGTCTTTACTGAAAGACGAATTTGAGACCGATCAGCAACAGTACTGCCGCCAGCACGGGACGCAAGAAGCGTTCCGGAATCTTCGCGCTCAAATGGCTGCCGATCCAGATGCCCGGCAGCGACCCGACCAGCAAACTGCCCAGTAATGCCAAATCGACATTGCCGATACTCCAGTGCCCGAGTCCTGCAACGGCGGTCAGCGGGATCGCATGCGCAAGATCGGTGCCGACCACTTTCAGCGTCGTCATCTTCGGATACAGAAACAGCAGCGCCACCGTGCCCAAAGCGCCGGCGCCGACCGACGACAGCGTGACCAGCACGCCGAGCACAGCGCCGGTCAGCACCGTGGCCGGAACGTGAAGACGCGGAAAGCGGGCCGCATTGGACTCGGTGCTGTGATCGTCGTCAATCAGGCCGGCCTTTTGGGCTTTGTTCATCAGGATGCTGCGCACCAGCAAGGCGCAAGCAGTCAAAATCAGCGCGATACCCAGCGAATAGGTGATCACATGGCCGATTTCCTTGCCGGTCACGTGCAGCTGCTGCAGCACATAGAGCGTTCCGAGCGCGCAGGGCAGACTGCCCAACGCCAGCAAACCGACAATTTTCCACTCGACCGAATTATGCTTGCCGTGGTGCACCCAGACGCCGCCGGTCTTGGTGATGGCCGCGAACAAAAGGTCGGTACCGACCGCCACCGCCGGCTTGAAGCCGAACAGGAAAACCAATAATGGCGTCATCAGCGAACCGCCCCCGACGCCTGTCACTCCGACCAGTAACCCCACCGAGAAACCCGAAACGATATATCCCGTGCTCAACAAAGCCCGCTCCTTAAAAAATTCTACAAAAAGTGCGCACTATACCAGTTTATGATTGCTTATTTAACAATATGTTATCCTATGCCGGCTCTTTTTGATTTTCCGCCTCTTCGCACCGCGATGAGCAGCCCCGTGCACCATCCCGATGCCGCCGCAAGACAAGAACTGGAAAACCGCTGCGCTTCCGGGGAGGCCCTGATTTTCAGCACCGGTATCGGACTGACGGGACCCGCGCGATTGCCGGTGCGATTTTTTATGCGCTGCTCAAGTATCAAACACCGAATGAACTGCCATTACCTTTTGGCGAAAAAGGCCTGGGTCAATTTCAAATCGAACTCGGTAACGGCTTTCTAAGCGGACCGGTTTCGGCTTATCATGTGCGTTTTGCCCGGCCTCGGCCGCCCACCTTCAAAGACGGTTATGAAGATCAGTCTCCCTTGCCTTTTACTGCCGGCGGTACTCGGACTTGCCGGCTGCGGCCAACCCGGGCCGCTGTATCTACCGGGCCATCCGCCGCCCGGACTCAAGGTATCGCCCGAGAATGAAGAGCCCCGCTCGCCGATTCCGGAGCGCGATATCGACGAGACGCCCGCGCCGGTCGACGCCGCGCCGCCGAAACCGGCCAAGCCCGAAGCCAAAGAAAACGATTCCCCAACAGAGAACCACCCAGAATAAAGATGGATTATTTCAATTACCGGAACGATGAACTCTTCGCCGAAGAGGTGCCCGTCGAACAGATCGCCAAACAGTACGGAACGCCCTGCTATGTCTATTCCCGGGCAGCGCTCGAAACGCATTGGCGCGCATTCGACAGCGCCTTCGGGGCCTACCCGCATTTGATCTGCTATGCGGTAAAAGCCAATTCGAACATCGCCTTGTTGAATCTCTTGGCCCGTCTCGGCTCCGGTTTCGATATCGTTTCGCTCGGCGAAATGCAGCGCGTAATCGCCGCCGGCGGCGCGCCGGACAAGATCGTGTTTTCCGGCGTCGGCAAGCGCGAGGACGAAATCATTGCGGCCCTGAAGACCGGCATCCGCTGCTTCAACATCGAGGTCGCCAGTGAACTCGACCGGATCAACCGGCTGGCAGGCCAACTCGGCGTGATCGCGCCGGTGTCGTTCCGGGTCAATCCGAACGTCGATGCGAACACGCACCCGTATATTTCGACCGGCCTGAAGGAAAACAAATTCGGGATCGCCTTCGAACAGGCGATCGGCGAATACCGCCGCGCGGCACAGATGCCGAACATCCGGATCATCGGCATCGATTGCCATATCGGATCCCAGTTGACCGACAGCCGGCCGTTCCTGGATGCGTTGGACCGTATTCTCGAACTGGTTACCGCGCTGAAGGCGGAAGGGATCGAACTGCATCACCTGGACCTCGGCGGCGGCCTCGGCATCCGCTATAAGGACGAACAACCGCCGGAACCGGCCGACTACATTCATGCCATCCTGCAGCGCCTCGGCAATTCCGACTTCGAGATCCTGCTCGAACCGGGCCGCGCGATCGTCGGCAACGCCGGTATCCTGATCACGCGCGTCGAGTACCTGAAAACGACCGAACACAAAAACTTCGCGATCGTCGATGCGGCGATGAACGATCTGGTCCGTCCGTCGCTGTATAGCGCCTGGCAGAATATCATTCCGGTGCATCTGCACAGCCGGGCCGATGAGCAGACTTGGGACGTCGTCGGCCCGGTCTGCGAAACCGGCGACTTTTTGGGCAAAGCCCGGCCGCTTCGCGTGTGCGAAAACGATCTGCTGGCGATACGCTCGGCAGGGGCCTATGGCTTCACCATGAGCTCGAATTACAACTCGCGCCCGCGCGTGGCCGAAGTGCTGGTCGACGGGGCTCAAATCCACTTGGTCCGGGCGCGGGAGTCGATCGAGCAATTATGGGCCGGAGAGCGGTTGATTCCTTAAACAATCGCTGCTAAAGTCGATTCGATTACCTTTCGTACTCACCTACTGATTCAATGATTCATTTCACCAAAATGCACGGCCTCGGCAACGACTTTGTCGTGATCGACGCGATCCGCCAAACGCCGCGCCTGCAACCCGAAACGATCAAACGCTTGGCCGACCGGCATTTCGGGATCGGTTTCGACCAATTGCTGCTGGTCGAAAAACCGGTCAGTCCGAACGCCGATTTCAAGTACCGGATATTCAATGCGGACGGCAGCGAAGTCAGCCAATGCGGCAACGGCGCCCGCTGCTTCGCACGTTTCGTGCGCGACAAAGGGTTGTCGGATAAGGACGAAGTCCGCGTCGATACCGACGCGGGGCAATTGCTGCTGAAATTCGATCCCGACGGCCAGATCACCGTAAATATGGGCATTCCCCGTCATCATCCTACCGAGATTCCACTGCTGGCGGACCAGGAAGCAGACAGCTATCAGGCGGCCGCCGGCGGCGAAACCTATGCATTCGGCGCCGTCTCGATGGGCAATCCGCATGCGGTACTGCGAGTGGAAGATGTCGAGGCGGCGCCGGTCGCTGCAGTCGGGCGCCTCCTGGAATCGCATCCGGTTTTTCCGGCACGCGCAAATATCGGCTTCATGCAGATCGTGGACCGCGAACATATCAAATTGCGGGTGTACGAGCGCGGTGCGGCCGAAACGCTGGCTTGCGGCAGCGGCGCCTGCGCGGCAGCGGTGATCGCGATCGAGCGCGGCCTGGTCGACCGTCACGTCCAGGTGCAATTGCCGGGCGGCCCGTTAAAAATCAGCTGGGCCGGCCGCGGCCAACCGGTGCTGATGAGCGGACCCGCCATTTCCGTTTTCGAGGGGACGATCGAGCCATGAGCGAACCGCAAAACGCTTTGACTTCGGACCAGGTTGCGGATTATTTGCGCGCCAATCCGGAATTTTTCAACGACCATCTGGATTTGCTGGAAGATCTCCTGATACCGCATCCGAGCGGCAATGCGGTCTCGCTGATTTCGAAGCAGCTCGAAATACTTCGCAACCGGAATCAGGAAATGGAAGCCCAACTCGCTTCCCTGATCGAAATCGCCAAAAATAACGATACCTCATTCAGCCGGATGCACAAACTGACGCTGGCGCTGCTCGAGACCTCAACGCTCGAAGAAGCGGTCGCAAGCTTGGAAGAAGTCTTGTCCGGCTATTTCGTGACCGATTTCGTCGCGATCCGGATCATTACCGACACCCCGAGCGCGGCACTGCCGCAGCTTTTTCTCGCACCCGGCAGCGCCGAATCGGAACATTTCCTGCCGATACTCTCCGGGGGACAGCTTAAATTCGGCCGTCCTACCCTGGCCCAGGCCAAAGTGCTGTTCGGCCCGGCAGCACTCGAGGTTCAGTCCGCCGCGATCATTCCGATGCAGTTCGGGGATGCCGGCCCAAGCGGGATACTCGCGATCGGCAGCC
The DNA here is from genome assembly GCF_016745425.1 of Candidatus Methylomicrobium oryzae. Taxonomy (GTDB): domain Bacteria; phylum Pseudomonadota; class Gammaproteobacteria; order Methylococcales; family Methylomonadaceae; genus Methylomicrobium; species Methylomicrobium oryzae. Next base: position 153,371 of record NZ_JAERVK010000001.1, on the reverse strand, counting down.
GCAGCAACGACCGCTTCCATTACAGCATGGGCAGTTTCTTTTTGACCCACATGAGCGAAATCATCGGCGCGCGCCTCCTGTCTCTGCTCTTGCAGAAAAACTATGCATAGCGAGGCACGGCAATGGCTGGATGAGTTTCTCCGCGAACTGGAAGTCGAACGGCGCGCCTCGAAGCACACGGTGAGCAGTTATCGCCGCGATCTTGAACGGTTGGCAGACTTTTGCAATGAAAAATCGATTCAACATTTTTCCGGCGTTAGCCAGCCGCACATTCGCGCGCATATCGCCGCACGTCACCGCCAGGGGATCGGCAGCAAAAGCCTGCAGCGCGAATTGTCGGCAATGCGCAGCTTTTACCAGTTTCTGCTGAAAAAAAGACGCATTGAAATCAATCCGGCCGAACATGTGCAGGCGCCCAAACAGCCGCGTAAACTGCCGAAAACGCTCGACGTCGACCAGGTGACGGGATTACTGGAGGCCGGCGCGCACTCGGATCTGGAAATCCGCGATCTGGCGATGTTCGAACTGTTCTATTCGAGCGGCCTGCGCCTTAGCGAACTGGCCGCGCTAAACCTGAACGATGCCGATTTGGACGATCAAACGCTGACCGTCAAATCGGGCAAAGGCGGCAAAGCCAGAATCCTGCCGATCGGCAGCAAGGCGGCCGAGGCGATCCGAAAATGGCTGCCGCTCCGGAACGGCACCGCCGATGTGAAGGAAAATGCGTTATTCACTTCATCCAAAGGATTCCGGCTCGGAGTCCGCAGCGTACAGCTGCGCCTCGAACGCTGGTGCCTCGCCAAAGGAATAGCCGAACACATCCATCCGCACATGCTCCGGCACTCTTTTGCGAGCCATTTGCTCGAATCGAGCCGCGACCTGCGTGCGATACAGGAGCTGCTCGGCCATAGCAATATCGGTACGACTCAAATCTACACGCATCTGGATTTTCAACATCTCGCCGACGTTTACGACCAGGCCCATCCGCGGGCAAAAAAAATACGCGACCCCTAATTGCAGGCGAAAAAAAATCCAAAATCTGCTACCATGCAGGTTATTTTAAAACCAAAGCAATCAGTTACCTGAAGCGACACAGTTCATACAGGATTCCAGTAATGGCGGCAAACGAATTTGAAGACACTAAATCGAGAGGAGTACTCTGGGGCTTTGGCGTTCTGCTACTTGCGACACTCGTCATCATTTTGATTTTAGGCGCCTGGTGGGGCAGCGAGCCGGACCAGTTCAACGTCCAGGAAGAAGCGATGGAGCGCGCCAAAATCACCAATACCACCGATATTCCGCTAGGCTATACCTACACCAACACGCTGGCCCATATTGCCGAAGTCCTGCTGCATAAATCCGGCGGCTATATCACCAATGACGTGGCTCCGCCCGGCTTGTTTCTGGATAACATCTCGAATTTCGAATACGGCGCGCTGGTGATGCTCCGCGACGCGACGTCCGCGCTTCGCAACCACTTTGCGCGCGATCAGTCGCAATCCGACGAAGACCCCGATCTGAAAATCGCCGAGCCGTATTTCTATTACGAGAACGATTCCTGGGCCTTGCCGTCGACTGAAGCCGAGTACCAAAAAGGCGTGGACGCCTTGCACAATTACATGTCGCGCCTGCAGAAATGGGGCGGCGGAGTCAAACGGGCGCAATTTTATTCGCGCGCGGACAACCTGTGGCAATATACCGAACTGGTAATCAAGCGCCTGGGCAACCTCTCGACACGGCTCAGCGCCAGCACGGGAGGCGCCGAAATCAATCCGGCCCTGGCTGTGGTCGATCCCGATGTCGACGTGAATACCCGCAACCAGAAGGCCGCGGCGCTGCCTCAGACTCCGTGGCTGCAGATCGACGACGTGTTTTACGAAGCGCGCGGCGCCAGCTGGGCACTGCTGCACATCCTGAAAGCGGTCAAATACGATTTTCACGACATCCTGCTCGACAAGCGCGCGATGAACACGGTCGACATCATGATCAAATCGCTCGAAAACGCAATGGCGCCGATCCTGAGCCCGATGATTCTGAACGGCAGCGGCTACGGCCTGTTCGCGAACTACTCTTTAACGATGGCGACCTATATCGCCCGCGCAAACGCATCCGCCCTGGACTTGCGCGACATTATGAACCGAGGTTAAAAAACGAATGGATGAACAGATCAACTACAACCTGACCAATATCGACACCTGGAAAAGAATTTTCTTTATGCTGATTTTTGCCGCGATCGGCGGCTTGGTCAGGATGCTGCTGTGGGCGGTCATTCTGCTGCAGGTCGCCTCGACCCTGCTGACCGGCAAGGCGAATAAAAACATTCTGAATCTCGGGCGCAGCCTGTCGGTATATACTTATCACATCCTGCTGTTCATGACTTTCAATACCGAAGCTCTGCCTTTTCCATTTTCGGACTGGAATCAGACAGCCGAATTGAAGATGCCGGAAAAATAATTTCTACGCATTCTCGGGATGGGATGATAGGGTGCTTTCATCATCCCTCCGCTTCCTCCGCCGAGAAAAACACGATCAAATCTCTTCCCGATCCTCTCCGAACGCATCGTCTTCATCGACCTCCGATTCATCTTCTTCAGCCGCAAGCCCGTCGTTCTGCAGCAGATCTTTGATGTAGCGGTATAACAGCCGCGACGATTTGGGCGGCTTCGCAGCGGCGATTTCTTTCTGCGCATTGCGGATCAGCTGCCGCAATTGCTGGCTGTCGGCTTCGGGATAGTCGTCCAGCAACTCTGTCACCGCTTCATTCCCCTCAGAAATCAAGCGGTCGCGCCATTGTTCGGCAAGATGATGCTCCCGGACTGCATGCGCGCTTTTGTTTTTGAGGCGCGCCAATTTTTCGACATACGGCTCGACATCAATCTGGTGCAGTTGACCCGCAATATATTTCAACAAGCGCTTGCGCGCGCCTGTATGAGGCATGCCGGAAACCTCGCGAACCGCTTGCAGAATCTTCTCAGGCAACACCAGCCTCTCCAGCTGATCGGGCGCCAAGCCGGCCATTTCCTCGCCCAATTTGAATAACGCGGCAATTTCCTTTTTTATTCGGGTTTTATTCGGCCGAACCGCGTAATATTCGACCTCCTCATCGTATTCATAGTAATCTTCTTCAATCATCATTCGTTTTTTAAAGCGTTTTTCCAGCGGTTATTCAAGTTCTCGTCAGCCTTCCGCAAGTTCGGCCGCCATGCACTGCTTGATTTCCTGCCAAGCATCCAGTTTTTGTTTCAGGCTGAGAGTCGCATGGGCCGGACTGGTCGAGGGCAACCTATGATACACCAGATAAGCGAATCTTTCCGGCAGCGTGGGCAAGATAAATTTCCGGTATATTTTCTCCGGGGTCATTCCGTTGAAAAACACATGCCGGATCTGCCCGTGCTGACTGAAAAACGCATTAAAATCGTTCACGACGATCGAATCCATTTCGATGTCCCCATCCAGGCTGCCGACTCTTTGGCAGGTTTTCAAGACATCCCACACCGCTATCCGATGCGTCATTAAAATTCCCTTGCGCAATCCGTAACATAAATCCGGATCGGCGCCGAACAATTGCCCCATAATTGTCCAGAACGCGTTTTTCGCATGACCGTAGTACTGCTCTTTTGCTTTCGAGACTTTGCTGGGCATCGACCCTAAAATCAGCACCCGCGCATCGGGAGCGGCTATCGGATCAAATCCGCTTATCTCATGCATTGCATTTCCTCAATAAATTACTGTCAGCCAGGCCGGCCAAATTTGCGATAATAGCCGGCTCATCGCAATTATAGGATACCCCTCAAATCATGTGGTTCAAGAATCTGACTATTTTTCGCCTGACCGAAGCCTTTACCTTGACTCCCGGCGAGCTGGAGCAAAAACTCCAAACGCTGCAATTCCGCTCTTGCGGACCGCATGAAGAATTCAGCTTCGGCTGGACGCAGCCGATCGGTAAATCCGCCGATCAGCGGGTACATGCCGCCAACGGCTTCATGATGCTATGCGGCAAAAAAGAAGAGAAAGTGTTGCCGACAGCGGTAGTCAACGAGATGCTTCAGGAAAAAATCGGCGAGATCGAAGACCGCGAAGCGCGTAAATTATCCAAAAAAGAACGCACCACCTTGAAAGACGAACTGATCTTCGAACTGCTCCCGAAAGCTTTCCGTTTTTCCCGCAAGACCTATGCCTATATCGACCCTAAAGGCGGCTGGCTGCTGATCGACTCCGCCTCCGCCAAAAGCGCGGAAGACTTGCTCAGCAACCTGCGCAAATGCCTGGGCTCGTTGCCGGCAATCCCGTTGAATACGATAGATAAGCCGAGCGTCAACATGACGCAGTGGCTGTTGACCCAAGAGACGCCTGAGGACCTGACGATCGAAGACGAATGCGAACTGCGCGCGCTGCAAGAAGAAGGCGGCATCATCCGCTGCAAGAAGCACGACCTCAGCGTGCCGGAAATCAAAAACCACCTGGATACGGGCAAGCAGGTGATCAAACTGGCGGTAAACTGGGCCGGACGGATTGCCTTCGTGCTGGACGAACATCTGGCTTTGAAACGGCTGCGGTTTCTGGACATGGTGCAGGAGCAGGCGGCCGACATCGATACCGGCAGCGCTGCCGAGCGCTTCGACGCGGATTTCACGATCATGACGGGGGAACTGGCAGAACTGCTGCCGAGGCTGACTGCTTGGTTCGGCGGCGAAAACCGGACCTGAAACAAATCGCCTGCCCGATCTTCAAGATCGGGCAGGATGGGCTTCCTTCAAAAAACAACGGACATAAAAAAGCCCGGAAGCTTTCGCTCGCCGGGCCTTCATATGATTTAAGCCGGAGCTTATTTCATCATGGTTTTGTGGAACAGTCTGTCCAGCTTGTCGTTGGTAGCTTGAGCAGCGTCGGCAGCGCGGTTAGCAGCGGCTTCAGCAGCAGCAGCGCGTGAAGATGCGTCGTTAGCCGCAGCCAGTGCGCTAGAAGCGTCGGAAGAAGCTTTTGCAACGTCTGTTTTCAAACCATCGATTTGGCCTTGCAGATTTTCGATGTCTCCGTTGGTGGCGCAGCCTACAGCCAAGCTGGCAGCCAATGCGATCATTGATAATTTAACAAGCTTTTTCATTTTCTTTTCCTTTTAAAAAAAGTTACGACTACAAAAACAAATTTACCGGGAACATCGTACCATGAAATCGGTCCAATGTTAACCTATTTTATCTTCACTACCATCCCCGGCTCCACGTACCGACTCAAATGATCGATCTGAGTATTGGTCATAGCAATGCAGCCATGCGTCCAATTCATGCTGCGATGGATTTTCTCATCCGCCGCGCCGAGCCCGTGTATACCGATTTGTCCGCCTAAAGGCGTATTCTGAGGCGGAATCCCATGGCTTTCGTTCGCTTCCACGATCCGCTCATAGGTTTGCTTGGTGATGATGCCTTTGATCAAGGCCGTTCTAGCATCCTGGGTGTTCGGATAAGTCAATCCGAAAAACCGCCGGAAATTGCTTCTTTGCCCAACCCAGCCGATCCGATAATCGCCGTAAGGAGTGATGTCATCGCCGCGATGCGCCTTATATCCTGCGCCGCCGCGGCCGATTGCGATATTGTCGATCGTATCCACGGTCTTTTCGCCTTTTTTGACTTCAATCTTCAGCGCCTCCGTATCGACCAGCAGCCAAAAATCCTCGCCCGCCACCGCGACACCTGCAAAAAAAACGTTAAGCAGCCATAAACAAATTCGCAACATACTCTCTACACTCAACAGGAATTTTGGTGTATTTTAACCCTTCCGGTCACTCGCCGCATTTGGGATTCATCATGCAGATAAATACAACAACAACTCAACCCTACTCCGATCAAAATCCCGGAACATCCGGACTTAGAAAGAAAGTTAGAGTCTTTCAAGAAAAAGGTTACCTCGAAAATTTCGTACAGTCAATTTTCGATTCGCTGGATGAAACCGACGGTAAAACCCTGGTGCTTGGCGGCGATGGCCGTTATTTTAACCGGCAAGCGATCCAGACCATCATCAAAATGGCGGCAGCCAACGGCTTCTCCGAACTCCTTATAGGACAAGGCGGTTTATTATCTACTCCCGCCGCGTCGCACATCATTCGCAAGTACGAAGCCTACGGCGGACTGATTCTGTCAGCCAGCCACAATCCGGGCGGACCCGACGACGATTTCGGAATCAAATACAATGTCAGCAACGGCGGACCGGCTCCCGAAAAATACACGAACGCATTTTACCAGCGCAGCCTGACGATCGACAGTTACCGGATCGCCGAAATGGACGACGTCGATCTCGACACGATCGGCAGCACGCAAATCGACCATCTCAAGATCACGATCATCGACCCGGTCAGCGATTACGCGGAATTGATGCAGTCGATCTTCGACTTCAACCTGCTGAAGCAAAGCATCGGCTCCGGTTATATCACCCTGCGTTTCGATGCGATGCATGCGATCACCGGCCCCTACGCGAAACGGATTCTGGTCGAAATGCTCGGGGCGCCGGAAGATTCAGTGATCAACGCGACGCCCCTGGAAGATTTCGGCGGCCACCATCCCGACCCGAACCTCGCGCACGCGCACGAGCTGGCCGAACTGATGTTCGGCCCGAATGCGCCGACCTTCGGCGCGGCCTCGGACGGCGACGGCGACCGCAACATGATCACCGGCAGTCAGATTTTCGTCACGCCGAGCGACAGTCTGGCCATCATGGCGGCGAATGCGCAGCTGATTCCAGGCTACGCCAAAGGCCTGAGCGGCGTCGCGCGGTCAATGCCGACCAGCCAGGCGGTGGACCGGGTCGCAGCCGCCTACAAGCTGCCGTGTTTCGAAACACCGACCGGCTGGAAATTTTTCGGCAACCTACTCGATGCGGGCAAGATCACGCTGTGCGGCGAAGAAAGCTTCGGGACCGGCTCGAACCATGTCCGCGAAAAAGACGGACTCTGGGCCGTGCTGTTCTGGCTGAACCTGATCGCAAGAAGGCGTCAGCCGGTTGCGGACATCGTGCACGAGCACTGGCAAAAATTCGGCCGCGACATTTACAGCCGGCACGATTACGAGGCGGTCGAAACCGAAATCGCAAACGGGATTGTCGAGCACCTGCGCAATCAGTTGCCCACCCTGCCCGGCCAAACCTTCGGCGAGTTTACGGTCAAGTTCGCCGACGAATTCGGCTATGCCGATCCGGTCGACGGCAGCATCAGTAAAAACCAGGGCATCCGGGTGGGCTTCACGGACGGCTCGCGGATCGTATTCCGCCTGTCCGGCACCGGCACGGTCGGGGCGACGCTCCGGATCTACCTGGAGAAATTCGAAGCAGAGCCGTCCAAGCACGATCAGGACGCACAGGAAGCATTGGCCGAACTGATCGGACTGGCCGAACAACTCTGCGAAGTCAAAATGCGCACCGGAAGAACGGCGCCGAATGTGATTACTTAACAGCCGGCCAAAGGCGCAAGGCAAAGGGCGAAAATCGAAGCCCGCCGCCTTGCCCTTAATTTAACCCTCGAGACTGTGCGCAATGCCGTGCATCACGCAAATCAGCAGCACGCCTGCCGCGATCAGCGCAATCTGTTCCAGCGAGTCTTTCAATTGGGTTTTCTTATGCAGGGTCGGTATCAGATCCGCCACCGCAACGTAGATGAAACTCGATGCCGCCAACGCCAGGATGTAAGGCAGGATATGATCCAGGTCTTCGAGGCTGAAATAAGCCAGCATCCCTCCCAACACCGTCGCGAAGCTGGACAGGATGTTATAGGTCAGCGCTTTGCGCTTCGTATAACCGTTATGCAGTAAGATCGCAAAATCTCCGACTTCCTGCGGAATTTCGTGCGCCGCAACTGCCAGGCTGGTCACCATGCCGAGTTTCGGATCGGTCAGAAAGGCCGCCGCGATCAAAATCCCATCGACAAAATTATGAATGCTGTCGCCGACAATGATCAGCGCGCCGGCCGAATGCCGGTGCCCGTGGCTGTGGCTATGCAGGGGGCTGTCGTGATCGTGATCATGGGTTTCCTCGCCGTGCGCCTCGCATGCATTGAAATGGCAATGACGCCAGATCAAGAGCTTTTCGAGCACGAAGAAGATCAGGATCCCGGCCAGAATCGTAGCGGACAAGCCACGGAACTGCCCCGGCGCGACTTCCTCGAAAGCATGCGGAATCAATCCCCAGAAAGAGACGGCGAGCAATGCACCGATCGCGAAGCTGATGCCGTGCGGCAGCACATGGTTCCGCAACCGGTCCGGCAGCAAGAGAAACAACGCGGCCGCGAGCACACTCAATACACCGCCGAGTGCCGTAAAAACGATGATCAACAACAATAAATTCACGCGTTCAATCTCTCCAGATCAATGTCGCCATGCGTCCCGTGACCGCATCCCGACGGTAGGAAAAAAAGCGGTCCCGTTCGGCAACCGTGCAAAACCGGCCGCCATAGATGCTTGTTACCCCGAGGGCATTCAGCTCGATGCGGGCCAGCCGATAAATATCGGCCAGCCATTTGCCTTCCGACCGATGTGGCTTGAACGCTTCGGCAAAAGCCGGCGATTTTTGCACGAACGCCGCGCGCACCTCGAAGCCCACTTCGAAACGTTCGGGACCGATCGCCGGCCCCAGCCAGACCAGTAGGTCTTTCCGGCCCAGCGCCGCCACCGCGTTGCCGATAATGCCGCCTGCCAACCCGCGCCAGCCCGCATGCACTGCGGCGACACGCTCGCCGTCAGCCGAACAGAACAACAGCGGCAGACAATCGGCGGTCATCACCGCGCACACCACACCCGGCTCGTCGGTATAACCGGCATCGGCCTGCGGCACGCCTGCCACGGTCCCTGCCCTCACGACCTCATTGCTGTGGACCTGTTCCAGCCAGACCGGCTCGGACGGCAACGCCAGCCTTTCGCGGATCAGCCGGCGATTCTTCAGCACCGTCTCCCGGTCGTCGCCGACATGCAGCGCGGGATTCAGGCTCGCATAAGGGCCGATGCTGAGCCCGCCGGTCCTGAGCGTCGTCGCGGCGTGCACGCCGGCTGGCGCAGGCCATTCGGGAAACAAAAAATGTTCAGCGACGTTCATTCGCTTCCAGCGCCTCCAGCAAATGCGCCATGTCTTCCGGTAACGGCTGTTCCCACTCCAGGTATTCATCGGTCACCGGATGCAATAAACCCAGCTTGGCCGCATGCAGCGCCTGGCGCTTGAAATTGCGCAGTTCGGCTTCGAGCCGTTCCCCACAGTCCGGCGGCATCTGGAAACGGCCGCCGTAAACCGGATCGCCGAGCAGCGGATAGCGGATATGCGCCATATGTACACGAATCTGATGTGTACGCCCGGTTTCGAGCATCACCTGAATAAAGGTATGATGCGCAAACCGCTTCAGCACCCGGTAATGCGTAACCGCATGTTTGCCGGATTCCCTGACCGCGTAGCGTTTGCGGTCGGTCGGATGGCGGCCGATCGGCTCGTCGACCGTGCCGCCGGCGGTCATCCGGCCGCGCGTGATGGCAAGGTATTCGCGGGTGATTTCGCGCTCCTGCAGTTGCTGAGTTAGGCTATTGTGTGCCTGCAGCGTTTTCGCAATCATCAACAGGCCGCTGGTTTCCTTGTCGATCCGGTGCACGATGCCCGCGCGCGGCAGCGTTTCAAGATGCGGATCGTGATGCAGCAGCGCATTCAGCAGGGTGCCGTCCCAGTTGCCGGCCGCCGGATGCACGACCAGGCCGGCCGGCTTGTTCACCACCAGCAAGCTCTCGTCTTCGTAAACGATATCGAGCGGAATGTCCTGCGGCTCGGAATCGACCACGACTTCTTCTTCCGCCTCCAGCACGATCTCTTCGCCGCCTTCCAGCTTGTCTTTCGCTTTCAGCGCCCGGCCGTTCACCATCACACGGCCCGATTTGACCCAGGCTTGCAGACGGGTTCTCGAATAGTCGGCGAACAATTCGGCCAACGCCTGATCCAGACGCATTCCCGCCAACTCATAAGGCACTACCGCCGTCAATCTTTCCATCGCAAGTTCTTCTGATTCGTTCTGTGTTACGTTATACTCGTTCAGTTTTCGTGCCGGATCAGCTAACTGCTGATCCGGCACGAAAACTGATCATATTACTACGTGTCGATAGCACTATGCGATTAATTTTGTTAAAAAGTTTATTTATTGGCTGGCTTGCGTTCTCGCTGACCGGCTGCGAATCGCTGAAGAACTTCTCGTTCAGCAAGGACGCCGAAACGGAAGACGAATATAAAGACTGGAATGTCGAAAAATTCCGCCAAGAAGCGCAAACCGCCGTCGACGCCGGCAATTACGAAAAAGCGGTCAAAATCTACGAGGCCCTGGAGGCGCGCTACCCGTTCGGGGAAACCTCCGCGCAAACCCAGCTCGACGTTGCTTATGCCTACTATAAAAGCGGGGACGCCGACGCAGCGGTCGCTGCCGCCGACCGGTTCATCAAGATCAATCCGCGCAATTCGAGCGTCGATTACGCCTACTACCTGAAAGGGCTCGTCAACTACAACCGCGGCTTCGGCTTCGTCGACCGCTTCCTGCCGACCGACTCCTCGCAGCGCGACATCAGCACCGCCAAGGAAGCTTACGAAAATTTCTCGGAACTGATCAAGCGCTTCCCGAACAGCAAATATGTTGCGGACGCCAAGCAGCGGATGACCGCGCTGAGAAACAACATGGCGATGCACGAAGTGCATATCGCCCGCTTTTATATCAAACGCCAGGCTTATGTTGCCGCCGTCAACCGGGCATCCGAAGTGATCGAAAAATACCAGCGGACTCCGGCGGTGCCATATGCGCTGGAAGTCCTGAAGGAGGCCTATACCAAACTGGACATGCCGGATCAGGCCGCCAATGTCGAGCGGATCTACCAGCTGAATTATCCCGACGGTCCTCCGGTCCCCGAACACAGCGAAGCGACGTTCTCGCACAGGGTTTGGGATTTTATCGGGCTGGAGAAATAGCGGTTTTTATTGGCGGCATAGAGGAGAATGTAAGCGACTCCTCTGAAATAAAAGTGTAGGATGCGCCGACGCAAGGAGGGCGCATCGCTCGCGATCGATGCGCTTCACTTCGTTCAGCACATCCTACGGGCTTGCTAGATAAAGAGGCTCCAACCGCCCCAGCCGTCGGTGACAGACTGGTCATTGAATTTCCTAATAATAGGAGAGAAGACGGCAGCTGCGTAGATTGGGTTGCGCTTTTTGCAACCCAACATTGGGTGCATTGATGTGTTGGGTTAACGATAAAGCCGTTAACCCAACCTATCAGGCTACGAAGCCGTACGCCTCAACCGCCCTTAACCTTCTTCGCCATTTCTTCCCGACTCAAATGGCGCACCGCCTCGCCTTTGACCATATAGATCAGATGCTCGCAGATGTAGCAGGCGTGGTCGCCGATCCGTTCCATTGCGCGCACGGTCCACAGTACGTTCAGCGTGCGGGTGATGTTGCGCGGGTCTTCCATCATGTGCGTGATCAGCTGGCGGATGATGCTCGAGTATTCGCGGTCGACGTTGTCGTCCAGGCTGGTAATCGCCGGCACATCCTCAATGCTCATCCGCGCGAACGCGTCGAGCGCCCGGTGCAGCATGTCCTTGACCAGGTTCGCCATGTGCTGGATCTCGTAATACTGGTCGATCCGGCCGTCGCTGTCGGCCGATTGGATGGCCAGCTTCGCGATTCGCTCGGCCAGGTCGCCGACGATTTCCAGTTCGTTGATCACCTTGATCACGGTCAACAGCAAGCGCAGATCAAACGCGGCCGGCTGCCGGAGCGCCAGAATCTGCGTACATTCGCGATCGATTGTAACCTCCAGCGCATCGACCTGGTTGTCCTGCTTGATCACCAGCTCGGCCATTTCGATGTCGCCCGAAGAAAACGCTTGCATCGCCAGCTCCAACTGCTGCTCGACGAGTCCGCCCATGGTCAGCACCTTATTGCGGATGTCTTCGATTTCCTTGTTGAACTGCGCGGAAATATGCTGTCCGATCTTACTGTTTTCCATTGTCGGCTCCTTAACCGTAACGGCCGGTGATGTAATCTTCTGTCTGCTGTTTTTTCGGATTCGTGAACAGTTCGCTGGTCGGGCCCATCTCGATCAGTTCGCCCATGTACATAAAGGCGGTGAAATCGGATACCCGCGCCGCCTGCTGCATGTTGTGCGTCACAATTACGATCGTGTATTTTTCTTTCAGCTCGTTGATCAATTCCTCGATTTTCAGGGTCGAGATCGGGTCCAGCGCCGACGCCGGCTCGTCCAGCAACAGCACCTCGGGCTCGATCGCAATCGCGCGCGCGATCACCAGACGCTGCTGCTGACCGCCGGACATCCCGAGCGCATTGTCGTTCAAGCGGTCCTTCATTTCATCCCAGAGCGCCGCGCCCCGCAGCGCCTTTTCGACCGTTTCTTCGAGCGTTCTTTTATCGTTGATGCCCTGAATCCTGAGGCCGTAGGCGACGTTTTCGAAGATCGATTTCGGGAACGGATTCGGCTTCTGGAACACCATCCCGACGCGCCGGCGCAGCGCCGCGACATTGACCGACTTGTCGTAGATGTTCTCGCCGTCCAGCAGGATCCGGCCCTCGATCCGGGCGCTGTCGACCAGATCGTTCATCCGGTTGATGCAGCGGAGCAGCGTCGATTTGCCGCAGCCGCTCGGGCCGATGTAGGCGGTCACCTTCTGTTTCTGAATATCCATATTGATGCTGTGCAGGGCCTGTTTTTCTCCGTAAAACAGGCTCAAATTGTCGACCCGGATGCAGACTTCGGAAGTCTCGGTCTCGGCCTGGCCTTTGGTATCGCGCAGGATCGATTTCATGTCGATCGCATGGGTACGTGTTTGTTGTGCTGTTGTCATGTTGATTAACCTTCAAGAGCTCGATATTTTTCCCTCAGATGATTGCGGATCAGGATCGCGGACAGATTGAGCCCGATAATCACCAGGACCAGCAGCAGCGATGTCGCATAGACCAAGGGACGCGCCGCCTCGACATTCGGGCTCTGGAAGCCCACGTCGTAGATATGAAAGCCGAGGTGCATGAATTTTCTTTCCAGATGCAAAAACGGGAAATTGCCGTCCAAAGGCAGCGACGGCGCCAGCTTGACCACGCCGACCAGCATCAACGGCGCCACTTCGCCGGCCGCCCGCGCGACTGCCAAGATCAGGCCGGTCATCATCGCAGGACTTGCCATCGGCAATACCGTCCGCCAAAGCGTTTCAAACTTGGTCGCACCGAGCGCCAGGCTGCCCTCGCGGATCGATTTGGGAATGCGCGCCAGACCTTCTTCAGTCGACACGATCACAACCGGCAGCGTTAAAAGCGCCAATGTAATAGAGGCCCACATCAGGCCGGGAGTGCCGAATACCGGCGCGGGCGCCGCTTCCGGATAAAACAGGCGGTCGATCTTGCCGCCCAGGATGTAGACGAAGAAGCCGAGGCCGAACACGCCGTAAACGACTGAAGGCACCCCGGCCAGATTGTTCACCGCGATCCGGATCAGCCGGGTGGTGAAGCCCTGCTTGGCGTATTCGCGCAGATACACCGCCGCGATCACGCCGAACGGCGTTACGATGATCGACATGACAATGACCATCAGAATGGTGCCGTAAATCGCCGGAAAAATGCCGCCTTCGGTGTTCGCCTCGCGCGGATCGTCGGCCAGAAACTCGGCGAATTTGGTGAAGTAGTGGCCGATTTTACCGAATACATTCATTTCGTTCGGCTGATAAACCCGAACCACCTTGGCCAGCGCGATCTCGTGTTCGCTGCCGTCATCCGCGGCCGCAACGAAACTGTCCTTGCGGATGTCTCGGTACAGCGCCATCAATTCGGTTTGGAATTTTTTATATTCTCCGTCCAGAACCGCTCTCTCGGCCGCGATACGCTGTTGCGCATCCGCATCCCAACGCTTTTCCAGCTCCAGTTTGCGCCGTTCCAAACGCAGCCGTTCCAGTCCGTAGTTGACCGCGCCGATTTTCTTTTTTTCGAGATAGGAAATTTTATCGAAAATGTCCAGCGCCGCCTCCAGGCGCTCCTGCAGTACCGGCATCGCCTCCGGCCCTTCGGCGATCATCTTGCCGCTTTCCTTGACGGCGACCAGGCGGCCGTAGAAATTACCCCACTCCCGCCGTTCCACCGCGATCAATTCGGGAGGCGTGCTTTGCCGTTTGATGCGGCGTTCCTGGATCCAGCGGAAATCCGAACCGGATACATCGCGATTGCCGGTCTTGATTTGATACTGGACCAGCACGTCTTCGCCGTCGGCCATCGCAAAACCGGCCACTTTCGCCATCGCCGCCGGCGTGATGCTGGTATCGATCAGCTCGCCGATCACTTCATGCACTTGCCCGCCGTCTTCCTGGTAGCTGAACTGCACCAAGCCGCCCGGCCAGAAATTGCCGATTCCGCGTACGAGGATCAGTCCCAGTACGCCCACCACCATGATCAGACAGGCGCTAACCGCCGAAGCCGTAAACCACACCCACGGATTGCCGCTTTTAAACCAGGATTTGATCATAACGAACTGTATTTTTCACGTAGGCGCTGGCGGATGATTTCGGCCAGCGTGTTGAAGATGAAGGTAAACAGGAACAATACCAGCGCCGCCAGAAACAAGATCCGGTAATGCGTGCTGTCGACTTCGGCTTCCGGCATCTCGACCGCGATGTTGGCCGCCAGGGTTCTGAGTCCCTGAAATACGCTGAAGTCCATCACCGGCGTGTTGCCGGTCGCCATCAACACGATCATCGTCTCGCCGATCGCCCGGCCTAGCCCGATCATCACCGCCGAAAAAATGCCGGGGCTGGCAGTCAGCAGCACGACGCGGGTGACCGTCTGCCACGGGGTCGCGCCCAAAGCCAGGGAACCGACCGTCAGATGCTTCGGCACGCTGAACACCGCGTCTTCCGCAATCGAAAAAATGGTCGGCACCACCGCGAATCCCATCGCGATGCCGACGACCAGCGCGTTGCGCTGATCGTAGCCGATGTCCCACTCGCGACTGAACCAGTCGCGCAGCGAACCGCCGAACAGCGCCGATTCCAGAGGCACGCTGACCTGGAATGCGAGCCAGCCGGTAAACAGCATCACCGGGATCAATAACGCGCCCTCCCAGCCTTCGGGAATTTTATGCCGGATCGCTTTCGGGACGAACTGCCCGCCCAGCGCAAACAGCAGCACGCCGACCGGCAGCAGGATCAGTGTCGAGAAGATGCCGGCGAGATGCTTTTCGATGAAAGGCGCCAGCCATAAACCGGCCAGGAAGCCCAGAATCACCGACGGCAGCGCGCCCATCAGCTCGATGGTCGGCTTGACCAACTGGCGCATGGCCGGCGCCATGAAATAAGCGGTATAAACGGCGCCCAGCAAAGACAGCGGCATGGCGAACAGCATCGCGTAAAAGGCCGCCTTCAGCGTGCCGAAAACCAACGGCGTCATACTGTATTTCGGCTCGAAATCGTTCGCCGCCGAAGACGACTGCCAGATATAATCGGGCTTCTGGTAGCTTTCATACCAGACTTTCCCCCAGATCGACCCGAACGAAACTTCCGGGTGCTCGTTATGGACGGTCCAGAAATGGATTTGGCCGTCTTCGCCCTGCATCAGCAAGGCGTTCGCGCGAGGCGACAACGCTGCCGCAATCGGATGCGCACCAAGAGGTTCTTCCAGGAGGCGCCTTTCCGCCGTAGAATTGAAAAGGCCCATTTTTCCGCCGGCATCGAAGGTCATGAAGCCCTTGCGCCGCTGCTCGGAATCGATCGTAACGACGGGCTGACCGGCAACCTTGAAGACTCTGAGTTTTTTCAGTACCACATTGTTCAATTCGTCCTTGCCTTTGCTCCACTGCGCAACCTGTCCGGAAGAATCGCCGACCAGCAGCGACAGATCGCCGTTCAGTAAAGCCAGACTGGTAATCGCAAGCCCCGTTTCGACCACGTTCTGGCGCTGCCTGAGCGCCGGCGCATTTTTATCCGCAATATTGAAAAAACCGAGACTGCCGTCACTGCCGGCCAGAAACAGATTTTCTCCGTTCTTGTCGATCAATATTTGCGCGATATTTTCGGACGGCGTATCCACTACCGCATCGGTGCGCTGAACCGCCGACTCTTCGGCGAACAACGACTGCTCCTTTTCGAAACTGACCAAATGAATCTTGCCGCCGGTTTTCGCCACAATCACCGTCGCATCGTCTTCCCATTTGACGGCAACCTTGTCGAGCGGCACCCCTTGCTCGCCGATCATCAGCGGCGCCTCTCCGAGCGGATAATTGAGTTCCGGCGCTATCTTGCGCACATCCTTGTCATAGGTTACCTTGTAGTGGTTTCTGACCACGATAACGCCGCCGTTCGAAAGCCCGTAAGCGAACACGCCCGCATTCGCCGGACGGCCCGGTGCGAAACTGGTGACCGAGACGCCTTCGGGAAGCGCAATCGCCTGCGTCAGCACCGGTTTGCCGGTCGCCGCTTCGAAAAATACCACCCGGCCGCTGTCCGTGAAACGGGCCGCCAACTCGTTTTGCTCCTCGATTTCGAGAAATAGCGTTTTGCCGAGCGACGGCTCCGGCACCGCATAGCGGCTCACCGGCGAGGCCGAAGCGCCGACAAAGAGCGGATAAACCACATACAACAGGTAAAAGAAAATCAGAATGATCGCGGCCAGGATGCCGAGCCCTCCGACGATGACGCCATAACGGGCCAGGGCGTCCTTGATCAGGCGCCACCTTTGATAATAACCGGCGGCCGATTGCTGGATAGAGCCAGACGCGTTCCTCAAGCTGTAAGTTTCAGACATGCGTAGATGCTAGCTTTCAAAAGTGACAATGATATAACAATCTCGAAAAAAAAACGGCCAAGATATATCGAATCAATCTTGGCCGTTTACATGAGCAATGTCGTGAGATGGGTAAGTACCGGCAGTTTTTGCCGCTATTCACCGACTTTTTGCCCTTACCATGAACAGGAGGGGATGAGACTGCGGAAATCCATTATTTATCGAGCGCTTCCAGATACTTTTCGACTACCTTGACAGGCAGCGGAATATAGCCGTCCTTGATCACGACTTCCTGTCCTTCCTTCGACAGCACCATCCTCATGAATTCTTTTTCAAGAGGCGGCAGCGGCTGGTTAGGCTTTTTGTTCACGTAGATGAACAAATAGCGGGTCAAAGGATAAGTACCTTTGAGCGCATTTTCGGGTGTCGCTTCGATATAATCGGTGCTGCCTTTTTTCGCCAGCGGCACCATTCTGACGCCGGAAGTCGAATAGCCCATACCGGAATAACCGATACCGTTGGTCGAGGAAGTGACCGACTGCACGACCGAAGCCGAACCCGGCTGCTCGTTCACGTTACTCTTGAAATCGCCCTTGCAGAGCGCGTGTTCCTTGAAATAACCGTAGGTGCCGGAAACCGAGTTGCGTCCGTACAACTGAATGCTTTTCGCACCCCACGCAGGCACGCCGGCATCGCCCCAGGTTTCGATTTCTTTATTGGCGCCGCATTTCAGCGTCGTGGAGAAGATCGCATCGACTTGATCCATCGACAGGCCTTTGATCGGATTGTCTTTATTTACCAACACAGCCAACGCGTCGACGGCTACCGGAACCGCGGTCGGCTTATAGCCGTATTTGTCTTCGAAAGCCTCGATTTCATCGTCTTTCATTTCCCGGCTCATCGGCCCCAAGTTCGAAGTGCCTTCGGTCAACGCCGGCGGCGCGGTCGAAGAACCCGCGGCCTGAATCTGAATGTTCACGTTGGGGTAAAAACGGTTGAAGGTCTCGGCCCACAGAGTCATCAGGTTGGCCAAGGTATCGGAACCGACGCTGGACAAGTTGCCCGAAATCCCGCTGGCGGTCTGATAGGCGGGCAAAGCCGGGTCGACCGCCAGTTTGGCGGCCGCCTGGCTGCCGAATGGGGCGAACGACGCCGCGCCCAAAGCCAAGGCCAAGGCCAGCGATGTTTTCTTAAAGAACAATTTCATATTGACTCTCAATAATATGGATAGGTAGACGGGTTCGTTTTCTGGTGCATAGGTTAGACATCGAATGTGACAGAATTATGACAGCCGTAAGGTTTTCCGCGCAAACTCATGCGACAGGGCCTAGTTTAACCGACACCATGCACGGCGAGCCGTGCAAGGTGAAATACTTCTTTCGACTCCTCTCCCA
The DNA here is from genome assembly GCF_016745425.1 of Candidatus Methylomicrobium oryzae. GTDB lineage: Bacteria > Pseudomonadota > Gammaproteobacteria > Methylococcales > Methylomonadaceae > Methylomicrobium > Methylomicrobium oryzae. The sequence goes on along the minus strand of NZ_JAERVK010000001.1, from coordinate 135,210 downwards.
GCCATCCCAAAGCCGGTGGATTCGCGCCCTCCAGTCAGAGTAGAATAGCGTTTTGGTAAGTTTTTTTAAGATCGAATCGTCCCATCCGGGCGCCGTTCCGCCGCCCATTTATTTTTTAATATGCCAAGCCATCACCGAGGAGCTTGCCCCGAATGTCCGGTTTTTTTTCCAAGCAACGTATCATCGCCTCCCGAGGCTATAACCGCTGGATGGTGCCGCCCGCCGCGCTGTCCGTGCATCTGTGCATCGGCCAGGCCTACGCCTTTAGCGTTTTCAACGACCCTTTGACCAAGGTGATCGGCATCACCGAGCCTGCACCGGACGACTGGAAACTGACGACGCTCGGCTGGACTTTCAGTCTGGCGATCGTATTTTTGGGCTTGTCCGCCGCATTCGGCGGCAAATGGCTGGAAAAGGTCGGCCCCCGGTTGACGATGCTGGTCGCTGCCTGCTGCTTCGGCGGCGGGTTCTGGATCTCGGCGCTCGGCATCCACCTGCATCAGATCTGGCTGATTTATGTCGGCTACGGCATCATCGGCGGCATCGGGCTGGGCCTCGGCTACGTCTCGCCGGTATCGACGCTGATCAAATGGTTTCCGGACCGGCGCGGCATGGCGACCGGCATGGCGATCATGGGGTTCGGCGGCGGCGCAATGATTGGCGCACCGCTTGCGGTGCTGCTGATGGACCATTTCAAATCCGCGACCTCGGTGGGGGTCCTTGAAACTTTCCTGGTGATGGGCAGCCTATACTTCGTTTCGATGCTGATCGGCGCGCTGACGATACGGATTCCGCCGAACGGCTGGAAACCCGAAGGCTGGACACCCCCGATCATCGAAAACAAGATGATCACGAAAAGTCATGTGCATATCGATCGGGCCTTGCTGACGCCGCAGTTTTATCTGCTCTGGCTGGTGTTGTGCCTGAACGTGACCGCCGGGATCGGAGTACTGGGCCAGGCATCAGTGATGATCCAAGAAATGTTCAAAGGCGCGGTAACGCCGGCGGCCGCGGCCGGTTTCGTCGGCCTGCTCAGCCTGTTCAACATGGGCGGCCGTTTTTTCTGGTCTTCGGCGTCCGACTTCCTGGGCCGCAAAAACACCTACATCATTTTTTTTGCGCTCGGCGCGGTGCTGTACGCCTCCGTTCCGACGATGGGCCGGCTCGGCAACATCGGCCTGTTTATCTTACTGTACGCGGTCATCATGAGCATGTACGGCGGCGGTTTTGCGACGATTCCGGCGTATCTGGCCGATATTTTCGGCACCCGTTATGTCGGCGGCATCCACGGGCGCCTATTGACCGCCTGGTCGACCGCCGGCGTAGCCGGGCCGGTACTCGTCAATTACATCCGCGAGTTCCAGATCGAGCAGGGCGTCGCGAAGGCGGAGGCGTATAACGTGACGATGTACATCATGGCCGGCATTTTGGCGGCCGGCTTCCTCTGCAATATGCTGATCCGGCCGGTTCATGAAAAACACCACATGCGCCATGACGAGTTCGATGAACTCGACGGTGTTTTTCCGCATCAGGCCGCGTCCGATGCCCATTAAAGCCATTCGATTTTACCTGTTCGATTTTAAGGAAGCGACCCGATGAAACCCGACGACCGTCCAAAATCCACTCCCCTGGCGCTGGTGATACTGTTCTGGCTGTATGTCGCCACCCCGCTGACCTGGGGCATCTGGTCGACGTTGAAGAAAGCGATGGCGCTGTTCAATTGACCTTGGGAGAGGCGGCTCATCCGGCCTCTCCCGTTTATTGCGGCCAAAAGCGGTACGCGCAGCGTACCCTACTCCTTTACGGCAGCGGCGCGGGATGCGTAAAGACCGAATCGTTGTCCTTGACCTGAGCATGGCAGGCCATGCATTCCTGCACGAATGACGCGTCCTGTCCGTACGGCTTCTGTTCCATGCCGAGCCAGCGCGCAAATCCCCAGCCGCCGGTTTTCGCGTATTTCGCCGAATCCTTGATCATGAATTCGGCGTGCACGAATTCGCCGGGCACGGTCGCCGCCGGCCAGTTGGGATGAGTCTGGTTCTTCCAGGCGATCTTGCCGAGAATGCTGCCTTCGGGCCAGGGATGAGTATTGCCGGTCCGGGCGGCATCGACCGCCGTGTCATTGCCGACAATGACCCGCAACGACTCCTTATCCTGGCGCTCTGATACGCCGATCACGCGCCAGTTTTTGTAATACGCCGGCAGTTCGATCCCGTTCGGCGCCGGCGCCGGTTTTTCGGCAGCCCAGGCTGCGCCGGCGGCAAACCAGGCGCCAAGGGTTAAGGCAATGGTCAATTTCATCGGTTTCTCCTCGGATAAGTGGGCAATGAGAGGTAAGCCGAGGCGCCGGAAACGGATGTTCAGGCACAGGCGGCGCCATCTCTCATTGACCGGATTATACCGGATTGCCTTCCAGGGAATGAACCCGGGAAAAACGGAAATCGATGAATTAAAGGAAAAAGCGGTTTTCAGGGCGAAAAATTTTTATTGAGCCGCTTTCTGTCCCTCTTCGGACACTTTGCCCCAGACTCTAAGAATCTCTGCGACGCTCCATGCCTGAGCGATGCAACCGCGCGGCGAAAACGGGCTTTCGGCATCGAAAACTTCGCTGATCGAACCGATGCAGGCTTCATGCAGATGCTTTTCCAACAGCTCATTCAGAAAGTCGCGCACTTCTTTACGCTGGTCAGGATAAATGCGCAACCAGGTATCTACGTACGGACCGATCAGCCAGGGCCAAACTGTACCCTGGTGATAAGCGGCATCGCGGGTGCGTAAATCGCCGTGATAGGTCGCTTTATAGTCAGGATGATCCCGCGATAAAGTGCGGAGCCCCACAGGCGTTAGCAGTTTATCTTTGACGACTTGAAAAACCGGCTGCCAGTATTTAGGATCCAGCACCGGATTGGAAAGCGAGAAGGCGAATAACTGATTGGGGCGGCAAGCGGGATCGTCTTGACCGTCTTCACCGTCGACGATGTCGTACAAGTGCCCTGTTTCGGGATTCCAAAAGCGTTGATTGAAACTTCGCCGGGCAAGATCCGCCAGTTGCGAAATCTGACTCAGCGGCGCGTGGATATTCTCTTCCTGCAGCCATTTTTCCAGCAGGCGCAGTGCGTTGTACCACAGCGCATTGATCTCGACCGCTTTGCCGCGGCGGGGGGTTACGATCCAATCGGGCAATTTGGCATCCATCCAGGTCAAAGCGTAGCGGGAATCTCCCTGAATCAGCAGGCCGTCTTTCGGGTCGCAATGGATGCCGAAGCGTGTGCCTTTGATATGATGTTCGACAATGTCCAGCAGCTTATGCAGCAGGTCTCTGAGCAAGCCCCGGTCTCCGGTAATCGAGACATAGCGTTCCACCGCATGAAAATACCACAGTGTCGCATCGGCGGTGTAATACACCCCTTCATCTTCCCCCTCGGGAAACAGGTTAGGAATCAGCCCGTCGCGCAGGTGATAGGCGAACGTGCGCAAAATGAGCCCTGCCTCGATCTGCCTGCCGGTCACCAGCGTCAGTCCTTCCAGGCTAATCATCGTGTCGCGTCCCCAGTCGGTGAACCAATGATAACCGGCAATGATGGTGCGCACATCTCCGCCGGTGGCACGCATCCGCGCGGTTTCGCTGACCCGATCGGCCGGCGCGACCACAAACTGATCCGAGGCCAGCAACAATTGTTTGATCAAGCCTTTATCGAACCCCGGACGCGCGGTTCTCAGCAAGGTCGTACGCCGTTCCAGTTCGGCCTGCAGCGCCTGGGCGGGAGACAGCGCCAACATGCTTTCCCAGTTCTCGGTAGAAGCGATCAGCGTCACCGTCTTGCCGGGACCAAGATCGGCCCGGAAATAGCCGGGACTCCACAGGTTGCCGTGGGCCTCATAGCCTCTTTGTTCTTCGATCCGATAAAGAATGTCGCTGAAGCGTTTGGGCTCAATCGTGAACGCCGGACTGCCGTCTTCAATATAAAGACATAAGGGCGGAATGGAGGCGCCGTGAACTTCAATATGCCCGGCGGAGGCTTTAAGGTCATAGAACTCCAGGGGAGGCCCTTCGTTCAAGGACGTGTCATGGCGGCGAAAATGCACGGCGATGCGCAGCTTAAGCCGTACCGGTCCCGGCCCTGAAACCAGGCGGTAACCGATATGCACGGTATTGCTCATATGCGGCATTAAAATCCATTTTTCGATCACATGATCCTTCAGTTCGTATCGCCATACCGGCATCCCGGCATCCAGGCGGAATTCGCGCAGCGTGGACATGCCATAAAGATCCAGGGCTCCGCTCGTCAATTCGATGCCGCCGATTTTCTGCGTGGTACCGTCAGGCAACCGCACCAGTTCACTCAATTGATTAAGCATCACGTAGCGGCCGTGAGGATCCGGAATCGCCGCCGTCAACAGACTGTGGTAACGGCGCGTAGGAACTCCGGAAATCGTTCCGGATGCATAACTGCCCAGGCCGTTGGTGACAATCCATTCATGCGTCAGCAGGGCTTCCTGTTCGGCAGGCACCCCGGTCCAGTTCGTTCGAATAACAACATCGCTGATCATGATTTGGTATCCTTTGGTGGTTGAGAGACTGGATGCAGCACAACGGCGGACTCGCCCTGCAGATACCAATTGTCTTCTGCGGGCCAGGGCGGCATGCCCAAACCGCCGTACCGGGGATCCTCGCTGGACCACATGGCATCCCAAACGCACCCCGGCGGCGGGGCCAGCAGCGGTTCCGGGGCAGGAACGAGATGAAGGTCCCGGCTCAGATTGACTAACAGCAGGCGGTCGTCCCCCGGCTTGCCCCCGAAAAAACGGATTACCCAAGCATCCAGACTCAGTACCGCCCCATCGATACGCTGGCTTTGCTGGCAGACCTGAAATACCGGATCCTCCCGGCGCAGGCGCAGCAGATCGCTGTGCAAGGCATATTCTTCCTTATGCTGATAGCGGTCATTCAGGTTCAACTTGGAATGGGTAAACGTAACCGGGTCGCGGGGATCGGGCAGCCGCGCCTGCATTTCGGGCGTCGCCAGGGAACGGAACTGGGCCAGAAATTCGGAGCGTCCGCGCGCCACCAAATAGGCAATGTCTTCTTTATGGTCGGCAAAATAGAAGAAAGGGCTGGTAGCGGCGAATTCCTGGCCCTGAAATAACATCGGCGTCTGCGGCGCCAGTAAAAACAGGGCGGTCAAAGCCCGGTAACGGTTGGGACTGGTCAACAGGTGAATCCGTTTGCCGCTGCCGGAATTGGCCAATTGATCGTGATTCTGGATGAAGTTCACGAATTTGACCGGCGGCATGTCCAGTACAGGCGTGCCGCGGTTTTTATGCTGCCAGGAGTACCATTGGCCCTGATATAAAAAGCCTCGTTTCAAGGTGGAAACGAATTCCTGCGCCAGTCCTCGGTAATCGCTGTAGTAGGCGTCGGCACGCCCGGTCATCGCGACCATTGCGGCATGGTGGAAATCGTCGTTCCATAAGGCATCGATGCCGAAACCGCCCTGCTCGGGAGTTAAGAACAGCTTGGCGTCCTGCGGTTCGTTTTCGCCGATTACGAAAGTTTTGCGCGGCGCCCCTGCGCTACGCACCGTTTTCACAATCGCGGCAATAATATTGACCGGGGAACTGTCAAAAATCTGCTGGGTGGCGTCGAGACGCAGGCCGTCGAGGTGAAACTCCTTGATCCAGTAGGCCGCATTGGCGAGCACATACTCGCGCACCGGGGCGGAGTTGGACCCGTCGAAATTCAGCGCATCGCCCCAGTCGCACTGATAACGCGCAGAAAAATAATCGTTCGAAAACTTTCCCAGATAATTGCCGTCCGGCCCCAAATGATTGAATACCACGTCCAGAATCACGCCGAGCCCGACCGCATGCGCCTCGTTCACGAAAAACCGGAATTCGTCCGGTGTACCGTAAAGCCGCGTCGGCGCAAACAAATTGACGCCATCATACCCCCAGCCGAATCGCCCCGGAAAATCGGCCACCGGCATGATCTCCAACACGGTTACGCCCAATCGGGCCAGTTCGGGCAGCTCTTTCGCGGCGGCAACCCAGGTGCCTTCATGCGTGAATGTGCCGATATGCATCTCGTAAATCACCTGGCTGTGCGCTTCGACGCCCGGCCAGGCGGCGTCCGTCCATTCGAACGTCAACGCATCGATCACCTGCGAAGGTCCGTGCGGGCCCTGCGGCTGAAAACGTGAAGCAGGATCCGGATACGGCTGCGGATCGTCATCCAGCAGGTAACGGTACAGGCCCCCTACGCACGGCTCTTGGACAATAACCGAAAAATAGCCGTTTTCCTCCTTTTGCAATTCAACTTCGACCGGCCATTGAGAAGAATCGATCTCTTCTCCCCGCGGATTCATCACCAGTTTTACCGATTTTCTTTCAGGCGCCCATACCCGAAAATGGGTGCCTTTTTCCGATATTCTCTCTGCACTGACCGGAAAGCGCCGGCTATCGATCGATCTGTTATTTGTCTTTTTGTTCATATTGATTGATCCAACCGAGCCGTTAAACATCAATCAAGGCTAATTTCGAGTTTTTCGGAATGACGTTTCGATTTGCGGCATGCGGAAACCGAAGCGCTCTTCCCGGGCAGACGGGTGAGATTCCGGAACTCATAAAGCGCGCCTTGCGCTAACCCGACCCTCAAGATCGATCCGGGGAAATTAATGTAGGCTAAGGGATAATTTGACTGCCTGGACGCACCGATCGGCGCCGCCGATTTTCCCTTGTTAAGAAAAACAAAAAGCGGCTGATACCGGCCGGTCTTGTTCTTCTGCCGTTCCCTGGCTTTTCGGGCCGGCCATCCGGCCGGCCTCATGACTGAAAAAACGAAAGGGCATGTCTGCAAGTCCACAAACCGGCCTCAGGGTCCGCCCTCTCTTGCAACGCCTTAAGGATTAAGGCGATAGAAACGGTTCAGATCGCCGCGTTGCTGCTGCCATTGCGCTGCGCTCACAGGCCAATGATCCTCATCGAATCCGGGGGCATTTTTCAAGGCGTCCTTATCCATATTCAGCATGAAATAATCCTTATCGGTAGACCAGCGTACGGCATTCCACGGAATCGCGAACAGTTTGTCGCCCATTCCCATAATACCGCCGTAGGAAACGACGACATAGGCGAGACGTCCGCTTGTAGGATCGAGCACAAGATCCTTGATGTCGCCCAAGTCCTCTCCTTTGGTATTTTTCACATCGGTGCCGATAATCTTGCTGGCTCGGCTGACTTCCTGCATTTCTTCATTGGCCGCTTCCTGTAACTCTCTTTGTTTTTCCCTGACATCTTGCCGTTCTTCTCTCACTTCTTCTCTTTTCTCTTTAACGCTTCCGGCATAAGAATTGCCTACGAGCGCAACACCGAAAACAGCTACCGTTACAATAGGAATCAATGATTTCATGTCTTTACTCCCTTGATTAGGTGTTAGTTATCTCGACTTAAATTTCGAGAGGGACTGAATACGTAATAACGTTTCATAAATCCGAAATTAATTGAAATATTCAATAGTGTCTGTTCGGTAATAAACATACTCGCGTATCGGCAGGCTCTTTCGTTTCTCCCCGGTTTCTTCGAACCCGCTGCTCTACCGCCTGACTTAGCTGCACTTCATGCTCTGCGGATAAAACAATATTTCCCTTGGTTCGCTGGCGTACAGATCTCCATGTCTTTATCGAATATTGTTAAATTAATTATTGGGGGGCAAATTCATACCTTATCTTATTAAAGAAAAGCCATAATAAAATCCCGCCCCGCTTAACGGTTCATTGGGAATCGGCATAGACGATGGGTTCATAAAGAGGGCTCTCCTTTTTTATTTGCCTTTGCCGTCCAGCGAGTCAACTCTGATGATACGACGCCTTATTTAAATAGCTGCAGATGCACAGAACCGATGAGCCGAAGCCGAATGCCAACTTCATCGCGCATCCCGACCACATAGCCGACAGATGCCCGGCGCTTTCACAGGAGAAGGGAATGTGATTTATCGGAATATCGTGGTTGTAGGCGCTTCTGCAGGAGGTATTCCTGTTTTGCAGCATCTCATCGCCGGGCTGCCCCCCATGTTTTCCGCCTCAATTTTTGTCACCCTTCATGTAGCGGCGCATTCTCCGAACCTGCTGCCGGGCATTCTTGCGCGCACCGCAGCGCTCCCTGTGAATCTCGCCGTCGACCGGGAACCGGTGATCCCGGGACATGTCTATGTGGCTCCGGCAGATCGCCATCTGCTGCTGGAGGACGATCATCTCCGAGTCACGCACGCACCGAAGGAAAACCGGGTACGGCCTGCGATCGATGTATTGTTCCGCTCGGCGGCATATACATTCGGGACGCGCGTGATCGGGATCGTGCTCAGCGGGATGCTCGATGACGGCACTGCCGGTGCGTGGGCGATTAAGGATCGCGGCGGCATGGTAATTGTCCAGTCGCCTCGGGAAGCGCAATTCGCTTCGATGCCGGAAAGCGTGATCCGGCACGTGTCTGCCGATTACATCCTTCCGGTTGCCGAGATGCCCGACCTATTAATGAAGCTGACGAACGAACCGCTCACTCCGGCCAGAAGCGCAGGCCCTGCCGAGACCCTGCGGATTGAAACCCGCATCGCATTAGGAGGAAATGCTTTGCAGGAGGGTATTATGCAGTTAGGTAAAATATCGCCCAATACCTGCCCCGAGTGCCAAGGGGTACTGATTAAAATGCAGGAGGGTCTGATCACGCGCTATCGCTGCCATACGGGCCATGCTTATACGTTGCGCACCTTGCTGGCGGCGATCAACGAGGAGGTTGAAATGACGCTGTGGTCTTCGCTGCGGGCCGCCGATGAGCGCATTCTGCTGCTGCAGGAGATGGAAAGGGAGGCACGTTCGAGTAACGATAAAGCAACCGAGCAACACTGCGCGGAACTGATCTGGAATACGAAGGCACACTTTGATCATATTCGAGACGTGGTGCTCGATTATGGAATGTTCGGTCAGGACTTCTATGCCAAACGCTCCGAATCTTAACGTTCCTCTGCTTCCGGTCCGTCTTGGGTTTTTCGCGCCGGCGGTTGAATCAGATCGCTTAAACTTTGTCCTTCTAAAACAGCCATCGCCGCCACTTCGATGCGATTCGCCAAAGCTCCCACGGCCTCTTCGTTTTCCGGACGGAAAGCCGCCTGCTCCTGCCCGTCCAAGGCACGCAGCCGAATATAGACTTCTTTCAAGCTGATTGTTTCGAGGTCCCGTGAGGGAAGATAGGCGTTCGGTTCGGACTGGATCGCAATCACAAACCCGGCTTTGTTGAGGCACTGTAAAACCTGGCGGACCGATTCCCAGGGCTGGTCGATTTCATCCGCCAATGCGTGCAATGTCCATGGAGGACCGCCTTCACGGTACGCCTTGCCGATCAAGTACAGGACCAGAAAGCCGAAATATTCCTGCTGGCGGTGGCTCAGGTACGGTCTTTTGTTTTTATGCAGAAGATAGCGCGGATATTGGTATAAGAATGAGACGACGCCGCCTAACAGCACGATCAGCCAACTGACATAAAGCCAGATCATCGACAGCAGAATGATCGCAAAGCTCGAATAGATCGCATTGTAGCTCGTCGATTTTTCGACAAAGATGCCGAATAGCCAGCCGCCTATTTTCCAGGTCAGCCCTGCCGCGATACCGCCGACCAAAGCGGAACCGAAGTTGACCCGGGTATTCGGCATGAAGATGTACAGAAAGGTCAGCGCCGCAATGATCAGTAGATAAGGCAAAATCAACCCGGCGAGATAATATGCGGTGCCGAAAGGCTCCAGCGCAATCATTTTCTGCACCAGGGCATTATTGCCCATCGACGCCATCATGCCCAGCGCGGAAACGGTCAGGACTGGTCCGACCAGCAGCACGCTCATATAGTCGCTGCTGCGGTGAATCCAATTTCTTGACGCCTCGACTCGCCAGATGCGGTTGAAGCATTCCTCAATGATGCTCAGCAGCGAAACGACCGTGTACAGCAAGAATACCAAACCCGCCGTCCCCAGTACGCCGATACTGATGTTTTCGACATAGCCGATGACTTGGTCGGCAAGCTCTGCGCCTTTTTCGCCGAAGGGCTCAAGTACCCCCAACAACAGCGGCATCAACTGATTATGCACACCGAACGCCTTAAGAACCGAGAAACTGACCGCCAGCAACGGCGCTAGCGACAATAGCGTCGTGTAAACCAGTCCCATTGCGCGGTATTTTAAATCGGGGTCGGATGCTTCGCGGAACAGGATCAGCAGGCCGCGCAGTAACGTGATCCGTTTAGAGCGCACGGGCCCGTTTTCCTGCCAAATAGCGGTCGTCAAATAGTGTTTGATCGCGTTAAGGTTCGGCATCAGCAAATTTTCCTTATCGGCAATCCGAAAAAGCAGCACATCGAGCAGAAGTGCAGCGGCCTCCTGCCGCGATAAAAGTCAATCTCGCGCTGTTGCGGGTTTTATGACTTACCGCCTGTATGCAACAGAGCACAACAGGCGGATTGTAGAAGCGGGAACCGCGGCCGAACCGCTTGGTGTTCGGCGCTATCCCCGCAATGATAAGAACGGCAGGGATTATTCGTCGCCGCCGAATACGCCGAGCAATTGCAGCAAGCTCAAGAACAGGTTATAGATCGACACATACAGCGACACGGTCGCCATGATGTAGTTCGTCTCGCCGCCATGCACGATTGTGCTGGTCTGAAACAAAATCATTCCCGACATCAGCACGATGAACATCGCGGAGACGGCGAGCGACAGCGCAGGGATCGTGAAAAAGATCGCGCCCAAACCGGCCAAAAAGGCCACCAGCACACCGACCAGCAAAAATCCGCGCATGAAGCTGAAATCCTTGCGGGAAGTCAGCGCATAAGCCGATAACCCCAGGAAAATCGCACCGGTGCCGCCCAGCGCCATCATCACCAATTGATTTCCATTGGTAAACGCATGCAGGTACAGATTAATGATCGGCCCCAAGGTCAACCCCATGAAGCCGGTCAACGCAAAAATCGAAAGCAGCCCCCAGGCGCTGTTGCGCAGCTTGGTGGTCAGGAACAGCAAGCCGAAATAGGCGACCAGCGTCACTACGACGCCCGGATGCGGCAGATTCAACATCATCGAGAGGCCGGTGGTCATAGCGCTGAACAACAGCGTCATCGACAGCAGCATATAGGTATTGCGCAACATTTTATTGGTCGCCAATACCTGGGATTCAGAGCGGATAATTATAGTATTAGGGGTACTCATCGAAAATAATCCTCATGAAAATGCATCTCAACCAAAGAGACCCGTTAATCTTACAAGAGTTTCAATGCGCAAATAAAGCGGGCTGCAATAAAAGAACCGGTTTTCACTTATCAGCCGGCCAAAAGATAATCGATCATATCACTGCCCGGATTCGGTTCCTTCGATAAGCAGCGCAGCTCTCGACATAAAAAACCTTCCACGCAGAGGCGCAGAAGGCTTCGATTTTGGAAAATCAGGCCGCGAAGTTCGCTGCCGCAAAATCCCAGTTCACCAATTTCCAGAAGGCTTCCACATAGGTGGGACGGGCATTGCGGTAGTCGATGTAATAGGCATGCTCCCATACATCGCAGGTCAACAGCGGCTTTTGGCCCGACGTGAGCGGGCATCCCGCATTGCTGGTGCTAACTAGGGCCAGAGTACCGTCGTTATTCTTGACCAGCCATGCCCAGCCCGAACCGAAAGTTGTAACTGCGCATTTGGTGAATTCTTCCTTGAATTTTGCGAATGAACCGAATGTCGCATTAATCGCATCGGCCAACGCTCCGGTCGGCTCCCCGCCACCGTTGGGCGACAGGCAGTTCCAATAGAAAGTATGGTTCCAAACCTGAGCGGCGTTATTGAAGATCCCGCCTGAAGATTTCAAAATAATCTCTTCCAGAGACAATCCTTCGAATTCGGTGCCGGGAATCAAATTATTCAAATTTGTAACATAAGCTTGATGATGCTTCCCGTAGTGATACTCGAGAGTTTCTTCGGAAATGTGGGGCGCCAAGTTGTTTTTAGCATAAGGCAGAGCAGGAAGTTCGAAAGCCATTTGATAAAATCCTTAATCAGTTGAACATAAGAAAACTAAATATCCGGAATTCCCACGTATTTAGTCAACTAATACTTTAACATTGCTTGCGTTTCAAGCAAAGTCCAAGTGGTAAACGTCTGTTTCCGTTTATTCCGACCTTTTCAAAGCGCCATCCGTTCCCCAAGATTATTTAAAGGCCTCGGTGCGGTTGTTTTACAATACCTCTCCCCCAACCGTTTTCTCCTATAAGGTCATGGCATTAGAAGTCGAACATAAATTTTTACTCGCGAATGAGAACTGGCGGCAAGCGGTCGAGCGCTCCGAAATATTCAGGCAAGGTTATCTAAGCTCACAGCCGACCAGTTCGATTCGGGTCAGAATTTGCGAACGTCGGGCTTGGTTGAACATCAAGAGCGCCACGGTAGGCACTCACCGGCTTGAATATGAATACGAGATTCCGGTTGCCGACGCGGAGGAAATTATGACCCATTTATGCAAAAAACCGTTAATTGAAAAAACCCGGCATTATGTCCGGTATGGCAACGACCTTTGGGAGATCGATGAATTCGAGGGCGTGAACCTGGGCCTGATCGTGGCGGAAATCGAACTTGACGAAATCGGCCAGGCTTTTGACAGACCCGCCTGGCTAGGTGCCGAAGTCACTGAGGATTTGCGATATTACAACAATAACCTCGCTTTACATCCTTATTCCGAATGGGGTAACAAGTCATAAACCGCCGGTATTGTTCGGCACATTATTCTTCAACAACTCTTTGTTATAAATAAAATATTTCTCTATCGCCGCAAGAAATCGGGAACGTCCGGCATAGAGAAATTTTTAGAAAAGCGTTGAATTGCGGCGAAGATTCCTCTATAGTTCGCTGTATGAAAAAAACTACTTTTGTTGCATTATTACTACTATCGAGCCAGTGTGTTGCGGATACTCTCGGCAGTACATTACAATCGATCGAAAGCGAGTGGGCCTCTATCTACTATAAGACCCCCAAGGCCAGACAAGGCAGCGCCTATCGGCAACTCCTGGAGAAAACGACGCTGCTCAAAAAACAACACCCGAAAGCAGCCGAGCCGATTTTTTGGGAGGCCGTCATCAAAGCCACCTCGGCCGATACCCAAGGCGCCCTCTCCGCACTGTCGTTAGTCAACGAAGCTAAGGAACTGCTGCAGGAAGCAATTAACATCAATCCGAACACGATGGACGGCTCCGCCTATGTCACTCTCGGCACCCTGTATTACATGGTGCCGAAGTGGCCTATCGCATTCGGCGACAGCGACAAAGCCAAAAAACTGCTCGAAACCGGGCTCAAAATTAATCCGAACGGTATCGACAGCAATTATTATTACGGCGATTTTCTATTAACGCAGGATCGGCCGGAAGAAGCCAAAAAATATTTCGAACATGCGGCCAATGCGCCGGCACGCCCGGAACAGGTTTTTGCAGATAGCCAGCTGAAAACGGAAGCTCAAAAATCGCTCGACAGGCTCCGGGAAGCGGAAACCGGCAAGAAGATCGTCGCCTCGTTCAGCAACACATCTTCCATCCGCTATTAATACGCTTCAAAGTTAACGCCGCTGTCCCGGCTACCTCTTCGGTTAATGCATCTGCTTGATTCATAACTACACTATACCGATGGGGTATTCAATCAAAACCCGGTTTCTGTTATGATAGCCCACCTTTAACGACGATAATTCGACAACTTTCTCGGAAATAATTATGGCTTTTGTAGTCACTGAAAACTGTATCAAATGTAAATTTACCGACTGCGTGGACGTGTGCCCCGTCGATTGTTTTCACGAAGGTCCCAATTTTTTGGTGATCGATCCCGATGAGTGTATCGACTGCACACTCTGCGAGCCCGAATGTCCGGCGAATGCGATTTTTTCTGAAGATGAAGTTCCAGAGGATCAGCAAGAATTTATCGCGTTGAACGCAACGCTATCCAAAGAATGGCCCAGCATTACCGAAGTTAAAGCCGCGCTGCCGGATGCCGACGAGTGGAACGGCAAAGAAGATAAGAAACAGTATTTGGAAAAATAATTCGATCTGTTGCTTATCTGAGATTCGAACCGGCAACGGCTCGAATTTCATGTCAAAAAAAAGCCGGGACTTGCCCGGCTTTTTTATCTTCTCGAATCTGACTTATTGCGGTCTATCGACCAGTTCGACGTACGCCATCGGTGCATCGTCGCCGGAACGGAATCCGCATTTCATGATACGCAAATAACCGCCTGGTCTACCCTGATAACGGGGACCTAACTCATTGAACAATTTAGTGACGACATCGCGGTCGCGCAATTTGGCGAAAGCCATACGGCGCTTGGCTACACTGTCCTCTTTGGAAAGAGTGATCAAAGGCTCGGCGTATCTTCTCAACTCCTTCGCTTTTGGCAAGGTGGTCTTGATAAGCTCATGGTTGATCAATGCGCATGTAAGGCTGCTATACAGTGCCTTACGATGACTACTGGTGATACTGAATTTTTTTCCGGATTTTCTGTGTCGCATTTTATTGGGACCTAGCTATATGGATGTTAATTGCTTGAATGAATATGCTCTGCCAGACTATCCGGCGGCCAGTTTTCCAGGCGCATACCAAGCGACAGCCCTTTTAGCGCCAAAATATCTTTGATCTCGGTCAGAGACTTCTTGCCCAGATTCGGCGTCTTCAACAACTCGACTTCAGTGCGCTGAATTAAATCGCCGATATAGAATATGTTTTCGGCTTTCAAACAGTTCGCCGAACGTACGGTCAATTCAAGATCATCGACCGGACGCAGCAAAATCGGATCGAAATTGTCTTCCGGAATATGGACTTCCTCAGCCGGTTGCTCTGCCACCTTCTCGAAATCGACGAAAACGGCCAACTGATCATGTAAAATGGTCGCGGCCAATTTGATCGTTTGCTCAGGATCGACGGTGCCGTTGGTTTCAAGCTCGATGATCAGCTTGTCCAGGTCGGTGCGCTGTTCGACGCGGGTGCTCTCGACCGAATAAGCGACGCGAACAATCGGGCTGTAGGAAGCGTCCACATGCAATGCGCCGACCGCAGATGTACTGTCATTGCGCGATCTGCGCACACTGACAGGCTCATAGCCTCTGCCGCGGCGCACGCGAATTTTCATATTCAACGACCCCGACTGGGTCATGTTGGCAATCACCAAATCGGGATTGACGATTTCCGCATCATGAGGCAATGAAATGTCGGCAGCCGTAACAGCGCCTGCACCCGTTTTCGACAAGGTCAAAACGGCTTCATCCCGCGAATGCAGGATGACCGCCAATTGTTTCAAATTCAGCAAGATGTCAATGACATCTTCCTGAACACCCTCAATCGTGGTGTACTCGTGCAGTACGCCATCGATCTCGACATCGGTTACTGCGCATCCTGGAATCGTAGAAAGCAAAACACGGCGCAAGGCATTGCCAATCGAATGACCAAAGCCGCGTTCGAGCGGCTCTATGACGATCTTTGAATGATTCTTCGATTTACTAATAACCTCAACGATACGAGGCTTCAACAAACCAGAAATTGAATTCTGCATTTAATTCCCTCAGAATGGTAATTATTTTGAGTACAACTCTACAACCAACTGTTCGTTGATATCGCTGCCCAAGTCGGCGCGATCCGGCAATGAGGTAAAAGTACCGGTCATCGTTTTAGAGTTAACCTCAACCCATGAAGGAAAGCCATATTGTTCGGTGACCGCCAGCGCATCGATAATACGCTGTTGCTTTTTGGCTTTCTCTTTCACGGAAATTACATCGCCTGGCGAAACTTGAAACGAAGGCACATTAATAGCCGCCCCGTTAACCTGAAAAGCCTTATGGCTGACCAATTGGCGCGCTTCGGCCCGGGTAGAGGCAAAGCCCATTCGATAAACAACGTTATCCAGGCGTGATTCGAGCAAATTCAACAAATTTTCGCCGGTCGCACCTTTTTTCTGGTCGGCCATTTTATAATAATTGCTGAATTGCCTTTCCAGAACACCATAAATTCTGCGCAGCCGCTGCTTTGCACGCAACTGCATCGCATAGTCCGAGTTACGGGTGCGCTTGGTACCGTGCTGGCCGGGTCTTTGGTCCAGCTTGCACTTGCCTTCCAGGGATTTACCCCGGCTTTTCAAAAACAGGTCAGTTCCTTCTCTGCGGCTCAGTTTGCAGGTAGGTCCGAGATATCTTGCCATGATTTACAACTCCAGAAACTATACGCGGCGTTTTTTAGGTGGACGGCATCCGTTATGTGGAATCGGAGTCACGTCGACAATATTGGTAATCTTGAAACCCAAGTTGTTCAGGGAACGAACGGCAGATTCGCGACCCGGGCCAGGGCCCTTGATCATCACATCCAGATTTTTCATGCCGTATTCCTGAGCGACGGTACCCGCCTTCTCGGCAGCAACCTGCGCCGCAAACGGAGTACTCTTACGCGAACCACGGAAGCCCGAACCGCCGGAAGTAGCCCAAGCCAGCGTGTTGCCTTTTCTGTCTGTAATTGTAATAATGGTGTTGTTAAATGAAGCATGAACGTGCGCAATGCCGTCAGCGACTTCTTTCTTAATGCGTTTTCTGGTACGAGCTGGACTAGCCATTTATTTAACCTCTGCCGGGAATTATTTCTTAATCGGTTTGCGGGGACCTTTACGAGTACGCGCATTCGTTCTCGTTCTTTGTCCTCTGAGCGGCAAACCACGACGATGCCGTATCCCGCGATAGCAACCGAGATCCATCAAACGCTTGATATTCATCGACACTTCACGACGCAAGTCGCCTTCGACGGTCATCTTGGAAATGATGTTCCGAAGCGTATCCAATTGCTCTTCGGACAATTCCTTGATTTTAACGGATGGCAAAATTCCCGCTTCAGCACAAATATTCTGCGCTGTCTTGCGGCCAATTCCATAGATTGCGGTCAATGAAATTTCCGCATGCTTATGATCTGGTATATTTATCCCGGCAATACGTGCCATGTAGATATTCCCCTGAGTTCTATTCTTGAGTTAAGCGCCGAATTATAACACTCGTTGAGTTGCGGCACAAATAATAATTAACCTTGCCGTTGTTTGTGATTGCCGTCTTCACAAATCACTCTAACGACGCCATTTCTTTTTACGATTTTGCATTTTCTGCAAATTGCTTTAACCGAAGCACGGACTTTCATTGGATGACTCCTATTGGAAACTGAATTAAATTATTTTTTTAAGTTGGCTTTCTTCATCAGACCTTCGTACTGATGAGACATGATATGGGTTTGCATTTGTGAAATGAAATCCATAACCACGACTACGATAATCAAAAGTGATGTACCGCCAAAATAAAAAGGCACGTTCCAATAAAGAATCAAAAACTCAGGCAACAAACAGACCAGCGTAATGTAAAAAGCTCCGATTAATGTCAACCGGGTCATTACCTTATCGATATAAGCACTTGTTTGGATACCCGGCCGAATGCCCGGCAAAAAGGCGCCTGATTTTTTTAAATTTTCGGCGGTTTCTTTTGAGTTGAATACCAGGGCGGTATAGAAAAAGCAAAAGAAAATAATCGCGGCCGCATAAAACATCACATACACAGGCTGCCCAGGAGACAACATCGTCGCGATATCGCGCAGCCAGGTCAAACCTTCGCTGTTTCCGAACCAGTTCGCAACGGTTGCCGGAAACAGAATGATGCTCGATGCGAAAATGGGGGGAATAACACCCGCCATATTCAACTTCAAAGGCAAAAAGCTGTTTTGCCCGGCATACATCTTGCGTCCTTGCTGTCTTTTCGGATAGTTGATGAGGATGCGGCGCTGCCCTCTTTCGACGAAAACGACGATCGCGGTCACTGCGATCGTAATCAAAAACAGTAGAATGATGAACGCCCCATTCATTTCGCCGGTTCTAGCCAGCTCAAGAGTTCCACCCACCGCTTTCGGCAAACCGGAAACGATACCGGCAAAGATGATCATCGAAATACCGTTGCCGATACCGCGCTCGGTGACTTGCTCGCCGAGCCACATCAGGAAGATCGTGCCGGTCACCAGGGTAATCGTGGTAATCGCGATAAAGCCGATACCCGGATTGATAACTACCGAAAGACCGCCGGCGGTCTGATTCTGCAACGCAACCGAAATACCGATGGCCTGAAACGAGGCCAAGGCCACAGTTCCGTAACGGGTATACTGCGAAATTTTACGCCGGCCTGTTTCGCCTTCCTTCTTCATCTGCTCGACCGCAGGAATGATGATCGTCATCATCTGCATGATAATCGAAGCCGAGATATAAGGCATGATGCCAAGAGCGAACAGGCTTAACCGCATCAACGCACCGCCCGAGAACATGTTGAACATGTCCAGGATCGAGCCGCTCTGTTGTTCGAACATGATCTGCAGCGCTTTCGGATCAATGCCCGGTACCGGGATGTGCGAACCGACCCGATACACGAAAAATGCACCCAAAACGAACAAAAGCCGGGATTTCAGCTCAGACAGTCCGGCGGGTTTATTGGCTGATTCGTCTCTTGACATACGAGTTTATTCCTCTGCTTTGCCGCCGGCTGCCTGGATGGAAGCCAGCGCACCGCCCGTCACTTTCAAACCCTTGACGGTAACTGCGCGGGAAATTTCACCCGATTTAATTACTTTTACGGTTTTGGTGAAAACTGGAACGATATTGCTGTCGATCAAAGTTTGTACGTCAATCACATCAGCTTGCAAACCGTTCAGTTCGTTGAGACGAACTTCGGCTGTAAACATCGCTTTCCGCGATTTGAAACCCACCTTCGGCAAACGGCGTTGCAGAGGCATCTGACCGCCTTCGAAACCGACTTTATGAAAGCCGCCGGCTCTGGCTTTTTGACCTTTATGACCGCGACCGCAGGTTTTACCCAGGGTCGAGCCGATGCCGCGACCGACGCGCTTGGCTTTCTTACGCGAACCCGGGCTCGCTTGAATGGAATTCAAAAACATTACCGCTCCTCGACTTTCAACATGTAAGCGATTTTCTTGATCATGCCGCGGTTTTCGGGCGTATTCAGCACTTCAACCGTCTGGTTGATTCTGCTTAAACCTAAACCTTTCAGACATGCCTGGTGATTTGGCAAACGACCGTGTTTGCTTTTAATCATCGTGACGCTGAGTTTATTGCTGGTCATTATTTATTGCCCCAAAATCTGTTCAATCGTCAAACCACGCTTCGCGGCAATATGATTCGGATTGTGCATCGAGGTCAATCCGTTGATCGTCGCTCTGACCACATTGATCGGATTGCTGGTGCCAATGCATTTCGCCAACACGTTGTGGATGCCGACGACTTCGAAAACCGCGCGCATTGCACCGCCCGCGATGATACCGGTACCTTCGGAAGCCGGCTGCATGAAAACTTTCGCGGCGCCGGTCGTATTCACGATCGGATATTGCAAGGTATCGCCCTTCAACGGAACCTTACGCATGTTTTTACGCGCTTGTTCCAGCGATTTTTGAATCGCGATCGGTACTTCGCGCGCTTTGCTGACGCCGTAACCAACGCGGCCTTCGCCGTCGCCAACCACCGTCAATGCGGTGAAACCGAAAACACGTCCGCCTTTAACAACTTTTGCCACCCGTCTAACCGCAACGAGTTTTTCCTGCAGACCGTCAGTGCTGCCTTGTGTAGGTGCTGCTGCCATTGTAATCCCCTAAAATTTCAAACCGGCTTCGCGCGCAGCTTCTGCAAGCGCCTTCACGCGGCCGTGATATTTAAAACCCGAACGATCAAAAGCCACTTCGGTAATGCCGGCGGCCAACGCACGCTCGGCAATCACTTTGCCGACTTCGGCAGCGGCTTTGATATTGCCGGTGCTGCCGACCGCAGCCTTGATCACTGCTTGATTGGTCGAAGCGCTGGCCAAGGTGCTGTTACCGTCGCCGCTAATGATCTGGGCGTAGATATGCTGTGACGTTTTATGAACCGACAGACGGGTCGTGCCCAGTCTCTTGATTTTGCTGCGCAATTTCAATGCGCGCTTCATACGACTATTCTTCTTTTCCATCACGCTACCTTACTTCTTTTTAGCTTCTTTACGGGCGACATTTTCATCCGCATAGCGAACGCCTTTGCCTTTATAAGGCTCTGGCGGACGAAACGCTCTGATCTTCGCAGCCACTTCACCAACCAGCTGCTTGTCGGTGCCTTTGACTACGATATCGGTTTGACTTGGGGTTTCCACGGCAATGCCCGCAGGCACTTCAAAGTCGACCGGATGCGAGAAACCCAACGCCAGGTTCAAGACACTGCCTTTCGCCTGCGCTCTGTAACCGACGCCGACCAAGGCCAGCTTCCTCTCATAGCCTGCAGATACGCCCGTCACCATATTGCTGATGAGCGCACGGGCAGTGCCCGCTTGTGCGGTCGCTACCTTGTCGTCTTTATTCCATTCCATTTGGATGGTGTTATCGACAAAATTGACGCCGATCGCGGAATTAAATTGATAAGACAACTCACCTTTGCTTCCTTTGACGGTCAGGTTGTTGCCATCGAGTTTGACGTCCACGCCCTGTGGAATCGTCACTGGGGCTTTTGCAATTCTTGACATATCACGCCTATATTAGCAAACGGTACAAATCACTTCACCGCCATGTCCAATTGCACGAGCAGCTCGATCGGTCATTACACCATTGGATGTTGATACAATAGCAATACCCAAGCCGCCAAGCACTTTTGGCAGTTCATCTTTTGACTTATAGATGCGCAAACCGGGTCTGCTAACTCTTTTGATACTTTCGATTACAGGCGTGCCTCGGTAATATTTCAACACAATCGTCATCTCAGTGTGATTGCCGACGGTTTCGGTGCTGTAATCGGTAATATAGCCTTCTTCCTTCAAGACCTTCGCGATCGCGACTTTCAGCTTGGAAGAGGGTTGTTTAACTATTTTTTTGCCAGCTGCTTGACCGTTTCTGATCCGGGTCAGCATATCTGCAATAGGGTCTGTCATACTCATTTTCAATCTCCAAACATGATCCGGCAGAGTTACCAGCTGGCCTTAACCAGACCTGGTACGTCGCCGCGCATCGTGGCCTCTCTCAGCTTGTTGCGGCTGAGACCAAACTTACGGTAATAACCATGCGGGCGGCCCGTCAAATTGCAACGGTTACGCACCCGAGAGAAGCTGGAGTCTCTTGGCAGTTTTTGCAGTTGCAGCTGGGCCGCTTCTTTTTCTTCGAACGTTGAATTCGGGTTTCTGATCGTCTCTTTCAAAGACTTGCGTTTTACGCCGTATTTTTGCGCCAGCTTTTTACGCTTGTCTTCGCGCGCTATCATTGACTTCTTCGCCATACCAATATCGCCTTAATTCTTAAATGGAAAATTGAACTGTTTGAGCAGCGCCAGACCTTCTTCATTGGTCCGGGCAGTGGTCGTAATGGTAATGTCCATACCGCGCAACATATCGATCTTGTCATAATCGATTTCAGGGAAGATGATTTGCTCCTTCACCCCCATCGAATAGTTGCCGCGACCGTCGAAACTCTTGGAATTCAAGCCTCTAAAGTCGCGGATACGCGGAATCGCAATATTAATCAAACGATCCAGGAATTCATACATTCTGTCGCTGCGCAAAGTAACCTTGCAGCCGATCGGCATATCGTCACGGATCTTGAAACCTGCGATCGACTTTCTGGCTAACGTAATCACCGGCTTTTGACCGGAGATCTTTTCCATATCGGCAACCGCTGCCTGCAGAATTTTCTTGTCTGCAATCGCTTCGCCGACACCCATGTTCAAGGTGATTTTGGTAATACGGGGAGCCTGCATGATCGACGTGTAGCCGAATTGCTGCATCAGTGCAGGCAAAATTCTTTCTTTATATTCTGTCTGTAGTCTGGCCATGATATTTACACCTTACGCATCAACAACTTCGTTCGTGGACTTGAAATATCTGACTTTCTTGCCATTATCCAGAAGTTTGATTCCGACACGTTCCGCTTTTTTAGTAGCAGGGTTATAAAGTCCGATATTGGAGATGTGGATCGGCATGTCTTTCGGGATAATGCCGCCCGTCACGCCCGCATTCGGATTTGGCCGTTGACTCTTTTTAGCTTGATTAATGCCTTCAACCAGGACTTTATCATCTTTCAAAATTTTGCTTACGCGACCGGTCTTGCCTTTGTCTTTGCCGGTACGAACGATCACTTCGTCGCCTTTTTTAATTTTTTGCATCGTCAAACCCTACCTTATAACACTTCAGGAGCGAGTGAGATGATCTTCATGAATTTCTCACCGCGGAGCTCACGGGTAACCGGCCCGAAGATACGGGTGCCCAGTGGCTGCAAGTTATTGTTCAGGATGACGGCGGCATTGTCGTCGAAGCGAATGACCGATCCATCGGATCTACGCACGCCTTTGCAGGTGCGGACTACCAGGGCGTTGTAAACCTCGCCTTTTTTTACTCTTCCGCGCGGGATCGCATCTTTGATACTGACTTTAATAATATCGCCAATATTCGCATAGCGCCGGTGCGAACCGCCGAGTACTTTGATACACATGACCTTTTTTGCGCCGCTGTTATCGGCGACGTCAAGGTTAGTTTGCATCTGAATCATGATAAATTCCCAGTTTTCTCAAATAAGGTTCGTGCTACTTATTTATTAGCACTTTCTAAAACTTCTACCAGTTTGAAGGTTTTGTGTCTTGATAACGGACGGCATGAGGTAATCGAAACAACGTCGCCTTCCTGGCACACGTTATTTTCGTCATGCGCCATCATCTTGGTCGATCTTTTGACGTATTTGCCGTAAACAGGATGCTTTACAACCCGCTCGACTAGAACGGTAATGGTTTTATCCATCTTGTTACTGATAACGCGTCCGGTGATCGTCCGAACTTTAGTTTGATTTTCGCTCATACTTATGCGCCTTTCTTTTCGTTCAAAACGGTCTGAATCCGGGCCATTTCACGGCGAACCCGTTTCACTTCGGAAGGCTTGGACAATTGACCGGTACTTTTTTGCATTCTCAAATTAAAACGCTCGCGCGCCAAATCGAGCAGTAACGAATTCAGTTCGTCTTGGTTTTTTTGGCGTAATTCTGTTGCTTTCATTACATTATCGTCCGCGCGGTAAACAGTGTTTTCAATGGCAATTTTGCCGCCGCCAGGGTAAACGCTTCCCGTGCCAGTTCTTCACTCACACCTTGGATTTCGTAAAGCATCATACCGGGTCTGACTTGAGCAACCCAGTATTCTACACTACCTTTACCTTTTCCCATACGAACTTCTAAAGGTTTTTTCGTAATCGGCTTGTCTGGGAAGACCCGGATCCAGATTTTTCCACCCCGTTTGACGTGACGAGTAATGGCTCGACGGCCGGCTTCGATCTGACGTGCGGTCAAACGGCCGCGAGTGATCGATTTTAATCCGAAGTCGCCAAAACTGACGGATGAACCCCGCACAGCCACACCGTTGTTTCTGCCTTTGTGCTGTTTACGAAATTTTGTTCTTTTCGGTTGAAGCATGTCTCTGTTCCTTCAACTATTATTTTTTGGTTTCAGAATTAAGCGCGGCCTGATGCGCATCCATGTCGAACACTTCACCCTTGAAGATCCAGACTTTGATGCCGATCACGCCGTAAGTGGTTTTCGCTTCCGCAGTCGCGTAATCGATATCCGCGCGCAGTGTATGCAGCGGCACACGGCCTTCGCGGTACCACTCGCTACGAGCAATTTCAGCACCGTTCAGACGGCCGCCGACGTTGATCTTGATGCCTTCGGCACCTAACCGCATCGTGTTGGTTACCGCGCGTTTCATGGCACGGCGATACATGATCCGTTTTTCAAGCTGCTGCGCGACGCCTTCCGCAACCAGTTGTGCGTCGAGCTCAGGCTTTCTGATTTCTTCGACGTTAACCTGGACGGGAATACCCATCATCTTCGAAACTTCCTGTTTCAAGATTTCGATGTCTTCACCTTTTTTGCCGATCACGATACCCGGACGCGCAGTGTGAATCGTGATGTGCGCATTATTGGCCGGCCGATTGATTTGAATCCGGCTAACCGACGCATGCGCCAGTTTCTTTTTGATGTAGTCTCTGACTTGCAAATCCTGATGCAGGAAGACCGAATAATCTTGGTTATTCGCATACCATCTGGAATTCCAGTCCTTCACGATACCCAGGCGAATACCTACTGGATGTACTTTTTGACCCATTGTGACCCCTATGCTTTCTCTGCGACTTTAACTGTGATATGGCAGGTCCGCTTCAGGATATGGTTTGCACGCCCTTTAGCTCTTGCCTTAAATCTTTTCAAGGTCGCCCCTTCATCAACATAAACGGTAGACACTTTTAACTCATCGATATCGGCACTGTCATTGTTTTCAGCATTCGCGATCGCGGACTCAAGCACTTTCTTCATGATCGCCGCGCCTTTCTTGGAGCTGAATTTCAACACGTTCAAGGCCTGATCCACCGGCAGTCCGCGGATTTGATCCCCAACCAACCGGGCTTTTTGCGCCGATAAAGGCGCATTACTTAATTTTGCACTAGTTTCCATCTCTCACCTATTTGGATTTCTTGTCGGCAACATGGCCTTTGTATGTTCGAGTTGGGGCAAATTCGCCAAGCTTGTGGCCGATCATATTCTCGGAGACGAGAACCGGAACATGAAGGCGTCCATTATGGACCGCAATGGTTAAACCCAACATTTCGGGCACTATCATCGATCTTCTGGACCAGGTTTTAATTGGTTTCCGATTATTGCTGCTTACCGCATCTTCCACCTTCTTGATAAGGTGGTGATCAACAAAAGGACCTTTCTTAATTGAACGTGGCACGCTAATTCCTCACTATTTTTGCTTACGGCGTCTGACAATCATATTGTCAGTCCGCTTGTTCTTTCTAGTCTTGTAGCCCTTGGTCGGCATACCCCATGGCGAAACCGGATGTCTGCCGCCGGAAGTACGGCCTTCGCCGCCACCGTGCGGGTGATCAACCGGGTTCATGACCACACCGCGAACGGTCGGTCTGATACCGCGCCAACGTTTCGCCCCTGCCTTGCCTAAGGAAGCCAGGTTATGTTCCGAATTGGAGACTTCACCGATTACCGCACGGCAATCGGCCAGTACCTTACGCATTTCGCCGGAACGCAGCCTCAAAGTAGCATGAGCGCCTTCGCGCGCAACCAATTGCGCCGATGCACCCGCACTTCTTGCCAGTTGGGCACCTTTGCCCGGCTTCAACTCGACGCAGTGTACTGTGGTGCCCAGCGGAATATTGCGCAACGGCATACAGTTGCCCGGCTTGACCGGCACCGTTTCGGAAGACAGCACTTCCTGACCGGCAGCCAGACCTTTCGGTGCAATGATGTAGCGGCGCTCACCGTCTTTGAACAAGACCAAAGCGATGTTCGCGGTACGGTTAGGATCGTACTCGAGGCGCTCGACAACGGCCGGAATGTCGGTTTTGTTTCTTTTAAAATCAATAATACGGTAGTGCTGCTTGTGACCACCGCCGACATGACGTGTTGTGATACGCCCTTGGTTGTTACGACCTCCCGATTTGCTGTTTTTATCCAGCAATGGTGCATACGGCTTGCCTTTGTGCAGATCGTCTGATTTGATCCGTACGACAAACCGTGAACCTGGTGATGTCGGTTTTGACTTTACAATCGCCATGTTAACTACCGTTTCCTAATTGATCTTTGTATCTGTTGAATTAAGCCGCGGAAAAATCGATGTCATGACCGGGTTTCAGCTTGACATACGCCTTCTTCCAATCCGATTTTTTACCCAAGGTACGGCCAAAACGTTTTTGCTTGCCTTGCACATTCAAGACATTGACGTTGTCGACTTCGACATTGAACATCAATTCGACCGCATCCTTGATTTGCTTTTTGGTCGCTTGCTTCAGAACTTTGAACGCGATAATTTTGTTCGCTTCGGCCTGCAGCGTGCTTTTTTCGGAAATGATCGGCGCGCGAATGACCGTCGTTAAATAATTTTGATGCGTGCTCATGCTAAGTGCTCCTCGATTTTTTTCAGCGCACCCGGAGTCGCAATAACCTTTTCAGCCGAAACCAGCAGCACCGGGTTCAGATTGTTCGCTTCCACCACTTCCACATAAGGGATATTACGCGAAGCCAATGCCAAATTTTGATCGACCGCATCAACCACGATCAGAATGCGGCGCGCATTTAAGCTTTGCAATTTAGCCGCAAAATCCTTCGTCTTCGGCGAAGTCGGCAAAATGTCGCTCGCTACGACCAATCGATCTTGTCTGAGCAGTTCGGACAGGATCGAACGGATGCCCGCGCGAAACATTTTCTTGTTCAGCTTTTGCTCGTAGTTGCGCGGTCTTGCCGCAAACGCCACCCCGCCGGTACGCCAGATCGGACTGCGGGTCGATCCCGAACGCGCCCGACCGGTGCCTTTTTGCCGCCATGGCTTCATACCGCCGCCACTGACTTCGGAGCGGGTCTTTTGCGCTTTGGTGCCGGCCCTTTTGGCGGCCAGAAAGCGCGTAACGATCTGGTGGATCAACGTTTCGTTATAATCCCGACCAAAAACGGCCTCGTTGACTTCGACCCTGCCGGCCGTGTCTTGATCATTCAATGCAGGTACTTGCAAACCCATAACTTAACCTTTATTTTTCATTTTCGAGGCGGGCTTGATCACGACATCACCGCCCTTCGCGCCTGGCACAGCGCCCTTAACCAGAATCAAACGCCTTTCGGCATCGACCGCATGGACGGTCAAATTTTGCACGGTCGTCTTGACCGCACCCAGATGACCCGCCATCTTCTTGCCTTTAAAAACGCGGCCCGGCGTCTGGTTCATACCGACCGAACCGTGCACCCGGTGCGACACCGAATTACCGTGGGTAGCATCCTGCATATGAAAGTTGTGGCGCTTGATCGCCCCGGCAAAACCTTTACCGATACTGGTTCCCTGAACGTCCACGATTTGACCCGCGGAAAAAATATCCAAAGACAGTTCGGAACCGACAGAAATGCCCTCGCCTTCGCCGTCTTCGAGCCTGAATTCCCAAAGACCGCGACCTGCCGTCACATTGGCCGCAGCAAAATGACCGGCCATTGCTTTATTGACTCGCGATGATTTCACGTCGCCAACAGTGACCTGAACAGCGCGATAACCATCGCTTTCGATACCTTTAACCTGAGTGACCCGATTGGAGTCGATCTGCAGTACGGTTACCGGTACAGACGAGCCATCTTCACAAAAAACCCTGGTCATACCGCACTTACGACCTATAAGACCTATTGACATCTGCCAATTCCTCTATCTTTTAATTCAACTTAATTTGAACATCCACGCCTGCAGCAAGATCCAGTTTCATCAACGCATCAACGGTCTTGTCGGTAGGCTCTACAATGTCCAGCAATCTTTTATAGGTTCTTAATTCGTATTGATCCCGGGCATCTTTATTGACATGCGGCGAGATCAAAATCGTGAACCGTTCTTTTTTAGTAGGCAACGGAATCGGGCCTTTAACTTGCGCACCGGTTCTTCTTGCAGTTTCTACTATTTCACCAGCCGATTGATCGATCAATTTATGATCAAATGATTTCAAACGGATTCTGATTGTTTGATTTGACATTGTTTATTACTCGATAATAGAAGCCACAACGCCCGCACCGACGGTACGGCCGCCTTCGCGGATTGCAAAACGCAACCCTTCGTCCATTGCGATCGGCGAGATCAGGGTGATTTCGACCGCGATGTTGTCGCCCGGCATCACCATTTCAGTGCCTTCCGGCAGCTTGACCGCACCGGTCACGTCGGTGGTCCGGAAATAAAACTGCGGACGGTAGCCATCGAAGAACGGGGTATGACGACCGCCTTCTTCCTTGGACAACACGTAGATTTCCGCCTTGAACTGCTTGTGCGGCTTGATGGTGCCTTTTTGCGCCAACACCTGGCCGCGCTCCACGTCATCGCGCTTGGTGCCGCGCAACAGGATGCCGACGTTGTCGCCCGCCTGGCCTTGATCCAACAGCTTACGGAACATTTCCACACCGGTGCAGGTGGTGGTCTGGGTCGGACGGATGCCGACGATTTCCACTTCCTGGCCGACCTTGATGATGCCGCGCTCAACCCGCCCGGTCACCACCGTACCCCGACCCGAGATCGAGAACACGTCTTCGATCGGCATCAGGAAGGCGCCGTCCACGGCCCGTTCCGGCAGCGGGATATAGGTATCCAGCGCCTCAACCAGCTTCACAATCGAGGGCACACCCACTTCGCTTTGGTCGCCTTCCAGCGCTTTCAGCGCCGAACCGACGATGATCGGGGTGTCATCCCCTGGGAATTCATACAGGTCCAGCAACTCACGGATTTCCATTTCAACCAGGTCGATCAGCTCGGCATCGTCCACCATGTCCGCCTTATTCAGGAACACCACGATGTAAGGCACCCCGACCTGACGGGACAACAGGATGTGCTCGCGGGTCTGCGGCATCGGGCCGTCCGCCGCCGAGACCACCAGGATCGCTCCGTCCATCTGCGCGGCACCGGTGATCATGTTCTTCACGTAGTCGGCATGACCCGGGCAGTCCACATGCGCATAATGGCGCGTCGAAGATTGGTATTCCACGTGCGAGGTGGCGATCGTAATCCCCCGCGCCCGCTCTTCCGGCGCATTGTCGATTTGGTCGAATGCTTTGACTTCGCCGCCTTGCAGCTCCGCCATGACCTTGGTCAAAGCAGCGGTCAAGGTGGTCTTGCCGTGGTCGACGTGTCCGATCGTGCCGACATTTACGTGTGGCTTGCTACGGGAAAATTTCTCTTTGGCCATGTGTCAATACCCTATTTCTTTAATATTCAAAATAATGAAGATTTTTTAATAATCGCATCCGCAATACTTGCCGGCGCCTCAGTGTACTTTTCAAATTGCATCGTATATGTCGCCCGTCCCTGAGTCGCCGACCGTAAATCGGTCGCATAACCAAACATTTCGGCAAGCGGCACTTCACAGCTGATTGCCTTGCCTGACGGCGTATCTTCCATGCCATGGATCACACCGCGCCGCCGGTTGATATCGCCGACCACGTCGCCCATGTAATCTTCGGGCGTGATCACTTCCACTTTCATGATCGGCTCAAGTAAGACCGGATCCGCCTTTCTCGCGCCTTCACGGAAACACATCGAACCGGCGATTTTAAACGCCATTTCGCTCGAATCGACATCGTGGTAGGAACCGTCAAACAAGGTCACCTTGACATCGAGAACCGGGTAACCGGCCAGCACACCACTTTTCAACTGCTCCTGTACGCCTTTATCGACCGCAGGAATATATTCTTTCGGCACCACGCCGCCGACAATGCCGTTCACGAACTGGTAGCCCGCACCGGCTTCCTGAGGTTCAATCTTTAGCCAGACATGACCGTACTGACCACGACCTCCAGACTGCCTTACAAATTTACCTTCCTGTTCGACCGCTTTTCGTATGGTTTCGCGGTAGGCCACCTGCGGCGCGCCGACATTCGCTTCAACATTAAATTCTCTGCGCATCCGGTCGAC
The DNA here is from genome assembly GCF_016745425.1 of Candidatus Methylomicrobium oryzae. GTDB lineage: Bacteria > Pseudomonadota > Gammaproteobacteria > Methylococcales > Methylomonadaceae > Methylomicrobium > Methylomicrobium oryzae. Next base: position 105,673 of record NZ_JAERVK010000001.1, on the reverse strand, counting down.
GATGATTTCCAGATGCAGTTCTCCCATTCCGGAAATAATGATCTGTCCCGTTTCCTCATCCGTTCTGACGCGGAAGGAAGGGTCTTCCTGGGCAAGCTTGCCGAGCGCAATGCCCATCTTTTCTTGGTCGGCCTTTGTCCTCGGCTCTACCGCTACAGAGATGACCGGCTCCGGGAAATCCATCCGCTCCAGCACGATTTTATGATCCTGATCGCACAAGGTGTCGCCGGTCGTAATATCTTTTAAACCGATTGCAGCTGCAATGTCGCCTGCACGAACTTCCTTAATTTCTTCGCGACTGTTTGCATGCATCTGCACCAACCGGCCGATCCGCTCCCTGCGCTTTTTAACCGAGTTATAGACACTGTCGCCGGAATTCAGCACCCCGGAATACACTCTGAAAAACGTTAAGGCGCCGACGAAGGGGTCGGTCGCGATTTTAAAAGCCAAAGCGGCAAACGGAGCCTCATCGCTCGACGGTCGCTCCGCTTCGGTTTCTTCGTCCTCCAGATGACCTTTAATCGCCATCACATCGGTTGGCGCCGGCAGGTATTCGATTACCGCATCCAGCATTGCCTGCACGCCTTTATTTTTAAAGGCGGATCCGCAGAAAGCCGGCATCAGCTTATTGGCTATCGCCTGTTGGCGGATGCCTTGCTTGATCTCTTCATTCGTCAGCGCTTCTTCGAGCAGATATTTTTCCATCAACTCTTCACTGGCCTCAGCAGCGGCTTCGACCATATGCTCACGCCAGGCTTTGCATTCTTCCAGCATATCAACCGGGATGTCCTTTTCCTGAAAAGTCATCCCCATGTTGGATTCGTCCCAGTAGATGGCCTTCATCTTGATCAGATCGACCACGCCTTCGAAGCGGTCTTCAGCACCGATCGGCAACTGCATGGGAACAGCCAGACTTCCCAGTCTCGACTTGATCTGCTCGATCACCCGCAGGAAATTCGCTCCCGAACGATCCATTTTATTCACGAATACCAAGCGGGGAACATGATATTTATTCGCTTGTCGCCACACCGTCTCCGACTGAGGCTCGACCCCGCCTACCGCACAGAAAACCGCACAGGCTCCATCCAAAACCCTGAGCGAACGTTCGACTTCAATCGTGAAATCGACATGCCCAGGTGTATCAATTATGTTGATACGGTGCTGCGGAAACTGCTTTTCCATTCCGGACCAAAAGCAGGTTGTCGCCGCAGAGGTGATCGTAATCCCGCGCTCCTGCTCCTGCTCCATCCAGTCCATCGTCGCGGCCCCGTCATGCACCTCGCCTATCTTATGCGACACACCGGTGTAATAGAGGATCCGCTCCGTTGTTGTTGTTTTTCCTGCATCAATATGGGCCATGATACCGATATTACGGTATCGTTCTATCGGAGTCTTGCGAGCCACGGCTAAATTACGATCTGCAGTAATCGATTACCAACGATAATGCGAGAATGCCTTGTTCGCTTCCGCCATACGGTGCGTATCTTCCCGCTTCTTCGCTGCAGCGCCACGATTTTCGTAGGCATCCATTAATTCGCCCGCCAATTTGGCCGGCATGTTCTTTTCATTTCTTTTACGCGACGCGTCGATCAACCAGCGCATCGCCAATGCCACACGGCGAGATGGACGCACCTCAACCGGCACCTGATAGGTCGCACCGCCCACGCGGCGCGATTTCACTTCGACGCGCGGCTGTACATTTTCAAGCGCTTTAGACAAAACATCCAGAGGCTCGCCATGACCTTTGCTTTCGATCACATCCAGAGCACCATAAACGATGCTTTCCGCAATGGATTTCTTGCCGCTTTCCATGATCATATTCATGAACTTGCTCAGCATCACACTGCCGTAACGCGGATCCGGAATGATTTCTCTTTTGGTAGCAACTCTTCTTCTAGACATAGCTTATCAACCTGTTATTTGCCTTTCGGCCGTTTGGTTCCATACTTGGAGCGACCGCATTTTCTGTTATTGACACCAGAAGTATCGAGACTGCCGCGCACGACGTGATAACGCACGCCTGGCAAGTCCTTGACCCGGCCACCTCTAATCAAAACCACAGAGTGCTCTTGCAGGTTGTGACCTTCGCCGCCGATGTAGCTGCTGACTTCAGCGCCGTTGGTCAACCTAACCCGCGCCACTTTACGCAGCGCCGAATTCGGTTTCTTAGGTGTAGTGGTATAAACACGCGTGCAAACCCCCCGACGCTGCGGACAGGCTTCCAATGCTGGAACATTGGTTTTTTCGATTTTCTTGGCACGTGGCTTACGGACCAATTGGTTGATCGTGGCCATTTTTCTAATTACTCCGATATCAATTAACTGCCAGATTATAAAAAAATAACCGCCTGGCTTTAGCGGGCCGGCGGTTATCGGTTTTTTCGACCTGACCAATCACGTTAGTTCATGTTAGCCGTTTATGATACTGACAAAGTTTGGCCAGGTCAAGACGAATTTACATTAAAATGTAATTTAACTCGGTACTTACAGATTCAGCGCCTGTTTGAGAGCCTCTTCCACATCGCTCGCATCGACCGCCGATGCCGCTTCGGATTCGGCTACCTGATACTGCGCAGCGCGATTCTTCCTGTTTTCGTGATAAGCCAAACCGGTTCCCGCCGGAATCAATCGGCCCACGATCACGTTTTCTTTTAACCCTTGCAGACTGTCGCTCAAACCGCGAACCGCCGCATCGGTCAATACACGTGTTGTTTCCTGGAACGATGCCGCCGAAATGAATGATTCGGTTGCCAATGAAGCCTTGGTGATGCCCAACAAGACCGGTTCATAGCTGGCCGGAATTTTGCCTTCGGTTTCCATGCGGTCGTTCTCTTCACGCAACGCGGCGCGCTCGACCTGATCGCCTTTCAGGAAGGACGTATCGCCGGAAGCGGTAATCTCGACTTTTCTCAGCATCTGGCGAATGATGGCTTCGATGTGCTTGTCGTTGATCTTTACCCCTTGCAGACGGTAAACATCCTGAATTTCTTTAACCAGATAATTCGCCAGCTCTTCAACACCGCGCAGACGCAGAATGTCGTGCGGAGTCAACTCGCCTTCGGCAATCGTTTCACCCTTTTCGACATATTCGCCTTCGAATACGGTGATATGGCGCCACTTCGGAATCAGGGTTTCCACCTGTTCGCCGGCCGTATCGGTAATGATCACGCGCTGCTTGCCTTTGGTTTCCTTGCCGAAAGACACGGTTCCGCTCGTTTCGGCCAAAATTGCCGGATCCTTGGTCTTGCGGGCCTCAAACAAGTCAGCAACGCGCGGCAGACCGCCGGTAATGTCACGGGTTTTCGAAGACTCTTGCGGAATTCTGGCCAACACGTCACCGACCTTCACCTCGCCGCCGTCTTTGATGCCGACGATCGCACCGGCAGGCAGAAAGTACTGCGCAGGAATTTCGGTTCCCGGCAAAAAGATCGCTTCGTCGGCGACGCCCACCAGTTTAACCATCGGACGCAATTCCTTGCCCGCACTGCCGCGCTGCTTCGGATCGGTAACCACCAACGAACTCAAACCGGTCACTTCGTCCGAGATTTTTTGTACGGTCACGCCTTCATGGAAGTTTTCCAGTTTGACGACACCGTCCACTTCGGTAATAACCGGATGCGTATGCGGATCCCAGGTGACGATAATGTCGCCTGTGTTCACGCGACCGCCTTCTTGCACCGACAGCACCGCGCCGTATGGAATCTTGTAGCGCTCTCTCTCACGGCCGTAATCGTCGACCACGCCGACTTCACCGGAACGCGAAACCGCGACCAGATTGCCTTCGCGGTTCAAAACCGACTTCAGATTGCTCAATCTTACCGTACCGGACGATTTGACCTGTACGTTACTGATCGCCGCAGACCGGGAAGCCGCGCCGCCGATGTGAAAGGTCCGCATCGTCAACTGCGTACCGGGTTCGCCGATCGACTGCGCCGCGATAACGCCGACCGCTTCACCGATATTGACCAGATGCCCCCGCCCCAAATCGCGGCCGTAGCAGGCCGCACACACACCGTAACGGCTTTCGCAGGTAATGATCGAACGCACCAGCACCTGATCGATGCTCTGCTCTTCGAGCACGTTGACCCAATGTTCGTTCAACAGCGTATTGGCCGGAACGACCACTTTTTCGCCGCTCGCATCCATCACGTCTTTTGCCGCGACACGACCCAACACACGTTCGGACAGAGGTTCCACAACATCGCCGCCTTCGATGATCGGCATCATGATCAAACCATTTTCGGTACCGCAATCGTCACCGGTAATCACCAGATCCTGAGCGACGTCGACTAGACGGCGGGTCAGATAACCCGAGTTCGCGGTCTTTAACGCCGTATCAGCCAGACCCTTCCGAGCACCGTGGGTTGAAATGAAGTATTGCAATACGTCCAGCCCTTCGCGAAAGTTTGCAGTGATCGGAGTTTCGATAATCGAACCGTCCGGCTTCGCCATCAATCCCCGCATCCCCGCCAGCTGACGAATCTGCGCCGCGGAACCCCGCGCGCCCGATTCGGCCATCATGAAGATCGAGTTGAACGATTTTTGCTTAACCGTTTGCCCTTCAGAATTAACCACCGACTCTTCACCGAGGCCATCCATCATCACCTTAGCAACCTGATCGTTTGCGTGCGACCAGATGTCGACAACCTTATTGTAACGTTCACCGTCGGTAACCAGACCTGACGCATACTGGCTTTGAATCTCGCTGACTTCCGCTTCGGCGGCCGTAATGATGTCGACTTTCTTAGCCGGAATCGCCATGTCTTCGACACCGAACGACACGCCGGCGATCGTCGCGTAACGGAAACCGAGATACATCAGCTGATCCGCCAGGATAACCGTATCCTTGTTGCCGAGGTAGCGGTAGCAGTAGTTGATCAGGCGCGAGATGTTCTTTTTGGTCATGTCGCAGTTGACCAATTCGAACGGCATCAGCTCGGGCACGATGTCCCAGATCAGTGCGCGGCCGACCGTGGTTTCGACGCGATGGGTTTTCTCGGTGATTTCTCCGTTTTCGGCTTTGGTTCTTTCAGTGATCCGCAGTTGAATCTTCGACTGCAGTTCCACCGTTTTTTCCATCAGCGCTTTTTGTAGTTCACCGACGCTAACGAAGATGCCGCCTTCGCCTTTCGCATTGACTTTTTGCCGGCTGATGTAATACAGCCCCAACACCACGTCCTGAGACGGATTGATTACCGGCTCGCCGTTCGCGGGCGAGAGGATGTTGTTGGTCGCCATCATCAGCGTTCTGGCTTCGAGCTGCGCTTCGAGCGACAGCGGAATGTGCACCGCCATCTGGTCGCCGTCGAAGTCCGCGTTGAACGCGCTACAGACCAAAGGATGCAGCTGGATCGCCTTGCCTTCGATCAGAATCGGCTCGAACGCCTGAATACCCAGACGGTGCAGGGTCGGCGCGCGGTTCAGCAGGATCGGATGCTCGCGAATCACTTCCTCTAAAATATCCCAAACCTCGGCGCCTTCGCGCTCGACCATCTTCTTGGCCGCCTTGATCGTGGTCGCATGGCCGCGGAACTGCAGCTTGCTGAAAATAAAAGGCTTGAACAATTCCAACGCCATTTTTTTCGGCAGACCGCACTGATGCAGGCGCAAGGTCGGACCGACCACAATTACCGACCGGCCGGAATAGTCGACCCGTTTCCCGAGCAGGTTCTGCCGGAAACGCCCCTGCTTGCCCTTGATCATGTCGGCCAGGGATTTCAAAGGACGCCGGTTGGTGCCGGTAATCGCCCGGCCGCGGCGGCCGTTGTCGAGCAGGGCATCGACCGATTCCTGCAGCATCCGCTTTTCGTTGCGCACGATGATGTCCGGCGCATTCAGATCCAGCAAGCGGTTCAAGCGGTTGTTCCGGTTGATCACGCGGCGATATAAATCGTTCAGATCGGATGTCGCGAAACGGCCTCCGTCGAGCGGCACCAAGGGACGCAGCTCCGGTGGCAGTACCGGCAGCACCTTCAGGATCATCCATTCCGGCCGGTTGCGTGAACTCAGCAGGGAATCGATCACCTTCAGGCGCTTCGAATATTTCTTAATCTTGGTTTCGGAATTGGTCGAATTGATTTCCTCGCGCAACACATTGACCTCTTCCTTCAGGTCGATTGCCTTGAGCAAGTCGTAAATCGCTTCGGCACCCATTTTCGCAACGAAATCGTCACCGTGCAGCTCGACCGCATCAAGGTATTCGTCGTCGGTCAACAACTGGCCTTTGTTCAGCGGCGTCAGGCCCGGATCCAGTACCACGAAGGATTCGAAATACAGTACGCGCTCGATCTCACGGAGCGTCATGTCGAGCAACAGCGCAATCCGCGACGGCAGCGATTTCAGGAACCAGATGTGCGCAACAGGGCTCGCCAGCTCAATGTGGCCCATCCGCTCGCGGCGGACTTTCGACAGCGTCACTTCAACGCCGCATTTCTCGCAGATCACGCCGCGGTGCTTCAGGCGCTTGTATTTTCCGCACAAACATTCATAGTCGCTGACCGGCCCGAAAATCTTCGCGCAGAACAGGCCGTCGCGCTCCGGCTTAAAGGTGCGGTAGTTGATCGTTTCAGGTTTTTTGACTTCCCCATAGGACCAGGCACGGATCATATCGGGAGATGCCAAGCCAATCCGGATGCCGTCGAAATCTTCGGCCCGGCCTTGACGCTTCAAAAAATTCATTAAATCTTTCAAGAGTTTACCCTCTTTAAATTTAAATAAGTCCCGGAAGCTGGGTTCCGGGACAGGCTACCGGTTATACGCCAAGCTGGCGTTTAATCGCGTTCCAATTCGATATTGACCGCCAATGAGCGGATTTCCTTGATCAATACGTTGAACGATTCCGGCATGCCGGCATCCATCTTGTGGTCGCCGTCGACGATGTTCTTGTACATCCGCGTCCGGCCGGTCACGTCGTCGGACTTGACGGTCAGCATTTCCTGCAAGGTATAAGCCGCGCCGTAAGCTTCGAGCGCCCAGACTTCCATTTCCCCGAAACGCTGGCCGCCGAACTGGGCCTTGCCGCCCAGCGGCTGTTGCGTAACCAAGCTGTATGGACCGGTCGATCTCGCATGCATCTTGTCGTCGACCAAGTGGTTCAGCTTCAGCATGTACATGTAGCCGACCGTCACTTCGCGTTCGAACGCTTCCCCTGTCAGGCCGTCGTACAGCACGGTCTGCCCGTGTTCCGGCAGATCCGCCAGCCTGAGCATGGTACGGATGTCTTCCTCGGTCGCACCGTCGAAGACCGGCGTCGCCATCGGCACGCCGCCGATCAGATTTTGGGCCAATTCCAGAATCTCTTTATCCGAGAAGGAGTCCAGATTTTCTTGCCGACCGCTCGAATTGTAAATCTTGTCCAGATACTCGCGAATCTCGTTGATCTTGGCTTTCGCTTCGAGCATCTTGCCGATCTTGATGCCGAGCCCTTTCGCGGCCCAGCCCAAGTGCGTTTCGAGCACTTGGCCGACATTCATCCGCGACGGTACGCCGAGAGGGTTCAACACAATATCGACCGGATTGCCGTCGGCGGTATAAGGCATATCCTCGACCGGTCGGATCATCGAGATAACTCCTTTGTTTCCGTGCCGGCCCGCCATCTTGTCGCCCGGCTGGATGCGCCGCTTGACCGCCAGGTACACCTTGACCATTTTCAATACGCCGGGCGGCAGATCGTCGCCCATCGTGATCTTCCTGCGCTTGTTCTCGAACTTTTCATCGAACGCCTTGCGCTGCTGCTCGATTTGTTCGGCCGCCGCTTCGATCTGCACGTTGATATCTTCGTCTTTCATTCGGATCTTCAGCCAGTCCGAATGTTTCAATCCGGCCAGATAATCCGCGGTCACCTCGCTGCCGGCCTTCAAATGCCCAGGGCCCGATTGGGCGGTCTTGCCGGTGATCGCCTTGGCGATCCGCGCATAGATATCGCCTTCCAGGATTTTCAGCTGGTCGTCCAAGTCTTTCCGGTAACGCTTGATTTCAGCGTCTTCGATCTCCAGCGCGCGCTTGTCTTTCTTAACACCGTCGCGAGTAAAGACTTGCACGTCGATCACGGTGCCTTCGATGCTGCTCGGCACGCGCAACGAAGTATCCTTCACATCCGCCGCCTTCTCGCCGAAAATCGCGCGCAGCAACTTTTCTTCCGGCGTCAGCTGGGTTTCGCCCTTCGGCGTCACCTTACCGACCAGAATGTCGCCCGGCTTCACTTCAGCGCCGACATAGACGATTCCGGATTCATCCAACTTTGACAACGCTTCTTCGCTGACGTTCGGAATATCGGCGGTAATCTCTTCCGGGCTGTGCTTGGTATCGCGTGCGACGCAGGTTTTTTCTTCGATGTGAATCGTAGTGAAGCGATCCTCCTTTACGACGCGTTCGGAAACCAGAATCGAGTCTTCGAAGTTATAGCCGTTCCACGGCATGAATGCGACCAGCATGTTCTGGCCGAGCGCCAGCTCGCCGAGATCGGTCGAAGGGCCATCGGCCAGAATATCGCCTGCCTTCACGATATCGCCCGGCTTGACCAGTGGCTTCTGGTTGATACAGGTATTCTGGTTCGAACGCGTATATTTGGTCAGATTGTAAATATCGACACCCGGCGCACCGGTTTCGGTTTCAGTGTCGTTCACACGCACCACGATTCTAGCCGCATCAATCGCTTCGATGCTGCCGCCGCGCGTCGCCACCACGGCCACGCCGGAGTCTTTCGCGACGGTCCGTTCCATACCGGTGCCGACCAGCGGTTTTTCGGCGCGCAAGGTCGGCACGGCCTGACGCTGCATGTTCGAACCCATTAACGCACGGTTCGCGTCGTCGTGTTCGAGGAACGGAATGATCGAAGCCGCGACCGACACGATCTGTTTCGAAGACACGTCCATATACTGCACGGTATCAGACATCGCCAGCGTAAACTCGTCTTTGTGTCGGCACGACACCAGACCTTCGATCAGCCTGCCGTTTTCATCGACAGGTACGCTCGCCTGCGCGATCACGTACTCACCCTCCTCGATCGCGGAGAGATAATCAACCTGATCGGTGACTTTGCCGTCGATCACCTTACGGTAAGGTGTTTCCAGGAAGCCGTATTCGTTCGTGCGGGCATAAACCGACAACGAGTTGATCAGACCGATGTTCGGCCCTTCCGGCGTTTCGATCGGACAAACCCGGCCGTAATGCGTGGTGTGGACGTCGCGCACCTCGAAACCCGCTCGCTCGCGCGCCAGACCGCCCGGCCCCAGAGCCGAAACCCGGCGCTTGTGAGTCACCTGCGACAACGGGTTGTTCTGATCCATGAACTGCGATAACTGGCTCGAGCCGAAGAATTCCTTGACCGCAGCAGAAACCGGTTTCGCATTGATGATTTCCTGCGGCATCAGGCCTTCGGAATCAGCCAGGGTCAAGCGCTCCTTGACCGCGCGCTCGACGCGCACTAGGCCGACCCGGAACTGGTTTTCGATCATTTCGCCGACCGATCGTACGCGTCGGTTGCCCAAATGGTCAATGTCGTCGACATTGCCGTTGCCGTTCCGGATATCGATCAGTTCTTTCAGGACATCAATGATGTCTTCCTTGCTCAGTGTGCCGGGTCCGACAATTTCGGTTCGGCCCAGACGGCGGTTGAATTTCATCCGACCGACTGTCGACAAGTCGTAACGTTCGTCGGTAAAAAACAGATTCTGGAACAGATTTTCAGCCGATTCTTTGGTCGGCGGCTCGCCGGGACGCATCATCCGGTAAATTTCGACCAAAGCCTCCATCTGGTTGGTAGTGACGTCCAGACGCATAGCATTCGAAATGTAAGGCCCTCTGTCCAGGTCGTTCACAAACAGCGTGTCGATCTCGGTGATGCCATGCTCAATGAAGCGCTCGATCGCGGCAAGCGTCAGCTCGTCGTTAACGCTGGCCAGCAATTCACCGGTCGAATGGTCAATAATATTATTGGCAAGAATCTTGCCGACCAGATAGTCTTTCGGTACCGCAACTTGGGTCAGGCCCGCCGCCAGCATTTGGCGGATATGCTTGCTGGTAATGCGGCGGCCTTCTTCGACAATCACCTGGTCGCCGTGCTTGATATCGAATGCTGCAATTTCGCCACGCATTCTTTCGGGCACGATATGGAACAGCACCTGATCGGCGTCGATCGTAAATTTGTTGGTTTCGAAGAAGATCTTGATGATTTCTTCGTTATCCATGCCCAGTGCCCTAAGCAAGATGGTTGCCGGGATTTTACGGCGGCGGTCGATACGCACATACACGCAATCCTTGTGGTCGAACTCGAAGTCCAACCAGGAGCCGCGATAAGGAATGATGCGCGCATTGAATAACAGCTTTCCAGACGAATGGGTTTTGCCCTTGTCGTGATCGAAGAACACGCCGGGCGAACGGTGCAATTGCGAAACGATGACCCGCTCGGTGCCGTTAATCACAAATGTCCCGTTCTCGGTCATTAAAGGAAGTTCGCCCATATAAACTTCCTGTTCACGAATGTCCTTTACCACTTTAGCGGTTGCAGGCGCATCCTTGTCGTAAATAACCAGCCGAACCAAGACTCTTAGCGGCGCCGCAAAGGTCGCACCGCGCTGCTGGCATTCACGGACATCGAATACAGGCTCGCCCAAGCGGTAGCTGACATATTCCAGCACGGCATAGCCGGAGTGGCTTTCAATCGGAAATACGCTGGAGAAAGCCGCATGCAGCCCCATATTGGCACGCCGCTGCGGGGAAACGCCGGATTGCAGGAAACTGGCGTATGAGTTAATCTGGGTGGCTAAGAGATATGGCACGTCAAGTACTTCGGTACTTTTGCCAAAATTGTTACGGATACGCTTTTTTTCGGTAAAAGAGTAGGACATATCGATTCCAAACCTTTTCGTCATAGACTGTTTTTACTGTTTTTCGACTGGAAACAGTAAAAGGCCGGTGATAATTCTACCACCAGCCGTACTCATTTGGCTTGCGCCGGATTTTGATCAAATGCAATTATTTGATTTCGACAGTTGCGCCTGCTTCAAGCAATTGCTTTTTGAACTCTTCGGCTTCGGCTTTCGATACGCCTTCCTTCAAGGTAGTCGGTACGCCTTCTACCGCGTCTTTCGCTTCTTTCAGACCCAGACCGGTGATACCACGAACCGCCTTAATGACGCCGACTTTGTTTTCACCGAAGCCAGTCAAGATGACATCGAATTCGGTTTGCTCTTCAACCGCTGCTGCCGCACCGCCTGCCGCCGGAGCTGCAGCCACTGCAACCGCTGCGGTCACGCCGAATTTTTCTTCCATCGCCGAAATCAAATCAACGATTTCCATCACGGTCATGTTCGCAACCGCATCCAGGATGTCTTCTTTTGTTACTGCCATCTTAATATACCTCTAAAAATTTGTGTAAACGGGTGAATTCAAGCTTATGCCGCTTCTTTCTGGTCTCTGATCGCCGCCAAAGTACGCGCCAATTTGCTGACCGGCCCTTTCATGACCGACATCAACATCGCGATGCCTTGTTCACGGTTCGGCAAGCTCGCCAAACGCGCCAACTCGGACGGACCATAGGCCTGACCGCCGATCGCTACGACTTTCGTGACCAACTTGTCGTGCGTTTTGGCAAATTCGTGAATTAATCGCCCGGCCGAACCTGGATCTTCCATCGAGAATGCCAGCAATAACGGACCGACAAGGCCGGATTGCATGCATTCGAATTCGGTTCCGGCGACTGCGCGTCTTGCCAGGGTGTTTTTGACCACTCGCAAATATACGCCCGTCTCTCTCGCGGTCTTACGCAATTCGGTCAGTTCCGTTACGCTCAGACCACGATATTCTGCAGCGATGGCAGAATGAGCTTTAGCGGCATATTCAGCGACTTCTTCGACAACAGCTTTTTTGCCGTCTAAATTTAGTGCCACAGCCTACCTCCGGTAAGTTGCTGGATAAGTTGCCCAGCGTGATAAAACGCATCCGTTATGATGCCCCTCACGGACCCTTTCCCCAATATGTTAGGTTCCAGCTTCCGTCTGCGCAGGAAATTAAGTTTATGCAACACCTGCGGTCTTTGACGGTTGCCGTTGTTACCGGCAACCCAAAGTCTATCCAGCCTTTAGATCGAAAGACTGTTTTGGTCCAGCCACAGGCCGGGACCCATCGTTGACGATAAGGTAATTTTTTTGATGTAAATGCCCTTCGATGTTGCAGGCTTGGCTTTCTTCAGGTCAGCCAGCAACGCTTCCAGATTGCCCTGAATTGCGGCCGCATCGAAGCTGATCTTACCGAGCGTACAATGAATGATGCCGGCTTTGTCTGTACGGTAACGGACCTGACCGGATTTGGCATTTTTTACGGCGGACGCGACATCCGGCGTTACGGTGCCGACTTTCGGATTCGGCATCAGGCCGCGCGGACCCAGGATCTGGCCAAGCTGACCGACGACACGCATTGCGTCGGGGGATGCGATCACGACATCGAAGTTCAATTCGCCTCTCTTGACCTGATCGCCCAGATCGTCCATCCCGACGATATCGGCACCTGCCGCTCTGGCTGCGTCGGCGTTCGGGCCTTGCGCAAACACAGCGACGCGTACGGATTTTCCGGTACCGTTCGGCAAAACGGTCGCACCTCTGACGTTTTGATCGGATTTACGCGGATCGACACCCAGATTCACGCTAACATCGATCGATTCGCTGAATTTCGCGGTGCCCAGCTCTTTCAACAGCGCAACCGCGTCGGTAACCGAATATTGCTTGGTTCTTTCGACCTTGCTTCTGATTAATTTCGCTTTTTTAGATAACTTGGCCATTACAAGCCCTCCACGTTCAAGCCCATGCTGCGCGCACTGCCGGCAATCGTTCTGACCGCTGCTTCCAGATCCGCCGCATTCAAATCTTCCATTTTGGTCTTGGCAATTTCTTCCAACTGTGTACGGGTGACGGTGCCGACCTTTTTGGTATTCGGATTGCTGCTGCCGCTCTTGATGCCGCTGGCTTTCTTCAGCAAAATTGTTGCCGGCGGAGTCTTGGTAATGAAAGTAAAACTGCGGTCGCTGTAAACGGTAATTACGACAGGCAACGGCAAACCTTTTTCGACATCTTGAGTCTTGGCGTTGAACGCCTTGCAGAACTCCATAATGTTGACACCGCGCTGACCCAATGCCGGACCAACCGGTGGACTTGGATTCGCCTCACCTGCTTTGACTTGCAGTTTGATGTATGCTGTAATTTTTTTAGCCATTATTACTCCAAATTGGGTGCAAACGCATTTCTGCTCCCCCAGACATAAAAATCCCCGTCTTATGCAGACAGGGATTCAGATAACGACAAACTGTAGTTTCTCAGCTTTTTTCGACCTGATTGAAACTCAGCTCAACCGATGTTGATCGTCCAAAGATCAAAACAGACAATTTCAATTTGCTTTTTTCGTAGTTGACTTCTTCGACGACCCCGTTGAAATCTTTGAACGGCCCGTCGATAATCCGAATCACTTCGCCCACTTCGAACAGAACCTTCGGTCTCGGCTTATTAATTCCTTCTTCAACCCGGTTCAGAATCGACATCGCTTCTTTTTCGGAGATCGGCGCAGGCCTGTCCGACGTACCCCCGATGAATCCCAACACTCTCGGCACATCGCGCACCAAATGCCAAGTCTCGTCGGTCAATTCCATCTGCACCAGCACGTAGCCTGGAAAAAACTTCCTCTCGCTTTTTCGTTGCTGCCCCAAGCGCATTTCGACGATTTCTTCGGTTGGCACCAGAATCTTTCCGAAGTATTGTTCCAATCCCTCTCGCTTGATTCTTTCTTCGAGCGCTTGCTTTACCTTACTTTCGTAATTTGAGTAAGCGTGCACCACATACCATCGCAATGCCATTTGATTACCCGCCTTGGCCCGTTAAAAGACGTACGCCCCAAAAAAGAAACATATCCAGCAACCAAAGAATCAATGCCACAACCGTCACCATCGCAAACACCAGCAGGGTAGTACGGGTCGTTTCATCTTTCGTTGGCCAAACGATTTTTCTGACTTCGATCTTCGATTCCTGCATAAAAGACCATACAGATCTTCCCAATCCGGTCGTAAACATCAAACCCAGAACCGCGCCAATGACCACGACCAAACCAAGCACTCGGTAAATCAGCTGCACCTGCTCTGAAAAATAATAAAATGCAGCGACACCGCCGACCACCAATACTACGGAAAAAACTTGCTTAACAATATCCAGTATTGATGTCTGAGCTTCGGCTTGTGTATTCATATTTTTAAAGTCAGCAAAATGCTTTCGGGTTATTCGTAATGGCAGGCCAGGAGGGTCTCGAACCCCCAACCTGCGGTTTTGGAGACCGCTGCTCTACCAATTGAGCTACTGACCTGTTACGAAAACCTACAGAACTGCGAATTTTAACTTAATCGTAATTATTATTCAACAATGCTGGCCACAACGCCCGCACCGACGGTACGGCCGCCTTCGCGGATTGCAAAACGCAACCCTTCGTCCATTGCGATCGGCGAGATCAGGGTGATTTCGACCGCGATGTTGTCGCCCGGCATCACCATTTCAGTGCCTTCCGGCAGCTTGACCGCACCGGTCACGTCGGTGGTCCGGAAATAAAACTGCGGACGGTAGCCATCGAAGAACGGGGTATGACGACCGCCTTCTTCCTTGGACAACACGTAGATTTCCGCCTTGAACTGCTTGTGCGGCTTGATGGTGCCTTTTTGCGCCAACACCTGGCCGCGCTCCACGTCATCGCGCTTGGTGCCGCGCAACAGGATGCCGACGTTGTCGCCCGCCTGGCCTTGATCCAACAGCTTACGGAACATTTCCACACCGGTGCAGGTGGTGGTCTGGGTCGGACGGATGCCGACGATTTCCACTTCCTGGCCGACCTTGATGATGCCGCGCTCAACCCGCCCGGTCACCACCGTACCCCGACCCGAGATCGAGAACACGTCTTCGATCGGCATCAGGAAGGCGCCGTCCACGGCCCGTTCCGGCAGCGGGATATAGGTATCCAGCGCCTCAACCAGCTTCACAATCGAGGGCACACCCACTTCGCTTTGGTCGCCTTCCAGCGCTTTCAGCGCCGAACCGACGATGATCGGGGTGTCATCCCCTGGGAATTCATACAGGTCCAGCAACTCACGGATTTCCATTTCAACCAGGTCGATCAGCTCGGCATCGTCCACCATGTCCGCCTTATTCAGGAACACCACGATGTAAGGCACCCCGACCTGACGGGACAACAGGATGTGCTCGCGGGTCTGCGGCATCGGGCCGTCCGCCGCCGAGACCACCAGGATCGCTCCGTCCATCTGCGCGGCACCGGTGATCATGTTCTTCACGTAGTCGGCATGACCCGGGCAGTCCACATGCGCATAATGGCGCGTCGAAGATTGGTATTCCACGTGCGAGGTGGCGATCGTAATCCCCCGCGCCCGCTCTTCCGGCGCATTGTCGATTTGGTCGAATGCTTTGACTTCGCCGCCTTGCAGCTCCGCCATGACCTTGGTCAAAGCAGCGGTCAAGGTGGTCTTGCCGTGGTCGACGTGTCCGATCGTGCCGACATTTACGTGTGGCTTGCTACGGGAAAATTTCTCTTTGGCCATCTGAATAAACCCTGTAAAAACATTTCAAATTTCTGGAGCCCATAACCGGATTTGAACCGGTGACCTCTTCCTTACCAAGGAAGTGCTCTACCTACTGAGCTATATGGGCAGCGTCTCAGAATTTTTTTTTGGAGCGGGTGATGGGAATCGAACCCACGTGATCAGCTTGGAAGGCTGGAGTTCTACCATTGAACTACACCCGCATACTTCAAAAAAGTTGGTGGAGAGGGGAGGATTCGAACCTCCGAAGGCAGAGCCGGCAGATTTACAGTCTGATCCCTTTGGCCGCTCGGGAACCTCTCCGATAACGAGTTAGTCGCTTATTATCTTCTATTAAAACCCTTTTGTCAACAAAAGATTTAGCAAATGATTCAAAAATTCCAGCTCCTAAATATTGATTTTGTTCATCGCCGCATCGATTTCGCCCACCACCATTTGAGGAACGAAACTCAAGCCGGTTTTGATTGCACCGTCCAGCAAATCTGCTTCCTGCTTGGACGGCACAGATAAAACAAAATCCGCTACCACTTTTCCGGCTGGCGGACGACCTATCCCCAACCTTAAACGGTAAAAATCCTTTGTATTCAAATGAGCAATAATGTCACGCAAACCATTGTGCCCAGCATGCCCACCATCTTTTTTCAATTTGACGACACCCGGATTAAAATCGAGCTCATCATGCACAACAAGCACTTGATCCGCCTGAAGCTTATAATATTTCAACAGCGCCGCGACTGACTGCCCGCTGCGATTCATAAAAGTCGCGGGCTTTAATAATAGGAGTTTTTCACCTCCTACCCTACACTCAGCAAACTCACCCAAAAACCGCGGAGCCTGCGCAAATGCGGAACCCAAATCGCGCACGAGACAATCTACAAACAAAAACCCGGCGTTGTGCCGGGTCTTTTCATATTGCCGCCCAGGATTTCCCAAACCAACAATAAGCTTTATCACCCTTTTTAAGCAGCCGACTCGTCTTGACCTACTTTACCGGGCATCATCGACACTACCGGCAGATCGTGCTCCGGACCTTGCGCCAACGCGACGATTTCAACACCAGCAGGCAACACGAGATCAGACAGATGGATCGACGCCCCAATATCCAGATTCGCCAAGTTGACCTCAATAAATTCAGGCAAGGCGCCCGGCAGACATGATACTTCGATATCAACCAAAGAGTGCGCCGCAACACCACCCTTCTTACCGCCAACCGAAGTGCTTTCGTTGATAAAATGCAACGGCACATGCACCTTGATCGCTTCAGTCATACTAACCCGCATGAAGTCAAGATGCATGATCTGGAATCTGGCCGGATTGCGCTGAACACCCTTTAAAACCGCTTTTTCGGTTTTGCCATCGATCGTCACATCGAGAATATGAGAATAAACCGCTTCGTGCTCAAGATGCTTAATCACTTCGTTATGATTCAAAACCAGCATTTGCGGCTCTTGATGACCACCGTATATCACAGCCGGAACATCGCCTTGGCGGCGCGCGTTTCTTGCCGCGTTTTTTCCTGACCGCCCACGAGCCTGAGCAACAAATTCGAATACGTTAGACATTTTATCTCTTAACCCCGCGCATCAACGCGCAAAACTTTATTTCTATCAATCGACATACAGAGAACTGACCGACTCACCGACGGCAATACGCCGGATGGTTTCAGCAAGCATCTCAGCCACACTGAGCTGCCTAATCCTTCCCAGCGCCTCGGCCTCCGGGCGCAGCGGAATCGTATCAGTCACCACCAACTCATCCAACACCGAGCGCTCGATATTCGAAATAGCCGCACCCGATAAAACAGCATGCGTGCAGTAAGCCACCACCTTGAGCGCCCCATGATCTTTTAGCGCCTTTGCCGCATGACATAAGGTACCCGCCGTATCGACAAGATCATCAATCAGAACGCAACTACGACCTTCGACGTCGCCGATGATATGCATCACTTCCGACACATTCGCTTTCGGACGTCGCTTGTCGATAATCGCAAGATCAGCATCATCCAATCTTTTGGCTAACGCACGGGCTCTTACCACCCCCCCGACATCAGGCGACACCACCATCAGCCTGTGATATTTCTGCCGCCACACATCCCCCAAAAGAATCGGCGACGCATACACATTATCGACAGGGATATCAAAAAAACCTTGAATCTGATCCGCATGCAGATCAACGGTCAACAACCGATGCGCCCCAGCCTGCTCGATCATCTTCGCCACAAGCTTAGCCGTAATCGGCACTCTCGCCGAACGGGTGCGCCGGTCTTGCCGGGCATAACCATAATAGGGGATCACTGCCGTGATCCGCGATGCCGACGCCCGCTTTAGCGCATCGATCATCACCAATAGTTCCATCAAGTTATCGTTATTCGGCGAACAGGTCGGCTGGATCACAAAAACGTCCTTACCTCGAACGTTTTCCCCGATTTCGACAGCCACTTCGCCGTCGCTGAACCGCCCCACACTCGCCAAACCGAGCCGCATATTGAGCTTCCTTACAATACCTTCTGATAAAGCCAGATTGGCATTTCCGGAAAACACCATCATTGCGGCTTCATTCATTTTTTTACTCCTAAAATGAACTCGACTTGATGCGGATGAAATTGGCTGGGCCGCAAGGATTCGAACCTTGGTATGCGGGGATCAAAACCCCGTGCCTTACCGCTTGGCGACGGCCCAATAATTCATGAAATATTCTCGACAGCCCTGAGCTTCGCATACAAAGGGGACTCATTAACCCCCTTGACCAAATAGCACTGCCACTTGGCAGTGAGCGACCGATAAGCGCTCTTCGCGGACTGTTCCGAATCAAACTGCGCAAAAACACAAGCCCCAGTCCCTGTCAACCTGCCTTCGGCAAATTCGGATAAAGCAACCAGAGCATCTTTTACTGCCTGGTAGCGCCGCTCCACCACATCAAGACAATCATTTTGATGTTGACCGGCGATAAAGTCAGATATTCTGATCGACTTACTGTCCCTTGTCAAGTTTTTATCAGAAAAAATTTCTCCGGTATTCACATGACAGTCTGGACGAATCACCACCGTCCAACACTCCGGCACTTGGATCGGCTCCAATTTTTCTCCGACACCCTCGCCCCAGGCCGCCTGACCGAACACAAAGACCGGCACATCGGCGCCCAGGCTTAATCCGAGCTGTATTAACCGCTCGACCGGCAAGCCCAATCCCCACAAATAATTCAGCGCGACCAGAGTGGTGGCGGCATCGGAACTGCCACCGCCAAGCCCACCCCCCATCGGTAGGTTTTTTTCGACCTCGATCCTGACCCCGCCGGCATATCCGGCCTCCGCCTTCAGCAACCGAGCCGCTCTGACGGTCAAATCGTCAGCCTCCGAAACTCCCGGCAACGTTTGATTAAGACTGACACTGTCTTCGTCGACCGGATGAAACCGGATCCAGTCGCACAAATCGATGAACTGAAAGACCGTTTGCAGCAAATGGTAGCCATCGGGACGGCGGCCGGTGATGCGCAACATCAGGTTCAACTTGGCCGGCGCCGGCCACTTCTCGGTCCAGGCAGGCAGATTAACGCATTTTTCCGTCATGGAGTGTCCATTCATTGATAATCAATTTTAACTTGACTCGATCATTTGCGACCGACATTTTGCGCGGCAAGAGCCATTGCCCGACTTGCTGCATCGCCTGGAACGCAACCGTCCAGCCCGCCTGTGTGAAGCCTTTATCACTTTCCTCGAAGTCCAGCTCAGGCTCCGGCACTCCCAGAACCCAGTAACGCAACGAAGTCACCGGCACGAACATGCCCAGACGTTGATTAATGAAACCTTCGGGATCGCCGGAAGATTCTACCTTGCCGCTGCCCTCGGCCACCGTCACCGTTTCGCCGGAGAGATGAATTTTCACCATGCCCTGCCCTAATGGGCCCGACAAGCTGATTTGCTCATCGTCGCGCCGGTGCGACCAAGCCAGGTCGGCAGTCCAGGAATCCTGCGTACCCGTCAGCGCAACCCGCCCATCCAACGACCAGGGCTCCAGATAATAAAGCGCCTGATTTACTGCTTTGGAATAGGAAACTTCGGGGGGAGCGGTGGCGAAGAGCGAGCAGCCTGTTAATGACGCGGCTAAAACCAGACACAGCAGCCATCGAACGCTTTTCCGCACCGAGGCCAGCCTCTTCGGCCCGCTCCGGCCATCAAGCTTGAGTTCGATCTGCATCGTTTATATTTCTATATCTGTCGGGCGCTTTATTCCGAGCGATTCAATATCCTTTGTCTGAAATCGAGCAGATACTCATCGTCCGGAGTTTCCTTAAAAGCTCTGTCGAACAACTTTTTTGCATCTTCCTTTCTGCCCAGCACCCACAGCACCTCGGCAAGGTGAGCCGCGATTTCGTTTTCCTTCTGTTTGGCATAAGCTTGCTCTAGATACCTGAGCGCCTGCTCTGCCTTTCCCTGCTTGAACAGCAGCCAACCGTAGCTGTCCAGAATGACCGGCTCATCAGGCTGCAATTTCAATGCCCGCAACAAATAGCCCTCAGCTTCGGACAGGCGCGAAGGAAAACTCAGCAAGGTATAGCCCAGCGCATTCAGCGCTTCCGCATTATCGGGGTATTGCGCCAGAATTTTCTTCAGATCGGATTCCAACACATCCAGCTTGTCTATACGCTCGGCGACCAACGCGCGCGTATAAAGCAATTCTTTGCTGTCCGGCTGCTCGGCGAGCGCAGAGCTCAATTCGTCATAGGCATCCTGATAGCGCTTCTGCTGATTCAGCAGCTCAGCCTTCATCAGCGTAATACGGACTCTTTCCTTCGGATAGCTGTCCTGCATCGCCTGCAGCCGCGAAAACGCCTCTTCGTACTGTTTGTCATGGGCCAGCAGATTGATCGCCGCGACTCCCGCTTCGAAATTGAAAGGCTCTTCGCGGACCTGGTCGTACCAATTCAGCGCTTTTTTAGTATTTTCCCGCTTTTCTTCCAGCTTGCCGAGATAAAACCGGGCCTGGTCCTTCCACTCGTCTTCGCCAAGCAATTTCTTCAGGATCTCTTCGGCCTCACTCTCGCGATCCATCTGGATATGCACCAGCGCCAGCGCCAGCCAACTCTCGAAATCCTTCGGGTCCTTTTCGACCAGCTTTTGATATACCTTGCCCGCTTCGTCATATTCGCCGGTCTTAATCAGGAACTGCGTCAGCATCTTGCTGATTTTCTGGTTATCCGGGTATTTCTGATGCGCGTTGCGCAAAAAAGCCACCGCTTTCGGCAAATCGCCGGACATGACCGCAATTTGCGCCCGAAAGGCCAAAGCCTTGTCCCAATCGGGCTGAAGCTTCAACGCCCGCTCAATCTTTGTTTCCGCAACCTCCTGATTTTTCATCTGCATCGCGATGATCGACTGGAGATAGTACACGGTCGCCTGATTGGGACGTTTGACCGACAACGCTTCCAAAGCGTCATAGATGACTCGCAGCTTGCCTTCGCTTTGCAGCGCGGACGCCAATTCCAGTATTGAACTTTCGAAACCCGCCGCATCGTTGTCCAAAATCACGGTCAGATGCTCCAGCGTTTTTTGCTGGTTGCCCGCCTCAAGACTGGACAATACGGCAAGCTTTCTGGCGGTAAGATTCTGCGGATCCTTTTTAAGCCATAACGTCAACGACTTGTTTAATTTTTTCGGATCTTTCAAGTACATTGCGATCATCGCTGCCCGCTCGGCAGGTTTTGGATCCTTGACCCGCTTGGCGGCTTCGATATAGCCCTCATAGGCCAGATCGTACTGGCCGCGCTGACCGGCGAGCTCCGCCGACATCAGCATGAATAGCACATCCTGGTCGATTTCTGTTTTCGCTTCTTTTCGTTTGGGGAGTTCGTTCTGGATAGACGGCTCGGCTGTCAGGGCCGCCGGCGCTTGCTGTTTTTCTGGCGAGCTGGCGCAACCATTGAGTAAAATAGGAGTTAACACCGCAAACAATCTAAAAATTAACACAAAAACATCCTATAATTCGTTGACCTATGATTATAAGGAAAATCGGATGACTCTCGCATCTAAATTTGTTCTATCAAGCGCGAGCGGGATGCATCAGCCCCATCCACATAGACACATGGACGAGCGCAAAGATCAATCCGGCAGCTGCCGTTTGAAATTATCGGTAAAACCATGACACTTCTTGCCGTAGGGCTCAATTACAACACTGCGCCGCTGGCAATCCGTGAGCGCCTGGCCTTCCCAGCCGACATGCTGGATTCGGCTTTGCAGGAATTGGGGCGGATCAAGGAAATCAGCGAAGCGGCGATTCTGTCGACCTGCAACCGCACCGAATTTTATTGCAAGACCGAGGTTCCAAATCAGCAGATATTGATCGACTGGGTCGCCAACAGCAGAAATATCCGCCCCGACGATTTTGCACCTTATCTCTATTGCCACACAGACACCCAACTGATCCGGCACATGTTCCGCGTCGCCAGCGGCCTGGATTCGATGATCCTCGGCGAACCGCAGATTCTGGGGCAAATGAAATCCGCCTATCAGGCCGCGCTGGAAGCGGGCACGATCGGCAAACAGCTCGGCAAACTGTTTCAGTCGACTTTTGCGGCCGCCAAAAAAGTCCGCACCGATACCGCGATCGGCTCCAGTCCGGTTTCAGTCGCTTTTGCCGCCGTGCAAATGGCACAGCAGATTTTCGATAAGCTCAGCGATCAAACCGCGCTGCTGATCGGCGCCGGCGAAACGATCGAACTGACCGCCCGGCACCTGACGCAGCAGGGCATCGGACGCCTAATCATCGCAAACCGGACGTATGATAAGGCCCATATTTTGGCAATGCAATTCAACGGCTTTGCGATCGCCTTGTCGGAATTGCCAGACCATCTGGACGAAGCCGACATCGTGATTTCCTCGACCGCCAGCCAGTTGCCGATTCTCGGCAAGGGCCGCGTCGAAAGCGCACTGAAGAAACGCAAACACAAGCCGATCTTCATGGTCGATCTGGCGGTTCCGCGCGACATTGAAGCGGAAGTCGAGCAACTGAACGACGTCTATCTTTATACGGTCGACGATCTGAAAAACGTGATCGATCAAAACATGAATTCGCGCCGCCGCGCCGCCGAACAGGCGGAAGAAATCATCGACACCCAAGTCGGCCATTTTCTGGCTTGGCTGCGTGCACAAGGGGCTCAAACGACGATCCAGGATTATCGGCGGCAGGCCGAGCAAATCAGAAACGAAACTTTGCAAAAAGCGTTCGCCATGTTAAAAAATGGCACCCCGCCCGAAGAAGCATTGAACCGTCTGGCCCATAGCTTGACCAATAAGCTGATTCACACTCCGAGCGCGCAAATCCGGGCCGCCGCCGAAAACGAAAGACATGACCTCGTCGCCGCGGCCCGCGAAATTCTGAAATTACACCATACTCAATGAAAGACTCCATCAAGCTCAAACTGGAAAATCTAAGCGAACGTTACGAAGAAATCGCCGCCCTTCTCTCCCAGCCCGAAGTCCAAAACAATCAAAAGCAACAACGCTCATTGAGCCAGGAATACGCCCAGATCGGCCCGCTGGTCGACTGTTACCGGCGTTATGTGGAAGCACAGGACCGGCGCCTGTCCGCCCAGGAAATGGCCGGCGACAGCGATCCCGATATGCGCGAACTGGCCAAGGAAGAGTTCCGTGAGGCGGAAGCGCTGGTCGAATCGCTCGAACACGAACTGCAGATCCTGCTGCTGCCGAAAGATCCGAACGACAACCGCAATATTTTTCTCGAAATCCGGGCCGGCACCGGCGGCGACGAAGCGGCGATCTTTTCCGGTGACCTTTCCCGGATGTATCAGCGTTATGCCGAACGGAAAGGCTGGCAGACCGAAGTAATCAGCGAAAATCCAGGCGATCACGGCGGCTATAAGGAAATCATCCTGCGCGTCTCCGGCCGCGACGTGTATTCGCAATTGAAATTCGAATCCGGCACGCACCGGGTGCAGCGCGTTCCCGAAACCGAATCGCAGGGCCGCATCCATACCTCGGCCTGCACGGTCGCGATCATGCCCGAAGTCGAGGAGGTGGATGCGATCGACATCAATCCGGCCGACCTCCGGGTCGATACTTACCGCGCTTCCGGCGCCGGCGGACAGCACGTGAACCGGACCGAATCGGCGATCCGGATTACCCACATTCCGACCGGCGTCGTAGTTGAATGCCAGGACGAACGTTCGCAGCATAAAAACCGCGCCCGCGCGATGTCATTGCTATCGGCACGCCTGCTCGCCGCGGAGCAGGAAAAACAGAACTCCGAACAGGCCAAGTCGCGCAAGCTGCAGGTCGGTTCCGGCGACCGCTCTGAGCGCATTCGGACTTATAACTATCCGCAAGGCCGTCTGACCGATCACCGGATCAACCTGACGCTGTACAAACTCGACGACATCATGGAAGGCGGCCTCGAACAAGTGATACAGCCCTTGACCAACGAGCATCAGGCCGAGCTTTTGACCCAGCTCGGCGAAGAATAACCCGGATGGGCACGATAACGACATTACTTGAAGACGCCGTCTCCCGGCTGTCGAACAGTTCCGATTCGGCCGCGCTCGATGCGGAAATCCTGCTCTGTCTTTCGTTGGAAAAACCGCGCTCCTATCTGCGCGCCTGGCCCGACCGGAAACCCGAGCCGCAGCAAATCCGGCGGTTTCAGGCGCTGCTGCGGCAGCGCCTACAGGGCGCGCCAATCGCTTATCTAACCGGCCGCCGCGAGTTCTGGTCGCGCGAATTCCGGGTCACCCCCGCCGTACTGATCCCGCGCCCCGAAACCGAGCTGCTGATCGAGATCAGTCTAGCCTTGCTGCCGCACGACCGGCCCGCAAAAATCATCGATCTCGGCACCGGCTCCGGAATCATCGCGGTCACACTGGCCAAAGAATTGCCCCAAACCGAAGTAATTGCCACCGATTTCAGTCAAGCGGCGCTGGAAATCGCGAAATACAATGCCGAACAACACGGTGCGGCTCATATCCGTTTTCTGCACAGCGACTGGTTTACTTCGGTGCCGTCGGCCGCTTTCGACCTGGTGGTCAGCAACCCTCCCTATATCGCCGAAAACGATGTCCATCTCGGCCAGGGCGATGTGCGCTTCGAGCCCAGAAGCGCCCTGACGGCGCCCAGCCAGGGGCTGGCCGACATTCGAACGATTGCGGGCGAAGCCCGACGCTATCTCCGTACCGGCGGCCATCTGTTGATCGAGCATGGCTATGACCAAGAATCGGCCGCGCAAGCGATTTTCCGGGACGCAGGTTATGATCAGGTGCAAACCTATAAAGACCTGTCCGGCCAGCCCCGGGCCACCTACGGAAGAAATAGAGCAAGCTAAAGGCTCCCAAACCAAAAACCGAATCTGCAGCCATGATTATTTCGCCTTGAGCCTCTCACCTTAATCCATGCACGAACAACAAGAAATCCATATTCCCCGCAAACTTGCCCAGCAACTGCTCCATCTCGCGCAAATCTCGCCCGATACCGAAATTTGCGGACTGGTCGGCGGCAAAAACGGCATCGCTCAAACCTGTTATCCCATCATAAATGTGGCGGAACATCCGGAGCGACGTTTTCTGCTCGACCCCAAACAACAAATCGCCGCGATGGCGGCGATGCGGGATCAAGGCGAAGAACTGTTTGCGATCTACCATTCGCATCCGGCCGCGCCTGCATTTCCCTCCGGAACCGATCTGGAACAGGCCGCCTATCCCGAAACCTCATATCTGATCATCTCGCTGAATACCAAAGGCATCCTGGAAATGCGCGGTTTCAGAATCGCCGCTCAAACTGCCAACGAAATCAGATTGGTGCTGACCGAGAATTAACGGGGTACTGCAGCGCCTTATCGCGTGAAGCGCCTTGCAACGGCTAACTGCGCCTGTTGCTGCGCCAGATCGAAATGAGCAGCCAAATACCGCCGAGAAAAGCGAAGAGATAGCCTAAGAAACCCAAGACCGGCAGGCTCAAGAACGAACTTTCACCCTTGACAGTGGTGATGATGGAAGTGCCGATAATCAGTGCGGAGGTAACAATTCCCATCGTCAACCGGCTGATCGCCACATCGATCTTATCCACATAGGGGCCGATTCCCTTGACGTTGAAATCGACCTGAACCGCGCCTTTTCGGGAAGCCCTGAGCAACTGGTGCAATTCCTTCGGAAACGCAGCCAGCAGGTCGACGATGCCGACCAGATTATTCCAGCCGCGTTTTGCGATCACGTCCGGCCGGTAGCGATCCGCCATCAGTTGCTGCAGATAAGGCGCCGCGAACACCAGCGTATTGAAATCCGGATCGAGATGCCGGCCGAAACCGTCGAGTGTGACGTAGGCCTTGACCAGAAGCGCCAAATCGGGCGGCAGCGACAAGTTATGGTCCCGAAGGATCGCCAGAAGGTCGCCGATCATCATCTGCAGGCTCAAATCCTTCAGCGACCGATTACTGTATTGATCGACGAACGCATCGATCTCGATCGCCAACGCCTGCTCGTCGGTCTTGATCACCCCGGACCAATCCTCTAGGATTTCGACGACTTTTAGCGGCATCCGATTGACCATTCCGTATAAAAATACGATGACCTGTTCCCGGCGTTCTTCGGTCAGCCGTCCCACCATTCCGAAATCGATAAAAGCAAGCCGGTTGTCCGGCAGATAAAACACGTTGCCGGGATGAGGATCGGCATGGAAAAAGCCGTCTTCCATGATCATTTTGAGCACGGCCTTGGCGCCACGTTCGGCCAGGAGTTTCCGATCCAGGCCGGCCTGATCCAGCGCTCTCAGATCGCGGCCCGGAATACCCTGAATATACTCCTGCACGTTCAGCCGCTCGCCGGTCAGCTCCCAATAAATCGAGGCAATCTTGATGTGCTCATTCCCTGCCAGATTGGCGGCAACCCGTTCGACGTTGCGCGCTTCCGCCGCAAAATCGAGTTCGGCCCTGAGCGACTGCGAGAACTGCCGGAATATCTCGCGCGGATGGTAGCGGCGCAGTTCCGGCACGTCGGATTCGATCACTTCGACGACCCGGTTCAACAGCCGCAAGTCCGCCTCGATAATCCGGCGGATGCCGGGACGGCGGATTTTCAAGATCACCGGCGTGCCGTCCTGCAGCACCGCCCGATGCACCTGCGCCAGCGAGGCGGCCGCCAACGGCTCGCGCTCGATGCTCAGGAAAATGTCCTCGATGTCGCCGCCGATGTCTTCCTGCAATTGCGGAACCAAATCCTCGAACGGCAGCGAAGGCACCTTGTCCAGCAGCTTTTCGAATTCCGCGATATAGGCAGGCGGAAACAGGTCCAGCCGGGTCGCAAGAATCTGTCCCATCTTGATGAACGTCGGGCCCAGATCCTCCAGCACGCGCCGCACCCGCTGCGGAGTGTCGAGCGCCGCATATTCTTCGACACTCTGCCAATGCAGGGTTTTGCCGAGGCGCTCCAAGGCACTCCCGACACCGAGCGAACGCACGACCCCACCGAAGCCGTAACGGATCAGGACGGTCGCAACATCCTGGGCCCGGCTTAAATCCTTCGCGGCATTAATTAATTCCCATATCATGATGTCGTGTTTTGCTCGCTATTTTCGTGATTTTTCGGGATCTAGGCTTTCCGCAATGCCGGCGAGAAAACCGCCGGCGATTTTGGCCAGTGCCGAGGTCGTGGCCGAAGCCCCGGCCATTACCGCATGCTGGCCGCTGACTCGGAAGTTGTCTAGATTTTCCAGAATAACCCGGCTCTGTCTGCCGACCGCCGTCCCGTTCCGCCGGGCATGGTCGAGAAAGTCCCGGGCAATTTTCGCCGCGGTTTCGTTGCTGTGGCGCCCAACCCGTTCCATCGTATCCAGAAACAGGCCTTCGAGGCTTTTCAGGTCATCGGCGGCGCGCTTGAAATCATGGCTGGAAAACTCGTCGAGATTCCCCGCCGCTTCTTCGATCGCCAGCTTCGACGCTTCGGCGGTCTTGCTGAGTGTATCGTCCAGCGCTTCGGTGGTCTGCTTGAAAGCCCGTTTGGCCGGGTCGTAATGCGGGCTCATCCCGTCGCTCATGCCTTTCAATACCGCC
Source organism: Candidatus Methylomicrobium oryzae (assembly GCF_016745425.1). Taxonomy (GTDB): domain Bacteria; phylum Pseudomonadota; class Gammaproteobacteria; order Methylococcales; family Methylomonadaceae; genus Methylomicrobium; species Methylomicrobium oryzae. The sequence goes on along the minus strand of NZ_JAERVK010000001.1, from coordinate 78,053 downwards.
TCCATCACGCTCTTGATGTTGTCGATATCCAGGGTACGCTCGGTCAGGGCCTTCAGCGTGATCGCCCGTACCCGCTCGTAAATATCGACACCGGATTCGACCGTTTCGCGGACTTCTCTTTCAACTTGCTGCATCGTATCGTTCATGGCGTTTCTCTCTGCAAATTGCAAAATGGAAAATCAATGATCATTAGGAAGAATCCTTTCGGCTTAGGTTCCGCACCTCTGCCGGGCCTCAAACCCGGATGCCCGGCGGCCGGCTGTAACCGTCCAGCAGATTCAAATAGTTCGAGCGTTCGAAAATGCCGGGATTCATGCAGCGCCGCTTGCTCAACAGTCCTTTCGATTCACTCAGCGCCGCAAATTCATGGCGGGCAAGCCAGTCCCGCATCCCTTTTTCGATCGTACCGAGATAGGCAGGACCGTGTTCAAGCAATACCGAGCAGAGCTGAGTCGCATCGGCGCCGGCCAGGATCAGCTTCAGGGCATCTTCGGCCGTGCGCACCCCGCTGGTTGTCGCCAGCGACAGCCCTACCTTACCGTACAACAGCGCAACCCAGCGCAGCGGCAATCGACTGTCCACAGAGCGCGACCATTGCAACTCGGAAGTCACCTGCAAATTGTCCAGATCGATATCGGGCTGGTAGAAACGGTTGAACAGCACGACGCCGTCCGCACCGGACAGCTCGAGCCGTTTCACGAAATGCGCAAGGCCGGTGAAGTACGGCGACAGTTTCATCGCGATCGGCAGCGAAACCTGCCGGCGCAATTCGGTCAGCAATTCCAGATAACGCGCCTCGATCTCGAGGCCGGATTCGTCGACATCCGCGCTCAGGTAATACACGTTCAGTTCGAGCGCATCGGCGCCTGCCTCCTGCAGCGCTTTGCCGTGCGCCACCCAGCCGTCCAGCGACACTCCGTTCAGGCTCGCTATGACCGGAATTTTCAAAGACCGTTTAAGCTTCGCCAACTGCTCCAGATACTGGTCGAGGCCGTGACGGTAGCCGCTATCGTCCGGCAAGAAGCTGTCCGCCTCGGGATGCCCGATGCTTTGATGGATCAAGAATCGGGCCGCGGTTTCTTCCTGATGCCGCAGTTCTTCCTCAAACAAGGAATACATCACGATCGCGCCGGCGCCGGCGTCTTCAAGCCTCAATGCCGAATCCAGGCTACGTGTCAAAGGTGAAGCCGAGGCGACCAAGGGACTGGTCAGTTTCAGGCCTAGATATTCGGTGCTCAAATCGATCCCGTTCATGATTTCTTCTCTCGGTATTTCCTGGAATATCATACCTGCCGATTATAAAGACAAAAATCGTAGGGTGAGTTAGGCGCGCATTGGCATTGCCTTTGAGCGTCCATCGGTCTTTGCCGCGCATCGTAACCCACCGAGGTTGCCGCAAACGGTGGGTTCGGCGCGCAGAAAGTTTTGTCGAATCCGGAAGACAAAGGCAAAGCGCGCCGAACCCACCCTACATTAATCGGCTCCGCTTAGGTTTTTTCTCCCGCTTTGGATGGTTCGCCGCCCAGCCCTGCTTCACTTTTCGCGAAAACCCTGTTTGCCAGTTCGCGGTAGTGCCGGTAGCGCGCATTGACGTCCTGCTGCGATTGCTGCAAGAAGCGTTCCGACTCGTCCGGGTGCGTTCGGCTGAGGAGGCTGAAGCGCGCTTCGGTCAGTGCATAATCCCGGAACGGCATCGACGGTTTCTGGCTGTCGAGCTGCAGCGGATTGCCTCCTGCCTGCGCCCGGCGGGGATCATAACGGAGCAATGGCCAATGCCCGCTGCGCACCGCCATGTCCTGCTGGCGGAGATTGTTCGACAGGTCGACGCCGTGCGCGATGCAGGGGCTGTAGGCGATGATCAGCGAAGTGCCGGGATAGGATTCGGCTTCCAGAAAAGCGCGCAAAGTTTGCGTATCCTTCGCACCATAGGCGACCTGCGCCACATAGACCTGTTCGTAATCGATCGCGAGCCTCGCCAGATCTTTCTTCGGAGTCGGCTTGCCGGCCGCCGCGAACTTCGCGACCGCGCCGCGCGGCGTCGCCTTCGAGGTCTGCCCGCCGGTATTCGAATAGACTTCGGTATCGAGCAGCAGAATATTCACGTCACGTCCCGAGGCCAGCACATGGTCGAGGCCGCCGTAGCCGATGTCATAGCCCCAGCCGTCGCCGCCGATGATCCAGACGCTGCGTTTGACCAAGGTATCGACGACGCCAAGCAGACGCGCCGCCGCTTCACCGTTCAGCGTTTCCAGGCGTTTTTTCAAGACGGCAACGCGCTCGCGCTGCTCGTAGATGCCGGCTTCATCGCTTTGGTCGGCTTTCAGGATCGCATCGGCGAGTTCCGGGTCGATTTCGCCGCGCAGGTCTTCCAGCAGCTCCTCCCCATATTCCTTCTGCTTGTCGATCGCGATCCGCATCCCGAGGCCGAATTCGGCATTATCTTCGAACAGCGAGTTCGCCCAGGCCGGCCCGTGGCCTTCCTCGTTTCGGCTCCACGGCGTAGTCGGCAGATTGCCGCCGTAAATCGACGAACAGCCGGTTGCATTCGCGACCACCATCCGGTCGCCGAATAACTGCGTCGCCAGGCGCAGATAAGGCGTCTCGCCGCAGCCGGCGCAGGCGCTCGGAAACTCGAACAGAGGACGCAAATGCATCGCCTCCGGAATCTTGTTGTGATGCAGCGCGCCGCGCTCGAAATCCGGCAGACTTTCGAAAAAGCGCCAGTTGGTGGTTTCCTGTTCGCGTAGCGGCGGTTGTGGCCCCATATTCACTGCCTTACGTTCCGGCAGCTTAGGGTCGCGGATCGGGCAGACATCGACGCACAAACTGCAGCCGGTGCAATCCTCCGGCGAAACCTGGTAGCTGACCAACAGATTCTCGAACACCTTGCTCTTGACCGGCACGTATTTAAACGTCGGCGGTGCATTCTTGACCTGTTCCGGCGCAAACATCTTGCTGCGAATTACGCTGTGCGGGCAGACGAACACGCATTTGCCGCATTGGGTGCATAGATCGCTTTCCCAGACCGGAATTTCGAGCGCCAGATTGCGTTTGTCCCAGACTGAGGTTGCGGTCGGAAAGGTACCGTCGGGGGACAGAAAGCTGACCGGCACCGCATCGCCCCGGCCGGCGATGATCTCGGCGGTTACATTTTTGATAAACTCGGGCGCGTAGTCCGGCACCGGAGATGGAATTTCGGTCATGCTGTCAGCTGCACTCGGCACTTCGACCCGATGCAGATTCGCCAGCGCAGCGTCGATCGCCTGCAGATTCGCATCGAGAATCCGCTGGCCGGCCTTCTGGTAGGTCTTGTGTACGGCCGTCTTGATCGCGGCGATCGCTTCAATCTTCGGAACGATTTCGACCAACGCGAAAAAACAGGCCTGCATCACCGTATTGATCAGCCTCCCCAAGCCCACGGATTCAGCGATCGCATATGCGTCGATCGTGTAAAAGCGAATCTTTTTCTCGATCATCGCCGTCTGTATCGAGCGAGGCAGAGACGCCCAAACCCGCTCGGGCGGCAGCGGCGAATTCAGCAGGAACACCGCGCCCGGCGCCGCCTTATCGAGCATCCGGTAACGCTCCGGGAATACCTGCTGATGGCAGGCGACAAACTCGGCTTCGCCGTCTCCGATCAGATAGGCCGAACGGATTTTTTCTTTGCCGAAGCGCAGATGCGAAACGGTCACCGCTCCGGATTTGCGCGAATCGTAAACGAAATAGCCCTGCGCGTAACCCTGTGTCTTGTCGCCGATGATCTTGATCGAATTCTTGTTCGCACTGACCGTCCCATCGCTGCCCAGGCCGTAAAACAGGACATTGACCGCCCGCTTCGAAGCATCTGTTCGGAAACCTGCATCCCATCGCAGACTGGTATGGCCGACATCGTCATGGATCCCGACCGTAAACGGGTTTTTAGGCTCAGGCTTGTCCAGTTCGTCGAACACGGCCTTGACCATGCCCGGGGTGAATTCTTTCGACGACAGCCCGTACCGGCCGCCGATCACTTTCGGCAGTGTGGCAAAGTGCGGTACGGCACTCATTGCATCCTGCGCGAGCGCGGTCACCACGTCTTTATACAAGGGTTCACCGTCCGCGCCGGCTTCTTTCGTGCGGTCGAGCACCGCGATCCGTCGTAGCGTCTTCGGCAGCGCTTCCAGGAGGGCCTCGGCGCTGAACGGCCGGAACAGGCGGACCTTCAGCACGCCGACCTTGTCGCCGCGCGCAACCAAATGCTCGACCGTTTCTTCGGCCGTCTCCGCTCCCGAGCCGATCAGCACAATTGCTTCTTCCGCATCCGCCGCCCCGACGTAATCGAACAGCCGGTAGCTTCGGCCGGTCAGTTCGGCGAACCGGTCCATCGTGGCCTGCACGATACCCGGCATCGCCTGGTAATAAGCATTGACCGTTTCGCGCGCCTGGAAATAAATATCCGGATTCTGCGTCGAGCCGCGTAGCACCGGATGCTCGGGCGACAGCGCCCTTTGCCGGTGCGCCGCAATCAGGCGGTCGGCGATCAATGCCCGCACCGTTCCAAGATCGAGCGGCTCAATACTGGAGATTTCGTGCGAAGTCCTGAAACCGTCGAAAAAATGCACGATCGGAATCCGCGCGGCCAAGGTTGCGGCCTGTGCGATCAGCGCAAAATCCTGTGCCTCCTGCACCGAGTTGGAAGCCAGAAATGCGAAACCGGTCGCTCTGGCGGCCATCACGTCGCTGTGGTCACCGAAGATCGACAGCGCCTGGCTTGCCAGCGACCGGGCCGCCACATGGAAGACCGCCGGCGTCAATTCCCCGGCGATCTTGTACATGTTCGGAATCATCAACAGCAGGCCCTGCGAAGCGGTGAACGTGGTCGCCAGCGCCCCGTTTTGCAGGGCGCCGTGGATCGCGCCGGCCGCCCCCGCCTCGCTCTGCATCTCGACGATACTCGGCACTGTGCCCCAAAGATTCCTGCGTCTGTCCGACGCCCATTTATCGGCCAGCTCGCCCATCGGCGACGCCGGCGTAATCGGGTAAATCGCAATCACTTCGCTGGTCATGTAAGCGACCGTGGCGGCGGCTTCGTTGCCGTCGATCGTGATTTTTCTCTTTTGCATAACGTCACCTGGAGATAAGAGTTATGACTTCAAGGTTCTCTATGCCGATTGTACTCTAAAACCCTTCGGCTGCGCTGTCCCCAATCCGGAATGCGGCGGCGCTTTTTCGAACCCGCTGTCAATGGTGATAAAATTGCAGGTTTCTATTGTTAATGACATCTGAACGCCGCATGACCATCGTTTCCAAATTGCCTATCGAATCCATGAAGCTGCACATCGACCTGAGCGGCGTCGATCTTGAAGGGACGTCATTGCCCGATGCGCCGATCCTCGGGCAGGAACGCGCGCAGTCGGCGCTCGAATTCGGCGTCGCAATGGCGCGCCCCGGCTACAACATTTATGTGATGGGCGAACTGGGGCTGGGCCGACTGTCGATGATCACCCAGCATCTGCACGCAATTGCCGAAAAACAGCCGGCACCGCCCTCTTACGCCTATGCAGACAATTTTCAGAATCCGCGCGAACCGGTCGCGATCGAATTGCCGCCCGAACACGGCGCGGTCTTCAGCACAGATATCGAGCAGTTGATCGACAATCTTCTGGCGACCTTCCCGGCGGCGTTCGAAAGCCCGACCTACCAGCAGAAAAAGACCGCGATCGAGCGCCAGTTCAATCAGTATTACAACAATGCGATCGAAAAAGTCGATCAAAAAGCGCTGGATATGAGCATTGCGCTGTTCCGGGAAAGTGAACAGATTTCGTTCGCACCGATTCGCGACGGCAAGGCGCTCGACGACGCCCAGTTTACGCAGCTGCCGCAGGCCGAACGCGACCTTTTCCACAAACAGATCGAGGAACTCGAAGAATATCTGAGCGATATGCTGCTCGAATTGCCGCAATGGCGCCGCGCGCTGGCCGACAAGATCAAACAGCTCGACAACGACACGATCAGCCAGGCCATCGAACCGTTGTTCGCCGAGCTGAACGACAAGTACCAGAATATCGACGACGTGATCACCTACCTTGCCGAGATCGACAAAAACCTGCGCACCACAATTCCCGAATTCCTGATGCCGGGCCGGACCGCCGACCCCCGCGAGTTCGCGAACCGGCGGCAGGTACTGCTGGAACTCTATGCACCGAACATTCTGGTCGACAACAAGCCCGAACACGGCGCACCGGTAATCCACGAGCCGCACCCGACCTATCAGAATGTGTTCGGGCGGATCGAATATTCCAGCGAACAGGGAACCCTGGTCACCAATTACCGGCGCATCTGCGCGGGCTCCCTGCACCGTGCGAACGGCGGTTACCTGATCCTCGACGCGGAAAAACTGCTGACCCATCCGTTCGTCTGGGAAGGATTGAAACGAGCCCTGCAGGCCGGCAGAATCGAAATCGAATCACCCTATTCGGATCTCGGGATCAACACAATCACCTTAAAACCGGAAGTGATCCCGCTGAACGTGAAGGTGATCCTGGTCGGATCTCGCGATCTCTATTACCTGCTCGAAGAACTCGACAGCGAATTCAATGAGATGTTCAAGATCCTCGCCGACTTCGACCATTACATTTCGCGCGATGCGGTGTCGATGCAGCGGTTTGCGCAGCTGATGAACCGGCATGCGAAAGATTCGGGTGCGAACCCTTTAACTCGGTGCGCAATCGAGGCGCTGATCGAACATAGCTGCAGGCTGGCGGAAAACCAGCATCATTTTTCCGCACGGATCACCGAATCGCTCGACATCATCGGCGAAGCGAACCTGTTTTGCCTGCAGGCGAACCGCGACCGGATCGACCGGGAGCAGATCGAAAAGGCGCTGGCCGCCCGCGAATTCAGGAACGGCCGTCTCGCAGAGATGATGCTCGAAGAAGTGCTCGACGGCACGATTCTGATCGATACGGAAGGCAGCGCGATCGGCAAAATCAACGGCCTGACCGTGCTCGAAATCGGCGGCAGCAGCTTCGGTGCGCCCGCACGGATCACCACGACGGTCTCTCCCGGCTCGCGCGGAATCGTCGATATCGAGCGCGAAGCGGAACTCGGCAAGGAAATCCATTCGAAAGGGGTACTGATCCTGACCGGCTACCTCGGCCACACCTACGCGCAGCAATTTCCGCTGGCCGTCTCGGCCAGCATCGCGATCGAGCAGTCCTACGGCGAAGTCGACGGGGACAGCGCCTCCCTGGCCGAATTGTGCTGCCTGATCTCGGCGCTGACCCGCGTTCCGATCAAGCAGTCGTTCGCGGTAACCGGCTCGATCAATCAATACGGCGAAGTCCAGGCGATCGGCGGCGTAAACGAAAAGATCGAAGGTTATTTCCGGCTGTGCAAGGCGCGCGGACTGGTCGGCCATCATGCGGTGATCATTCCGGCTGCGAACAAACGCAATCTGGTCCTGAAGCAGGAAGTGATCGATGCGGTCGCGAAGGGGCAATTTTCGATTTATGCGGTCACCAGCGTCGACGAGACGCTCGAATTATTGACCGGGGAATCAGCAGGCACGGTCGATCACAATGGCAATTACCCGGAAAACAGCATCAACGCCAAGGCCATCTCAAGATTGAAGGAAATTTCGGACATGGCAAACGTGGACGAGGAAAAAGCCGAAGGTGCCTGATCTGGCGCATCGGATTATGGCCGGAATCGGCCAACCCGCTGCAAGGCGCATCTCCGCCGCAGCTTAAGTTCAAGCCGCGGCCGAAGAACGGTAAACAAAACACCGACTAACGCTTCAAAGCTTCCTAACTGGCGTAGCGGTCGTATACCATTTGCAGCATCTGAACTTCGCCCGGTTCAGGTTTGCACCAGCCGCTGATCTGAATGTCTCGCAGAATCGTTCTGCCTTGCTCATCGTTTTCCATATCCTTCAGAATATCGGCCAATAGCTTACCTTCATCCTGCAGATGGGGGGCTACGCAAAAAAGATGGCAGGCAAAGTGGGTTTCGCTTTCATCAAGCTTGCGGACATTGTTGCGGCTGAACGAAGAAAGCCCTTCGTACGATTTTTTCAGCATGAAAACCAAATCGCATTTTTTTCGAATCAGCGATTGAAGTGCCTTGATTTCATTACCGGCAAAATCGTAGGTAAATTTCGTCGAATCGATGCCGCTTTCGTCGCATAAAAACCGGCCCAGCAAATACACGAAGCTATCCTTCGTCGCCGTGCCTACGCACACTCCCTGATATTCGTGCAAGGTCCGCTGATCATCCACCCGGGTCAACAGAACCACTTCGTCGACCTCCGCCACCGGACGCATCGCCGGTACGAAGCCGTAACGTTTGATCATTGCACAGGCTTCAAACGGCTTTGCGAACAACAGATCGGTGTAGTCACCGTCCAGATGTTCCGCCGACTGTTCGAAATGGATCGCTTTTTTCATGCGGCGCTGCAGATACGTATTGAGCAGATACCAACCGGTCAATTGTTGCCCGGACTGCAGGCTGGCCACGAAATTCAACTTGTCGGGCGCGGCGTCCGAGCTTTTCTGTCTGGCCTCGGCGTCCCGCGGTGCGGGAACGGCGGCCGCGGGAAAAGCGCCAGCGGCGGCAGAATTACCGTCTGACTTGACGAAGCGTCCAAGGCCGGTAATTTTGAACAACATGCTGATCATCCGGTCCAGACTTTGCACTTCCACGCGGATTTTTTTCCGCTCCCATTCTTCGAACAATTTCAGCAACAGCGACAGGCCCATCGAATTGACCCGATCGACCTGGCTGAAGTCCAGCAACACATGCGCCTTCGACGGTATGGCGGTCAACGGCTCCAGTACCGGATTGGCATGCGCATCGATCGAGCCGATGAAATTGTAACAATAGCGGTTGTCCTGCTCGGAAACGGGCTGGATGGAAAAACTGCTGATCATGCTGCTCATATCGATGCCCTCATTTGATAAGCTGATTCATACTCGCTGTGATAAAGAAACTGAAGGCCGGACTCTACGCCCATATCGACGCTGCCGTGTAAATCCCACAGGGTCGTCACCTGGGTGCGTTTCTGCGGATGCACCCGGATTTGCAAATAATCCGACATCCGCCACATCATGTACAGGCCGACGCCGCCGATGCCGGCTTCGACGCCTTCGGACATCGCGTGCGCCAGGTTTTTCAAAAACACGCCGGGCGTCAGGGTGCCCCAGTTGTCGGTAATCATCAAGCCGAGGATGTCTTCGCTTACAGCAATGTCGATACGGACCTCTTCATGCGACGACAATTCACGGGATTCGCCCTTGACGTAATAAGCAACCCCTTTGCCGTCCCGCGGCGCAGCATAAAGGCTGTTTTCGGTCATCTCGTCCAGCACCATCATCAAGGCGTCTAATTGGTCTTTGGGAATGTGTCCCTGATCTTTCAGCCAGGAATGAATCTCTTCCACGATAAACGGTTTGTCGTCCGTATGGGTCAATTGAAAATGGCGATATTGCGCCCTGCCGGGCATCAACGCATACAAATCGTCGTCGGGCGATTCGTTGTGCTGATTCAGCAAGTGATTCCAACCCAACTTTTTGCAAAAATCGTCGTGCCTCGGCAGAATCCGGCAAATGCCGTCCTGGCTGAAGCGCGGCAACAGGTCGGAATAATCCTGTTCGGCAAGGAATACCACATATTCCTTCGCAATCCGCGGTATCGGGTGGTCGCCCTGGCGATAAAAGTTTTCCGAAATGCGGATGATATCGCTGACTTCATTGCTGGCGGCGGTCTGCGCCACGCGGTCGCTGTGCGTCACGATCATCATCGTCACGTCGTCGGAATACAGCATGCTCCGGCAGTGCCGCCTCAACGCATCCAGGATCTGATTGCGCAACTGCTCCGCGTCTTCGACATCGGTATTGGCGTTCAGAATCGCTTCGAGGCGGTCGTAACCGAAAGGCTCCCCGCTGGGGGACTCTTCCTCGACCAGTCCGTCGGTATAGAGGAACAAGCGGTCTCCGACTTCCAGCGTCAATTCGAGCACGGACTCCTGGTAGTCCGAATCGGCGCTTTTCCCCAACGGCAGGCCGGATGCTTCCAGCATTTGCCAACTTTGGGCGCCGCGCTTCAATAAATACGGCAAAACATGGCCGGCATTCGCAAACGCCAGCTTGCCGGTGCGCGCGTCCAGGCTCAAACAAGCCATCGTCATCAGCAACGACTGCTGCGCCGTCGCGCGCATCGTGTCGTTCAGCGAGTTGAGTATCTCGCTCGGACTGGTCACCCCTTCGTGAATCAAGGGATATACGCCCGCCTTCGCGGCACCCACCATGGTGCCGGCCGCAACGCCGTGGCCGCTGACGTCGCCGACCATCAAAATGCTGTGATGCCCGCTCACTTTATAATAGTCGTAATAATCGCCGCCGACTTCGCTCGAAGTCAGCATGTTCGCAACGCCCTGCAGACCGGGCAATTCGATGGTGGGTTGCGGCAGTATCGAGCGCTGCAGGGTAGCGGCCAGATTGACTTCGCCTTGCAACCGGGCGCTCAATTGCGCCAGTTCGGCATGGGCCTTTTGCACTTTTTTCTCGGCTTCCTTGCGCTCGGTAATGTCGATGCCGGTATTCAGGAACATCATCGGCATTCCGCTGGCGGAATTCTTGATCACGGTGGGATTCCAGACGACATGCAGGTAATCGCCGGTGCTGATCCGCATGCGCGTTTCGATAGCTTCGGCGAACTCAACGGTCCCTGACATCATGCCGGAAAACAGCGCGTGCAATTCGCCTTGTTCTTCGGCGGGGATAAATTGGTCGAAAAAATCCTTGCCCCTCAGCTCGATTTCCGGCCAGCCGGTATTTTCCTCGGCATGCTGATTGAATAAAACGATTTTACCGTCCGCATCGAGACCGATGATCAATGCCTGAGTCGTATGGATTACGTTATCGGCAAATGCCTTTTCCTGCCGCATTTTCAATGCGCTTTCCTTCAAGCGCTGCACCATCGGCTGCAGCAGCAGCACGCCGACCAGTGCCAGGGAAGCGAGCAGGATCGCAAACATCAGATTCTGCTTGTTAGCGGTACTGCCCAACATGAATTCGGTCTGGCGCTGATAAATCGAGCTGACTTTATTCATGTCCTCCAACAGCAACGGCGACAGCGTAAACAATAATTTCTGGAGGTCCGGATTGGAAGGGTGAAGATCTTTCGCTGGAATTCTTTGTATTTTACGCGCTAGGGCAAGATAGTCCCTGACCAGATGATCGAGCGGCTTGCTTTTGTCGAAATAGATGAATTTAAGATCGTTCGGCAGATTCCCGGATACGCGCATCAGCCGGTCTCCTTCCCTGACGTAGCGGTCGCCGTCCCGTAGCGACATGTGCATCTGTTCCAGTTCGTTCAGGCTGACGAGTATTTTTCCGTCCAGCTTGTGATCCATGCCGTTTAGTCCGACGAAGACTTTCTGGCTCAGCAGCACGTTGATGTCCTGGACGACCTTGCCTTGTTCGGTGCTCATTTTCACGAGAAGTGCATTGCCTTCCTGGCTGCGAAGGTCGGTAATTAGGACGAAATAGGTAATGGTGGCTACGCCGGCCAGCACGAAAAGCACTGTCGCATATTGCTCCAGCATTCTCCCGACCAAGCGTCGAAATAGATCTTGCATCGATGATCTCCTCTAATTTTTTGCCTTGTTTCGGCTTATTGTTCTTATCAGGCCGGAATTTCAAGCGAATGGTTCGGTTCGCCTTCACCCGATCCGTACTGCCTCGACCTTCCGATGCCCCGCCGCACGGTAAAAACCGTTCAGACGCCCGCGTATCCGATAATTCCGAATTCGGCCGCCGAATGCGCACCGAGGGTTTCGAGCGCCTACGATGAGCCGCCAAGCTGGGCCTGCAAAAGGATTTCTTCTCGGAAAAACCCAGCCTTTTGCTCGATTTTTTCCTTAACCCAAACTTAGCAGACATCAAATTTATGTCAACGCAGGGAAATCACTGTCGAAAATAGTGCACTAATCCCTGGAAATCGGCCTCTGCCGCTATGATTCAACGGATAGCGTCTGCATTTCTGCCCGGCACCGAGCCCCCCACGCCTTTGTCTAACAGTCGCCGATTCTTGCTTTTTATTAGCCGAAATAATGATTATTTTTCAGAAACTTATATGGAAACAAAGAAAAGCGCCGGGAAGGCCTCGTTTGTTTTTCGAACGGCCCGGATTCTTGGCAATTTTGTGATGGGATTGGCAAAAATAATGCCGTGAAAAGGCTATGGAAGGATTATTGAGACGGCTGTTATGCTCTTTCCTGCTCGGGCATTGCATTCGGCACTTAAAGAGACAACATTCATTCCAGACCGGAGCCGCCACGAGGTCAATCCGATTCAATCGCCGAACCGTAAGTAAACCGGCGGCGAGCAGCCCGGTTTTGTCGAAATCGGCTGGCACGGCCCCCGATCAAGGAGTCAGATCTTTGGCGGGATTAAGGGAGGGTATCGGAAACCGCTCAGCGGCAGGCGGAGCAGCCTTTCCGTCAAGGAAAAGACGCCGCTGACTGAAAAAGCCGTTTACATAGACGAGCGTTCACTGCCCGTATTCGGCCACGATCGTATCGATACCGTTCTGGCGCAAGCGCGAACGGATCACGCCGACGCTGGCCATGCGCGTATAAGGCCCTAGCGTCACCCTGTGCCAGGTCACGTTTCCGACCTTGGTCCTCTCGATCCGCGATTCGATCCCCATCAGGGCCAGTTTGGCGCGCAGACGGTCGGCTTCCGCCGTGTCTTTATACGACCCCACCTGCAGGATATAGCGCGCCGCCTTGGCTTTGCCGACCCGCTCCTCGCGCATGCGCGTGTTGATCTCATGATCGGGCACGACGATCTCTTTTTTCGGCAGATAGGTGTAGAAGTCGAACTGAGGGCCTTTCGGCTCGGGCACCGCCTCGACCTTCAGTGTGCTTTTACCTTCCGGCTTAGCCGTCGAGCCGGATGCCGTATTTTCGGTAACCGACGGATTGCCGGCCTGCAAAGGAGTCCCGTTTTGAGCTCCCTTGCTGACCAGATAAAACAAAAAGACCACGAAGCCGATAATCAGCGAGGTGATCAGCATCCAGCGCCACAACGCCAGGCCGTCTTTCTGCCTGGGCCTTCGGCTACGGGCGGATTCGCGGGGGTCTTGAGCTCTGTATTTGTAATCTCTGGACATGTTACATCGTTTCTGGCGAAGTGATCTTTAAGAGCCCCAAGCCGTTGGCGAGCACCTGCCTGACCGCGGCGATCAGGTTCAGGCGGGCGTTGCGCAGCGGCGCATCCTCGACCAGAAACTGGTGCGCGTTATAGTAAGCATGGAAATCGTTCGCCAGTTCGCGCAGATACAGGATCAACTGGTGCGGCTCGTGCTGCAGCGCGGCACGCTCGAGTGTTTCGGGATAACGCGACAGCCTGCCCACCAAATTCAACTCATGCTCTTCCTTCAACAAGCCCAAGCTTTCCATCCCGAGCCCAAGGTCCCTGTCCAGCCCTTTTTCGTCGAGCTGCCGGAACACGCTGCACACCCGCGCATGCGCATACTGCACGTAGAACACCGGGTTCTCGTTGGTTCGGGACGTCGCCAGTTTCAGGTCGAAATCCATATGCTGTTCGGAACGGCGCAGCACGTAGAAGAAGCGTGCCGCGTCCCTGCCGACTTCGTTGCGAAGCTGCCTGAGTGTCACGAACTCGCCGGAGCGGGTCGACATCTGCACCTTTTCCTCCCCCCGGTAGAGAGTCGCGAACTGCACCAGCAGCACCTTCAACTTGTCCGCATCGGCGCCCAGCGCGGTCATCGCGGCCTTGACCCGCGGAATGTAGCCGTGATGGTCCGCGCCCCAGATATTGATAAGTTCTTCGAAGCCCCGGTCCAGCTTGTTCATGTGGTAAGCGATGTCGGACGCGAAATAGGTGTATTGGCCGTTTTCGCGCTGCACCACGCGGTCCTTTTCGTCGCCCAACCGGCTCGATGCGAACCAGACCGCGCCGTCCTTTTCATAAAGATGGCCGCCGGCGCGCAGCCGGTCGAGCGCCTTCGCGACCGAATCGTCGGCCATCAAGCTGCGCTCGGAGAACCATTCCTGGTATTCGACGCCGAATTCCCGGAGATCGTCCCGGATGTCATCCAGAATATCATTCAGGCCGGCCTGGAAAAAATGCTCGTAATGCGCGCCGCCGAGCAGCGTCTTGGCCCTGGCGATCAGTGCGTCGATATGGATTTCCTTGTCGCCGCCCTGCGTTTCGTCGGGCGGAATATCCTCGAACACCGTCTGAACCGGAAAACGGAACGCATCGCCCGAGGCACGGTGAACGGCCGATGAAATGTCGCGCACGTATTCGCCGCGGTAGCCGTTGCAGGGAAAATGCAGCACCTCGCCGCAGTCTTCGAGATAGCGGAGCCAGATACTGGTCGCCAGAATATCCATCTGCCGGCCCGCGTCGTTAACGTAATATTCGCGGTGCACGTCGAAACCGACCGCTTCGAGCAGGTCCGCAACGACCGAACCGTAGGCCGCGCCGCGCCCGTGCCCCACATGCAAGGGACCGGTCGGATTGGCCGAGACGAATTCGACCTGAACCCGCTTGCCTGCCCCCGTTTTGCTTAATCCGAATTCACTTCCTCGGTCATGAACTGTCCGGATGATCTCGTACTGACCGTTCGGATCGATGAAAAAATTGATGAAGCCGGGACCGGCAATCTCCACTTTGATGACCGCATCGTCTCCCGGCAGCGCGGCGGTGATCTTCTCGGCCAGTTGGCGGGGATTCGACTTGGCGGCTTTAGCCAGCATCAGCGCCAGGTTCGATGCAAAATCGCCGTGCGCCGGGTCCCGGCTGTGCTCGATGTTAATGACCGGATCGGCATCCTGCGGCAATGTACCGTCGCTTTTCAGCGTATCGACGGCCTGACGTAACAGTACCTCTAGTTTTTTTTTCATTACGGGTAAAAACGGATAAAAGAATCGAAAAATTATCTGTGCATTATCTATCAAAATTACCCGATTATCCATCCGCTCATGATCAGGCTTGCAGCGTCACGTGCTTTGGATTCGGCGGCGCATGCGGGCCGATCGACGCCCCTGTCGCCGCTTTGAAAGTGTCCCGGGGCGCGGTCCGTGGCCAAGGTAGTGCAGTTTCGTACCCGTTTTCCCTATTTTGGTGCAGCCCTGTCGCACAACTTTCGGAAAAAGGGGGAAAAATGCCCTATGGCACAGGATATGCTTGAGCATTATCGACGTCTGTTGATTCACAGACGGCTACCGCTTTCATGTCAACGGCCCTGAACGATGGCGAGCGTTCAGTCTCCATCGACAACGGCCCCATCGAGGCAAAGCGATTCGGCAGCATCAAGGGCCGACTTTTCCTGACGCTCGACGGTTCTCTACCGCCGAGGCAGGTGCAGCCCCCGCGCCCCGGCTACCGGTCAAACCGCGCAATACGGTGCAATGGACCCTGCCTACCCCTCCTCGCAGATTTCCCGGGGGAGGGGCAGCTTTGGGCGGCGAGCCCTATGCCCATCAATACAAATCCACCGGATCGACATCGAGCGACCAGCGCAGATTTTTTTCCTTTTTGATTTTGTCGATTTCAGGCAGCAGGCGATCCAGCAATTGCTGTAACGCCTGGCGGTTCGCATCCTGCAGCAGCAGTTGGTAACGGTACGAACCGGCCCGCTTCGCCATGGGCGCGGCCACCGGCCCCAGCACCAGCGTTCCGCCGGTCTGCTTGGCGGCGGCCAAGTTTTTCACTGCTTCCAGAAACGCCTTGGGCTTGAAAGGATCGCCGGCCTGAACCCGAAACAGCGCCTGATGGCTGAACGGCGGCAACGCAGCCGCATTGCGCTCGGCCAATGCCTGCCTCGCGAAACCGTTGTAACCCTCGCGGATCAGCGTGGTCAACAACGGATGCTCGGGATGCCGGGTCTGCAGGATGACGGAACCAGGCTTGTCCGCCCTGCCGGCGCGCCCGATCACCTGGACGATCATCTGCGCGAGTTTTTCGGCGGCATGAAAATCGATGCTGTAGAGGCCGCTGTCGGTGTCGAGGATCGCAACCAGCGTCACATTCGGAAAATGATGGCCTTTCGCGAGCATTTGCGTGCCCAGGATGATGTCCGCCCGGCCTTCGTTTATCTGCCGCAGATAGTTTTCGAGCGAACCTTTGCGCTGCGTGGTGTCGCGGTCGAGTCGGACGACCGCTTTATCCGGAAACAGCTCGGGCAGGATTTGTTCGACCCGCTCGGTGCCGAGTCCCAGCGGCCTCAAGGAGCTGCCGGTGCAGGAAAGGCAGCTTTTGACCAGCGGCTGTTCCGCATCGCAATGGTGACAGCGCAGCTTTTGTTCGCGAAAATGGATCACCAGATTCGCATCGCAATGGGTGCAGCGGGCAACCCAGCCGCAATCGTGGCAGATCAGCCTCGGCGCGAAGCCGCGCCGGTTCAGAAACAACAGCACCTGCTCACCCTTCTCAAGCGTCTGCCGGATCTCCGCAAACAACGGTTCGGAGATGCCTTCATGCAGGGACTTGTTGCGGATGTCGAGCAAACGGACCGCAGGCGCCGCCGCGTTGCCGGCACGGTTCGGCAGCTGCAGCAGGCGGTAACGCCCAGCTTGCGCGTTATACAGGCTTTCCAGCGATGGCGTCGCCGAGCCGAGCAACACCGGCACATTGGCCAGTTTGGCGCGGACTACCGCGACATCGCGGGCGGAAAAACGAAAGCCTTCCTGCTGCTTGAAGGAGGCATCATGCTCCTCGTCCAGAATGATCAGGCCGAGCCTCGGCAGCGGCGTAAACAGCGCCGAACGCGTGCCGAGCAGGATCGCGCCCGCACCCTGCTGCATCGATAGCCAGGCGTTCTGGCGCTGGGCATCGGTTAGTTTCGAATGCGAGACTTCGATGTCGACCGCAAAACGCTGCCTGAAGCGGTTTTCGAGCTGCGGCGTCAGGGTGATTTCGGGCAGTAGCACCAACACCTGCAGACCGCGTTCGAGCACCTTCCCGATGATCTGCATGTATACTTCGGTCTTGCCGCTGCCGGTCACGCCTTCGAGCAGGAATACGCCGAAACGGTCAAGTCCCGCGCAGACCTCGGCGACGGCGGCCGTCTGCTCGGGGTTGCATACGATCGGATTGCCCTTGACCGGCGGCGTTTCGGCAACGGCGGCCGATATCGCGGAATCATCAAATTTCACCAGCCCTTTCGCCGCCAGTTGTTTCAGGGCGGGCCGCCAATTATCGACCGACGCCGCCAGTTCGGCCTCGGATAAAGCATCCGGGCACTGCCGGAATACTTCCAGCAACAGCTTCTGCTTCGGCGCTCTTTGCAATAATTCCGATTCGAACTCCCGGCCTTTGGCGCTCAGCATATACCGTACCGGCCGTTCGAGCACGGCAGTTCTGCCCTGCCGAAGCCCCGAGGGAAACGCTGAAGCAAAGACTTCACCGAGCGGATGATGATAGTAGCGCGCCGCCCAATGCAGGAGACGCAAATCGCCCGGCGACAGCAAAGGTTCCCGATCGAGCACGCCGTCTATGGGTTTTAGCCGAACCCCGCTCACTTCGCTGCGCTCCTCCAGGCTGACCAGATAGCCGGTCTTTTGAGCCCTGCCGAACGGCACCGACAGGCGAAGGCCGGGCTTCAGCCGTTCCGCAGCGATTGTTTCCGGAATTTCGTAATCGAATAAACGGTACAGCGGCACATCGACCGCCACGCGGAGAATCGGCGCTGCCTTTTCCTGCAACTTTGCCATAAAAATTGAAACGGGAATTAAAAATGACCGCTAAGTTGCTCTATCTTGAGGACAACTCGGAGTTACCCACAAAAGCTGTGGATAAGTCTGTGGAAAAATACTTTTCAATGACGCTTAATTGCGGTTTTTATTGTGGTTTTGTTAATTTGGCTAAAAACTAGCCTAGCCACATTTTCATTTTATATCAATGAGTTGGAAACACATAAAAAGTATTGAAGCGCCGATTCGAATACCTTGGCCGGATAAAAGCCGCCGCCGAAACACAAGTTCAAACCAGTGCATAACTTGTCAAGCCCGGGAAGAAAATACGCTGTTTAAAATAAAAACGGCCAACGAAAAACCGGCTTCGCCCCCTATCGAATGCTCCGTTTTGCCGGAGCCTGGATGGGTTACGCCGCATGTCGCACTCAATAATGAGGCGCTCGGAATCAGTCCCCCGAAGATTCCGATCAATTCGGCCTGGCATTCCAAAACTGCAGCAGACTCAGCGCCGCCAGCATTAAAAAGGCAATCAAGGTCCAGGCCGGCATGCTCAGCCCCCAGAAAGTCCAATCGACTTTTGCGCAATCGCCCGTACCGTTCAGCATCAATTTCAGCGTTTCGGTCAGCGGAAAATTGTTGAATACGTATTCGAGCCCCGGTCCGCACTCGGGCACTTCTTCGGGAGGCAGATGCTGCAGCCAGACATGCCGGACCGATACCGCGCCGCCGCCCACTGCGGCGAGCGTTCCCAAAATCGCATAAACTTTGATGCCGGCGCGGCCCGGATTATGCAGTCCGGCAATCAGGAACACGACCCCGGTCAGCAAGATTCCGATACGCTGAGATATGCACAACGGGCACGGCTCCAACCCGCCGACGAACTGGAAATAAGCGCCCATCGACAACAGAAAAACGCAGCCGAAGAATCCCAGAAAAAACCATATGCGGGGAGTCAATCTTATCCGTTCCAGCCCATTTTTATTCATTAAATACCCAAGTTGTCATGCATGTGAAATAAATCCGGCTAGAGCCAGATCATTTTGGCCGCCATGATCAGCAGCAATAACGCAAAATAACGTTTCAGTTTTTGCGCCGGAATGAGCCCGGCTAGCTTCGCGCCGATCGGCGCGGTGAGTACGCTGGTCAATACGATTCCGGCGAACGAAGGGAGATAAATATAACCCAAACTCCATTCGGGCAACAGCGGCGCCTTGAAACCCAGCAGGATATAACCGGCGGTTCCGGCAACCGCAATCGGCAGCCCGCAGGCGCTGGACACCGCGACCGCGTTCCGGATGGGAATCTGGAAATGTACCAGATACGGCACAGTCAGGGTGCCGCCCCCAATCCCGATAATTGCCGATAGACCGCCGGTCAATAATGCCATCGCGTGATCCTGAAGCCGCGAAGAAGGTTTCCCGCCGACGTTCGGCTTTCTTTGCAGCGCCAACTGCAGCGCCGCATACAACAGATAAATAACGAACACGAACCGCAATGCCTCACCCGAAATCCGGTCTGCAATCACCGCGCCGAGCACCGCCCCCGCCATGATGCCGGGCACCAGGCGCCAAACCTTGTCCCAGATCACCGCGCCGAGCCGATGGTGCGCGATCACCGATGCGATCGAGGTCAGGATGATCGTCGCCAATGAAGTCGCGACCGACATGATCATTACCTGTCCCTGGGCGACCCCCTGCGCTGCAAACAGCATCGCCAGCACCGGCACCATGATCAGGCCGCCGCCGATGCCGAAAAGTCCCGCAAACAAGCCGGCGACGGCACCCAGCAGCAGGCCGGCCGAAAATAAAACGCTCACTTTGCCTCCTAAAGCCGTTGACGGCCGCCCAATGCCGCCTTTACGCCGTCTATGGTATGCTAAGAGATATCATCAAATAAAGTCATCGAATATGGAAATTTATCTAGTCGGCGGCGCGGTGCGCGACAGTTTGCTGAACCTTCCGGTCGAAGAACGCGATTGGGTCGTAATCGGCGAGACGAACGAGTCGATGATACGCAGGGGATTCAGGCCTGTAGGCAAGGACTTCCCGGTATTCCTGCATCCGGACAGCCACGAAGAATACGCGCTGGCCCGGACCGAGCGCAAGACCGCCCCTGGCTACAGGGGGTTTGCGGTAAATGCGGCACCGGATGTCACCCTGGAACAGGATTTGCTGCGCCGCGATCTGACGATCAATGCAATGGCGATGACCGCGGATGGCCGGCTGGTCGACCCGTACGGCGGCCGCGCCGATCTTGAAACGCGTATTTTGCGCCATGTTTCTCCGGCTTTCGCGGAAGATCCGGTACGGATTCTGCGGATTGCCCGCTTTGCGGCGCGCTATCAGCCGCTCGGCTTCACGATCGCGCCGGAAACGCTCGCGCTGATGCGGCGGATGGTCACGGCCGGCGAAGCCGACTTTCTGGTCCCGGAACGGGTCTGGGCCGAGTTGGCGAAAGCTCTGAAAGAACCCGGCCCGGCCGCATTTTTCCGGACGCTCAGAGACTGCGGCGCGCTCGCGGCCGTGTTTCCGGAAATCGACCGCCTGTTCGGCGTGCCGCAGCCCGAGAAACATCATCCGGAAATCGATACCGGCGTGCATACGCTGATGTGCCTGGAACAGGCCGCACGGCTGTCCGATAAACCCATCGTCCGGTTCGCCGCGCTGACGCACGATCTGGGCAAAGGGGTCACGCCGAAGGACAACTGGCCGCATCACTACGGACACGAGCAGCTCGGACTCGGTGTGCTGGAGGCAATGTGCGCGCGCCTGCGCGTGCCGAACGCATTCAAAGCGCTGGCACTGCAGGTAGCCAAATTCCATACCCATTGCCATAAGGCGTGCGAACTGCGGCCGGGCACCCTGACCGATACACTGGCCGCACTTGGAGCATTTAAACCCCGCCATTCGCTCGACGATTTTTTAGCGGCGTGCGAAGCGGATGCCAGAGGCCGCAAGGACTTTGAAGACCGGCCCTACCCACAAGCCGAATTCATGCGCGGCGCGGCGCGGGCCGGTGCCGAAGCGGATACCGCCTCCATACTGAACAGCGGCCTAAAGGGACCGGAGATCGGCGAAGCGATCCGCCTGGCGCGCATTGCTGCGATCAACGATTTTACCCGGCAACATCTTGCGAGCCGGGAAACAAAGGGAAACACTTGAGCAATTCGCCGAATTCCTCCGCCGGAACCGGTTTACTAAAGTAATAACCTTGAATCTCGTCGCAGGCTTTTTGTTTATACATCGCCAATTGCCCCTCGGTTTCGACGCCTTCGGCGATGGTCTTCATCTTCAAGCTCTTCGCCAGACTGATGATTGCGTCGACAATGTTTTCGCTTTCCTTGTTAATCATCATACCGCGCGTGAAAGATTGATCGATTTTCAGTTTATTCAGCGAGAACCGCTGCAGATAACTCAGGGAAGAATAGCCTGTACCGAAATCGTCGATCGAAATCTCGACGCCCAGTCCGCTTAACTGCCGGGTAATCTCGACGGCGGCCTCAACGTTGTGCATCGCAATGCTTTCGGTCAATTCCAGCTCCAAAAAACGCGGCGGCAATTGATATTTTTCCAGAAAATAGCTGACTGTTTCGACCAGCGTATTGGCGCGAAATTGCGCCAGCGACAGATTGACCGCAATCGATATCCGATGGCCTTCCTGATGCCATCGCCGAGCCTGAATAATGGCCTGTTCGAGTACCCAATCCCCGATCGATAGAATCAGTCCGCACTCCTCCGCGACAGGAATGAATTCCGCCGGGCTGACCCATCCCAATTCCGCATGGTGCCACCGCAGCAAAGCCTCCGCTCCGTTAATACGCTGGCTTTGGGCATCGATCTGCGGCTGATAATAAATTGTCAGTTCCTTGGCTTCCAGGGCATTGCGCAGACGGCTTTCGATCGCCATACGCCGCTGCGTCTGCTGCTGCATGGCCGGCGTAAAAAACTGGTATTGATTACGCCCGTGCTCCTTGGCCTTATACAGCGCCGTGTCGGCGTTCCGGGTCAAGGTTTCGAAATTGTCACCGTTCTCCGGATAGAGGCTGATTCCGATCGAGGGCTGAATATACAGCTGATAGTGCTGGTAATGGATCGGTTCATCCAGCGCCGCGATAATTTTTTTCGCCACGATTGCCGCGCCGTGCCAGTCGGTATCGGCCAGTTGAATGTTGAACTCGTCGCCCCCGACCCGAGCCACGGTATCTTCCTCACGCACCGCGGCCGACAGCCGCTTGCCGACCTCGATCAGGACCTGATCGCCGACCGAGTGGCCCAGCGCATCGTTGATATTTTTGAAATGGTCCAAATCGATAAACAGTAAAGCAAAGGTTTGCTTGTTGCGGTCGGCTATCGCAATCTCATGATCGACCCGCGCCTTCAACAACAAACGATTCGGCAAATGGGTCAACACGTCATAGTGGGCCATATGCTCGATTTGCTGCTTCGCCGACTTGAGTTGAGTGATGTCCGTGAAAATCGCGATGTAATTGGCGATATCTCCGCCTTCGTCCCGCACCACGCTGATGGTCAGCCATTCGGTATAGCAGCTGCCGTCCTTTTTGCGCCCTACCCGTTCGCCCTGCCAGAAGTCGTTCTCATTCAGGCTCTTCCATAGAGACCGGGAAAAATCCTTGTTGTGCGGATCGCCGGACAATTGCCAGGAATTTTTACCCAGGACCTCATGCTCTCGGTAACCGGTAATGCGGGTGAACGCCTGGTTTACGGAAATGATTTGATTGTTTCTGTCGGAAATGATCACGGCTTCCTGGTTTTGGCTAAAGACTTTCGCCCACAGCTCCATCTTTTGCTCAACCTGCCAGCGTACCGTTTCGCGAGCATAAAGCTCCAATGCGAAAGACAGGTCAAGGCTCAGTTCGGTCAGCAAATCCAGAACTTCCTTATCGAAGAAGCCAAGTTGATCGGCGTAAACGCTAAGCACGGCATAAGGCTGTTGATTGAGCGTAATCGGCACCGCGCAGGAAGCGCGCCAGCCATAGCGGCTTCCGCCCGTGTTTTGCCAAGGCTCGGTCAACGAATCGTTTTGAAAATCGTTCACCGCAATAAGACGGATGTCCCGATAAGCGCATCCCGTCGGTCCGGCGCCTTCGGGCAAATCCGGATTAACGGAAAAAATCAACCCTTCCAGATAATGCACCTGATCGCCGGCTGCCGCAACCGGCACAATCAATTCCGTTTCGGAATCCGGTTTGCCGATCCAGGCCATTTGCACATGGTCAAGCTCTACAGCGATATTACAGACACGGGTGAATAAGTCATCCTCGTTCTTTATCTGCACGATGGCCTGGTTTATTTTGCTCAAGATCGCATAGAAATTGTTCAAGCGCTTGATTTTTTCCTCGTGTTCTTTGCGTTGGCTGATATCGAGCGCAATCGCAATGAGCAAGTCTTCGTCGCCATGGTGCAATTGCAGCCAGACCTCAACCGGATAACAAGAACCGTCCCTGCGGCGCTGCAGTGTTTCAAACCGCAACTGCGATCGCTTTCCGAGAAGCAACGGGGCAATCAAACGCGCAAAAGCCTCCGCATCGTATTCAGGATAAACATCGAGCAAAGTCATGCCGACCAATTCATCCAGCGAATACCCCAAATTCCCCACGCCGCCTTGGTTCACATGCCGAAAATGCAGGGTTTTGCTGTCGATGACCTGAATTTCGTTGGTCGATTGATCCAGCATCATGCCCAACATCTGGCTTTTCTGTTCGGCCTCCCGGGTTTCGGTAATGTCGATCCAGCCGCCCATTAGCTCATAAGCCTCACCCGATGCATTCGTTAACGCCGTCAGGTGATCTTTGATCCAGCGATAATGGTCATCGGCCCGTAAAAATCGATAAACCAGCGATGCCCGGCCGTTAATTAATGCTTGTTGAATGCCTTTTTTGACCTTAGGCAAATCATCGGGATGCAGTCGTGAAATCCATAAATCATCCCGCGTCTGCCACTCATGAATGGTAAAACCCGAAAGTTTTACGAGCCGGGACGAACCATAATGGAACTGAAGACCGTTCGGGCACGTGCCTTTTAACCTCATCGTATAAATGGCCGTGGCATTACTGTTTAGAATATGTTGAAGGTATTGTTTCTCCGAGTTTAATTGCTCGCGCAACAGATATTTATCCGATATATCGTTAAACGTCAGAATCACGCCGTATAACCCCCCTTCTTCGTCACGGATAGGCGCGGCGTTATGTTCGATATGAAACGAACGGCCATGTCGTGAATACAGAAGCACTTCATCGGCTTGCGGGATTAATTGCCCTATTTCGAGTACGCGCCGTATAGGCGAGAGAAGAGTTTCTCCGGTATCCGAGTCCATGATGTTGAAAACAGCCTCGATCGGCTGGCCGGCGGCCTCTTCAGCCGGCCAGCCGGTCAACTGTTCGGCAATCGGATTCATTCCCGTAATAGAACCCTGCCTGTCGGTCGTGATCAAGCCATTGCCGATCGACTGTAAAGTCACTGCCAACAACTGTTCGCGCTGCTTGAGCGCTTTTAAAGTATGTTGCAGGGCCTGATGGTTCTGTTCCAGAATGCGTCCAAACTGCGTTAACTCACCCTCTCCGGACAACGGATTTTTAACCGAAGGATCGTTTTCTGAAATTTTTTTGACGAATGCCATCAGCAGATTCAGCGGCCGGTTCACCAAAAAATCGCGGATAAACCAGGTCAGCACGAGCGCCGCAAAAATGGCCAGCCACACCAGGGCATAGTTGTTAACCAATTGCTGCCATAGAGCGCTTTCGACGTAGGTATGATCGAACACGTAATAGACTACGCCGATTGCCAGCGAGCGCAACGCCTGTTTATCGTTCTGAAACTGTACCGGCGCATAAGCGGCATAACGGTGACTCTGCGGATCGTAGCTCAAGTCGACACGAAAGGTGCGGCGTACTCGCGCCATACGTTCCGCATCGAATCCCGGCAGGGTATTCGCGGCAGAACGGCCCTTCCAGAAAGAACGGTTGGATGCCGCAATCACGTCTTGCTCATTGATCAGGGCCACCACTTCGGTGCCCGACTGCAAATCGATCAGGTTGAGTTCCTGATCGATACCGTCCTGTTCGTCCTTAGATATGGCGTCTTCGAGACGCATCTGCAGCCGTTTTAAAAGATCCAGTACGGTCGCTTCGGTACGCTGGTGCATCAGCGCCCGCGTATTGTGGTAATCGACCCATACGACGCCGGACAGCAAACAAATAAACAGCAAGAAACTGCTCAGCGGCAGCCATATTTTGAGACGGTAAGAACGGAAAGTCGTCCGGGTCATTCGGTTACCTCGATTTCATCCGGGATTGATTGCAGAGGGAAACAAAAAACCGCGGCGCTCGATGCGAAGGTTCTGATGGCTGTCACTCTTTGTCCCGGCCCGACAGTGAGCATGATGAACCCGGCTATTCATAGGGCAACAGCTGTCCGTTTAAAATATTGTCGCTCTTGATCTTCATAAACAACAGTTGCCGCTCCTGCATCATTCCAATCAATTTATCCACGCCGTCCTTCAATCCTGGCGGCTTGCCCAGCAGCAATCGCCGGTTATCCGCCAGACCGGGAATCGTGATCCCCTTGGCCAGTCTACCGACATCATCCCGTCCGACACCCAAATACGAAGCAATGATGTCCATCGCCTCCATTTGATGCCGATAAACATGGTTCAACGCTTTAAAATGCGCCTCAATCAGCGCTTTAAGTTCTGTTTCGCGTTGTTGAACGACCGATGCCCGAGTAATTAATACATCCATGATCAGACCCGGCGTATCTCTACTGTCAAACAGGTTTTGCGCGCCTGCAGCGAGCAAGCGCGACTTATACGGCTCGAAAGTCACCAGCGCATCAACTTTATCACTCAGATAATACTGCTCATGAAGGTTGACCGCGGCCGGTACCAGTTTTACATCACCGATCCGAAGGTTTCCGGCTCTCAATGCCGCGTCCAATAAAATCGCCCCGACGGCGCTGTTTTCAACACCGATACGTTTGCTTTTAAGCGCGGCGAGTGTTTGAATCCCCGGTTTGGCGAGCAAGGCGTCGGCACCGACCGAACGATCCATCACCAAAATAATGCACAAGTCGGGTACGAACTGCATCAATGTCAAAGCCTCATCCAGCGTCAGCGCCGCAACATCCAACGACTCGCTGCGCAGCGCACGCGCTACGGTAGTCGCCGAAGGCATTTCGATCAGCCTGATCGTCTGCGGATCGAACAGCTGTAGATTGTGTGCCAGATATAACGTTTCAGAGCCAATCCATTTATTGGTGCCGATTTTGAGCGGCGGCTGCAAAGTCTTTTCCCGACAGGATGAAATCAGCAGGCAACATAGACACAGGCAAAGGCTTAGAAAGGTATGCATGGATTTCAACATGACTGGACCCCAGACTGATTCCGATAGACTCGTGATCTATCCCTTACTGAATTATAGTAAAATCTCTTTTTCTAACCAGCCGCCCTTTCGAAATGCCCTCTTTTGACATTGTTTCCGAATTCGACAAACAAGAAGTCCGTAACGCGGTGGACCAGGCCAACAAGGAAGTCTCGACCCGCTTCGATTTCAAAGGCACCAACTCCAGCTACGAACTGAACGACAATAAGCTTCTGATGACCTCCGGCTCGGAATTTCAACTGCAGCAAATGCTCGATATCGTGCAGACTAAGCTGACCAAACGCGGCGTCGATATCGGCTGCATGGACATTGCTGAACCGAAAGCGAGCGGGAAGATCGTGCGTCAGGAAATCACGCTTAAACAGGGCATCGATTCGGTGCTGGCCAAAAAGATTGTCAAAATGATCAAAGACAAAAAATTGAAAGTGCAGGCCGCGATTCAAGGAGATCAGGTCCGTGTGACCGGAAAACAGCGCGACGATCTGCAAGAGGTGATTCAAATGCTGAAGCAGGAGAAGCTGGAGATGCCTCTGCAGTATATCAACTTCAGGGATTGATTTCGGATAGCCGAAAGACTGCCGAAAATCGCTTTCCGAGCGAAATTTTCCGGCTGTTAAGAAATCCGGCAAAGGCCTCGGATAAGGCGGAGATTCTTACCCGTATTTTTAAGGCGTAAAAAACAGGGAGCCGAGGCTCCCTGTTTTCATTCTTGTTACTCTTGCGTTTTAGCCTCGCCAACCTCCGGCTGGGTGACCTCGATGTCCGCATCGGTTTCGAGCGTTGCCAGCATCGCATTGAAATCGGCCTGTCCGAAAGCCTTAGCGATATTCTTGGTCGCCAGATCCATCTTCTTCTTGTCGTCCTCGCTCATCACGCCCGGCGTCACTTTAGTGAGACTGGCAACGGCCTGTGAGCCGCCCGGCAATTCGGCAATCAGAATCGTCGGCTTGCCTGCCTGAGGCTTCGCCGCTTTAAATACCGCCTCGCTGAGCGCGTCGGGTATCTCGGTCTTGCTGCGCGTATAGCCGGTCAGCGTTTTCACATCGAGCTTTTCGTTCGCCGCCAGATTCGCCAGCGTCTCGCCGGAACGCAATGCTTCCTTCAGTTTTTGCGCTTTTTCAAGCGCCTGCTTTTTGGCCTTCTCGGCCTGCAGTTGCGCGACGATGCCGGCTTTTACGCTGTCCAGCGCCTGAATCGCGGCCGGTTTATGATCGAGCTTGCGAAGCACGACTACATGCTCGGAACTGACTTCGACCGGCGCGCTATTGTTGCCTTGCAGCACTTCATCGGAAAACGCCGCTTCGCGGATTTTCGGATTCGCGGCAATGCCGACGCCGGCTGCCTTGGTAAAGAAGTCGGTTTTATTCACCGTCAACCCCAGCGCCTGGGCGACCGCATCCAGATTATCGGGATTTTCGTAACTCATCTCGGCCAGTTTTTCACCCGAATCGTAAAACACCGATTCGGCCTGCGCTTTCCGGTAAGCCTTCTCCACCTCGGCCTTCACGCTGTCGAACGGTTTCGTTTCACCCGGCACCAGTTCGGTCACTTTGATCAGATGATAGCCGAACGACGATTTAACCGGTTCGGACACTTCGCCCAGCTTGAGCTTGCCGACGGCCTCTTCGAACGACTTTTCCATCGACCCGGCATTAAACAGGCCCAAATCGCCGCCGCTCTTCGCGGTCAGCTTATCGTCGGATACTTCGGCGGCCAGCTTCGCGAAGTCTTTGTTCGCCAGTTCCGCTTTCGCTTTCTGCGCCTTGGCAAGCGCAGCTTTTTCGTCGGTATCCTTAGTGACCGCGAACAGAATATGGCTGATCTTGCGTCGTTCCGGCGTACTGTACTGATCTTTTTGCTCGGCGTAGTACGCTTTCAGCTTATCCTCGGTTACTTCAACCTTCTGCGCGATCGCATCCAGCGACAATTCCACGTAGGCAACCGAGATCTGCTCGGACGTTTTAAACTGATCCTGATGCTGCTGGTAATAGGCGTTGATTTCTTCGTTGGAAGGCTGTTCGGTCAGCTTCGGCAACGCCACGGTGACATAGTTGAAATCGCGCTGCTGATTCTGAATCTTGAAAAAACTCTCGACATCGTAAGGCGTCGCAAAACCGGTATCGGAAATGCTTTCCTGCAGTTGCTGCATAATCAGCGCATTCTTGATTCTCGCCACGAATTCGTTCGAAGTCATCCGTTGCGCGCTCAAGAGCGATTTGTAGCGCTGTTCGTTAAATTTGCCGTCGACCTTGAAGTAGTCGAGATTCTTGATGAAATCGCGCGCTTCCTGATCGGTCGCGACCAAACCTTTCGCATGCGCATACTGCAACAGGACCTCGTCTTTAATCAGCTTGTCGAGCGCCTGCGCCTTCAGCGTCTGTTCGTCGACGCCCAGGCCCCGAAACTGCTGCGCATACTGCTCATAAGCACGATTTACGTCATTCTGATAAAAATCTTTGTCGCCTACCGAAGCCACCGGGGCAACTTTCCCGGCATCGATATAGTTTTGGATGCCCCATAACGCAAACGGGATACCGATCGCCAGCAAGATGACCCATGCGAACGCGCCTTGCGTCTTTTCTCTGATTGTCGTCAGCATATGCTTTTACCTTAAAGAAACCCTCGATTGAAGGCAAAACCCCATTGCCGTCAAGTCAATGACTATAATTTCCCTCCTCTGGAAAGAGGAGGATCAATAAAGCGTCCCTGTATTTATTTCGCCTTTGCCGCTTCTCTCGCGGAAAAGCGGAGGACCTTGACTTTATCGCAGTGCGGCAAAACCCCGATTAAAAAAAAAGCCCCGGACCGAGAGGTACGGGGCTTTCTTGTTTTGGCGGAGCGGACGGGGCTCGAACCCGCGACCCCCGGCGTGACAGGCCGGTATTCTGACCAACTGAACTACCGCTCCAAAGTCTGGTGGGTGCTGAGGGGTTCGAACCCCCGACCCTCGCCTTGTAAGGGCGATGCTCTCCCAGCTGAGCTAAGCACCCGACTTAAAGATTGCCATTATACAGCATCTTTTAAAGATTTGCCAACTTTAAATGAAGGAATTTTTGCAGCCTTGATCGTAATTTCTTCTCCGGTCTGCGGATTACGGCCTTTGCGCTCGGGTCTTTCCTTCACGGAAAATGTGCCGAAACCGACCAGAGTGACCGAATCGCCGGCTTTCAGCGCTTCTTCCACAGCTTTGGTGAAGCCGTCCAGAGCGCGACCGGCGTCAGCCTTGGTCAAGCCGGAAGACTGTGCGATTGCGTCGATTAATTCCGATTTATTCATTATTGTTCCCCCTTAGGAAATTCTATTTTATGTTCGTTGATGCTCGTTCAGTAAAACCCGGTTCAATCCTTATGGGCGCGAAAACCACACAAGAAACCACAGTTATATCAAGCGCGATTCCTTACTGTCAAGCTCGGAACGCTTGAAATAACTGCATTTCCGCGCTTTCGCCGCAAAAAGCGGCGAAGCTTAATGCGCGGTTACGCCCTGGTTTTTTACTTTCACGGAATCCAGTTCGGCCTTACTTTTTTCCTCGGCTTCGCCGCTCGCCGCAGGCGTCGGCAGATACTGCAAGGCAACCGCCAGCACTTCATCGATCCAGTGCACCGGCTTAATATCCAGATTTTGCTTGATATTTTCCGGAATATCGGCCAAATCTTTCGCATTATCGACCGGAATCAGCACGGTAGTGATGCCCCCGCGGTGGGCAGCCAGCAGTTTTTCCTTCAGGCCGCCGATCGGCAGCACTTCGCCGCGCAGGGTGATTTCGCCGGTCATCGCCACGTTTGCGCGGACCGGAATTTTGGTCAGCGCGGAAATGATCGCCGTGCACATGCCGATGCCCGCGCTCGGGCCGTCTTTCGGCGTCGCACCTTCCGGGACGTGGATATGGATGTCGTTTTTCTGGAACACGTCGTTGCCGATGCCGAAAGCCTTCGCGCGACTTCTGACCACCGTCATCGCCGCTTCGATCGACTCCTTCATCACTTCGCCGAGCTTACCGGTCGAAGAATGTTTGCCCTTGCCCGGAATCACCGCCGTTTCGATCGTCAGCAGTTCGCCGCCGACTTCGGTCCAGGCCAGGCCGGTAACCTGGCCGATCTGATCCTGCTCTTCGGCCAGGCCGAAATCGAAACGCCGAACGCCCAGGAAGCTGTCCAGATTTTCCGGCGTGACCTCCACCTTGCGCTCGCCCGGCTCCAGCAGCAGCGACTTGACCACTTTCCGGCAAACCTTCGAAATATCGCGCTCCAGGCCCCGCACACCCGCTTCGCGGGTGTAATAACGGATCATGTCGCGCACAGCGGCCTCGCTGATCTCGATCTCGTGCACTTTGAGACCGTTGTTCCTGATCTGTTTCGGAATCAGGTAACGCATCGCAATATTGATTTTTTCGTCCTCGGTATAGCCCGCCAGGCGAATCACTTCCATCCGGTCCAGCAGCGCCGGCGGAATGTTCATCGTATTCGCAGTCGCGACGAACATCACATCGGACAGGTCGAAATCGACCTCCAGATAGTGGTCCGAAAACGCATGGTTCTGCTCGGGGTCCAGCACCTCCAGCAAGGCCGAGGCCGGGTCGCCGCGAAAATCGGCCGCCATCTTGTCGATTTCGTCGAGCAGGAACATCGGATTGCGCACCTTCACCTTGGCAAGATTCTGCAGAATCTTGCCCGGCATCGAACCGATATAAGTACGTCGATGTCCGCGGATTTCGGCTTCGTCGCGCACGCCGCCCAGCGCCATCCGCACATACTTGCGGTTGGTCGCGCGTGCGATCGACTCGCCGAGCGAGGTCTTGCCGACGCCCGGAGGGCCTACCAGGCACAGGATCGGCCCTTTCAGCTGCTTGACTCGCTGTTGCACGGCCAGGTATTCGAGAATCCGTTCCTTAACCTTCTCCAGCCCGAAATGATCTTCTTCCAGTACCTGTTCGGCGATTTTCAGGTCGTTGCGGACTTTGGTCTTTTGCTTCCACGGCACGCTGACCATCCAGTCGATGTAATTCCTGACCACGGTCGCTTCGGCCGACATCGGCGACATCAGCTTCAGTTTGTTCAATTCCGCCAGCGCCTTGGCTTTGGCTTCCTTGGGCATGCCGGCTTCTTCGATCTTGCGCTCGAGGTCCTCGACTTCGTTCGGCGCATTTTCGATTTCACCCAGCTCCTTCTGAATCGCCTTCATCTGCTCGTTCAGGTAATATTCGCGCTGGTTCTTTTCCATCTGCTGCTTTACGCGCACACGGATGCGTTTTTCCATTTCGAGCAGATCGACTTCGCTTTCCATATAAGTCATCAAACTTTCCAGGCGCTTGCCGACCTCCACCGTTTCGAGAATCGCCTGCTTCTCGTTGACCTTCAACGCCATGTGCGCGGCGATCGTATCGGCCAAGCGGCTCAAGTCGTCGATACCGGCCAGCGCATTCAGCACTTCAGGTGGTATCTTGTTGTTCAATTTGACGTACTGGTCAAACGAACTGATCGCGGTACGCTGCAAAACTTCCTGCTCCTGTTCGGGCAGGGTAAGTTGTTCCTCGATCGCTGCAACGGAGGCCGAAAAATAACTGCCGGTTTCCTTATATTTTAAAACCTGGCTGCGCTCGCTGCCTTCGACCAGGACTTTGACCGTGCCGTCGGGCAGTTTCAGCAACTGCAGAATATTGGCCAGCGTGCCGACCCGGTAAAGGTCGTCGAAATCGGGCTCGTCGACTTCCGCTTCGCGCTGGGCAACCAGCAGAATCTGCTTGTTTTCCTTCATCGCCGCGTCCAGCGCATCGATTGACCGCTCCCGGCCGACGAATAACGGAATCACCATGTGCGGATAAACCACCACATCGCGGAGCGGCAATACCGGCAGCAGCAATCGGGGTTGTTGTATGTCTAAATCTTTTTGCGTGTCCATTTCAGGAACCTTCAGCACTATTCTCTAGGAGTAAAAATTATGGGGACGCCTTGAAAAATAACAACCATTCAAGAAAATTATTCCCCCCGTTGAAAGTCTTAATTTGTGTTCTTTTTTTGACAATTTACCATACAACTCCGCGAATATCCGATCAAAAATTTTTTAAACTGCGAAAATATCCTTTTCAAACCGGTTATGGAGGCCTTCCGATGAAGTATTTGTCATTACTCATTTGCTACTTGTCGTTAACCGCCTGCTCCACCTTGCCGCCGGCCATTGAAAACCCGCCCGCGGTCGATATTTCGTACTCTCAGGCAATCAGCGATATTGTCCGCTACCGAAAATACCCGGTGCGCTGGGGAGGGGTGATCATTGACGTGCTGAACGAGCAATCGTTTAGCCGACTCCAGGTCATTTCCTATCCGCTGAACAGCTACGGGCGTCCGGTCCGAGACAAACCGCCGCAAGGACGCTTTTACATCTACAGCAATACGTTTCTCGATCCGGCGATCTATGCGAAGGATAAAGAGGTTACTGCGGCCGGGGTGCTGAAAGGCGACGAAGAACTGATGGTTGGAAAAAAAACCCTTAGGCTGCCGGCACTCCAAGCCACTACGCTCCATTTATGGCCCCAATACGAACGCGTGCCTTATTATTACAACAGCGGCTTCGGCCCCGGCGGTTTCTATCCCTATCCCGGCTATTACGGGTATCCTTATTTCTGGGGCGGATACTACGGCTATTATCCCCGTTACTAGCGGAACGCGAATCGGAAATCCGTCCCTTGACGGATACCCTTGCGTCAGGGGCCGGCGTATCCTGTTACGGGGGGAGCCTCGACAACGAATGCCCTCGGCAAGTTAAAAAGCCGTTGCCCAAGCGCGTGCAAATAATCGAGAAACGCTGCCTTACCGGATTCGAAGGGGGGATCCCGCCCGCTTCGGTGACGCCGGTTCCATTTGCTCAAAGCCGACCTGCAGCCGCTTAAATTTCGAATTTGAATTCGGTTTAAAGGGTATAATGGAGGAACGGATTCCATCGTCGCCTCCATGTTGTTATCGAGCCGTTCATTTTTGCCGCTTTTGCTGGTCATTCTGCAATTTTTTGCCCCGCTGCTGCACGCGCATACCGGCCAGCCGGACTCGCATTTCGGCCTGCACGTTCCGGGGCTCGAAGCTTACGGCGCGCCCGCCGGCGGGGTGGTCGCCGATCAGCCCGAATCAAACTATGCGGCCGCCGCAGACTGTATCGTTGCGGTCGATGACGGTTTCCGTGAAAAACAACCAAGCTCCTCCGGCAAGCATCTTTCCGACGGCGCCGGCCTGGCGCTTCTGCCCCGGTTTTTCTGCCCCGATACCTCTCCAGTATCCATAGCGGAATTTCCTCAGCCTCCCCTGCCCACTTCGCGGCATCGTTCGCCTTCGCCCGCTCCGCGCGCCCCTCCCCCGGCCGCATAACGGCCTGTTCCATTCCTTAATCGGAAGTTTAAATCGCCAGGCTTAGGCGCTCGCCGCGCATGCGCGCGGCCGCACGTCACAGCCTGCCTCATCCGGAGCGGCGCTGCCGCCGCATTGAGCACTGAATTTATGAATGCTTTGAATTTTTATCCGCCCGGCCGCGCTGCCGCAGCCCTGGGCGCGGCTTTATTGTCTTTTGTTGCGCAAGCGGAAGATATCGCCCGGCCGCCGGAATTCCATCGGAACATTAAACCGACTATCGACCATTTCGATCCGATTGAAGTCGATCCCGCCTTGAATCTGGCCAAAGTGATCAACCTGACTCTGGAAAAATATCCCGACTCCGCCTGGCTCGCCGCGCAGGAAGCGGAAGCGGCGGCGATTCTGGAACGCAGCAAAAGCTGGACATCCGGAGCCGCGCGGGCGGGGTTGGCGTACCAGGAAGCGACCAGCGGCACGCTGCACTATATCGATGCAGTCGTGCAGGTGCCTTTGTGGAACCTCGGCCAGCGCGATGCGGAACGCAGCCTGGCCGACCGCGCGCAAGCAGACACCGAATCGCAATCGAAGGCAGTCCATCTGCGCGTCGCCGGCCTGATCCGAACCGCGCTTTGGGACATGGAACTGCAAAAAGTCCGCCATCAGCAGGCGCTGGCCGAAGTCGACACTTACGGGCAGCTATTCGACAAAATCCGGCGCCGGGTCGAGCTGGGCGATCTGCCTGAAGCAGACCTGCTGCTGGCGGAAACCGAGCTCCTGCAAAAGCGTTCGGCCCTAACCCTAGCCGAAGCGGAATTCATGCATGCACGCAAACGCTACGCGACGATCACCCAGACATCCCGAATTCCGGCCGAATTCAACGAGAATCTGGCGGAGCTGGGCGAAATTCAAAAAATTCACCCGGCCCTGGCGGCGTTGGACAGTCAGATCGAACGCAAGAAAGCCCAGATCGAAGCGTTGAGGCTGACCGGCTCCGGCCAGCCGGACCTGATGCTGGGCATCAACAGCGACCGGCCGAGCGACAACGATCCGCGCAGTAACAAGACCGAAAGCTTCAATATCGCCGTCTCGGTGCCCTTCGGCGGCAGTGCGCACCTGCAGCCGCAGATTGCCGCGCTGCAGGTCGAGGAATCCCGTCTGCTGGCCGATTATCAACAGCTTTATCGAGACCTGGAGCTGGTGCACCACGAAGCCGAACACAATCTCGAAGTGAACAAGGCGGAGCTGAAAATCGCCGAGGAAATGCGACAGGTCGCCGAAGCACACATGCGGATGATAGAGATCAGCTTTTCGGCCGGCGAAATCGATCTGATGGATTTGCTGAGAGTCAAGGCCAGAACCCAACAGGCCATTCTGAATGCGAAGGAACGCTCGGTGATCCTGCAGCGCGATATTGCGCTTTACAATCAGGCGGTAGGAGTGATGCCATGAAAAAGCTAATCAAGTACAAGGCGCACGGTACAAGATATAAGGGTTTTGCGTGCACAAGCGAGCTGGAACCTGAACATTTTTCCCGCCGCCCTTCATCAGAGAGCGCTCCGAACCATCGGCTTTATCAATATCTTTTGAGCTGTAGGATACGCTTTGCGTACCGTTTCCGCAGGGTCTTTGTTCGGCCGAAAAAAAGGTACGCGCAATTTATCCTACGTCGGCTGGTTTTCGCCTTGTGCCTTGCACCGTCCCCCCTCTTTTTCTCCGTTTCGGCGCTGGCGGCCGACAACAGCATCGCGATTGCCGCCGACCATTTAAAAAATCTGGGCATCGTGCTCGGCAAACCGGAACCGGTAACACAAATCCCGCTGCTGACTGCGCCCGCCAAAGTCGTGGTGCCGCCTTCCGAGGACTATCTGGTCAGCGCCTCCCAGTCCGGCCTGATTACCCGGCTGCATGCCTCGATCGGCGAAACGGTCAAGAAAGGCCAGGTGCTCGCGGAATTGAACAGCCCGGACCTATTGACGCTGCAGCGCGAATATCTGAAAGCGGAAAGTGCGCTGCAACTCGGCTCATTGGTCTTTCGACGCGATAAAAAGCTGTTCGAGGAAGGGGTGATTCCCGAACGCCGCTGGCAGGAAACCGCCAGCCAATATCATGCTTTTATGTCTGAAGCCAGCGAGCACCGGCAATTGCTCGAAATCGCCGGCATGACCGATGCCGAAATCGAGCAGTTGAAAAACACCCATCGCCTGAGCGGCCAACTGCAGGTACGGTCGCCGATCGCCGGCACCGTGATGGAACGCATGGCCGTCGCCGGCTCGCGCGTCGATGTGCTGGCCCCGCTGTACCGGATCGCCGATCTGAGCGAGCTTTGGCTCGAAATCAGCGTTCCTCAGGAACGCGCAGCCGAAGTCAAAATCGGCGACAGCGTGGAGCTTGAAAATGTCGAATCGCAGGACGGCGCCGCCATGGCAAAAATCGGTCTGCTCAGCCAAAACGTGAATCCGGAAAATCAAACGGTGCTGGCCAGAGCCGTGATCAAAGGCAAACAGCCTGCAATTCGTCCGGGCCAGCGCATCAATATCCGGATCATCCGGACGGCGGAAAAGCCGGCCTACCGGGTGCCGAACACTGCGATCGCCCAGCATGAAGGCCATGCGTACCTGTTCATCCGGAGCGCTACCGGCTTTAACGTCGCGCCGGTCGACGTGATCGGAAAACAGGGCGAGTCTTCGATCGTCGGGGGCAATCTGGCCGGCACCGAAGATATCGCGGTCAAAGGCGCGGTCGCGCTGAAAGCGACCTGGCTTGGACTCGGGAGCGACGAATAATGGCGCGGCTGATTCAATTCGCACTAAGCCAGCGCATCCTGATCCTGCTGTCGATGCTGCTGCTGGCGGGCGCGGGCTTCCATGCTTTCACCCATATCCCGATCGACGCGTTTCCGGAAGTCTCGCCGACCCAGGTCAAGGTGATCGTGAAGGCGCCCGGCATGACCCCCGAGGAGGTCGAGGCGCGCATCACCGCGCCGATCGAAATCGAATTGCTCGGGATACCGCATCAGGTGATGCTACGCTCGATCGCCAAATACGCGCTGACCGACATCACCGTCGACTTCAGCGAAGGCACCGACATTTACTGGGCGCGCCAGCAGATCGCCGAACGTCTGAACACGCTGTGGAGCGACCTGCCGCCGGGTATTGAAGGCGGGATCGCGCCGATGACCACACCGCTCGGCGAAATGTATATGTTTTCGATCGAAGGCGGCGATTTGAGCCTGATGGAACGGCGCGACCTGCTCGACTGGGTGATCCGCCCCGCGCTTCGGACCGTGCCCGGCGTTGCGGACGTAAACTCGCTCGGCGGCCTGGTCAGAAGCTTCGAAGTGGTTCCGGACAATATCCGGATGGCGGCGCGCGGCATCACGATCGACCAATTGACGCACGCGATCGAGGCGAATAACCGTAACGACGGGGCGGGCCGTATGGATGACGGCGAGGAAGCCTTGATCGTACGCGCCGAAGGCCGGGTCAAAACACTCGCCGACCTCAGCGGGATCGTGATCGATACCCTTAACGGCATCCCGATTACCGTCGGCGACGTCGCCGAGGTCAGGATCGGTGCCTTGACCCGCTACGGCGCGGTCAGCAAGAACGGTAAAGGCGAATCGGTCACCGGTCTGGTCTTGAGTCTGCGCGGCGCAAACGCCCGGCAGACGATCGCAGGGATCGAGAGCAAGTTGGCCGAGATCCGCCCCGGCTTTCCTTCCGGCGTCGATGTGAAGGTGTTCTACAATCGCGGCAATCTGGTCGACAAGGCGGTAGATACGGTGCTGCATGCACTATTCGAAGCGATCGCGCTGGTTGTGGTACTGTTGATCGCGTTCCTCGGCAACCTCAGGGCCGCGGTTACCGTGGCCCTGGCGTTGCCGATGGCGGCGCTGTTCACCTTTATATTAATGAACCAGATCGGTATGTCGGCGAACCTGATGAGCCTCGGCGGCCTGGCGATCGCAATCGGGATGCTGGTCGATGCGGCGGTCGTGGTTGTCGAAAACATCATCACCCATCTCGCACACACCGAGAAAGCCCGTCGCCTGCCGCGGCTGCACGTGATCTACCGCGCCGCGCGCGAAGTCGCCGCGCCGGTCACGTCGGGCATTTTGATCATCATCATCGTGTTCCTGCCGCTCTTGACGCTGCAAGGCCTCGAAGGCAAATTGTTCACCCCGGTGGCATTGACGATCGTCTTCGCGCTGAGCGGCTCGCTGGTATTGTCGCTCAGCGTGATTCCGGTCGTCTCCTCATTTCTGCTCAAGCATGTCTCCCATGAAGAACCGTGGCTGCCGAGGCAACTGTTGAAACTGTATCGGCCGCGGCTGGACTGGTGCCTGAACAACCCCAAGAAACTGTTCGGTGCGGCAGGCATCCTGCTGGTACTGACCGCGCTCGTCTTTACCCGGATCGGCAGCACCTTCATGCCGACGATGGACGAGGGCGACATCATCGTGCAGCTCGAAAAACTGCCGTCGATCTCGCTGGAGCAATCGGTCGCGCTGGACGGGCAGGTGCAGAAAAACCTGCTGAAGAAAATCGCCGAAATCGACACGATCGTCTCCCGGGTCGGCTCGGACGAACTCGGTCTGGACCCGATGGGTTTGAACGAAACCGACACGTTCCTCGTGCTGAAACCGAAAGCCGAATGGCGGATGCAAAGCAAGGACGAACTGATCGAGAAAATCCGCCAGGTCATGGCCGAAACGCCCGGCATTGCATTCGGCTTTACCCAGCCGATCGAGATGCGGGTTTCCGAGATGCTGACCGGCACGCGCGGTGATGTGGCGGTCAAACTGTTCGGCAGCGACATGAACGTCCTCAGCGCAAAGGCCGAACAGATCGGCGAGATTTTGCGCGGCATTAAAGGGTCTTCCGACGTGTTCGTCAAGCAGAACAGCGGGATGCAGTTCCTGCAGGTCAGGATCGACAAGGCGCGCGCCGGCCGGCTCGGCCTGGACAGCGACACGGTCGAAAAACTGCTGCGTTCGCAAGTCGAAGGGCTGAAGCTCGGCATTGTTCAGGAAGGCATCAAGCGCACTCCGTTGCTCCTGCGCGGCGACAGCAATACCGCCAATTTCGACAATCTGCAGATCGCGCTGCCGGGCGGCGGCCATGTGCCGATCACCGGCATCGCCGAACTCGAAAAAGTCGAAGGAGTGGTCGCTATCGGCCGGGAAAAAGGGCAACGCTTTACGGTCGTGCGCAGCAACGTACAGGGCCGCGACCTAGTCAGCTTTGTCGACGAGGCCCGGCAAAAAGTCAGCGAACAGGTCAAACTGCCGACCGGCTACACGATCGAATTCGGCGGCCAATTCGAAAACCAGCAGCGCGCGGCCGCGACGTTATCGATCGTGGTGCCGGTCTCGCTGGGCCTGATCTTCCTGCTGCTGTTTTCGACCTTCGGTTCTGTGCGCCAGGCCGTGCTGGTGTTGTCGAATATTCCGCTGGCAATGATCGGCGGTGTATTCGGCCTGTGGATTTCCGGCGAATACCTGTCGGTGCCTGCCTCGGTCGGCTTCATCGCGCTGCTCGGTATTGCGGTGCTGAACGGGGTAGTAATGGTCAGCTATTTCAATCAGCTCCTGGCCACCGGGATGGAACTTGCCAAGGTCGTGGTCATCGGCTCCGCCCGGCGCCTGCGGCCGGTTTTGATGACCGCCAGCATCGCGGCGTTCGGCCTGATTCCACTCCTGTTCGCGACCGGGCCCGGCTCCGAAATCCAGCGCCCCTTGGCGATCGTGGTGATCGGCGGGCTGGTGTCGTCGACCTTTTTGACCCTGTTCCTGTTGCCGATTCTGTTCAAACGGTTCGGCCGCGCCCCGGAGGATGCATGAGCAACAAAGAATTTCTAGTGACTCTGAACGTGCCGATCGGCCTCGAAGAAGCGATCGTCGACTGCCTTTTAACCTTCGAATCCGAGCACGGCTTCAGCAGCTTTCCGGTGTATGCCCACGACCACCGCAACGAAGGGTTGTCGCTCGCCGAACAGGTTTTCGGACGGCAAAAGCGGATCCGGTTTCAAATGCATGTCGAGGAAGCGGTTCTGTCATCGTTGTTGGCGCAGCTCCGCGAAGAATTTGCCGGCGCGGGCATCCGCTATTGGGTAATGCCGGTCATCGATAACGGCTTTATCTGACCGGAATGCCTTTATGTTCGGCTCCGCACCGACAGTGGCTGCCGTTAAACCTAAAATCGACCAATAGCCCGATTGCTACGGAACAGCGATTTTCAGCTCGACCCGCTGTTTGACGGTGGCTTCCGTTCGGGAGCATTTACAGGAGAAACGGCAATGCTTGAAACGATAGCGATCCTCTTGATCATACTCTGGCTGCTCGGTCTGGTGTCTTCCTATACGCTGGGCGGATTCATTCACGTGCTTTTGGTCATCGCGGTGGTAATCATCATACTGCGCGTTA
Source organism: Candidatus Methylomicrobium oryzae (assembly GCF_016745425.1). Lineage (GTDB taxonomy): Bacteria > Pseudomonadota > Gammaproteobacteria > Methylococcales > Methylomonadaceae > Methylomicrobium > Methylomicrobium oryzae. Next base: position 38,187 of record NZ_JAERVK010000001.1, on the reverse strand, counting down.
TTCAGGGGCGAAGCCCGGTATAGCGGGCACCCGACCCGATACGGGCCCGTACGGCGCGAAGACAATCCGCCGTACGGATTTCCCTATTCGCCATTATGACGCCCCCTTCCTGAGTTCCGAAGCGATGCCTCGATTTCCTTCAGTCCGGCAACCGTAACCGCCAGTTCTTCCTCCGTATTCAGAAAATCCGGACAAATGCGCAGTAATCCTTGCCTGGCATCGCAGACGATACCGGCTTTCTCAAGCCTGTCCGCAATCACGGACGCAGACGGATGCGGAATCGAAACAAAGGCGCCCCGCTCTTCGGCCCGGCCGAGAAAAGGGATGCCGTATCGGTTCAGCAAATCCTCGAGCATGAGCTGCTGTTTCAGCGAGTACCTGCGCAACCGTTCCATGCCCAGACCCAGCGTCAACATCAGCCCTGCCCGTGCCTGATAAAAAGGCAAAACGGCCGGCGTGGATTCCAGAAAGCGATTTCCGCCGGGCGCCAATGCGGGCATTTCCGGCCTTTCGAACGCGAAGGGATCGGGTTCGGCGAACCAGCCGGTATCGAGCGTTTGCAGCGCGCCGTCCAAATGGCGCGGGTGCAGATAGAGCCAGGCGGCGCCGGGCCCGCCGCGCAGGTATTTATAACTTCCGCCGATCGCGAAATCGGCATCCAAACCGGCAACGTCGACCGGAATCGCCCCGGCTGCATGATAGAGATCGAGCAGCACTCTGGCGCCCTGCCGGTGGACCTCCTCGACCAGAGCCGGCAAGTCGGGCAACTGCTGGCCGGTGGTAAACATCACCATCGAAACCACGACCAGATCGGCTCCGGCGCGAATCGGGCCGAGAAAATCTTCGATCCGGTACAGCCGGCCGCCCTTTGGGGAAACACGTATGAGATCAATGCGACCTCGCCGGGCATAGAGCTTGAGAATATGATCGATCGAGTTGAACTCGTCGGCACTGGTCACCACCCGGATCGGTTTATCGTAGCAATTGAGAATGCTCCGCAGCCCCTGACCGGCGCTGGTCCGCGGCACGGTGCAGTCGGCGCGCGGGGCGCGAATCAACGCGGCAACCCGTTCCCGAAAAGCGGCCATTTCATTAAGCCATAAGGCCCAGGCATTTTCCCGCTGGGTATACCAGTGTCCGAGCCCTTCGCTCACGTCCTGCCCGGTTTGGTCCAGGGCGCGGCCGAGCGAATGATTTGCCAGATAAATCACATTCCGGGAATGCTCCAACGAACGGGAGAACAAGGGGCGGAGATGAAGGCGAATGCGATGTTCGTCCAACGCTTCCGAACCGAACGCATTGAGACTTGCTTCAATCGAATCGGGATGGGGAGATAAGGAATTCATCACAATGGCCGGGTAGCGTAAGAACGGGGGCAGATTTATCCAAACCGCCGCAGCAACCGAAAGAAATTATGACATTGGAGTTCCCTTCTGCCGAACGGTTCGATTTTACCGGCGACGTCCAGTTCACAGCTGGCTACACTTTGATTTATGATGGGATAAAGTAAGTGAAACACGGCCGGTACTTTGAAACATCAGATTGAACCCTTTCAAACCGTATTCTCTCCAAAGCCGGCGCTCGCGGCAGTCTTCGCCCTGCTGGTTGCCTGCTCGAGCGCGCCGAAGATAGCCCCCGTCCCGGTGCCGACTGCGCAGATGCCTCTTCCGCCGGTTACCCGGTATGCGCTGAGCCTGGTCGGCTCGCCCTACCGCTACGGTTCGGCATCACGGGATGCAGGCTTCGATTGCAGCGGCTTCGTGCGCCATGTCTATCAGCGGCACGGGATCCTGTTGCCGCGCACGGCCGGAGAAATGGCCGACGTCCTGCCCCGCGCCGAGGACTTGCGTTCGGGCGACCTGGTCTTTTTCAACACCGATGGCGGCGCGTTTTCGCACGTCGGCCTGTTCGTCAGCGGCGACCGGTTCGTGCACGCCGCCAGCCGCCGGACCGGAAAGGTGCTGGTCTCAAGCCTGAACAACCCCTACTGGCGGAAACATTTCACCGGCATCCGCCGGCCCGCCCGCCGGTATGCATTGACCCTCCCATGACCGAAAGGCCGGCCGGTCCTCGGGAAAAATCTTCCGGAGGACCCCACGCGATCAGATGGTCAGCGTATCCATCAGGTCGATCATGAACTCCATTTCTTCGTCATCGACCTTTTCCCAGGCCTTGAAGCCAAGGCTTTCCAGCACGCCCCGCCCCTTTTCGTCTTCGGTCATGCCGAGCAGGCATTGCTGAAACTGTTCGCGCTTGTCCAAAAGCCCGGGGCCGATCATCAACGAGTGATGGATCACGCTGATCTGGCTGCGCACCAGGATTTTCAACTGTTTCTTGATCATTTCGGAAACGCCGTCGTAAGCCTCGGCCAGAAAGATCCCGACGTCGGCCTCGCCCCGCAGCAAATGCTTGGCGACCTGGACATAGGTGTCGCACGGCATACTTTGCATATTGTCCGCATCCAGATCGCCCGGTTCGAGCATGATCATTCCCATCATTTTGACATCCGGATCGTCGGTAAACGCCAGCCTGATGCCCGGCGCCAACTCCGCCACGTCACTGACCGGATTGCTCGCCGAGACAGCAATGATCGCCTCGTCGGATTCGCCTACCGGCTTGGCCAGCGGCAGAAAACCTTTCTCTCTGACCAGCATTGCCGCGTCGTAAGGATTCACATAAATCAGGTTGACTTCGTCCTGGCGGATCGCCTCGCGTTGGCTGTTGAAACCGCTGTACATCTCCAGATGGATCGCGACGCCGGTTTGCTTTTGCAGCCACGTGTTGAAAATATACCAGCCGGACAAACGGTCGGGCGTGAAATCAGGACTGACGGTAAACAGAAACGACATAGGATTTCCTGATCAAAAAAGTGTCGGATAAAGTTTCATGCATTCTTCTACCTTCGTGCGGGAAGGTTTCCGGCGCACGGACGTATAACCGACGACCACGCCTTTGCGGATATTCGGAACCACGGTCGCTTTAACCCAGTAATAGCCGCCGTCCTTACGCAGGTTTTTGACGAAACCCTGCCATTTTTCACCTTTTTTAACCGTATCCCACAAATCTTTAAAGGCGGCGGAAGGCATGTCGGGATGCCGCAATATCGAATGCGGCGCCCCGATCAGTTCTTCCTCGGTATAGCCGGACATATCGATAAATGCCTGGTTCACATGGGTGATGATGCCGGTCGGATCGGTGGTCGATACGATCAGTTTGCCGTCCGGATAAGGGGTTTCTATCCCGGTATAAAACACTTTACGCTGCATGCCGCCGTACAGATTCAGTACGGTTTCCTGGAATTCGCCGACAATGTCTCGCGGATTCATATCATTGATCATATAGTCTCCCAACCACGACCTTCATTTGATAAAATGACGAAAAAACCGCCAGATATCTGTACCCGCTGCCTATCGGGCCAGCATCCGGTGCAGCCTGCCGGGTTCGAACAAAACGAATAGGGTCCGCTATAAACTCTATCGTTCATAGGGTTATTGATACGCAAGTATAGCAGCCGATAAAAATTTGGCTGATGCGAAGCAAATTTTTTCAAACCGTGCGGAACCGACTTGACACCGGCAGCGAACTCCACTAACTTCGGAAATTCATTGCAAAACAGGGTCCATAACATGATGAAGCTTATTCATGGCGCCATTATCGCTCTATCGGTAGCGGCCAGCTTGCCCCTGCGCGCAGAGGAGAGTCCGATGCAGCAAAACAATCCGCCGTCCGCCGCGGATCGGTCCGCAGCCCCCGCTACGGCTCCGTATTATGCTCCGCCGCCCTCCGGCTACCTGCCGCCGCAAATGCCGGCCTACAGACTGCGCCCGTTCAAGGCGGATCCAGCCTTTACGCTGCTGGACGTCCTGATTTACAGGCCGATCGGTTTGGCGGTAACCCTGGCCGGCATGGGCTTGTTCGTGGGCATGTCGCCACTGACCGCGCTGGCGTCGATCCCGAGACCGCACGATGCGTTCCCGCAAGCGTTCGACATTTTAGTCAATACGCCGGCCGCTTATACCTTTGCCAGACCACTGGGGGACAGATCGATTCCTTACCAGTACCTGCAACACTATTGATGCCCGCACATTGACTTCCCAACAAACCTGATTCGCATAGCTTCCGCACAGCCGCTACGGTAAGGCTTCGCCGCGCGAAGCCTTACCGCTGCCTGCCATCTTCCTCTTTCCGATTTCCTGTCACGCATGCCCGACCTTTCTTCCCTGCCTCCTGCCATTTTGTTGATGGGGCCTACCGCGTCGGGAAAATCTGCGCTGGCCGTCGAACTGGCCGCCGCGCTCGACGGTGAAATCATCAGCGTCGATTCGGTACTGGTGTACCGGGGCATGGACATCGGCACCGCCAAACCGACGCAAGAGGAACGCCGCGGCATTCCGCACCACCTGATCGACATCCTCGACCCGGCCGAAGCATTTTCGACCGGACAGTTCAGGGCGCAGGCGATGAAACTGATGAATGAAATGACCGGGCGCGGGAAACTGCCGATTCTAGCCGGCGGCACAATGCTGTACTTCAGCGCCTTGACGCAAGGACTGGCTGTGCTGCCGAAGGCCGAGCCGGCCATTCGGGCCCGCCTCGACGAAGACCTCGCGCGGCTTGGATCAAGCGCCCTGCATCAACGACTCCGGGAAATCGATCCCGAAGCCGCCGCTCGAATTCACCCGAATGACCCGCAGCGTATCCAGCGTGCCCTGGAAGTTTTCGAAAGCAGCGGCATGCCGTTGTCTTCGTTTTTCGATAAAACGCAGGCGCAAACCGTGCCCTACCGCCTGATCAAGCTGGTCATCGCGCCGGAAGAGCGCGCCACGCTGCACGATCTGATCGCCGCACGGTTCCGGCAAATGCTCAGAGCCGGCCTGATCGAGGAAGTGGAAGCGTTATACCGGCGCGGCGATCTGAGCGAGAAAATGCCGTCGATCCGTGCCGTGGGCTACCGGCAAGCCTGGGCTTATCTCGCCGGCGAATACGACCGGGAAACGATGACTGAAAAAGGCATCATCGCAACCCGGCAACTGGCCAAACGCCAGTTTACCTGGCTGCGCCGGGAAACGGACGCCTTGCGCTACCTGACCGGCCGGCCGGGCCTGCTGCCGCAGGCACTCGCCGACATTCGCCGCCGGCTCGAGTAACCGGCCTCCTGTTCCGTATTTTTAATGACTCGGACCCGATCTTGCTCTAGGATAGGTCCCCCTTTGCATCGATTTATTGATTCATGATTCTGGAAACGATCGTCACAACCCAAAATCGCGCAGGGAAACCGCATATCGCGCCGATGGGCATTCACGCGCAAGGCGAAGAACTGGCGATATTGCCCTTCCATCCCTCCGCGACGCTCGACAATCTGGCCGCAACAAAAACGGCCGTGATCAATTATTGCGACGACGTACGCATCTTTGCTGGCTGCCTGACCGGCCGGCGCGACTGGCCGCTCAAACCGGCGGAAAAGATTGCCGGCCACGTGCTGGCCTCGGCGCTTGCACACACCGAGGTCGAAATCGTGCGGATCGAAGAAGATCCGATCCGCCCGAAATTTTTCTGCCGCCCGGTAACCGAAGTCAATCATGCGCCGTTCAGAGGTTTCAACCGCGCCCAGTATTCCGTGCTCGAAGCGGCAATCCTGGTCAGCCGCCTGAGCAGGTTGCCGCTCGAACGGATCGAGCGGGAGATCGGCTATCTGCGGATAGGCATCGAAAAAACCGCCGGCCCCCGGGAACTGGAAGCCTGGAACTGGCTGATGGCGCACATCGAATCGTTTAAGGCCGAAGGAGAACCCCGCTCATGACCCGAATGCTGGCCAGCGTCAACAGCCTCGCGGAGGCGCAACTCGCCTATCGGGCGGGCGCCGATATTATCGACCTGAAACAGCCGGCCGCCGGCGCACTCGGCGCGCTGCCCCCGGAACAAGTCGCCCGGATTCGCGCCTGGTGTGCGGGCAAAATCCCGGTCAGCGCCACGGTCGGCGACCTGCCGATGCTGCCGGACCCGGTCTTCGGTGCGGTCCAGGCAATAGCGGCAACCGGGGTCGATTACGTGAAGATCGGCTTCTTTCCGGGCGGGGATTGGTCCGGCGTCGCACACCGCCTGACGGTACTGGCAGAATGCGGGCATGCCTTGATTGCAGTGCTGTTCGGCGACGCGTCGCCCGATCCGGCTTTCATCCCGACCTTGCAGCAGGCCGGCTTCGCAGGCGTGATGCTGGATACGATGGATAAAAGCCGGGGCTCGCTGCCCGAGATCCTGACGCCCGCCGAAATCGGACGCTTCGTCGAGGAAGCCAGGGCCCGCCATCTGCTCTGCGGACTCGCCGGCTCGCTGCGCTTGAAGGATATTCCCGCGCTATTGCGTTACGGACCGGATTACCTGGGTTTCAGAGGCGCCTTATGCGCTCGGCACCATAGAACCGCCGAGCTGGACGGCGAGGCGGCCGCACTCATCAAACAAGCGATCCAAAACGGCGCCGCGTTGGAAACCGCCTGAGCGTCTACCGGCAGCGAAGCGGAAAGTATCTCTCATGCCTCCTGTTTCGGCGAACATGCCGCCATCCCATCGCCGGCCGGAAAGTCGTCGAATAAAACGACACGGTTGCGGCCGGCCATTTTCGCGCGGTACATCGCCTGATCGGCAGCGTCGATCAATTCGTGATAACTCCCGAAGTTCGGCCGATACAGCACCACCCCGATGCTCACCGTCAGATCCAACTGCCGAAACCTCGGCTTCATGGTTTTCCCTCGGAGCTCGATTTCCGAACGAATGCGCTCGGCATAAGCGCGCACATCGTTTTCGTTGGTATCGGTCAGCACGAACAAAAATTCCTCGCCGCCGAAACGGCCGACCAAATCGCCGGGCCGGGTCAGGCGCTTCAGCATGTCGGCGACCAGCCGGATGATTTCATCGCCTTTTTGATGCCCGCACCGGTCGTTAAACAGCTTGAACCGGTCGATATCGACAAAACCCAGCGCCACGTTTTGCAATTCCCCGGCAGGGCGACGGCAAATCTGGCTCAACGAGAACTCGAGCATACCCCTGTTGTAAATCCGGGTCAGGGAGTCCAGCTGCGCCTGATGCTTCTGCATTTCGTAATGCTTGGCATTCGCCAGCGCGACGCCCAATTGAGCGGCAACCGCGACGATCTCCTCAAGAACCCGGGCATTTATCGGTTTACGGCTGAGCCCGTAATCCGCGTAAATGATCCCGGCGAGCCGGTAGTGGCTGAGTACCGGCACCGCGATGAACTCCGCCGCATCGAACTGCCTGATCAACGGATTTTCCGGTTCGAGCGAAGCATGGATCAGCACTGCCGTCTTCTCGCGCAAACAATGCAGCAATTTGCCCGATACGCGGCCGATGTCGATTTCCAGCCCCGTTTCGCCAACTTCCGGATAAGCATGGGAAGCGACCAGACTACGACGCTGCGGATCGATCCTGAACAGGAGCACGCGGTCGAAATCGAAATCATGCCTGATCGATTCCAGTGTCCAGGGCACGAAATCCGCCGGCTCCAGACTTTGATGCGGCGCAGTCAAACTGCCCGAAATATTGCGTACGGCCGCCTGAGGAACAGATTTCTCCGCAGTGTGATGACTCCGGCTCATTGCGATGCTCGCCTGCAGGAGTTTTGCCCTGAGGCGGTTGGTGTCCGGAAATTCGATGCGGTAAAACTGGCGTGCGGCGCGCATCGCTTTGTCGGTTTCTTCCATTAGGCCGTCCAATTCGAGCTCATCGACCGGCAGCCACTCGAATACCAGGGGAGACAATTGTGGCGGGCCGGTATGACTGGTTGAGGAAATCCCCTGCAGCGAGGCAATATAGTTGGCAAAGGCGACGATCGCGATTTCGGTCCGATACGGATAAAAAGGCGAACCGGGGTCCGGCAATACGTGATGATGCGAAACCACTCCGGTAATCGGCATTGGCAATTGCCATTCCAGGCACAACGCCAACCCCATTTCGGCATGAGTGATGCCGAAAAAATGCATTTCCTCTTCAAGCAGCGGGTGGGAACTGTTATGCAGGGAACCTATAAACTGACTGTAAGTCAGCTTGCCGTGAACTTCAAGGGCCAGCTTCCCGATATCGTGCAGCAGCCCCGCCGCATACACCATTTCCGGGTCGGGATACTGCAGGGCGGAGGCAATCCGCCGACTCAGCTCGGCGACGAACAGACAGTGCTGCCAAAAGAACAGACAATCGAACTGATCGGATTTGCGCTGGATCATCTTACTGAACAGCAGCATGGTCAACGCGATCCGGCGAACTTCATCCACTCCCAAAAGATTCACTGAACGGCTGATCGAGGTCACTTTGGCGGGCAGGCAAAAAGCCGCAGAATTGATCGTCTGTAAAACCTTCACGGCCAGGGCGGGATCGGTTTCGATAATTTTCGCCAGTGCCTCGATACGCACATCCGGATTGTAAGTCAAATTGACCAGTTTGACTGCAATCGCCGGCACCAGTTGCAGATTCAGCGACTCGTTCTTGAGGATCGCTTTCGCTGCTTTCTTGATGTGCTCAAGTTTATTGTCCATTTCGATCATAATAAGCCCGCTTTCAGCTTTCATCCCACCGTCTCTATCATTGTATTGCATGACACAATCGCATTTTCCGAGATGCATTACGAAGTTTTCGAATCAGACAAGTTCGGCTTGCTCTTCCCTAAAGCCGGCTCCCGGCAAACATGTAACCCGACTATTCCTGTATAAGAGTATACACATATTTCTCCATAGCTGGGGAGCTAGTTGTCGTCGTCGGCTTGTTATAAGCGAGCCAGTCTTGCTAGAATGGTCCGATGTCCCCGTAGCATAAGCTGGATAATGCACCTTCCTCCTAAGAAGGCGACTGGGTGTTCGAATCACCCCGGGGACGCCAGTTCTTGCAAGGCAGACTCTCCGATTCCGCATCTTCCCGGCCTCCTGTTCTTTTTCACTTTAAACGCTACATCGCCCGGTATTTATGCGATAATTTTCCTCTTAATTTATCGACCGGACCGGGAGCGCTGGCCGCATCCCGCTTTTTATCTTCAGGAGTACGACATGACAGCACTGGTTGGCATCATAATGGGCTCGACCTCTGACTGGGAAACGATGCGCTTCGCCGCGGAAACGCTGCAGGAACTGGGCATTCCGCACGAAGTCGAGGTCGTCTCGGCGCATCGGACGCCGGACAAACTGTTCCATTATGCTGAAACCGCCGAAACCAAAGGCCTGGAAGTGATCATCGCGGGCGCAGGCGGCGCCGCGCATCTGCCGGGCATGACCGCCGCCAAAACGGCGGTTCCGGTGTTAGGCGTCCCGGTGCAGTCGAAAACGCTGAACGGTCTGGATTCCTTGCTGTCCATTGTGCAGATGCCGGCCGGCATTCCGGTCGGCACGCTGGCGATCGGCAAGGCCGGCGCGATCAATGCCGCTCTGCTGGCCGCCTCGATCGTCGGAAACAAGCACAACGTCTACCGTACCGCGTTGAGCGGCTATCGGCAAAAGCAAACCGAATCGGTCCTGGCCGGCTCGGATCCGCGCGGCAACGGCGAAGGCGGTTCCCTATGAAGGTCGGCATCCTCGGCGCGGGCCAACTGGCCCGCATGATCGCGCTGGCGGGCTATCCCCTGGGCGTCGACTTCATTTTTCTCGACCCGGCGAAAGATGCCTGCGCCAATACCCTCGGCACACATCTGCACGGCGATTACGACGATCCGGCGCTGCTCGCCCGGCTGGCCGAAATGTCGGATGTGGTGACTTACGAATTCGAAAACGTGCCGGCCGATGTCGCGCATTTTCTGGCGACCCATACCGAAGTGCATCCGTCTCCGAATGCGTTGGCGGTCGCACAGGACCGGCTGGTCGAAAAGAACTACTTCAACTCGATCGGGATTCCGACGCCGAAGTTTGCGCCGATCGAGAGTCTGGACGAATTGTCCCGGGCAATGGAAACGATCGGCTGGCCTGCGATCGTCAAAAGCCGGCGGATGGGCTACGACGGCAAGGGTCAAGCCTTCGTCAGAACCCCTGAGGACCTGCCAAAGGCTTGGGAATCCATGGCGGGCGTCCCGGCCATCGTCGAAGCGTTCGTACCGTTCGAGCGCGAAGTCTCGATCATCGCCGCGCGCAGCCCGCAAGGCAAGATCGCCTTTTATCCCGTGTCGGAAAACCTGCATAAAGGCGGCATCCTGCGCGTTTCCGAATGCCGCGATGGCGACCCGATGCAGGCGCAGGCGGAAGATTATGTAACACGCCTGCTCGAAGGGCTGGATTATGCCGGCGTGCTCGCGCTCGAACTGTTCCAGATCGACGGCCGGCTGGTCGCAAACGAGTTCGCGCCGCGCGTGCACAACTCCGGCCACTGGACCATCGAAGGTGCCGAAACCAGCCAGTTCGAAAACCACTTGCGTGCAATCCTGTCGCTGCCGCTGGGCTCCACCCGGCCTGTCGGGCATCCGGCCATGGTCAATTTCATCGGCGGCCTGCCGGAAACGGCCGAAGTTCTGGCGATCGAACATGCCCACCTGCATTTGTACGGCAAGGCGCCCCGCAAAGGCCGCAAGGTCGCGCATGCGACTATCCGGGCGGAATCGCGCGCGCAATTGTCCGCGCAATTGAAAAAGCTGAGCGGCCTGGCGGAACGCGTCGACGATTCCTGAATTCCAAATTCTAACATAAACGCAGGCCCGCTCCCCCGCCCTCGGCGCGCGCAAGGGAACAGCCGTGCGATGACAATCACTCGCTCCCGCCGAGCCGAGCCCCTTCCGGCGAATCCCGCCGGAAAACGCCCGGCCACCCCACGCACGGCGGCACCGAGGGTAAACCTTATCAAGACATAATGAGGAGATTCCGGTTGTGAACCCGATACAGGACATCGCCAGCCCGATGACGCGGCCCGAAAGACGCGCCACTTGGTCGCTGGCCAGCATTTACGCCTTCCGGATGCTCGGCCTGTTTTTGGTCATGCCTGTCCTTTCCCTGTTTGCCGAGCAGATCGAGGGCACTACCCCAGCCCTGATCGGCCTGGCGATAGGCATCTACGGCATCGTGCAATCCGTTTTGCAAATCCCGTTCGGACTGGTCTCGGACCGCTTCGGCCGCAAGAAAGTGATCGTCGCGGGCCTCCTGCTGTTCTTTGCCGGCAGCGTGATCGCCGCGCTGTCGACCGATATTTACGGGATCATCATCGGACGCGCGATCCAGGGCTCCGGCGCGATCGCCGCCGCCGTGATGGCACTGGTCGCCGACCTGACCCAGGAAGTGCACCGCACCAAAGCGATGGCGCTGATCGGCGCGAGCATCGGCGTTTCTTTCGGCGTCGCGATTGCGGCAGGCCCCGTGATCGCCTCATTCATCGGCGTACACGGCATTTTCTGGCTGATTGCGGGGCTGGCACTGCTGGCGATCCTGATCATTCTGCTGCTGGTCCCGAATCCTCGGCTGTCCAGAAAGCACCGCGAAGCGCAGGTGATTCCGAGCCATTTTAGCGAGGTACTCACCCATCCCGAACTCTTGCGGCTCGATTACGGCATTTTCATCCTGCACCTCGTGATGACTGCGAGTTTCGTGGTCGTGCCGCTCCTGATGCGCGATGCGGGCCTGCCCCCGGCTCGGCACTGGCTGGTGTACCTGCCGGTTTTCGTGCTGTCGCTGGCCTTCATGATTCCTTTTATCATCCTGGCCGAAAAGAAACAAAAAATGAAAGGCGTGTTTCTCGGCGCCGTTTCGGTCTTGATCCTGGCCTTTCTGGGCCTTTCGCTGTTCCATGCTTCCTTGTTCCAGGTAATCGGTTTGCTGCTGCTGTTCTTCAGCGGCTTCAATCTGCTCGAAGCCACCCTGCCGTCGCTGATTTCGAAAACTGCGCCGGGCGACCTGCGCGGCACCGCGATGGGCATCTACTCGACCTGCCAATTCATGGGGGCCGGCATCGGCGGCGCGGCCGGCGGCTGGTGTTACGGCCATTACGGCGCCGGCGGCGTCTTTATGGCCTGTGCAGCGCTGGCAGCCACTTGGCTGCTGCTCGCGTTCGGGATGAAAACGCCTCCGCATTGGACCAATCTGCTGCTGTCCCTGGAACGGATCGAATTACAAAAATTCGACGAATTCGAAAAGGAGATACTGGCAATCGACGGCGTTGAAGACGTGACCCTGCATCCCGAAGAAGCGGTGGCTTACCTGAAAGTCGACAAGAAGCAGTTGAATACAGACGCGCTGCAGAATCTGATTGTGCAGTACAGCCATCGCGTATAACTGCGCCGGGGAAACCGGCATACTTTACTTTTCAATTCGACACGGGCGAAGTCATGCTTAAAATTCTACTCTGGATACTGGTCGGAGGGCTCGGTGCGTCGGCGGTCGGCGGCATCGCCCTGCAGCGCGGCGAAACAATCAATTCGCTCTGGTTCATCATCGCAGCGGTCTGCGTCTACACGTTGGCCTACCGCTTCTATGCGGCCTGGATTGCGGCCAAGGTACTGGCCGTCGATCCAACCCGCGCGACTCCGGCCGAACGCCTCGACAACGGCCGCGATTTCGTGCCGACGAACCGGTGGATCGTGTTCGGCCATCACTTCGCGGCAATTGCCGGTCCCGGTCCGCTGGTCGGCCCGACGCTTGCGGCGCAATTCGGCTACCTGCCCGGAACGCTCTGGATATTGATCGGCGCAGTGCTCGGCGGCTGCGTGCAGGACATGGTCACGTTGTTTTTCTCGACCCGGCGCAACGCGCGCAGCCTCGGGCAGATGGCCCGCGACGAGCTCGGCGTGCTGGGAGGCACCGCCGCTTTGATCGCGACTTTCGCGATCATGATTATCCTGATCGCGGTACTCGGACTGGTGGTCGTGAATGCGATGAAGCACAGCCCGTGGGCAACTTCGACCGTCGCCGCGACGATTCCGATCGCGATGATCGTCGGGCTCTACATGCGCAGCATCCGTCCCGGCCGGGTGCTCGAAGCGTCGATCTTCGGCGTGGCCTTGCTGCTCGCCTCGGTCGCTTACGGCGGCTTCGTCGACCGCAGCGAAACCTGGCGCGTGGTGTTCGATCATGACGGGCTGACCCTGGCCTGGGCCGTGATTGCCTACGGCTTCGCGGCTGCGGTGTTTCCGGTCTGGCTGCTGCTCGCGCCGCGCGATTACCTGTCCACCTTCGTCAAGCTCGGCACGATTACCCTGCTCGCGATCGCGATCGTAATTCTGCGGCCTGAGGTGAAGATGCCCGCGATCACCCCGTTCATCGACGGCACCGGCCCGATTTTCGGCGGCAAGCTGTTTCCGTTCGTATTCATCACGATCGCCTGCGGCGCAATTTCCGGCTTCCATGCCTTGATTTCCTCCGGCACGACGCCGAAACTTTTGACCAGCGAACGCGACATCCGGATGATCGGTTACGGCGGCATGCTGCTTGAATCATTTGTCGCAATGATGGCGATGATCGCCGCGACCGTACTCGATCCCGGTGTGTTTTTCGCGATCAACAGCCCGGCAGGCGTAGTCGGGGCGGAGGCCGCCGCGGTCGCGAAGATTTCTTCCTGGGGCTTTCCGGTGACGGTCGAACAGATGCAGGCCCTGGCCGCGCAGATGGGCGAAGCGAGCCTGTTCGCACGCACCGGCGGCGCGCCGTCCCTGGCGGTCGGGATGGCTAGCCTCTTCGGCCGCGTGTTCGGAGACGGCTTCCTGGCCCTCTGGTATCACTTCGCGATCATGTTCGAAGCCATCTTCATCCTGACCACGCTCGATGCGGGCACCCGCGTCGGCCGCTTCATGCTGCAGGACATGCTCGGCAATATCTGGCCGAAGCTCGGCGAAACCTCCTGGACGCCTTCGGTGATGCTGACCAGTGCGATCGTCGTCGCCGGCTGGGGCTATTTCCTCTATATCGGAGTGATCGACCCGAACGGCGGCGTGAACATCCTGTGGCCTTTGTTCGGAATTGCAAACCAGATACTCGCCGCGATCGCACTCTGTGTCGCGACCGGCATTCTGGTCAAATCGAACAAACTCCGCCATGCCTGGATCAGCGGCTTACCGCTGGCTTGGCTGGTCACGATCACCTCGACGGCGGCCTGGGAAAAATTGGTCAGTGCTGACGTCCGGATCGGCTTCTTCGCCGCCGCGAATGACCTGAGCGCAAAACTGGAAGGCGGCCTGCTGCCCCCGGAAAAAGCCCATACCGCGCCGCAGTTGATCTTCAACCTGCACCTGGACGCGGCAATCACGCTGTGCTTTGTGGTGCTGCTCTGGCTGATCGTACTGGACATGCTGAGAGTCGTCTTCCGGCATTTGTCCGGCAGGCCGGCGCTGCCGCTATCCGAAGCGCCGCACTGTCCGAGCCGGCTGATCGAAAACTGGGTACGGGACTGATGCCTTGTAGGGATGCAGGAGGTACGCCCCCAGGGATGGGGGAGGTAGATCGCGTCGGGAACACGCGATCGACGCCCCCAGGGATGGGGAAGGTAGATCGCGTCGGGAACACGCGATCGAGAGCAATGCAGGAGCGATTGCCGATGCTCAAATACCTGAAAACCTTCTGGCGGGCCGTCCGCCGCCTGAGCGGCGACGACGCTTACGAACGCTACCTGGAGCATTATGCGCGCTGCCACCTGCATGACGACGCCCACGAATGCGAGGGTCCCTTGAACCGGGCCGAGTTTTTCAAACAATGGCAGGATCAAAAATGGAACGGGATCAAACGCTGCTGCTGAAAATGATCCGGACCGGCTCTCCAGAAAACCTGGTAGGTCCATAACTCTCAAGTCCGTCTCAGACATAAAGGCTCGACATCTGCCGCCAGTACCGGCCGCGATGGGCGCGCCCGTCCCATTCGTGCAGCTCGTGGCGGATACCTTTGGCCCACAGAATACCGCTCAAATGGCGATTGTTGTCGAGAAACGGGTCGTCCCGGCCGATCGCAAAGATCATGTCCATCTGCCGCAACTGCTCCAGCCTCCGTTCGCAGGCGAGCTGGGGTAGAAAATGGGTGGGCGTATGAAAATAAATCTCGTCGTCGTAGTAGCCGTCGAACAGGTTGCCAAAATGCTCGACCGCCAGCGTCAGATCGTACCGGCCCGAAAACGCGCACAATTTTTGAAACAGATGGGGATGGCGGAAGGCGAGCGCGGCGGCTTTATACGCGCCGAGGCTGCAGCCGTAAGCAATCGTGCAGGGATTAGGATTCTTTTCGTCCATAAACGGCAGCACGTCTTTCAGAATGTAGTCTTCGTACTGGATATGGCGCCGGATTCGCCCGGAGGGATGGCACCAACCGCAATAAAAGCTCTCGCCGGCAATACTGTCCACGCAATACAGTTGCAGATGGCCGGCTTTGATTTTGCGCTCTAGCGCCTTCACGACCCCGATGTTTTCATATTCGTAAAAACGGCCCTCGCGGGTCGGAAACATCAGCACTTTCGCTCCCTCATCGCCGAATACCAAGAGTTCCATCTCGCGTCCCAGCTCGGGACTGTACCAACAGTGATATTCGCGCTTCATAAGTCGCCGAAAAACTCCCCCAACTCCGCAATCAACATATTTGCCTGTACCGCCTTGCCCGGATAGTCCGCGTGCCCCCAGTCGAGAACGAACAGGCGCTTTTGCCCGGCTAACGCATTGTAAATACTGAACTGGCCGGGCGGCGCCACTACCGGATCGGCCAGCGCCGCAGCCACGTGGACCGGCGCCCGGATGTACCGCGCCGCGACTGCGGCATCATAGTAGCGCAATGTTTCGAGAACATGACCGTGTTCGCGCTGGTAGTTTTGCACCGCCGCCGCGCTGCCCCAGGTCGGCAGCTTCAGGCGCAGCGGATGGTCGCCGAAACTCGGCACGTTGAAATGGGCGCGCCGGATGCGCCCGTCCCAGGGCATCGCCAACGCCCCGACCCCACCGCCGAAGCTGATGCCGAGATAGCCGACACGGCCTTCTACTCCGGGAAACAGCGCCAGCAAGGCGGATACCGCCAGCCACAAGTCTTCGACGCAGCCGCCCAGGATATAACGGTCTTTCCGGTCGATGTCGTGCAGCACATGGTAGGCCGGATTATCCGAAATCGGCCAGCGCCGGCTGCGGGACAAGCCGCGGAAACACGGAAACAAAAGCACCGCATTTGGGATCGGCAAATGGAAATCCGGCCCTTCGCGCCCCCCGTAACCATGGCCCACGATCACTCCCCGTTCTACCGGCTGATGCTTGGGAATCAGCGCCCAGCCCCAGATATCGAAGTCATCGGTGGAGCGGTAATAGAGATCGTAGCAGTCGAAATCGGGATGCGACCAGCTGCACTGCCTGAGGCGCTGGCGCGGGTCCTGCGCGAGCGCCCGTCGGTAGCGATCTTCCCAGAATGAGGCAAAATCATCCGGCGGCAACGGCGGCATGATCTGCAGCAACCGATCCAGGGAATAGCCGTAGGAAGGATCAAAGTGAGGCATCGAAAAAGCGGGTTGTCTATCGGGCGCAGAAGAGTATTTCATCGGCTTGCCCGGTTCAATAATCCCCGTGCATGCAACGAAATGGCAAAGAAATGGTCAACTCCCGCTGTTTTGAAGCTTCTGTAAAACGTCGGCCAATCGGCCGCCGATCTTCATGACGGCGTCCTGCAATTGCGCATCGTTCAGATAGCCTTCCGGATGGAAGGCCTTGTCCACCTGCGCGATGCCCTGCTGCTCGGCCAAAACGGTCACCCCAATATTGCTGAGCAGCAGCCGTAGAAATACCAAACCCCGAAGCCCTCCTAACGCGCCAGGCGAAGCGGCCATAATGCCGGCGACCTTGCCTCGGTAAGCCAGGAGCGGCGCCTCGTCGCCTTCGCGCCGGGAAGCCCAGTCGATCGCGTTTTTCAGCAGCGGGCTGAAAGCGCTGTTGTATTCGGGGGACGCGATCAAAAACCCGTCATGCGCGATCAGCAGCCTTTTGAAGGCCCGCGCAGTTTCGGGAAGTCCGTAGGCCGCTTCGTCGTCCTGATTGAAGATCGGCATCGGATAATCGGCCAGATTGACGAGCGTCACCTCCGCCCCGGCCTGCTCCGAGCCCTGGGCCGCAATTCGCACCAGCCGTTGATTGTAAGAGTTTTTCCGGGCGCTGCCGGAAAACGCGAGAATTCTGGGCTTGACCATCAAGCGGGCTCCGGCTTAGCGGTTGGAATAAAGGCTGTCAGGTTAGTCTTTCGGCAAAGCCGCGATCTCGGAAACCTTGCTGTAATCGACCCCGACACTGATAATCAGGCTGCTGGCTTCCTCGATATTCATCGTCGATCTGACTACTTTCGATTTGCTCACGATCGTGGTAAAGCCGGAGGTTGGATTTGGCGAGGTCGGGATAAACAGCACGTATTTGTCGTCGAAGCGGTTCGTGACATAAGCCGCCATCCAAGTGCCTTCCTTCGGCCATTCGACATAAACGACCTCTTTCGCGGCCGTTTTATCGTGCCCGGAAAACATATTCATGACTTTCTTGATCACCCGGTAAACGGTATTTAAAACCGGAATTCTGCCGATAAAGTTGTCGAAAGTCGCGATCACCCAGTAGCGGCCGTCCTTCACGATTTTATGGCCGATCCAGACCAGAATCGCGATACTGACGCCGAACACCATCAGGGTATAGAGGTAATTGTCGGCAACCGCATACACGGTACCGATCAGATCGGATATACGGTCCTTGATAAAGATCATGATCTCCAGCGTGATCACGATCGGGATCACCGCCAGCACGCCGATCATGAAATAATTGAACATCTTTTTTAACGTGTCACTCATTATCGCTCCTCTGCCTTCACCGGCGGACATTCGCCGCAGCCGTTACTTTATCAGGTTATTATTATCGAACGCCGTGCCCCTCTGCCTTTCGGTTTTCGCCGCAGAGGCGCGGACCGGGCCGGCCTCTCATTATAAGCCAAATCGAAAAACTTACCGATCAATCGCACTTGCGTTGCAGCGGGAAGTGGCAACTGAAGCAACTGCCCTTGCCGAGCTCGCTGATGATGTTCAAACGGCCGTCATGGCGCATCAGTACATGCTTGACGATCGCCAGGCCAAGGCCGGTGCCGGGTATTTTCCGGCCATGAAGGGAGTCGGCCCGGTAAAAACGCTCGGTTACCCGGGGAATGTCCTCGGGCGCTATTCCGATGCCGCGGTCCTCGACTTCGAGCACAACCGTGCCGCCCTCTTCAAACCAGCGCACTTTCACCACCGAATCGGCGGCTGAATATTTCAGCGCATTGCCGACCAGGTTGGTGAAGGCGCTGCGTAATTCCTGTTCGTCGCCATCGATATTCGCAGCGGACGCCAGGACCAATTCGAGGCGCCCGGCCGCATTCTCGACCATTCCTCTTTCGCTGCAGATCTGCTTCAGCAAGGCCGGCACATCGACGCAAACCGTCCGCCTTTGCTGCGTTTCGAGGCGAGTCAGCATCAACAGGTCGTCGACCAGGTGCTGCATGCGCTCGGTCTGTCCGCGCATCTGCTCCAGCGAACCGGCCAATAGCGGCGAGCTGCCGTCGTCCATGTCCTGCAAGGTTTCGAGATAGCCTTTCAATACCGTCAACGGCGTCCTGAGCTCGTGCGAAACGTTCGCGACGAAGTCCTTGCGCATTCTTTCCATCTGCTTCAATTGCGTCACGTCCTGCGCCAAGAGCAGCCTGAGGCCGGCGCCGTAGCTGACAATCCTGACCGCCAGCGTGATTTGCCCGTTCACCGGCGAAGGCAGAATGATGGCGTCCCGGTAATCCTGCGATTTGAGATAACGGACGAACTCGGGATAGCGTATCAGGTTGGGAATGCGCTGCCCCTTGTCTCCCGGCTGCAGCCCCAAAACTTTCAGCGCGGCTTTGTTGGCCCACTCGATTACGTCGTCTTCGCCGAGAATCACGGCGGCATCGGGTAATGCGCCGGTGAACTCCCTGAACTGTTCGAGCAGTTTTCTAAGCTTCTTCTTACGCCGCTTTTCGCTTTTTTTAAGCCGATAGACGTGGTAATAAATGTCTTCCCAAATCCCTTTGGTGTTGGGATAGTCTCCCTTGCCTCCTCTGCCGATCCAGTGTTCGAAACGGCTGATTTGCTGAATCTGCCGAAACAGAAAGATCAAGGTCGCCGCCAGCAGTAAGGATAACAAATGGCCTGACAGAAAGCCGACAATCGCTATCGCCGGCAGAAACAGTAAAGCGATAGTGATTTCCCTTTTCCAAACTCCCATAAAGCCTTTTGTCTATGCGGTCAATGAAAAGCGATAACCGAAGCCGCGCACCGTCTGCAATAACTCCTCTCTGCCGTGCTCGGCCAGAATCTTTCTAAGCCGGCGAATATGCACGTCGACCGTGCGCTCTTCGATATACACGCTGCGCCCCCAGACCTGATCCAGCAATTGCGTGCGCGTGTAGACCT
Source organism: Candidatus Methylomicrobium oryzae (assembly GCF_016745425.1). Lineage (GTDB taxonomy): Bacteria > Pseudomonadota > Gammaproteobacteria > Methylococcales > Methylomonadaceae > Methylomicrobium > Methylomicrobium oryzae. The sequence goes on along the minus strand of NZ_JAERVK010000001.1, from coordinate 18,828 downwards.
TGTCCGGATGCGTCATGAAAAACTGTATCAGCCTGAACTCGGTCGGGCTGACATCGAGCTGGTGCTCGCCGATGCTGAGCCGGTGCTGCTCGGCATCGAGCATCATATCGCCGAGCACGATCTGCCCGGCGTCCGAAAATTTGCCGCTGCGGCGCAGCACCGCGCGAATCCTGGCGACCAGTTCCTTCGGAGAAAACGGCTTGGTCATATAGTCGTCTACCCCCACGTCGAAACCGCGCACCTTATCTTCTTCCTCGCCCCGCGCAGTCAACAGGATGATCGGTAAATCCTGGTAAGCCGTTTCCTTCCGGAGGCGGCGCCCCCATTCCACCCCGCTGATGCCGGGCAACATCCAGTCCAGCAAAATCAGATCCACCGGCGTTTGATCGAGCACGGCCTGGGCCTCCCTGGCATCTCCCGCCGCATGCGCCGTAAAGCCGGCCTTTTCGAGCACCAGCAGCAGCATCGCACGGATCGCCTCTTCATCTTCTACCACGAGAATGATCGGTTTAGTCATAGATACAAAAGCAAAATTAAAGCTCGGATTGTAATCCCGAATTTATGACAGTTTTATGACAACGCCGAACTCAAGGCGAACCTGGAACGGTATGGGACAATAAATCCCCCATGGAACCGGACTATTCGGAACTTAGGTCGAAACGGCCTCGGCAGGCCGCGGCAAATAAGGCATTACATTCGGTTTCGAGAATCCCGCCGACAATCAGCGTATCGCGAAAAACGGCTCGCGCGCTGACTTCGGCGGCGCGTAAATCGATCTGCCACCAGCCGAGCCTCTGTAGGTAAGGGATCGAGGTGCCATAAAAAACCCGGCCGATTCCCGCCCATTCGATCGCCCCCTGGCACATCGCGCAGGGCTCCGCCGTCGTATAAAGATCGAAACCGCTCCAATCTTCCGCCCGATGCCGAACGGCACAATCGTTGATTGCGACCATCTCGCCGTGATAAGTCGGATTCAAATCCGCGCGGTTGAAACCCTGGCCGACGCATTGTCCATCATCGCGTCGAACAACCACTGCGCCGAAGGGATATTGCGGCGCCTGCTTGGCGAGTTCGATCGCTCGCCGCATGAAATGTTCATGATCCATAAGCGCGAATTATATTAGAATTGCCACCGGGCAGCTCAGTTTTTGCCCGGCATGGCGTTTTTTCAGGCGGTACGGCAACAAATGATTAATCACGCGGGAGACCCTTCATGAACGTGTTAAAAGAATTCAAAGAATTTGCAGTTAAAGGCAACGCGGTGGACATGGCCGTCGGTATCATCATCGGCGCGGCTTTCGGCAAGATCGTCTCGTCGCTGGTCGCCGATGTGATCATGCCGCCGATCGGCGTCCTGGTCGGGGGCGTAGACTTTACCGATCTGACGGTCAAAATCAAGGATGCCTCGGGCGACACCCCGGCGGTCATGCTGAAATACGGCAACTTTCTCCAGACGGTAGTCGACTTTACGATTATCGCCTTTGCGGTTTTTTTAATGGTCAAGCTGCTCAACAAACTGAAGAAGCAACAGCCCGAAGCCCCTGCCCCGGCGCCCGAGCCAACCCGCGAAGAACTGTTGCTGGCCGAAATCCGCGATCTGCTGAAAGAAAGAAAACCCTAATCACAGCCGGATGCTCCGGAGGGAACGCTGCCAGGTCCTCAGAACCGTTCTCGCTTCCCCCCCCAATACCGTTAAATTTAAGGCATTATAGATTCGGTAATATGAAGTTTTAACTTATTTTCAGGTCAATACATTCGGAACCGGCTTGTTTCCTGGTTTATAGTTCAAGCCAAAACGAATATATTCAAACTTCAGCGGGCCGGATCAGTAAGTAAGCCGAATAAGCGTAGCGCACCTATGTCCTCTGGAGGTATCCGGCGATTGCGCAGAGCGATCTTCATCACATGCCGGCCTGCGAATGCATTCAGAGCCGGACCTGTCTTTGGGCGAATTATTTGCCCAGATATAATGGAGCGCCTTCTTGAGCCAGAAAACCAACCCGCCGTTGCTCACTACATAGACCCGCACCGGATAATCATCCCTGTCTCTGACCGTTCGCTCAGCCTGCCGAGCCTGCTTTCGACTCGCCAGCGCCAGCTCAAAAAAGGCGTGCGCGTCAGATCGATCTTCTGTTTCTCGAAAAATTCCGACACCCCGTCCGCACTCTTGGCCTGCAGCACCTTCATACCGTCGTTCTCGACCAGTAATGACCGTGTTTCCCAACCCTGCAGCGATCCCGACGAAAAATTGCCGAGTTTGCCACCCCCCTTCCTTAGGACAATTTTGGATGCCGCCATCGAAAAGGCGGGCATCCCGATACACCGACTAAAAAATCCAGAGGACATGGTTTATCTATAGAAATCTATAGAAATCCGTGGAATGACGACGGAAACCGATCGTTCGGACCGAAATATCAATCCCGAAAACAGCACTTGGTAACCGACAAACCGTTATCCCCGGCTTTACCTTAGTCAAATCAGGGCTTTCACCAATACCGGCCTTCGGCTTGTCCGAAACTATATTGCCCCGACTAATACCCTCCCAGAAAAAATACCGCTCTGCCCTAGTTTATTTTCGCGATTCCTATATAATACCCCGCTCATCAAGCGATGCCTCGGTGGCGAAATTGGTAGACGCAAGGGACTTAAAATCCCTCGGTGGAAACACCGTGCCGGTTCGACTCCGGCCCGAGGCACCAATAAATTCAAGGACTTAGGTTTTTTACCAAGTCCTTTTTTATTGCCTGTCGAAAAAATGTCGCAATTTTGTCGCACTACTCCAAAAGACACCGCAATAATTGGCGACAAATACGACATTCAATTAACTCCTGAATTTACCAATTCGGCCGACTGCCAAATCCCGAGTTTCGACCGCAACTTTTTTGCATCAAGGATATGGTTCCGTATTGGTTGCGCTCTGAGTTGCGCATGAAAGCCTTATATTTCGCGGCTTTTAGGGGGTATGTTGCGCTATCCGTTGCGCGTGATGTTGCGCTAAAATACTGGAAAGTTGCGCATTGCGCCGGCATGGGAATGTAACGCGCAACTTTTTCATATTTTCGGCTTCTTTGAAGTGGAGTCTTGCTCGTTATCCGATCAGTGTCGGCGAGATCGAGCGTATCACCGAGTAACCATTCCGGTGGCAAATTACGCGAAGCATGACAAATCGGCAGCATCTTGGAGTTTCAGAGCGGGTGTAATATTGAACATGATCGAACGCCGGCTGATGATGCAGGCTTGGGTCGATTACATGGACACATTGAAAATGGTGCAGATATTATCCTGTTCAAAAAATCAGACTACCCAAAAATTTGCAATGCCCTCGGATTTTCCTATCCTATAAAAGCGATCTATCTGTAGAAATTTGGTAAGACTATCTGTAGAATTGCCCGGTTTTATAAAGCGCATAGCCGATCTTCTATTACCAACCAATCTAAATAATTTGTAGAGGGTTGATGTCACCGATCCGGCAATTAGGCTTTTTTCGATTCTTGTTGACTTCGTTGATATATATGGCTTTAAAGAATGACTGATTTATCGACTAACGTAAAACCTATTGATGACGCGAGCAAGCCGAACGTTTCCAAAGATTTTATATCAAATCAGCATGGGTACATACGTGAGATGATCGGTTTGGCTGACAGAAAAGCTTCATTTTTCTTGGCCAGTAGTGCGCTGGAGATTGGTTATCTCTCGAATCAACATGCCTTCGATGTGTTTCAAATACATATTTGCCAATTAAGCATGGGACAGGCTTTTTGCGAACTTGCAATTTTGTTTTTGGGACTTACTATTCTTTCATCTATGTGGTGTGTATGGCCAAAATATGGTAAAGGGCATAATGGGAACGTAGTGTCATGGGTAGATATTGCAGATGGCCATTCCAATAAAACCGATTTTGTTAATAAGATTATCAGTATGAATGAGGATGAAATTAGATCCCAGATCGTCGCTCATTCTTACGATTTGTCCAAAATTGTTAAACAGAAATTTATTGCCTTACGATATTCGGCGTTTTTCATATCAGCCGGAACAATTCTTAGCTTAGCATCCCTAATTGCAGGAATTAAAATAATAACTTAAAAGAGGGGATTTTAAATGTCGGAACAATATCGTGAACCAGAACCATGCTACCTACCGCGTTCTGAAATCAACAAATTTTCGAAAGCTGTAATTAAGCATTTTAATTACAACCCGGGAGACGACTTATTACCCATTGTACAAGCACTCGGTGGCTGCATTATTTATGATGACTTATGGGAACTGAAAGAGTCTGATTCGGGTTCAGTAGTTATAGAAAACCCTACTGAGTTTAGAATCATATTAGCCAATCATACCAGCCGACTGCGGGATCGCTTTACAATTTGCCACGAATTAGGACATTACTTTCTTCATTATTTGTTATCCAAAGAACGAACTCCTATGAGAGCGGCTCGATATGGGCAGAGTAGGGCAGAAACTGAAGCCAATTGGTTTGCTGCATCCTTTTTAATGCCGGAGGAAGAGTTCAGAGATTACTATAATACAGTGAATGGTGACCTGCTCTTGCTGTCCGAAAACTTCCAAGTTTCTCAACAAGCAGCGGCAGTAATGGCCCGGCACCTTGGCCTTCCTTAAAGACAATCAGTCATAGTAATCGGTTAATTTCCGTTGAAATATGGCAACTAAACAATCTGCTACAAACAATGGCTAAAAGCGATTTTACAGGGTTTGAGCCAGAGCTTCGCCTATTTCTAAGCGCCGATATTGTTGGTTCGACAGCATTCAAACAGCTTACGCGGCGCAGTGGAAGCGCTAGCGATAATTCCTTACTCGGCAAAGCCCCTGTAGAATCTTGGGTTTATGTTATATCAGGCTTCTTCCGCGAGTTTTCTGCGGATTTTCATCGGAAATGGGCACGAATTAAACAAGATCTGCCGGAAAATTGGTCTTCCGTCGTCAAAGCAGAGCCAAAATTCTGGAAGGGGCGAGGCGATGAAATTTTATATAGCGCACGATTAACAGACCCAAGAGAAGCGCTTGCGTTGATCCGGGCATGGATTGAAGCCATACATGAACAACGTGCGAATTTTCAAAAGCGAGAAGACGAGGCTGTTTTAGATATTAAAGGCTCTGCATGGATTGCCGGGTTTCCAATAAATAACGCCTTTGTTTGCTTTGAAAACAATTTCGGTAATAAATTAGAAAATAGCAGTGATACCAATGATGACCCCGTTATCTCTGCATTTAATCTATATGAAAAGATACATAATGGGGGCGAACCACAAGGAATTGTCGATTACATCGGCCCCTCTATCGATACAGGATTTAGAATTGCGACTCTAGCTACACCGCGGAAGTTTATCATTTCCGTAGATCTAGCATACTTAGTGGCATATGCTGCCCTCGATATAAAATCAACATATCAAGGAAGAGTTAGTAAGCCAAAAATATATTTTGATGGACGCGTATCTTTGAAAGGAGTGACTGGTGGTAATGCCTATCCGTGCTTTTGGTTAGATGCGGGTACAACTGCTCGATTGGATGAACACGAAGATAAACTTTTAAGCCTTAATCCTGTTACACATGAAATGGTTCGTGATTTTTGTGATGAATATTTCAAGTCCTCACTACATCGATTCGTTATGCGCCCTTTTATCAAGGATTGCAAGTTTGGAGGCTTTGACGGCGTTCCACCGCGGCATGACGAATTACTGGGGCAACTGAACAACTATTTAACGGAAGAGGATCGCAAACAAAATAAGGAAACCAGCGATATCGAACTCAGTGATAGTACTGATAGAACCAATTCTGCCGTTACAGAAAATATGGATGGGGAAACTTCTACCCAAGAGGTCGAAAATTCGATAAGTATGATTTTGGATATCCTGCCGAAAATCCACCTGGGGTAAGGAAAGACCGATCCGCCCTAGTTAAAATAAACAGCTTAACCGCAAAATTTTCTTGTTTTCCCCTAAAAAATGAGAAAAGTTTTCTGAGTAATACCTATCATTGTCCAACACGGTTCAAGGAGCCGCAATTGATGATAGCGAAAGACGCCAACAGGCAAACAAAGCCAGCCAAGACTCGCTAGAAAATCACCTGTAAAACTGCACCTCTGCCAAGGCAAGATTCGTTGTCCTCCCTCCTGACTCATTAAAACGTTCCCGAAGGCAGCATTAAAGCCTGATCCCGTGTCCAGAAAAACCGACGGCCTGATGCGTTACTTGGGTGAAGTCGTTTCCTGTGCGCATCGACAGGGGGATGAACTCGAGAAAGCCGGAATGCCGGGTATCTGTCGATTCGCGCACGTAGGGACTGAAAGCAAATTTGCTTTATCCATTCATTCAATGGCTTAAGACCCACCCCTGCGACTGATATGACTGGAATGGAGGGGGATCAGATCCGTTCTTACCCCCTGCCACCGCCATGGATATGAATCCGTTTCGTACCCTTCATTTCTGGTGGTGGGGATGGAAATCGGAATTCCGTCTATTCAATCTGCGACCGATGATAGTTTTTGATGCTGGAATTTCAGCATCATCTTTTCCCGGAGCATTATTACACCCGCGCGCTCGTGGGAAGAGCGGTCGCGCGTCACATTGAACGCGCCAGAAAATCGGATTACTCCCGCACGCATGAGGATCGGATGCCGAGAGTACGGATTGAAACCGCACCCTAAAGATGATCCAGATTTGGATCATACTGATTTGAAAGGCTTTTTGGAATGGTAAAGCCATGACGCCAGAATGGTAAAGCGGCGGGACTCATCGTCGGCAGCGAACGAGGAAAATCACGCCCTTTGCCGGCCGCGTCCGGGTTACGCTAACCGGGCATTACGATCCTTCATAGGCGGCCGCTCTCTTTTTGAATTGAGAGAGCGGCCTTTTTTATGCCCGTAAGTCTTTGATCTTGCAATGGCTGAAATTTCAGCCGATTGATTCTACAAAGACTTTTTCCGGGATGAGCATGATATTCTGGTAACTGGATGCCTGAAAGAGCAGTTTCAGCCATCCTAAAATTGGATCGCTTTTTACTTTCAATAGCTTATAGTCAAGCTCAACAATGTCGCCACGATCAACATAATTTTGATATGCCTCCATGCCGCGAATGAGCCGATTGAAGTGCGGAAGTTGAGAGTACTTCCCGCCTTCCGGCTTGTTGGCATGATACATTCTGTGAAAATACTGCGAAGTGAAATAAACCTGACTGTTGAATATAACAGGGGCCATCAATGGGTTTTGTTGGGCTATGTTGCTCATTCTGCACCGCCCTGACCATTGGCCGCGTCGCGTTCGGCAATCTGCTGCTCTTTCCATGCAGCGATCTCACTGGCCACCCAACGATTACAGCCGCCGATAGTAACCGGCTTGGGAAATTCCCCCTTTGCTACCATCTTGCGGATCGTTGAACCACCGATTGATATGTCGGCGGAAACCGCCTTTAACTTCAAAAACTCTGACATTGCGTACTCCAGCAAGTTAATTGGAGTCACTATGTTATTGCTCAAAAAATGACTGTTTGGCGCGATTTTCCGAAATTGAGCAGGCACAAAAAAACCGGCCACCCTACGGCAGCCGGTTTCTGTGAAAGCGCCCGGCAACGAGGCTGGGCTTGCGTGTTGCGTGACAGGTCACGCTTCCGATCTTGCCTTTCGGATCGCCTCATAACCTTCAGGATCCCGCAGCCGATCCTTCGCATTGGACGCGATATCGATCAGGCTGGCAATCGTTTCGATCTGATAAGACGTGCTGTAAAGGATTTTGCTGAATTCCTCACGGCCGGGCCGGTCGACCTCATCGACATTGCCGGCCAGATTCGCTAAAGTGGAAAGCGTGGTGCTGAGATTCCGGGCTTCCATCTGAGCGAAATCGTCCAGGCTGCCGAACCATTGAAGCTGCTCGGGCGTCAGCGTGTCGGCCGCCGCTTCCCAGAGATTGAGCAAGACGTTGTCTGTGGATATAGCTCCCCTACTCATTGCGCACCGTCCTTGCCAGCCTTAGCCGCATCGACGTGGGCATTGAGGATAGCCTTCATATCGTCGATCATGAAGGAAATGGCATCCAGGCTGCCTTGAATGGTTTCATCGCTCATCCGGCCATCGCCTTCGAACTGAAAGCACAGCGAGTTCAAAACACCCTGCGCATGGCTGGCGATCAGGTGGAAAGCCGTCTGGACATGCTGGGGATCGTGGGCCTTCGTCGTGTCGAAACGGTGCGAGAAGGGGTTTGCGGGAGTAACATTGTTTGGGTTGCTCATTGGATTTCACCTTAATTTGTTGAAGCCGTTGAATTTAATCACGAACAGGCCTTGCAGCTCGGGAAGCAGCGCCAAGGCTTGGTCGCTGTTGAGGTCGCGGCAAACCAGCGTTTTGACGCCGTCCACGACCTTGAAAAGATCGAACCGGGGTTGTGCCGGTTTTCGAGGTTTTGCGTTCATTTCACCGCTCCTGTTTTAAGTTCGGTGCCCGAAGCTGGCTCAGCTCGTAATCGAGTCCCATCGCCTCTTCGGCGGTCTGGGTCAGCCACTGCAGCAGCTTGTCGCCCTTCCATCCCTTCCACCACGCGAACCGGGTCGGTGCCGGCCGTGGGGTTTCGGGACTCATGCGGCGCCTGCTTCGTCGACCGCCTCTTCGGATTGAGTTTGTTGGCTGTAGGCATCGAGCAAGGCCCGGATGTCGCTTAACTTCTTGTCGGCGATCTCGACCAAGCCCGATCCGAATTGATTCTTGTCGCTATCGATCAGTTGCTCCAGCAGCATCCAGTGCATCGAAAACAAGTCTTCGAACGACGTATTTAACTGATCGATCCTTTCCGCGGTGAGCGGCTGAGTATGGTCCACGTCTAACAGGATGTCGAAAAGCTCCAGCTCCTGGAGGATGCCGTCCGTCACGCTGTGGTAGAGCTTGTCGGCTTCCGACGTTTTCAGCAGATGGCGCAACGTCCCGAATAACCCGGTCAGGTCGCGCCGGAGGGTGCTCAACGTCTCGATCAGTTCGTTTTCGAGGGTACCGCCATGCGCATGGTACGAAATCCGGTGCGAGAAATCGACCTGCAAAATGTGGTTTTTGGGTTTCGCGGTCAGTTGCTCATACAGCGGCTGCTCGATCAGCCGGTAACCGGGCAGGATCTCCTCGATATTCTTTTGGATTTGGTCCTTGGTCAGAATGAACGCACTGAGGGGCGCGGGCGATAACTGCGGCTTCATCGTGGACGGATCAAAGTCGATGATCCACCGGTTAAGCCAGAGCATCTGAGCGGCCAGGCCGGACACGGTTTGATCGTCGAGGGTAGGCCATTCGGGCGGCGTAACGCCGGCCTGTTGCAGCGCGTCGAAGCAGGCCTCGAGATAAGCGTTGAGGGCTTGTCTGGCCTCGTGCCGGTAAGCGGAATCAGTTAGGAAGGGATCAGCGGTAACTTGGGCGCTGGGCGAAAGGGTATCGCGGGTGTTTTCGGACATGAGAGTCTCCTTTGTGTGATGAAGAGACCACCGCATAACTGCTAATTTATTTGGGCGGTGGACTGACTCAGGTTAGCAGTACCGCCCACAAAGAAGCGGCCCGCCCGAAGGCGGCCCAAGCCAGCCCACCATCATGCAAAACGATACAGGGTTCCCGTACCGTCAAATCGATAGGCAAAAAAATAGCGCATCAGATGCGCCGGCATCTTTGTGGTTAAAGCGGGCTGCTAATCCCGGCGGTCAATGTGGACCGCGGTAACAGAGTAACGCCGTCGGCGAGCCGTTGTCAAGCGGGATGAAGGGAAAATTTAAGCATTTTGAGGTAATATGCCCGTTAATGGGCGGCTGTTGACCCATTTTTCAACGATTGGCTACAATAGCTCTGTGCTTATCAAGCTCGAAAACAAACAACGGACTGCCATGACCCTGAACCAAAACCCCGAACAAATAGCCCGCGACCAAATCGACAAGCTGTTATTGCAGTCGGGTTGGGTCATTCAGAACAAAAACCAGATTAACTTCCACATTGGCGAAGGTCAGACCGTTCGGGAATACCAAACCGACAGTGGTCCCGCCAATTACATTCTGTTTGTCGGCGACAAACCGGGCGATGTGATTGAAGCCAAAGCTGAACAGCACGGCCGCAAATTCATTAGCGTTGAAGAACAAATTGCCGAATACGCCGCCGCCAACCTCAAGCGAGCCGAGCGCCTGCGCCAGGCCATTCTGCAACGCGCTTTTTCCGGCCAACTGATTGGCGAGATAAATTCCGACGCTTTGCCGGTGGTCGATACCGTCTCCCCGGATTGGCTTATGGAGGCGAAATCCAACGATAAATATCCAATAAACCAATGAGCCTGGAAATCGTGGAGATCATGGGCCGCGCGCAGCAAGGGGTTACCCAACCTTTCATTTGCCGCGCTGAAGACGATCAGGTGTATTTTGTCAAAGGCCGGGGTGCTGGCCGGCGCAGCCTGATTTGCGAGTGGATTGGCGGCCAGCTTGGCCTGCGGCTGGGATTGCCGATCGCGCCTTTTGAAATTGTCGATGTTCCCGAAGCACTGCTTGCGGTTGCAATGCGCGACGATATGAACGAACTGGGCGTCGGCAAGGCCTTCGGCTCACGCAAAATGCCGGTCGTGGAGTTATCGGTATCGCTAATCGATCAGGTGCCCGAAGACATCCAACGGGATGTGTTGGCCTTCGATTGGTGGGTGCGCAATGCCGACCGTAGCCTAGGTGAATCCGCCGGCAATCCCAATTTATTCTGGGACACAGGCAATGAGGCGCTGGTCGTCATCGACCACAATCAAGCTTTCGACTCAGGGTTTTCGGCACTGGGTTTTGTTGAATCGCACGTCTTCCGCTCGCATTGGAGCGCTTTGATCGGCGATTGGGTGGAGCAGCAACATTATGTCGACCGCTTTTTGAGCGCATTGTCAGACTGGGCAACAATCTGCAATACTATCCCACCTGAATGGTGGTTCGTGGACGCCGAACAGACCGTTCAGACTGACTTCGATATTCAGTCTGCCCACCAATGTTTGTTGCGCTACCAGACCGACACGTTCTGGAGTTTAAAATGAAAAAAACTGCTTGTCTTTATTCCATCGTTCGCTTCATGCCCTTCGTGGAAACCGGCGAATTTGCCAATGTGGGCATAGTTATGATGGCCCCGGAGCAGCGCTTTTTTGCGTTTAAATTGATGGCGCAACGGCATGCGCGTGTCACGCATTTTTTCGAACAGCTTGAAGCGAAGGTTTTTCGCTCGACGATGCGCAACTTGCATGATGAATTGGATCGCACCACTGGAGTTTTGCGGCGGCATGGCTTTGATAAGCGGCTTAAAGTCAACGACGTCGATTTTGCCAAGGGATTGTTCGCCGAGATCATCCGCCCACGCGAAACGATCATCAAATTCAGCGAGCCGCGGGCCATTTTAGCCGATGACCTGAAGGAAACGCTGGCCGAGCTTTACGGCCATTATGTGGAGCGCACGTTTGTGACTCGGGAATACCAGGAAACCGTGCTGGAGCGGGGTATGCGCAAATGGCTTTACACGGCCGGTATTGCCGAACGCTTCGAACGCGCGGAACTTGGCAATGACGAGTACCACGTAACCTTCCCCTTTGTCGAACAGCGCGAGGAACATGCGGTAAAGGCTATTAAGCCACTGCACCTCGGCCATAACCAGGCTACCAAGATCATTGAGCACGGCGGCCAATGGCTATTGCGGATCAATCAGCTACACAAGCGAAAAAAATTGCCGGACAAAGTTTTGTTCGCCGTACAAGGTCCGCTAGAAGATGGCCCGAAAGGCAATGCCTACCGGGAAATAGTAGAGGGTTTGCAAGACGCCGGAGCGACCGTGCTTCCGTATGCTGAAAAAGATAATATTTTGGCTTTTGCAGCCGCTAATTCCTAAAGCATCTCAGGTTAAGATAAACCCTGATACTTTTGCCGATTATTCCTGCCTATCAGGCTCTACCACCTGTGCAATTCCCAACTTGCTCAAGGCCTCCCGCTTGATCCGCTCGGCTTCGCTTTTCTCTGCCGGCGTTGGCGATCCGGCCAGGATCCGATTTTGCTCGATGCTGAGCTTCTTTATTTGTGTTGATATTTCTTGATCAATCCTCGCAAAGGCAGCGTTAATGCGATTGTGCCAAAAATTACCCAAAGCGAATACTTGGGAAGACGGGTTTCGATGCCCGGACTGAGCCTTTTGGGAATCAAGTGATAATCCGTGACATAAGCGATAGCGGAGACGGCCGCGCCGTTTTGCAGTCCTTTCGCAACGCCTCGCTTCTCCGCTTCTTTTCCAAACCAGTGCTCGTAAATGTAAGCCCACCAGACTGACGAAAAATAATGCAGCAACGCGCCCGTACCGGAATACTTAAGACTGAGTTTATCCTGCCAGAGCGCGCTTTGACCCCAGACGATATGGCTGACGGCATTCATTGGTGTGATGGGATTTCTCTGGCCGACCACCGCACATAACGCACCGGTTATCGCCGTGGCAATCCCGACAATGGTTCCGGAAATCAGGGCGTTTTTCAGATCATTTTGCGCTTCCATCAACAGCCTCCTTTCACCCATTCATGTAACTCTGAGATTCCGCCATTTTTAATAAGGTTCATCAACAATCGGAAGCGACCAGGCTGTGTAAAAAACAGCGTGAAACATCAGATTATTTTCCCCCGCTTCGGCCGATGCTTACCGTTGAATCAAGTCACAAAAAAACCGGCGCGGGGCCGGCTATCGGTTGACATTCATCCGGTATAAGGTACATTGATTGCGAAGAGGCAGGTACGGGTGGCTCTTGACCGCCCGCTAACAATCTCGGCTTGTGCGCCGGCCTCCGATGTAGCAGCAGGGTCACTATTTTCGGGACCGGTACGGGTTCGTCTTGAGTTGTAGATTCATCTTCTTTTGGTTCTGGCGTAACGGTTTCTGTTTCTTGCACGGCTTCCGACTCCATCTTCTCGTTAATCTTACCGAAAAAATCCTCTACGACTTGCAGCACGCCCTTTATTGTCCTTGGCAACTTCAGTTTACCATCGAAAAGATACTCGAACGCCTTTCTACTTAGCTTATTTTCGGCGCGTAGTATTGGAACAAGCGCGTCAACGTCGCGCTCTACAATTGCCCGATAAAGCTTTAATGCCGTTTTGTTCAGCCCTGCCGGCATGTCAACGCCGCCATGATAACCGTAACCGGCAAAAATCTTGTTCATTAGTTCTTGGTCTGCTTGTACAGTTTCCCGATTTTCCAAAAAATTCTCATCTTGACCGTCATCGCTTTTTGATATAGCATCAGTGCCGTTCCCGACCGAGGGGGGTAACCGGTTGCCATCGCGCCCTGACCATACCCCATCCAAAATTTCTAGGTCGTCGAACAACCCGTCAAGGGTAACCTGGCTGACGGGACTTTTAGCATCATCCATCGAAATGCTGTGCATTTTGTCTTTTTGGTACTTGGTTTGTACCTTGAACTTTTTACACTTCAACCGCGCCGTCAACTTGCCGCCGTCGAACTCAAACGGCGCGCTATACCAGTGCATCGCTTCCACCTGCGAATCACGACCATCATCCGGGCGAATATCCGGGCCGTCGGTAACTTCTCAGATACGGAAAGGTAATCTTCGCGCGCATACATATCATCTTCGCTCAGGTCCAGTTCGTTGCTGGCGGGGCCTTGGGGAAGATCAACCGGATCAACAACAGACACATTATTATTGTCTTCACTTGACTTTTCTGATGGAATCATTATATTGCTTATGTCTTCTTTCTGCTCGGCGCTCTTTCTATCATCGCTGGCTTCATGATGATCAGATTGCAAAGCAGGCTGTATGCCAGAGTCAGCGGGATGTGAGTGCGTAGCATCCCAAAGAAGCGTTTCTCCGTCGGGATTTCTGCTTTTATAAGCAGTTACCACACTGTAAAAATCTCCCTCATCATCAGGCACAAGCTGAACGACAGAAACCAAACCTGATTTGTCTTTTCCCCTCTTTACCAATATCAAACGACTGTTTTTTGTTTTCCATATTTCTGAAAAATTGGATACAACGTCCTTTACGAATTCAGCTGGATTTGTGATCTCTGGGTGTCCCTCTTTGATATGGATTAATCCATAACCTTTATTCTTTCCAAGGTGCTCGCCAACTTGGAGTCTTATTTTTCCAGGTTGCCTTTTTATAACATTAGCAATGTCTTGATTTATTTCCCCAAAATCTGTCGAACCACTCTGGTCTGCAATAAATGTATCAGGGTCATTCCATGCCTCATCTTTAGTACCCTCTTCCGCTGAAGTAAAATCAGGATCAATCGCATTCACCGCATCATCAAGGTTTTTCGCGTTCTCAGCCGGACTCAGGCCGGCATTCATAGGGGCCGATGCCAATACCTTGCCAGCGAACGTCGCCTGTATTTCTCCGGATTCAATTTTCGCCAATACGCGCTTGGTGCTGTCTGGATTGGTTGCAGTCTTTGTGCCTCCGCCGATGTTCTTGGATGGGGTAAGGCCGGTAGGCTTGGGTGCAGCGCACAGGCTGTACGGACGTCCCGGATTTCCACCCATTGAGACTGACGGGCCCGCTTCGGTGGACCCGTTTTTCTTTTTGCGTTTTCCGGCCGCGCCTACTTGACCCGCTTCTCGGCCTTGGCTAGCAACGCCGTGAGCTGATCCGCGGCGGCATTCAGTTCGGCGTCCAATTCGTCCATTAAGCCGGCCAATTCGATTCTAAGGACGATCTCGTCCAGCTTGCGGTCGAACTCAACTATATCGGTTTCGGCTTTCAGCGCGTCGAGTTCGGCGGCAAAACGGGACCGGGCCGGGCTTTTCGCTTTCTGTTCGGCGCTGACCGCGGCATCGAGCGCGGCGTGGTGTAAGGCCTTGGCAAATTGCGCCGGGGTCTGGACATAGCCTTTCTTATCCGTTTTGTCCGCCAGCTCTTTCACGAACTTCCAGGTTCCCTTGGCCATGAGTCGGTAAATCCGCCAGCGACTGCTCAGCGAGGTTTTACGCGGCACCAGCGCCCAACCGATGTCCGGACTTTGCAGCGAAACGCCATCGGGGCTTATTTGCCATCCAAGCTTTTGCAGCTCGGCTTTGACGGCCTGATAGCGCTGGTTCATCTGCTCGTCGACCGGATCGGTAACCGGCGTTTCTGGCGCACTCGCCGGCCGGGCTTCGGCTTCACGCTTCGCGACTTTCGGTTCAGGCTCGGCGTTGGCTGCCGCATTGATACCATTGGCGAAGGCCTCCGGGGTTTCGGCATAGCCTTGCTCGCTGGATTTATCGATGAATGGCTTGATCGGCTTCCAATCCCCCTTGCCCGCCAGCTGGTACAGCGTCCATACCGCCTCGCGCAGCGCATTCGCCGCGGTTGGCTGATAGACAACCGCATGCCCGGTTCGCAGATTGACCATTGAGACGCCGTCCGCACCTTGGCTCCAGTTCATCATCGCGGCCAGGGCCTGTTTGACCGCGATAAAGCGCTGCTGCGCGGCATCGAGACGGGCATGGTAGGCGTCCTGTTCCTGAGGGTGAGGATTCAGCGAACGGTCCTCATACGCCTGCTTGGCGACTTCCAGTTCATGCTGGGCGTCGGCCAGTTCCTGCTCGAGGGCCGCGATTTCGGTTTTCAGCGACTCGATTGCCTGCAGGTTCTCGGCCCGCTTGGCGTTGGCCCGCTGAAAGGCCGCACTGTTCTTGGCCGCCAGCTTCATGATCCGGGTTGCCACTTCGCGCACATTCAAATCCTTCCCGCGTTCCGGCGCCACCAGGATCGTGACGTCGCGCTTATTCAACAGCCATTTCCAGCTGACCAGCGCATCGCCGGGCGCCATCTTCTGCGGCGTCACGTCCGGATTGTGGAAGAAGATCGAGACGGTTTGCCCGTCCGAGAGCTCGAAGATTGCCGCGACCTGCGCCACGTCTTGCTGTTTGAACGGTTCGCTGATCTGCAAAGCCATCGGCTTGACCGTCTCGCCGGCCCGGGTCATCACGGCCTGCAGTGCCAGCATCTTGCGTTCCAGCCCGGCATAGGTCGACACCAGCGCGTCGAAGACCAGGATCTCATCGGCCTCTTCCAGGATGTCGGCCATACAGACCGCATCGAGCAGCAGTGCGTTATCGCCGTCGGCGCGCCGGCACTGGTAGAGGATTTGTTGAAGGGTGATGCGTTGGGGCTGCGCGGTGCTGTCCCAGGTGATAAAGTGGTTCATGTGCTTGATTCCGTGATTAAAAAATGGCCTGATTAAGCCCCTACCAACTTCAGCCGCGGGGGCTTTGCCCGGTAGTCGGCGACAAACGCGTCCAGCAGTTTTTTCCTCTCGGCCTGTTTGAGATACCGGGTGATAAGCAAGGTATTGTGCTTGCGGATCGCGGATAGAAGACGAAGGTCATAAACATCCAATTCGGCTTCGTTGATCTCCTCCCACTTTCCGGTCAGCGCCCGATTGCAAAACTGATGCTCGTTCAGGTAATGATTTTTTGTGGTTTCCTTACCGTTTGTCTCGCGGACAAACCGGAGCATATCGGTCATCTCGGAACCGGTATGGCGCTTGGCGGCAAGCTCCGCTTTACGTCCCGGCTCATTGAGGATTGTCTTGAGCCTGATAAACTCATCGACCAGCGCAATTTGCCCTTCCACGGATTTTTTTTCCACCAATAAACGGCATTGCAATCAGGAACGACCGCTCGTCGAGCTGATACATTTTTTGTTCGCGGCCGTATTTGTCCGAATAAGAGATCGGCACAAACTTGAGCCGATCTTTTAATTTATCCAGACTTCTGAGTACGTTTTTATGGGATCGGCCGAATTGTTCGGCAATGACGAGACTGGTCGTCGTCAGCTTTTCGCCGTGGACCTCGACCAACCGCAATTGCGTTTTTGCCGTGGTACTCATGCTGCACCTCCGACCAATGACGCACCTCCGGCCAGCGCCGCATCCCGTTCGGAAATTTTCTTTTCAATCCATTCCTGGATTTCGGTATCGATCCATCCATTGGACTTTCCGACCGACACCGGCTTAGGAAAGCCGTTTTCTTTGATGAGTAGCGGGATGGTTTTGATGGATACGCCGACCATTGCGGCGGCGTCTTTGCGCTTGATAATTCGTCTCATTAGGCCCTCTCATTTTTTGGAGAGGTCACTATAAAGCCGTGAAAAGTGCGTTTTTCCGTTGTTTTCCGGGTTTGCACGCATAGCGCGGCATAGGATTGGTGTTAAAATCACCGGCGTTTAAGACTGGAGATGTTTTATGAAAAAAATAATTTTAAATTTGGCAATATGCTTATTGCCTTTTACAAGTTTTGCTGATTCCGAATACGATAACTGTATCAGCGATGGAATAGCACCGGCAGAATGCTCGGGTGAGGAATACGACCGCCAAGATAAGCGTTTAAACATTGCATATAAATCCGCGATGAAGTCTAGCGCTGATCAAAATCTGCTAAAACAACAACAAAGGGAATGGATTGAGTTACGCGATGCTTCTTGCCCAAAACCTGACGATGATAACGCTACAGCTCATTCTTATGACATGCACATGCAATGCCTTTCCAGAATAACCGAATCAAGAGCCAATGAATTGGAGAAAATAGTTGATTTGTCTATAAATTCAGCAAATACGGAAGTTGATTATGATGATGCGGTAAACGCCATGAATGCACCATATTTAGCCTATGGCAACGGCGCCTACGCCATGTTCAAGGCGGAAAATGAATGCTGGGAGTCGATCGGCAATGCCACCGATGCAGAAAGATGTATGGCAATGCTCATGGCAGGGGCATTCATTGAAGCGGCCTGGGCTCAAAAACAAGGGCGAGTTCCTGTGCCAAATTATCAAGGCGATGCCGCAACAAAGCGGATGGAGGAAAATTTAGCTAAAGCAAAAATACCCGAAGAAGAAAAACAGATGGCCCGTAATAATTTTAAAAAGAACGGCAATCGCATCATCCCGAGCATGATCAATGTTGGGGCTTTAGGAAGGTAATACTTTTTTACAATTATTTTTCAAAATAAAATGAGCAGATTCGATTGACAGTGTTTATTGTGTTGCTTCCCAGCAGCTACATGGGGTGGCACGGGATTGGCGTCATAGTGCAGCATGCAGCTTGATACCCAGTGCCTTTGTCACCTTCATGATGGTTGCAAACTCCGGATTGCCTTCTCCAGACAAGGCCTTATATAAGCCTTCACGAGAAATCCCGGTATCCTTGGAAAGCTTTGTCATGCCTTTGGCGCGGGCGATAACACCAAGAGCATGGGCAATCAATGCAGGGTCTCCTTCTTCCAGACAAGCATCAAAATACAACGCCATGTCTTCATCGGTTTTCAAATAATCAGCCGTATCGTAACGGGAAAATTTCTCGGTCATCGTTCAATCGCTCCAATCTTTTGCAAGGGCAATGGCTCGCTCAATATCGGCGGTCTGCGTACGCTTGTCGCCACCCACCAACAGCACGATTACCATTGACCCGCGCTGCATGAAATAAACCCGGTAGCCGGGTCCGTAATCGATACGCATCTCACTGATGCCTTCACGTACCAGCTTGACATCGCCACGATTGCCTAAAGCTAGACGGTCAATTCTCATTTGAATACGCGCCCGCGCTCTTTGATCTTTTAGACATGACAACCAGTTCTTGAAAGTATCGCTTTGAATAACTTCGATCATGGGGAAAGTATAAATATTGCTTTAATAGTTGTCAACTATAGTTCACACTTGGCCGGAACTTCGGACCGCTAACTACTCAGCCCACCGGTCACAATATGCGCCAGTCGGCGACCCGATTACCGGCCAGTCCGGCCGAATGCCTCCCAGTCCGCGCGGTCAATCGCCGACAGCGTGGTCAGCAGCATCGGCACCGCCAGTTCGGTAAAGC
>NZ_JAERVK010000019.1 GCF_016745425.1 Candidatus Methylomicrobium oryzae | reverse complement strand
TGAATCAATAGTTGTGTACACGGCATAGTTTATCTGAAACTGATAGGTGATGAGCCGTAAGCGCCAACCATTGACGCTGCCTTTGAAAAGCCCGTATGATGGGCTATTGCTGTCAGCCAGGAATGCCGCCATGGGACAAGAAATCACGCGGACCCAATTTGAAGAAGGCGATTTTATCGCTTTCCGCCAGAGACTTGTCCGGGAAACCATGTTGCTCAAGCAGGTAATCGAACGGAACGCGTGCTCGAAGCGGCCGCCCGTTGCCGGGTTCGAGGTCGAGGCCTGGCTGGTCGACAGGGCGATGCGTCCCGCGCCGGTCAATAAACAGTATCTGGAGACGCTGAACGATCCGCTGGCCAGCGCCGAGCTCGCCAAGTTCAATTTCGAACTGAACTGCGAACCGGCGCCCCTGACCGGTAGTGTATTCGGCCAACTGCACGACCGCCTGGAGCGCATCTGGCAAAACGCCGTCCGCCATGCCGAAGGGATGAATCACAACGCGGTCATGATCGGCATTCTGCCGACCCTTGCGCAAAGCGACCTGCACCTCGGCAACATGTCCGAGATGCACCGTTACAAGGCCTTGAACGAGCAGATCCTGCAGGCGCGCGGGATGCCGATCCATATCGATATCCACGGCAGCGAACATCTCAAATTCGACCATCATAATGTGATGATCGAATCGGCAACGACCTCTTTTCAAACGCACATTCAGTTGCCGCTGGAATCGGCGCACCATTTCTATAACGCCTCGATCATCGCCTCCGCTCCCGTCGTGGCGGTCAGCGCCAATTCGCCGTTTCTGTTCGGCAAGGAGCTCTGGCACGAAACCCGGATTCCGTTATTCGAACAGGCCGCCGAAACAGGCGGTTACAACGGGGCAGCACGCGGCCCGCTGCATCGCGTCAGCTTCGGCTCGGGCTATTTGCGGCAGTCGGTGTTCGAATGCTTCGAAGAAAATCTCGCGCATTTTCCGCCCTTGCTGCCGGTCAATCTGGATACTGACGCCGAACAGTTCGCGCATTTGCGCCTCCACAACGGCACGATCTGGCGCTGGAATCGCCCCCTGATCGGCTTCGACGCGGACGGCACGCCCCATATCCGGATCGAGCACCGGACGCCGGCCGCCGGCCCGACCCCGGTCGATGCGATCGCCAATGCGGCGTTCTATTTCGGCTTGGCGCAAAACCTCTGCGAGCAGGCGATGCAGCATGGCCTGCCGCTGACTTTCCCGGAAGCCAAGGACAACTTCTATCATGCCGCCCGGCACGGTCTCGACAGCACGCTCGTCTGGTCCGACGGTTCCCGGCACCGGATCGAGCAGCTTTTGCGAACCGAATTCCTGCCGCGTGCGGTTAAAGGTTTACAGTCATTCGGCGTCAGTGCATCCGACATCGACAATTACTTGGGAATTATCCGCCAACGCCTCGCAAACAAGCAAAACGGCTGCGGCTGGCAAAGGCGCTATGCGGGAAAACATCAACGCGATTTTGCAGCGATGACCCGTTCCTATCTCAAAAATCAGAACAGCGGCAAACCGGTCGGCGAATGGCAGTGACGGAGCGTCTTTTTACCCAATTGGACAGCCTGCCGGCCGGCTTGCTGGATATCGACACGGTGCGTTTACGGGCGCTGTTGCCGAAACCTACGCTGATTCATCTGGCGGGCAGGCTGGACGAACCGCTGTTCGTCTCGGTGCTCTTGCACGGCAACGAACCGACCGGCTTCATGGCCGTGCAGCGCCTGCTCAAAAAATACCGAAATCGGGAACTGCCGCGGTCGCTCGCGCTCTTTTTAGGCAATGTCGATGCAGCCGCACGCGATGTCCGCCGGCTGGAGCACCAGCCCGACTACAACCGCATCTGGCCCGGCACCGAATTGCCGGCTTCCCCGGAAACCGCGATGGCTGCGGCGGTATTCGAGGCGATGCGGGAACGCCGGCCCTTCGCAAGCATCGATATCCATAACAATACCGGCCTGAATCCGCATTACGCCTGCATCAACCGGCTCGATAACCGCTTTCTGCAGTTGGCAACGCTGTTCGGCCGGTTGGTCGTTTATTTCAGGCGTCCTACCGGCGTACAGTCGGCCGCATTCGCCGAGTTATGCCCTTCGGTAACGATCGAGTGCGGCCGTCCCGGCCAGCAATACGGCGTCGATCATGCGTTCGAGTTTCTGGACAGCAGCCTGCATCTGTCCGCGTTGCCGGAGCAGCCGGTGCACGTCGGCGACATCGACCTGTTCCATACGGTCGCACAGGCCCGGATTGCCGACCATGTCTCGTTCAGCTTCAGCCGAAGCGACTCGGATTTATTATTAAGCGAGGATCTGGAGCGGATGAATTTTACCGAAATTGCGGCGGGCACGGTGCTGGGGCAGGTTAGCAAGGTCCCGCTCTCCTCCCTCCTCCTCGTCCAGAACGAACAGGGCCATGATGTGGCCGGCCAGTTCTTCGGCCTGCACAACGGCACGCTGCAAATCATCCGCCCGACGATGCCATCGATGCTGACACTGGACGAGCGCGTGATCCGACAGGATTGCCTGTGTTATTTGATGGAACGCCTGAATTTTTCCTGCCCCTGACTCTCACCGATGAACGAATCCTTTACCCTGCATCCGCGTCTGGCGGAAGACGCCATCACGCTCGGGCGCTTCGGATTGTGCCGGCTCCTACTGATGAACGACAGCCGCTATCCCTGGTTTATTCTGGTGCCGGAAAAAACCGGCCTGACCGAAATTTATCAATTATGCCAGGTCGATCAGATCACCTTGACGGCGGAATCGAGTTTTCTCGCGGAAAATCTTGCAGCCCTCTACCAGGCCGACAAAATGAATATCGCAGCCATCGGCAACCTGGTTCCCCAGCTCCATATCCATCATATCGTAAGGTATAAGACCGACCCGGCCTGGCCTGCTCCGGTGTGGGGAAAATTCGACCGTATTCCTTATTCCGAAGACAAGATCGCTGCGATTTTCGAACAGATAAATGCCCGCTTTAGAGGCTTTTTAGTCGAGGTTTAAAAACCCGAGGAGAGAGGGGGCCGGCGCCGCAGGCATCTGCCTGCGGCGCCGGTTGAAGCGGCAAGATCACTTGCCTATCTTAAGCGCCAAAAAGATCGGATTACCGCGCCGCTGAACCAGAAGCGCAATCGGTTTGCCTTCCGGCAGGTTTTTGGCCACCTTGTCGAAATCGGCGACGTTTTTGATCGCCGCACTCTGAATGCGCAAGATCACATCGCCCGGCTGAATTCCGGCCTCCTTGGCCGGCCCTTTGCCGACATTTTGCACGAGCACTCCGTTCTTCGTCACTTCCAGCGCTTCCCGCTGCTCGGCGGTCAGTTCGGTGACGGTAATGCCGAGTTTATTATCGGGTTTGATCTGGCCTTTATTGCCGGCATCCGCCAACTTTTCCTCCTGCTCCGGCAACAAACCGATCTGGATCGGCACGGTCATCGTCTCGCCTTGGCGGATCAGCTTGATTTCCGCTTTTTCATCGATCGGCGTCATGCCGACCATCGGCGGCAGCTCGCCCGAGGTTTCGATTTCGTGGCCGTTGAATTCGGTGATGATATCGCCGATTTGAATATCGGCCTTCTCCGCAGGGCTGCCCGGAACGACTTTCGCGACCAGCGCCCCGTGCGGACGCTTCATGCCGAACGATTCGGCCAGCTCGCGGGTCACATCCTGGATTTGCACACCGAGCCATCCGCGCGACACCTTGCCTTTCGTCTTGATCTGATCGACGACATTGCTCACGATGTCCATCGGAATCGCGAACGACAAGCCCATGAAACCGCCGGTCCGGCTATAGATCTGCGAATTGATGCCGACGACTTCCCCGTTCATATTGAACAGCGGGCCGCCCGAATTGCCCGGATTGATCGCCACGTCGGTCTGGATGAACGGCACATAATTGCCGCCGGGCAGGCTGCGCCCTTTCGCACTGACGATACCGGCCGTTACCGACTGCTCGAAGCCGAAAGGCGAGCCGATCGCCAGCACCCATTCGCCGACCTGCAGTTTTTCCGGCGATCCGATCGTTACGGTCGGCAAGTCTTTGGCTTCCACTTTCAGCAGGGCTACATCGGTCCGTGCATCGGAACCGACCAGTTTTGCAAGCAGTTCCCTTCTGTCGGTCAGCTTGACGACAATTTCGTCGGCATCCTTGACCACGTGATGATTGGTCAGCACATAGCCGTCCGACGAGATGATGAATCCGGAACCCAACGATTGCGTATCCCTCGGAATGTAATCGCCCCCCGGCCCATTAAAGAAATGTTTGAAGAACTCTTCCATTTCCGGAGGCAAGCCTTCGGGCAGCTGTTGTTCGGGAGGAAGATTGCTGGTTTCCGGAGAAGCTTTTTGGGTGGTACTGATGTTGACGACCGCCACGCCGTTTCTTTTGACCATTTCGGTAAAATCAGGCAATTGCGCGTACACATCATGGCCCCACAAAAAGACCAGAAAAACGGACCAACCGAGCCTTTTAAGCATAAAATTTCTAATCCCAATCAATAAAAATTATCACCTGTCCGCTCATGAGCATGAGCGACAGGGCCGAAAATAAACTGTTCAAAAATTAAAGAGCGCCGATTCGCACAGCTTAGCCGAACAATGCAGCGCGATAGAAAAAGCTCAAAGCGCTGCATATCGGGACAGCCCTGTCGGCTTCCCGGGTCATCGATCCGACTTTCTTACGCATCAAAAGTTATTTTGGCTGAAGTTTCTGAACGATTGGCGGGTTCAACCTGACGCCCTCAACGATAGATTTCACGGCCTCCGGCGGTGCCTCGCCCATTGCCGTTATCTGATAATCTCCAAGACTGAGGCTGTAGTAATTGGTTGCGCCGACCGACCGCAACCCCAGCTCCATCTCGGGACTTTTGTTTTCCTTATAGACGGAAATCGACGTGAGGCCATCGCTCATCAATAAATAATCGACAGGCAAATGGGAATCGTGCATCGTTTTTCGCGCAAAATAGATCGGTCTGAAACCGGCGGGTGAGTCCGTTACGGTAAACGGTAAAACGCCGGTATTGCCGTCTTTTATTGCCTGCCCCGCCAACGTATTTGCTTGTCCGGCCTCGGGTCCCGCTTCCCTGAACGGCAATGCCGCCTTGACATGCTGTTCGGTGAATACGACCTGTTCGAGAAGCGCGCCCGAAGCATCGTAGACGGCGGTTTTCAACGGCAAAAACTGAAGCTTTTCGACCCAAATCCGCCGCGCATACCGAAATTCGTCTTTCGGCTCAATATCGATCACATAGGCGGGAAGCATCGCCACGTCTTCTTTGCCGGAGAGCGAGAATTCATAAAAATCGTCCAGCTCGGCCAGCGTTCTGGAAAAATTGACCAAAAAAGAGCGCTCGTAGGGCCGATGGTCGAACACCACGCCTTGCGTATCGTTGTAACGGCAACTGACCACATCGCCGTTCCTGACGACTTCCCGCAAAGGCGAGTTCAAAGCGACCAGGCGCTCCTGCTCCTTTCCATGATCGACCGCATGAAAATATTTCATGGTTTCGAGCCTGCCGTTGCGCCAAAACACGACAGTGCCTTCGTAATTGAGAGTCCTCAAGGCCTGGATCATATTCGTCAAGATATGTCTGGCAGTTAACTTGTTATCTTCAGCGAAAACCGATCCGGTTGAAAAGAAAAATATCAGGATGAAGCGAACAACCAGCGTCATTTTTGACTGTATTGAGTGACTTGTGCGTAAGGGTGGAAGCCAACCTCTCCCTGCGTGTAAATGCTGCTGTGAGCTTGCAGATAATCGCTGATTTGTCGGTTGACCGGATAGGAAGCTCGAGGTATTGTGGAAGCCACCGGTTTAGGAGCGGGAGCGGAGTCAGTCGAGACGGCCGAAGACTTGATTGCGGCGACTACCATTTTCTGGTTCGGAGCCGGCTCGGGCCGCTGCAGGTGCGCAACAAGAGCAATCACCGCAACCGACGCGGCGGCGGCAGCAATTTTTTGCGGACGCGTAAAACGTCGGTTTCGAATCCAGCGCCGTTCGGCGTTCGGAATCAGGTAAGTCGGCTCGAGCTGAATCCGGCTACTGACTGAACTAACGAAATCGGGCCTTGCCGCGACCAATAAATCGTCGTTTTTGATTGCGTGACTGACCGTCTCATAACGGCGCATCTTGTCGGCCAGCTCGGAATCGATCCGCATTTTTTGTAAGAGGCTCAATGCTTCGTCTTCAGGAAGCTCATCGTCCAGGAATCGAGAAATTTTTTGAATCAGATCTTCATGCATCGAATATCACCGTCAATCGAGCAGGGGGTTGAGTTTACTATCAATTGCTTCGCGCGCCCTAAAAATGCGTGAACGCACGGTTCCTACAGGGCAATCCATCGCCTGAGCAATCTCCTCATAGCTCATTCCTTCAAATTCCCTCAGCATAATGGCCACCCGCATTTCTTCGGGCAGTTTTGCGATCGCCGACTTGATTGTCTCGACAATCTCGCGGCTCAGCAGTTCCCGTTCGGGAGTTTCCTGACCATGCAGTTGCGGCAGGTTTTCATAGACTTCCGCATCCTGAACATCTATCTGCATATCGACATTTCGTCTCGACCTGGACATCAGATAATTTTTCGCCGTATTGATCGCGATCCGGTAGAGCCAGGTATAAAAAGCGCTTTCGCCGCGGAAACTGCCCAGCGCCCGGTAGGCTTTAATGAAAGCCTCCTGCGCGACATCTTGGGATTCGCTCGGATCTTTAACATAGCGATTGACCAACTGGACAATCTTATGCTGGTACTTGATCACTAGAAGATCATATGCGGACTTGTCGCCCTGCTGCACTCGCAATACCAGGTCTTCGTCCAATTGTTCGCTCGCCCTTGAATGACTCTTCACTTGTGCCTGTGGATGGTAGAATGGACAGAATTAAACTGTATTAGTTCGGCAGTAACAAAAATAATTGCTCTCGCGGCAAAAATGGCTATTATCCATCATGCTTGCGAACTAAGCCAGCCTAGCCCTTAAGGAAGCTCCGGATAAGCGCTCTCTTCTTCCTGGAAAAGGTCGAAACGAGAAGATAAGCTATTGATTTAACATATCTCCGCCCCAGCCTTTTCCTAACGAGAAAAGGAGTTTATCCGCTTGATTCGTGGTTTTCCTTAAGCAAATGTATTTTTTTTGTTATACCGTATTCAATTAACATAAATTGCCGATTAATACTAGTCTCAACCGAACGCACTATGCTTTCGCCCGGTTAGCAAAACTCATTCTCCGGCTATCACTCCGCATATCTTCTTCACTTTCAGATGCATACTCCAGCACCCTATTATGATGTCCTGATCATCGGCAGCGGCGGCGCCGGCTTAAGTTTAGCTTTAAAATTGGCCGAGCACGGCCTCCGTCTTGCCGTACTTTCGAAATTTGCGTTAACCGAAGGCAGCACTTTTTATGCACAGGGCGGTATTTCCGCCGTATTCGACGCTGGCGACTCGATCGAATCGCATATCGAGGATACCCTGATTGCCGGCGCCGGCCTCTGCGATCCCGAAATTGTCAGATTGACCGTCACGCACGGAAAAAGCTCAATCAATTGGCTGCGCAGCCAGGGCGTGATTTTTACCGGGGAAGAAACCGAATCCGGCGAATTCAAACTGCACCTGCACCGCGAGGGCGGGCATTCTCACCGCCGCATCGTACACACCGCGGACGCGACCGGCAAAGCCGTCTCTCTCTCGCTGATCGAACGTGCGCGCGAGCATGCCAATATCGAACTGTTCGAAAACCACAACGTGGTCGAACTGATCACCGGCCCCGCAGAAAACAACGACAGCCCGACCGGCAGGCGCATTCTCGGCGCCTATGTGCTGGATACGGAGAAACAACAGGTCAAAACGATCGCCGCGCGCACCGTCGTGCTGGCAACCGGCGGAGCCAATAAAGTCTACCTTTACAGCACCAACCCGCAAAGCTCGACCGGCGACGGGATAGCCTTGGCCTGGCGTGCGGGCTGCCGGGTCAGCAACATGGAATTCATGCAGTTTCATCCGACCTGCCTCTATCATCCCGAGGCACGCGCCTTTCTGATCAGCGAAGCGGTGCGGGGCGAAGGCGGCAAGCTGATCCTGGCGAACGGCGCGCCGTTTATGCACACTTATGACGAACGCGGCGAACTCGCCCCCCGCGACATCGTCGCCCGCGCCATCGACGCGGAAATCAAAAAGCGCGGCATCGACTGCGTCTACCTGGACATCAGCCACAAGCCGGAAGCCTTCATCCGCGAGCACTTCCCGACCATTTACCAGCAATGCCTCGACTACGGCATCGACATTACCCGCCAGCCGATTCCGGTCGTGCCGGCAGCCCACTACACCTGCGGCGGCATCATGACCGACAGCTATGCGCGCACCGACATCGCCAATCTGTATGCAATCGGCGAAGTCGCCTGTACCGGACTGCACGGAGCCAACCGGATGGCCAGCAATTCACTGCTCGAATGCCTGGTCTTCGCGGAACGCGCCCATATCGACCTGGTCAGGAGATTGCCGGAGATTGCTCCGCCGCCGACGCTTCCGGCCTGGGACGAGTCGCAGGTCAGTGATTCGGATGAAGAGGTCGTCGTCTCGCACAACTGGAACGAACTCAGAAATTTCATGTGGGATTATGTCGGGATCGTCAGGACCGACAAACGGCTGCATCGGGCAAGGAATCGGGTCGAACTGCTCAAGAAGGAAATCGCCGAGTATTACGGCAATTTCCGGGTCACCAGCGATCTGCTCGAACTGCGCAATCTGGTCATCGTTGCCGAATTGATCATCCGCAGCGCCATGCTGCGCAAGGAAAGCCGGGGACTGCATTACACGCTGGATTACCCCGAACCCGACCAAAGTCAACCGCCTCAGCCAACGGTCTTGCGCCCGGTGAGACGTAAGGGACGGAACACCTACGAAATGGGCGACTAAGGACAGGCTTTTCCTGAGCCCTCTTCGCAAGGCGGCAACCGGCTCAATGTCTCAACAGCCGATCGACCTCATGCGCGGCGCGGTCGCAATCGAAGGCGGTCTTGACGACTTGCCGCTGCAGGCTCAGGCCGCTGCCGAGCCCTTCAATATCGCGGGACACATATTCGTTCAATGGCGCACAGACCAGCTGCATGCGCTGTTCGGATTTCAGCAAGCCGGGAAAGTCGTTGCCCTCGTCCGTTGCCGTCAGCATCATCACCTCGCTGGTCATCCGGTTTTGAAAGCGGAACACTTCTTCGACATAGCGCGCAAACTCTTCCTTGCTCAAACCTGTGCCGCCGAGATTGCCGACCCATGGCCACGCGCACCCCGCCAACAAGAAAATCAGCATCAAGATAGGCAAACGAAAAAAATACGGCTGCGTCATAGTCGATCGGCTATTCAAACAGGGGGCCCTCTAAACGACCCGGTTTAAAAGCCATCAAATATACACAAATTCACTGTCCGCGTGGATAAAAATCCACAAAACCTCTACCAGGCAAAAATTCGGCCGATCGGCGCGCTTCACCCGATCAAGCAGTCGAGTACAGACAAAACGGCTTTGCGGTGAATCATCGTTCAAAACCCGAGCCTCACGCTCTGCCGTAACCGCCTGCCGAGCCCGAATCCCCACGTCTTCGATCAATAAAATACCTTTGATATTTTTTCCATTTTTTGTATCATCGTACAAATACGCTTTTTTTGCGGTTTTCTTTCGGAGCAAGGGTAAGGGTTTTTAACCGCTTTGGTAAGTGTGTGCGCGACGGCTCATGTGGATTCCTCGCCCAAGCGAATTAAAAATTTGTAAAGCGCGGACTAACAAACCGGTAGCGGGCCTCTGTCGCTCATGTTCATTGGTGTACTGAATACCGAGTATCCGTTCGCCAGCCCGAAACATGGCGGCAAGCATGGGGCTTTTTATACCAACAATAATAAATTTAACAGACCGGTGTGAAGACATGACTGAAAAGACTTTAAGCAGATACCTGTCCAATCTGGAAAAATACTTCGCCAGCGACAGCCCGATTTTGCAAAAAACCGCCAAAGTCTTTCATGAGCTCGACCAGCTGGAGTACGACCTCGGCCTGATCGGTGCGGACGACACCACCGCCACCAAATGCTCCTGGTGGCCGATTGTCACCTTGATCGGCGGGGCATCGAATGCCAAGTCGAAATTCATGAATGCTTATTTCGGCTCCGATCTCCAGCTCACCGGCCTGCAAACCTCGCATAACAAATTCTCGGTGCTGCTGCACAACAATCAGACCAGCCCGACCACCCTGCCGGGTACGGCGCTCGATGTCGATCATCGTTTCCCGTTTTATCAAATCAGCCGCAAGCTCGAACAGTTGCAGCCGGGCGAAGGCAGCCGCATCAACGCCTACCTGGAACTCAAAACGCTGCCGAGCGATCACCTGAAAGGCAAGCTGTTCATCGAAGCGCCAAGCATCAGCGCGACGCCTGCTACCGCCGTGACGTCCTTTCTGGTGAGTTACGCAATCGAGAATTCCGATACGGTATTTGTTTTCACCGATACCTTCGAGACGCCGTCGCCTTTGCTGGATGACCTGATCGAACAGATCAAACGGCATCAGGACACCAACAAAGTGATTTATCTGATCGATGCCCCTGCCGCGCTGAACTCGGCAAGAACCGGCGAGATCATCTCCAGCTGGCAGCGGCGACTGGCCGATCTCGGCATTTCCTCCGGCCAGTTCATGATTTTGCCGAGCCAGGACAGCGGATTCATCCCGCAGTCGGGCAAGGTCGACTTCAGCCTGATCGATCAGCGGCTTGCCAATGTCGGCTACGACCGGACGTACCGGATTTTGCAGGCACTCGAAAGCAATATCGCCGAAATCGAAAACGTCATCGTGCCCGAAGTCAAAAAAGGCATCGCGACCTGGAAAGAACGAGTCAACATGTCCAGTCTGCTGGTGCTCAGCCTGTTCATCGTGCTCGCGCTGTTCGCCGAAATCAACACCGGCATTGTCCTGGCGACGCTGATCGACCCGATTTTGGGACCGATTTCGTTGCTGGTGCTGATCGTGATCATGACGCCGATTCATTTGATCTTTAGCCGGCTGCACGCGAAGATGGTGATCAACCAGTTGAATAACCGGCAAAAGGAACTCAACCTGCTCGAGAATCCGGCCGGGATGTTCGAAAAAAACCTGACTTTCTCGCGGATGATGCTGCCGGTCACCGAACCCGCCCTCTGGAATAAAAAAACCAAGGTCCGGCTGGCTCAACTGACGAGCAGAACGAAGGATCTGGTCCAATCGCTGAACGACACGTTCAGCGCCTATAATGCACAGCTTTTCGACGTTTTTGCCGACAACAAGGGGCCCAAACAAATACCCTGATTAAACATCATCGGCCGCTAGCGTACCATACGGGTTCGTACCACCATGGCAACCGTCGACATCATCAGGCAGTATCTGCCTTTATGCTGGTTTAGGCACAATCCGCTCGAATTGACCCGGTCGACCGGTTTCTTTAAGCAGAATCTGATTTTTTATTTCCTGGTCCAGTATTTCCTGCAGGCCAACATGACCGACGATCCGATCGAGTCGTTTTACGAAGTCGCGCTCGAAACGGGGTTAACCGTGCTGTTTATCGGTCTGATGATGTTTTTCAATAAAACACTGTACGGTTTCGTGCAGGTGACGACCGCAATGATGCTCTGCGCGAATGTGGTCGCTCTGTTCGTCATACCGGTAATGATCTGGGTGACCGTCAGCGAGGATCCGTTCAGCTATTACCTTCTGTTTGCGCTGATTTTCTGGGATTTTACTCTGGTTACCTACATCTTCAAAAAGGTCGTCGAAATCAATGTGATCGCCAGCATCGTGCTGGCTTTGCTGTATTTCATAACGACCTATCTCGGCGCGTTCGGACTCGGTCAACTGATTTGACCCTTCGCCTTGGCAGCGGAAGGTTTCGCCGATCGCCTTGCTTCTAAAACCGCTCGATATCCGAAAAACGCAAGCGGCCCTGATGCACATGCATCGCTCCCCATTCCGCACAGCGGTGCAAGCTCGGAACCGCCTTGCCGGGATTCAATAACCCCTCCACGTCGAAAGCGCGCTTGACCGCCTGAAACTGCTGCAGTTCGTTTGCCTGAAACTGCAGGCACATCTGATTGATTTTTTCGATGCCGACGCCATGCTCGCCGGTGATCGTGCCGCCTACCGCAATGCAATGCTCCAGGATCGCCCCGCCCAGTTGCTCCGCCCTAGCGAGCTCACCGGATTTTGCCGCATCGTAAAGAATCAGCGGATGCAGATTGCCGTCGCCGGCATGAAATACATTGGCGACGGCCAAACCGTACTGCCGGGATAAGTCGGCGATTTTTTTCAGCGTTTCGGCCAGAAAACGGCGCGGAATCGTGCCGTCCATACAGTAATAATCGGGGCTGATTCTTCCTGCCGCCGGGAAGGCCGATTTACGGCCCGCCCACAATTTCTGCCTGTCCGCAGGCGTGGCGGCGACGTCGAGCCGATAAGCGCCGCATGCATCCAGCAAGCCGAGCGCGCGCGCCAAATCCTCTTCGACCTGCTCCCGCATCCCGTCGAATTCGACGATCAAAATCGCCTCCGCCTCGGCCGGGTAACCGGCTCCGACAAAATCCTCGGCCGCCCGGATAATCGCGTGGTCCATCATCTCCAGGCCAGCGGGCAGCAGGCCTCCCGCAATGATTTCCGAAACCGCCCGGCCCGCCTTTTCGACCTCGTCGAATGCCGCCATCACGACTTGTGTATCCTCAGGCAGCGGCAGCAGCTTGACGGCGATTTCGACCGCAATGCCAAGCAGGCCTTCCGAACCGACCATCAGCGCCAGCAAATCAAGCCCCGGCCCATCCAGTCCGCCGCTGCCGAGCGTCACCAGCTCGCCGTCCATCGTCACGATCCTGACTTCCAGCACGTTATGGGTCGTCAAGCCGTACTTGAGGCAATGCACTCCGCCGGCATTTTCCGCGATATTGCCGCCCAGGGTACAGGCAATCTGCGACGACGGATCGGGCGCATAAAACAAGCCGTAAGGCCGCGCCGCTTCCGAGACCACAATATTGCGCACGCCGGGCTGCACTCTGGCCAGCCGATTAGCGGGATCGAGTTCGAGGATCCTGTTCAGTTTGGATAAAACCAGCAGCACCCCGTTTTCCAGCGGCAAGGCGCTCCCGGCCAGCCCGGTTCCTCCTCCTCTGGCCACGACCGGCACGCCGTGGCGGCTACAAATTTTCATGATCCGTTGAATCTGTTCCACGTTCTCCGGCAACAGCACCACCCAGGGAAGGCAGCGGTACATTGACAAGCCGTCGCATTCGTAAGGGCGTAGCGCTTCGGCCTCGGTCAAAATCGACGCGGGCGGTAACAGGCGCCGGAATTCTTCAAGCAGGCGGTTGCGGTCGACCTGATGGTGAATTTTTTCGGAAGGGTGCGGATGTGTTGTTATCATACGCGGTTTGCGGTCCAGATTCGGAGTGATCCTTGTATTGTGTCAAATCTCAACACACGATTGAAGACAACATCAAAAAGTCGCGATTCATCGCGATGATTTTTCCATGCCGGGACGAGCAAACGGTCGCCCGGCACCTGCACCGTCTGCATGGCGAATACTCCGACGCCACGCATGTCGTTTACGCTTACCGCCTGAGGACGCCGCAAGGCTTCGTCTACCGGTTCCACGACGCCGGCGAGCCGTCCGGCACGGCCGGAAAACCGATTTTTCAACATCTGGAAGGCAAAAATCTGATCGACGTGCTGCTGGTGGTGGTCCGCTATTTCGGAGGCATCAAGCTCGGTGCCGGCGGCTTGACCCGCGCTTACGGGAACGCAGCCAAGCGGGTGATCGACGAAGCCGACATCGAACCTTTTATCGAGATGGCCAATGTCAAATTATCGGTGACGTACAGCCAGCTGCAGCCTCTCGAATATCTGCTCAAAAAGCTGAATGGGCGTATCGTCGATCAGCAGTTTGCCGAGCAGATCAACCTTGTGCTCGAACTGCCGGCGGAACAGTTGCCCACGCTGCAGCAATCCTTTCCGCTGTTCGAAAAAATCTGACGAGAAGTTAGGATTCGGCTCCAAACCACTTCACGGCCCAAGACCTGCCGGGTTTTAAAAACCTGGCTGGTCTACCCCTCATACCAGGAAATTAATATCGGCCAAATCCTTGGTTGCATTTAACGCTTTTTACTTGGTCTTGGCCCCGAACAAACTCTGGTAAGACACATACATCATTGTCGACGTCAGCATATAAAGGACCGGCGTCAAGAAAGGCGTCACGGACAGGCAAAGCATCGCCTGCAGGAAAATGAAACCCTGCATCTTGTAGAACGCATTCGCGTGCCGGGAAAGCACTTGTCTCCCCTCCTCTTTCGCCGCGCTCCAACGATAATTTCTGAACAGCATCAGCGGATAGCTGAACCAGCTCGCGAAGCTGTTCAGCATCAACAGGCAAAACATCAGTGCGACGTTCGCATAGCCGAACAGCCAGATCGCCAACTCGCGCATCGTTTGCCGCTGCAGGTTTTCCGGCGTGTACTCCCAGTCGAAGAAAAACTTGGCGATGTTCTGCCAGTCGCCGGCGGTGACGCCTGCAACCGTCCTGAAAACGCCCCAGAAAAAAACCAGGGCGCCTGCCGCCAGGATGGCCAGCGGCAGGCTTTTTTTGATTGCCCACGACAACGGTACCGGGTTATCCGCGCTGTATTTCAGGTCGATATATTTCGCCACGCCGACACCGACGAACAGGCTGACAACCGACGCGAACACGCCCAGCGCCAAAGAGATATGCCCCAGCAGCATCAGCAAACCGATCGCCAGGCAACAACCGAACCAGATGCCGGGGCCGCGGCCGATAAACTGCAGGGACTCCCGCAGCCAGTTGCTGAAGGTAATGTCGTTCACACCGCTATCCTGGAAATACCGACCGCTTCGCGCAATTCCTTCAGGAACGGAACACTGATCGCGCGCGCCTTCCGCGCTCCCTCCTGTAACTGCTGCTCGATATGGTCCGGCGCCTGCATCAACGCCTCGTACCGCTCTCGGGCGGGGGCGATATGCTCGTTGATGTATTCGAACAATACCTGTTTCATCTCGCCCCAGCCGATGCCGTCCGCATAACGCTGCCGTATTTCGGCGACTTCGGCCTGGGTGGCAAAGGCTTTGTAAACACTGAACAGCGTGCAGGTATCCGGGTCTTTGGGCTCGCCCGGCTCCAGCGAATTGGTCTTGATCTTGTTGATCAGCTTTCTGAGTTTTTTCTCGGGTTCGAACAGCGGTATCGTGTTGTTGTAGCTCTTGCTCATCTTGCGTCCGTCAAGTCCCAGCAAGGTCGCGCCGTGCTCCTCGACCACCGCTTCGGGCAAGGTAAAATGCTCACCGTAAATGTGGTTGAAGCGCGCCGCGATGTCCCGCGCCATTTCGATATGCTGAATCTGATCCTTGCCGACCGGCACCTTGTCGGCCTTGAACATTAGAATATCGGCCGCCATCAGAATCGGATAACTGAACAGCCCCATCGTGATCCCCTTATCCGGATCCTTTTCGCCCCCTTGTTCATTCTCGGCCACGGCGGCCTTGTAGGCATGCGCCCGGTTCATCAAACCTTTGGCGGTTACACAGGTCAAAATCCAGGTCAATTCCAGGATCTCGGGAACGTCCGACTGGCGGTAAAAAACCGCATTCGAGGTATCAAGGCCCAAGGCAAGCCAGGTCGCGGCGATTTCACGGCTGGACTGCCGTACCCTGTCCGGCTCCTGGCATTTGATCAATGCATGATAATCAGCCAGAAAATAAAAAGGCGCGACATTGTCGTTCTTGCTCGCCGCGATCGCCGGCCGAATCGCGCCGACATAATTGCCCAGGTGCGGCGTACCCGTGGTCGTAATGCCTGTTAATACCGTTGCTTTCGTCATTGATACCCACTCGATGATCTTCGTTTGTTATTTACGCCCCCGCACACTCGGCGCCGGCCGTCCCCCGTATACGGCTATGGAGCCTCCCGGGCACGGCGCGGCCTTCAAGCCGAACGGCAGCGGGTCAGGCTGCACATCTTACCGAAATTCCGGCCCTTTTGCAGGCCAAATACCGGCAAAATAGGCGGACCAGGCCGGCACGCACGAAGAGGCTTTTCTTTTCCGGTTGATTTTTGCTAAGCTGGGTACAGTAAAACCACCGCGTTTTCCGAATTCCTTTGTTTTACCACTCAATCCAGGTTATAAATTTTGCCCGATCCGAATGAACAACGTCATCACGCGCGACTGACGAGCGGCGGCGAAATCGTCGTCAAACTGGCCGGTTCGACCGAACAACTCGTAGGCCATTGCAAAACCATCAGCGGCGCGGGCGTCTCTTTTGTCCTCCCCGAGGCGCTGCCGCTGGGCAAAGCCGCAAAGATACACGTCGTCAAAAGCCCGCTCGGCCCTCCGGTTACCGCCTTCATCGAAATCGTCCGCTGTATCCCCTTAACCGGCCGCGGCTTCGAAATCGCCGCGGCGATCAAAAGCATCAAAGGATGTTGATTGACATGTACACCATCACCAAAGAGGTCTATTTCTGTTACGGGCACCGGTTGATGAACCATCCCGGCAAATGCCGCCATCTGCACGGGCACAGCGTCAAGGCCTCGATTTCAATCAGGCAGGAACAGCTTAACGATCAAGGAATGGTCTGTGATTTTTCGGACCTCAGGGACGCTGTCGAAGCCTATATCGATCAATATCTCGATCATAACTTTTTACTGCACAAGGACGATCCGATCATCCCGATGCTGATCGCGAACAACGAACGCTTTCTGGCCCTCGACGAACATCCGACCGCCGAAGTGCTCAGCAAAATGATTTACCGCTATCTTCAGCAGGCCGGATTGAATGTCGCGCAAGTCGTGCTCTGGGAAACCGCCAGCGCCTATGCCTGCTACAGCGAAGATTCGCCACGATTATGAGTCAACTGAATCCCGTCAATAAGTCCTTCTGCCTCGAACAGATCTGCGCCGCCAATTACCAGAAACTCCTGCGTTTGATTCCGCATCTGTTCGACTGCCGCGATACCGCGATCGGCGTCGCCGACAACAGTTCCGCCCTCCATCTCGAAGTGCTCGAACGCTCGCCCTATACGCTGACGATCCTGTTAAGCCACAGTTTCAAACGGAATCTGGAAGAGTTTCTGGAACCCGCCGTGACAATACGGCTTTATCTGGACCTGCAGCTGGCCGAAGTGATTAGCGACCATGCCCGCGCCGCCGTCGCCAAGGTCTACAGGAACCCCGGCCTGAGCCTGGAAATCATGAATTATAAATGGCGCTTGAATTACTTTCTGCAAAAATGGCTGGAACACTGCCTGAATAAGAACTACCGGTTCAGTTCCGAAAACATCGAGACAACCGTCATCGCCTAGCTTGGACCGGACCAATAGATTCGTCTCTATCCAACCGGACATAGCTATTTAAAATGCGTTGCATGCCTGATGTTTGCCTGTTATTTTTAATACAGGACAGGAATACTTTTTGCTCAGCGGTAGCAGGAACATTCGAAGCGCCGGCCAAACGGCATGCCCATTGACAACGCGACGCTGCGATTTTGCCCATCCCGCAATCCCGCATGTCCGGAAAAAGCATTCCTTTTTCGTTTTATCCGCCTTTTCGGAGATTTTTTGCCGTGACTATAAAAAAAACAACCCTCGACAAAGATAAAATGGATCAATTCATCGCCGAGGTCAAACGCAATCAACAACTTAAGGAAGCCACCTACCGGGAACGGGCGATCAAGATGTATCCGTGGATTTGCGGCCGTTGCGCGCGGGAATTTACATCCAGAAATCTCAGCGAATTGACTGTTCATCACAAGGATCACAACCACGACAACAATCCTCCGGATGGCAGCAACTGGGAATTGCTGTGCGTTTATTGCCACGACAACGAACACTCCCGTTACGAGGAAATGCGCTTCGGCAGCTCGCCGACCCTAAAAACCTCATCCCCTGCCGCTACGCACAATCCGTTTGCGGGATTAAAAGATCTGATGCAAAAAAAATAGAGAGAAGACAGCAAGACAATTCTCTCAATATTCAAATGATTAGGTGTTTAGTCCCACATATAAATGGTGTAACCTATTCCCAACTGAAAGAGGAAAAGCGACGGGACAAATACTCCACGGAAGCGCCACGACCACGCACGCTATCCGAAAAAAAATTCAAGTGAACCGCCCCGGTTTTCTCGGAGGCTGTGGGTTGTGAGTCATGCGACAAGCGCCGACTCGGAAAGTTGTCGATCATGCCTGGCTTCGGCTTCAGCGGGAGGGCGATTGCCGCTCGAACCCAGCAGCCGCCGATGATTAAACCCGTCGCCCCAGGTCAAAGTGGCCAGCGCCACGGCTTCGCGGGTTTTCCAGGATTGCCGGTGAATCACCTCGGCTTTATACAGCCCATTGAGGGTTTCGGCCAGGGCATTATCATAGGAGTCACCTACGCTACCCACCGAAGCCTCAACGCCGGCTTCTGCCAAACGCTCGGTAGAGCGGATCGAAACGTACTGCCCGCCGCGGCCGCTAGGGTGGAGCAGGCGCCCCTCTCCGGCGGGTTGGCGGTCATAGAGAGCCTGCTCCAAGGCATCCAGGACAAAAGTCTGTGCAGAAGCAGAGACTTTCCAGCCGACCATATAACGGGCAAAGACATCGATCACGAAAGCGACATAAACGAAGCCTTGCCAGGTTCTGGCATAGGTAAAATCCGCCACTACCCACGCACTCGGCCGCTCGGCGCTGAACTGCCGATTGACGCGATCCAAAGGGCACGCGGCGTCGGCATCGCTGATCGTCGTTTTGACCGTTTTGCCGCGTACGATCCCTTTCAGTTCCATTTTCCGCATCAGGCGCTCGACCGTGCAACGCGCCAGAGAAAAGCCTTCACGCGGCAATTGACGCCAGACTTTGCGCGCACCGTAAGCTTGGAAATGCGCTTCCCAGACCCGACGAATCTGTTGACCCCGCACCTCGTCGCTTCGGGCTCGGACAGCGCGCAGCTCAGGCTTGGCCCGACGTGCCGCATGCAGGTAATACGTCGACGGGGCAATCGGCAACACCTTGCAGATCGGCTCGACCCCGTAATCATCACGATGCTCATCAATAAATGCCTTCCTGGCTTGAAGCGGCGGTCGAGCTCCGCGGAGGCAAAATACGCCGACGCCTTGCGCAGGATTGCGTTGGCTTGTCGCAGTTCGCACACTTCGCGTTCCCATGCCTTGATGCGTTCCGCTTCGCTGCTGATCGAACCTTTCGCCTCACTGCTGGCTTTTTGCGATTGCCTGAGTCAGCGGCGTAACGTCTCCGCCGTACAGCCGATCTGGGCAGAAATGGATTGAATTGCAGACCCTTCCGAAGGGTATTCGCCCGGATGCTCCCGTACCGTGCGAACCGCCCGTTCCCGAAATTCGGGTGAATGATGATTTATGGGTTTCTCTTTCATCGCTTCATCGTCTCAAAAGTTGAAGCCGCCATCAAACCCGGGGCAATTCAGATTAAATGCCCTTGGAATTGGTATTGACGATGCTGTTAATGGGATTGGCTTGCCAAGGGATTTTCATCAAAGCTTACATACTGATGACTATTACAGGGCTGTGAATGAAGCTTCTAGGAATTGGACTACGCCTGAGCAAGCAGTAAACGGCTTGCAGGACTTGGCTAATACTCTTCGTCAACAATCACAATAAAAATATGAAATTGTGGAAGCTTGGTTACGATTGCAATAAGGATGTAAATATCCGCATGGCAATCGACTATTTTCAAAAAAACTTTGTTGCGGTTCCTACGGCTGATGTCTGGCCCCCCCTCCCGAAATCCGTATCGAGGGTAAGAGCAAACGGCTACGTGATTTTGTATCCGGGATGAACTCAGCGCCTGTCCTTTCCAAAAAGGCTGTAGAGGTTCGTGATCCTTTGATCGGTGAGCATTGCGAGATTTTGCCGCTCATAGAACTGTGCGGCAAAGCCTACTATGCACTGAACGTATTAACAACGGTCGATTGCTTGGATAAAGATGCGTCCGATATTCTTTAGGCTACGCATGATCCTTCACACACCCTTCGGATTAAAAGCTATAAATTTGTCGAAGACAAACTGCCTTTGAATATTCCTATTTTCAAAATCCCCGATGATGTCGGATGCGTTTTTGTAACTCGCTTGTTTATTGATGCTGTGATCGCTCATGGCTTGCGGGGAGCGTCGTTCGAAGACCCTGTCATTGACCCCTTCAGTAAACTTGCCAGGGGGTGAGTCTCTAAACGTCGTGCCGGGATTGCCCGAATAGAGGCAGTAGCGGCGGAACCTTTAAGGCCGCCACACTGTAAGGTCACCGCCTTACATCCGCAAGGCCGGCCCTTGCCGTCCTCTGTCCGCTACCACGGTTCTAACCGCACCCGCCGGGCCTTTGGACTCCTGAGGCCCAAGATCGTTAACAGCTGCATCCTGTCTGATGCCGCTGCCGTTTCTCAAGTTCCAGCGCCTCGATCTCGCGTTGTAACTCCTCTTTTTTATCATTAGGAGGGCGTCCTCCGCCGCGAGGTTGGCGAAGTCCTGGTCTACACTGATGCCGTACCGGGGGTAGCCGCAGAATTCGGAAAAAATAGGGACTGTTGCCGTTTCACATCGGTAACTTGTCTTGCTCCTTTAGCCTATTGCCCGCTCTTTCAATCTGTCAATCCCCAGATTCGCCAACTCATCTGCCCTGTCATTCTCCTTATGCCCGGAATGCCCTTTGACCCATTTCCATTCGATCATATGCCGGCTGCCGGCGGCATCCAGCCGGCGCCATAAATCCTCATTCTTGACCGATTTGTTGCCTGCGGTTTTCCAGCCCCGTTTCTTCCAGTTCGGCAGCCATTCGGTAATGCCTTGCAAGACATATTTGGAATCGGTATTCAATTCCACCTTGCATTGCTTTTTCAGCGCTTCCAGCCCTTGAATGGCTGCCGTCAATTCCATACGGTTATTGGTCGTTTCCATTTCGCCTCCATATAATTCTTTGACGATCCCTTTGTAGCTCAGAATCACACCCCAGCCGCCCGGCCCCGGATTACCTCTGCAAGCGCCGTCCGTATAAATCACCACCGGATCCGTCATGAGCCGACCCGGGACGTGGGGTTGATCGAATTGACTAGCGCCAGGCGCGGTTTGGCCTGATAAACCGGAGTCAACGGAATGATATTGTAGCGCCGCTTGATGGCTTTGATTGCATAGGCAGAAGCGCCTAACGAATAACAGTTTTCCATAAATTTGCCGTGGGTCGAACGTACCGATTTCGCATTGAATTCGGTGAATAAAATAACTTCG
Source organism: Candidatus Methylomicrobium oryzae (assembly GCF_016745425.1). Lineage (GTDB taxonomy): Bacteria > Pseudomonadota > Gammaproteobacteria > Methylococcales > Methylomonadaceae > Methylomicrobium > Methylomicrobium oryzae. The sequence goes on along the minus strand of NZ_JAERVK010000019.1, from coordinate 81,657 downwards.
AAATTGAGCAGCTTCAGCCAATCGATGACACGGGTTCGGCTGATAAAATGCCCGGACCAGGCATCATGTTTATGCCGCTCCCATAAATATTCGTATCTTATCCTCAGGCTCCATGGATTGAAATTGACCACCACCAGGATTCCTTCCGGCTTCAATACGCGTTCGACTTCGCGCATGGTTTGGAGGCGGCAGGGATCAAACTCCAGAAAATGGGGCAAAATAATCATATCGACACTGTCGCACTGCAAAGGCAGGCGGCTGGCTTCCGCCCTGATTTTTTTAGCAGCCGGAGCGCCCAATCCTTCCGGATCTAAAATGGTGTAATACTTATATAAAGAGCAATCGACCAATTCCGTTTCCCACCCCAAGGCACCGATTTGCAGGATCGTCTGTTTGCAGCTGACCGTAATCGAGCGCTGCAAGTAGTCCGTCTCCTGCCGCCTCAGCACTTCGCCGCGCAGGGTTCGGTAATAGGAAAATAAAAAGTCGCGCTTCATCGCAAGTTAACGGCCGAGGATAAATTAGTGTTTTTCGGGAAAAATGTTATATACTCTGCAGTTATAAACGACTTTGAAAAATTCGTTTGCAAAAATGACAACCGCCATGTGTCGCAGCTGGATTCGCTTGTAATCTGCTGACGGGGCGTCGTTTTTTTATGATGCCATAGAATCAGCATTTTATAGATAAAAAAAGGGTTAGAAAATGCAAATTAATTCTAACAGGTCATTCAAATTACTGTCTCTGTCGTTAACGTTGGTAGCGGCCGGGTGTTCGCAATCTTCTAAAGAACCGCTGAGCGTCAGCGAAAGGCCGCCGCAAGTTTCACCAGACGACAACAGCTTTTTCGGCCGCTTTTCTTATCTTTCCCATAGAAAGAACAAATCGAACAACGAGCAATACGAAACAGTATGGGACCGGCTGTTATCGCTCTACGCCCTGCCAGAAATCAATAACGAACGGATAGACCGCGAAATCAACTGGTATTTGCAGCATCCTCAGTCGCTGATTTCCCTGCAACAACGCGCGGAACCCTATATGCACCACATCCTCGACGAGATCGAGGCGAAGCAGATTCCCGGCGAATTGGCCCTCTTGCCTGTCGTCGAAAGCTCTTTCGTACCCAACGCCTATTCCAAAAGCGCAGCTTCCGGACTATGGCAATTCATTCCTTCCACCGGCCAGGAATTCGGCCTCAAGCAAAACTCCTGGTACGACGGCCGCCGAGATGTTTACGCATCGACTAAAGCCGCGACCACCTATTTGAAACAACTCAGCGAAAACTTTAACGGCGACTGGCTGCTGGCTCTGGCATCCTACAACTACGGCAAGGGCAATGTCAGAAAGTGCATCGAACGGAATGAGGATCAGGACATGCCGACCGACTACTGGTCGTTGAGCCTGCCCGACGAAACCTACCATTACGTCCCGAAACTGCTCGCCGTCGCCAAGATTTTCGCAAACGCGGACCGTTACAATATTCCGCTACGACATATTCCGAACAAACCCTATTTCGAAGTCGTCGATATCAAGGCTCCGCTCGATCTGAGCAAAGCCGCGCAGATGGCGAATACGCCGCTCAACGAGTTCCTCAGGCTGAATCCGGGATTCAACCGATGGTGCACGGCGCCGGACGGGCCGCATCGCTTGCTGATACCGGTCAAAAACGCGCCTTTGTTCAAAAAGAATCTGGCCGAAATTCCTTATTATGAACGGTTCAACTATACCAAACTGATCGCGGAACAGCAGGAACAAATCATTGCCGAGGCCAATTATCACAAACCCGAACCAGTGGTAACCAGGCAGCCGACCGCGCATTATACTTCCCTTGCCCCGACAGGAGGCTTTGCCAGCTATAAGGTAAAGCGCGGCGAAACCTTGGCGTCGATCGCCAGATCGCACCACACGACGGTACAGAATCTGCGCAGCGCCAACCATCTGGGCAAAAGCTCGATCAATTACGGCGCCGTTCTAAAAGTTCCGTCTGCCGCCAAATCGACCGGCAACGCCGTGATGTTGGCAAAAGCTTCTCGCCCGTCCGAGACCTACCATACGGTCAGAAAGGGAGATACCTTCTATAATATCGGTCAGCGTTATTCGATCAGCCCCAAAGAATTGGCAAGCTGGAACCGGATCACCCTAAAAACTGCGCTCGTCCCCGGCCGCAAGCTGATCATTAAAGGCCGCGAGCAGCAGGTCGCCTCTTCTTCCAATTCTTTGCGTTTAGTCCACTATACGGTGAAAAAAGGCGACACTTTGACCCAGATTTGCAAAAAATTCAATGTTTCGATGAGCGACTTGAAGCGCTCGAATGCGCCCGCGCTCGCCAACGGCTTGCAGACCGGCAAGGTACTGAAAATCCTAGTGGACAGCAGCCACTCCATGATTTAGCCCCCTAAACCTTGGCCTGGGCAGACCTTCCGTAAAGTTTCAAAAACGCAGGATCGGTACGACCGCACGGCCTCCCGGCAGGGAGGCCCCCCAAGCCCTTTCACTACAGATCAATCAGTGCGCACGGACTGATCCGGAACAGGCGAATCTTCGTAGAGTCCCGTCAATTTGCGTTTGAATTCATTCGCGATCAGGCTCGCATCCAGCTTGGTGTTCACCACGCGGGGAGTGATTAACACCACGAGTTCGGTTTTAAGCTTTTCCTTACTTGTAGTGCCAAACAACGGTCCGATCAACGGAAGTTTGTGCAGGAAAGGAATGCCGCCTTGGTTATTGGTATCGTTTTCGTCGATCAGACCGCCCAGTACGATCGTTTCGCCGCTCTGTACGGCAACATTACTGGTGATTTCACGGGTTTGAATGGTCGGAGAGTCAATTTCGCTGACGGTCGTGGTTTTCGGCGTTTCCACGGTCTGCTCGATGTCCATGATCACAAAACCATTCGCATTGACACGGGGCTTGACCTTCAGCTTAACCCCTGTTTTCCGTTGCTGGATACCGCTGGTAATCAACCCGCCTGTCGTCTGATTACTACCGATGACGCCTGTATTGACGTTGGTCACGCTGGTGGATTGCGAGGTCCGCAACGGAATCTCATCGCCGACCTGTATCGACGCCTCGTGGTTGTTCAATACCATGATCGACGGCGAGGAAATCACGTTTAACTTGTTGTCGTTCGCTTCCGCACTCAATATCGCACGAATGTCACCCGAATGACTGATGAACGAATAGCCGAAACCGCCGGTCACTGCGGCGGCGGCAATCGCCGCCAGATCCGCTTGGCCGGTCGAATTGCCGTTTTCGTCCGTTCGCGAAGAGGCGGCGCCGCTGCCTCGCGTAGCGGCCGCCTGCCCGTTCGCATGCCCTAGGTACCATTGGATTCCGTATTTCAAATTATCGGTTAACGTCACCGAGACAATCGTCGCATCGATCAGCACCTGCAACGGCATCGCGTCGAGCTGCGTGATCACCTTGTGAATCACCTCGTATTCCTGCGGGGTCGCCACGGTCACGATCGAATTATTCGATTCATCCGCAATGATCCTGACGTTTTCTCCAACGTTCGAAACCGATGCATCTCCGGATTTTCCGGTCGACGCCGTCCTTTCTCTTCGGGCTGAAGCCGACTTGTCGGTATTTTTATTCGTGATCGTAGCTGCGGTCTGCCCAGGCGCAACCTTGGCCTGCTTGCTCGGCATGGCGGCTCCGGTAAAAATCGCGTTCAGGATGTCTGCCAGCTCAACGGCATCCATATGCTGGACCTTATAGACATTCACTCCGCCGCCGTTCGCCGAGGTCGCCCTATCCAGCCTGAACACCCAGCTTTCGATATCGTGCAAGTACTCCTGCTGCTGAGTGATCGCCAATACCGCATTCAAGCGCTCAATCGGCAGAAAACGGAAAAAAGTGCTTTTCTCTTCACCTTCCTTCAAGTTGAACACCGCTTCCAGCTCTTTGATCACGTCCTCGGGGGATACATGCGCCAAAGGAAACAAGCCGAAAGAGCGCCCGCGGAGTATGTCGATGTCGAAAGTGGCCACCATATCCATCACTCGCTCAATTTCCGCCAAGGACCCGGACACGATCAGCGTGTTCTTGCCCGCATCGACATTAATCGCGGATTTTTCATTCAGCAGCGGCTTGATCACCTCAAGCAAATCCGCCGCCGCAACATAGCGGATCGGGATGACTTGACTCTGGAATCCCGCCTTACCTCCACTGCCCTGGCCTACATTCGAACTGAACACGGCATCGGACGCGGGTTCAATACGGTAGATGCGCCCCTCCTTGACCAAGGCTGCGTTGTTCTCGCGCAGCACCATTTCCAGGGCCGGCAGCAATTCCTCCCGGGCCAAAGGCTCGGTCGTTTGCAGCGTCACTTTACCGGCCACCTTAGGACTCAAGATATAATTCTGCCCTAAGATATCGCTGAGGATCACCTTTGAAACCTCGCCGAGGTCGGCCTCGTCGAAATTCAGGCTATACGTGCCCGGCCCCGCCGTTTTGGCTTGAGGCTGCCCGACACCGGAACCTGATCTCGCTCCACCTGGACGTTTGGGCGAAGGACGGCCGGAAGCGGGGTATAATTCGATCTTCGACCGCAACGCATCTTCCGACGGATTTTTATTCTGCAGCCCTTCAAATACCACACCGTTTTTTTCGTTCATGAGCCCCGGCGATATCGGGGTCAATTTAAGCTTCTCAGGCGGTTTCGGCCCCATCAGTTCACAGCCGGACAGCGTCAGCCCTGCTGCTACCAAATACGAAGCGGTTCTTAAGGTCATCAAATTATTCTTCATTTTCGCCATTCTCGGATTCATCTACATCAGGCTCGGATTCGGAGTCAACAGGTTGCCCTCTATCGGATCTTCGCCGGCTAGCCTCATCCTGTTGCTCTGTATCTTTTGTTCTCGCTTGCGGTCGCCGTGCATTCCGCTGCGCTTGTTGTTGATCCGGGTTTCTCTCTTTTTCCGGCGACAACTCCTTCGGCTTGGGTTTTCTCAATACCAATTCCTTGGATTCTCCCCCCAACTCAAAAACCACCCTATCCGTTTTGATCTGGACCAAACGCCAGCCGTCTACGTCTTCGTTTTCCGAGACTTTTCGGTAATTATCGGGCTTTGCCTTCGGGCCTGAGGCGGGCGGCGCCGATCCGGCCGCCGGAACCGGAGAAGCGCCCGCTTCCTTGCTCCGGCTCAGCAAAGCCGAGAGCCCGTTTCTGCCGGTATAAATACCATCCAGCCGCCAATCGAACGTTCCGTTCCCGGCTTGCTCCTTCTCGTTTTCGGCGCTGCTCTCTTCAACCGGTTTTCTTCCTTTCAAAAATAACGGCCTGGACACCAGATCGGCGTAACTCTCTTCCGGTTTCGCTTCGAGGTCGACTTCCGGCAACCGGTCAGTCGAGGCATTCGATGAAGTCGACGATTCGATCGATTTCAGCAGGCGGTTTTCAGAATACTTCGCTATCAGCCATTCCATCACAATGAGGATCAGCAACCCCGTACAAATTGCCGATACCAATTTTAAGATTTTGTTATTGATATTCATTCGGCCTTTTTCCTCATAAAACTGACCGCCTGAAAATTGATATTCAAATCATTGGTCTGTTCGATCTGGCGGGTACGCCGGTTTCTTACGCCGCGCATGGGCCGTATGTCCAGTTGATCGATGATGATCAGCGGCGCCGACGTTTCAAGCTTGTACAAAACCGACCGCAACACCTCCGAATTACCGGTCATCCGCACGCTGACCGTCAACAGGCTGAAGTTATCTTTACTTTTCACCGGCAAAGCCTGGGTACTGCTGAGTTTGCCTCCCGCATCCACGATCGCCTTTTTGATGAATTCCTGCACTTCGGCCGATGCCAGCGCTTCGGTCGTTTGGCTGTTGAAATAGTTCTGCTGCTGGATCGCCTCCTTGACGGACCCCATGCCCTTAACCACGGCATCCTTGCCGGCCAGTATTCTTTCGTACTGCCTCAACTTGATCGCCAGTTGGTCCTTTTCTTCGCGCAATTCTATCCACTTGCCGACTGCCGGCACGAAAACGGCAGCGATCAGAAGCAGGACCAAAGCGGCCAGCAGGCCAATCGCCAGCCATCGCTGAATGTTTCTATTTTTTTCGTTGCTCACCTGGAACTTCCGCTTTGACAATATCGGCGGTTACCTGAAACCGCTCAAAACCGGTCGCTGTATTTTGAGTCACCGGGGAAACAAATTTGGCATTCGTGAAAATGTCCGAATCCTCCAATACCGCGATCAATCCGGACGCGGAAGGCGATTCTCCTTGTATCTGCAAATGCCCGTCCGCAAATTGTAAATAAGTCAGCCATGTATTGTCGTCCTTGATCAAGGCGCTCAGCGTATTCAACATTTCGATGACCGGCGGCGACGCGTTTTTCGCTTTGATCAGATTGCCGGTTTCCGCTATCACGTCATCGATTTCGGCCTGCATCCCTTTAATCTTCTTCGCGTCTTTCTCGATCGCATCGATTTTTTCCTGCAACAGCGCGACCGTCTGATATTCGAACAACACGGGCAAAAATAACACGGCCGCCAGAAGCAGGGTAACGGTTCCTGCCAGGGCACCATAAATCAGGGCCGGAGTTTTGCCGGCGTTCGTTCTAAGCTGCTCCGGCAACAAATCATAGGCCTCGTCGATCTGCTCCGGAGTGTTTTCGACTCCCTCGTAATCGGCCAATAACGGTGCAATGCCGATCGCCTTGAGCTCCGCGTAAAGCCCATCCAGCACCTCGCGCGGTGTGAGGATCAGCATCGCATTGATCATGCCGGGCTCACCTTGCGTAGCCAGTGGTTTCACTGAAAAATAGACCTGCTCCGGCTTGAACGGGGTAAATCTCGACAATTCGTAGGAAACCACCTGAGCCAGATTCTCTTTGGCAGCCGCAGGCAGGACGAGCTCCCTGCAAAGTCCTTCCGCACGGTGCAGCCGAAGCACAAAATTGGCTTTGGCCAGCCTCTCGTCTTTCGTCCGCAACATCTCGAAGTCGGCCGCGCCTTCCTCATTACGGCTCAACAGGGCCAAGGGATTTCCGGGTTCACCGGCATAAGCCAATTCGAATTGACGGCCTCGGGTTTTGACGATCACGGTGTCGTGTTCGTCGCTGATCAGAAGCCGGAACTTTTCAGGGACTAAAAAAGCTAGCTCTTTCCGCCACCATCTGAAAAACTTTTTAAAGTCGAGTTCGATCGTCGAATTAAGATTCAGCATTCGGGGTCACTAATAATGAGTCTTTGTCCTCGGAAAATAACGATGTATCGGCCCTTTCTTCGCGTTTCCAGTTTAAAATCCGAAACGGCAAACCGCCGCCGTCCGCCGGACTGTTTGCCACTATGGTTTTGATGATGGCGCCCGAACCGTTTTCAAGCCGGGACTCGGCAATAATCTCGATAATATTGCTCTGGCCCGATCCGCAATTGAATTCCGGAGCCAGGCTGGCCGATTGGATCGGGATGCCGGTGATCGCGCTCTGCCTGCGCAATTCGATGCATTGATCGACCAATGCCGGATCCAGTCCCAAAGCCAGCATTACCTCTCTCGAAGCCTGCGACAAATCGACTTGCGGCTTGCCGGAATAGATAGTGATCATCGGCTCTAATTTCTCCAGAATCGACTCGTCCATTCCCAAAACCATCTGCAGTTCTTCCAGCGACTGAAACGGTTTGTTTCTGGGCTGATAAAGCTTGCCGGCCTTTTTGTAGTCATTTTTTTCCGCTCCATCGATATTGACCAGATCGTCGGGATCCCGCCAATCCATGATTGCCGAAACCAAGGCGGTCTGTTGTTCTTTTTCAATCGGAAGCTGCGCCATCAGCTGCTGCAACTGCGCCTGATTCGCGCCGTTCAGATCGATCTTGCCGGTCTCGCCTTCCATCCTGATTCTTACCAGCGCATCCAGAAATTGCACCTGGTAAATGTTGCCGTCGGTATGCCAGCGTTTGGCGGAATCCGGATTCAGCAGCATCATCTCCGCCATCGCAATCCCGGACTCGGCCGCCGCCAGCGCCTTCGCGCCCCCGGTAATCCCGGCAACCACTGCCGTCTCCCTCCGCATCGTCAGCGAAAAACTGGCCGCCATGATCATCAACAGCGACAACACCCACAGCACCAGCACCAACGCAAAGCCTTTATCAGTTTGCACCGCGACCGCCAAGGGGCGGAAATGCACCGGCATCCGACCGGTTCCGGCGCTACAGGCATCATTCGGTATCATCATTCTGATCCTGCGCATCATCATCGGTTTGCGAACTGTCACCCTCTTCGGCGCCGGCTTCCTCGGAATCCGGACCTGAAGCGCCTGCAGCAGCAGCCAACTTCAATTCGAAATTCATTTCCGGCCAGAAAACACCATTTTCGAGGTCGATCTTGATTCTGACCAATTTGGGCAATTGATCTCTTTCCCGCCATTGCTCCAGCCAGCGACTTTCGGTTTCTCCTGCCTCCGGGCCGAAATAGGCCAGCGAAAACCCCGCAACTCCCTTGATCAATGTCTCTTCCTCCGTAAGCCATTCATCACCTTCGGCAACCGGATAAAACGGCGTAATGGTCACTTTAATCGCATTCTGCCTGTTCTCGCTCACTAACCGCACGGTAAACAGCTGCAGTCCGGCCCTGCCCGCACTCGCCGGAAAAGAAGAGACGAATTGCAGCGATTGGCTATCGCCCTGGAAGGAAAAAAGCCGCTGTTCTTCGGTAAAATCGTTCCAGAGAGGCTTCGCCATCACCAAATGGCGTTGAAAGAAGTTGACGACGCCGGCGGTTTCGCTGACTTCGAAAATTTTCTTCTCGCCTTTCTCCCAGCTTTCCGCGCAGATTTTCAGGCTGACGAACAGCAGCGTCATCATCACGCTGAGCAGCGTCATCGCCAGCAATACTTCGATCAGCGTAAACCCCCGGCCCGCTTTAAGGTTTCGCATCGGCATTCGTCGTCAATTTAAGTTCGGACAATTCGAACCGGCGCTCGTTGCCGCCGCCTTCCTCCCAGCTGACGGCAGCGGTCACCATGAAGAGTTGGGCGGGAATGGTCCGCGTGTCGATCGTTTCGGTCGTCGGGAGCTCGAAAGGTGCGACCGCCAGTTCCCAGCGGTATTTGTCATCGACCACGCCGGCCGACTGTCCCTGCTGTAACGGCACTTCGGTACCGGGCCTTGCGATCATCGCTTCGGCAACCTGCACGGCAGCGGTGTATTCTTCGGAAACCGAGGCATTGCGCAGCCCCGAAGAAAAAATACTGAGCAGCATGCCTATCGAGATCGCCATGATTGAGAAGGCAACCAGAATCTCCAGCAGCGAAAAGCCGCCCTGCACTTTATGCGGTTTTTGCAGGAGGATCATCTGCGGCGCCTCGGCCGATCGTCGCGCGTGACGTCTTCGATTTCCAGTTGGCCGGTCAGCCAATTGATATCGATCTGCTTCGACACTTCGCCGCGATCCAGCACGACTCGCCCGCCGGTGGAGGAGCCGTCGGCGAAAAAGCGGATATTGCCTTGGCCTTCCCCGGTCAGCTCGCTTTGCGCAGTCACCACCGTGACTGCAATCGAATCGGGAATCTTATAAATTTCTTCACGGCCGCTAAGTTTATACGTGTTGGCGGTCAGATCGAACGCGACGGTCATTTCCCGGTGCGCCATCAGCGCCTGGCCACGCGCATAACGCAACGCCGATACGACATCCCTGACGGCAGACTTATGTTCGAAGGTGCCTGCACCCGACGACATATTCAGCGCGACCACCGAAAATCCCAATACGATGATCACCAATACGATCAATAGCTCAAGCAGGGTAAAACCCTTTGACCGAGCGCAGGAAGCGGGTAAAAAAAGCGTCATATCATTTTTGGCGCACGCCTTTGGCCGAGCAAGACGGAAAAGGCATCGGCGCTGAATATGGACCGGGCTGGCCCTAATAACCAGCGGGCGATTATTCCCAGTTCACCACGTCCCGGTCTTCGCCTTCGCCGCCTTCCTTTTCGTCCGCACCGAAAGAATACAAATCAAACGAACCGTGCTCGCCGGGCGAAACATAATGGTATTCGTTTTGCCACGGATCCACCGGCACTTTCGATTTGCCTAAATAAGGCCCGTTCCAGCGTTTGGAATTATCGGCTGCCTCGACCAGCGCCGCCAAACCTTGAGAGGAGGTAGGATAACGGTCCATGTCCAGCTTGTACATTTCCAATGCCTGGCTCAATTCGGAAATCTGCACTTTCGCCGCCTTGGTCTTCGCATCCGCCATGTGCTTCATCACTTTCGGCCCGACCAGGCCGGCCAGCATCGAGATGATTCCCAGAACGACCAGTAATTCCAGCAAGGTAAAACCGGTCTGCTTATAATGAATGTGTCTCATTTCTTTATAGTTATGCATTAAATATCCGTTGAATATTTCATTTCTACTAAAAATTGTCGTTCCGCCCAAATCCGAACGGCCGCAGGCCTTTTCCCTGGCAAACCTCATCCCATGACTTTAAAAAGCCAAATCGTTGACGCTCAAAATCGCCAGCAGAATCGAAACGATAATGCCTGCGATCATCAGACCCAGCGTGATGATCAGCGCGGGCTCCAGCAAAGCCAGCATGCGCTGGATCGCAACTTTCAACTGTTTATCGTAGATTTCCGCCACTCTGAGCAGCATTTCTTCGAGATGCCCGGTCTCTTCTCCCATTTTGATCATTTGTACCGCCATTTTCGGAAAGATCCCGGTTTTGACCAGTGCATCGGACATCCGTTTGCCCTGCTTCAATTCTTCTTCCGCATGCTGGATCGCATCTACCAGCACCAGATTGTCGACGGTTTCCCTGACGATCGCCAGCGCCGAAAGTATGGAAACGCCGTTGCCCAATAAAGTTCCCAAGGTCCGGCTCATGTTCGCCGTTTCCTTGGTCAGGATCACCAGGTCGGCAAGCGGCAGTTTAAGAACACGGCTGTCCCAGACTTTCTTTCTGACCGGGTCGGCCAGTTGAAATTTCATATAGGCGACCGCAAAGATCGCCCCCCCGATCAACAGCCACCAATAGCTTTGCAGCCATTCGGCGATGCCGACCACGATCTGGGTCGAAACCGGCAATTCCTGCCCCGCGCTTTCGAACATTTCGGTGAACTGAGGCACCACGAAGATCAGCATCACAAACAGCGAGGCCAGGGACATCACCAACAACACCGCCGGATAGATCAGCGCCGTGCTGACCGTATCCTTCAATTCGCGCGAGCGTTCCAGGTATTCCGCCAGCCGGTTCAAGACCTCGCCGAGGCTGCCGCCGGCCTCACCGGCCCGTATCATGTTCAGGTAAAAACGCGAAAACACGCCGGACTGTTTTTCCAGCGCATCGGCCAGCGAAGCGCCTCCCTTGACTTTCTCCAGCACTCTCGCGATCAGCTTGCTCAGCTTTTCATTGTCTACGGTCAGATCGATCAGCACGGTCAGCGATTTGTCCAGCGGCAGGCCGGAGTCGAGCAAAGTGGCCAGTTCGCCGGTAAATAGCGCGATTTCCTTTTGACTCAACTTGGTCTGTTTTACTCCCAGACTCAAGCCGAGAAATGTTTTCGCGCTGGCCGGCCAGACCTTGATCGGAATATAGCCCTCGGACTGCAGAAGCCCGATCAGGCTGGGCTCATCGCCGGCGTCCCGGACCCCTTCCTCGGTCTCGCCGAGATTGTTGATCGCTTTATAGGCGTACAGCGGCATATCAGGTTTCCGTCGTTACTCGCAAGACTTCTTCAAGGGTCGTGATGCCGTGCACCACCTTGTCCAGGCCGTCTTCGTACATCGTCCGCATGCCTTCTGCGATCGCCAGTTTCTGGATCACGCCGGCTTCTTCATGCGCCATGACCAATTTGCGGACCGGATCGGTCATCGGCAAAAACTCGATGATCGCCATCCGTCCCCGGTAGCCCAAACCGCCGCAAGAGGCACAGCCGACCGGCTTGAATAAAGTAATGTCGCCCACCGGCCGGTAACGGCGAAGATTCAGTTCGGCGACCACTTCGAACGGTGCCGGCTGCCCTTCTTTGCATTGCGGACAGAGCTTCCTGACCAGCCGCTGCGCCAGGATGCCGTTGACGGTCGAGCTCAGCAGATACTCTTCCAGTCCCATGTCCAGAAGCCGAGTGATCCCGCCGGCGGCATCGTTCGTATGCAGCGTCGACAGCACAAGGTGGCCGGTCAGCGCCGACTGCACCGCGATCTTGGCGGTTTCGAGGTCGCGCATTTCGCCGATCATGATTACGTCCGGGTCCTGCCGGACGATCGACCGCAGCGCGGACGCGAAAGTCAAACCGATCTGCGGCTTGGCCTGGATCTGGTTGACGCCTTCGAGCTGATATTCGACCGGATCCTCGACCGTGATAATCTTGCGTTCGGAGGTATTCAACAGTTTCAGCGCCGCGTACAGCGAGGTCGATTTACCGCTGCCGGTCGGACCGGTAATCAAAATGATGCCGTGTGGTTGCGCCAGCACTTCCAGGAACTGTTCGGAATGCCGTCCTGAGAAACCAAGCGCCGCGAAATCGAACACCATGTTTTCCTTGTCCAGCAAACGGATCACGACGCTTTCGCCGTACATCGTCGGAATCGTGGAAACCCGCAAATCGAGCTCCTTACCGAGCATCTGGACCTTGATCCGGCCGTCCTGCGGCAGCCGGCGCTCGGCGATATTCAGCTTCGCCATGATCTTGATCCGCGAGATCACCGCCGCGGTCGATTTGACCGGCGGCGAATGGATGTCCTGCAGCACGCCGTCGATGCGCAGTCTGACCTTCAATGCATGCTCGAACGGCTCGATATGGATATCGGAAGCTTTCGTTTCGATCGCGCGCTGCATGATCAGATTCACCATTTTGATCACCGGCGCTTCGCTGGCCAAATCCTTCAAATGCTCCAGATCTTCTTCGCCGACTTCGTCGACAGTCAGATCGTCGACGATCCGGTCCATTTGCGACCGGCCTTCGCCGTATTGCACTTCCAGCGCCGCATCGATTTCGGACAGCACGCCGACCTTCGCAGAAACGCGTTTCCCGGTCGCCAACATCAGCGCATCGATCACGAAGCGGTCTTCCGGATCCATCATCGCGACCTGGACTTCATCGTCGTTTCCGCCGATCCCGATCACATGGAAGTTTTTCAGGAAACGCAGCGATACGCTCTCGGGCAGCGGCGCCTCCAGCGGATAGTCGCCGGTCAGGGTTTTCTCGAAATCCCCCGATTCGACAAACGCATCGGCGACATCGTGCTCGGAGCACAGACCCAGCTTGACCAAAAGATGTGGCAGACTTTCGGCTACGGAAGACTTCTGCATCCGCTCGACTTTTTTCAATTCGTTCGCGGACAGTTTGTTTCTGTCGAGCAGAATCTGGAGGAAGGCTTGATAAGGTTTCGCTGCATTTTCCATTACGATTGCCATGCTGCATCCCTCAATGATGTGATGAACTTCAAAATAAGGCTTGGATCGGTGAGATCGCGGATGAACGATATTAAAGAATAAACAGGAGCCGGTTACTCCAACCTTTGAGAAGATTTATACTGACTGGACACGAAATGTAAATTTTATTTATCGATCAGGCTGTAAAGCGCGATACTGAAAACATTCAAAATCTTGGCTGTCTTGGCAAGGCTATAACTAGCATAACGCATTGCCGAAAGAATTGCACCCCGGCCGGCTTTGGGGCGATATTCTTTCAGCGGTCAAATACCCGTCCGGAAAAAAGGGTTCCTCCGGGGTCAATTCGATCAATCCACCCACGAATTCCTGCCTGTGCTTCCGATTTTTTCCGCACCGTAAAACCCAATCTGACCCTCTGCCTCCGATAAAGTTTCACAATCGACGCGACTAAAAGGCCACGCAGCCGTCCGTCCCGAATTTTTATGAATCGACTCGGCCACCAAATCCTTGCCCGTTCTCGGCTCGTCCGCGATCATCACATCGCAATCCTGACCGGCAGGGTATGAAGATCGTACACAGCTAAGACTTTAGTGAAGACCTGCCATTTTACCGCCCGATCAGTCTTGCCGCCTCCTGAACGATAACCTGCGGCTCGATTTCGCGAATCGAAAAATCGTTTTTGTTCAATTTATAAGGGTTCACTTTCGAGGCGGACTTGACCACGCGGTTGATGCCGGTCTGATATACGCGGCTGACCGGCGTCGGTCCGAAGATCGTAAGCGACGGCCGATTCAGCGCCCAGGCCATGTGCGTCGGCCCGGTATCGTTGCCGATCACGAGGTCGCAACGCGCAATCAATGCCTTTAGGTCGTTCAAATCGAGCTTCGGCATCACTTTAATAGCGTCCGACTGTGCCGCCATCCATTCGCCGCGCGCTTTTTCCTGCTCGCTGCCCCAGACCACCAGGCAATTTTGCCCCAACGCCTCGGCAACCTTAACATAATTTTCGGCCGGATAATTTCGGCTTTCCCAGGTCGAACCGGTCACCAACACAATATTTTTCCGGTCCCGCCGCAAATAATCGTCAATGCAGGGCGACGGGTTCCGATAAAACAGAAACGGCTGCTTATTCCGGATTTGTTCGGGGACGATCTCGAATCCCCACGGCCCTGACAGCACCCGCGCATTGCGGTCGATGGTATTGGCATCGTACGCGCAATGGATTTTCTGATCATAAAACCAGGACGCGGCTTTTTCGCGGATCGATCCGGCATCGAAGCCGGCAATCTTTTTGCCGATCAATCGGGCGACGATCGCCGATTTGAGCAGTCCCTGCGCATCGATGACCAGGTCGTAATTGCGTTCCGCAAAAGCGCGGATTTTTTGGAACTCCGCGAAAAACCGCATCTTGTCGGTTTTGAGGGCTTTTAAATTGACGGTCAAAATTTCGTTCAAATCGGGGTTATCGGCCAACACGCCCGCAAAGCGTTCTTCGGCGATCCAGTCGATCCGGCATTCGGGAAACCGTTCCTTGATGAACTGCAGCGCAACCATCGCATGCACGATGTCGCCGAGCGCGGAGAGTTTAACGATCGCAATCCGCATCAGCCGCTTAGCCGGGCAATAACGCCAGGACTTGCTCAGGACCGATCCCGGTCAGGCAGCGGGCGTGATCCGGATGATCGGCCGGATACAACGGGCAGACGCGCTTGAAGCAGGGCGCGCAATCCAGATGCAGCGAGACGACCCGGGCCTTGGCATGCAACGGCGGCGTAAAGCCGGGATCCGACGAGCCGTAGATCGCGACCAGCGGCTTGTCCAGCGCGGCCGCCAGATGCATCAGGCCGGAATCGTTGCTGACCACGGCATGAGCCAGCGACAGCAGATCGACCGCTTCATTCAGTTGGGTGCGGCCGGCAAAATCGATGCAGGCGCCTCCGGCCAGCCGGTTGATTTCGGCGGTGACCACCTTGTCTTTCTCCGAACCGAACAGCCAGACCTGCCAGCCGGCGGCAATTTTGCGCTCGGCCAGTTCGGCGAAATGCCCGGACGGCCAGCGTTTGGCAGGGCCGTATTCGGCGCCGGGACATAAAGCCAAGATATTGCCGCCGATTTCGACCCGGAATTTTTCGGCAACCGCCGCTTGCCGCGCCGGCTCAACCGGAACCGCGGGAACCGGATAAGCGGGAGGCTGAGCGGCGTTTTTCGGGAACGCCAACGCCACGAAGCGCTGTACGGTCATCGTCAGGGTCTGCTTGTCGAGCCTGCGGGCATCGTTCAACAGGCCCCAGCGGCATTCACCGATATAACCGGTGCGAAGAGGAATATGGGCAAAGAAGGGAACCAGCGCGGATTTCCAGGAATTGGGCAGCACGATCGCCTGATCATAGGCTTCGCTGCGTAACTGCCGGCCCAGTTTGATCCGCTCCGCCAGCCCGAATTGGCCGTGCGAAAGCGGCATCGCAACCGAACGATTGACTTCCGGCATCCTGTCCAATAGTGGAAAGGTCCACGCCGGCGCCAGCACATCGATCCTGCAGGCCGGATCGGCGGCCTTCAGCGCGATAAAGAGGCTTTGCGCCATCACCATGTCGCCGACCCAGGACGGGCCGACGACCAGAATCTTCTTCGTAATGGCGGAGACGGCGTCAGATTTCAAATTTATTTGGCGACATAAGTCAGCCATTCGGCATGGTCGCTTCGGCGTCCGTGCACATAGTCGAAATACAGCGACTGCAGCTTTTCGGTGATCGGACCGCGGCTGCCGTTGCCGATCTTACGGCCGTCGTATTCGCGGATCGGCGTCACTTCGGCGGCGGAACCGGTGAAAAACGCTTCGTCGGCGATATACACTTCGTCACGGGTAATTCGTTTCACGATCACTTCCAGGCCCTGTTCGGCCGCGATCGTCATGATCGTGTCGCGGGTGATGCCTTCCAGTGCGGAGGTCGTTTCCGGCGTGTAAAGCTTGCCGTTACGGATCACGAACAGGTTTTCGCCGCTGCCTTCCGCACAGTAACCTTCGTGATCGAGCAGCAAGGCTTCGTCATAGCCGGTCGAGATCGCTTCCTGCAGCGCCAGCAGCGAATTGATATAGTTGCCGTTCGCTTTGGCCTTCAGCATCGTGCTGTTCACGTGATTGCGCGTATAGGACGAGGTGCGGATCCGAATGCCTTTTTCCATGTTGTCGGCGCCGAGATACGCGCCCCAGGTCCAGGCAGCGACCATGACATGCACTTTCAGGTTGTCGGCGCGCAGCCCCATCCCTTCGGAGCCGTAGAAACACATCGTGCGGATGTAGGCGCTGTCGAGATTGTTCTTCGCAATCGCGCCGCATTGCGCGTCGTTGATGTCATCCTTGGTGAACGGCATCGGCATGTTCATGATGTGCGCGGAGCGGAACAGGCGGTCGGTGTGCTCCTTCATCTTGAAGATGGCCGTGCCTTTTTCGGCATGATAGGCTCTGAGGCCTTCGAATACACCGCCGCCATAATGCAGCGTGTGGGTCAGGACGTGAGTTTTCGCATCGCGCCAGTCAACCCATTTTCCATCCAGCCAGATATAGCCGTCTCTATCGTCCATCGTCATCTCGGATACTCCAAAGTATTCTTATGTTTTAATCTTAAAAATTCTGCCGTCATTGAAAGCGGAAAGATTTTTATCTATTTTCCGCTTCAACGCAGGGATTGTTGTTCGACGGCAATGCCTCCGAGTAACCGGCGCATACCTCATAATATGGAAGGGGAATTGTACTATAAAGTCAGCACCAGCCATACCGGCTTTCATTGATCGGCATTCGGACCGCTTCGACACGACATTGGAGAAACAGAACGGGGGCAATACCGCCAAATTACTCCCAAGGCGTTGCAAAGCTGGCTTTGCAACCGACAAAACGGAGCGACAAAGGGTCGTAGGATGGGTAGAGGCGATAGCCGAAACCCATCGTGAATAGTCATATCGGACATCGCATTGATGGCTTTCTTGATGGGTTTCGCTTCGCTCTACCCATCCTACCTTGCTTTGCACTCCCTTGAGCCGGCTGATTCCGGCTTATCTTCACGCCATTAGAAGGGGGGATCGGATCAGCGGACCAGCAGATCGGCTCCGAACCAATCGACCAGCACGCTGCGGTATTGCTCGGATTTTCTCACCTGCAGGTGCTCGAGCGGATTCAGATTATCGGTCAGCAGCACGCCGCGGTTCTTGTCGACTTGAAACTGGCGGTCCCTAAACCAGCCAGCCTGATCCGCAAAGAGCGAGTCGGTCGAAAGATCGATCGGCCGGTCGGCGGCCAGAAAGATGAAATCGTTGAAGTCTTTGCCCGGCTCCGAAATGAACAGGGACTGGTGCGGAAACACACGGTCGATCGTCCTCGCGACCGAAGGCAGCGCCAGATTGTCCTTTCCTTCTGCAAAGCTGACAAAATTGACCGCCAGAATCCCTTGTTCGGACAAAAGCCCCTTCAATTGCTGCAGGGTTTCAACGGTCAGCAGGTGCGCGGGCTCCGAGCCGCCGGTAAAACAGTCGTGGATGATCAGATCGTAGGGCCCCTGGAGATGGCGGATTTCATAGCGTGCATCGCCGATGATGTTCTTTCCGTCCGGATGGAAACCGAAATAACGGCTGGCCGCCTTCGCCACCGCCGGGTCGATTTCCAGCGTGTCGGTTTCGATGCCGTAGCGCCCCTGCAGCACATCGACCATCTTGCCGGCGCCCAAACCCACGATCAGGGCGCGCTTCATGCCCGGCCTGAGCGCCGGGATCATGCCGACGATGTCCTGATAGCTGAGCCGGTTGCCGCCGTCGCTGATGCCGGCCGCGCCGATCATCGACGCGTCGGAAGTCAGCATACGCAGGTTGCGCGCGGGCTGGTCGATCACCCGCACCCAGCCGTACAGGCTTTCTTCTTCGGAAAGCATCCGGAATTTGCCGCTGCGGTCCTGAAAATGGCCCGCATCGACGATTTTGGGCAGCAAGCCCAGGCCGATGACCAGTAACGACAGGCTGGAAACGATGGCCGAATTCATCGCCAGGCGCTTTTGTTCGAATACCGAGAGCGACACCGCCAGCAGCAGCAGAAACACCCCGGTACCGATGAAAATTTCGCGCGAACCCAGCAAAGGAAACAGATAAAAGCCGAGAAACAGCGTACCGGCCACGCTGCCCAAGGTGCTGACCGCGTAGATCGAGCCCGCGCTCGAACCGACGCCGTCCAGGCGCGAAGTGGCAAGCTTGATCGCGAACGGCCCGACCATCCCGAGCATCGTCAGACTCGGCATGAACAAAACCAGGGCGCTGGCCAACGCGCCCAAGCGAAGGCCCAAAGGATCGGTCGCCAGCAGCACCGGCCGGGTCAGCCAGGGAATCAGCAGCGTCAACACCGCCGCCAACGCCACGATCAGCGACAGGCCGCTGCGCCTCGCGCGGTCGGCCCAGCGCCCGCCGACAAAATAGCCGATCGCCAGCGCCATCATGGTGACCGAGATCAGCGACGACCAGACGTACAGGCTCGCGCCGTAAAACGGCGCGATCATCCGGGTGCCCAACAGTTCGATCACCATTACCGAGGCGCCGGTCAGAAATACGGTCAGATAGAGCCCGAAACGTTCGAGCCTGTTAACAACGTTGTACGTTATGTCGGATTCCTAAAGCCTTATTGAGAGTGAACGGCAGCATTTTGCAAAGTCCCGCCCGTTCCGCCGTTCACGTCGATCCAAAGATGCGGCAGCCCGAGCGACTCCAGCCAGGCCGGCCCCGCCTCCGCCTTCAGCATGGCGATAGTCGAAGCGCTGCCGGCCACCACGCAGAAGTCGGCGATCACGGTAACCGACGCCAGGTGCCCGACCGGCCAGCCGGTACGCGGATTCAGAATGTGTCCGTAGCGCACATCGCCGATCGTCAGGCAGCGTTCGTAATCGCCGCTGCTGGTCATCGCGCCTTCGGACAGTTCCACCGTTTGCAGGAGCCCTCCTTTTTGCCTGGGATGGCGAATGCCGATTCGCCAAGGGCTGCCGTCCGCGCGCGGGCCGATCACCTTGATGTCGCCGCCGAGATTGATCATGCCGTGCCGGATGCCCGCCGCCCGGCACAGGCCGGCGGCCCGGTCGGCGGCATATTCCTTCACTACGCCGCCGAAATCGATCTCCATGCCGGGCAGTGGGAATTCGAGTACCGGCGGCGCCCAGACGACCTTGTCCCAGCCGACCTTGGCGAGCAAATCGTCAATCAGACTTTGCTCCGGCAACGCGCCGCTGTCGAAGCGCCAGGCGCGCCGCAAGATGCCCGAGGTAATATCGAACAGTCCCCCGCTTTGTTCATGGCAGGTGGCCGCGTAATTCAAAAGGCCCGCAGTTTCATCGTCCACCTTGATCCGCCCGCCTTTCGCCGCAATGCGGTTAATTTCGGACAGGAAACTGTCGGCGCGGTAGCGCGAATAACGCGCTTCCAGGCGCGCAATATCGGCAACGGCGGCTTCGGCCGCCCGCCCGGCCGAAGCCCTAACTTTCGCGAAAAGCTGAATTTCGCAGGGCGTGCCCATGGCTTTGAAATCGTGCCGATATAGTTCAAGGGTATTCAAGGCGGAGTGAACCTCTGGGTGCCCACCGCAGCGGCGGTCAAAAGGGATTCGTCGACATCGCCGTTACATTGCGGAAGCAAGGGTTAGGTTATGGCGATTACCGAAAACATTTTTAGGGGGCGTCCTATAGACCTGCCAGGTTTTTAAAACCTGGCAGGTCTTCCGAAGACGAAGCCTCATCGGTTAAAACGCATAATGCCAGGTCGCCGACAACGTGCCGTCGCGGTCCAGCTGATAGCCGTTGTAATCGGTGGCGACCGGCTGCAGCCATTCGACACCCAGCGAATTGCCGGCCAGGTCGCCGCTCGGAATTGTCGCATTGAGCCCGAAGCCGACGTCCCAAAACCGGCCGCCGTAGTTCATCGGATAATCCATCGGCCCCAACCGGTCGATGAATTGATTAAACTCGCCCTGTACCGCGCCTTGAATCGTATAGACGCCGCGCAGGGTCGCAGTCAGCCAGTTCGTCAGCCCGTAGCCGCCCCACGCCGTGGTCTGGAAGATGTCGCCCAAGCGGTAACCGGTTTCGCCATGGTCTTCCAGACGCTTGGTGCCGCTCAGCTGCGCGCCCCACGCCCAGTCTTCGTAATTGCCGGTATAGGTGAGGCTCGGCTTGAAATCGAGCGTGCCGCTGCCGAGCTGCATCCCGTAATGGATCAGGCCGCCTTCCACCTGGTGATTGCGCCGCAGTTCGATGTCGACCGCCCCGAACGGAATGCTCAGGCCGAGCCCCATGTGCAGGTGATGGCGGCCGGCATCGAACAGCTTGACCAGCGCATACACCCCCATGTCGCTGATGCCGCCGGTTTCGTGCCCGTTCTCGACATGGTGCGGGATATGCACGCCTCCGTCCGGCGCTTCGTCATCCGGCGGCGCGCCGGTCAATCGGCGCATCGTCATGCTCATGTCCATGAACTGCGGCATCACCATCAGGTTCAGCCAATCGGTCGGCGCATACATGATGTCGAGCATGTGCATGTGCATCGCCATGCTGTTCGGCTTGACGAAGCACGGGTTAGGCCCGCAGCCGCCGGCCACGATCGCAGGATCGCCGACCAAATTCGAGCCGTGCAGCATGTCGCCGCTCTGACTGCTATACATGTAACGGTAGCCGACCATGAAGCCGTTCTTGCCCAGCATGTGGTCGAACATCACGCCGGCCGGGGCCGTAGCGCCGTGATGGTGGTGGTGATGCGCATGGCTGCCGTGGTCGGCGCCCGCCGCCAGGGCTTCCAGATTGACCTTGAGCGTGCCGTTGACGTTCCAGGAATCGAAATCCGCGTAGTCGCCCTCGCCGCCCCCGCCGATTTTCAGGCCGCCCTGGTGGGTGTAATATTCGAAGCCCAGGTCGACGTCGACGCCTTTCGCAAACTTTTTGCTGACCGTCACGCCGCCGCTCAAGGCGCCATAACCGGAAAGGCGATGATCGCTGGAAAAATGATTCGGCAACAGATTGCGGTTAAACCGGCCCGAATTGTAGGGCTGGTTCGAAATCAGGTAGGGAGTATAAAAATCGGCCGCATCCTGGGAGTAATAGCGGATTCTCGGCGTCACGCTCCAGCCATGGCCGAGCGGCTGCACCCAGTCGGATTCGAAGGTGTGGGCGTTGATGCCCCAGTCGTCGAGATAATAGCGGTAATTGAAATGCAGCGCCGCATCCAGCGCGTCGATATGCTGGACATACCCCAAATTCCCGTTGAACTGGTTGCGCACGTCCGGGCGCTGTTCGAGCAAAGCGCGGACTTGCCCTACATAGGCCGCACCCTCGGGCGGCGGAATATTGTCGTTGATGAAGGCGACTTCGACGACCTTGTAAGGGTTTTCCATATAGCCGTTGCCGAGGGTATAGCCCAGGCCGGCCTCGATCAGCGCGTTCTTGTTCAGAACCTGGGTCAGGCCGAGATGCGCGCCCCAATCCTTACGCTCGCCATGGATGATCTTTCCGCCTTCCGCCGTCCGCTCGATCTGGCCGTCATAGGCGCCGGTATTGATATACGGCAACGCATCGTGATCGATTCGCGCGTTGGTATCGCTCGACGTATAGCTCAAGCCGCCACTCAGGGTAGTCAGTTTCTGATTGAAATCGAGCCGACCGCCCAGGTTGACGAAGCCGGATTCGTAGTCGTCCTCCACCGAAACGCCCCCCCCTACGTCCAGCGCCGCCTCGTCCCATTCGTAACCCAGCTTGAAGCTGCCTTGCTTGCGGGTTTCAGGAGAAGCGGAAGAAAGCGTATGCACTAGGCGGCGGTCGGGACCGCCGACCACAGTGCCGAAACCGTCGGTCCGCAAGGGATTCAAGTTCGAATCGAAGAATAAATCGCCCACGATGTTCGGCGTGGCGCCGGTTATGCCGTCGGGCGAATTCGAAGTGCTGTTGCCGCGCATGTCGAGCGGCGCGGTTGCGATCGGCGTCGCTCCCGACCAGGTATCCTGCGTGTAATTGAAAGTAAACTTGACCCGGTCGGTGAGCTTGAGATTGCCGCTGCCCTGCAGGGTATCGACCGTAATCGGCCGGAACTTGCTTTCGACGCCGAACAGCTGGCGATTCTCTTCCTGGTAATGGCCGTACTGGACGGCAAATTCATCGTCCGCCGCTTGCGCCGCCGGCAACACCAGGCCGGGCAGCGCCAGGGCGGCGGCGGTCAAGGCATTTAAAGGACCTGCCGACGGTTTCTGAGCGTCGTCGGCCGGTTGAACCGGCTCAATAGCAGCCACATCCACCTCCCTCGGACGCGCTCACGCCGGAAGCGGCTTCCCGGCTGCCGTAGATGTGGCCGCGAAAGGAGCTCTGCAGCGGATAGGGCTCCAGCGCCATCTGCGGCTTGGCCAGATTGCCGCGCTGCCAGGGCGCGACTTCCGCGCAACCGGCCGCACCGATCCCCAGAAAAAAAGCCAGCGCCATGCACGTCCCTCGAACCGGTAAAATCATTGCGCGGCCGCCGCCGAAGGATTCTCGTTCAACAGCTTCTCCACGGTTTCGCGCAGCGCTTTTCCTTCATCCGCACGAAAGCCCAGATGCACGTCCCGAATGACGCCGTCCCGGCCGATCAGGTACGTCGACGGCATCGCCTTCACGTCGAACTGCCGGGCGCACTGTTCGCCCTTGTCGGCGGCAATCGTGAAATTGGCCGGATATTGCGCTAAAAACGCCTGCGCATCTTCGGGGTTTTCGTCCAGATTGACGCCGATGATCGCCAGGTCTTTACCGCCGAGCTCTTCGTGCAATCGGTTCATGAACGGAAACGATTTGGCGCAGGGTCCGCACCAGGATGCCCAGAAATCGAGATAGACCACCTTTCCCTTGAATTTGTCCAATGCCACACTGCCGGAGCCATCCAGCATGGATAAGGCGCAATTGCCGGCAGTCTCGCCGCGCTCAGCCGCAGATAAAGGCATCGACAGCAGCAATGCCGACAACGCCCCGGACAGGGCTAATTTTTTTTGGTGGATTGTTAACATGAAAAAAATGACCGGGATGACTTTAATCGAAGGAGGCTGAAGCGGTGGCTTCGGCTGTGCGCTCGAAAGAGTGAAATGCAGTCAGGCGGTTGAATATCGAGGCTGTATAGCAGCAACCGCCGATTCTCTCTCCTGTCGTGTTCATTGCGTATCCGCAGATTACTGGACTTGCAAAAACTTGAGATCGGATGTTCCGGTATGAACGCCGTTGCCCGTTTCGCAGTGATATTGCAGCGAATATTGGGCTACGCCGGGGCCGTTTTTGTCGATTACCATGCGATACACATCGTTATCACCTTCGTGAACGACTTTCAACTGAGGGCTATAGCTGCTGTCCCCGCTCGTATGATCGGTCGCGCTGGCCGCCTGGCTGCCGTTGACGACTTGCCCGCTGACTTGTACCGCCGTATTCCTGGTATCGCCGCGAACTTCAAAAAACAAATGCTCGGGAGAGCCGTTGCCGTCATCGAAGCACTCCAGCTCGTAGTAATCGGTAGCCGAAGCTTGAGCGCCCAGACTTCCGCTCTGATCGTGGGCCAGAACGCCCGACGCCTGGCACAGCCAGACGATCCCAATCTGCATTAAAAACTTTCTCTTATTTCTCATGGCCGCCCCACTTCAAACGGATCTTACTCTTTTACCAACTTCAAAATACGGTTGCTGATGGCCCGTCTCATTGATCCTGAACCTGCACAATATCGGCCGTGCCGGTATCGACATTGGCGCTATTTTCGCACTGGTATTCAATCGTGTAATCTCTGGCATTGTCCTGCTGAGAAGCGTAGGCGGTACTGTTGACCAATACCGTGTAGTCGCCGTTGCCGCCTTTCAGATTGCTTGCATCGCTATAAACGTCATCGCCGTTGCCGTCCGTGACATTGGTTGCCGAATTATCTTTCAGTACCTGGGCGTTGAGCACCACGCGCGACGGGTCCGCCGTCGTATTGGCAAATTTCACGTAGAGCTTGCTGGTTTCGCCGGTCAGTTTGTTTTTGCCGCAAACAGCCGTCAAGTTGGCTTTTTTACCGTTTTTGACGGTCCTTGTCTTGATTTTTGCAACCGCCGGCTTGGTAAACTCGCCATTATCGTTCAAGCAGCGCGTCTCGACCGAAAAGGTGTGCTTTGTCGTTTTCGAGGTATCCGTCGTGCCGAGGGTGTCGATAGCGATTTTATACGTACCCTTGCCGCCCGCCACCTCGAATTCCCGCTGCGTTCCCGGCGTTACTTCCGTTTCGTCGTGGGTCACGAAACCGGTTCGATTGCTGCCTTTCTTGACATGAATATTCAGTAACAGGGGTGACGAACCGTCATTCGACGGCGTCGTATCGATGATTTTGAAATTGAGGTGATCGGTCTGGCCGATTGCCCCATCCGGACTCGACTGGCAAGTGATCCGGTACGAATCGGTCGCGCCAATAAAATTACCCAGGCTTTGGTCCAGAATGTCTGCTTGCACCACGGCCGAAACGCTGCCTAAAAGCAGCGTTCCAACCGATGCGGCAATGGCTTTGTTCGTTAATCTCATCATATCCCCGCGCCCCTGCAAGAGGCCGTTATATACACAAAACGCTTGGCGTCTTAACCCTCTGACTTTTAACAATCCTTATCGACCCGCTTGGTTATATCAGTATTTAAGCCTTTTGAGGCGCAGCATCAGTCGGGCGCTACGCCGATAATAAATCCGGGCAAGTATACACCTTTGCCCACTTTGTACAATAATCCGTTCGCCGCTCCGGAACGCGGAACGAAGCCGCCGGCCAATCCCGTAGATTGCCCCGATGGAGAGGAAGTTCCGCTCCTTCATAAACGGCAAAAAGCCAAGACACGTCCCGCGCTTGGCCTTAAGCGGCCGCATGTCCCAGCGCCTGATCGCGGGGGCATGCGGAGTTTCCCTTCAAGATATTTTGGTTATCGTTAGAACGGGCCATTTCCCGAAGTGAACGGCTGGGTATTCGGACCGGTCAGGTAAGTATCCAGATCGATGCCGGCGGGTTCGACCGTATAATCGACCAAAGTGCCTCCACAGGCCGCGGTATCCGCCGCGCTGTTATTCACAGTGATTGCCGCCGACCAGTAATTGGCGGCAGAGCCGATGACTTCAGGGTCCTTATACAATTGGCTGCCGCCGTACAAATCATAAAACCACCAGTCGGCACGGTTGTTGTCGCCGTTGCCGCCGCTCATACTCTTATAAAGCGGCGAGTCCGCGACATTAGTCTGCAGACCGTTGCTCACGTCAACGATTGAAGTGAGAGGGATCGGGCGACCGAAAGCATCCTTCGGCTTTTTGTAAGGCCCTTTGGCGTCGTTGGCTTCGTTCTTTTTCAGGTCGCACCAGTTGATGACCGCAACCCGGATCTTCAAAGTCCTGACGCAATTGTCTTTGATGGTGGGGGCTGTGATTTTGAACGGGGTAATAGTATTCAACTTGGGCTCCATCGCTCCGTCGCGCCAGTGCAGGCCGCGCACGACACCGGTCGTATCGACAATCTCCTGCGAGGTTGCAAAGGCCGAGGACATGCTTGCATAACCGGTGACGTTCAGCGACAAAGAGGCCGCCGAGATCGTGCCGTTGCCGTCGCCGCCTTGCTGGATTACGGCACCTGTGCCATCCCGCCACACCGCCGTGCTGCCGGAGGGAAACAGTGCCGTCTGCCCCAACACCGGATAAGCCTGGCCCGACTGTCCCTCGGCTCCGGAAGCGCAGCCGTGGGTAATGGTAAAGCCGTTATAGCTGGCTTTGCCTTCGTCGACCTGATCCCTTACGCCGGTGTGCGCATAGGCCTGACCGATGCCCAATGTCGCCACAAACACAAATGATGCTGTCGTTTTTATTGTGGAACGCTTCATTATGCCCCCCTTAGGCATTTGTGATTATTCTAATTAATTAAGCTCGATGCCATTGCACGCCTTGGACAAATCCAGCCTTCTAGTGATGACATGCAATATCCATGTTATGCAATTGCCATGCCACCGTAATTATCGCTTCTTTTTGCCTCATTCTTGATTATCCCTGCCACAACATGCTCTGGTTCATTTTTTCTATTCCAAGAGCGATGCCCGTCCAAATACCCAACAAAATCGGTCATATAATGCCGCTGATCGACATTCCGAACTGTCTGGCCGCCTTTCGGCAGATCGATCTTCCGCGCGTGCCGAATCCTCGCGAACCCCTTCCGCTGTCTCAAAATTACGGCATATGGCACGCTTAAACTGTGTTAAATAACATAGTTTAATTAAATGCCCGGAGCTTCCGTTTGGCGCACAGCCGTTCGGCAATACAGATCTTCGGTTCGAAACGGGGAAAGACACGAGCCCGAACAGGCTCAATAAAGAAAAAAGACCCGGACCCTCCGCATTGCACGGCACATCCGGGTTGAAGACATTGCGAGGGCATTCGAAAAAATACCTCGAACAATGAGAGAGCCGTGTATCGGGTTAAGCGAGTGACGGAGCATGGCATCGTTCCGGTAGGGAAATGCGCTATCCCATTCCTTTCCGCAAGGCAGCGCCGAGTATAGCCATGACGTCAATCATAAAGCACATAGCATGCCAGAAAATAATCGCTGCTGGCGGACCGGCCTCTTGCCAAAGGGGTTATTTTCCCCGGCAACCCGATGCCGCATCCTTTTATTAAAGCTATTTTTTGCCCTCGGCAAAGCTCTGTACCCCGCCGCCGGACGATCTTTTTCAATCGTTCCGACAATCGCTGTGCCAAATGCCGCACCATTTTTCCGTATTTTGTTTAAGGCAGGCGCCGGAAAGGCGGTTCGGCGCCACGCCAAGGCATATGGCACAAAAAGGATACGTTAATTGACATAGCGTAATTGGCTATGCCTCCATGATTTGCCGCCACAACAGCTCGACCTGGGCGCTCAGCTCCTCCGCCTCGGATTGGCCGATTTCCGCGCGCTCGTCCTGCAGGACAAGCTTGTGGCCGTAATCGCGGTAAGCGCAATAGGCCGCCTTGAGCGTTTCGGCATTGGTTTTGGACAAAAATCCTGCATCCGCCAAGCCATCCAGTTGCCGGATATTGTCGGTGTACGTTGTCAGCGACGGATGGCCCGCGGCCTGACTTAATACCCCGTACTGCACAATGAACTCGATATCCGCAATGCCGCCCTTGCTCTGCTTCAGGTCGAATTTTCCGTTTTCCTTGGGCGCCAGCGCGGCGCGCATTTTTTCGCGCATCTCGCGAACCTCTTTTTTTAACGCCTCGGCATCCCTCGGCAAACTCAGGACCGCATGCCGCACCGCTTCGTATTTCGCTTTCAGCCGCGAATCGCCGGCGATAAAGCGGCCGCGTACCAGCGCTTGGTGCTCCCAGGTCCAAGCCTGGCTTTTCTGGTAATCTTCATAGCCATTGATGTGGCACACCAACAGGCCGGAGTCGCCGTTGGGCCGAAGGCGCATGTCGACTTCGTAGAGCACGCCGGACAGCATCCGGGTATCGAGGATGTGCCGGACCCGCTGACCGAGCCTGCCGTAAAATTGGGTGGTCGAAATCGGCTTGTCGCCCGCAGTCAACGCATTGCCGTCCGCACAGTCGTAGATGAACACCAGATCGAGGTCGGAGCCGTAGCCGAGCTCGATACCGCCGAACTTGCCGAGGCCGATGACGCCGAACCCAGTGCGTCCGCCGTCGCTGCCGGGCGGATGGCCGTGCTTTTGCGCGAGCGCCCGCCAGGCGCATTCGACGGTTTTTTCGACGATGCTTTCGGCGATATAGGTCAGGTAGTCGCTGACCACCATCAACGGAATCGCGCCCATCAAATCGGCGGCCGCGACCTTCAGTACCTGCTGCTGCTTGAACTGGCGGAGCAGGATCATCGCCTGCTCCATTTCCTCCACGCCGACCGCTCGCAGCAGCCGGTCCAGCTGTTCGGCGAGATCTTGCTTCTTCAAAGGCGCGAACAGCGTCCGGGCGTCGATCAGCTCGTCGAACACCACCGGATATTGCGCCAGATAGCGGCAGATCCAGGGACTGGCGGCGGCCAGCCGGAGCAGCAGCGCCAGGGCTTGCGGGTTTTCGGACAGCAAGGCCAGGTAAACGTTTCGGCCCGCGACCGCAGCAAAGATGTCCAGCACCCGCTTGAACACTTCATCGGGCCGCTCGAATTCGCGCATCGCCTCCAGCACTTGCGGCATCAGGCGATCCAGGACGCCGGCGCCTTTCGCGGTCAGCCGGCGCACCGCCGCCGAAGCCTTGAATTCCCTGAGGCTTTCGCGCGTCGCCTCGGGATCGGTAAAACCGCAGGCCGCGAGCCGTTCGGCATCTTCGCCGCTCCCGTTCCAGATCAGCCGGCCGGCTTCCTGATGATTTTCCTGCCGGGACAGTGAAAACACCTGGTCGAACACTTCGTGCACGGCTTTTCTGACCCGGTCCAGCTCCTGTTTAAACGCATCCCAGCCGGAAAAACCGAGCGAATAGGCCAGCGCCGCGCGGGCCTCGGGCGATACCGGCAGATCGTGCGCCTGCCTGTCCTGGTATTCCTGAATGTGGTTTTCGACGATGCGCAGGAACGTGTAGGACTTTTGCAACTGCTCGGCGTCCTCGGCGGTCAGCAGATGCAATTCGCCGAGGCGTTTCAGCACCGCCATGATGCCGCGCTGCTGCAGCGACTTTTCCTTGCCGCCGCGGATCAGCTGAAACGCCTGGCCGATGAATTCGATCTCCCTGATCCCGCCCGGTCCGAGCTTGACGTTTTCCATCCGGTCTTTGCGTTTCAATTCCTGGGTAATCTGCTGCTTCAGCGACCGCAGTTCCTCGAACGCGCCGTAATCGAGGTAGCGCCGGTAGACGAAGGGCTGCAGCATTGCCATCAACTGACTGCCGGCCTTGAAGTCGCCCGCCACCTGCCGCGCTTTGATCATCGCGTAGCGTTCCCATTCGCGCGCCTGGGTCAGGTAGTAGTTTTCCATCCCGTCGAAGGTCATGATCACTGCGCCGCTGTCGCCGTAAGGCCGGAGCCGGATGTCGGTCCGGAACACGAAACCGTCCACGGTCATGTCGTCGAGCACCCGCACCAGGCTCTGGCAGAGGCGGGTAAAAAATTCGCCGTAGCTGGTTTCCTTGCGGTCCGGCAGCACCCCTTCTTCCGGAAAGGCGAAGATCAGGTCGATGTCGGACGAATAGTTCAATTCGTAGGCGCCGAGCTTGCCCATCCCGAGCACCACGATCTGCTGCGGGCTGCCGTCCTTCAGCAGCGGCGTGCCGCGCTTGGCAACCGCCTGCCGGTACAGGAAATCGAGCGCGTACTGGATGCAGGAGTCCGCCAGCAGCGACAGGTCCATCAGGGTTTCCGGCAGGTCCGACCAGCCGGCCAGATCGCGCCAGGCGATCCGCACCATCTCGCGGCGGCGGAATTTCCGGAGCGCGGCCATCAATGCAGTCTCGGAATCGGGATCCAACGCGTCCAGCCTGGCCTTGTAACAGTCGACAGCATAAGCGCGCGTCAGGTCGCCGGAATCGGCCAGATCGATCAGCAGTTCCGGACTTTTACAGCACTGTTCGGCGACAAACGCACTGCCGCACCAGACTTTCGGCAACGATTCCGCCACCTCGGGCAGATCGGGCATCTTCAGGTTCAGCTCGGCCAACCGTTCGGCGATTTTCTGCAGATGGGCGGCATGCACGGCTTGTAATTCGGACGGAACGGCGAGGGCGGATTCGACGTAATTCATGGGCGGCTCGATAGAATTTTGAAACGGAACATAATAACCATAAAATAAAACGCAATATAGATCGATCGCCGGAACCGGGCATCCGCGCGGCGATGCTTTCTGCCCCATCGGTTTACAGAATGGACAACTATGCGCGACAGCAACGGGACGGCATCCGGCGACGGCCAGGATTACCTCCTCATGATTTTGGCCAAAACCCGCAACGACAAGCAACTTGCTTTCACGATATTCGCGCAATTGTTCGCCGAACTGCCGGAGCAGTTGGAGGGCATCCAGAATGCGCTCAACCGCCGGCAATACGACCTGGCCCGGGAAATCACCCACAAGCTGCACGGCTCGCTGAGTTTTTGCGGCCTCGAAAACATTCGGAGGCGGGCCCACAATCTCGAACGAAGCCTGGACGACAGCGAACCGGGTGCAATCAGCCGCTATTGGTTTCAGCTGCAGCAGGGCATATTCGATTTTACCGATCAACAGCAGGCGCTGCTGGAAGCCTTGTCCGAGGACAAGGCTTTGCCGCCCCTCGAATGAAGCGCTCCGCCGCGCCTGCTCGCAAAGAAGCAGGGCGTTCCGGTTAAACCGCCCTGAACGACTCAAAACCTCCGCCACTACAATAATTCATGTCATACTCACTCCCTATTCTCGGCTTCATCGGCATCGGCCTGATGGGCAAACCGATGACGCTGCGGCTGCTGCAGCACGGCTTCCGGGTCAACGTCTGGAACCGCAGCGCGGAGAAACTGCCGCCTGTAATCGCCGCCGGCGCTACAGCGATGCCGGACATCGCGGCGCTGGTGCGCGCTTCCGACGTGGTGATTATCTGTCTGGCCGACACGCCGGCGGTCGAATGGGCGCTTCATCACGGCATCCTGGATCACGGAGCGCCGGACAAGCTGGTGATCGACCTGTCCAGCATCGACCCGAACCGAACCCGTGCGTTTGCGGCCGCGCTGCACGACAACTGCGGCATGGGCTGGGTCGATGCGCCGGTATCGGGCGGCGTCGCCGGCGCCGAGCAGGGCTCGCTTGCGGTGATGGCAGGCGGCGAACCCGGCCATATCGAGATCGCCCGCGAGGTGCTGAAGCCGCTGTACAAGCAACTGACGCACATGGGCCCGGTCGGCAGCGGCCAGATCACCAAAATCTGCAACCAGATGATCGTCGGCTGCAACATGCTGGTGATCGCGGAAATGATCGCGCTGGCGAAACAGGCAGGCGTCGAGGCGGAGAAAATCCCGGCCGCGCTGGCCGGCGGCTTTGCGGATTCGAAACCTTTGCAGATCGCCGGCCCCGAGATGGCGCTCGAAAAATTCGAGCCGGTCAAATGGCGCGTGAAGACTTTATTGAAGGATTTGCAGATGGCGGCCGAACTGGCCAAACAAACCGGAAACGCGCTGCCGATGTCCGGACTCGCGGCGCAGCTGATGCAGCTGCACGGAAGCCAAGGCTACCTGGAGCAGGACCCGGCAACCCTGATCAAGCTTTACAGGAAAGACTGATGCCGCGTTTTTCGGCCAATCTGAGCATGCTGTTCACCGAAGTCGAACTGATCGACCGTTTCGCCGCCGCGCGCGCGGCCGGCTTTAACGCGGTCGAAATCCAGTTTCCTTATGAACTCGAAGCCGAGCCGATTCGGCGGAAGCTGAACGAATACGATCTCCAGCTGGTCCTGTTCAACGTGCCGGCCGACGGCTTGCTGCAGGGCGGCGAAGGACTGGCCTGCGTGCCGGAAAAACAGGCCCGGTTCCGGGAAGCGCTCGCGCTGGCGGTCGAATATGCGAAAGTGCTGCAGCCCCCCGCGATCAACGTACTGCCCGGCCGCTGCCTCGATCCTTCGCGCATCGCCCTCTATCTCGACACCTTCAAACGCAATCTTTGCCTGGCCGCCGACGCGTTCACGCCCTTGGGCATCAAGACCGTGTTCGAAGCGATCAACAGCCTCGACATGCCCGGCTTTATTATCGACACGAGCGCGAAGATGCTGGCGGTGCAGGACGAACTGCAGCGGGCGAATATCTGCCTGCAATACGACATTTACCACATGCTCAGAATGGGCGAAGATCCGGCCGCGTTTATCGCGAAATATGCCGGCCGCATCGGCCATATCCAGTTCGCCGATTGTCCCGGACGGGGGCAGCCCGGCACCGGAAGCGCCGATTGGGCGGCGCTGTTTTCGGCGATCGATTCATCGGCCTACGACGGCTGGGTTGGCGCGGAATACAAGCCAGTCGGTGATACTTCGGCAAGCCTCGGCTGGCTGAATCATTCCCGGTAACCGGTTACGGTATCGGGCACCATAGCCGAGTAAATAAACTGTAGGATGTGCCGACGTAAGGAGGCGCATCGAGTGCCCTTCAGGGTATCGATCGCGAACAATCTCCTGAAGAACTCTTGATGCGCTTCACTTCGTTCAGCACATCCTACGCATCTTTATCTTCCGGTGTACAGGAAACAGGAACCGTAGGGCGCAATAGACGAAGCCGTATTGCGCCACATAGGATTTCGACATCCGGCGGAATACGCTTCGCTATTCCGCCCTACACGAACTACCTTAAACCAAACGAACGCGTTAAGATAAACCCATCGACACCGAATGGAAATTCGAGGCAGACCATGAACCAGCCCGCGCAGCGCTTCGCCACCTATGAAGACCTCTTCGATCTGCCCGATCATGTGATCGGCGAAATTATCCACGGTCAACTGATCACCCAACCCCGGCCGGCGCCCAAACATGCTTTGGCGATCTCCGGGCTCAGCATGAGATTCGGAGAACCGTTTCATTACGGACGCGGCGGCCCCGGCGGCTGGTGGATTCTGTTCGAGCCGGAACTGCATCTGGGGCCGCACATCCTGGTCCCCGACCTGGCCGGCTGGCGGCGGGAGCGCCTGCCGGCGCTACCCGCTGAGGCCTATTTCAGCCTCGCCCCCGACTGGGTCTGCGAAGTGCTCTCGCCCGGCACCGCGCGCACCGACCGCGCGGTCAAAATGCCGATTTACGCCGCGCAACAGGTCAACTGGCTCTGGCTGCTCGACCCCGATATCCGTACGCTGGAAGTATACAGTTTATCGGACGGCCATTGGCTGCTTGAAGGTACGTGGAAGGACGACGACGCGGTGCGCGCGGCGCCATTCGCCGAGGTGGTTTTGCAATTGGATGATTTGTGGGTGCCGGAAGGACCGTAGGTGCGATTAGCGATAGCGTAATCGCACGCATTTGAGAGGACAAAATTCCTCCGATTACGCTATCGCTAATCGGAGCTACCTACCCGCTTCTCAAGCCGCCGTCAACTTCAGATATTTCTGATACAGCGACTCCTTGTCTTCCGGATGTTCGGAATCCTTGTCGATGCAGTCGACCGGACAGACCGCCATGCACTGCGGCTCGCCGTAGTGGCCGACGCATTCGGTGCACAGTTGGGGATCGATCACGTAAAACTCTTCGCCTTGGGAAATGGCGCCGTTCGGGCATTCAGGTTCGCAGACATCGCAGTTGATGCATTCGTCGCTGATTTTAAGGGCCATGGTGGGTAACTACTCCTAACTGAATTTTTGGATTAAACGCTGGTGCACCAGATCGGGAACGAAGCTCGATACGTCCCCTTTCAGCTGCGCTATCTCTCTGATCATGCTCGAGGAAATAAATTCATATTGTTCGGCGGGCGTCAAAAACACCGTTTCGAGCTCGGGCGCCAGCCGGCGGTTCATCCCGGCCAGCTGGAATTCGTATTCGAAGTCCGATACTGCGCGCAACCCCCGCAAGATCACATGCGCGCCTTTTTTCCGGGCGAATTCGACCAGCAAGGTATCGAAGCCGCTGACTTCGACGTTCGGGAATTCGGTCGTGACCGCGGCGGCCAGTTCGACGCGCTCGGCCATCGAGAACAGCGGCGTCTTGCCCTTGTTCAGCGCGACCGCCACGATGATCCTGTCGTAGAGCTTGGAAGCCCGGGCGATCAAGTCCAGATGCCCGCGCGTGATCGGGTCGAAAGTGCCGGGATAGATCGCGGTGGTTTTCATGGGCTTGGGAATGGGATTTTAAAAAGGGGCGATTTTAACCCAAGACGCCATGTAAAGGAATCGACGCGGCAGGCGAAAGAAAATTTCGATTTTGATGCCCTCTCCCTCAGGACACCGGTAGGCCGGATAAGCGCAACGCATCCGGCAATTTTTTGGTGGATGCGCTTCGCTTATCCACCCTACGCTCATTAACTCAAGGGCATTGTCCCCAGGGAAAGGGTTTTATCCAGGCTGAGAGGCCCGGGCAAATAGCCGATAAGCCACCTCGCCCGCCGTTTTATGTTTCAATAATTCCCAATTGCCCGGCAGCCCCTCAAGCACCAGACCAGCCTCGGTTTCGACATAAATCCGCGCAGCGTCCGCCAGCCAGCCGTTCTGTTCCAAAAGCCGGCAGGTTGTCAGCGCCAGGTTTTTTGCGAACGGAGGGTCCAGAAACACCAGATCGAAGGCTTCCGCCGGTCCGGACAGAAACCGCTGCACATCCTTTTCCACGATACGGTTACGGTTCGATTCCAGCGCGGCCGCATTCGCGCGCAGATTTTTGCAGGCCTTCGCATCGCTTTCGACCTGCACGACCTCCTTCGCGCCGCGCGAGGCGGCCTCGAAGCCCAGCGCACCGCTGCCGGCATACAAGTCCAGGCAACGGCTGCCGAGAATGTCGTATTGCAGCCAGTTGAACAGGGTTTCGCGGACGCGGCCCGGCGTCGGGCGCAGCCCCGGCGCATCGTCGAAGCGCAGCAGGCGGCTGCGCCATTCGCCGCCGATGATCCGGACCTTATTGGCCACTTTTCGCCTGCGCGTCGCCGCCGACGGTCACGGTCTGCAACAGGTTCAGGTCGACATGGCGTTTGAACGCATCGACGATCGAGGCGACCGTAACCGCGTCAACCTTCTGCGTAAAGGTATCCAGATAGTCGAGCGGCAAATCGTAAAAGCCGATCATCGCGACATAATTGGCGAGCTTCTTGTTCGTGTCGAAGCGCATCGGAAAGCCGCCGGTGATGTTTTTCTTCGCGGCGGTCAGTTCCGCTTCGGTCGGACCTTTCGCGATAAAATCGGCCAGCGTCCGGTTCAACACCTTCAACGCCTCGCCGGTCTGGTCGTTGCGCGTTTGCAGCCCGAGCACGAAAGGCCCTTTCTTCTGCATCGGCTTGAAGCCGCTGTAGGCGCTGTAGGCCAGCCCGCGCTTCTCGCGGATTTCTTCGAACAGCTTCGACACTAGGCCGCTGCCGCCAAGGATGTGATTCCCTACAAACAGGCTGAAAAAATCCGGATCCTTGCGGTCGATGCCGGGCAGCCCGACCAGCACATGGGTCTGGGTCGACGGATACGCGGTATACTGACTGGTCGCCCTGCCCGGCATCGCCACATCGGGCAGCGGCGCGGCCTTTTGTCCGGCCGGCAGATCCTTCAACAGAGCGGCGACGGTGGCTTCGGCCTGCTCCCGGCTCAGGTTGCCGACGAGCACGACGACCGCATTCGCGGCAACGTAATATTGCCGGTAAAAGGCGCGCAGATCGGCCGCTTTCAAAGTAGCCACCGTTTCGATCAGCCCGGTTTCCGGATGCGCATAAGGATGCTCGCCGTAGAGCGCCTTTGAAAAGGCGATATCGGCCAGATCGCCGGGCGATTCTTCGCGCATTTTCAGCCCGGCCAGCGTCCGTTTTTTCTCGCGCTGGAAGTCGGCCTCGCTAAAGGTTGGCTTGGTCAGGATGACATGCAGCGTTTCGACCGCCTTGTCGAACAGCGGCTTTTCGGTCAAGGTGCGCAGCGTAACGCTCGCCGTATCGCTCGAAATGCCCGTCTCGAACTGCGCCCCGACGCTCTCGAAGCGTTCGGCGATCCGGTCCGCATTCCACTGGCCGGCCCCTGTGTCCAGCACGTTCGAAGTCAGCGCCGCCAGCCCCGCCTGTTTGCCGTCCCGCGCGCTGCCCGCATCGAAATCGATCACGATGTCCGCAATCGGCAAGCCTTCGGTATGTACGAAAAAAACCCGGGAACCTTGCGCCGTTTGCCAATGCTCGATGTTGACGGACGACCAGACGGCCTGACTGACCGCGAGCAAGAATAATCCCCATAAACTGTTACGCATTACTTGTCTCCCTTGTGGACGGCGGGTTCGTTGATCGGCTGAGGTTCCAGATAGGCCACGGTCAGATGGTCCTCGACCAGGTATTTTTTCGCGACGTCGCGCACTTGTTCGGCGGTGACCTGCTGGATACGTTTCACGTATTCATCGACTTTCGGCCAACCGAGGCCGACCGTTTCGAACATGCCGAGCTGCATCGCCTGATAGAAATTCGAATCGCGCTGATAGACCTGATTGGCCAGCACCTGGGCCTTGATCCGCTCCAGTTCTTCTTTGCCGATCAGCGTTTTTTGCAGCTCCGCGATTTCTTTTTTCAGCGCGGCTTCCAGATCGCCCACTTTTTTGCCCTCCGCCGGCGTGCCTTCCAGTTCGAACAGGGAGGACAGCCGCGAAGCCAGGCTGTAACCCGCGCCCGCGCTGACCGCGATCTGTTTGCCGCGTACCAGACGCGAAGACAGCCGCGCGCTGTTGCCGCCGTCCAGTACGCCGGCCAGCACTTCCAGCGCATAGGCTTCCCAGTCCTCTGCCGCGGTCGCCAGCGAAGGCGCCTTATAGCCCATTGCCAAGTACGGCAGTTTGGCCGGCACCTTCACGGTGATCCTGCGCACGCCGAGCTGCGGCACTTCGGTTTGCGGTTTGATCGGCTTGATTTCGCTCGGCTTCAGTTCGGCGAAATATTTTTCGGCCAGCGCGAACACGTCGTCGGTCTTGACATCGCCGACCACGACCAGGGTCGCATTGTTCGGCGCATACCAGCGCTGATACCAGGCATTCAGATCCTCGACCGTATAATGGGCGATATCGCTCGGCCAGCCGATCACCGGATGCTGGTAAGGACTGTTCGTATAGGCCGCGGCCGAGAAATATTCGCCGACTTTCGCCTGCGGATTATCCTCCGTACGCATTCGCCGTTCTTCGGTCACGACTTCCAGTTCTTTCTTCAATTCTTCGGGCAACAGATGCAGATGCCGCATCCGGTCGGCTTCCAGTTCGAAGCTGACTGCCAACCTCGAGGCGTTCATCGTCTGAAAATAAGCGGTGTAGTCGGTGCCGGTGAACGCATTTTCCTCGCCGCCGTTTTCGGCGATGATCCGCGAGAACTCTCCCGGTTTCAACTTGTCTGTGCCTTTGAACATCATATGTTCGAGCATGTGCGAAATACCGGTGATGCCGCCCGGCTCGTAACTGGAACCGACTTTGTACCAAACCTGCGAGACCACGACCGGCGAACGGTGATCCTCCTGGACCAAAACTTTCAGGCCGTTTTTGAGTATATGTTCCGAAACTTTCGGCTCCGCGGCGCCGGCATAGGCCGGCAGGCCGAGCAATAGCGCGCAAAATAATCGCTTTTTCATGACTCCCTCTTGTTGACCAATGTTAGCGCTTCCGACTATTTCCATCAGCTAGCGTTCCCTGTATTCTATAAGAATTGTGAAGGATGGTGTGATTTACGATGACGAGCCTCTCTCCGGCCCTGGCCTGGAAAAAATACCTGACCCTGTGTAAGCCGAATGTGGTCCTGGAAATGCTGTTTACCGCAGTCGTGGGGATGCTGCTGGCGGTGCCCGGCATGCCGCCGCTCGATACCCTGGCTTACAGCGTCGCCGGAATCGCTTTGGCCGCTTCTTCGGCCGCTGCGATCAATCAGTTTATCGACCGCAAGGCCGACGCCGTGATGCGCCGGACCGAAAACCGGCCGCTGCCGAAAGGCGAATTGACTGCTTCGCAAGTGATCGCGTTCGCCGCGGTCCTCGGCATCGCGTCGATGGCGCTGCTGGTAATTAAGGTCAACGTGCTGACCGCGGTGCTGACCTTCGTGTCGCTGTTCGGCTATGCGTTCATTTACACCGTCTACCTGAAACGGCTGACCCCGCAAAACATCGTGATCGGCGGCGTTTTCGGAGCGACTCCGCCGCTCTTGGGCTGGGCCGCGATGACCAACCAAGTGCATCCGTACGCGCTGCTTCTGATGCTGATCATCTTCGTCTGGACGCCGCCGCATTTCTGGGCGCTCGCGATCGCTCGGCGCGAAGAGTACGCCAAAGTGAACATCCCGATGCTGCCGGTAACCCACGGCAACGAATTCACGCGCCTGCAGATCCTGCTCTATACGCTGCTGCTTTTGATCGTAACCTTACTGCCTTATTTGACCGGGATGACCGGCCTGATTTACCTCGCCGCCGCACTGCTCCTGGGGCTGGGGTTCATTTATCTCGCCATCCTGATGATGCGCCGGAAGGACAACAAGACCGCCATGCAGACTTTCGGCTATTCGATTGTCTATATTACCGTGCTGTTCGCGGTATTGCTGCTCGATCATTACGTGATGATAAAACCATGACTTTTTCGCACCATTTGCAAACCTCCACGCCCGAACACCCGTTCGCCGAAACCATCCGGATTCTCGGCAAAGGCAAACACGGCTCGCGACCCTTAACCCGGGAAGAAGCCTACCGGGCGATGCGGATGATCCTGGCGGACGAAGTGCTGCCGATCCAGCTCGGCGCCTTTCTGATGCTGATGCGGGTGAAGGAGGAAACGCCGGAAGAGCTGGCCGGGTTCGTGCAGGCCGCGCGCGAATCGTTCGATGTGGGCGACACGCAGAATCTCGTCGATCTGGACTGGTCGACCTACGCGGGCAAACGCCGGCATCTGCCCTGGTATTTATTGTCGGCGCTCCTGCTTGCCGAAAACGGCGTAAAGGTCTTGATGCACGGCGCCAAGGGACCGGCGGCCGGGCGGCTTTATACCGAAGACATGCTGGCTGTTCTGGGGCTTTCGCCCGCGCAATCGATCGCCGAAGCCAAACAACAGCTGGCCGAGCGTTCATTCAGCTATCTGTCCTTGGAAAATTTCTGCCCGAAACTGCACGAGATCATCGAGCTGCGCCCGATTCTGGGCCTGCGCTCGCCGGTGCACACGCTGGTGCGGCTGCTGAACCCGCTCGACGCCGATTACAGCATTCAAGGCATCTTCCATCCCGGCTACCGGCCCGTGCACCAGCTCGCCGCGCAGTTATTGCAACAGCCGCACGCCGCCGTGCTGAAAGGCGAAGGCGGTGAGACCGAGCGTAACCCGGACATGAGTTGCCTCGTGCAAAGCGTGCATCGCGGCGAATTGCTCGACGAGGAATGGCCGGCCTTGTTTGCGAAACGCCATGTGAAACCCGAAGCGCTCGATCCGGCGCAACTGGCGAAGGTGTGGCGGGGCGAGACCGAAGATGAGTTTGCCGCTGCCGCGATCACCGGCACCGCGGCGGTGGCGTTAAAACTGCTCGGCAAAGCGGATACGCAGGAAGCGGCGCAGCAGTTGGCGATGGATTTCTGGCATCTCCGCGCCAAAGACCGGTTTTAATGCGAATTAAGCGCTGCATCAGCGTTGCCCCATCCACTATTTGCAGAGCAAATCCCCCCTGCCCCCCCTTTTTTCAAAGGGGGAATGTTGCCGGCAGACTCGCTCTCTTTTCAAAGGGAGATGTCGTTTTAGCCGCTGTTGAAGCGACTCCTGCCCTCGCATCCCCTTTGACAATGCCGCTTCTCCTCCTTTCTCAAAGGAGGGCAGGAGTATTGACCACATCGATAACGGATAACGTTTGACAGGGCTGCCGCTTTCCCCCCTTTGAAAAAGGGGGGCAGGGGGGATTTTAAATTAGACTGCGTTCACAGAACTCCGATGCTTGAGTTCTGCAGGATGTATATATTAACGACGAGACGTGCGCCACGGAAATGCTGTAGCCGCCCCGCGGAACACCGTTGATTCCGCTTCGCTTACGGCAAAACGATGCGGCGCTGATGGAACGCATCCGCAGTCGGCTGGTTGGTGATGGTCAGCATTGCGGCTTCGGGAAGTTCTTCGCGGATCAGGCGCAGCATCTCGACTTCGCCGCGCGGGTCCAGCGAATCGAATGCCTCCTGCAACAGTATCCACTTGGGACGATCCAACAATAACCGTACTGCGCCCAAGCGCTGCTGCTGCTCGCGGCTCAGTGCAGTTTCCCAGTTTTCGACGCCATCCAGTTGCTCCTGCAACTCGCCAAGGCCGACTTTGTTCAGGGTTTCTTTAAGCTTCGCCGTACTGAAATCGTCCGGCCGGTGCGGATAACAGATCGCCTCCCTGAGCGTGCCGCTCGGCAGATAAGGACGCGGCGGCATGAAAAACATCGGTTCGTCGTCCGGCAGTTCGATCCGCCCGCTGCCCCACGGCCAGAGTCCGACAATTGCCTTGAACAATCTTGCGCCGGTAGCAGTATTGCCGTTTACCAGGACGCGTTCAAACGGCTTGACTTCCAAATCGATACCTGACGCGATCACTTCGCCGTCCTGCTTAGTGAGGCAAAGATCATGCACACTCAGAACCGGTAATTGCGACTTGGACAGACAGATTCGATCTTGCCCGGCACAGGCGATTTCCTCTTCCAGATGGCTCAGCGCCTGTACCAATCCCAACACGCGGTCCGCCGACGCGCGCCAGTTGGCAACCGCAGCCATGTTATCGACCGGCCAGGACAACGCCGAAGCCATGTGCTGAAAGGCCTGCGCCGACTGCATCAAGGCGCCGAGCGAAATAGAGCCCAATACATAACGCGGCGCGGAAACGAGAATCGGAAAGGCCATCGACAGCACCGAATAGCCGGAAGTGAACATCATGATATCCCGCCAGGCCAGGGTTTGCCGGTCGTAAGCCTCCGAAATGGCTTCAAACAAGGTTTTGAAGCGTTCTTTTTCGTTGCCTTCGCCATGAATCAGCGCAATCGCCATCGAATTTTCGCGGGCCTTGACCAATCCGAAACGGAAATTCGCTTCCACCGTTTGCCTTACATTGGTCGCGCTGACCAGGGGCCGTCCGACCCACCAGCCTAGAACGGAAGCGCCTATCGCATAAATGATGGCAATCCAGACCAGATGGCCGTGAATCTCAATCTCCGTCCCGGCCAGAGTGAAAGTCAACGTACCCGAAAGCGTCCATAAAATCTTGGTGAAGCTGATCAGCAGTAAAAGGCTGTAGAACAGCGAATGCAGCAGTTGAATCGCTTCTTCGGTCACGATGCGAATATCCTCGGCGATACGTCCGTCCGGATTATCGTGCTCGCCCGGCATAAAGATGACCTGATATTGCTTGCCATGGTCCATCCATTTCGAACTGACCCGCTCGGTCAGCCAGCGGCGCCAGCCGATCTGCAGGCTGCGCTTGACCGTCAGGTGCTTCGAAATGATCAGAATGCCGGCCACGAAAATCAACACCAAAAGACCGATCTGTTTCAGGAGCCCCGTCATTGAATGCTGCTCGAGCGCATCGAA
The DNA here is from genome assembly GCF_016745425.1 of Candidatus Methylomicrobium oryzae. Lineage (GTDB taxonomy): Bacteria > Pseudomonadota > Gammaproteobacteria > Methylococcales > Methylomonadaceae > Methylomicrobium > Methylomicrobium oryzae. The sequence goes on along the minus strand of NZ_JAERVK010000019.1, from coordinate 40,192 downwards.
AAGATCCGCGCTCCAGGCATTGATCAGGATCGCCATCGCGATCTGCAGGATGGTGAGCAGAATCAGCGCCAGGGCCTGCTTACGGATGACGGCCTTGTCTTCAGAATTCCAGTAGGGGCCTGCCAGCGCGATAAACTGTAGAAAAAATCCCTTGGCGTTATGCATAGGTTATTCTCTGTTTTGGAGTAAAAATTATGGCGTTTAAGCGTTAAGGATAGGCTATTCTCCGATACTCGCCAGTTTTGCTCCCAGCAGACCCATTGAAGCGCATTAGCCCGCGATTGTAATTGAATTTTTACTTTTAAAGAAACTCACTGAAAAAACGGCGCCGGAATCCCTCATCATCAGCATCGGCAAGATGCAATGCATAAAATATTAGGCCGGAGAAGGGCCTGATCATCCGGCACGGCTCCGCCAATCTTTCAGGATGGAAGGTGACAACTCAGCCAGTCGCGCACGCCCAAACCTGCGTGCAGGCCGGTGGCGAAACAGGCCGTGAGCAGATAACCGCCGGTGGGCGCCTCCCAATCGATCATCTCGCCCGCGACAAAAACGCCGGGCAGCGCGGTAAGCATGAGGTTGGGATCGAGGCTGTCAAAGCGGACGCCGCCGGCGGTGCTGATCGCTTCGGCGAGGGGAAAGGGTGCGCGTACCGTGATGGGTAAGGCCTTGATCGCCGCCGCGAGCGCGGCCGGATCGGTAAACTGTTCCTTGCTGAGTACCTCATGCAGCAGGGCCGCCTTGACCCCGGCAAGGCCGAGCCTGCTTTGCAGATGGCTGGATAGCGACCGGGACCCGCGCGGCCGGCCGAGTTCGGCTAGGATCCGCTCCGCGCCGCGTCCCGGCGCCAGATCGAGCGAAAAGGTGGCGCTGCCGTGGGCATTCAGGCAGTCGCGCAGCCGCTGCGAAAACGCATAGATCAGGCTGCCTTCCACGCCGTGCGCGCTGACTACCATTTCGCCTTGCCGCCGCTCGGTGCGGCCCTGCGCATCGGTGAATGTCAGCGCGACCGACTTCAGCGGTGCGCCGGCGAATTTGTCGCGCAGATGCCGGCTCCACGCCACCTCGAAGCCGCAATTCGCGCTTTGCAGCGGCTCGATTCCAACGCTCCGCCCTTGCAGCCACGGCACCCAGGCGCCATCCGACCCCAATTGCGGCCAGCTGGCGCCGCCTAAAGCCAGCACCGTCGCCTGCGGCTTGATCGCCACTTCACCCTCCGGATTGGCCAGCCGCAAGGCACCGTCTACATCCCAGCCCAGCCAGCGATGACGCACGTGGAAACGCACGCCGGCGCTGCGCAGGCGATGCAGCCAGGCCCGCAGCAGCGGCGCGGCCTTCATCTGCGTAGGAAAGACGCGGCCCGAACTGCCGACGAAGGTCTCGATACCGAGTCCATGCACCCACCCCCGCAAGGCTTCGGGCGGAAACCGGTCGAGCATGGCTTGCAGCTGCGGCCGGCGATCGCCGTAGCGGGCGCAGAAGGCGGCATAGTCTTCGCTGTGGGTGATATTCAACCCGCCGATGCCGGCCAGCAAAAACTTGCGGCCGAGCGACGGCATCGCGTCGTACACATCGACCTGTACGCCTGCAAGACTCAACGCTTCGGCAGCCATCAGCCCGGACGGGCCTCCGCCGATAACGGCAACTTGGGGAACAGTATTTTCGGACATGGCAGGCTGTTAAAGGTTGAAAAGCCGGGCATTTTAACCCAAATATCGCAGTTAAAAATTCGGACGCGCGAATAATCCTTTTAGGCCAATGAAATACGGAAACTTAACACTTGTACGGTAAGCGTTCCACCTGATCGCCTGCCCCAATGTCCTGAGAAACAGACGATCCCCTATTGTTTGTGGAGACGCAGTGATGGCGCTATCGGCCGATTGGATCAAGCTACCTCAAAACGTTCAATCTAAAAAAACAGCCGGTCGACGGAACACACCAAAATCACAAAAAACTTCAGTAAGTTATTACTTATATCTAAGTTATTGCTTATAAAAGCGGCGCTCTGCGGCTAATCAATCCGCACAGACTATTACTTTGATTTATTTAGTATTTTTCGTTATTTTCGTGAACGAGCCACGGTTTTAAAATCCAATGGAATGTCTGTACCCAGCCTTTTCTTGCATAGATCGTGATTTACCCTTCCCAGGTATGGATACTTTATTTACCTATTCTCTATCTCTAACTTATCCATTATTTCGGGTATTGCAATACTCCCAATATTTTATACTTGAATTGCCGACTGACCTCGGTGACAGGGAGAGCGAACGCAAGCAAGGAGAGGCAAAAACATAACGATAGCGATTATTAAAGGATTTTTTATACATGACATATTTAGCAATCATCGAACCGACTCGGACTGGTTTTACGGCTTATAGCCCCGATATTCCCGTATGTTCGGTGAAAGGAGCAACTAAATACGATGCACAAGAAGCATTGAGGAAAGCCATCGCAGGACATATTGAACGTATGAAAGCATTAGGGCTAGAGATCCCGAGGAGTCAATGCACAGCAGCTCGATTAAAACTCCCTAAATAGATAGCGACACGAAATAATGACGCTTTTTTTCAGCGTAAAGTTATTGCAGTAACTAATGTCAATAATTTATTCAAAATCTTAGCTGGATGCGGCATTTTATGCTTATTTCCAGTTGATTCTCCAGGAAAAGCCAAGGTGACTCATCCAGCTGATTCATTGATTTTATACTCTTCGCCGCCTAATCGCCCGGCTTGAGCCTACGACAGATTCTCGACGTTGAATATTATCAACAACCGTTTTCTGAAAATATGACAATACATTTTAAAAATAATGTATTGCGATAACTCCCGGCACCTGCCCAGCGATTCTCGTAAGCTCCAAAAGTATTCAAGTTGAGCCTGGATTAAGCCCCGCGTTTATCGAACCATGAACGAAATCAACCCCGACCGTTCGACCTGAACGCTGGTCCCGCCGGACAACCGATGGATTTAATGATCTGCCCCAATCCCGTATAGCGGCCTCAGCTCGAACATTTCGATCCCGCAACGGAGGATGCCTTAATGCCGGCAGAGCGCTTCCGGAGCGACTTGCTCCACTGCTTGAAATCGTCCAGATAGGTATAAGCCACCGGGATCACCAGCAGGCTGAGCAAAGTGGAAGTCACCAGGCCGCCAATCACGGCAACCGCCATCGGGCTGCGGAAGGAGGCGTCCGCTTCGCCCGCGCCGACCGCAATCGGCAGCATGCCTGCCCCCATCGCAATGGTCGTCATCACGATGGGCCGGGCGCGCTTGCGGCAGGCGTCCAGCAGCGCCGCCGGCCGGGACATGCCGTGATCGCGGCGGGCAACGATCGCATATTCGACCAGCAATATGGAGTTCTTGGTGGCGATGCCCATCAGCATGACCAACCCGATCAGGGACGGCATCGAAAACGCCTTGCCGGTCAGCAGCAACGCCACGAAGCCGCCGCCGAAAGACAGCGGCAGCGCCGCCAGGATAGTGATCGGCTGCAAAAACTCTTTGAACAGCAGCACCAACACGATAAAGATGCACAGCACGCCGGTGAGCATGGCCAGACCGAAACTGGAAAAAAGCTCCGCCATCATTTCGGCATCGCCGATATTGATCTGCTTTACCCCGGCGGGCAGATTGCGGATGCTCGGCAGGTTTTGCACCGCCTCCGCCACTTCGCCCAGGGGCAGCCCGGAAAGTTCGACCTCGAAATTGATGTTGCGCGAGCGGTCGTAACGGTCGATCACCGCCGGCCCGCTGGATAGCTCCAGGCTGGCTACCTGGCTCACCATCACCGATCCCGACCCCGTCTTGAGAGACGGCACCGCGAGCCGTGCCAGCACCGACAGGTCGCTCCGTCCGCCCGCAGCCAGCTTCACCACCACCGGCACCTGACGCTGGGCGAGGTTGAGCTTGGGCAAAGACCAGTCGTAATCGCCCAGCGTGGCGATGCGCAGCGTCTCCGCGATCGCGGTGGTGGTGACGCCCAGATCGGCCGCGCGGGCAAAATCGGTCCTTACCGCAATTTCCGGCCTGACCAGCGCGGCGCTGGACGCAATGCTGCCGAGACCGGGAATGGTCCGAAGGTCGCGCTCCACGTTGCGGGCCGCGGCACTTAACGCCTGCGGATCGTTGCCGCTCAGCACCAGGATGTATTTCTCGCCCGAGCCGCCCAGGCCGACCTTGGTGCGTACGCCGGGCAAATCTTGCAGCGCCCGGCGAATGTCCTGCTCGATCGCCTGCTTGCGCACGGGGCGGTCCTGACGATTAGCCAGCAGGATCGTCAGCGTGGCTTTGCGCACTTCGCTGCCTTGCGAGGCCGCAAAAGGATCGCTGCCGGCCGAACCGCTGCCGATGGTGGTGTAAGTCGATTTCACGTACGGCACGCCCGCCACCAGGTGCCGGGCGGCTTCCGCCGCCGCCCGGGTTTGTACCAGGCTGGCGCCGGGCGGCAATTCGACGAAAACCTGGGTCTGCGGAATGTCGTCGGGGGGGATGAAACCCTGGGGCAACAACGGAATCAGAAACAGGGACCCGATGAAAAACGCCGCCGCAGCGATCATCGTCGTCGGGCGGTGCTGCAGACACCAGGCAGCGAGCTTCATATAACCCCGCATCAGGCGCCCTTCCGACGGCTCTGCATGGCCGCGACCCTTCAACAGATAGGCCGCCATCATCGGCGTGAGCATCCGCGCCACCACCAGAGAAGCCAGCACGGCCAGCGCCGCGGTCCAGCCGAATTGCTTGAAGAAGCGTCCGGCAATCCCGCTCATGAAGGCCGTCGGCAAGAATACCGCCACCAGCGCGAACGTGGTGGCGACCACCGCCAGGCCGATCTCGTCCGCCGCCTGCATGGCCGCCTGATAGGGTGTTTTGCCCATGCGCAAGTGGCGCACGATGTTTTCGACTTCGACAATCGCATCGTCCACCAGAATGCCGACCACCAGGGACAAGGCCAGGAGGGTGACCCCGTTCAGGGAAAAGCCGAAATAGTTCATGCCCCAAAAGGCCGGAATGATCGACAGCGGCAGCGCAACGGCGGAAACGAAAGTCGCCCGCCAGTCTTTTAAAAACAGCCAGACGACCAGCACGGCCAGCAGGGCGCCTTCGTACAGCATGGTCATCGAACCGCGGAATTCTTCCCGGGCCGGGGTGACGAAATCGAAGGCCTCGGTAAACTCGATATCCGGATGGGCAGCGCGCAACTCGGTCAATGCCTTTTGCACGCCGGCGCCCACCTCCACGTCGCTGGCGCCGCGGCTGCGCGTCACTTCGAACGCCACCACCGGTTTGCCGTTGAGCATGGCCAGGGAACGGGGCTCGGCCACCGTATCGTCGACGGCCGCGACCTGGTCGAGCCGAATCCGGCGGCCGTCCGCCAGCGCGATGGGCAAAGGCCGCATTTCTTCAACCGAGGCAACATTGGCCAGGGTACGCACCGGCTGCTCGCCGCTGCCGAGGTTGGCGCGGCCGCCCGCGCTTTCCCGCTGGATTTCGCGGAGCTGCCGGGAAATATCGGCAGCCGTTGCGCCCAGCGCCTGCAATTTGACCGGATCCAGGGCAATGGTCACTTCCCGGCTGACACCGCCCACCCGGTTCACCTGGCCCACGCCGGCTACGGTGAGCAGTTTTTTGGCGACGGTGTCTTCCACGAACCAGGACAATGCTTCGTCGTCGCGCTGCGAGGACGCGACAGTAAAGGCCAGAATCGGGGAGCCGGCCACATCCAGCTTGGTGACGACCGGATCGCGCAGATCGCCCGGCAGGTCGGCGCGCACTTTGGAAACGGCCGAACGCACATCGTCCAGAGCTTCCTGGACGGGCTTTTCGAGCCGGAATTCGGCAGTGATCGTGACGCTGCCGTCCTGCACTTTCGTGGTGACGTGTTTCAGGCCCTGCAAGGTGGCGACGGCGTTTTCGATTTTCCGCGCCACCTCGGTTTCCAGCTGCGACGGCGAGGCGCCGGGCAGCGAAGCCGATACGGTTACGGTAGGCAGGTCCAGATCCGGCATGTTCTGGACCTTCATCAACCGGAAACTCAATATTCCCCCGAAACTCAACAGCACGAACAGCATCAGCGCCGGCATCGGGTTGCGGATACACCAGGCGGAGACGTTCATGGCTGCACCACCTTTACCGTATCGCCGTCGGCCAGAAAGGCGGCGCCGCCGGCTACCAGGCGATCTTCCGGTGTAATCCCCGAGAGAATCTCGAAACTGTCGCCGTTCCTCTGGCCCAATTGCACCTTCACCTGCGAAACTTTGGCCAAATCGCCGTTTTGTTCGCCCAGTCTGAATACATAGCTGAAGCCTTCGCGTAGGGAAAGCGCAGTTTGAGGCACCGTGAGGCCGGCCTTGGTGCCGATGTCGAATTCGCCGCGGGCGAACATTCCCGCGCGTAGGCCATGCTCCGAGGCATCCGGTAAATCCACGTAAACCAGGCCATTGCGGCTGTCTTCATCAAGGGTCGGCGCCAGCGCGCGGACTCGCCCCTGCAATCGGCCGACATTGGGCACCTCGACACTGGCAGCCATGCCGACTTCGAGCTGCGCCATTTCGGCGGCGGTGACTTCCCCCCGCCATTCCAGCCGATTTTGCCGAATCAGGCGAAACAATTCCTGCCCTCTTGCCGCTACCGCGCCCAGGGTGGCGCTACGGGATGAAATCACGCCGTCGTCGCTGGCCGGCACTTTGGTGTATTTGAGACGCAAGAGCTGCGAATCCAGCTGCGCTTTGGCCGATTGCACCTTGGCCTTGGCGGTTTTTTCGCCGGTAAGGTACTGGTTCACCTGCTGACCGCTTAATGCCCCGGAAGCCATGATCTGCTTCGCCCGTTCGGCATTGTCGCGCGCATCGGCCAGATTCGCCTCGGCCTCGGCGAGTGCCGCGCGGCTCTGGGCGACATCGGTCAATACGCTCTCGTCGGAAAAAACCGCCAGCACCTGCCCTTTCCTGACCCTGTCCCCCACCTGCACATTGATCTCGGTCAACCGCAGGTCGCTGATTTCGGAGCCGATCACCGCCTCCTGCCAGGCGGCAATCGAACCGTTCGCGTTCAGTTTCATGGCGATATCGCGCAGGACCGGCTGGACGACCGTCACACTGAGTGCGGGCTTGGGCGCGGCAACCGTGTCTGCGGCAGGCTGGTTACTGCGTCCGCCGATAAAAACGCCTAAACCGATCAATACGCCTAGGGCGACCAGGAACACCCTCGTTTTACCTTTTGTCATGATTTACCTTCGGTGAAACCGACTTGCCGATCTAAAAAACCGCTCCGGTTTTTGGGGAGTGCCGAGGCGGCCGCGCCGCTTTTCCCCGAATCCTCATTCCCGTCCCAACTGCCCCCGGCGGCGCGGTAAAGGGCGATCCAGGCGCTGACCCGCTCCTGTTCCAACTCTTTGAGCGCCATCTCGGCGGATAAAAGGCTGCGCCGTGAGGTCTCGACGTCGAGCAAATTGCCCAGGCCGACGTCGAAAAGCTGTTGGACCGCCTGAAAATGGGCGCGATAACCGCTGACGGCCTGTTGCGCCTCGGGCAGGCGCCGGTTGGCGCTGTCCAGGCGCACCAAAGCGTCTTCCACTTCTTTTACCGCCGTGCGCACCTTGCTGCGGAATTGACTTTCTGTCGCCTGGTATTGGATTCGCGCCGCCTCTACATCGGCCGCCCGTTTGCCCGCATCGAACAGCGGCAGACTGAGCGTCGGGCCGATGGACCAGGTTTCCGCGAGAAAAAACGCCGCTCCGTTCATGTTTTGCAAGGTCGGCGTGATGTTTCCGGACAGGCTCAATTTTGGAAACCGTTTGGCCTGCTCGACGCCGATTTTGGCGCTGGCTTCCGCCATATCGCGTTCGGCGGCGGTCAGGTCGGGCCGCTGCATCAGCACGCGCGCCGGCACGGAACCGATTCGGAAGGCCGGCGGGCTGGGCAGCTTGGCCAGATGCTCCGGAACTCCTGTCAGTAATTGGCGTACTTCAGTTTCCGGCAGGCCGGTCAGGGCAACCAGGCCTTTTATCGAGCGTTCGCATTCCGTTTGTTGCCGCAGCAACGTTCTGTTGCCTTCGGCGGCACTGGCGTTCGCCAGCGCGACGTCGCTCGGCGCACGGAATCCGGCCCGGCCTGCGATATCCGAAAGGCGCGCCGATTCCCGGCGCGACTCGGTGTCGGCCTTTACGATTTGCACTTGCGCTTCGCAATAGCGATACGCCAGATACGCATCGGCGACTTCGACCGCCACCGCCACCCGGGCATCGTGCCAGGCGGCGTCTCTCGATTCCAGCTGGCTGCGCGCCGCCTCTTCCTGGCGGGCCAGGCCGCCGAACAAGTCGATTTCCCAGCGGGACTGGAGCCCGAACGGGAACTGGTTCCAAATGAACGGTTCGCCCCCGAAGGACGCCGAGGAGCGCGTGGCGCCGCCGCTAAAGTCTATACTGGGCAATAAGGCCGCATCCGCGCTGACCAGGTTGGCTCTGGCCTGCTCGATGCGCGCCTTGGCATCGGCAACGGTGGCGCTCACCTGCTGGGCGGACCCCAAAAAACGGCTCAGCACAGGATCGTTAAAACGCGCCCACCAGCGGTTTAATTCCGCCGGCTCGCCCCGGTGGGCAACGGGCAAATGATCGTCGCCGGGCATGGGCGCCTGCCAACTCGCCGCTGCCGGCACTGGTGCCTTTCGGTAATCGGGGCCCACCGTGGCCAGCAGGCCGCCGAAGCCGCAGGCCGACAGCAAAAACGGCAGCAAGCCCGGAAAGAGCAGCCGCAGATGCTTATATCTCACAACCGGCCTCCTGCGCCCGCCGCCGGGCCTCGCCTTCGATCATCGAAACGGCATAACCGGCCAGACGTTCCGCCAGCACATCGATCGCGTTCGGACCGGTCAATACCGGCGGCGAAATAGCGGAAACGACATCCTGGCCCACATAAAAATGCACCGCCATGCCGATGATCGCAAAAGCCAGCCGATGCACATCCACATCGACATCCCGAAGCCGCAAATGCGCCTTGAGCAGCGCCACCAGTGCTTCATGCTGCGGCTTGATCTCCGCATCGATTTCCTGCTGCCAGGCGCCGGTCGGCTCGATCATCTCCCGAAAATGCAGCTTCATCACCAGCTGGAATTCCTCGCCCTTTTTCAACGGTTCGAGAAATTCCCGGAACAGCCGGCCCAGCGCTTCGGCCAACGGGAGGCTTGAATAAGCCTGAAGATCGGAGTGACAGGGCGCGTCGCCCAGCGGTTCAGTGAAGGCGGCCCGGTAAAGGCCCGCCTTGTCGCCGAAATAGTAGCGGATAGCCGAAATATTCGCCCCCGCCGCTTCGCAGATTTCGCGGGTAGTGGCCGCCTCGAACCCCTTCTCGGCAAACAGACGCAATGCCGAGCTGACGAGTCGACTGCGCGCATCATGAAGTTCTGTTTCGATATTTCTGTTTCTGGCCATGCCGCCCCGGTAAATTGCTCGAAAATAAATCAATCGATTGATTTAATATCATAGCAACCGATGAACGGGTTGGCAATCCAGTGAACGACTCAGGGAAGATTTATGACGGGACAGAGCGGACGTTCCCCAAAACACCGTCGAATATCCGCCATGGCTTTCTACATGGCTGAGCATTCGCCCGGCTTTCGCCATGATACAGCCGGATATTGCGTCTTCGATTCCGCCGTGTGCCCATGAGACTGCACACGTTTACCGGCCGTTTCGAGTTACAATAGCCACACCAAAATAAAAGCCGAACCTCTGAAGGATTGGCGTATTCTTTGCTTCGGTCCCCGGTTAAGGTGCTGCATGATGAAAAAATGCCCTGCTTGCGGTCATGAAAACCCGCTTCCCGAGAAGAAATGCCCCAAATGCGGGAGTTATTACTCGAAAATCATCGAGCTGATCGATCAGGAAGCCGCTGCCGAAGAGGAACAAACGTTCCGCGGCCAATGCCGGCGCATCTTTCAAACCGGCAATGTCAAGCTCGCGCTGAAGGCCGAAGTAAAACGCTGGTGGGCCGGGCTTGGCGGACGCGCCAAATTTACGCTGTTCGTGATCTTCGTGTTCGTGTTTGCGCTGGTGGTTTCGGTATTGTAAGGCCTTTGCCCGAAATGGGCATCCAAGCTATTGATTTTGTTTTTTCTTTAAATTTATGGAGTTTTGAATGCATTTGGTGACCTTGATAAAAGGCGACGGTATCGGCCCTTCGATTATGGATGAGGCCGTCAAAGTAATCGACGCGTCAGGCGCAAAGATTCAATGGGAAGAAGCGCACGCCGGCCTCGGCGCGCACGAAAAATTCGGCACGCCGCTGCCCGACGAAACGATGGCATCGTTCGACAAGACCCGGGTCGCTTTCAAGGGGCCGTTGACCACAATTGTCGGCTCCGGCTTCCGCAGTATCAATGTCGCACTGCGCCAGAAATACGAACTGTATGCCAACGTCCGCCCTGCCAAGAGCTGGGCCGGCGTCAAGACCCGCTACGACGACGTCGATATCGTGATCGTCCGCGAAAACACCGAAGGCCTCTATGCCGGACTCGAGCATTACCTGACTCCCAAAAAGGACATCGCCGAAAGCCTGGCGGTCGTCACGCGGAGCGGCTCCGAGCGGATCATCGACTATGCGTTCAAATACGCGCGCGAGAACAACCGCAAAAAGGTCACCGTCTGCCACAAGGCCAACATCCTGAAATATACGCAGGGTCTGTTTCTGGACGTCGCCCGCGAAACCGCGGCGCGCTATCCGGACATCCAGTTCGACGAAAAGATCATCGATGCGGCCTGCATGCACATGGTGATGGATCCGAAAAAATTCGATGTAGTCGTCTGCACGAACATGTTCGGCGACATTCTGTCCGACCTGACTGCGGGTCTCGTCGGCGGCCTGGGCCTGATTCCGGGCGCGAACATCGGCAACGATGCGGCCCTGTTCGAAGCGGTGCACGGCAGTGCGCCGGATATCGCCGGCAAAAACATCGCGAACCCGACCGCGGTAATCATGGCCGGCGCGATGATGCTGAGCCATCTCGGCGAACCCAAAGCGGCGAACCGGGTGATCAAGGCAGTCGAAAAAGTCGTCAGCGAAGGCAAGCATGTCACGCCGGATTTGAATCCCAACTCCAAGACCGGCACAATCGAGATGGGCAATGCGATCGTCGACGCGATGGAATGAACGCAATAGCTAAGTTGCTGTCAGAACAGATGAAATTTGCCGGCTGAAGCATTCTCCGGCCTTGGAGAATGCTCCCGCGCCATCCCGAACAGAGGAAGCCTTTGATGCTAGAACAATACCGTAAACACGTTGCCGAACGCGCCGCCGAAGGCATCGTGCCGAAGCCGCTCGACGCCGCTCAAACCGCCGCACTGATTGAACTGATCAAAAATCCCCCGGCGGGCGAAGAAAATTTTCTGCTGGACTTGCTTGCCAACCGGATTCCGGCCGGCGTCGACGAGGCGGCCTACGTGAAAGCCGGATTCCTGACCGCGATCGCGAAAGGCGAGGCGACCTCGCCGATTCTGTCACCCACTGAGGCCACCCGCCTGCTGGGCACGATGCTCGGCGGCTACAACGTCGCACCGTTGATCGACTTGCTCGACCGTCCCGATCTCGCGCCGATCGCGGCAAAGGGGCTGTCGCATACGCTGCTGATCTTCGACGCGTTCCACGATGTACAGGCCAAGGCGGAAGCCGGCAACGCCTTTGCGAAGCAGGTGCTCCAGTCCTGGGCCGAGGCGGAATGGTTTACCGCGAAGCCGGAAGTCCCCGAAAAACTGGCCGTGACCGTGTTCAAGGTGACCGGCGAAACCAATACCGACGACCTGTCGCCGGCGCCGGACGCCTGGTCGCGCCCGGACATTCCGCTGCATGCGAAAGCGATGCTGAAAATGCCGCGCGAAGGCATCACCAACGCGCCGGAACAGATCGCCGAACTAAAAAAGAAAGGCTTTCCGGTCGCCTATGTCGGCGACGTGGTCGGCACCGGCTCGTCGCGGAAATCGGCGACCAACTCGGTGCTCTGGTACATGGGCAACGACATTCCTTATATTCCGAACAAGCGTGAAGGCGGCGTCTGCATCGGCGGCAAGATCGCGCCGATCTTCTTCAACACGATGGAAGATTCCGGCGCGCTGCCGTTCGAATGCGACGTGACCGGCATGGCGATGGGCGATGTGGTCGACATTTATCCGTACGCAGGCGTGGTGAAGCGCCACGATAGCGGCGAACTCGTCTGCACGTTCGAACTGAAGACCGACGTGCTGCTCGACGAGGTCCGTGCCGGCGGCCGGATTCCGCTGATCATCGGCCGCGGCCTGACCGACCGGGCGCGGAAAGCGCTGGGCCTGCCGCCTTCGACCGCCTTCCGCCGTCCGGGCGCGGTACAGGACAGCGGCGGGGGCTTCACGCTCGCCCAAAAAATGGTCGGCCGCGCCTGCGGCGTCGAAGGCATCCGCCCGAACACTTATTGCGAGCCGCACATGACCACGGTCGGCTCGCAGGATACGACCGGGCCGATGACCCGCGACGAACTGAAAGATCTGGCCTGCCTCGGCTTTTCGGCCGACCTGGTGATGCAGTCGTTCTGTCATACCGCGGCCTATCCGAAGCCGGTCGACGTGGAAATGCAGCATACCCTGCCCGACTTCATCATGAACCGCGGCGGCGTTTCGCTGCGTCCCGGCGACGGGATCATCCATTCCTGGCTGAACCGGATGCTGCTGCCCGACACGGTCGGCACCGGCGGCGACTCGCACACCCGCTTCCCGATCGGCATTTCGTTCCCGGCCGGCTCGGGGCTCGTCGCGTTCGCGGCCGCGACCGGCGTCATGCCGCTGGACATGCCCGAATCGGTGCTGGTCCGCTTCAAGGGCACGATGCAGCCCGGCATCACGCTGCGCGACCTGGTCAATGCAATTCCGTACGTCGCGCTGCAGAAAGGCCTTTTGACGGTCGAGAAAAAAGGCAAGAAAAACGTGTTCTCGGGCCGGATTCTCGAAATCGAAGGGCTGCCGGACCTGAAGGTCGAACAGGCGTTCGAACTGTCCGACGCCTCGGCCGAACGTTCGGCCGGCGGCTGCACGATCCGGCTGAACGAAGCGCCGATCCGCGAATACCTGAACTCGAACGTCACGCTGTTGCGGTGGATGATCGCGGAAGGCTACGGCGACAAACGCACGCTCGAACGCCGGATCAAGGCGATGGAAGACTGGCTGGCGAATCCGGTGCTGCTGGAGCCCGATCCGGATGCCGAATATGCGGAGATCATCGAGATCGATATGGACCAAATCAAGGAACCTCTGCTGGCCTGCCCGAACGATCCGGACGACATCAAGCCGCTGTCGGCAGTCGCGGGGACTAAGATCGACGAAGTCTTCCTCGGCTCGTGCATGACCAACATCGGCCATTTCCGCGCCGCCGGCAAACTGCTCGACCAGCAGAAAGGCGACCTGCCGACCCGGCTCTGGGTGGCTCCGCCGACCAAGATGGACCAGAACCAGCTGACCGAAGAAGGCTATTACGGCGCGTTCGGCAAGGCCGGCGCACGCATGGAAATGCCCGGCTGCTCGCTGTGCATGGGCAATCAGGCGCGGGTACGCGAGAATTCGACCGTGGTGTCGACTTCGACCCGTAACTTCCCGAACCGGCTCGGCAACGGCGCGAACGTGTTCCTGGCCTCGGCCGAACTCGCGGCGGTCTGCTCGATCCTCGGCAAGATTCCGACCGTCGACGAATACATGCAGTATGCCGCGCAAATCGGCAAAACGGCAGACGATACCTACCGCTACCTGAATTTCGACCGGATCAAGAATTACCGGGAGAAGGCGGACAAAGTCGCGCTAAATGCGTAGCCCATCGGTGAAGCAGAAATCGTTCCCACGCTCCGGCCTGGGAACGATCAATAATTGCCCGGTTTGAGATTGGAGGCGCTGCAATCCTCTTTCATGCTTAAAAAATTCCTGAAGAAAACCCGACCGACCTCTCCCCTGCCCGACCTGTCGGGCGAACTCGAACGGCGCTATTTCGAGCTGATCGACCACGCCCAAATTCAATACGATGCCGCTCAGCACGGCGTACTGGCGCACCTGCAGGATCTGCTGAACGACCTTGTCGCGCATGCCGCGCACGCCGCCAAACCGGCACCGCAGAGATTTTTCTCTCCCCGCCTGCCCCGGTGTAAAAGCCTGTACATCTACGGCGGCGTCGGCCGCGGCAAATCGATGCTGATGGAATTGTTCTTCGAAACCTGTCCGCTGCCGCAAAAACGGCGCGTGCATTTCAACACGTTCATGACCGAGGTGCACCGCTTCGTGCACCGCTGCCGGCAGGAAAAAACGCCCGACGCGCTGCCCGTACTGGCCCGGCAAATCCGAAAATCGACCCGCCTTCTCTGCTTCGACGAATTCCATGTGACCGACATTGCCGACGCGATGATCCTGGGCCGGCTGTTCAGCAAATTGTTCGAACTCGGGGTCGTCACCGTGATGACTTCGAACCGCCATCCGAACGATCTTTACCAGGGCGGCCTGCAGCGCGAACAATTTCTGTTCTTCATCAAAGTCCTGCAGAAAGAGGCCAATATCCTCCAACTGGCGGCTAAAAAAGATTTTCGCCTGCGCCATCCGGAGGCTCCGAAAACGACCTATTCCTATCCGCTGGACGAACAGGCTGATGCGTTTCTCCTGCAAAGCTATAACGAACTGACGCATTTCGCCGCCATGCGGCCTGTCGAGCTGCCGGTCTTCGGACGCACTGTGCGCCTGAACGCCGCTCATCGCGGCGTCGCCTACACTTCGTTCGAGGAACTGTGCGTCCAGCCTTTGGGCGCGGCGGATTACATGAAAATCGCGAGCGAATTCGGCACGGTCCTGATGGCGAACATTCCCAAGCTGACCGCCGCCTACCGGAACGAAGCCAAGCGCTTCGTGACGCTGATCGATGCGCTCTACGAACACAAGGTCAAACTGATCTGCACCGCCGAAGCCCCTCCCCGGGAATTGTATCTGGAGGGCGACGGCGCCTTCGAATTCGAGCGTACGGTTTCGCGGCTAATGGAAATGCAGTCCGAGGCCTACCTTCATAGCTCGCATCTTTCCGCTGCCGAATATCCCGAGCGATTTTTCGACGAAGGCTGACTGCGCAGCAGAGCTATCCGCAAACCGCCAAAAAAGAGTAGAATAAGAGATTTTAAACCGTATTCGGCTTTTGCCCGTTAGTATCCCATGCATACAAAATACAAAACCGACGACCTGAGAATCTGCGAAACGAAGGAAGTCATCGCACCGTTTCAGGTTCACGATGAAATGCCGATTACCGACGAAGCGGCCGAGACCACCGCAAGAGCGCGCCAGGAAATTCATCACATTCTGACCGGCGAAGACGACCGCCTGTTGGTGGTAGTCGGCCCCTGTTCGATCCACGATCCGATGGCAGCGATCGATTATGCCAAACGCCTGAAGGAACTCAAGGACGAACTGGCAGAGGACTTGCTAATCGTGATGCGAGTCTATTTCGAAAAGCCGCGTACCACCGTCGGCTGGAAAGGCCTGATCAACGACCCCGATATCGACTCCAGCTTCAACATCAATAAAGGCCTGCGCATCGCGCGCCGCCTGCTGCTCAATGTCGCCAGCCTGGGCATGCCGGCCGCAACCGAATACCTCGATCTGATCAGCCCGCAATACATTTCCGACCTGATCGCCTGGGGCGCGATCGGCGCGCGCACTACCGAAAGCCAGGGGCATCGGGAACTGGCCTCCGGCGTTTCCTGTCCGATCGGATTCAAGAATTCGACCGACGGCACGATCAAGATCGCGATCGACGCGATCGGTGCTGCCATGAGCCCGCACCACTTCCTGTCGATGACCAAGGGCGGTCATTCGGCCATTTTCTCCACTACCGGCAACGAAGACGTCCATATCATCCTGCGCGGCGGCAACAACCAGCCGAACTACGACGCGGTCAGCGTCGAGAAGGTCGCGGAAGGTTTGATCGCCGCGAAGCTCCGGCCGAACATCATGATCGATTTCAGCCATGCGAACAGTTTGAAGCAATGCCAGCGCCAGCTGATCGTCGGCGAAGATGTGGCCGCACAGGTTGCCGGCGGCGATCACCGAATCATGGGCGCGATGATCGAAAGCAATCTGGTTGCCGGCAAACAGGATGTCGCACCGGGCAAACCTTTGATCTATGGCCAGAGCATCACCGATGCCTGCATCAGTTTCGAGGATACCGCACCGCTGTTGCGCAAACTGGCTGAAGCCGTGCGCGCGCGCCGGTCATTTGATAACAAAAGAGTTAACGCATGAATATCATTATCAACGGTTCGGCGCGCGAATGCGCCGAACACAGTACGGTCGCCGCACTGATTTCGGAGCTGGAATTGACCGGTAAAAAAATCGCGGTCGAGCTGAACCGGGAGATCCTGCCTTACGACCTATACGCCGCCCAGGAACTGAAAGACGGCGACCGCATCGAGATCGTGCATGCGATCGGCGGCGGCCAGGACGATACGTTCGTGATCGCAGGCAAATCCTACCGCTCGCGCCTGCTGGTCGGCACCGGCAAATACCGGGATCTCGAAGAAACCCGGCGCGCGACCGAAGCCTCGGGCGCCGAGATCGTGACCGTGGCGATCCGCCGCACCAATATCGGCCAGAACAAGGACGAGCCCAATCTGCTCGACGTGATTTCGCCGGATAAATATACGATCCTGCCGAATACCGCCGGCTGTTATACCGCCGAAGAAGCCGTCCGTACCTGCCGCCTGGGCAGGGAGCTGTTGGGCGGCCATAAACTGGTCAAGCTGGAAGTGCTGGCCGACCCCAAAACGCTGTTCCCGGACGTTGCGCAGACCTACGTCGCGGCCGAGCAGCTGGTCAAGGAAGGCTTCGACGTCATGGTGTACACCAACGATGATCCGGTGGCCGCGAAACGACTCGAAGAAATCGGCTGCGTCGCGGTGATGCCGCTGGCGGCGCCGATCGGCTCGGGCCTCGGCATCCGCAATCCGTATAACATTTTGACGATCGTCGAAAACGCCAAAGTGCCGATTCTGGTCGACGCCGGCGTCGGCACCGCTTCCGATGCGGCGATCGCGATGGAGCTCGGTTGCGACGGCGTATTGATGAATACCGCGATCGCGGCCGCGAAAAATCCGGTGTTGATGGCCTCCGCAATGAAGAAAGGCATTGAGGCCGGCCGCGAAGCCTTTTTGGCGGGACGAATGCCGAAGAAACGTTTTGCTTCCGCCTCTTCGCCGCTGGAAGGGCTGTTTTTTTAATCTCTCTTTTTTGCAGAATGGCAGGGTATGCTCGACTGCACGGGCGCAGGAGGTACGACCCCATGGATGGGGGGGGAAGATAGATCGCGTCGGAAACACGCGATCGAGGGCAATGCCACCACAAGGGTGGTCATGGACAGAGCAATTGCCGACGACTGCAGGGAGGCAGGAGTTAGAGCAACGCAGGGAGCGGTTGCCGAGTGCGTACTTTGCCGATTTAACGAAAAACCCGAAATCATCAGAAGCGGTACGCGCAGCGTACCCTATTAACGCGCGTATGTTTTCTACCGAAGTTTCATTTCCCCGCAAAATCCAGAGTTTCATTCGCCGCCAGGGGCGGCTGACCGCCGGCCAGCAGCATGCGCTGGACCATCGCTGGAAATCTTACGGACTCGATCCGAACGCCGATTATGATTTTGCCCAGGTCTTCGAACGCAATGCGCCGCTTTGCGTCGAGATCGGCTTCGGCAACGGGGAAAGCCTGGCGCAGATGGCGGCGGCAAATCCGGAGATCGATTACATCGGGATTGAAGTACATCGGCCCGGCGTCGGCCACCTGCTAATGCTGTTGGCGGAGCGGAATCTGACCAACGTCAGAATCTATTGCCATGATGCGGTCGAGATTCTCGAAAAACGGATTCCGAACGACAGCCTGAGCGGCGTCCACCTGTTTTTTCCGGACCCCTGGCCGAAAAAGAAACATCACAAAAGACGGATCGTGCAGCCCGGCTTTATCGCACTGCTGAGCAAAAAGCTCAAAGCGGGCGGATATTTTCATGCCGCCAGCGACTGGCAGCCCTATGCCGAACACATGCTGGCGGTATTGTCCGGACAAGACAAGCTGGCGAATACCAGTGAAGCGGGAGGATTTTGCGAACGTCCCGCCTACCGCCCCTTAACAAAATTCGAACAGCGCGGGATCAGGCTGGGACACGGAGTTTGGGATCTGATCTTCAGCAAGCCCTGAGCGGTCTGAGCTTGTTGTGCAGACCTGCCAGGTTTTAAAAACCTGGCAGGTCTTCGCCAAGAAGAGATATCGAATAACAGCCGATCTATATCACTTATTGTCGAACTGCAGACCTTCCGTCCGCATCATCTTGATCATAAAAACCAGCTCTTCCCGCTGCTTTCTGATCTGTTTCAATTGTTCTTCGAGGGAAGTAATGCTTTCGGCCACGTTGCCTTTCGATTCGTTGATCTTCCGGAGCATCAGCAGACGGCCGTCGATCTGTTTCTTGTAGTCCTTGATCTGATGCATCAGCGGCGTCATCACGTTGCTGCTCCAGGTCGCCGCGTCGTCGTGCGCCTGTTTTAGGATATGCCGCGCCTTCGCGATCAGCGTGCCGTACAATTTGTTGATTACGATGCTTTGCTCGGTCATCGTCGTTTTGGCGCTGGCGCGGAATGCTTCACCTTCGGCGAAAATCTGCTCCAGTTCGAGCTGATAGGTCGAAATCGAAAAAAGCTGCGGCTCGATTTCGACAAAACCGTATTCATCCTTGAATTTTTTGTGAATCGCCTTGATCAGCCGGCGGGTTTCGTTCGTCAAATCGACCGAATCCTGCAACAGATCGCGGAGTTCGTCGAACAGTTTGCGCATGTTCTGCTTCATACTGTAAGTCGTCAGGCTTTTCGCCATGTCTTCGCGGGTCCGTTTCACGATCTCGTCGACCCGCTCTTTGCCGAACGAATCGACCAGCATTTTCGCCTGCGTCAGAAACACCTGACGGCTGGTCTGGAAATTTTCGACCGTCGCCATGTACTGATTCTGCCTGTCGCGCATTTCGGCCAGCAGCTTGCCGGTCATGTCCTTGTTTTCGAAATCGATCTTCTTGACTTCCTCAAGCTGGGAAATCGCATTGCTGTAAGACACATCGACCAGACTCAAAGATTCGTTGACCATGAAGCCGATGTCGCGGACGATCGCATTCATCAGGATCGTCCGGCGCTCTTTCAGAATATCGTTGGCCAGATAATTTTCCAGCGTCGCCAGCCGGCTTCTCTCCAGAAGCTCCGGATCGTGCTTGACCTTCGCCAGTAAGGCCTGCTTGGCCGATATGGGGAAAATGGCTTTTTCATTGATCTTCAGGATGTCGGCCGACGCCTTGATCTGCGAGTGGATCGCATTTTCATAGCCTTTGTCGCCGGTTAAATCGTCCCACATCGCATCGATCTTGTTCATGACGACAGCGACGCTCTGTTTGCTACCGCTGCTGACTCTGAACACATGGCTGCGCCACATTTCGAGATCGCTCTTGGTCACGCCGGTATCTGCGGCGAGCAGGAACACGATTGTCTGAGCGCTCGGCAGCATGCTTAAAGTCAGTTCCGGCTCGGTGCCGAGTGCATTCAAGCCGGGCGTATCGAGAATAGCCAGGCCTTCCTTCAGCAAAGGGTGCGGAAAGCTGATCAGGGCATGGCGCCAGCACGGAATTTCGACTTTGGCGGGATTGAGGTTGCCTTGTTCGGCGGCTTCGCGCTTGCTCCATAAACCCAATTTTTCGGCCACCTCGCGATCCACTGATTTTTTCGCCATCAACTCCTTGAATGCTTCCTGCATTTGTGTAGGGGAATTGCAATCCAGCGGAATATGCTTCCAGCGTTGCGGCTCTTGCTTCAACTCGATCAGCGAAACATCTTCCAGACGCGTTTCAATGTTCAATAAGCGAATATAGCTGCCGCCCTCTTCGTCCCAGAACAATTCGGTCGGCGACATCGTGGTGCGGCCCGGCGCGGAAGGCAACAGCCTGAGGCCGGTTTCGGCGAAAAACAGCGCATTGATCAGCTCGGTCTTGCCCCGGGAAAATTCAGCCGCAAACGCCAACGTAATGCGATCGGATTTGAGGCCGCTCAGAAGGTTCAAAATCGTATTATCGCTTTCGGCGTCATGCATGCCATAGCGCAGGCGCCACTGCTGATACATTTCGATCGCCTGCATCAGCTTCGAACGCCACTGTGAATACTCGCGCATTTGCTCTTTAAATTCCAGATTCCTCATGGCAAGCCTTATTATTACTCGATATGCGTCGGTTAAGAGTCGAATGTCTGGACCAACAAGATGTTGAAATTCAAACTGTTAAGAAAACAACCCGGGCTATCGGAAACGCAAGCGTTTCCTCAGGCGAATTTGCTTTTAAGTGTAGACCATAATTAATCGAGGCGTAACGGAATGGTTTTTTTTTGTCTGCCCCGCAGAATATACGGTCAGACACCATAGCGGTCGCGATAGGCTGTGATCGCCTCCAGTACGCCGGGCAGCTCTCTGGCATGCCCGGTCAGATAACCGATAATATCGGACAGCGTAATGATCGAAACGACCGGCATACCGTAACGTTCCTCGACTTCGCGAATCGCCGAACGGTCGTCCAGGCCTTTCTCCTGGCGGTCCAGCGCAATCACCACGCCGGCCGGGACGGCGCCTGCGGCGCGAATGATCTCGACCGATTCCCTGACCGAGGTGCCGGCCGTGATCACGTCGTCCAGAATCACGACATTCCCCGTTAAAGGCGCACCGACCAGCGTGCCGCCTTCACCGTGATCCTTGCTTTCCTTGCGGTTGAATGCGAAAGGGATATCGCCTCCCGTCAATTCCGCATATGCGATCGACGTCGTGCTGACCAGCGGAATGCCTTTATAGGCAGGCCCGTACAGGACGTCAGTTTCGATGCCGGACTGGATCAGGGCCTGCGCGTAAAAACGGCCGAGCCGGCCCAGCTTCGCGCCGGTATTGAACAGACCGGTATTGAAGAAATAGGGGCTGCTGCGGCCGGATTTCAGCTGGAATTCGCCGAACTTCAGGACTCCGCACTCGAGCGCATAACGGATGAACTGTGCTTGATAATCATGCATGGCAATAAAGATATTTTAAGAGTAAAGAAAGCTTCAGGCGATGAAATTCTGCAAAACCGTATCCAGAAAATCCCAGCCTTTTTCGGAACACACAAAACGGTCGTCCTGCCGGATCAGGAG
This sequence comes from Candidatus Methylomicrobium oryzae, assembly GCF_016745425.1. Lineage (GTDB taxonomy): Bacteria > Pseudomonadota > Gammaproteobacteria > Methylococcales > Methylomonadaceae > Methylomicrobium > Methylomicrobium oryzae. Next base: position 18,977 of record NZ_JAERVK010000019.1, on the reverse strand, counting down.
GTTTTGCCTGCAATTGACCGACAAACCCGGTTCCAGCGCGGCAGGCGCAAGGCCGGTCGCCGCCGAGAAGTCGTCGAGCATAAAACCCTGCTTCAGACGCAGACGGTTCATTACAAATTCGAGCGGCAGATCTCGCTCGGCAATCGCCTGTTCCCCGCCTTGCCGGTGCGTATCGGCAAGGTATTGCTCCGGCCCTCTCGGTTTGAAGGTACGGACGATGTTTCCCGGCAATGCCCGGGAAATTTTCCCGTGCGCGCCGGCGCCGATGCCCAGATAATCGCCGAATCGCCAATAATTCAGATTGTGCCGGCACTGCCGGCCGGGCCGGGCGTAAGCCGAAATCTCGTACTGCGCATAGCCGTGCTCGGCCAGCAGCGCTTGACAGGCTTTTTGCGCCGCGAAAATCGACTCGTCGCTCGGCAGCCGGGGCGGAAATTTATGGAAATAGGTATTCGGCTCCAGCGTCAATTGGTAAAACGAAATGTGCGCCGGCTCCAGGCCGATCGCGGTCCGAATGTCGTTGACGGCGCTGCCTTCGCTTGCGTCCGGTAAACCGAACATCAAGTCCAGGTTCAGATTGTCGAAGCCGGACTGCTGCGCAATCTCGACCGCACGGAGCGCTTCGCGCGCCGAATGCACCCGGCCGAGCGCCTGCAAAAAACGGTCGTCGAAACTCTGAATCCCGATCGACAGCCGGTTGATCCCAAGCGTCCGGAATTCGGAGAATTTATGGCTTTCGAAAGTACCCGGATTCGCTTCGAGCGTGACCTCGGCGTCGTCCTGCAACTGTACCTGTTCCGCAATTCCGTCCAGCAAGCGGTCGAGCGCTTCCGGCGAAAACAGGCTCGGCGTGCCGCCGCCGATGAAAATGCTCCGGATCGGCCTGTTTATCGCATAACGCCGGATATCCTCGTCCAAATCGCGCAATAAGGCACCGATATAAGCCGCCTCCGGCGCACCGTCCTTCACCGCATGGGAATTGAAATCACAGTACGGGCATTTTTTGATGCACCAGGGAATGTGGATATATAAGCTGAGCGGCGGCAACGATTATCGGAAAGTGACTGACGAAACACTCAGTTTATCATGTTCATCCCAGGGCGGACATTAGGAATCGTTCCTGAGAATCGAACCTGCTCAACTATCAACAGGCGGTACATCGTTCATTCATAACCGGCATGAACTTCCGCAATGGCCTATCTGCCTAATCGAGTTGTTACCGATCGATATGATCAAGCTGAAATACCCTAACCCTTTCCTGTCGGGAAACTTTCGAGGAGTATCACGATGACCAACGAAGAAACAATTTCAGTCCTTAACGATCTGATTCAAATATCAAAAGACGGCGAGCGGGAATTCAACGATTGTGCGGAGAGAGTCGCCGATCCGGAACTTTTGAATTTTTTCACTAAAACGTCGCAGCGCTGCACTGAAGGCGCCGCGATGTTACAAAAAGAGGTAAGCCGCCTGGGCGGCGAACCGAAAACCGAAGGCAGTTTTTCGGGTGCGGCTCATCGGATGTGGTCGAATCTGAAAACGGCAGTAGCCGGAAACGATAAAGAGTCGATCCTGAAAGCCTGCGAAATCGGTGAACAGCATGCTGTAGAGGCCTACGAAAAAGCCTTGCATGAGGATCTGCCTGCCGATATTCGAGCCATGGTCGAAATGCAGCATCAGGGCGTTATCGCCAATAGAGACCGCGTTCATAATTTACTACAACAGCGAATGTAATAAGCAGTGGCGGGCTGACGAGGGAAATCCATTGTTCGCGCTTGATGCGTTGCGCAAGGTTCAGCACCGCTTACGCGATGCATCGACGTATTGAGTGAACGGCAAAGCGGTTAACCCCCTCAGCCCAGATTCAGTCAAACTGGGAACCTTATGTAACTTATCGCTGTATTTCCTGTCATGGGTTGCGTAAAGGCCATTCAATACCCTCTGCCACAATAACGAGGAGGAACTATGAAACTAATGGTTGGGTTAACGGGTTTAGTCGCGCTTCTTATCAATAGTCCTTTATCTGCCTGCGATATTGTCAATAAACGGGATATTTATGTCGCCGACCGCATCGGGGTGGCGGGCAATTGTTCCAATAATGGCGAAAAAATCGAATGCTACGAGGTTGGCGAATACTATGGCGGTCTGACCTGCGAAGGTCCCATCGGAACCAACAGCAGCTACAATTTAAAGAATCTGATCTACGCCGTTTGCGGTTGTTCGCCCGAAGATCAGGAAAGGATTGACGAACAGATGGACCAGGAACTCGAATAGTTCGGATTGCGCTCGTAAGGACCGGAGAACGCAATAAGCAACGCCGTATTGTACCGCATGCAAACCGGATTTTTTTACCGTCACTTATGCACAGTTGAAGTGCGGCGAATGATTCAGTCCGAATTTAAAAGTTTGTCTATTGCCTAGCACACATTAACCCGTAAGTTATTGATTATTTATATCAAATCCGTATTGACTTAAAAGTGGCCAATCTAACGGAACCTGTGTAAATTCCAGATTTTAGCCGCGCCATTCACTTTTTACCCACAGACTTATCCACAGAAATTGTGGATAAAGTCGTTCCCTTTCCAAAACACCGGATTAGGCGTTAAAGTTTGAAGAGAAATGAATTTAGCCGCGCAAATCGCTAAGGCCGTAGGTAGATTCAGCAAAGCCCAATCGTACAAATCCGGAAAGATGCAAAATCCGCAATTACTCCTTTTTCATTGACATCCTCCCCCCACCCTCTATAATTGCCGCCTGCTTTAAGGTTCCGTTGGTTCTTCAGGATCAACGGTTAAACGGGAAGCCGGTGAGGAAATTCCAAGACCGGCGCTGCCCCCGCAACGGTAAATAAGTCAAGCGTCATCGATACGCCACTGTGCTAAGGCATGGGAAGGCGATGATGCCGGCAACCAGCCGCTTATAAGCCCGGAGACCGGCCTGAGAAAGCATCATTCGGAACAGCGGAGGGCTGTGCACGATAAAGTCGCGGCAGCTCCCGTCTTTCTCTGCGTTTTATCCTCCGCCCTGTCAATCACCCAGATGCGCGGGCGGCGCAGAGGATAAAATGCTCGATTCACGATTTTACTTCTTATTTTCCGGTCTGGTTTTTTCGGCGCCATTATGGGCCGCGGAAAACGCCGACATCCAAAGCGAAGCAGAAAAAGAAGTCAAACCTTCCTATCAATTGCCTTCGGCGAAAGAAGCGGTCGAAACTTACAACGTCAAAGCGCAGGATAAAGCCTTGCTTTCTCCGGTTACCGTTACTGCCAGCTCGTCGGTAGCGGACGAGTTGCTGTCCCCTAAGTCGGTGACCATCTATTCGAAAGAGAATATCCGGCAGAGCGGCGTCAGCAATCTGCTGGATTTCTTCAAATACAATACCGAAATCCAGACGGACCCCAGTTTTGGCAATGTCATTACGCCCAGACTGTCGATGCGCGGCTTCGGCAACGGCGACGGCTATCAAAACATCAACATCCTGGTCGACGGCGTTTCGTTGAATCAAATCGACATGGTGCCGCAGCAATTGGGCTCCGTTCCCATCGATTCGATCGAAAAAATCGAAGTGGTCAAAAGCAGCGGTTCAGTGCTTTACGGCGATTATGCCGGCGCCGGCACTATCGTCATCCGCACCAACAATTCTTTCGACCGGAAGCCGTGGTACGGCTCGGTAAGGTCGGGTTTCGGCACCTACAACACCAAGCTCGAGCACATCAATCTCGGCTCCGTTACCGACTTCAAAGGGTTCAAGATTTTGGCGGACGGCAATTTCACGTACCTCGATGCGGAAGGCAAAAAACCGGTGCTCGCGGACGGCAGCAAGGATACGACCGAAAATTTAAACGGCAAAGCGACCTGGGGTTTGCAAAAGGACAATTTCGAAATCCTCACCTCTTTCATCAAGGACGACTCCAATGTCGTCTATACGGGCCCGATGTCCTTGGACACCTTCAATCGGAACCCCAATGCCGCCGTCACCAACGGTTCGCGCAATATCGTACACAAGGAAGACTGGGTGACCACGATGAAGTACAAATTCAGCGACCGCTGGAATGCGGCCTATACCTATGCCAATAAAACCAAGGACTTGAAATACCCTGCCTACAATTATCTGCCGCATTACGAAGGGGAAGACCATCGCTTCACCTTGCAGACGATTCAGGACGATTTCGCCGTATTGGCCGGTTTCGACTTGAACGACAATCTGCGCGCGGAGCCGGGCCAGGTCACCGAAAAAAACAACGTCGCCGGCTTTATTTCGGCCGACTATTTCGTGAACGAACGTTTGTCTTTGAATGCGGGTTTCCGGCAGGCTTTCATCACCTTCAAACACAACAACGACGGAGCGAATAATCCTTTATCGAAAACCGTCAACCCTGCGAGCGTGAACGCGGCGGTGAATTTCTCCCTGGCCAGGAACGATGCCGTGTTTGCCGGTTACGTGCATGCATTTCAATCGCCCGACATCGACCGTTTCTTTTCTCCGGTGTATGCCCCCGACTTTACGCTGATCGGGAAGATCTTCAACGGTTTCATCAATACGATGGAATTGGACACCTATTCGATCGGGTATAAACACCTGGAAGATACGTTTAAAGCGAAAGCGGAGTTTTATTATTCGGATTTGAACAACGAGATTTTCTATAACAGCTCCACCTTCACCAACACTAACTACGACTCGTCTTCCAAGTACGGCGTAGAACTCTCCGTATACAAGGATTTCGCTCTTTTTTACGCCAGCGCCAACTACGTTTATACGGATACGCGCGCCAAGGTCGGCTCGCAAGCCTATCAAATCGCCGCCCAACCGAAACACATCGTACTCGCGACGCTCGGCAAACAATTCACCAGTACGCTGCTGCCGCTCCCCTATCATACGATCAGCCTTTCCCATAAATATCAATCGGACAGTTATGCGGAAGGCGACTTCGACAACTCAGTGGGCAAACAACAGGCTTACAACGCGACCACCTTTACTTACCAGTTGGCGGACCGGAAACACTGGACGGTCGATTTTTCGATCCAAAATTTGTTCAACGGCGCGAACGGGCAATTCGTCGATTTCGGGACCAATAACCCCGTGGTATACCCCACCAATTACCAACGTACTTTTCAGGGCTCCGTCAGCTACCGTTTTTGACAGCCTACCAAACCCCAACCGCATGTTAAGCGTCGAACGCAATAATCCGCTGGATAAACGCCCCCAACTGTTGGATACTTTAATCTTCTGCGGAGCGAAACTTCTCCGCCCTTATCCTTTATAATAACCGGCCGCCGGGCGGACAGACTCGCAAACCGATTGACAGGAGATAATCTGATGAATACGACACAATGGCTGCAAACAAAGTATTTACCCATTCCGCTGATCGCGCTGATGGTGCTGACCCGCTATCATCACTTCGGCGATGCGCTGCATCTGCCCGATGCGTCGCTGGCGGTATTTTTCTTTGCCGGCTTCTACCGGAAACCCGCCCTGCTCGCATTCCTTTTACTCCTGGCGGGATTGATCGATTATCTGGCGATCGCGAACGGTACCAGCGCTTACTGCATTTCGCCGGCCTATGTTTTTATGATTCCGACTTACGGGGTGATGTGGCTGGCCGGCCGTTATTGCGGCCGATATAAAACGTTCGACCGGATCGGTCTGCCTTTGAACGTCGGTATGCTGATGCTGGCCTCGACGGCGGCCTTCATCATTTCGAACGGCAGCTTTTACCTGCTTTCCGGGCGTTTTGACGAGGTTTCCCTGAGCGCCTATATTGCTGGCGGCCTGCCGTATTATCTGCCTTATGTCGGCTCGACTCTGCTTTATGCCGCGGCGGGCTACGCTCTGGTCAAATTGCTGGCTTTTTTGCCGGCGCTTCAAAGCCGCCACACCTCGGCTTAATAAACCGTCTCTCTCGCGAGGTGGATGCGCTACTGCTTCTCCACCCAATGCCATTAAGTTAAGGTAAACTCGTCATTCCGGCAATCCCTGCCGAGATGACGGCTTAACTTAACGGCATCGTTTTCCATCCTACCTGACGGTTGTCTATTTCATCTGCAGCTTTAACCCCGCACTGCAGAAAAACACCCGCTCGCAATGGGCCGCGATCAGTTGCGCGGCCCTGCCGGACAAATCGACATACTGCCTGGCCAGCGCATTGTCCGGAATGATCCCCAGGCCGACCTCGTTCAGCACCAACACCATCGTGCACGGCAATTGCATCGCCGCTTCCAGTTCGGCCAGGATGTCCGCCTCCGGCACGCCGTGAAAGAGCTGATTGTTCAGCCACATCGAGATGCACTCGACCAGCACCGGGCCGGGGCAGCATTGCAAGGCCGCCAGCAGATTGACCGGCGCCTCGATTGTGACGAATTTGTCCTGACGGCGCTGCCGATGAATCATGATCCGCTCCTTCATTTCATCATCCACAAACTCGGTCGTCGCCAAATAATAAGGCTTGCGGCCGCCCGCCTGTTCCAGAGCATACGCTTCGGCCAGACGCGATTTGCCGCTTTTGACGCCGCCGGTAAACAAGGTTTTCATAACGCTTCCAGAATCCGGTCGATGTCGACATGCGCGCCGACCGTTTCCGCAAATCGGCTGATTTCCGCCTCGCGGTAATCCGGATAGCAAAATCCCCGGTAAGCCGGATCGATCGCCCGGAAATAGCCGGTACGGAACGCATCGTGATCGAACACCCCGTGCACGTGTGTCCCCGAAACCCGGCCCTGACGATAGAACAACGGATGTTTCTGAAGGCGGCCGCAGTGGATTTCATAGCCCTGCACCGCCTCTTCCGAAAATAGCCGGTAGGCGCCGCGCGCGAGGATTTTCGGGCTTCGATAGATTACTTCGTCGTCGATCAGCCCCAGCCCTTCTTCCACGCAGGGCACATCATGCTCGAGCGCATCGGGATCGTGCAGCCTGTTGCACAGCATCTGATAGCCGCCGCAGAGACCAAATATCGGCCCGGTAAACTGTCGCAGTTCCGCAAACAGCCCCTGCTGCTTTAACCAGTGCAGATCGCGGATCACGGTCTTGCTGCCCGGCAGCAGCGCCATGTCGAAGCCGGCCAACGGGCGGTAGCCGTGCAGCACCTCGACGTCGAGTTCGGGATCGGCGATCAGGGCGTCCAGGTCGTTATAATTGCTGAGCCCCGGATAGGCAATTGCCGCAACCCGGACTTTGACCGCGCCGAGGCGCTGGCGGTAGTTCTGCAGCGACTGCGAATCTTCCATGTCGATATTTAGCGGCCGGAACGGCACGACGCCCAACACCGGCACGCCGAAGCGTTCCGCAATGATTTTCTCGCCTTCGTCGAAAAAGCGCCGATCGCCGCGGAACTTGTTCACGATCACGCCGACCAGGTTCGCCCGCATCACCGGGTCCATCAATTCGAGCGTCCCGTAAATCGACGCAAACACGCCCCCGCGCTCGATGTCGGCGACCAGGATGTTTTTTGTGTTGAACGTTTTGGCGACGAAGGTGTTCGATAAATCCTTGTCGAGCAGGTTCAGCTCGACCGGCGAGCCCGCGCCTTCGGCGACCACCAGGTCGAAATCCTCTCGAAGGCCGTTGAACGCCTTCTCAACCTCGGCCTGCAACGTGCCGATGTGGTCGTAATAATCGGCGATCGACTCATTTCGATAAACCTTGCCGTTCACGATCACCTGCACCGAACCGCTGCCTTGCGATTTCAGCAGCACCGGGTTGAAGCGGCAGCTCGGCTCGACGCGCGCGGCTTCAGCCTGCAGGCACTGCGCCCTGGAAATTTCCCCGCCTTCGACGGTCACCGCCGAATTGTTCGAGACATTCTGCGCCTTGAATGGCGCGACCCTGATTCCCCGGTCGGCGAAAATCCGGCATAAGGCCATCACCAGGGTGGTTTTCCCGGCATCGGAACTGGTGCCGAATACAGCCAACGGTTTCATCATCGGTTCAGATAATCGATATAGGTATAATCGTGCTGGCGGCGCAGCTTGTGCACCGAGCCGGGATCGATGCGCAATTGGAATGCATTCGCCGGCGGCAGCTCCAGCACCCGCGCAAGCAGGGCACGGATTGCGCCGGCGTGGGTCACGACCAGCACCTCTTCGTGCGGCTGGCGCAACAGTTCCTGCCAGAAACCGCCGACGCGCTCGCAGAGATCGGCAAAGCTCTCGCCTTCGGGCGGCGCGGTCTCGACGAAATTGCCGGTCCACCGGCTGAGCAATTCGGGGTCGATTTCGTCGAAGCGCCGGCCTTCCCATTGGCCGAAATTCAGTTCAAGCAGCCGGTCGTCGACAATCACGCTCGGCGATAAAATTTCGGCCAATTGCATGCAGCGCGTCAAAGGACTGCTGAATACCGTACAGCCGTCAGTCAATGCCGGCAGCTTCCGTTGCAGTATCGCCACGTCCTCGCTGAAGCCGGGCGACAAAGTCACGTCGGTCCGGCCGTAACACAGTCCGGCTTCGGTTGCGGTCCGGGTATGACGGATCAGATAGATGTCCATAACGCGCCGATGCCCAGATAGAACACGATTTCGGCGACCTGTTGGCAGGCGCCGAGGCAATCGCCGGTATAGCCGTCGATATGCCGATTAAAATACCGGCCCAGCCACAGTGTGGAAAACACGGGCGGCAATGCCGCCAGCAGACAACCGGCCGGCAGGAAAACGAACGGCAGCAGCGCGATAGCCATCGCAAACGACAGATCGGCGAACCTGGGCATGAACATCGCCCCGCCGCTTTTGCTGTTTTCGGTTCGCGCATAACGGTATCGCCGCATCAACAGCAGCGGCATCAGCCGGCTCACGCTGTGTCCCGACAGCAAAATCCAGGGCGCAATTCGAACGTCCATCGATCCGAGCAAGCCGACCTTCAGCAGCAATAGCAGCATCAGACCGAGCGTACCGTATACCCCGATCGCCGAATCCTTCATGATGGCGAGAATGCGCTCTTTGCCGTAACCGCCGCCGAAACCGTCGCAGACATCCGCGAAGCCGTCTTCGTGAAAAGCGCCGGTGATCCAAATCCCCGCGATCAACGCGATCACCGCCGCGACCGTCGGCGGCCAGAGCAGCGCCGCCAGATAAAACGCCGCTCCCGATAACGCGCCGACGAGCCAGCCGACCATCGGCAAAAAAACCGCCGCTTGCGGCAATTGCCGGTAATCGAGACTTGGAGGGCACGGAAGGCGGGTATAGAAACCGAGCGCCAGCCAGAAGCGTTCAGGATAAATCATTCGGAAGCCCCGGGAACGACTGCCTTCCATGTTTACTTGATTCCTTTCCAGCGCCCGCCAATAAAATCCAGCGCTTCCTTGATATTCAGATCGCGGGTCGCGCCGCCGGTTCGCACATAGAATTTTTGCGTGTTGCCCTGCTCGACGAACACCGGCCGGTTCGCCGGCGAGACGATCAGGCGGCAGACATGCCTGTCGTCGATCACATGGAACAGCACATGCACGAAAGCGCACAGGTCGGCGCCGAGATTCGCCGAAATCGCCGTCATCACCGCCTGTTCGAAACCGTCCTGATCGGGTCTTTTCAAGGTTTGATAATCTTTCTCCAGCCCGATCACTTCGCCGTTGTCGGCCACGCCGATCAGCAGCGTCCCGCCGATAGGGCTGTTCAAGAAGCCCGCCAGCGTTTTCAGTATCACGCCTTCCAACGCACGATTGATCCGCGATTCCGCCATGTCCCAGCGCAGCGACGATTTGAATTCCAGGTAAGGCCCCTCGCCCTGGCGGATGATCGAAGGCAAATCCTTGTCCAGTTCCATTTTCAAATAATCGATATGGACGAAACGCTGATGGATCACTCTGAATAAAAAAAGCGACAACAGCCCGACCACCGCGCCGATTTCCGCATAGAACATCAGCAGCATCAAATTATTGTGCGAAATCCTGCCCATCACCATGTCGGCGACTTGCCCGAACATATACTCGAACGAAGAGAGCGGATCCACAGACTGCTCGCGCGCGCTGATATAATCGTAGCTCGGCGCCAGAATCAGCACGCCGATCAGCGCGCCGTTCAAGGCCGCGGCCAAATACAGTTTCAATTGCTGCCGCCAGATTCTCAGTATCAGGATAAAAAATCGCTTCATGCTCGCTTCAGTTTTCCGTAGGGCGAAAAGTGATCGTGAAGATAGGGATTTTCAACAGCTTCACAGTTTTTGGTCGACGCCGGCCTGATCGAAGCTGGCCATCTCGTTCAAAAAGGCGACCGCTGACCGCAACAGCGGATAGGCCAGCGCGATACCGGAACCCTCGCCCAGCCGCATGCCCAGATTCAGTAAAGGCTCTGCATTCAGCTGTTCCAGCAAGGCCCGATGCCCCAGTTCTTCTGACATATGGCTGAAAACGCAATAGTCAAGCACGGCAGGATAAATCTTCGCTGCCGCCAGCAGGGCACTGCACCCGATAAAGCCGTCGACGACGATCAGCATGTGCAGTTCGGCGGCTTTCAGGTAGGCGCCCGTCATCATCGCGATCTCGAAGCCGCCGAAGGTGGCCAATACTTCGGCTGCGCCGGTCAATTCCGGATGGCGGGTTAACGCCCGTTTTAAAACCTCGAATTTATGATGCAGCTGCGCATCGTCAAGACCGGTCCCCCGGCCTATGCAGCGTTCCAGCGGCAAGCCGGTCAAACAGTGCATGATCAACGCCGCGGAGGACGTATTGCCGATTCCCATTTCGCCGAAACCGATGCAGTTGCAGCCCCGATCATACTGCTGCCGCACCAGTTCGGCCCCCCTGCCGAGCGCCGTTTCGCATTGTTCGGGCGCCATCGCCGGCTGTTCCAGAAAATTGGCCGTACCCTTGCCGATACCGGCATGAATCAAACCGGGCAGCGCCGAAAGGTCGGCATTCACGCCGGCATCGACAATCCGCAGATCAACTTGATGTTGCCTGGCAAACACATTGATCGCTGCGCCGCCCGCGGCAAAATTGGCGACCATCTGCGCGGTAACCGTTTGCGGATAAGCGCTGACGCCGGCCGCAGCGATGCCGTGGTCGCCCGCGAATACGATAATGCAGGGCTTATCCAACGAAGGCGTCAGGCTGTTCTGTATCAGCCCGATCCGCAGCGCCAATGTTTCCAATTGCCCCAGGGCACCGAGCGGTTTGGTCTTTTGATCGATTCTGGCCTGCAAAGCCCGCTCCAGGGCCCGGGGCAGCGGCCGAACATCAAACAGGGTCGGCACGGCTGTTCCAGCGATCTTCGAACAATAGATCGTCGAGCGGCATCCGCTCCGCCCACTGCTCCTGCTCCAGCATCGGTTTTTCGTAAAACCGTTCGACATGGCCCAGGCACAGGATCGCGGCCGGCTGGCTGCCTTCGGGCATCGCCAGCAGGCGTTTGAGTTCCTCAGGCTCGAACAGCGAGACCCAGCCCATGCCTAAGCCTTCCGCCCTGGCCGCCAGCCAGATATTCTGAATTGCACAGGCCAGCGAAGCGAGGTCCATATCCGGCATCGTGCGCCGGCCGAACACGGCTTTCTCGCGCCGGTCGGAAAGCGCCGCAACCAGTACGACTGCGCAGTCGAGAATGCCTTCGACTTTCAGTTTCATGAATTCGTCTTCGCGCTCGTGCAATGCTTTGGCGGTCCGGACCCGCTCCTGTTCGACCAGCGCATGGATTTGCCCGCGTAAGGCGTTCGAAGTAATCCGAATGAACCGCCACGGCTGCATGAAGCCCACGCTGGGCGCATGGTGCGCGGCCTCGAGCAGACGCCTGAGCACATCGGAAGCAATTGGATCGGGCAGGAAATGGCGCATATCGCGGCGCTCGTAGATCGCCCGGTAGACGGCGGCGCGCTCCGTCTCGGAATAACGGTGTTCAGTCATTGGACCGGTAAGAATCGAGCGTTCGCCGGAGATGCAAAACTTAGAGATGATAAGGATGCGCCGCTTCGAAACCGTGCACCTTCGCTTTGGTAGTAAAAACCGGCGGCGTCCAGCTCCCGCGTTCCTGACCAGCCAGATGGGCCGCCAGCCAGTTCGCCTGATGGCGTATCGGCATGATGTAGGCATACAGCCTGCCGTTCGGCAGTTCCGCGACATCGCCCAGCGCATAGATATGCTCGTCTTCGGTTCTGAGGCAATCGTCGACTTTGATCCCGCGCCCGACCGCCAACCCCGCCTGTTCGGCCAGTCCGGTGCGCGGCTTGAAGCCGCACGCCACGATCACCGCATCGAATTCGGCCGCCGCTTCGGTCAGCACGCACACCTTGTCGTTCTCGTCGGCAAGACTATGGACGGATTGGTTCAACAGCACGTCGACGCCGGCGTGATTCAGGTTTTCGAGCAGCGACAGCGAATCCTCTTCGACCAGCTGGCGTTCCATTAACCGGCTCGTCGCATGGTAGAGCGTTACGCTGTCGCCGGAAACGGCCAGATCGGAGGCGACCTCACAACCGATCAAGCCGCCGCCGATGATCGCCCAGTCCGGCCGGCGGTTTTGGCTCACGATACCGTAGCGGAACTTGCGCAGCGTCTTTAAATCGGTCAAGCTGTTCAGGCAAAAAAACAGCTCGCGGTAAGGCCTGAGTGGGGGCGGAACGAATGCGGAAGAGCCCTGCGCGATGATCAGCTTGTCGTATTTGAGCGATTTTTCCTGACACGCGCCACCCACATCGACCCGGCGCGGGACGCGATGTATCGCGGTGATATCGGCGCCGCTGATCACCTCGATACGGTTTTCCCTAAGCGCCGAAAACGGCTTCAGAACGATCGTTTCTTCGATCGTATCCTTACTGAAGCCGCGCGAAAGCAGGGGCCGGGAATAATAGCCGTCATTCTCGCGGGTCACCAGGGTAATCTCCGCATCGGCGTCCAGAGCACGGTATTTCTCCGCAAAAGTCACCCCGGCAACGCCAGAGCCAATAATCACGACTTGCATGCGATATCCCGTACCAATCCTAACCGATCAACTCGAAATCGCTTTTGACGGTGCCGCACTCGGGGCAGCGCCAATCGTCCGGAATGTCTTCGAAACGGGTGCCCGGCGCCACGCCGCTGTCGGGATCGCCTTCACTCTCGTCGTAAATATGCCCGCAAATCGTGCACTGGTATCTTTTGTAATCCGACATGATCATTCCTCTATTTTGGAAAAACTTGGGTAAAACAAAAATGCGGTTCCGCGTTTTGTGCGGAATCAGACAAATGATTGACTGTATCAGTTCTCCGGCCATTTTCAAACCGCCATCGCCGATTATTTTTTAAACGGCAGGTAATCCGCCGCATTTAACCGGTAGATTTTTACCGCCTGCCGTTCACGCGTCAAAAAATTTTCGATCGCTTCGGCAAAAGCGGGGTCCTTCAGCCAGTGAAGCGAATAGGTCGGGACCGGCTCGAAGCCGCGTGCGATTTTATGCTCGCCCTGCGCACCGGAATCGAAGCGTTGCAAACCGTGTTCGATGCAATACTCCAATCCCTGGTAATAACAGGCCTCAAAATGCAGGGAGTCGAATGCTTCGGCACAGCCCCAATAGCGGCCATACAAGGTATCGCTGCCGATAAAGCTCAATGCTGCAGCGACCGTCTTTCCATGCTTGAGCCCCTGCACCAGCAGCATTCGGCCTCCCATTGCGGCGGCGCAACGCCTGAAAAAATCAGCCGTTAAATAAGGCCTCGAAGCGTTTTTCAAATAGGTCAGGGCATAAAACCGGTAAAACGCCTGCCACTCCCCATCGGTGACCTGATCGCCCGGCACGCGCCGCATCTCGACCCCGGCTTCGCCGACCTTTCGCCGTTCGCGCCGGATCATCTTGCGTTTGGCCGCATTGAACGTTTCCAGATAATCGCCGAAACTCCGGGCGCCTCTGTTGAACCAATGATACTGCACACCCTCACGCAACGATAATCCCTGCGATTGCCATTGTCCGGCCTCTTGTTCGACAGGAAACAGACAATGCCATGAAGATATCCCCTCGTCTATCGACTGCTCCCGGATGAATTCACGCATCAGCCGCATCACGCTTGCCCGGTTGACCGCCTCTTTAACTAACAGGCGCGGTCCCGGACACGGCGTAAACGGGATTGCGGTCAGCCATTTCGGATAATAGGCCAGGCCATGCTGGCGGTAAGCCGCCGCCCATTGCTGATCGAACACATATTCTCCGTACGAATGGGTTTTCAGATACAAAGGCAGCAACGCGATCAGCTCTGCGTCATCGTATACCAGCAGATGCCGCGGCACCCAGCCGGTTGACTCCGAAACCGAGCCGCTCTCTTCCAGCGCCGCCAGAAATTCATGACGGATAAACGGATAATCGCTCCCGGCCAGCGCATTCCAGTTCGCGTCGGCGACATCGCCGATGCTTTCTATCTGTTTTACTTGCATGGTCAAACCCGATAAAGTGGAGCCGTTACCCTTTCGGCATTTTATCCGTCTATGATTGAAAAGCCCTAATTACAGGCCAGTGAGAAACAAAGAGTCGCTATTGAACGTAACGAAACAGCACTCTCCGTTTGCGCGGAATTCACGCTATGGAAAGAATTGGAAGCCTGACTGCCGCTGCCGGCATCGAATGGGTCGGCGATGGTGGGATGCCCGCTAATAACCGTCCGACGTTCAAAACAATGTACGGCAAAGTCACCGATCATCCAAAAACGCCCCGAATATTCCGTCAAATGATCTATGCGCCGTTTCTTAACTGATGCACTAGCTGATTTTGCGGCATCTCGCATACACCGTTCCGTAAACGGCCAGGTTCAGTAAGATCACGCAAAATCCCAATACGATCTGTATGTCTCGGGTCAACATTGAAGGATAAATGATCGGTACGATGTAATGCTCGATGAATCCGCCCGCGTAATGATCGCCGCTCGTCGAGCGCAGCCGGTTTTCGAGCAGGGTCAGGGGACATAGCCACCCCGCAAATTCGATCATCGCGCCCCATATCGCGGCAGGGAGGTGCACCCAGATCATCCTGGGGTATTTTAATACCAACAGCCCGCCGAATATCACGAACAGGATAAAGGCGAAGTGAATCACTACGGTCAGGTCGGCAAATATCCGATTTAGCATAGGAACGGTAACTTAGCCTTTGATGCAGATGACCGGTTCCAGTCTGGCAATTTTATGCGCCAGCCCGGCCTTGTCTGCCGCGTCGACGACCGCTCCGGCGTCTTTATACGCCAGCGGAGCCTCTTCGGCGATTCCTCGCAACGAAGGGCTGCGAATGATGATGCCCTGTCGTGCCAGTTCGTCCACCAGTTCGCGGCCGCGCCACTGTTTGGTAGCCTGATGCCGACTCATTGCCCGACCGGCACCGTGACAAGCGGAACTGAAAGCCTGGCTTGCGCCTTTTTCGGTTCCGCACAGCACATAGGAACTGGTACCCATCGAACCGCCGATCAGCACCGGCTGACCGACTCCGCGAAATGCCTCGGGTAAATCCGGATGGCCCGGCCCGTAAGCGCGAGTTGCGCCCTTGCGGTGAATATACAACTCCTTTTTGCGGCCGTTTACCGTGTATTTTTCCACTTTACAGGTGTTGTGCGAAACATCATACAGCAATCTCAAGCGGACGCCGGGAAACAACGTATCCACCGCCTTCCGGGTCAGATGCGTCAGTATCTGGCGGTTGGCCAGTGCGCAATTGATCGCGGCGCGCATCGCACCGAGATAGCGCTGGCCCAGCGGCGAACGGATCGGCGCGCAGGCGAGTTCGCGGTCGGGTAAGGCGATTTTGTATTGGGCAGCCGCCATCGCCATTTCTTTCAAAAATTCGGTGCCGATCTGGTGGCCCAGCCCCCGGGAGCCGCAATGAATCGTAATCACGATGCCGTCGGTCCGTAAACCGAATTCCTCTGCAATCGGCCTGTGATAGATTTCAACGACGCGCTGCACTTCCAGATAATGGTTACCCGATCCCAACGTGCCCATTTCCTGCCGCTGCCGCTCCCGGGCTTTCGCTGAAACCTGGGCCGGATCGGCGCCTGCCATGCAGCCACCTTCTTCGATGCGTTCCAGATCCGCTGCTTCCCCGAATCCCCGATCGACCGCCCAGCGTGCGCCTCCGCTCAGCATCGCGGTCATTTCATGCGGATTCAAATGTATTTTTCCGCGGCTGCCGACCCCGGCCGGAATCGCCCGATACAGTTCATCCGCCAACCGATGCAGGCCTGATCTAAGCATATCCATCGTCAAGCCGGTATATAAAGTCCGCACACCGCAGGAAATATCGAAACCGACGCCGCCGGCCGAAACCACGCCGCCCTGATCAGGATCGAACGCGGCCACACCGCCGATCGGAAAACCGTAGCCCCAATGCGCATCGGGCATCGCATACGCCGCCTCCACGATGCCAGGCAAAGTCGCGACATTGGTAATTTGTTCGTAGACCTTCTGGTCCATCGCGCGAATCAGCTCTTCATCCGCATAGATGACAGCCGGCACCCGCATGGCGCTCGTGGGCGGAATTTCCCAGCAGGTTTCGCCGCGTCGAATCAACTGACCGATATTCATCGCGTTTCTCCTAGACATCGACAATGCATTGCGCGATCCACATGGCCTCTTCGTTCCGGTAAACCCGCAATTCGGTAAAGGTGGCGCCTTTGATCTCTACGGCAGGCTGATGCCTTTCCCGGTCCACGGTTTCCCCGCTGGCCGTAGCGGTCAGCTTGCCTTGTTCAATTTTTACTTTGTAGCAACCGAAAATCAAATGCTGCGTCGACATCTGGTAGATCAACTCGTTGATCCAATCCAAGAATAACAATTCATTATCCGGTGCTTGGCATTTTATTGAAAGCGCCCGAGTATTCCCGACGGTATTCGGATTGGTGATGACCGCGGTCAAAGCCAGGGCGGCCTGTTCAAAGCTTCCGGCAAGCGTCGGCGCAATGTCCCGGATTCCCATATCGGCGTCATGATCGAAGTGTTCCCAATGCGGAAGCTGTGACTGTGCTTTCGGCATATTCTTTCCCGGCGGCTCGCAGAATAAATGGTTCATGTTCAAAATTCGGCCTTCCACTATAATCCCAGTTTTCGAATCGATTAGATAACACATGCATTCGACAACGCTTGGCAATCTTTTCTCAAATGTTCCGAAGCACTTACCGGACGAACTGTTCGAAACCCTTCTGAAACAAGGCGGAATCGAAATCGAACGGATCGTTTCCAAAGGTCATGCGACCCCGGAGAATCAATGGTATGACCAAAGCTGGGATGAATGGGTACTCCTACTCCAGGGGCGGGCGACGTTGAGTTATCAAGATGAGGCTAACCCCGTGCATCTGAAGCGCGGCGATTATTTACTCATACCTGCGCATCGCCGCCACCGCGTCGAATGGACGGATCCTGTTCTGGAAACCATCTGGCTGGCGATCCACTGGCGTTAGCCTTCGCTTCGCCTTGTTATAGAAAGGCCCATCTAAAGGATTATTTATTTCGTTCACTCTGCATTCAGCATCTGTTGACTATATTTTATTGAAGAGAAGCCGTTCTCCGAATTATTTGTCTCATGCAGGTTAATCGGGTATGTATCCCTGCGCTTGCAGGACGCTTATGACCAAATGCACAGGAGGCCAAAATGGATGAATTTGATATGCAGAATGCACCGGTCCATAACCCGAGCTCTCCGCTCGAATCGCTTTGCCAGGAATTCAATGGCATCAGTTTTTATGGCCTGGAATACATCATCGAAGATTTTTTTCAGGCCCAACATGCAAAGTCCGCGAATTCTCTTTCATTTCACTCTGTAGACTGGTTTGGCTTGCACGGCTGACTGAAAGCTGCCACACACTTATCCAAATTTCTCAGCCATTTGCTTCAAATCTATCCAACCACCAAGAAATAAGGACTCCGCTCTGGAAGCCCGTCCGCGCCAATCATCAAGATTTCATGCTTCGCATTTTCGAATAGGAGCCGCGAGGTTCGCTTCTCCCAACTGTATTTTCCACCGATTATTCGCCCATCCCCTCGACCGATTGAACAATCGAATCCGAAATATAATCCCAACGATAAGGGACTGAAAATCGTATTCCAGTGCCGGAGTTAGGCCTGATAGAAAAATCAAGTGTATAGTGTAATGACAGGAGGAAGCTTATGGCCAAAGAAGCTAAATCTTACTCGCCCGGAGAACAAACGCCGAGCGAAAAATATCCGAAAAGCCCGTTGCCCGCTCAGCATCAGGAACGCCCCGGAATTGAAGCTGAAATGACTCCGCGACCTGAATATCTTGCCCCCACTTACAAGGGCGCAGATAAATTAAAAGATAAGGTCGCATTAATCACGGGAGGCGATTCGGGAATCGGCCGTGCGGTAGCAGTTCTTTTTGCGCGCGAAGGCGCTGATTCCGCGATTACTTATCTCCCCGAAGAGCAAAGAGATGCCGAAGAGACGCAACGGCAAGTCGAAAAAGAAGGCCGCCGTTGTGTGCTGATTGCCGGCGATGTAACCAGTCCGGAATTTTGCCAAAACGCAGTGGAGAGAGTCGTTCAGGAATTCGGTGAGCTGAACATCCTGGTCAATAACGCGGCTTACCAGCAAAACCAGGAGTCCATTGAAGAGATTTCGGATGAGCAATTCGATAAAACGTTTAAAACCAATATCTACGGCTACTTTCGTATGGCAAAGGCCGCGGTCAAGCATTTGAAAGACGGCGATGCGATCGTTAACTGCGGTTCTATTACCGGTTTGGAAGGGAACAAGCATTTGATCGATTACGCTACCACAAAAGGCGCCATTCATGCCTTCACAAAATCGCTTGCGCTCAATCTGATCGAAAAGGGCATCCGCGTCAATTGCGTTGCACCGGGTCCGGTCTGGACGCCTTTGAATGTTGTCGATAAACCGGCCGAAAAAGTCGCCCAGCATGGAAGCAATACCCCCATGAAGCGGCCCGCGCAACCGGAAGAAATTGCACCGGCGTTTGTGTTTTTCGCCTCGAACAGCGACTCCAGCTATATCAATGGCGAAATCATAACGCTGCTAGGCGGCGAAACGCGAGCGGCCTGAACCTCGGCCATAAAAAAACCCCCGGCCTCGGGGAGAGGACGG
>NZ_JAERVK010000018.1 GCF_016745425.1 Candidatus Methylomicrobium oryzae | reverse complement strand
CGAACCGCCGTTCCCGTTGCCCCCAGCATTGGAGTTCGAACCGCCGTTCCCGTTGCTCCCTGCATTGGAGTTCGAACCGCCGCTATTCGTATTCTTATCTGTTTTAGCAAAAACAGGAGCATTGAACGCAATGCCTACAATTGCAACTGCAAGTAAAATTTGTATTTTCTTAAACATTGTCAACCTCTTGTTAAAATTTCTAGGTTATTAGTTTTTACAGTACGTTAACTAAAATGCGCAGCAAGTTTTCTCTTTAATCAGCCTAATTATAGACAGCTGTATACAATTAACTTGGCCATAATAAGCCGAACAATCCGAGCATCATTTTTTGATTAAGATAGAGTGAATCGGTAAACGAAAACTGGAACGCGATCAACTCCGCAAAACGGCGGTCCGGAGGCATTAACGCATACCCTTATACACAAGTCCGTCATTCCGGCATGGATTGCCGGAATCCAGGCTGCATGGATAGCTTGAAGCTTGCCATCCCTGGCACTGGATACCCGCTTCCCGTTTCCCGGTGGGTATGACGGTATGGCATTAACGAGGACACTCACAAACTTCTATTTCAGACGAATTGGGGGGAGACGTTCCACGATTGTGGCGCGGATAGGGCGCTCTGGTAATGGTGCAGGCACGACGCCCACTGTCGATTCGCTTCATGCAGCGACTCATCAAAGAACATGAATGCGAGCGAATCCGCCAGAATCAATGACCAGCTCAGGAAGAAGGTGATGGCGCAGCTGAAATCCATTCAAAGTCAGCCTCAAAGGGTTCGTGCATACTTCCGTGCTACATCCGTTACCTATGCGGCATAACTGTTCGATTTTAACGACCGGAAGAATAATGACTGTATTCCCAGAGTCCATTCAGAGGCGGCTACGGCACTTGCCATTTCGAAAGTGTTTTCGAAAGCGTTTAGCTTCGAAAACTTTCCGCCTCTCGCTCAAGTGGCCCCAGTCGGTCGCCGGTGAAGAAAGTCTTTCCAGAGAGTAAGATGTAATTTATAGCAGCCGTTACAGAGTTTATCTTAATCGGCTGAAAATGGCCGTTAGTAGCCGGCCTGTTTTAGTAAAAGGCAGTTGCCCGGTAGAGCATCGCCGAGTTGCCGGGTTGGCAAAACCCGTTAGCCTTACTTCATCTTTCCACGCCGTTATCTATAGCAAGACATCGGCCAATTGCCGGCCGAATTCCTGCAAGGCTTCGCTTAGCGCCTTGACTGCCTCGGCGTGACCGGGGCCTGCTTGAGGGCGGGTGATTCTAGCCTGGCCGTGTTTGACGAGGCGCAGCGTTTTATCGTCCATGATCGACCAGTTTGCCGCCAGCTCGGCGGTTTCGGAAGCAGTGGATTCGAAGCGGACAATGTCGATGATGATGTGGACATCCATCTCGCCGTATGCGCTCCACGGATAGGCTTTGACGATGTCGTTCGGCAGTAGGGCGGACAGGTTTTGCGCCAGCGTTTCGGTAATGGCTTCTTTCAAAGGCGCCGCCCATTGGTGGAATTCGCTGGACGCGATGCTGTTGTCGCCGGTGCGGGTCACGATCTGCTTGCGTCCGAGCAGCGCGGGGACCGTCACCGGACCGACGCCGATCAGCCGTTTAGGGGTTTCGGCTTTTGCGGTTTGCAGAGAGGCGCTCAACGGGCTCAACACATAAAAATGCGTTTCCGGCGTTGTTGCGCAAGCCGTCAGTAGACAGACGGCAAAGATGTTTAAACGGTATAGTAGGAGTAGGTATCGTAGGGTGGATAAGCGCAGCGCATCCACCTTGTGGGTTATGGCGGATGCGCTGTTACACATCATCTTATTCATCATCTTTACCGCGTAATAATGCTTCGGGATGCTGTTCCAGATAATCGGTCAGCTGCCTGATCGACGTGGCCGACTGATTCAGTTCCAGCAGCAGCATGTCGAATTCGTGGCGCGTCGTCGAGCCGGGCTCCAAGAGGCGCAGCAGATGGTCGGCCGATTGCAGTGTCTTGTCGGCGTTGCGCATCGTTTGTTCCGTGCCCGAGAGCAAGCCGTTCGCCGTTTTGGCGGTGGCCTGGAGCGATTTCAGTGTGTTGTTCGCTTCGGTGGTCAACTCTTCCAGCGGAAGTTTCGAGATCTTGTCCATGATCGTCTGCGCCGAATTCGTAAACTGGTCGAGCGAGCTGGGAATGGTCGGAAATTCCTGATAAGGCCCGCTGTGGGCATGCAGAGTGATCTTGCTGTTCGGATGGAAATCGAGATCAACCAGCAATTGGCCGGTCAACAGACTGCCGGTCCGCAGTTGCGCGCGCAGGCCTTTGTTGATCAGACGGGCGATCATGTCCTTATTGCTAAGATTCGGCTGCTTGTTGAATTCCTTGATCCGTTCGGGTTCCAGATCTACCGTAACCGGAATCCGGATGTCCGCGGTTTTGGCGTCCAGCTCCAGGCTGATGCCGGTGACGGTGCCGATCGGTATGCCGCGCAGCTGTACCGGCGCGCCTTCGGTCAGGCCGCGCACCGAACCGTTGAAGTACATCACGTATTTCAGCGTGTTGCGGTACTCGATCCGGGTGGATTGCTCGTAGTTTTCGTAAAGATGGAACATCGCATATTCCGGCTTGATGTCCTTGACCGTATCTTCCGGCGGTGTTCGGAAGGCGATGCCTCCGCTCAGCATCGAAACCAGGGGGCCGGTCCGGACCTTGAAACCGTCTGCGCCGGCCGACAGGTCGATACCGCTGTCTTTCCAGAAACGGGTGTTTTGGCGAACGAACTGGTCGTATGGGGCCTTGATGAAGACGACCAGCCGGATCGAGTCGGCGTTGACCGAGAGTTCGTGGCTCAATACCTCGCCGACCGGAATGCCGTGGAAATTGATCTGAGTATGGGGACCGAGCGAGCCCAGGTTGGCCGTTTCGAGGACGAACTGCCTGCCTTTGGCTTCGGTTTTCAGAACGGGTGCCGTGGAAAGGCCGACAAAATGACGTTCGTAGGCGCCGTCTCCGGGTTTGACTTCGATATATGCCCCGGAAATCAGCGTATTCAACCCCGAGATACCGGCCAGGCCGACCTGAGGGCGTACGACCCAGAAGCTGGTGTTCTTCTTCAGGTAGTGCTCGGCATCGCGTTGCATCTGCGCGGTGACTTTGATCGTTTTCGAATCGTCGTTGATGCTGATGTCGGTCACCTTGCCGATTTCGACGTCCAGATAGCGAATTTTGGTCTTGTCGATTTCAAGGCCTTCTGCGGTCGGGAAATCGATCGTGATCACCGGGCCTTTTTCGGAAGCCGAACGGTAGATCAGCCAGCCGCTGACCAGGAAGGCGCAGATCGGCAGCAGCCAGACGAGAGGAAATTCCGGTTTTTTATTCAGCGAGGCGTCGTGGGTTTCGTAGGCGAATTCGTCGTTCATCATGCGTTTGATGGTCCCAGATCAGGCGGGGATCGAAACTTTTGGCCGCAAAGAGCGTGATCACTACGACCGCGGCGAACGCGGTCGCGGCCGGGCCGGCCAGAACCTGGGCGACGCCGCCGAGATCGACCAGCGAGATTAAAATGGAAATCATGAAAATGTCCAGCATCGACCAGCGCCCGACAAAGGCAATCATCCGGTACATCAGCGTCCAGCGCCGCGCATTGACCTGCCAGCGGTAAAACACGCACAGCCACAACAGCGTCAGGCCGAGCAGTTTCAGCAGCGGCACCAGAATACTGGCGATGAAAACCAGGATGGCGATCGGCAGCATTTCGCCGTCGATCAGGGCCAGGATGCCGCCGAGAATCGTATGCGGTTCGCCGACGCCGAAGCGGGTTACGGTCATGATCGGAAACAGATTCGCCGGCACATACAGTGCATAGCCCGAAAGCAGGAACGCCATCGTGCGCGTCAGGCTGTCCGGAATGCGCGCCTGCAGCGGGCTGCCGCAGACCGGGCAAGGGTGAGGGACCGTTTCCTGCTTTGCGAGTGCGCCGCAGTCATGGCAGCGGATCAGCCCTTGCCGCAGCGCGCCGGGCAATCGCTTCATGCCGGTTTCCTGCGCAGGGCATCGATGCGCTGCCAGAACAGCGTCCGGTCGAGGCTGGCCGCCAGCGCGACAGTGACCAGCAGCAGGCCGACAAACGCATACAATCCCAGGCCGAAGTGCAGGTCGGCCATCGAAGACAGCTTGACGCAGGCGACGATGATGCCGAGCGTATAAACCTCCAGCATCGCCCATTCGTCCAGATGCTGCAGCCAGCGCATCCAGTGCCTGAGGTAGCGGTTTGGGCGGTTCAGATAGAGATGCAGGCTGATCGCAAGACTCAGCAGGATATTCACGAGCGGAAACAACATGCTGGAAAGGAACACCAGTGTGGCGACGGCCCACATGCCTTCTCCGTACAAAGCCGCGACGCCGGACAGTAGAATGCCGTCTTTGGCGTTGCCCAGAAATTTGATACCGACCAGGGGCAGACAATTGGCCGGAACGAACAGCAGCAGACCTGCGACCGACAAGGCAAGGCTGCGCTCGATGCTGTTCTTTTGCGCACGCTGCAACAGAAATCCGCAGCGCGGACAGTGCGCTTTGTCGCCGTCAACGAGCGCTGCCGGCCTCAGCAGCGCATCGCATTCGGGGCATGCCTCCAGCTGTAGTTTAGGCCGGGCGCGCATGGCCGGGAGGTACGGTTACCATTGCGATTCGCCGGTTTCCGGGTCGTACATTTCGTGGAAGATCTTGTGGCGGTTCGCAATCAGTTCGTCGATGGTCGGCGAATTGCCCATCGCGCGCGAAATCGCCAGTTTCATCGCTTCATAATTGGTCCGGTACAGGTCTTTCCGGTCCAGGTCGGGATTGGTCGCGCATTCGGGGGCTATCCAGATCATCGCGATGATGCACAGGTCGTTGACCTGATCGCGCGGCAGCACGCCGTCGATCACGCTATCCAGCACCGCGTCGGCCACCGCCGACTGCACCGGACCGCCGAGCAGGTTCACGTAGGCGGACGACTTGATCGTGACTTTCGGCACCATCAGGGTAGCGGGGCGCACCTGTTGATTGCAGGCACGGATCGCGAACATTCGGGTATGCCCCTCGGTTTGCCCCATCAGGTTCGCAAACGCATGGCCGGCCGGTCCTTCTACATGGCCGATCAGGATCTCGGGCATTGCGTCGGTGCCTTGGCCTTCGCTGGAAAAAACGGTCGCTTCGCCGGTTCTGAACCAAATTTTATCTGACATAAAAAATCCGCAGGTGTAGGTGAACTGATAAAGCCGGCATTCTATGACGGATAGGCAAGGGGGGCAACTGTTATCGGTCCCGAGTTCGGCAGGGGATTTGCGATATCGATGCGATACGCAGCCCGGCTGTGTGTGCAAAACGGCGGAGGATTCGAATGGGTATGATAAGATGGTCCGTTCATTTTCCGTTCAGTTCCCGGGTTCGATACTTGTATGTATCAGCCGTTTTTGCCCGATCATGCCGTACAAATATCTAGCCCCGCTTTTTTCGACCGCTTTGCTCTATCTGGTGTTTTATCTGATCAGTACGTTCAAGTTCGACGTGCAGATCAAGGCGGTAGCGATTCCTTACGACTTTTTTCTGCAACTGATTGCGGCTTACATGCTGTTCGCCTGGTCTCGGCGGATTTGGATATTTCTAGTGCTGCAGACCTTGCTGGCCGGTGTCCTGTATATCGGCAATGCGGTCAAGATTTCGTTTTTCGGCGGCCCGATCATGCCGGACGACGTCTATGCGCTGCGCTCGCTGCTGTTGATCCTGGAAGGCTGGCGCTTTTTCGCGGCGGCGATCCCGTTGGCCGCGATCGCCAGCCTGTTCCTGTTCAATTTTACCATGCGGCACTGGAGCGCTTACCTGGCCAGCGTCGTTGCGATTCTGCTCGGGATGACGATCGTTTACCAGCCGGCGATGATTGTGGAGCCGATCGACAAGCATTTGGGCAATTCGGTCTGGGATCAGCGCTCGAACTATCTTTGGCACGGCGCAACGATGTACAGCTTGCAGGAAGGCTCGCGTTATTTCCTGATGGCCGACGTGGCGCCCGATATCGACGACGCGCAAGAGGCGGCCCATAACCTGCTGTCTGCCCAGCCGCCGGCGGATCGTCCAGGCCCAACTTTTACGCCGCGCAATGTGCATCTGGTGCTGCTCGAATCGTTTTGGGATCCGAACGGGCTGAAAAAGGCGCGCTATAAACAGAATCCCCTGGCGCCGGAGTTTCGGAAACTCTGGAAAAGCGCCGATTATGCGCATGCGATGGCACCGGTCTTCGGCGGTTTTACCGCCAACTCGGAGTTCGAAGTATTGTGCGGTTTTCCGGTGGTGAAGGACAGCGTCAAATTCGAGCGCCAGCTGTTGAATCATGTCCCGTGCCTGCCGCGCATTCTGGCGGATAAGGGCTACAGAACCACCGCTTCGCATCCGAACGTGCCGGTGTTCTGGAACCGGGTCAATGCGTATGAACGGATGGGCTTCCAAACCTACTGGTCGCTCGACGACTTCGTACAGGACGATATGAACCGTGAGTTTTTGTCCGATGTTTCGCTCTACCGGCAGGTGCTGGACAAGATCAAGCCTACTCTCGAAGCCAGGCAGCCGATCTTCGATTACATCGTGACTTATTTCGGTCATTGGAATTATCCGCTCAGCGAAAGCCGGCCGCCCAAGATCTTGTCGCCGTCTCCGGTCGAGGAAGTCACGACCTATGCGAACACCGTGTATTATAAATCGCGGGAATTGATGGGCTTCATCGCCGAGATGCAGAAACGCGACCCGGACGGCATCATCATCCTGTTCGGCGATCATCTGCCGTTTCTGGGCGAAAATTTCGCAGGTTACGTCGATTCGGGCGTGCTGGCGCCGAACCGCAGCGAGTTTACCTCAGATATGTTCAAATTTTACGTCAGTACGCCCATGCTGGTCCTGAACGGCCGCCAAGGGCCGGTCAAAGTCGGCAGCCTGCCGCTGTACCAAGTGCCGGCGCTGATTCTGAAATTGTTGAATTACGACGAGCAGTCCATCATGGATTATACGCACCCGGTTCAGGGGATGCGCATCCGGCCTCTGCCGGGCCTGCATTTCGATCTGCTCGACGACGGCAGGATCGAGGTCTGCAAGGAACCGCCTTATAACGAAGTATGTCAAAAATCCGCAGAATGGCTGCGCAATGTGAATACCGTCAGCAATGATTTGTTCATCGGCCGACAGGAGACGCGCCCTCAATATTCGTCCCCTCTCGTTGCCCAGGACCTTGATTTCGTCGGTCCGCCCGAGAAACCTAAAGCTTCCGAGTGAATCGCCGGATCCGGCAGCTCCGGAATATTTGGCGGCTTGTCCTCCGAGACTCATGCCATTTTACATCCTGTTTCGGCCGTCATTGCGATAGGCACTTGTTTTAGGAGCAGCCGGTATTTTGGGAAACGTCAATCATTTCTTCCGGATTCTCACCAATTGCCCCGTTCGCGACGTTCGGATTGCTAAAACAGGTTCTATGCGTCCCCGCATTTGATTTATACTATGTGCCCTTTAAAGACGAGGTCTGCCGGCTCCGCTATCTGTTAAGGCGATTTTGCAAATAGGACGGAACCTTGGGGAGTCTCCCCGAAATGCATCAATTTCACTCGCAAAGAATTCAAATACTACTCGCTAGAACAGGAACATAGAATGGCCAACAATTTGATTTCAGAAATTACCGGACAGAACGACATCGATCCGGCCGAAACGAGGGAATGGATTGAAGCCTTACAGGCCGTTCTGGAAAAAGACGGCAACGAGCGGGCGCATTTCTTGATCGAGCAGCTGGTGGCGGTGGCGCGCCATTCCGGATTCGATGTGCCTTTTAGTGCCAATACCGCCTATCTGAATACGATTCCGGTTTCGCGGCAGGCCAAATACCCCGGTGATCAGGACATCGAGCAAAAAATCCGCGCCTACGTGCGCTGGAATGCGATGATGATGGTGCTCCGGGCGAACAAGCATACCAACGTCGGCGGCCATATTGCGAGTTTTTCCTCAGCGGCGACCCTATACGAAGTCGGCTATAACCATTTCTGGCATGCGCCGTCCGATCAGCACGACGGCGATCTGATTTTTACCCAAGGCCATTTGACGCCGGGCGATTATTCGCGCGCGTTTCTGCTCGGCCGCCTGACCGAAGCGCAACTGGACAGCTTCCGCCAGGAAGTCGGCGGCAAAGGCCTGTCGTCCTATCCGCATCCGTGGCTGATGCCGGAATTCTGGCAATTTCCGACCGTATCGATGGGCCTCGGCCCGATCATGGCGATTTACCAGGCGCGCTTCATGCGCTACCTGCAGGGGCGCGGTCTGGCCGATACGAGCGGGCGCAAGGTCTGGAGCTTTCTCGGTGACGGCGAAACCGACGAACCGGAATCGCTCGGCGCAATCGGCCTGGCAGGACGCGAGAAACTCGACAACCTGATCTTTGTCGTCAACTGCAACCTGCAGCGGCTGGACGGCCCGGTGCGCGGCAACGGCAAGATCATCCAGGAACTCGAAAGCGAATTCCGCGGCGCCGGCTGGAACGTGATCAAGGTCGTCTGGGGCCAGCGCTGGGATACCTTGCTGGCGCGCGATAGCGAAGGCCTGCTCGCCAAACGGATGATGGAATGCGTCGACGGCGATTACCAGACTTTCAAGGCGAAGGACGGCGCCTATGTACGCGAGCATTTCTTCAATACGCCGGAATTGAAGGCGATGGTGGCGGACTGGTCCGACCGCGACATTTGGGAATTGAACCGCGGCGGCCACGACTCGGTGAAGGTGTTTGCGGCATTCCAGGCGGCGGTCAACCATCAGGGCCAGCCGACCGTGATTCTGGCGAAGACGATCAAGGGCTACGGGATGGGCGAGTCCGGCCAGGCGCAAAACATTACCCACCAGCAAAAGAAAATGAGCGAAGAGTCGCTCAGCAAATTCCGCGACCGCTACAGTCTGCCGGTCAGCGACGAGCAATTGCACGATTTGCCTTATTTGACCTTTCCCGAAGGTTCGAAAGAGCTCGAATACATGCGGCAGCGCCGCACCGAGCTGGGCGGCCATCTGCCGGCCCGAAGAGCCAAGTCTTACGCGCTGGACGTGCCGGTACTGAGCGACTTCAAGGCGCTGTTGGAAGCGACCGGCGAAGGCCGCGAGATTTCGACCACGATGGCGTTCGTCAGGCTGTTGAACATTCTGACCAAAGACAAGAACATCGGTAAACGGATCGTGCCGATCGTGCCCGACGAATCCCGGACTTTCGGGATGGAGGGCATGTTCCGGCAGCTCGGCATCTGGTCGCAGGTCGGCCAGCTGTATACGCCGCAGGACGCCGATCAGTTGATGTTCTACAAGGAAGACAAACACGGCCAGGTGCTGCAGGAAGGCATCAACGAAGCGGGTGGCATCTGCGACTGGATCGCGGCGGGCACCTCGTACTCGACGCACAACGTGCCGATGATTCCGTTCTTCATCTATTACTCGATGTTCGGCTTTCAGCGCGTCGGCGACCTGATCTGGGCAGCCGCCGACCAGCGCACCCGCGGCTTTCTGATGGGCGGCACCGCCGGTCGGACCACGCTGAACGGCGAAGGCCTCCAGCACGAAGACGGCCACAGCCATCTGATCGCCGCGACGGTGCCGAACTGTATCAGCTACGATCCGACCTATGCTTACGAACTGGCGGTGATCATCCAGGACGGTCTGCGCCGGATGTATGTGAATCAGGAGGATATCTTCTATTACATCACCGTGATGAACGAGAACTACGAGCATCCGGCGATGCCGAAAGGGATCGAACTGGATATCCTGAAAGGGATGTACCTGTTCCGCCAGGGTGCAAAGAAGAAGGGCCCGCGCGTGCAGTTGCTCGGTTCCGGCTCGATCTTTCGGGAAGTCGAGGCGGCCGCCGAGTTGTTGCGCAGCGACTGGGGCGTCGAGTCCGATCTGTGGAGCTGCCCGAGCTTTACCGAGCTGGCGCGCGACGGCCACGACGCCGAGCGCTGGAGCCGCCTGCATCCGGCCGAACCGGCTCGGGTGCCGCACGTGGCCAATTGCCTGGCGAATCAGGCAGGACCGGTGATTGCGGCCTCCGATTATATCCGTGCGTTTGCCGACCAGATTCGGCCGTTCATCAAGGCGCCGTATACCGTATTAGGAACCGATGGGTTCGGCCGTTCGGATACCCGCGAAAAACTGCGCCGTTTCTTCGAGGTCGACCGTTATCATGTGACGGTCGCGGCATTGAAAAGCCTGGCCGATATGGGACAGTTCGATGCAGGAAAGGTTGAAGTCGCGATCGCCAAATACGGCATTGATCCCGAAATCAAAGCGCCCTGGTTAGTTTAAGCGGAAGGAACAAAATGACGAATTTGGTTGAAATTAGAGTGCCGGACGTCGGCAATGTGACCGATATCGACGTGGTCGAGGTGCTGATCAAGCCGGGCGACGTGGTCGAGCTGGAGCAAACGGTCGCCTCGCTCGAAACCGACAAGGCGGGCATGGATTTGCCGTCGAGCGCGGCAGGCACGGTCAAGGAAGTTTTCATCAAGCGCGGCGACAAGGTGTCCCAAGGTACGCTGATTGCAACTGTCGCTGCGGAAGAAGGGAAAGCGGAGGCCAAGCCGGAGGAAGCGAAGGCACAGCCGGCTCCTGCTCCCGCGCCGGCGGAAGCGCCGAAGGCGGAAAAAGCTCCGGAACCGGTATCGGCGCCGGCCCCGGCGCCTGCTCCCGCGAGAGAAGTTTCCGCTCCCGTATCCGCAGTCGCTCCCGGCGTGATCGCGCACGCCTCTCCGTCCGTACGCCTGTTCGCGCGCGAGCTGGGCGTCGATATCGCCAAAGTTACCTCTGGTTCCGGGCGCAAAGGCCGCATTCTGAAAGAGGACGTGAAGGCTTATGTCAAGAAAGCGCTGACCGAGCAGACAGCCGTGGCCGGCGGCGGCATTCCGCCGATTCCGGCGGTCGATTTTTCGGTGTTCGGCGAAACCGAGACGGTCAAACTGAGCAAGATCAAACGCCTGACCGGGCAGAATCTGAGCCGCGTCTGGCTGAATCTGCCGATGGTGACCTACCATGAGGAAGCCGATATCACCGAACTCGAAGCATTCCGCAATCGGATCAACGCCGAAAAGAAGAACGGCGAGGTCAAGATTACCGGCCTGATGTTCATCATCAAGGCGGTGGTGGCGGCGATGCGGCAGTTTCCGAGTTTCAACGCTTCGTTGTCGAGCGACGGCGAAAGCCTGATTCTGAAAAAATATTACAACATCGGCATCGCGGTCGATACGCCGAACGGGTTGGTCGTGCCGGTCTTGCGCGACGCCGATACCAAGAGCATCAACCAGTTGGCGGCAGAACTCGCCGAAAAAAGCGAGAAGGCACGCCAGGGCAAGCTGATGCCGGGCGACATGCAGGGTGGCTGCTTCAGTATTTCGAGCCTTGGCGGGATCGGCGGCACCGCCTTTACCCCGATCGTAAACGCGCCCGAGGTCGCCATCCTCGGCGTGACCCGCGCCAAGATGCAGCCGGTCTGGAACGGGAAAGAATTCGAACCGCGCCTGATGCTGCCGCTGGACCTGACGTATGACCACCGCGTGATCGACGGCGCCGAAGGCGCCCGCTTCATGGCCGCGATCAAGACCTATCTGGGCGATCTTCGCCGCCTGTTACTTTAATTCCCGGAGACATCGGATATGAGCGACGCAACATTGCATACGGAAGTTTTAGTGTTGGGCGGCGGTCCCGGCGGCTATACGGCGGCATTTCGCGCGGCCGATTTGGGTAAGCAGGTCACTTTGGTGGAACGCTATCCGGTGTTGGGCGGAGTCTGCCTGAACGTCGGCTGCATTCCGTCGAAAGCGCTGCTGCACATGGCGCAGTTGATTCATGAGGCGGAAGAAGTGCAGGATCATGGCTTGTCGTTCGGTAAGCCCGAGATCGATATCGACAAGATCCGGGCCTGGAAAGAGAGCGTCAGCAAATCGCTGAATACCGGCCTGTCAGGACTGGCCAAACAGCGTAAAGTCACCGTTGTGCAGGGCGCCGGCCGATTTACCGCACCGAATACGGTCGCGGTGGAAACACCCGAAGGCGCCAAAACCATCACGTTCGATCAGGCGATCATCGCGGCGGGTTCGTCTCCGACCCAAATTCCAAGCTTTCCGAATGACGATGAACGTTTGTGGAATTCGACCGATGCGCTGGAGCTGAAACAGATTCCGAAAAAGCTGCTGATCGTCGGCGGCGGGATTATCGGCCTCGAAATGGCGACTGTCTATCATGCATTCGGCTCCGAAATCCATGTGGTCGAATTGATGGACCAGATCATTCCGGGCTGCGACAAAGATCTGGTGACGCCGCTGCTGAGAAGGATCAAGAAGCAATACAAGAACATCTGGCTCGAAACCCGGGTGGCCGCGATCGAGCCGCAAAACGACGGCCTGAAGGTATCGTTCGAAGGTAAGGGCGCGCCCGAATCGGAACTGTTCGATGCGGTGCTGGTCGCGGTCGGCCGTCGCCCGAACGGCAAGCTGATCGGCGCGGAAGCGGCCGGCATTACGGTCAACGAGCAGGGTTTCATCCCGGTCGACAAGCAGCAGCGGACGAATGTGCCGCATATTTTCGCGATCGGCGACATCGTCGGCAACCCGATGCTGGCCCATAAAGCGACCCACGAAGGGAAGGTGGCGGCCGAAGTCGCGGCCGGTCACAAAGCCGGGTTCGATGCGCTGACGATTCCCTCGGTCGCCTACACCGATCCCGAGATCGCCTGGATGGGGCTGAGCGAAAGCCAAGCCAAACAGCAGGGCATCGATTATAACAAAGCGGTATTCCCGTGGGCCGCGAGCGGCCGTTCGCTGAGCCTCGGCCGCAAGGAAGGCGTGACCAAGATCGTCTGCGACAAGGCGACAGGGCGGATACTCGGCGCGGGGATGGTCGGCCCGAACGCGGGCGAATTGATCGCGGAAGCGGTCTTGGCGCTCGAAATGGGCGCCGATGCGGACGATATCAGTCTGACGATCCATCCGCATCCGACGCTCTCCGAAACTTTCGGATTTGCCGCCGAAATGATCAACGGAACGATTACCGATCTTTACGTCAAAAAAAGTTAATTTCCCCGGCACGAGCCGCATCCCGGCAATTGCCGGGATGCGGCCGTCGAAGTACCGCCCAAGCGCGACGCTTGAAGCATTCCCGATCCGAATGATTTAAAATTATCATTTGCCCCATGCAATTTGCACTATAATTCTGCCGATCAAAGCGGCCTGTCGGTGCCGGCATCATCTTATCGGCGTACCGTTCGGATTCTTCCTGTTTTTCAAGAAAACGCACCCCAACTAAATCCTTTCAAGTATCTTAATGAAAAGAACACTAACGATTTTGTTAACGTTGACCGTGCTTGTCCTGGTCAATTTCAGCATTTGGAGCTACATCAACAACCCGCTGCAATTGAGATCCTGGACCAAAACGACCATGGGGGTGACTTTCGATCCGCGCCGGAAAGAATATACCCAGAAAAACGGTCAATTCCCGACCGAAGCGGAAATCGATGCCGATCTGGCCGTGCTCGAAAACAAGGTTCATGCGGTCCGTACCTACAGTGTTTTGAAAGGTCTGCACAAGGTGCCGGAACTGGCCGCCAAGCACGGCTTGAATAGTACCGTCGGTGCCTGGATCGACGGCGATCTGGAAAAAAACCGCCAGGAAATCGAGACTCTGCTGCAAGTCAGCAACCAGAACAACAATAAAATCGTCCGGGTGATGGTTGGCAACGAGGTGCTGTTCCGGAACGATATTCCGGTGCAGCAGCTGATCGAGTATATCCGCGAAGTCAAGAAGCGTACCTGGCGTCCGGTCAGTACCTCGGAAACCTTCGACATCTGGCTCAAGCATCCCGAATTGGTCGCTGAAGTCGATTTCATCGGCGCGCATATCCTGCCTTACTGGAACGGGATCGCGGTCGAGGATGCGGTCGATTTCGTGTTCGAGAAATACGAGGAATTGAAGAAAGCTTATCCCGACAAGCCGATCGTGATTACCGAGGTCGGTTGGCCGTCGGATGGGCAGCCGTCCCGCCATGCGACCGCCTCGCGCACGAATCAGGCGTTTTTTCTGCGGGAGTTTCTGAATCGGGCCGCCGAGCAGAAGATTCCTTATTATATCGTCGAAGCGTTCGACCAACCTTGGAAAATGGAAATCGAAGGTTCGGCCGGCGCTTACTGGGGCATTTTCAATGCCGACCGGCAGCCGAAGTATCCGATGGACGGCGCGGTATTGGCGCTGCCGAGCTGGCGGGATTGGGCGACCGGCGCGGCCGCGGCGAGCGCGGTGCTGATGGGGCTTTTCCTGTTTACGCGCCGGACGATGGCATTGCCGGGCATCGTCTTTTTCGGCGTGATTACCAACCTGGCCGCCTCGTTCATTTTCTGGACCGTATCGATCGGCGCGCAGCAGTACCAGACCGAATTGACGATCGTGTTCTGGGTGCTGCTGATCCTGATGCAATTATTGGCGTTGACCATTCTGCTGATAGAAACGATGGAAATCGTCGAGGTGGTCTGGCACCGGCGCACCACGCGGACTTTCCAGCCGCTGGCGCCGTCGCCCGATTTCCGCTATCCGAAGGTATCGATTCATCTGCCGATTCATAATGAGCCGCCGATGATGGTGCGGAAGACGCTCGAGGCGCTGGCCAAGCTCGATTATCCGCACTACGAAGTGATGGTGATGGACAACAACACTAAAGATCCCGCGGTTTGGGAGCCGGTGCGCGACGACTGCGAACGGCTGGGCGAGAAATTCCGTTTTTACCATCTTGAAAATTGGCCCGGCTTCAAGGCCGGAGCGATCAATCATGCGCTTGTCGAAACCGCGCCGGATGCCGAAATCATCGCAGTGATCGACAGCGATTATATTCTGTCGCCGGACTGGCTCAAATGCATGGTCCCGTATTTCGACAACGAGAACATCGGTTTCGTGCAGTCGCCGCAGGATTACCGCGACGGTCACGTGAACCTGTTCAAGCGCTTCTGCTATTGGGAATACGCCGGCTTTTTCAATATCGGCATGGTGCAGCGGAATGAATACAATGCGATCATCCAGCACGGTACGATGACGATGATCCGCAAGTCGGCGCTGCTCGAAGTCGGCAAATGGTCCGAGTGGTGCATTTGCGAGGACAGCGAGCTCGGTTTGCGTTTATATGAAGCCGGCTACGATTCGGTCTATGTTAAGGATTCGTTCGGCCGCGGCCTGATGCCGGACACGATGTCCGGGTATATGACGCAGCGTTTCCGCTGGGTGTACGGCGCAATGCAGATCATCAAGGCGCACTGGAAGAGTTTTAAGCCGACTAAAAAATCTCCGCTGACCTCGGCCCAGCGCTATTATTTTGTGGCCGGCTGGCTGCCTTGGTTTTCGGATGCGCTGGCGCTGGTGTTCACGGTCGCGAGTCTGGTGTTGACCGGGGTGATTTTCCTGGATCCGATCCATACCGAATTGCCGGTCAATGCGTTCCTGCTGCCGACGATCGGCCTGTTTACGTTCAAAATTCTACGCAGTTTGTGGCTGTATCAAGCCAAAGTGCCGTGCAGGCTGTGGGAATCGGTCGGCGCCTCGCTGTCCGGCTTGGCGTTGACGCATACGGTGGCGCGCGGGGTCTGGCAAGGGATGTTCGTTCCGGGCAAACCGTTCATGCGTACGCCGAAGTATGAAAAACAGGGTCCGCTGTTTGCCGGTCTGCTGGTGATCCGGCAGGAATTGTTCTTGCTCATTTTGCTGATGGCGGGCGTTTTCGGCATGAATTCGCTGGAACATTTCGATAATCTGAGCGGCAAGCTCTGGATGGGGGTGCTGTCGGTGCAGGCGGTGCCGTATCTGGCAACGACGATCACCTTATTGATGAGCATATTGCCGCATTACCGGAAAGGCTCGGCGTTGACGATCGACGAGATTGACGACGAAATCGTCGCGTCGTCAGGGAAACCCGAATAAGGGTTCCAAATCCCGGCAAAGCGGATCAGGTCAATCCCGGGTCCGCTTTGCCGATTTCTGCGTTAGTTATCGTTTTTGATGATTCAACGTTGAGCGTTCGGCTCTCCAAGACAGCCAGAGCATCCAGATCTTACTTACCTACCGCTGCTTCACCCGTTATTCCCTTATGGCGCTGATTAAACAAGAAGACTTCGTCCAAAGCATCGCCGATGCCTTGCAGTACATTTCTTATTACCATCCGTTGGACTTCATTCGGGCGCTCGATGCCGCTTACCGGAGGGAGCAAAACCCGGCCGCGAAGGACGCGATGGCGCAAATCCTAATCAATTCCAGGATGTGCGCGGAAGGCAGGCGGCCGATTTGCCAGGATACCGGCATCGTGACGGTATTTTTGAAAATCGGGATGCAGGTCCAATGGGATGCGATGCTCAGCGTCGCCGATATGGTCAACGAAGGCGTCCGCCGTGCCTATCTGCACCCCGATAACGTCCTGCGCGCCTCGGTGCTGCGCGATCCGGCCGGCAAACGGATCAATACGAAGGACAACACGCCGGCCGTGATTCACATGGAAGTCGTGCCGGGCGACAAAGTCGAAGTGAACGTCGCGGCGAAAGGCGGCGGCTCCGAAGCGAAGGCCAAGTTCGCGATGCTGAATCCGTCCGACAGTATCGCCGACTGGGTGCTGAAAACGGTTCCAACGATGGGAGCGGGCTGGTGTCCGCCGGGGATTCTCGGCATCGGCATCGGCGGCACGGCCGAAAAAGCGATGCTGCTGGCCAAACAAGCTTGCATGGAGTCGATCGACATCCAGGAGCTGATCGCGCGCGGTCCTTGCAATGCGCTGGAAGAACTGCGGCTTGACCTGTATCAAAAAATCAACGCACTGGGAATCGGTGCGCAGGGATTGGGTGGGCTGACCACCGTGCTCGACGTCAAAATTCTCGATTATCCGACCCATGCGGCGAACCTGCCGGTCGCGATCATCCCGAATTGTGCCGCAACCCGGCACGCGCATTTCGTGCTGGACGGCGCAGGTCCGGCCAAACTGGTTCCGCCCCGCCTGGATGATTGGCCGGAAATCAGCCGGGAAGGTGAGGGTGCAAAGCGCGTCAATCTCGACACGGTTACGCGTGAGGAAGCCGCCGCCTGGCAGCCCGGCGAGACATTATTGATTAGCGGAACCTTGCTGACCGGCCGCGATGCGGCGCACAAGCGCCTGACCGATCTGATCCGGCGCGGCGAGCCGCTGCCGGCCGGCGTCGATTTCAAGGACAAATTCATTTATTACGTCGGTCCCGTCGATCCGGTGCGGGATGAAGTGGTCGGTCCCGCCGGTCCTACGACTGCCACGCGGATGGACAAATTCACTGAAACGATGCTGGCCCATACCGGCCTGCTCGGGATGATCGGCAAGGCCGAGCGCGGCCCCCAGGCGGCTGCGGCAATCAAGCGGCATCGGGCGGTCTACTTGATGGCGGTCGGCGGCGCGGCCTACCTGGTCTCGAAGGCGATCCGGAAATCCCGCGTAATCGCGTTCGAAGATTTGGGTATGGAGGCGATCCATGAGTTCGTCGTCGAAGACATGCCGGTTACCGTCGCGGTCGACAGCCGGGGCGTTTCGGTGCACGAGACCGCGCCGGTTGTATGGCGCGAAAAGATCGCCCAGATAGAGGCTTAAACAGCTGTCGAAGTAGGGTACGCATCGCGTGCCTGATTTGAAGTTTTGTTTATCTGCGAACCCTGAAAGGCACGCGATGCGTACCCTACGCCGCGCTCTCTTCTCCCATGCTTATTGTCAAGCTCCAAAGTCGAATGGCATTTTTCAGCAGCGGAGCATGTCTTACTAGAGTAATTGCTCGTCAAACTTACTCGGAGGCCGTTACCATGACGAAACTCCTGAAAATCTTATTCTTGGTATTACCTCTTGCCGGCTGCGCTGCGGCGATACCGGCGCTTCCCGCGTTATCGGCGTTGATTCCGCCGAGTGGAGGCACCCAGGTATTAACTACGACCACAGTCCACCTGTCCGGAAAAAATTACAAAATCATAAAAGCCAATGCGACCGGCAGCAGTGTCGGTTTTAGCTTTTTGGGCCTGATTACGGTGACAGCGCCTCATTACGACGAGGCGATTTCCAAGCTTTACCGGAGTGCGCCGGTTTCTGAAGGCAAGCCCCAGACTATTGTCAATGCGGTGTTTGAACATAGTTCTTCCTATTTCATTTTATTCGCACTGCCCAAGATCACTGTGCGCGCGGATGTGATCGAATTTACCGACAATGCAGGCGGAGCGCTGCCGCATTATTGAAATAGAGAATTTTTTCGCCATAGCTTAACGGCATCGAAAATGCGCAACACGGCCTAATGGTTTGATTGTTTTATTAAATGCCCGGATCGCAAGCCGGACAATTTTAGGTAAGCGGCTTTTTACGCCAAGTCCATTTCCGGTATAATCACGCCATTTTTAACGAAGAAAATTAAGGCGCTATGTCGGAAATCAAAAAAGTGGTATTGGCTTATTCCGGGGGCTTGGACACCTCCGTGATTCTCAAATGGCTGCAGGAAGTTTACAACTGCGAGGTTGTGACCTTCACGGCCGATTTGGGGCAGGGCGAGGAAGTCGAGCCCGCGCGTGCGAAGGCGCAGTCTTTGGGCATCAAGGAAATTTACATCGATGATCTGCGGGAAGAGTTCGCCCGCGATTTTGTATTCCCGATGTTCCGCGCCAATGCGATTTACGAAGGCGAATACCTGCTGGGCACTTCGATCGCGCGGCCGTTGATCGCGAAACGGCTGATCGAAATCGCCAACGAAACCGGCGCGGATGCGATTTCGCACGGCGCGACCGGAAAGGGCAACGATCAGGTGCGTTTCGAGCTAGGGGCCTATGCGTTGCGTCCCGGTATTCACATCATCGCGCCGTGGCGAGAATGGGAGCTGACTTCGCGCCAGACCCTGCTCGACTATGCGGAAAAGCACGGTATTCCGGTCGAAATGAAAAAAGGCAAGGCGTCGCCTTATTCCATGGACGCCAACCTGCTGCATATTTCCTACGAAGGCCGCATTCTCGAGGATCCGTGGTCGGAGCCCGAAGAAGACATGTGGCGCTGGACCGTCTCCCCCGAAGCCGCGCCCGACCAGCCGACCTATATCGAGCTGACCTATCAGCAGGGCGACATTGTGGCGATCGACGACGTGCCGCATTCGCCGGCGCAAGTCATGGAAAAGCTGAACAAGATCGCCGGCGAGAACGGCATCGGCCGCCTGGATATCGTCGAAAACCGCTATGTCGGGATGAAGTCGAGAGGCTGCTACGAAACGCCGGCCGGTACCGTGATGCTGAAAGCGCACCGGGCGATCGAATCGTTGACGCTGGACCGGGAAGTGGCGCATCTGAAGGACGAACTGATGCCGCGTTATGCCTCGCTGATCTACAACGGCTACTGGTGGAGCCCTGAGCGCCGGATGCTGCAAACGATGATCGACGCTTCGCAGGTCAACGTTAACGGCAAGGTTAGGGTCAAGCTGTATAAAGGCAACGTGATCGTGGTCGGTCGCCGCTCCGATTCGGATAGCCTATTCGACGAAAGCATCGCGACTTTCGAAGACGACGGCGGCGCCTACAATCAAAAGGATGCCGAAGGCTTCATCAAGCTGAATGCGCTCAGAATGCGGATTGCGGCGGCAAAACATTCGCGCTGATTCGCAAAAATAAAATGCGGCGATGACCGATTAGCTTGTATAATTCGTCCCGATCATAGCATGCGATCTTTTGATAACTATAAAAATAATTGGGCCGGACGTTCAGGGGGAAGCTGTATTGTTCGGTCCGAGAGGCGTTAATTGATGAACGAGAATCAAGAGTTTCATTCCCAGATTATCGAGGTTCGAGGCAGGCTGCAAAGCATTCCTTCGACTCAGGCGTTGATCAAGGCTAATCGGTTTTTGTTGCTGACGGTTTGTTTATTGACAGTACTGGTCGCTGTTCTCGGTTATTTTGTAGTTCCTCCCTATCAAGCCGGAGCCTATCTGAAAAAACAGCCGGGTGCGGGTAATCTCGGCGAGGGCAATTCGGTGCTGAGTTCCGAAGTGAATGCGCTCAAAGGGCAGGTGATCGGACTGGTCAGCGGTTCGATCGAGAGCAAGCTCAGGATGCTCGAGGACAGTATCAGGATGGGTGCCGCAGCTACCTCGCTCGGTACGATCGAAGACCTGAAAAACGACGTTAAAGTGCTGCGTTCCTATTCGGATCCAAAGCCGAAAGTCGAGCAGTCCGCCGCCGGTACGAGCGAGCAGGTGCTGAAGGAAGTGTCCCAATTGAAAAAACTGATTTATGTCAGTTTGGGAGCTTGCGGGCTGTTGCTCGCGGCAGTAGCCGGTATCTGGTTTAAAAACCTGAATATTTTGACTTATAAACAAACCATCAAAAGTTATCTGCATAAGCAGTAACCGTTTATTTCGATACAAAAAAGCCGCACTGACATACGTGAGTGCGGCTTTTTTATTGCCCGGTTTTTTGAATTCAGTTTCCGTCAATTCAAAGCGGCGTAAATCGCTCCGTGCAATCTGCAGGGTGTCAGGAACACCCTGCCAAGTATTTAATTGATTATTTTGTTTTCAGATATTCGTACAAATCATCAATAGCCAGTTCTTCGGTCAGACCGGCTTTTTTGACGGCTGCGTTCTTCATGATTTCATCCATCGCTTTCGGCATGCCGCCTCTGCCTTCACGCAGAACTTGTTCGAATTTCGCTCTGTCCAGAGTGCCTGCTTTGATCAGTTCGGACAGTTGAGGGTTTGAAGCGATGTCGTGGCAAGTGCCGCAACCGCGACCGAAAGCGCGATCATAGATTTTTTTGCCGATATCGGTAGCTTCGCTGGAAAAAGCTTGTCCGCTCAGCGCGACCAAAGCAATACCCGCGAACGCGGTTAATGATTTTTTCATGTTGACCTCTCTTGATGTTGAAAAGAACTGCAGAACAGTCCGATTAAAAAGTTAAACTCGCTAAGGATAAGGAATTTAACGGGAAATTTCAATTCTTGTTGTTATTCACCGAGCCGCCAGTCCGTTGCAAATCATTATCGATATCGACGATGAATGCAGACTGAATTATTACTGCAATATTATCGCAAGGATTAGCGGTTAGAGCCAGTGTTCGAGCGAAAGAAAGCCCGCCGGACGCTGTTCCGGCAGGGCTTTCTTAAGTCGTTTTAAACCACTCCAGCTTGCTGTGCAGGTTGACTACGGTGCCTATGATGATCAGCGTCGGGGCCTTGATCTGTTCGTGGGAAACCTGTGCAGGCAGCGTTTCGAGCGTACCGGTAATCACCTTTTGATGGTCCGTGGTGCCTTGCTGAATTAGCGCGATCGGCAAATCCTTCGGACTGCCGTGCGCGATCAGCGAGGAACAGATCTGTTCCAGGCCGACCAGACCCATGTAAATCACGACGGTCTGATTTGGGGCGGCCAGTTGCGTCCAGTTCAAATTGACCGTGCCGTCTTTCAGGTGGCCGGTCACGAAAGTGCAGGACTGCGCATGATCTCGGTGCGTGAGCGGAATTCCCGCGTAGGTCGCGCAGCCGGAAGCGGCAGTGATGCCCGGCACGACCTGAAACGGGATGCCTTGCTGCATCAGGGTTTCGATTTCTTCGCCGCCGCGGCCGAAGATGAAGGGGTCGCCGCCTTTCAGGCGCGCGACGCGCTTGCCGGTTTTCGCCAGATCGGCCAGCAGCTCATTGATCGACTCCTGCGGCAGCACATGGTCGTCTCGCTGTTTGCCGACATAGATTCGTTCCGCATCGCGCCGCGCGAGATCGAGAATTTCCGGCGTGACCAGCCGGTCGTAAACGATCACGTCGGCCTGCTGCATCAGCCGCAATGCGCGGAAGGTCAATAAATCGGGGGCGCCTGGGCCAGCACCGATCAGATAGACTTCGCCGACCGTTTGATTCGAATCGATGCGTGCCATGCTTTCCACAAGATGGCGCTCGGCTTCTTCATCCTTGCCCGTATAGACCAGTTCGGCTGTTCGCCCCTGAAACTGGTTTTCCCAGAAGATTCGTCGCTGCGCGGGCTGCCGGATGACTTGTTTGACTTTATTCCGATATTTTTCGGCAAGCTGTGCGAGGCGCCCGTAACTCGGCGGCACGACGCTTTCGATTTTGGCCCTGAGCAGACGAGCCAGCACCGGCGAGGCGCCGCCCGAGGAAACCGCCGCTACGACCGGCGACCTATCGATGATGGCGGGAAAGATGAAACTGCACAGGGCGGGATTGTCGACCACGTTCACCGGAATGTTTCGTTCCTGCGCCAGGCAGGAAACCCAGCGATTGGTTTCGCTGTCGTCAGTCGCCGAGACCACGAGCCGAAAATCGCCTAAATCCTCGGCCGCGAAACGTTTTTTCAACACGTTCAACGGAGATTTGACGGCGAGCGCCGCGAGACTGTCGTCGATCTCTTCGGCAATCACGGTAATGCGGGCGCCGGCCCGGGACAACAGTTCGATCTTTCTGACGGCCACCTCGCCGCCGCCGATGACCAGACAAGGCTGATCCTTAAGATTCATGAAAAGAGGGAAATAATCCATTTCGGTGCGAGCGTTCTCGGAGAGTTGGGAGAGTGGTATTATAGGGGGTCTTTTCCGAGTCATTGCAATTTTAAAAAACAAACGATGGTTGAATTTGATATCGAAGTCGATGCCAGCGGCCTGCATTGCCCGCTGCCGCTTTTGCGCCTGAAAAAAGCCCTGATGGAGATGGACAGCGGCGGCATAGTCAAAATCATCGCCACCGATCCGGCGGCGCATCTGGATATCGGCGTTTATTCGGACCAGTCCGGGCACAAGATCCTCGATTTCGTCCGCCACGCAGAACAGCAAATCTTTTATATCCGCAAAAAATAAACGGCTGCCGGTCGTTTAGAGAGCGATCCTGCCGTTTTTCGCCTTTCCCGATCATGACTGATACCATTCTTCCCCGCATTGCGGGATACAGGGCTTTGAAGAAATTGCGCACGGTATTGGCGATTGCGCGCGGCTGCGTGCTGCTGTCCGTGCTGCGCCAGGAAAGCGAAGTGACGATTTCGCACGACCAGACCAAGCGCGTGACCTATTTGACCGAGCTGTTTTCGCACATTCACCGTGAGATGTACCACGACTGGAAGGAGCAACTGACGGTCGAGCACCGTCCGGGGTCGATGGTTGATCCCGTCAAGCGTCAGCAATTCCGGAAAGCCGTGGCAGGGCTCGTGCTCGACGATGAAAAAAGCCGCGATACTGCCATTTTCGATAATAACGGTTTTGTGATCCGTACGGCCGACATTGCGGAACGTCTCGCCGGCTTCTACCTGAAGATGCGCCGGATACGCCCTTTCTCGTACGGCAACCGGATTACGCTCGATTTTTTCATGACCGTGCTCGGGAAGCTGCCCGCCTTCAAAAGCGTTTATGAGGCGGGTATCGATTTTCGGCGGCTGACCGCCTGCGATGCGAAAGCTTTGCACGACCCGCACAGTTCGCTCGAGGATCTGACGCTCGCGTTCGTGCATGCGCTCGATCCTTCGCGTACGCAAAGCTTGCAGAACCGGCCGAATGCTTTCGGCAAATGGCCGGAGCACAAGACCTTCGTCGGCGGTATTCCGTTTTTGTCGCACCGGACCGAAAACGGCGTGGATTGCCTGGTCCGGATCGATGGCGGCTTGGTGCCGCTCGCCAGCGTGAATGAAGAAGATTTTGTCGCCGGCAAGCATTTCGCGGATTTTCCGAGCCGGGTTTCGGAGCAGGTGATCGGCTATTTGCCTGGTACCGAGACACTCCGGGACTCGGGAAAAGATGAAATCGACGGGGTCCGGTCGAGCGCGGGCGAGGCGGCGCCTCTGTTCTGTCTGGACATCAATATGCTGAGCGGTTTGCGTTTGCCGAGCCATACCGAACTGTTGGAGCTGCTCAGGCAATGCGAAGGCGTCAAAACGCCGATTTTCAAGCTCGCCAATAATGAAGCACTGAAAAACCGTCTGCTGATCGCCGCCGACGGCGACCTCAGGCTTAGACGCGGCGTCGAGATCGCTTACGAAAGGCTCGCTCGGATCGCGGGCAAGCTGGAGCGTGCGAAGGCGGCCATTTTCGAAGGGAAAACGCCGGATTCGAACCCGAAGCTGTTTATGTGCATGGGCGGGGCCGGCGCCGGTAAGACCGCGGTCGAGGAAATCGCCAGGGCCGAGTGCGGGGACAATTTCGTGATCGCGTCGCTGGACGAATTCCGCAAGGTCAGCGATTCTTACCTGGTGCTGACCGCGGCCAGCCATCACAGCGATGATTATGTCTATGTCGAGCCGTTCGCGAACCGGCTGCGCGACATGGTCGCCGAACATGCGCGCACGTTCGGCTACAATCTGCTCTATGACGGTACCAGCATTCCCTATCATCCGCGCTACGCGAATCTGGTCAGGCAATTCAAGGAGTCCGGTTTCCATACCCAGATTGCGGCGGTCGATGCGTTTATCGTGAAGCCGTCCGGACGCGAGGAAGAGTTGTTCCGTTCCGGCGTGATCGACAGCGTGAAGGCGCGTTTCGACGAGGCCGGACGCGCTCTGCCGTGGGTGATTACCGTTTATAAGCACATCCGTTCGCCTGAGTCATTCCTGAACGCGCTGGAAGACCCGGCGCTGGATAAGCTGGCGCTGTTTGCGAACGACGGCGAACGCGGCCGGCATTACCTGGTCGCCGAAAGCTTTCCGCTCTCCGACCGGCAGGTGGAAGTTTTGCGGGAGAAGCAGCGGGACGGCGGCCTGGCCGACCATTTGCGCCTGATTATCGCCTGGCGCTCCGATTCGCTGCTGAACAGATTGTCGCTGGGCGACCAGGATCGGCTGGCCGGGCTCTCAGCCCGCAATCCGGCGTTCGAAGAGAGCAATGTCGCCTATCAGATTTATCCGGTGCAGAACGGCAACCGGGTGCTGTTGATCTACAACACTCGGCGCATGATCGATTTCGTCGAGAAACGCCAGCTCAATCCGCATGCCTCCGGCGGGGAAGGGCTTTTGC
This sequence comes from Candidatus Methylomicrobium oryzae, assembly GCF_016745425.1. Taxonomy (GTDB): domain Bacteria; phylum Pseudomonadota; class Gammaproteobacteria; order Methylococcales; family Methylomonadaceae; genus Methylomicrobium; species Methylomicrobium oryzae. The sequence goes on along the minus strand of NZ_JAERVK010000018.1, from coordinate 78,414 downwards.
ACAAGCCCGAGGCGCTGGCCTTCCATGTCGACCCGCATACGAAAGAGCCTTGGGTTACTCGGTTGCAAGGTTCCCAAAGCGGATAGAATTGTTGAACGTGATGGGGGCGGAGGAAGATGATCGTTCCGCCCGTGTACAGCCTTGCTTGGCAGCGTTTATTCGGCTGCTGTTTCCTCTTCTTCGGGCTGGGGATTTTTCAACTTGTCCAGGATTTCCTGGGCATGCCCTTCCGGGGTGACGCCGTAGGCGACGTCCTGCAAAATGCCTTCCTTGTCGATGATGAAGGTCGAGCGCAGAATGTGCATGCCTTTGACGCCGTTCTTCTCGCGTTCGCGCCAGACACCGTAGTTTACACACATTTCGCCTTTGGTATCGGCGAGCAGTTCTACTTTCAGTCCGTACTTCTTGACGAAATCGGCATGGCATTGGCAGGTATCCTTGCTGACGCCGACCACGACCGTATCGAGTTTGGCGAATTCATCGGCCAGCTGGGTAAATTCATTGGCCTCGATCGTGCAGCCGGGGGTGTCGTCTTTCGGATAGAAATATAAGACAATGTTTTTCTCGCCGGCAAAATCGTGCAGGCTGACCAGTTGGTTGTTCTGGTTCATTGCTCTGAACATCGGAGCGGGTTGGAGTTTTTCTAGCATCAAACACCTCAAATCTCGTTATTGTTATTATGGTACACTCAGTACAAAGCCGGGCTTCGGTGCGAACGGCCAATGAGCAAGACCGGGTATTTGTTTGTCTGAGTGGGTATGATCGGAACACCGTTCACTGACGATGTCCTCCGCATGATAATCAGCCTGCAAACGAAAGTCTAGCCATTGTCTTGATCCGGTTGATAAATAATTCTCCGTCCGGCCGGAAGCAAGGTATGCGATGGGATAAAGTTAATGGTAAAAATTTTGGAATAAGCGATGAATGCGAGTCTGGAGAAAATCAACGGCTACAGTATAGTGAATGTGCTCGACGAACGGATCGATGCGCATAATTCGGCCGGGTTGAAAGAAATGTTCCTGCGTTTAATCGAACAGGGAGAGGCCAAGATCGTCGTGCAGCTGGACAAGGTGCGCTTTATCGACAGTTCGGGGCTCGGCGCGCTCTTGTCCGGACACAAGAATCTGACATCTAAGAAGTCGGGGCGGTTTATCCTGGCCGGCTGCAAACAGCAGGTGCTGTCGATGTTTGAATTAACGCGTTTGAACCGAATTTTCGAAATTTATGCCGATCTAACCGAAGCTTTGGAAAATGAAAAATAAACGTTAGCTATGTGCGATCCCATTATGCAGGTCGAAGTGATTATTCCTACCCAGACCAAATATCTGAATCTGATCGGGAGTATCGGCGAACATATTGCGAAGGAGTTGGAAGACTATTCCGGCGATCGCGAAATGCTGGCATATCATCTGAATCTGGTGTTAACCGAGGCGACCGCCAATGCGATCAAGCACGCTAACTGTAACGACCCGAAGGATTCGGTCCGCATCACCATTCATATCGACGACCATGAATTGAAAATCAAGGTCTACGATCACGGTCAGGGCTTCGACCTGGAAAAAGTGGACATCCCGGATTTCGACCATCCCAAGGAAGGCGGCATGGGCGTTTATTTTATCCGCACGCTGATGGATTCGGTCACTTACAATAGAATGAGCGACTGTAATGTGCTGGAAATCGTTAAGCATCTCAAATGAATTCGGCGGATAAAAAGAACAGCTCCGGAACCTGGCAGCAAGCCTTGCGCCGGCTGGCCGAACGGGTGCTGGGCAAAAAGCAGGGCCATGCTTTGTGCGTCAAATACCGTTCCTTGGCAACCGAAAATTATCAGGCGTTGGTGCCGCCGCGCTTTGCTCTGAAAGACATGCTGCATTTGGAACGACTGGATGCAACTTATCCGTCGGTGAGCCTGCTGAATCCGTCCCGGCACGTCGAGCATTATCGACTGCATTTTTACAGCCGGCAGGAGCGGTTTCTCGACGAATATATTCCACTGCTCGAAAATCTGCATCTTAGGGTAATGGATCAGGTGCAATTTACCGGTGACGTAAAAGGCGCCCGTTATTTCATCAAGAGTTTCACGATCAAGCCTGCGCAAGCTCCCTGCAAGCAAATCGTTAGGCTGAGGCCGCGCCTGCTCGATGCAATCCAAGCGATTTTGACCGCGCGCGTCGAAAACGACGGTCTGAACAAGCTGATCATCCTGACCGGTATGGACTGGCAGGAAATCGACGTGTTGCGCGCCTACCGGAATTACTATCTGCAATTGGGCCACCGAACCTCCCGCGCCAGTATCCATCATGCACTGCTCTGCAATCCCGACGTGGCGCTGTGCCTGTACCATTATTTCGATGAGCGCTTCAGGCCTTACGGCGAGCGCGAGACTGCCGAGGTCAGGGAAGAGCAATTTCTGCTGCCGATGCATCTGAATTTGCTGAAGAGCATGGAAAAGGTTGCCGATTTGAACGACGACCGAATCTTGCGCAACCTGTTCAATCTGATCGATGCGACGATGCGCTGCAATTTTCATCTGCGGCGGCAGTCGCTCGACGATTACTTCATCGCTTTCAAGATCAACAGCCTGGGTGTCATCGAGATGCCGCCGCCGAAGCCTCAGTACGAGATTTATGTGCATGCGGCGACGATGCAGGGTATTCATCTGCGCGCCGGCAAGGTGTCGCGGGGCGGCATCCGCTGGTCCGACCGGCCCGATGATTTCCGCAGCGAAATTCTCGGCCTGATGCAGACCCAGATTGCCAAAAATGCGCTGATCGTGCCGACCGGCGCTAAAGGCGGTTTTGTGCTGACCGGCAACAGTTTGCGGAGCGAGATGAAGGAGGCCGGCAAACGGGCTTATCTGACGCTGATCGAGGGCCTGCTTGATCTGACCGATAATTACGACGACGCGCAGATCGTATCGACTCCGCCGAATCTGGTTGTCTACGACGATCCCGATCCCTACCTGGTCGTCGCGGCCGATAAAGGCACGGCGCAGTTTTCCGATATTGCGAACGCGGTTTCGGCAGATTACCGATTCTGGCTCGGCGATGCATTCGCCAGCGGCGGTTCGTGCGGATACAATCACAAGGCCCTGGGCATTACCGCGCGCGGCGCCTGGGAATGCGTGAAGCGGCATTTCCGCGAACTCGGCAAGGACATTCAGAACGAAGCGTTTACCGCCGTCGGCGTCGGCAGCATGGACGGCGACGTGTTCGGCAACGGGATGCTGCTGTCGCCCTGTATCCGTTTGCTGGCCGCATTCAGCGGCCAGCATATCTTTCTCGATCCGAATCCGCCGGAGGACGAGTCGGCTTTTCTGGAGCGCAAGCGCTTGTTCGAATTGCCGGGCTCCAGTTGGGACGATTACGACCGTTCGTTGTTGTCGAAGGGCGGGGGCGTGTATTTGCGTTCCGCGAAAGATATTCCGCTCTCTTCCGAGGTGAAAGGATGGCTCGGCGTGCATTACCGCGCGCTCGACGGCGAATCGCTGATACGCTATTTGCTGACCGCGGAAACCGATTTGCTGTGGCTGGGCGGCATCGGTACCTATGTGAAGTCCAGCGCCGAAAAGCATGAAGACGTTTCCGATAGGGCGAACGATAATGTCCGTATCGATGCGTCCGCGCTGCGCGCGAAGGTGGTCGGGGAAGGGGCGAATCTCGGCTTTACTCAAAAAGCGCGGATCGAATACAACCTGAAGGGGGGCAGGATCAATACCGATGCGGTCGATAATTCTGCCGGCGTCGATACGTCCGATCATGAGGTCAATTTAAAAATTTTGCTGACGCTGCTGGGCAAGAGAAATTTACTGGCCGACAGTCAAACCTTATTCGCCGAGGTGACCGAAGAAGTTTGCCGGCTGGTGCTGGCGGACAATTATGCGCAGAGCCAATGCCTGTCCCTGGAGCAATTGCGGGGCGCGGAAAGTGCTGCGGCGTTTTTTAAGGCAGCCGAGCGGCTGGAGGGCGCCGGATTTCTCGATGGCGTCAGGAACGTGTTTCCCGGCGAAAAAGAAGTGCAGGGCCGGCCGGACAAGAGCCTGGCGCGGCCGGAGCTTGCGGTGCTGATGGCCGGCGCCAAAATGTTTCTGACCGAACAGATTCAGGCGCATACGGCATTATTGGAAGAACCGTGCTGCGAACGTTATCTGCGCGATTATTTTCCCGAGCGGATCGCCGAAGATTATCCGGGCGAATTGCCTCTGCATCCTCTGGCCGACAAGATCAAGGCGACCTTCATCAGCAACAAAATCATCAATCAGGCCGGCAGCGGCTTTCTTGTTCCTGATAACGGCGAGAAAATCGACCTGCTGGAACAAATCAACTGTTATCTGGCTTTTGAGCGTATCCTGGAGGCGGATGCGCTGCGGCGGCGTATCGAATGCCTCGACAATCAAGTGCCGGCGGCGCTGCAATACCGGCTTTTACTGGATATCGAGCTTTTGCTCGAACATTTTTGCCGCTGGGCTTTGGCCCGTGCGCTCCGGATTCGGCCCGATGCGGCGACAATGGCTTTGTACCGGGATTACTTGAACGATTATTGGGAATATTTCCATGCGCGGATACTGGCGCAGGACGAAGCGGTGAATGGACGTCTGGCCCACTACGAAGCCCAGGGGATCGCCGACGAGCTCGCTTTAAAAATGGCCTTCTTCGGCGAACTGCACGATTTTTTATGGCTTGTCGACCTGGCGCTGCGGTTGCAGCAAGATCTGGCGTCCGTTTCGCGGCGGTATCAGGAAATCAGAGCGCTTTTAGGGCTGGATGTGGTTTTTGACCGTCTCTCCGGCTTGCCCAGTCAGGACAGCTGGCAAGACAGAGTCGGCAGGGATTTGCAGGAACAGTTGATGACGTTGACCGGCAGACTGCTAATTGCGATCATGTCCAGCCCGGCGCCTACATGTGCAGCATATTTCGAAGCGCTCGGGAATCGGGACGAGGCTGCCCGTTATTTCGATCTTGCCCGGGAAGTCGGCCGTTTGACGCCGACTCATTTGTATCCCTATCTGGTGCTCTGCGGGCAGTTGGAAAGGCTGGCCGATAGTCTTTCCGTCGAAGCGAGCGACCCTTAGAAAGGGATGCCGATACCGGTTCGGCAAGAGCCTGTCCTGCTTGTAAGCAATCGCTAATACTTTAGGATTGACTTTTAAAAGAACTAGTAACAAACTGTACTATATATAAAAACTAGATTTCTGGTCTGTGTCGACAATCAACCAACCGCGAGGATCGGGCACCATGGACAAGAAGATATATGGTAGGGTTTCGGAGAGTCTTCCTGCAACGATCGTCAATGAAGACGGCGTCGAGCTGCACGTCATTGCCGTGGATACGACGGGGGACGGCGTCAATGTGTTGTGTGATTTTTACCAGCGGGATGCGATTGTGCCGGGCGGCAACTTTCTGGTCGGCGGACGTCCGGTGCAGTTGTCGATTTCTTTAACTTTGCCCGATGGTGAAGGGCAGGATGCGCCTTTTCGGGCGAAATGCCATATCGCGTTTTTGCGGCGTCTGTCGAAAGAACGCTGCATGATCGGCATGCGCTATGTCGATGTCGAGAGCCAGAGCCTGAACCGGCTGGTCCGGTATCTGAAAAAATCGGCCGGCTTGAATGAAGCGCATTGGCCGATTTAGCAGTAAATCTTATCCTTCCCAAACACTCCCGGGCATTTATCCCCCCAGCGCGCTGACGATTTCTTCCCGCAGTTTTCTCTGGGTTTCGGTATCGGCGATCGGTCTGAGCGCGCTGTCCGTCACGTAAAACATGTCTTCGGCGCGGCTGCCGATCGTGGTGATCTTCGCGTTGTGCAGATTGATGTGCTGCTTCACGAAGGCGCGGCCGATCTTCGACAGCAGGCCGGCCCGGTCGGTGGTGATCAGCTCGATGATCGTGCAGTGGCTCAGCGGGTCGTCCTGGAAACGGATGCTGGTCGGGATCGGAAAGTGTTTGGCCTGCCTGGACTGGCGGTGAATATTTTTACGCTCGTGCACTGCCTTGTGCAGCAGGTTATTGCGCAGCGCGGAACAAATATGTACTTCCCGGAGCAGGTCGGTGATCGGTTCGCCGTTTTGTTCGAGCACCTGAAAGCTGTTCAGGACATAATTGTCCAGGGTCGTCATGATGCGGGCGTCGAGCACGGTCAGGCCCAGCTGATCCAGCGTGGCGGTGCTGATCGAGAAAATGTTGCCTTCATTGGTCGTATAGACGAATACTTCCGCGCTGCCGTGCTGGGTTTGCGGGCGCAACAGCACCAGCGGCAGTTCTTCTTCGCTGGAAGAGGCGATCGCAATCGTATGCCAGACGATTTCGTCGGCCGAATAGCGCAGGAAATAATCGTCGTTCACGTGCCGCCAGGAGGCGTCGATGTCCGCCCCGGACAGGCCGAGCTTCAGGAGTTCGTCGTACGCTTCCTTCTTGGTTTCGAGAATCCGGTCGGTCTGGCCGGCCGGGTTCGGCAGGCCGCGGCGCAGCATCAGGTGCGTTGCCGAATAAAGTTCCCGCAGCAGCGAATCTTTCCAGGAATTCCACAATTCGGGATTGGTCGCGCGAATGTCGGCGACGGTCAGCAGATAGAGGTGATTCAAGTACTCGACGCTGGCGACCTGTTGAGCGAATTTGTAGATCACGTCCGGGTCGCTGATGTCCTTGCGCTGGGCGGTCATCGACATGATCAGATGGTTGCGGACCAGCCAGGTGACCAGTTTGGTGTCGTGCGCGGAAAAATCATGCTGCAGGCAGAATTCCCGGGCGATGTTTTCCCCGATCGTCGAATGGTCGCCGTTCATGCCTTTGGCGATGTCGTGGAAAAGTGCGGCAAAGTACAACAGTTCGGGTTTGCCGATCAACAAAAACGTCTGGTTGCACAGCGGCAGCTCATCCTTGTGTTTTTCGAGCGAAAAACGGCGCAGATTGCGGATCACGAACAGCGTATGTTCATCGACCGTGTAGATATGGAACAAGTCGTACTGCATGCGGGCGACGATGTTCGCGAAGCCGGGCAGGTAGGCGGCCAGGATACCGTAGCGGTTCATTCGCCGCAATTGGTGCGTCAGCCCCCGGGGTTGTTGGAAGATTTCGACGAACAGCCGGTTTACGGTCTTGTCGCGGCGGAAATCGTCATCGATCAGGTGCAGGCTTTTGCGGACCAGGCGGATCGTGGTTGCCCGTACTCCTTTCAGTTCCGGATGCTGCTGCAAAATCAGAATCATTTCCAGCAGGGCCGCCGGCCGGCGGACGAAGACCTGGTCGTCGATCGTTTCCAGATAGCCGTTGATCGAGACGAACTCCGCATTGTCCCGAATCCGCTTGATGTCGGTATGGCCGTTAATGAAGCGTTCGTGGAACAGCTGCAGCAGCATTTCGTTCAGGCGCTCGAGACCCTGCACGGTTTTGAAATAGAACTGCATGAACAGTTCGACGTCCTGGTTATACTGCTGATCCTCGCTGCTGAAGCCGAATTGCGCGGCCAGTTCGCGCTGATAGTCGAAGATCAGCCGGTCCTCGCAGCGGTTGGTCAGCAAATGCAGGGCGTAACGGATGCGCCACAGCATTTCGACCGCGTCGACCAGTTCGTTATATTCCGAGATCGGCAAAAATCCGTACTTGATCAGCTCTTTCAGTGTCGACGAATTGTAATGGCGTTTGAATACCCAGGCGATCACCTGGCGGTCGCGCAGTCCGCCGGGGCCTTCCTTGATGTTCGGCTCCAGGTTGTAGGCGGTATCGTGGAATTTGGCGTAGCGCTGCCGCTGCTCTTCCATTTTGGCGGCGAAAAACTGGTCGGAAGGCCAGATCTTGTCGGGCGAAATCGCTTCCCTGAGCGTTTCGTACAACGCCTGATCGCCGCAGATCAGCCGCATTTCCATCAGGCTGGTGATGACGGTCTGATCGTCGATTGCCTCGCGCACACATTCTTCAACCGTTCTGACGCTGTGCCCGGGTTTCAGGCCGATATCCCAGAGAAACGTGAAAAACTGCACCAGCGCATCCTGGCGCGGTGCAACGCCTTCCGAATCGAGCAGGACCATGATGTCGATATCGGAGTACGGGAACAGCTCGCGCCGGCCGTAACCGCCGACCGCAATCAGGCTCAGGCGGGGAGCGTGATCGCCGAGGAAAAGGCGCCAGCAGCGGCCAAGGATCGCATCAATAAAATCCGATTTGGCATGCAGCAGCGGCAGCACCGATTGGTGCGGATCGAATTGACGGCGCAGTTCGGCATTTTTCTCTTTCAGCAACTGCTTGAAGAACGGCAGGCTGTCGGAGCCGGAGAAGGGGAGCTTATCGATCGGATCGTGCAACGGAATTACCTTTCTTCTTGCCGTAACGTCAGGATCTCGAACCCGTCGGCAGTGACCAGTACGGTATGTTCCCACTGCGCGGAAAGGCTGCGGTCTTTGGTGACCACGGTCCAGCCGTCCGACAATATTTTGACATGACGTTTGCCGAGGTTGACCATCGGTTCGATCGTGAAAATCATGCCCGGCTGCAATACTTCGCCGGTGCCGGCTTTGCCGTAATGCAGGACCTGCGGCTCCTCGTGGAAGGCTTTGCCGATGCCGTGCCCGCAAAACTCCCGGACGATCGAATAACGATTGCTTTCCGCATGCTTCTGGATTGCCTGGCCGATATCCCCCAGCGTCGCGCCGGGTTTCACCTGTTGAATGCCCAGATACATCGATTCCTGGGTTATCTTAACCAGCCGTTTCGCGTGCGGGCTGACTTCGCCGACGCAGAACATCTTGCTGGTGTCGCCGTGATAATCATCCTTGATCACGGTGATATCGATGTTGACGATGTCTCCGGGTTTGAGCTTTTTTTCGCCGGGAATGCCGTGGCAAACCTGCTGATTCACCGAAGTGCAGATCGATTTCGGAAAGCCTCGATAATTCAGAGGGGCCGGAATGGCTTTTTGTACGTTCACGATGTAATCGTGGCAGATGTTGTTCAGCTCATTGGTCGTAATGCCCGGTACGACATGGGGTTCGATCATTTCCAGGACTTCGGCGGCCAGGCGGCCGGCGATGCGCATTTTTTCGATTTCGGCTTCGGTTTTGATGGTGATGCTCATTGATCAGGCAAGGCTCAGGACAATTTTAGATGGGGTGATTAGGTTAAAGATTCAGTAAACGAAAAATGCGGAGATCCATATATAAATTTGTCCAATATACCATATATCCGGCAGAGACGGGTTCGCTGCCGTAAAATACCCGAACATTCCCGAGCGATGGGGCGCTGACGGTGAAAGCGCAGTGCGTTTGGCACGGTAATTGGATTTGTTGATGTTGCCGAAATATGGTATAAAGTTAGGTTCAGTTTTTCTGAAATAAATACTCACTTTTACCGTCACACTTGCCAGGGTGCCTGCGTCGTACGTATTGCAGCGGGTTGGCAAGCGGGGTAAAGGGAGGCGTAACCCACCGGAACTTCGTTCCGAACTTTATACTTAGGAGAAAATTTAATGGCGGCAGTTTCAATGCGTCAAATGTTGGAAGCGGGTGTTCACTTCGGACACCAAACCCGTTACTGGAACCCGAAAATGTCTTCATACCTGTTCGGTGCCCGTAACAAGATCCACATCATCAATCTGGAAAAAACGCTTCCGTTGTTCAACGACGCGATGAATTATCTGGGTCAAATGTCCGCAAACAAAGGCAATGTCCTGTTTGTCGGCACCAAGAAAGCGGCGCGCAAAGTGGTTGCGGAGGAAGCGATCCGTTGCGGCATGCCTTATGTCAACCATCGCTGGCTGGGCGGCATGCTGACCAATTTCAAAACCATCAAAAAATCGATCAATCGCTTGAAGGAACTGGAAGCGATGAAGACCGACGGCACCCTGTATCAGCGCTTCGGCAAGAAAGAAGCCCTGTTGATGGAGCGCGAGCTGGAAAAACTCGAGCGCAGCCTGGGCGGTATCAAAGACATGAGAGGCATTCCGGACGTGATTTTCGTGCTGGATGTCGGTTACGAAAAAAATGCGATCATGGAAGCCAAGAAACTCGGTATTCCGGTGGTCGGCGTCGTCGATTCGAACAACTCGCCGGAAGGCATCGATTACGTGATTCCCGGCAACGACGATTCGATCCGTGCAGTCAAGCTGTACTGCGAATGCGCTTCCGCGGCGATTCTGGAAGCGAAGGCCGCTACGCAAGGATTGTCCGCCAAAGCGGACGACTTCGTCGAGGAGACTCCCGTAGCCGAATAAGCCGAAAACAGGCTGTTCGATGAGACCGGAAAACGCCTCCTTTTGGGGGCGTTTTCATAGTGAATGACAAGTTGAGGAAAATTAAAGAATGAGTATTACCGCGGGTATGGTTAAGGAACTGCGTGAAAGAACCGGTTCCGGCATGATGGAATGTAAAAAGGCCTTGCAAGAAGCCAACGGCGACATGGAGTTGGCGATCGAAAACATGCGCAAGGCCGGCTTGGCGAAAGCCGACAAAAAATCCGGCCGGATCGCAGCCGAAGGCAGCATCGGCGTCAAGATCAGCGACGATGAGAAAACGGCAGCAATCGTCGAAATCAACTGCGAAACCGATTTCGTCGCCAAATCGCCGGACTTCGTTGCTTTTGTGAACGACGTGACGAGCGCGCTGTTGAGCGCCGATGTCGCAACCAATGAGCAATTGCTCGAAATGAAGCTGGCCGGCGGCGAAACGGTCGATGAAACCCGCCGTGCGCTGATTGCAAAGCTGGGTGAGAACATTACCGTCAGACGCTTCGAAAAATTCCACACCGCAGAAGGCGGCACCGCCTGCTATCTGCACGGCAGCAAGATCGGCGTGATCGTCGAATTGGCCAAGGCCGACAAGGAACTGGGTAAGGACATCGCGATGCATATCGCCGCCAGCAAGCCGATTTGTGTGTCCGAAGACCAGGTTTCTCAGGAAACGATCGAAAAGGAAAAGGAAATCTTCAAGGCGCAAGCTGCCGAAAGCGGCAAGCCGGCCGATATCATCGAAAAGATGGTGGCCGGACGGATCAGCAAATTCTTTGCCGAAGTAACCCTGCTGGGTCAGCCGTTCATCAAGGACGACAAGCTGTCGGTCGGCAAACTGGTGTCTTCGAAAGGCAATAACGTCGCGCGTTTCGCCCGTCTCGAAGTCGGCGAAGGCATCGAAAAGAAAGAAGAAAACTTCGCCGAAGAAGTCATGGCACAGGTGCGGGGCAGCTAAACCGGCTGACGTCAGACCTTGTGCACAAGCTCTTAATAAACCATCCGACAAACATTTATGACAAAACCGATTTGCCAGAGAATTTTATTAAAGCTGAGCGGCGAGGCGCTGATGAGCGAAGCGGGCGGCAGCATCGATTCCGATATCCTGAACCGCCTGGCCGCCGAAATCAGGGAATTGTCCGATTTCGGCGTCCAGGTCGGCCTAGTGATCGGCGGCGGCAATATTCTGCGCGGCGCCGATAAGGCTTCGCAGGGATTGGACCGGGTGACCAGCGATCAGATGGGCATGCTGGCGACCGTGATCAATGCGCTGGCGATGCAGGATGCGCTGGAGCACCAGGGCTTGCAGGCACGCGTGATGTCGGCGCTGAAAATCAATCAGGTCTGCGAGGATTACATTCGCCGCCGCGCGGTCCGTCATCTGGAAAAAGGGCGGGTCGTGATTTTTGCGGCGGGTACCGGTAATCCGTTTTTCACTACGGATTCGGCGGCCAGCCTTAGGGCGGTCGAAATCAACGCCGAGCTGATGATCAAGGCGACCAAAGTCAAAGGCGTCTATTCGGACGACCCGGCCAAAAACAAGGATGCGGTTTTTTATCCGCATCTGACTTATGACGAAGCACTCGATCAGCGGCTGAACGTGATGGATACCACTGCGCTGGTACTGTGCAGAGACAATAACATCCCGATGCGGGTAATGAACATCTTCGAACAAGGCGCGGTGATGCGGTTGATGAAGGGTGAAGAAATCGGTTCGCTGATTGAACGAGGAAACAAGAAATGATAAGTGATATTCAACAGGATGCCGCGTCCCGCATGGGCAAAAGCATCGAAGCCTTAAAGCACGAGTTTTCGAAAATCCGGACCGGCCGCGCGCACCCGAGCCTGCTCGATCAGATCAGCGTGTCTTATTACGGCACCGATTCCTCGCTGTCTCAGGTCGCGAACATCGCGGTCGAGGATGCCCGGACGTTGACGATCACACCCTGGGAAAAGAACATGGTGCCGGTGATCGAGAAAGCGATCCTCAAATCGGATCTCGGCCTGAATCCTGCCACCAACGGCATGACGATTCGTATTCCGTTGCCACCGTTGACTGAACAGCGCCGTCGCGAACTGGTCAAGGTCGTCAAACATGAAGCCGAAAACGGCCGCGTGGCAATCCGCAATATCCGCCGCGATGCGAACAACGCGATCAAGGAAGCGTTGAAGGAAAAGCTGATTTCCGAAGACGATGCGCGCGGCGCGGAAGAAAAAATTCAGAAAATCACCGACCAGTACGTCAAGGAAGTCGAAAAGCTGTTGGAGGCAAAAGAAGCCGATCTGCTGTCGCTCTGATTCGGAAGCCTCACATGCCTTCAGAAAACGCCTGCAATCATTCCATCGATAACGGAATTCCTCGGCATATCGCAATCATCATGGACGGTAACGGACGCTGGGCGCAGAAACGCTTCATGCCGAGGGCCGTGGGCCATCAGGCGGGCGTCAAGGCGGTTCGCAAAATCGTCGAGCACTGTGTCCGGGAAGGCGTCGAAGTATTGACGCTGTTCGCGTTCAGCAGCGAGAACTGGCGGCGGCCGCCGGAAGAAGTCTCGTTGCTGATGGAGCTGTTCATGGTGACCTTACAGGCCGAGATCGACAAGTTGCACCAGAACAATATTCGCCTGCGCTTTATCGGCGATACAAGCCGTTTTTCCGAAGCTTTGCAGAAGAAAATGTCCGAAGGCGAAACGCAAACCCGCAATAACACCGCTTTGACTGTGGTGATTGCGGTCAATTACGGCGGCCGCTGGGATTTATGCCAAGCGTTCCGCACCCTCAATCAGAAGGTCTTGGCCGGCGAGCTGAAGCCGCAGGATATCGACGAAAATCTGGTTAGTCGCCATTTATCCACCGCGGATTTGCCGGAACCGGATCTGTTCATCAGAACCGGGGGCGAGCAGCGCGTCAGTAATTTTTTATTGTGGCAGCTGGCTTACACCGAATTGTACTTTACTGACACGCTTTGGCCCGACTTCGACCAGACATCGCTCGAAGAGGCCATCCTGAGCTTCAAAGGCCGACAAAGGCGCTTCGGGCATACCGGAGAACAGGTGCTCGGCAAAGCGGTCACTCTCTAACTTTAACGATAACTATAACAATGTTGCTCAAGCGAATTATCACTGCATCGATTTTGGCCGCCTTCGTTGCTACGGCGGTATTTACGCTTCCTCCCGAATATTTCTCCCTGTTACTCGCCGTCCTAACCCTGGTCGCGGCATGGGAATGGTTGTATCTGATCGATGTGCAATCGATCGCCAAGCGGGTGTTGTTCCTGCTGGCGCTGATTCTGCCGATGATTGGAGCCCATCTCTGGACGCAGTTTCTGGAACTGCTGGCGCAATGGACCAAATGGCCGGAGATTCGTTTTTACTCGGGGGTGATCGAATGGCTGGTGGTGCCGGCGGTTCTGTTCTGGATTATCGTGATGCTCTCGATCCGGAATCTGCCACAGACAGTGCTGAACCTGAAGCTGAGGCTGCGCTACAAGATGCTGATCGGCTGGTTCATCCTGCTGGCCTGTTGGCTGTTCCTGACCCGATTGCGGGCTTTCTACGAGCCGCCGATGACGATGTATTTCCTGGTGCTGATCTGGGCGGCCGACATTAGCGCGTATTTTGTGGGCAAGAAATACGGTAAAACCAAATTGGCTCCGGATATCAGCCCTGGAAAGACAGTCGCCGGTTTTTACGGTGCGCTTATTGCCGGCCTCGTTTGTGCGGCCGTGCTGAGCCTGATCTACGGTTTCAATTATGTTTTTGCAGCCGACTTTGCGCTGCTGTCGATGCTGACCGTATTGATTTCGGTCTACGGCGACCTGTTTTTCAGCGTGGTCAAACGCCAGCGCGGCGTCAAGGACAGCGGCGCGATCCTGCCCGGGCACGGCGGCATCCTGGATCGGGTCGATAGCATCGTTGCGGCGATCCCTTTGTTCTATGCGGGCATTTACCTGATTTACGGGTTGATCTGATGAAAGGAATATGCATACTCGGCGCGACCGGTTCGATCGGCGTCAGTACACTGGATGTGGTTGCAAGGCATCCCGATCTGTATAAAGTCGTTGCGCTGACCGCGAACAATAATATCGATCTTTTGCTTGAACAATGCCTGCAGCACCGGCCAGAGCTGGTCGTCGTCGCCGACGAAGCGAAAGCCTCCGCATTCAGGGACAAGATCGCCGGCACCGCCGCGGCAAACATCCGGGTGCTGGCCGGGGCCGAAGCTTTGGCGGAGGCCGCCACGCTGGACAATGTCGATTCGGTGATGGCGGCAATCGTTGGCGCGGCCGGCCTGCTGCCGACGTTGGCAGCCGCGAAGGCCGGCAAAACCGTCCTGTTGGCCAACAAGGAAGCGCTGGTGATGTCCGGCAATCTCTTCATGCAGGCAATCGCCGATTCCGGAGCCGAGCTGCTGCCGATCGATAGCGAGCACAACGCGATCTTTCAGTGTATGCCGTCCGCTTATAAAACCGGCGTGACCGCGCAGGCGGCCCGCCGTATCCTGCTGACCGCGTCGGGCGGTCCGTTCCGGCAGACTCCGATTGAAGATTTGGTGCATGTCACGCCGGAGCAGGCGGTTGCGCATCCGAATTGGGACATGGGCAAGAAAATCTCGGTCGATTCGGCGACCATGATGAACAAGGGGCTCGAAATGATCGAGGCCTGCCTGCTGTTCAATATGAAGCCGGAGCAGATTCAGGTCGTGATCCATCCGCAAAGCGTGATTCATTCGATGGTCGATTACATCGACGGGACCGTGCTTGCCCAGATGGGCAATCCGGACATGCGGATTCCGATCGCGCATGCATTGGCCTGGTCCGACCGCTTCGAATCCGGTGCGGAACCTTTGAACATCTTCAACGTACGCCGGATGGATTTCGAAGAACCCAACCTGGAGCGTTTTCCCTGCCTGCGCCTGGCCTACAAGGCCATCGAAGCAGGCGGCACAATGCCGGCGGTGTTGAATGCGGCGAACGAAATCGCGGTCGATGCCTTTCTGAACCGCCGGGTACGCTTTACCGATATTCCGGTCATCATCGAACGCAGTATGGATGCGATCGAGGTCAAGGCGGCCGATTCGCTTGAAATTGTTTTGGATCAGGATAAATTAGCTAGAAAGGTGTCTAACCGGATAATCGATCAATTGGCCGGCTAATTTTTTTATGAGCACTCTCTTTTACTTCATCGTCACGATCGGCGTTCTGGTTTCGTTTCATGAGTTCGGGCACTTTTGGGTTGCCCGCAAGGTCGGCGTGAAGGTGCTGCGCTTTTCGGTGGGCTTCGGCAGGGTCTTGTGGTCTTACCGGAAAGGCCCGGAATCGACCGAATATGTGATCTCGGCGATTCCGCTTGGCGGCTATGTGAAAATGGTCGATGAGCGCGAAGGTGAAGTCAAAAGCGAAGATCTGCCTTATGCTTTCAATCGGCAAAAGCTTTCCGCGCGTTCCGCGATCGTGGCGGCGGGACCGGTTTTTAATCTGATCTTGGCCGTTGTCCTGTTCTGGGTCGTGCTGGTCGTCGGCGAAGAAGGGACGCGGCCGATTCTCGGCAAGATCGAGGCGGGTACGCTCGCGGCCGAAGCAGGCTTGTTGGAAGGCGACGAATTCGTTGCGGTCAACGACAAGCGGACCCCGACCTGGTCCGAAACCTTAAACGTTCTGATCGGTGCGGCGCTCGACAGCGACCGGGAAATCAAACTGCTCGTAAAGGACAAGCAGGGCAGGGAGGAGGAGCGATGGATCAAGTTGACCGGTGCCGATGTGGAGGACCCCGAAAAACTTTACAAGCGGCTCGGATTTAATCCCTGGATGCCGAGATTGCGTCCCGTGATCGATAAGGTGTTGCCGGAGGGCGCGGCGCTGGCGGCAGGCATGAAATCCGGCGATATCGTGATTAGTGCGGACGGCACGCCGATCGCCGATTGGCAGCAGTGGGTCGAATATGTCAAAAACCGCCCCGGACGGCCAATAAAGGCGGAGATCGAGCGTGACGACGCGCGTCTAACGCTGACGATCACGCCGAAGACCGTAGAGATGCCCCGAACGGAGGAAGGCGAAGCACCGAAGGCCGAAGGGAAAATCGGCGCATCGGTCGTGATTCCCGAAGAAGTCAAGAGCGCGTTGAAGGTTGAATACGCGTTGGGACCTCTCGAAGCGATTCCGGCTGCCTTCACCAGAACCTACGATTATTCGTTTTCGACGCTGAAAATGATGGGCAAGATGGTACTTGGCCAAGCCTCGGTCAAAAACTTGAGCGGACCGATCAGCATCGCGCAATATGCGGGCGAGTCCGCCGAAATCGGTTTCGTGCATTTCCTAAAGTTCATCGCCTTAGTCAGCGTGAGTCTCGGAATATTGAATCTGTTGCCGATCCCGGTGCTCGACGGCGGGCATCTGGTGTTTTTCGGGATCGAGGCAATTAAAGGTGAACCCCTGTCCGAAAAAAGTCAGCTCTTCTTTCAACAGATCGGCCTTGCGATACTGGTGACTCTAATGGCGTTGGGGATGGTGATGGATATTCAGCGTCTGTTCCAATAAGCCGGCCTTTCGGTTGATTCCAGTTTTTTGCGGCCGCCCGAACTTTTTTCAATAACTCAAAAACGAGCAGATCATGAAGAGAATTATTTCTGTTGTTGCTTTCGCTGCCTCGGCGATGTCCGCCGGCTCCCTGCAGGCGGATGAAGCCGATGTCAAGTCGGCGCTTGCGAAGGCGATGCCCTCGGTCAAGATCGACTCGATCAAGCCTTCGGAGATCAAGGGTGTGTTCGAGGTGATGGTCGGCGCCAATCTGTTTTACGTCAGCGAGGAGGGTAAATACCTGTTGCAGGGCCATCTGATCGATCTGGCTTCGCGTACCGATCTGACCGAGGAAAAGTTGAGCAGCGCCCGTCAGGCCGCGCTCGACAAGGTTGGTGAAAAGAACATGATCATTTTCAAGCCGAAGATCGGTAAATACCAGGTTTCGGTATTTACCGATATCGACTGCGGCTATTGCCGCAAACTGCATTCCGAGATCGACCAATATCTCGCCGAAGGCATTACGGTCCGCTATCTGTTTTATCCGCGTGCGGGCAAGGGCTCGGATTCCTATAAAAAAGCCGTTTCGGTATGGTGCGCGGATGATCGGAACAAGGCACTGACCGAAGCGAAGAAAGGCGCCACCCCGAAAGAAAAAACCTGTGATAACCCGGTCGATCAACACATGCAGCTGGCGCAGGATTTTGATGCGCGGGGTACCCCGTTGATCGTGACCGAAAAAGGCAATCTGCTGCCGGGTTATGTGCCGGCCAAGCAATTGGCCGAAGTCCTTCGAGACGAACAGGCGGCAAAATAAATCACGGTCGGACTTCCAGGGTCGGAGTGGACGGTCCGGAAGCCGGTTCGTCGCGCTCAAAACTCAGTATACAGGAAGTATAGGCAGAGCCCATGCCTAGGCGGGGCTCCCTGACCGGGTATGCTCAACCCGTTCTCTTCCGAATCATCATACTCTACAAGGTGGTCTGCCTATGAGAAGCTCCGGTTTAATTCCGTTTCGAGCTTTGCTGCTTTCGGCGCTGTTCCTGCTTGCGGCGGTTCGTCCGGCCGCGGCGGTTGACGTACTTTCGGTGACCCAGGTGGCGCCTGGAATTTACGTTCATTTAGGACCTCATGAAATTCCGGACACCCGGAATCACGGCGCGATCGCGAACATCGGTTTCATTGTCGGCAAGCGTTGCGTTGCGGTGATCGATACGGGCGGAAACCCCGATCAGGGCAGGGCGCTTTTAAATGCGATTCGCCATCACACGGACAAGCCGATCTGCTACGTGATCAATACTCACGTGCATCCCGACCATATCTACGGCAACAGCGTGTTCAAGGCGAACGGCGTCAAGTTCGTGGGGCACTACCTGCTCGGCCGTGCGATGGCGGCGCGCGGACCTTTCTATCTTGCCAAGGCAAAAGAACTGCTGGCGATCGATTTAACGTCCGGGGACCTCATTCCTCCCGATATCGCGGTCGAAAAGGAACTCGATATCGATCTCGGCGGACGCATCCTGAAGCTGACCGCCCATCAGCCTGCGCATACCGACAACGACCTGTCGATTTACGATCCTTTGACCGATACCCTCTGGCTGGCCGATCTGTTGTTTATCGAACATTTGCCGGTGATCGACGGCAGCCTGAAAGGATGGCTCGCGGAGATTGATCGGCTGGAGCGTCGGAATTATAAAGTCGTGATTCCAGGGCACGGCCCCATCGTGAGGGACTGGCCGCAAAGTCTGCAGCCCGAAAAACGCTATCTGCAGACACTGTTGACCGATCTTAGAGCCTGGATCAAAAACGGCGGGTTTCTCGAACAGGCGGTGGAGGCGGTCGGCTATGAAGCGAAAGCCGAATGGAAACTTTTCGAGGATTTTCACCGCAAAAATGTGTCGACAGCGTTTGCGGAGCTGGAGTGGGAAGATTGAAAACTCCATAATGACGTGCGGGGGACGCGCTTCGCTTCGTCTAGCGTCGATCCCGGTAGTCGCACTTTGAATCCCTGTGCTGAAGCTGAAAGCGCTAAATTACAGTTGGAATCCGCCTATCGCGGTAAACAGCAAGCAGATCTGCAATAAGCTCTGCCAGGGATCACCCGGTTGCTGGCCTTTGATCTCGCGGTCGGCTTTGGCGCTGAGTACCAGGATCCGGTGTAAAGCGGCTTCGCTCAAACGCTCCAGCGCATGGCTGACCAGTGCTTTGCGCTTATCCCAGATTTGCTGCGCCTGCATCGCCGCGTCCCGGTTTTTGCCGGCGGCGATCTCCCGCTTGAGCTTGCAAAGCAAGCGAGCTTCTCGGGTAATCGACCAGAGTACGACCGGAGGGGCAACATCCTCCTCTTTCAATCCTGCCAGAATTTTGGTAATTCTTCCCGGATGGCCGGCCAGCAGGCTATCGGCCAGTTTGAATACGTCATGCCGCGAACTGTCCGCGACCGCGTCGGCGATCTTTACGGTATCCAGAAAGCCTGCACCGTAGAGAATGTACAGCTTTTCGATTTCCTGCGCGGCGGCCAGCAGGTTGCCTTCGATTCGGCCAGTAAGCAGCTTCAAGCCTTCATTGTCGGTATTGATCCCACGCAGCTGAAGCCGCTGCTGCAGCCAGCGCTGCAAATCCTCGCCTTCGAGCGGCCAGACCTGAATGAACACGCCGACGCGTTCCAGGGCCTGAAACCAGCGGGTTTTCAGAGAAGCGGCGGTCAGTTTGCCGGAGGTGATCAATAACAGGGTATCTTCGGGCAAGCGTTCGCAATAGGCGGCCAGAACCTTTGCGCCTTCGGTGCCGGGAGAGCCGGAGGGCAGCCTGAGGTCGATCACTTTGCGGTCCGCGAACAGCGAAGTCGCGTACGCGGCTGCCGGCAGGTCGTTCCAGGAAAAGCCGCTGTCCTGCGAAAAAATTTCGCGCTCGAGATAGCCGGCCTCTTGTGCCGCCTTGCGGATCGCATCGGTGATTTCGGCGATTTGCTGAGGCTCATCGCCGCTGACCAGATAAACCGGTGCGAGCTTGTTGCCGCGTAAATGCTGCGCCGTCTGTTCCGGCTTCAGGCGCATGATTATTTGGCTTTAGCCTGAATTTGCGCCTTCGCGCGGTCGAGGATGGAACGTACCGCCTGCCGATACATTTCCCGCCGAATCACGCCTTCTTCGTTATTTTTCGCCAGAATGTCCTGTTGGTCGTTGAAAAACTCGCGCGTGATCAGGAGGGGTTCGTTCGAGGGCAGCGGGGCATTATCGGCGCCTGTCAGCTGAAATTTCAGGCGGTAACTCAATTCCAGCTGGTTAGAGCGGCCGCTGAAGTTCAGCGAAACGACGCGGCGATTGTATTTTTCATCGTCCACCTTGATGTGCAGATCCGCCTCTTTCGCGCTTTTGGCCAAGCGGGCGGACGATAGTTTCAATACTTCGTCGAATTGCTCCCGCAAGGCTTCCGTGGCGCCTTCAAGATAGACCTTCTTGAATTTGACCGCCGCTTGCTCGGTCCCGCGCAAGTGATAGCCGCAGGCGCTCAACCAACATGCCAGTAAGACAATGAAAAGCTTCTTCATCAAATAACGATATTCACCAATTTTTTGGGGACCACGATGATTTTTTTGGCTGCCCGGCCTTCCAGCAAGTGCGCGATGTGTTCGTTGTTCAGCGCCAGGGCTTCGATCTCCTGGCTCGAAGCAGCGGCGGGCGCCGAGATTTTGCCGCGCAGTTTGCCGTTGATCTGTACGACCATTTCGAGTGTATCCTGGGCCAGCGCCGACGGGTCCACGGCCGGCCAAGCGGCGCTGATCAGCGCATTGGTGCGTCCCAGGTCCTGCCAGAGCTGATGGCAGACATGCGGCACGATCGGGGACAGCATCAGCACGATTGCCTCTAACGCTTCCTGCAGCAGTGCGCGTCCGTTATCGGTTTCGTCGTTGAACTTGTACAGGCTGTTGACCAGTTCCATATTGGCCGCGATCGCGGTATTGAACGTGAAGCGACGGCCGTAATCGTCGCTGACTTTCGCGATCGTTTGATGCAGCTGGCGGCGCAAATCGGCCTGTGCCTTGGTCAGGGCCGCCTTGTCGAGGGCTTTGGCCGGCTGGCCCGGTTCGACGTGCTGGTAGACCAGCTTCCAGAGCCGTTTCAAAAAGCGGAAGGCGCCTTCGACGCCGCTGTCGGACCATTCGAGCGACTGTTCGGGCGGCGCCGCGAACATGATGAACAGGCGAACCGTGTCGGCGCCGTATTGGTCGATCAGCGCCTGCGGATCGACCGTATTGCCTTTCGATTTGGACATCTTGCTGCCGTCTTTCAGCACCATGCCCTGGGTCAACAGGTTTTTGAACGGTTCGTCGGGGGCCAGCAGGCCTTCGTCGCGCAGCAGCTTGTTATAGAAGCGCGCGTAGAGCAGGTGCAGGATCGCGTGTTCGATCCCGCCGATGTAATGGTCGACCGGTAGCCAGTAGTTCGCGCGGGCATCGAGCATCGTCTCCGCATCCTTGCAGGTGAATTTTGCGAAGTACCAGGACGACTCCATGAACGTATCGAACGTGTCGGTCTCGCGCCTGGCCGGCTTGCCGCAGCTTGGGCAGGTCGTCTTGGAGAAAGTCGGATGCGCGACCAACGGCGATTGCGAACCGTCCAGCACCACGTCGCGCGGCAGTTCGACCGGCAGGTCTTTTTCGGGCACCGGCACGGTGCCGCAATCGCCGCAATAGATCACCGGAATCGGCGCGCCCCAGTAACGCTGGCGCGAAACGCCCCAGTCGCGGAGGCGGAAGCGCATCTGCTTGTCGCCGAGGGCTTTTGCTTTCAGATCGGCGGCGATCGCCTCGACCGCCTGTTTGTGCGTCAGTCCGTCGTATTTGCCGCTGTTGACCAGCCGCATCGAGTCTTCCTTCGACTCATACCAATCCTGCCAGCCGGCCGTAGAGAACGGCTTATCGTCTTTGCCGGGTGCCGTGTTCTCCAGCACCTGGATGATTGGCAGATTGTATTTCTGGGCGAAATGGAAATCGCGCTCGTCGTGCGCCGGCACCGCCATGACGGCGCCTTCGCCGTAGCTCATCAACACATAGTTGCCGACCCAGACCGGCACCTGGGCGCCGGTCAGAGGATGCGAGACCTTGATTCCGGTCGGCATGCCCTTCTTTTCCATCGTCGCCAAATCGGCCTCGGCGGTACCGGTCTGTTCGCATTCGTGGATGAAGGCGGCCAGTTCGGGATTTGTTTGCGCAGCGTGCGCAGCTAAAGGATGTTCGGGGGCGACGGCGCAGAAGGTGACGCCCATGATCGTGTCGGCGCGGGTCGTATAAACCCACAACAGATCCTGCTTGCCGTTCAGCTCGTAAGGGAAGGCGAAACGGACGCCGTAGCTCTTGCCGATCCAGTTCGCCTGCATCGTTTTGACCTGCTCCGGCCAGCCGTCGAGTGTCTCGAGCGCGGCCAGGAGTTCATCCGCATAATCGGTGATCTTCAGAAACCACTGCGCGATTTCCTTGCGCTCGACCTGGATATCGCAGCGCCAGCAGCAGCCGTCGATGACCTGCTCGTTTGCGAGCACGGTCATGTCGTTCGGACACCAGTTGACCGGCGCAGTCTTCTTGTAGACCAGGCCTTTTTCGAGCAGCTTCAGGAAGAACCATTGCTCCCAGCGGTAGTAGGACGGATCGCAGGTCGCAATCTCGCGGTTCCAGTCGTAGCCGAAGCCGAGCCGCTGCAGCTGGCCCTTCATGTAGGCGATGTTCTCGTAGGTCCAGTCGGCAGGATGCACGCCGTGCTGCATCGCGGCGTTCTCGGCCGGTAGGCCGAACGCGTCCCAGCCCATCGGCTGCAGCACGTTTTTGCCGAGCATGCGCTGGTAGCGGCTGATCACGTCGCCGATGGTATAGTTGCGGACATGCCCCATGTGTAATTTACCGCTGGGATAGGGGAACATCGACAGGCAATAATACTTTTCTCCCTGGGAGGTTTCGGAAGCGCCGAATACGCCTTTTTCTTCCCAGATTTGCTGCACTTCTTGCTCTATAACCAACGGCTTGTAATTTTCTTGCATCCTTCTCGTCTTTTGTCGGCCAAAAGCGTTAGAATACCACAGTTGCTCGAATCAAAGAGTGTCATTTTCAGGAGATGTAACGATGAATAAAAACAAATGGGTCGCTGCGTACAACGACATTGTCAAGCACCTTTACGAAACGATGGACGACGCCCTGCACACGCTCGGCGAGGCGCTCGAGATCTCGACCGAAAAAGCCGGTAAAACCAGCGATTTGAGTAAGGAAGAGCTGGACAAGGTATCGGGGTACGTGAAGCGCGACATCGAAAGCGCGGCCCGCGATTTGAGTGCCGAGCAGGATGATAAGGAACTGGGCGAATGGTTCAAATTCGACATCGAGCTGATCGAGAATTTTGCGCTCGACGCGTTCTTGAGCGTCGCGGACAAAACCCGCATCCAGCTGGCCGAAATCGAAGAACGCGCCAAGGTGCACAAATACCAGAGCGGGGAAATCACGATTCCTGGCACTTTTATATGCGACGAGTGCGGCAAGGAAATCGCGTTCAAAACGACCAGCGAAATCCCGGTTTGCCCGGTTTGCCATGCGACCACATTCGTGCGCATGTAGGCAACAAAAGCCCCGCCTAATGTATTATAATAATGCTTTCAGCCAGCGGATTTCGAGGTACGAGTAAAATAATGCGCAGAGTCATTTTCAATCAAAAGGGCGGGGTCGGCAAATCCACGATTACCTGCAATCTGGCCGCGATCAGCGCTGTCGAAGGCAAGCGGACTCTGGTAATCGATCTGGACGTCCAGGGCAACTCCACGCAATACCTGATGGGTCAAAAGGTTTCCGAAAGCGGAAAGACGCTCGCGCAGTTTTTCAAGGACACGCTGAGCCTGTCGCTGTTCGGAGGGAGCACGGGTTCCGGGCTGGAAAATTTTATTCATGAGACTCCGTTTCCGAATCTGTATGTAGTTCCGTCGCATCCTGAACTGGAGTCTCTGCAAAGCAAACTCGAGTCGCGTTTCAAGATCTTCAAGCTGAAGGAGGCGCTGGACAGTCTGCAAGGCTTCGACCAGGTTTACATGGATACGCCGCCGGTGCTGAATTTTTTCAGTCAGTCGGCGCTGATCGCAGCAGACAAATGCCTGATACCGTTCGACTGCGATACTTTTTCGCGCGATTCGTTGCTGACTTTGATGAATACGATCCGCGAAGTGAAGGCCGACCACAATCAAAACCTCGAGATCGAGGGAATCGTGGTCAATCAGTTCCAGAAACAGGCGAACCTGCCGCGCCAATTGGTCGATCAGTTGGTTGCCGAAGGCCTGCCGGTGCTTGCTGCAATGATTTCGCCTTCGGTCAAGGTGCGGGAATCGCACAGTCAGGCGCAGCCGCTGGTACATTACGTGCCGGGCCATAAACTGACCGAAGAGTTCAAGGCGTTACACTCCGAGATTCACGGCCAATCGTAATGCCGGGGTCATCGGCTGCAGGCGGTCTTATAGCCCGCCTGCGCCGCCGTACAGCAATCCGTAGAGTCCGCCCGTTCTTACGTTGGCGTCGGCGTTCCGGATCCACCCGTTCCGCTCGAATTCGCCGACGATCGTCTTCAGAACCGGCGCCGCTTCCTGAAGATTCATGCCGGACTTGATGCGCGGATCGTAGAGCATTTTCAACAGCAGATAATCCAGCCCCGACAGCAAGGTATTGACCGATTTGTCGTTGAAGATCGAAGGGAAGACCTTGTCCGAATCGTTCGGCAATCCCAAAACCTGGGTAATTTCTTCGACGATGCAGTCGACCAGCTTGGCGTGGGCGTTGGCGCGGTCGACCGGAATGAGTACGACCCCCCGGACAATAGAGCCGTCTTTTGCCGGGGTGAAATGCCCGAGACAGACGCTGTCGCGGAACAATGCTTCCCTTTGCGGTTTGGAACGGATGCCGAAATCCTGCAGCAGTTCGTTCCGCAGCTGCATCTCGGTCGAAAAAATGACCAGCAGATTGGCCGATGCCGGCGTTTTGGCCGGCTCCATCGCCAGGCCGGTAATTTTGGCGAGCTGCTCGATATGCATTCGGGCCAATCTCTCGTGCAGAGCCTGATCGCCGACCCGGTGCACAAAATAATAGCCGACCGGCCTCGTCCACTTGCGGACGCCCATCGGTTGTGCCGAATATTCGTTGAACATCGCGATTTCGATAAAGCTTTTCAGCAGATACCCCGGCGATTGCCAGGAATCGAGCGGGGCAGTCGGCGCTGCTGTGGCGGCCTTAGGGCCGAGCAGGCATAAACTCAGCAGCAACGAGGTGATAATCCGGTAAATTTTATTCTGCATCTGTTGTCCTGGAAGGTGTTGCCGTTAAGGGCTTCCGGCACCAGTCAAGAAATCATCACGCCGCACGGGGTAAATATCCGGTAAAATACCGGCGCCCCGAAGCCGGCCCGAAATATTCCGCCAATCCTATGAAAAACTTTACTGCCGCGCGCCATACGCCTTGGCTGTTGCCCGTATTATCCGGCATTCTGATCGGTACCAGCTACATTCCGTTTCCTCCCTGGGCCGCTTTATTTTGTTTCGTGCCGTTATGGCGCTTCTGGAGCCGCCAGACCTCCCTCAAGCCGGTGCTTCTTGGCGGCCTGTTAACCGCCTTTGTCTTCACGCTGATCGGTTTCAACTGGGTCGCCTATCTATTGCACGAGTTCGCGCATTTGCCCTGGCCTTTGGCGGTTGCCGGAATGCTATTGTATGCCTTGCTTGCGCATTTGTTCGTGCCGTTGGCGGGAGGCCTCTGGTTTTGGGGCAGAAGCCGTTTCGATTGGGGCGAACGGCTTTCGCTCGCGCTGATGGCGATGATCACAATACTGTGCGAAGCCTACTCGCTGACGCTGTTCGACTGGAATTTCGGGTATTCGTGGTACGGTGCGGGCGTACCGGTTTTTCAGTGGGCCGAGATCATCGGTTTCAAGGGGCTCAGCGCGCTGACGCTGCTCGCGAATCTGCCTTTGTATTGGGCCTGGGTTGACCGTCATGCCATTCGGGGCAAAATCCTGCTGGCCTCGGTCGGCGCGGTGTTCGTCCTGCTCAATTTCGGCGGACTGTGGTTGAAAAATCGCCTGCCTGAACCCGACGCGTCGATCAACGCACTGCTGGTTCAGGCCAGTATCGAAAACTCGGAAAAGCTGGCCGCCGAGCTCGGCAAGGGCTTCCGGGAGGAAATTTTCAGGCGCTACATACGGCTGACCGATCAGGCGCTAGAAAAGTATCAGGATCAAAAAATCGATGTCGCTTTGTGGCCGGAAACCGCATTTCCGGCGATTCTCGGTCCGGAATTCATTACGCAGGAATATCCTTCCGTGCTGCGCGAATACCTGCGCGAGAGGCAATTGCCGCTGATTACCGGTGCTTACGGTTATGACCTGGAGCAGCGGCTGCCGACCAACTCGTTGTTCGTACTGGACAAGGACGGCGAACTCCAGGCCGCGCATTACAGCAAGACGATCCTGCTCGCATTCGGCGAATACGTGCCGGGTGAACGGCTCTTTCCCCAAATTCGACAGTGGCTGCCCGAAACCGGTCAGTTCGCCCGCGGCAAGGGGCCGAACGAGCTGTTGACCTGGAACGGCTTCAAGATCGGTGCGCAAATCTGTTACGAAAGCCTGTTTCCCGAGTTTTCGCGCGAGCTGGCCGGACGGGGAGCCGAATTTATCGTGAATGCAACGAATGATTCCTGGTATGGGAGTTGGCAGGAGCCGTACCAGCATATGTACATGACGCTGGCGCGCGGCGTCGAATTCCGGATTCCGGTGCTCCGGGTCACCAATACCGGCATTTCGACCGTTGCGCTGGCGTCGGGCGAAATTCTGGAGCGTTCTCCGCTCTATCGGCCCTGGAGCGGCTTGTATGAGGTCCGCTACCGGAAAAATCCCGAGCCGACTTTTTACCAAGGGTGGTTCCATCTGGTGCCGGCGCTGCTCTGGTCGGGGCTCTTGATATTGCTGATATTCGGCCGGTATCTTCGGTCTCGGCAGCATAGCTAAACCGGCAGGGCGGATTGGATGCGCGGAAGGATTTGTTGAAGCGGAAAGGACGCGGGGATTGCGCATCCGGCCCACCTTGCGAAACGCGTAGCAGCAAATCCTCGAATTTTAGATGATATCGAAGGACTGGTAGCTGAATTCCGGTTCGAGATCGGTCACTTCGATCGTGTCCACGCGGGCGGTGACGGGGCCTTTGTTGCACCATTTGATGAATTTCTCGATCATTAACGGATCGGCTTCCGCATAAATCTCGACCCGGCCGTCCGGCAGGTTCTGTACCGTGCCGGTAATCGCCAGATGTTTGGCTTTGTTCTGAGTAAAAAGTCTGAAATAAACGCCCTGAACGCGGCCGGACACCACGATTTTCACTCTGCGCATGTTTTTTGTATCCTCCAGCAGTAATGGATTTTCGGATTGCGGGCGAAATCTTCCGGGACGGTCGCCGCGCTGATGTCTTGAATATGCAGATCGGGCAGCGCTTCATGATCCATTTTGAAACGCCGGAAATTGGTCGAAAAATATAATACGCCCTTTGCATCCAGAAGTGTTGCGGCCTGAGCAATCAACTGCACATGATCTTTCTGGATGTCGAACACGGTTTCCATGCGTTTGGAATTGGAAAAAGTCGGCGGATCGAGAAAAATCAGATCGTATTGGCGGCAATAGGGCTGCGCGGCTTCTTGGGCCAGCCATTCCAAGCAGTCGGCCTGAATAAATTCATGCGCGCCTTCGAGCCCATTTAGCGCCATGTTCCGTTTCGCCCAAGTGACATAGGTGTTCGACATGTCGACCGTGGTCGTTGCGATCGCGCCGCTTTTCGCTGCGTGCACGGTTGCGCTGCCGGTATAGGCGAACAGGTTCAAGAAGCGTTTGCCCTTGGCCTCCTTTTGAATTCGGAGACGGATCGGCCGGTGATCGAGGAACAGCCCGGTATCCAGATAGTCTTCGAAATTGACCCAAAACTTGCAGCCGCCTTCCTCGACGATATGAAACCGGCCGGCTTCGCCGTGTTTTTCGTACTGGTCGGTATTTTTCTGTTTACGGCGGATTTTCAGGAATACGTTTTCCCGCTGCACACCGAGCACTTTCGGAATTTCGGCCAGTACGCCGGCGAGCCGGCGGTCGGCCTTGAACGGATCGACGCTTTTCGGCGGTTCGTATTCCTGCACGTTGACCCAGGTTTCTTCGCCCTGGTAAAGATCGACCGCGACCGCAAATTCGGGCAGGTCCGCATCATAGACACGGTAGCAGGTGACCTGATTCTGCTTTGCCCATTTTGCGAGCTTTTTCAAATTCTTCTGCAGGCGGTTCGCGAACATTTCGGCGCCGGCCGTATCGTCGGTCTGCTGTTGACTGCCCTCGACGGCTCGGCTGATACGTTCCTCAGCCGTTTTTGCCTTCGGAATGAAAAACGTCTCGGGTTCGATGTTCATCCGCAGCAGCTTGCATTCCAAGGCACCGTTGTACAGGGTGACCGGCTTTTGCGAGCGGATACCGAGACGGAAGCCCAGTTCCGGATCGCTGATGATCAAAGCCGCCTTCCAGCCAGTGAAACGGGCTTTTAAAGTCTCGCCGAAGCGCTGATACAGATCGGCGGTTTCCTGCGTATCGCCGAGGCGTTCGCCGTAAGGCGGATTGCAGATCACCAGTCCGGGCTGCCAGCCCGCAGCCGGTCCGGCATCGCCGATATCGCGGCGTTCGACGTGGATTTTGTGCTGCAGGCCGGCATTCGCGATATGGGTCAGTGCTGCATTCACCGAAGCGCGGTCGCGGTCGAAGCCGACGATCGCCGGAAGTTTGTCGATACCCGCCAGTTTACGCTGCCTGGCTTCCTCGCGAAGTGCCTGCCAGCATTCGGGATCATGCTTTTTCCAGCCGAGAAAACCGTAATAGTCACGAAGCAAGCCCGGCGCAAAATCGCCCGCGATCATCGCGGCTTCGATCAGCAAGGTCCCGGAGCCGCACATTGGATCGACCAGCGTACCGCCGGCTTTTGCAATCTCCGGCCAGCCGCTTTTCAACAGCATCGCGGCCGCCAGGTTTTCCTTGATCGGCGCCTGAATCGTGATATCGCGGTAGCCGCGGCGATGAAGGCTCTCGCCGGACAGGTCGAGGCTCAGCTGGGCGCTCTGGCCTTGCAGATGGACATTGATCCGGATGTCCGGCCGGTCGGTCGCGATATTCGGCCGCTTGTGGAATTTCGCGCGCATCTGGTCGACGATCGCATCCTTGACCTTCAGGGCTCCGAAGTGCGAATGGGTAATCACCTCGGAGTTTTTCACGCTGAACGAGACCGCAAAGCTGTTTTCCGGCCGCATGTGCTCGAACCAATTGATTTTTTTGACGCCGTAATAAAGGTCGTCCTGGCTTTTGACCTCGAAAGTGCCGAGCAGCAGCAGAATGCGGTTGGCGGTTCTGGACCATAGACAGGCGCGGTAAGCGGTCGCGAGATCGCCTTCGAAAGCGACGCCGGCCAGTGCCGGTTTGATATTGGCTGCGCCTAACTGTTTCAGTTCTTCGCAGAGAACGGCTTCCATCGCCTTCGGCGTCGTGGCGAAAAACGGGTAGTGCGGCATGTTGAATAGGGCAGGGTAAGAAGAAAGGCGAAAACGCCTATTTTATCCGGATTTGGCCGGGTCAGCCTAGCGAAACCCGGTCTGGGGGGAGAATGCAGAGATACGGCTTTGTTCAATAAAGCCGTATCCCAAGTCCATGCTGCTTACGGAATTATTGGATTTTGATCAGCTCGACGTCGAAGATCAGCGCTTCGTTCGGGCCGATCGGGCCGGCGCCGCGTTCGCCGTAAGCCAATTCGGAGGGGATATAAAGGCGGAATTTGTCGCCTTCCTTCATCAATTGGACGCCTTCGGTCCAGCCTGCGATTACGCCATTCAAAGGAAAGGTGATCGGCTCGCCGCGGCTGTAGGAACTGTCAAACTCTTTGCCGTCGATGGTTGTGCCCTTGTAATGCACGGTTACGTTATCGGTTGCGGAAGGTGAAACTGTGCCGGTGCCCTTTGTTAAAACTTCATACTGTAAACCGCTTTTGGTGGTTATGATATTGGGTTTTTTGCCGTTCTGAGCCAGAAAAGCGGCGCTTTCCGCTTTTTTCTCTTCCGGATTTGTTGCATTTGCCAAGGATACAATCGTTAAACCAACAAGCACCAATGTCACAAGTGAAATGATTTGAGTTTGAAGTTTACCCACGGTATCTCCTTATTAATTATTATCGGAAGTAATAGTGTAACAAAAAAAGATACTGATAGGTCGAGTGTGGGTTTCTCCTGCGGCAATTTGTCTCACCTCGGCCGAGGCTGTGTAAAAACATAAAAAACGAAAAGCCGATGGAATTTTATCCGCCAGATGACAAATAAAATTACAGTCACTGTGGAACCAATTATTGAGAATTAACTTATCTCAAGCTGAGCAGTGGGATAATTTTTATCTTCGACGGGTTCAACTATGAGTTTTTACACAGTCTGGGCCAACTCCAGACGATTATTTTGCCTTTTGGCGCCTCTGGTAAAATAAGCTTATTTTCAACCTCGTTATTTTTTCCATGTCGTTTCCCCTTATAGCAACCGTCGGCCTGCTTCTGTGCAGTAATATTTTCATGACCTTCGCCTGGTATGCGCACTTGAAGCATCTCGGCAACAAACCCTGGATTGTCGCAGCGCTGCTCAGTTGGGGCGTTGCGCTGTTCGAATATTTATTGCAGGTTCCCGCCAATCGGATCGGGTATAGGCAGTTTTCGGTGGGCCAGTTGAAAATCATTCAGGAAGTCGTGACCTTATCTATCTTTGTGCCCTTTTCGTTGCTTTACATGAAAGAGCCGCTCAAACTGGATTATCTATGGGCCGGGCTGTGCCTGGTCGGTGCGGTGTATTTCATGTTCCGGGGAAATATGACCTGAAAGCAAACTTTTGGTTTGACGGCGGATGATTTCGAGAAGATGCGGCGGGCCTCGTGAAGCAAAAAAATAAGTCGCCGTACGTTTGATTCTCTGGGGATCAGTCCGGCATTTTCGCCGTCCGGACCGGATTTTACGCGGTCCGGACGACAACCGGTTCATTCGACCAGAAAATCGCGCATCATGCCCATATCTTCGTGTTCGAGATTGTGGCAGTGGTACATGAACAAGCCCTTGAAATCCTGAAACGGCTTAATGATCCGGACTGTTTCGCCCGGCATTACCAGGACAGTATCCTTTAAGCCGCTTTCGATGAAGCCGTGGCGCACGGTTTCATAGTCATCCTTGTTGCCCGCGGCAAGGCTCCGGCTGACGATCTGGAACGACTGTCCGTGTAAATGGATCGGATGCGCCATGCTCATCATCATGCCCATGCCGCCGCCCATCCCCATCATTCCGCCCTGCTCAGCACCGCCGTGCATGCCTTCCATTCGACCCATGCCCCCGCGATGCCCCATGCCCATCATACCGCCTTCCTCGTCTCCGCCATGCATGCCCATACCGCCCATCATGCCCATGCCGTGGCCGTGCCGGGCGCCCATGCCACCCATCATGCCGCCGCCTTCCTGTGAGGCGCCATGCCCGCCGCCTTCGCCATGCGCATGAAAGATTTCCATTAATTGCACCGTGTTCAGCGGGATTCTTTCGTTCGGCTGCACGTCGTCAAATGCATAAGGGCGGCTATTCAGAAGCATCGCCATATGGCCTTCGGAGATGGCGATCGGTACCGGTTTGCCGGCGTTGGCGGTATCGTCGATACTATACCGGCGGATGTTCGACAGTTGCTTCGGCAGTGTCGGGCTATTGCTGACTTTGCGTTTGATCCGTACGGTAAAAATCGGGTAATCGCTGCCGACGGGAAGTGCCAATTCGTGCATCATCCCGCCCATCATGCCCATCTGATGGCCGCCATCGCCGCCCATCCGGTCCTGCATCCGCTCCATCATTTTCGGCAATACCCCGGAAAAAGGAAGGCTGCGCATCACCAACTGCGAGCCGACCGGACGTCCGCTGAAATCGGCCCAGACATCCAGGCGTTCGCCGGGCGCAAGCATTACGTAAGGCTTGCTCTCCGGTGTTTCCAGCAACCCTCCGTCGACGCCGAGAACAGTCAGGGGAGTACCGTCGTCCCAGCCGAGCTTGTAAATCCGCGCGGTCGATCCGTTCAAAAACCGCAGGCGATACGCGCGGCTGTCCACATCGACCGTATAGTCGGGTAAGCCGTTGACCAGAATTCGGTCGCCGTAGTAACCCATCATCCGGTCGTGCATCCCATGCATCCCGCTGACATAGACCAGTTGATTCTGGTCGTCGAAGCGGCGATCCTGGATTACGATCGGAATTTCGTATTCGCCGGACGGCAGTTCCAGCGCGGCTTCTTCCCCGTCATGCACGAACAGCGCCCCGGCCAGTCCGTGATAGACCTGTTTGGCGGTGATTTCATGCGGGTGCGGATGGTAGATGTTCATGGAAGCCCGATTCAGTACTTCGAATTCGTAAACGAACGTTTCGCCGGGATCGATCGTGTAACGCGGATGGCCATCCATTTCGGCCGGCACATGCAGACCGTGCCAGTGCGTGATGGAAGGTTCGGCCAATTTATTGTGCAGATGAATCCGGACCTTCTGGCCTTTCTGCAGATGGATAAGGGGGCCCAGATAGGAGTTCGGAATGTCGACCAGGGTTCCTGCGGGGCCTTTGATCAAATTGCCGGTATATTGCTGAACCAAGGTGGATTTGCCCGGCAGAATCGGCAACGAAGCGGAACGGCAGTAAAGTTCGAATTCGACGTCCGGTTTGAAATTCGCCGAAGCTTTGAGTGGCGGAATTTTCGGCATGGCCTGCATGCCTTCCATTGCGCGAAGCATCCGCGGCATACCGGCAAAGGCCAGCAGACCCAGGCTCGAGTGCGCCAAGAAACGACGGCGGCTGTAATGAGTGCTCTTCGGCATAATTCCTCCTCAGGACTTGCTTTATAAGGCCCCGATCAAGATCAGGGAGATAATATCGAGTTTATATTAGGGTTTGGTAATATTCAAGCATAAAATCTATGCCGGACGACCTGCGCCCATTATACGTCCATGCTGCGGGAATTCGATCGGAAAAGGCAATGCACTCGTTCCTGTATGAGCGAGAAAAGTTTATTGAACGGATCATGCCTATAAATGTTCTTTTGGAGTGTGTTCTGGAGGCTTCTATTGTTCACCCTGCATAAAAATGCTATTTTTTAAAATTCTATTCGTTACCCATTTCAAATATGTTGATCGGATTACCTAAAGAGATAAAAAACAACGAATACAGAGTAGGTTTGACGCCCGGCTCGGTTAGCGCCTTAATCCGTCAAGGCCATCAGGTCAAGGTTCAAAGCGGAGCCGGTATCGGCAGCTCGTTTACCGATACCGAATATCTGTCCGTCGGTGCGGAAATTGTGATGAATGCGGAAGAGGCGTGGAAAGCGGATCTGGTCGTCAAAGTCAAGGAGCCGATCGAGGAAGAATACCGCTATTTGAAGCCGGACGTGATTCTTTTCACTTACCTTCATTTAGCCTCCAGCAAAGTCCTGACCGAGGCGCTTCTGCAAAGCGGTATCACCAGCATTGCTTATGAAACTGTACAAACGCCCGACGGCAGGCTGCCTTTGTTGATGCCGATGAGTGAGGTGGCGGGCCGTATGGCGGCCCAAGCGGGGGCGACCTATCTGCAAAAAAATCACGGCGGCCGCGGCATCCTGATATCGGGTATTCCGGGCGTTCCGCCGGCTAACGTCGTTATCCTCGGCGCCGGTATCGCCGGTTCCAACGCGGCCCGTGTCGCGGTGGGTTTCGGGGCCCTCACCACCGTACTCGATGTCAATTACGAAAGACTGAAAGCATTGGATGATCTCTATCGCGGCCAATTGCAGACCCGTATCAGCAATAACTATACGATCGAAGAAGCGGTTTACGAGGCCGACTTGGTGATCGGTGCGGTACTGATACCGGGTGCGAAAGCACCGTGGCTGATTCGGGCCGATATGCTGAAAAAAATGCGCAAAGGCGCGGTGATTGTCGACGTTTCGATCGATCAAGGAGGCTGCGTCGAAACCGCGCGTCCGACTACTCACAGCGACCCGACCTATGAAGTCGACGGCATCGTTCATTATTGTGTTGCCAATATGCCCGGCGCCGTCCCGCGCACCAGTACCCTGGCGCTGAACAACGCCACCTTGCCTTACGTGCTGCGTCTCGCGAACGAAGGCCTCGATGCGCTTCGCCACGATCATCCTTTGCAATTGGGCCTGACGACCCATCAAGGCCGCTTAACAAATGCAGCCGTAGCCCAATCTTTGGATTTTGGCTATACCAACGCATCAGCTTGTCTCATGACGAGTCATAGGGCTTCCATTTAGGGTCAATTACTAATATAATACTCAGATAATTCGCTTCGAGATCATTACTGCATTTCGATAAAGTGAAAAATATTTGCAAAAAGTTAAAAATAGTTATAAAATTTTAAGTCTTTGTTGGGTCGTTAGCTCAGTCGGTAGAGCATCGCACTTTTAATGCGGTTGTCATTGGTTCGAATCCAATACGACCCACCAACTATACCCATTTAAATCAACCAGTTAGCTTGCCACGGCGACTGGTTTTTTTATGCCTGCCATTTTCATTTCCGATTTTTTGACGATTAGGCTGCTCGGATCAGCGTAAGCTCAGGTTGCTGCCTATCGCTGCAAAGCAGTTCCACACACTCAATCAGTCGAGCTATTTCCGCCTTACTGTAATGCGAAGTGATATGCCCCGCATGATGCCCTAACAAGTCTTGACGGTCTTCAAAACTCACCCCGGCAGCGCGTAAGCGCATGCCAAACGTGTGCCTTAAATCATGTACCCGTACCTCAGCCAGATTAGCTGCTTCACGGGCTTTTCGCCAAGCCCTGTTGTTCATCCTTTCCAAGCGATTGCCTTTCCGGTGAAAGACAAAGTCCGATTGGCCCCGATAACGCTCCACAATCGATCGCGCTACTGTATTCAGTGGCACGATACGTTCATGACCGTTTTTTGCCCGCTCTTCCGTGACGATGAACACTGTCTCCTGACTGCCGGTAATCTTGGCTTCATGCTCCCATTTCAAACCACATATTTCCTGATCTCTCAGACCGGTCTGTAGTGCAAATAGAGTCATATCCGCCAAGTATTGCGGCATTCCTCGAATCAGCCTTTCTTGCTCCGCAACTGAGATGGGTCGAGGCTTACGTTTTGCCCCTTGCACGGTCGGCAACAGTGGCGCCGTATCGAGCCAAGGCCTGCCTTGCTCGTCACGCCACATAGCCACGCAAAGCTTCATCACTCTGCGAATGACCGCCATGTCCCGATTCAAGGTTCCGGCGGAAATCTCATCCGCTTTTCTGTCTCGAATGTATTGGTCCAGAGATGCCGAATGTATTTTCTGTAATGCAAGATCACCGATGTAAGGCATAACCGCCTTCAGCGTATCAATATCACGATCCAGAGACCGTTTGTGTCCATATTCTTCAATGAAGCGAGCGGCCGCCTCATCGAAGGTTCGCTCTCGACTTTCCCCGTACACTACTACTTTTCGGATCTCTTGGATTCGCTTGGCTAAATAGCGTTCAGCGGCTTCGAGCTCCGTTTCGCCAGTGCTTTCGCGAAGCTTGACACCCGCGACGGTTTTGTCGATGTGCCAGATGTTGCCTTTTTTTCGAAGGCCGGGGGTTGATTTTGCCATTTTGTTTCCTCTAGTGGTTTGCCCGGCTTTCCGTTCGCGGCTTTGAATGTATCAGCCCAGGCGTCCAAGTCAAGTCGATCGTACAAAACAGATCGGCCCAACCGAATTTCTGTCAGGTAGGGTCGAACCAATTTATTAAAGATCGGTTCGCTCATTCCCACATAAGAGGGGGCGTCCCGTTGCTTGATAAGTTTTGGTAAAATCATAAAAACATCATGGTTGGTGTAATGATGAAAGAATTTTATAAACTCTTTGGGTTTCTTTTCTCGACGAGGTTTTCCACAGGCCTTGGTAACTATTGTAAGTTATTGTTTATGAATAATATTATTCTGCGGTGTAACAGCGCTACAGTTTGGTCATCAAGAACACGCTGTCGTTGCATGGAGTTCATACAAGAATGATCAATCTGCCGAACTATCTTGCCTGCTTTAAGAAATTTGTGTGTTATCTGGGATTGGAGTACTCAGAGACGCAACGGGAAACGGGCAAATTCAGGAAGGGAGCGCTCAGAGACTTCATCAAACTAGGAGAAAGTTATACCGATGACTATCTTCCCCAAATCCTCTCGCTGTTCGCTGGAGAAGACCCAGAAAAGCGGAATGCAATCAAAGTATGCCTCATAATTTCCGAAAATCTTGCTAGGTTTATAACCAGCAAAAATTATTACACGATAGCCAGTAATAAAAGAGCAATCTGGGCATTGCTTATCTTTTATTACATTCCACATCTGGCCTGTCTATTAAGCAATTACATGAAGGATTTTGAGATATCAGAATATCTGATTAAACATGATTTCATGTTGCCACACTTAGAGGAAGGTAAATTTATATCGCCTACTGCGAAACTGCGAGAGTACCTAATTCCCATTAAAGACTCTATCAAGGGCATACGCGATAATGAAACAAATGTTTTGGCCGTTTATCTTTATAAACTTGATCCCGAGGTAACGCCAAGTTATAAAACCAAACAAAAAATCATCAATCAGTTAAAGACCCTGCCGGAATTGAAAGAGGAAGTAGATGAAATTGAAACAATTTTTCATGTCGCTATAGTAGTCTCACGAATTTGCCATGATTTAGAAGAACTGTTCGGGAATAAAGTATGCATGTTAAGCTTGGTGGATTATTTCAAGAAATGCCTAGCAACAAGTAACCGACTGATCCAAGGCGATGAAAGCTATAGCTTATTTAAAGATTTTATAGGGCCTTACGTTGACTTTTATCGGAATGAATTTGTATTGACTGCGACAGAATTGAACAATTTATTTCCAGTTAAATTGAATGAGGCCGAATATGATGCTGTTAGTTATGAGGATCGGTTAGAAATCAGAGATGACTACAGGGATCAAATATGCATTGCATTTGAGTCCTTTCTTTACACGACAACCAGTGCGACACAGGATCAGTTAGATGAGATTGATACAGAAAATTTCACTAAAGGAATTCTTCGTTTCAGCAGACTTACAGAAGCAGAATCAATTGACGATGTTCACGAGGAGATTGTCGAAAGATTAACAGAACTTGAATATATTTTTTCGTCACCCGAAAAACCGCTACAGGAAAGCAGAATTATTGAAATATTGAGTAGCATAAAGCGCCATAAATATCATTCAATCTATGAACATGAATTCCTCTATTACTCAAGCTTGAGCGCTCTAGCAAAGAATGATTTTTTAGAAGCGTTGGAAAAGTTAAATTTGGCTAGTCAAAGATGTAAACTAGTTACAGCAGGTGAAACCCAGGACAAAATAGCGAAGCTATTGATAATTTTGAGACTGATAATGGATGATAGCCTAAGTTATGATCATTTGAACGCGGAAATAAGAATGATCATTGAGAGTGAAGACCAAAATTTGGAACTTACACCATATCCTGAACAATATCATGGCGCTGATAATATTGAAAAAAACCTGCGGCGATACACTTCTAAAGAAAATTATTTAGCCAAGATCATGGATGAAATAACCTGCTTCAATACTAAAGGCTATTGTAAGTATGAAGGGGTTAACCCTATAAAATATAATCCTTTTGAAAAAGTTGATGACTTAATATATGACATATACGATTGCTATACAAAAATGGACCAGACTAAGGATTCAAAAAGCCTTAGGATGCAGCGAGTAATTAACAAGTTAATGAGGTCAAGCAAGCCAGACTATTCAATCAACAAAAACCTTGTCACCTTACATCAATACAAAGCCGCTGAGGTTTTCGATGAAATAACGTTCTCATCCATCGCCTTCTTCTGCGCAATGTCAAACATTAATGCTCCAAATATAATAAAACTTGCATACGATCGAGAAACCCTCACTTTAATTTCAAAAGCTATCAATACCCCAGGACGATCCCGTTCTTAAAAAATCTCAATCACATATACCGTATTCGAGCGCAGCCTTCGGGTTTCGCTTTGACAATGAGCTTTCGCTAAAGCTTCCTCTCTTTTTTCGTCCTGATCATGGATGCGGCCAATCTTTGGCTGATCCGTATCTCCATCTTCTCTTTTTCCTCTCTTTTTCTTTACCAGACGGACTTATTTGTCTTTTTTCATAGGAGATTCTGCATGGGTATTCAATGTCCGGTATGCCATTCCCAGCGGGTGGTGGCCCGCGAGATCGGTAAAAAGGCCGGCAGCCTCATCGGGTTGACCGGTGGCGCGGCAGGCGGTGCGGTCAGCACCCTGGAAGGCGCCGAAGTCGGCGCGACGGTCGGGGTGGCTGTGGCCGGTCCCCCCGGCATGATGCTGGGCAGTTTAGCCGGCGCTATGATTGGGGCATTGATCGGCAGCATTGCCGGTGCCCAGCTCGGTACCCTGGTCGATGACAAGATCCTCGACAATTACCGCTGCCTCGCCTGCGGGGTGACCTTTAACCAGCCTCACCCCTGAGCCCTGCCTCTCTGTGGTGCTCGGTTTTGCCGCCTTTGGGGCTTTCATCCCCTATTGCGCGGATCGACCGTTTATTCCTCTTCCCATCCTGACCCCAGCCCGGTACTGCCTTGGCAGACCGGGCTTTTTTGTTTGTGTCTGCCCCCTTCCTTGGGGTGCAAGTAGCTTGCGCCTACGGACCGAGGGCTCCGGGTTGGGCTGATCTTACTTTCTCATGCGTTTTTAGGAGTTCCTGATGACTGATTCGACCTTAGGGCGCCTGGCTGCGCCTTTTTCATGTGTTATCTCCCTAGCCGCCGTCCCGCTCACCTGGCAGGCCGGCTTGCGTATGGGAGGATTTGTATGACGCTTCACTGTCCGCTCTGCGGGGCTTATCCCCGTCATGTACTGAACCGTGCCCTCAAGGAGGACGGGAGGTCAGGGGCCGCCTCCGGAACGGCGATTGCGGCACTCGTTATGCCGCGCGTACGGCCTCGGTTCGATCCCCGGCTGCCAACGCGGGTCGAAGGCCGGTGGCCGGCAAGCCGCGTTGAGGCTCCCCTTCAAAGCGTAGGAAGCGGTAACGTATTGGCTCAAAAGGAAGGTAGCAGGCGAGCTATACCAAACCTAGCTCCTCAAAGAAGCCTTGGAAAAATAGGCTTGACGCCCACTCGCCCAGGCCTGCGGGCGTCGAATAGGGGTCAGGCTAAACCCGGCCGACTTCGCCTTGGGCATGCGATTGCGGGCAAAAACCCGACAGGCTACCGCCATGGCCGCCAACGCGCCGTCAATAACCTCTTGCTTGCTGAAGGATTGATGCGTCTGGCCAACCGTCAGACGCATTGGGGGATGAGCACTTGTTACCTCTATATACGCCATGTCCAAGGCTTTCGCTGGAGTTACCCGCGGGTTTGTCGGATCTACCAAGCCTTGGCGCTCCACTTGCGCCGAATCTAGCTGCCACCCCACCGGGCACCTGAAGCGCCGCCCAAGGCAGTTCACCCGGTGGGGCTGGTAAGTGAAGCAAGCAGTTGAGAGAGGGACAGGCACTCGAACAAAACCGGTGTCACAAGGGCAGCGCTAGCCGGCTTAGACTCCGAGTGTCAGGAAGAAACCGTAGCGTGTACAGGAGCTGGGCTAGTTTAAGAAAGGTTTGAAAGGCTGGTTGATTACGGACCAAGGCGCCAAACTAGGGGCACAGCAGGGAGAGGATTTACCGTCCGGCATCAGAACCCAGTCATGTAGATCGCTTGATCATCGAGAAACTCAAACGGCTTTGGCGTTGATCGACATCCGTGGAGTTATAACTGAATCTGGTGTTTGAGGTATTGAAAAATAGCGGTGTATCTGGTTGATTCGTTGTTGCCAGACAATGAAACCAACCGAGAGAGATACACCGCTATGAATAAGAATAACGTTATAGAGTTATCAGGTCGGGATCAGTTTACCGATGCATTGACTGAATTGTTAAGAACCGGTGCCCGGCATCTGATCGAGCAGGCCGTTGAAGCTGAATTGGCTGAGTTTATGAAGCAGTACGCCGATCAGTTTCTGGACAATGGACGGGCTACCGTCGTTCGTCATGGCTACCAACCGGAGCGCGAGATCCAGACCGGCATTGAGCCGGTTGCGGTCAAGATACCGAAGGTACGGGCCAAAAACGGGGAAGCGGTAACCTTCCGTTCGGCTTTGGTCCCGCCTTATGTGCGCAAGACGCGTTCTTTGGAAGCGGCATTGCCCTGGCTTTATTTGAAAGGGATTTCGACGGGAGAAATGGCCAGTGCTCTGGAAGTTCTGGTGGGTGCGGAAGCGAAAGGGTTATCACCCAGCACGGTCGCAAGGCTGAAACAACAGTGGGGCGATGAATACCGACGCTGGCGGAATACTCAACTGGACAAGGAGGCATGGGTTTATATTTGGGCGGACGGGGTCTACAGCGGCCTGAGATCGGAGGATGCCAAACTCTGCGCCCTAGTCATTATCGGTGTCAATGCACGTGGCGAGAAACATTTTCTGGCGATAGAAGACGGAGTGCTGGAGTCGACCCCGAGCTGGCGGGAAGTGCTGTTGATGCTCAAAGCCCGGGGCATGAACACGCCTAAGTTAGCGATCGGTGACGGGGCGATGGGCTTTCGGGCGGCCTTGGAGGAAATTTATCCCGAGACCCGACATCAGCGTTGCTGGCTGCATAAAACCCTGAACGTGCTCAATGCGGTGCCTCAATCGATTCAGCCCAAGGTCAAACACGCCTTGCACGAAATCTGGCAGGCCGAGACCCAGGAGCAGGCACACCGTGCCTTCGATCTGACCTTGCAAACCGGCATTATCAGTGCAGCGATTGTGCTGAACGAAATGCGACGACTGACCGAAGTAACCGTTCACGCCCCCGAAGCCGGAGGCAAGCAAGCCAAAGCCGGGAATGGCAAGCGGAAGGAGACACGCTCCGCCATCGTAACCGTTCACGCCCTTGCCAAGCCGCTGTCGACTGTTAGAAAATGAGGCCATGTCAAAGCTTGTCCTAGACCTTACACAATCAGCCCCGAAAGTGCAGAGCCTCGAAGAAGCGCAGCAGCTCATTGAGAGGCTGTGGCAGTTGTTGGCCGACTTATCGCAACGGCAGGCAGAGTTGGAAGAGCGGCTGTCCACCTCGTCTGAAAACTCCTCCCAGCCGCCGTCGCAAGACAGCCCCAAACAACGCGCGGAGCGTCCCGCGAAAAAGCCGACCGGGCGGGCAAAAGGGGCACAAGCCGGTCATGAAAAACACGAGCGGGCTTTGTTGGCTGAGTCGGAGGTGGATCGCATCGAGCGTTATTATCCGCTCAGCCATTGCGCCTGTGGTGGAGAGATTGTGATGGACGGTTACCGGCGGCATCAAGTGTTCGATCTCCCGGAAGTGCGCTTCCACGTGGTCGAACACCGCTGTTTTCAAGGGCGTTGTGCGGCGTGCAAGGCGCGCGTGAGTG
Organism: Candidatus Methylomicrobium oryzae; assembly: GCF_016745425.1. GTDB lineage: Bacteria > Pseudomonadota > Gammaproteobacteria > Methylococcales > Methylomonadaceae > Methylomicrobium > Methylomicrobium oryzae. The sequence goes on along the minus strand of NZ_JAERVK010000018.1, from coordinate 37,145 downwards.
CGGCCTTGCCAGACGACGTGCCGAGCGGGCAAATGGGGCCGGGGTTGATCGCCTGGATCAGTCTGCTGAACAGCCAATACCATTTGAGTCTGCGTCAACTTGAAAGTCTGTTGACGGAGCAGTGGCAACTGACGTTCAGTCTGGGCGCCATCAGTGAAGCCCAAGCACCGGTGGTCGACTGGCTATTGCCGGTCTACCAACAAATTGGCGACCAAGTACGCGGTGCAGTCCTGGCCCACGCCGATGAAACCAGCCATTTCCGCGGGAAAAGCCGTTACTGGTTGTGGTCGTTAAGTACGCCGCAGGCGGCGTATTTCATGGTGCATTATTCGCGCGGCAAACAGGCGGCCCAGGCCCTGTTGGGCGATTTCGGCGGTATTCTGGTCACCGATCGGCACGGCGCTTACAACGAGTATGACGTCGACCGGCATCAATACTGCTGGGCGCACATCATCCGCAACCTGGAGAAAATTGCCCAACGCGTGGGACAAGCCGGGGAGGACGGTGCTTATCTGTTGCGCCTGGCCCGCCTGGTGGTGCACTGCGGCAAGCGCTGGCAACACAGCGGTTGCCAATCCTTGCTGTACCGAAGGCGCTTGCAGCGCTTACGCCAGCATTTTCAAGTCACCTTGGAACGTGCCGCCACGACGCATGGCGATACGCGTACCGGCCACGCCTGTCGCAAGCTATTACGCGACAGCCCCAGGCTGTGGACGTTCTTGAAATATCAAGGCGTGCCGATGACCAACAATGCCGCGGAGCAAAGCCTGCGCCCGTATGTCATTTGGCGGAAAATCAGCTTCTTCACGCAATCGCATCGGGGCAATCAGTTTCGGCCCATGATGTTGTCCCTGATTGAGACCTGCAAGCGGCTCAAGGTCAATGTCTATCAAGCCCTGCGGACGATTTGTCGGCAAGGGGGGATGGCGGAGCGTGTCTCCTTCCGCTTGCCATTCCCGGCTTTGGCTTGCTTGCCTCCGGCTTCGGGGGCGTGAACGGTTACCTGACCGAAGCGACTCGACCCACGGTGCTGACAGAAACGGGGACGAAGACGCCGGCACTGACCGTTGAACCGATGGCCGACTGCAGCCGCTACGACAGTTTACGGAGCATGAACCCTATCCATTGATCGTGCTGCACAACTGAAAACCCTACACTTGTTCGGCATATCCACAGGGCACAAGTGGCTGCCGCCTGGAGCGCATGGCTGGCTGAGTACGGCAGTCAGCAGAAGCCGGTCATGCCGGAAGTCTGGCAGGATCGATTGATTGTGGCTGAACGAGCGGATCGGCAAGCGCGAAGCCTGAACTACCAACTGAAGGCCGCTCGCTTTCCGATCCATCGTGACCTGACGCATTTCGATTGGCAGGAAACCCCTATTGCCCAGTATCGCATCGAACAACTGGCTACGGGACACTTCATGGAGCAAGCCTACAATCTGATTTTGATTGGCGGCACCGGTACCGGCAAAACACATCTGGCGACGGCTATTGGCATGGGGGCCATTCATCAAGGCAAACGCGTGCGTTTCTACAATGCGGTCGATCTGTTCAATCAACTCGACAAGGAAAAGCAGCAAGGCAAAGCCGGCAATCTCGCCAAGCAACTCCAACATAGGGATGCGGTCATTCTGGATGAGCTGGGCTATTTGCCGTTCCCGGCGTCAGGCGGTGCTGTTGTTCCATCTGATCAGTCAGCTGTATGAAAAAACCTCGCTGATTATCACCACCAACCTGAGTTTTGACGAATGGGTGCAGGTTTTTGGCGATGCCAAGATGATCACGGCGCGGCTTTATCGCGTCACTCATCATTGTGACATTCTGGAAACCGGCAATGACTCGTACCGGTTTAAGCAGCGGAAAAAAGCCACTGAAAACCAATAACCCTACATCTTGACTGGAAACTTTTCGACGCCCATCAGTGGAACATTTTCAATGCCGGTTGACAATGTCATGTTCATGAAGCCCCCAATACCAACGACGATCAGGCTGCGACCGATAGCATCACCGAACGCTATCTGACGCAGTTCCAGGTCAAATTCTATCTATGAATGATTAGATAAATGTCTGCGTCATCTTCGATTAAAGGTAGAAATAAAGATTGAGTTACTTTGCCAAAAAAAGCACTGCCATTCTCGTTGCAACCTATTGTTTTAATAGATCAAATAGTCACTTAAGCTCTTAATAAAAAATCGTCTGGTGTTTAGAATGTAAAGATTTATGAAGCCAGCCAAGGAAGGAAATGCGAGTTGTGCGCGTTGAACTGACCCAAACCGAACGAGAGTTGTTACAAAACCTGATCAAGAAAGGTAGCGACTGGCGAGAATGAGAGCGGGCAGAAACGATTTTACTGCTGGCCGAAGGGCAGACGACGTTCGAAGTAGCGGAAAAGCAAGGGGTGTTGCCGGAGACGATCCGAGAATGGCGGCGCAAATGGTTCAAAGCCGGTTTCGCTATCCTGCCCGATCAACCGCGCAGCGGCGCACCGAGCAAGTTGAATGATGAACACCGGGCGCGGTTAAAGGCATGGATCGAGGCCGAACCGTTAACCTGCCGAGTGTTGGTCGATCGCCTGGAAACCGAATGCGGCCTTCGCCTCAGCGCCAATACCTTGCGTAACGAGTTGAAACGCATGGGGTGTGTCTGGAAAAGGACGCGCTACAGTTTAAAAAAAAGCGCGACGCCGAGTGCTTCGCACAAGCCCAGCGCGACTTAGCCGAGCTTATCGTCCAAGCGCAAGCCGGCGCGATCGAACTGGCTTATGCTGACGAAGCCGGGTTTGCCCCGCAACCGCCCAACCGTTCCGCCTGGACAAAAAAGGGCGAAACCCATGCTGTTACGGCGAAACGGGGTCGGCGGCTGAATGTGATGGGGGCCATGCTGTCATCGGGAAAACTGGTGATGGCAAAACTGTGGCAGAGCATCAATGGGTTGTGGTTCTTTGCCTTCTTGATGGCCATGCTGGAACGGGTGGGCAAGCCTTTGGTGGTGATCCTGGACAATGCGTCCATCCATACCGCCAAAAAACTGAAGCCTTACTGGGACTTATTGGAAGAAAAAGGCATGCGCTTTTATTTTCTGCCGCCTTACAGCCCCGAATTGAACCGGATTGAATTGCTTTGGCGCAAGATGAAATACGAATGGCTTAAATTCAAACTGTATACGCCGGATGAACTGGAACGGGCCATCGATGAAATTGGGGAAGGGTTCAGCTGCTTATACAAGCTGACTTTTTGAGAGGCGCTTACCTTGTGATAAGAAAAGCGAGTAAATGCTGAACTTTATTCATTTTTTTACATGTGATAACATACAGTTACATAGATTTTATTGAAAATTATTTTTCAAATAACTGTATAAAAAATGATTTCATTTATTGAGAATAAATGTTGAAAAATAAGACGTTAATCATTACAAACTGCACGAACAGAAAACGAATGGACGCGCTTCCCGAGTGTAGTATTGGTCATTATCATTCTGGTAATGCAGATGAACTTTCAGATCGATGGTTTGCGCAATTATCCAAAGCTAATCAGAAAATTTCAGCTGAAAACCTTTATTCAGGAAGAGTGTTCAAAGAGGTAAAAAGTGCTGTTTCGTTGTTAAATGCGAACCTGCTTATTGCTTCAGCAGGGCTTGGGTTAATAGCGGGTTCAAAAGAGGTCCCGCCCTATAACTTAACGATTTCACGAGGGAATCCAGACTGTGTACTTTATAAACTAAACCAAGGAAATGCTTCGGACTGGTGGGAAGCTTTAAATCGTAAAAGCCCTTTTTCAGTTACTTTCGATACCAGTTCATACGACTTAATATTAATTGCAATGTCGCTTCCTTACTATAGATTGTTCGAGCCTCAACTTATCGATCTAAACAACTCCGAAAAATCGAAACTCCGGTTATTTATAAGAGCGAACGGTCGCAACATTTCAAGCTGCCTTTTACCCTATTTGATGCCGTACGATGAGCGATTTGATAGTCAAAAAGGGCCAAATCGGGGAACATTGAATGACTTTCCTCAGCGGGCATTACGGCATTTTGTCGAATCTATTCTTCCAAATTCAACTAATAACTCTTCTGAAAATCACTATGCCTCAGTTGAGGAGGTTTTGAAGCAACTACAACCGCACAAAGTTGATACTGGTGCCAGATTTTCAGACCAGGACATTAGTAACCTTATTAAAGAGCAATGGTCTGAAAACTTTACGTCACCAACAAAAATGTTAAGGTTTTTTAGAGCCTCCTTAGGCGTCGCTTGTGAGCAAAAAAGATTTCAAAGACTCTTCTATGGCGTAGCGAAGTTAATGGAGGTCCGCTAATGCCTAAAGCAATGGAACACATAGTTGTTCGAGCGTTACATAGTACCCAAGGTAATAATGTCGATGTTTATTCTTTTTTTGTTTTTGGCTCTGATATAACAAAGATCGCTGATATTTCACGCGTTTGTAGGGAAGAGGGTGAAATGCGGGGGTTCCAACGTAAAGAAATTCGTAGTCACGTTAATGCTATTGTTGAGTTCTTAGATAGTGGGCCAGTTTTATTTCCTAATGCCATTATATTAGCTCTCTCGAACGAAATTGAATTTAAACAAACTCGAGGTCCATCCCCTATAAACTTTATAGACGTTGCTCAGGCAGGAACACTATCTATTCCTATTTATCCTGAAGGCAAGCGTATAGCTTGGATTGTAGATGGACAACAGCGCTCATTGGCTTTGGCTAAAGCAAAGAACAATGAAATCGCAATTCCAGTTGTAGGCTTCGTTTGTCCAGATATCGAAATTCAGCGAGAGCAGTTCATATTGGTTAACAAAGCGAAACCGCTTCCAACTCGATTGATCAACGAACTACTTCCAGAGGTAAATATGGCTTTGCCTAAAGATTTAGCTGTAAGAAAACTTCCGAGCGAATTATGTAACCTTCTTAATAAAGATCCCAACTCCCCATTTTACCGCTTGATCCGAAGAGAATCTGATTCTGAAAGCACCAATGCCATCGTAGTCGATTCTGCATTAATTGAAGCCTTTCGCCGAAATTTAAAATCTCCATTGGGAGCTCTTAGTCAATTCAAGATTTCTAACGTCACCGATACGGAAGGCATGTATAGGACTCTAATTACCTACTGGTCTGCCGCGCGTGACGTTTTTCAAAACGCTTGGGGTAAGCCTCCCACTGAAAGTCGATTGATGCATTCAGCTGGGATTCGAGCATTGGGAGCATTAATGGATCAAATTATGTTGAGGGCGGATGGCTTCCCTAACCCAGAAGTTGAAGTACATAATTCCTTGCAAAGACTCGCCCCTCATTGTGCGTGGACAGAAGGAACTTGGCCAGACCTTGGTTGGCGTTGGAATGAAGTTCAAAATACTGGGCAACATATTATAAGATTAAGTGAATTTCTTATTAGACTGGATAGGGAATTATCAAGGCGGGATCGATGAAGTTTATCTTTGCCGACAGCATGGATATGGTTGATCCCGAGTATGACTTTTTAAACGATCGATCGAAACCTAGCCGGAAAGTATATTGGGACGATTGTTACCCACATGAAATGTTTATCTCAGCACCCTATGATGGCATCTTAGTATCAAGAGCAACTGTAGATGGCATATATACAGACTCACAAGCAATGCGATTCCGTAGAATTGGAGCACGAGAATTTCTGAGACTCAATCATCCCAAATTTAGTCACCTAGATATCTTTGGCGATTGTGGCGCATTCTCATATGTTAAAGAAGACGTGCCACCATTCTCACCAGAAAATATGCTGGAGTTTTACCATGATGGTCAGTTTTCTCATGGGTGCTCAGTTGACCACATTATTTTCGACTTTGATCCTACAGTAAAAGGTCTGGAAGGAGGGAGTGAAGAAGCACTGCGACGTTTTGATATAACGTTAGAAAATGCTGATGTTTTTTTAAAAGAAAGCCGAGCCTTAGGAAAAGGATTCACCCCTCTCGGAGTGGTTCAAGGTTGGTCTCCAGAGAGCATGGCCGAAGCAGCACGACGCCTGGTTTCTATGGGATATACATATCTGGCTGTAGGAGGGATGGTCCCACTAAAAGCAGCGCAAATTAAAATGTGCCTTAAGTGTATCCGATCAAGCATTCCCGCATCTACCCGGTTACATATCTTGGGTTTCGCAAAAGCTGATGAGATTTCGACTTTTACACCTTATAACATCACTAGCTTTGATACCACATCTCCTTTAATTCGGGCATTTAAAGATAATAAACAGAACTATTACGTCCGCACAGGCGAAGTTTCTTTACGCTATTTCACAGCAATTCGTGTACCCCAAGCAATTGAGAACCAACGATTGCTAAGACTAATTAAGCGGGGCGTCTTTCGTTCGGAAGATTTAGTCAAGCTGGAAAAAAATGCACTTCTTTATCTAAGAGCATATGACGAAGGACTTGCTGAATTAGAAGAAACCCTTGAAGCCGTCATGTTGTACAGCTCTCCTCTTATGCTGGAGAAACCTTATGACGAAGTAAAGCACACCAATAAAATTACTACGTTAAAGGCGCAATACCTCGAAACTCTCACTGAAAAACCTTGGAAAAAGTGTCCGTGTCCAATTTGCCAGCAGAGCTCTATAGAGGTAATGATTTTTCGTGCTAGCAATAGGAATAGGCGACGTGGAATGCATAATCTCCAAGTATATAAAGGGATAATTGATACCCTAAACAAACAAGGCTCACTAAATGGATAAAATATCGTTCTTAGCAATTCGCGCTCAACAAAGTCCTAACCACACAGTTGTTTCTTTTGCTGCAAGTGCCGAAGATCTTTTACGCTTTGCATCTATCGAAAGAATTGGCCGAGATTCAGAGGGCCATCTCAGTGGGTTTCAACGCCCACAAATTGCTTCACATATTAGAGAAATTCGCGATTATCTTGAAAAAGCTGAAGCAGTTCTACCCAACCCCATTGTAGTTGCTTTTACTGATGGCATTACGATCGAACCGTTGAATGGAAACGTCTGCCGAATATTGATAGAAACTTCAGATATTCCACCAGGACTTGTTGTAGATGGTCAACAAAGATTGAGCGCACTAAGCCAAATTGAAAATAAGGATTTTCAGGTTTTCGTTTCGGCGTTGATCTGTAAAGACGATGCAGAACTAAGACGACAATTTGTATTGATTAACAATACAAAACCACTTCCAAAATCACTTATTTACGAGTTGTTGCCCACCGTAAATGGACTTCCCCACAGACTAGACGGACGCACTTTTGCGGCCGATTTAACAGTCCGCCTTAATTATGACCCTAACTCGTCACTGAAAGGATTAATTCGTCAGCAAACTAATCCAAATGGCTTTATTGCAGACACCTCAATTCAACGAGTGGTTATGAATTCCGTTAACGATGGAATGATGCGCGAATTTATAAAAGAAAATGATGGTGCCGAGCGCTGTTTTAGTCTTATTAGCGAATTTTATCGAGCAGTCCAAAAAGTATTTGCAAATGAATGGAATGGGCATACGCCAAAGACATCGCGATTAGTTCACGGTGCAGGGATTGTTTCATTGGGCTACGTTATGGAAATACTGGCATTGCTTGACGGAGCAAGAAATTGGGAAGATTTCGCAAAGGGCATGGGATGTTTATCTGGACGTACCGCATGGACGCACGGCGAGTGGAAATTGGCGGAAAATGATATTCGCCACTGGAAAGCCATTCAAAACATTAATAAAGATATCGTCTCTCTCACTCATTATCTTACCTCCATTGTCAGATCTGATCTACGCTCAAGACGTACCGATAGGGTTATGTCTTGAAACTATTGGTAATGGCACCGCCAAACTCAACGGCCTTGATCCCTCTGCTTGGCTAAAAGAGATATTGAAAAAGCTCCCCGCCTGGCCCAACATCCGCATCGACGAATTGCTGCCTTGGATTACATCATAACGGTAACGACCTGGCGATGTGGAATGACTGGCCGCTTACGATACCCCAAGTTGATCGAATTGATCTTTATGAGAGTCCGGGTTGTGGGGTGATTTTATCTTGGGGTGATCAAGATCCAGCCTTACCTGAGTGATTCTTTATGCCCTATAGTATCAGAAATTATTAACTATAAACCAATAGGATTCGATAAGTTATGGCAATTGACAATAACAATCTTTCAGTAAAAGAAATTGATGATTTAATTTTTTCACTAAAGGAGCGTCAAAATGAGCTAAGACTTCGTGGAATTCAACAGATTAAACAATTGGCTGAAAGCATCAATATACATGTTGAGATTTTTGTGCCAGGCGATATTGAAAGGTTTTCAAATAAAGTCCGTCCTTCTATTAAGTATAGAGATCCCAACAACCATAAAAACACTTGGACGGGAAAAGGGCGCATCCCTAGATGGTTAAGTGCATATATAAATCAAGGTCAATCTATTGATATATTTAAAACATAACTCTCAACCATTCCGCTCGAGTTGTCCCAGTACGCAGTCAAGAATGCTGGCGCTTCCTTTACCCAGAGGGAGAAGGGTTTGCTTGGATCCCCGAGCGTCCTTCACCGCAAAATAGGCTTGGTGCTTGCTGCTCTTCCATGCAAAAACGAAGATGTCGGCATTGGTCGCCAGATGCTTGAGCTTGTCAGTCGCAACGTGGTCAGCATTCACTTCTACCTTGGCCTGCGGCAATAACTTGCGAAGGAATTGCTGGGCCCTTTGCCCTGCCGGTTCCGTCAGGGTATAGATACCTATCAGGCCGGCGAAGTCGGTCCGCAGTGTCAGTTCTTCAGAAGCGCCTTGTAGGGTTGGAAAAGCCTCCAATAAACCAGAGCAGCCATAATCCTTGGCCAACAAAGACAGTATTTCATACTGGACCGGTCGGAGGCGGTGCGCGCACGCGCGGGCCATCTCGACAACTGCCATAAAGAACCGTAACCGCGACTCGCCGTTATCCGGAGAGGCATGCAGTGCCAGCATTTCGGCCGCGTTGAGGGCCCAATCGACGTTACTCGGAGCGTTGTTCGCGCCTAGTATCTCTGCGTAGGCATCGACAGCCTCCACATAATCCTGCCTCGATGGTGCGAGACTGACCAACGCCTGCACAAGCGCAGAAGCCAACTCGAGTTCGTTTGCGGAGACCATGCCGTTCCAGGCAACGATACGGATCAGCATCGCGTAGAGGGGGCCGAAGCCACGGACCGGAAGGGCCGGCCGGTCTACGAAGAACTCGACCAGGGGAACGAACGCGTCGCGGAGTATCTGTTCCGCGGCACCGCCAGCATTCCCGATCCTTTCCGCCAATTCACGGCACAAAGGTGGATCCGAGGCATAAGATTCGACGCTCCAGCGGGGCAAGGCATCTTCCAAGACCTGCAGCGGCGGACGGTCGTGTCTCCCAGATTCGACATAGCTGACCCACGATAGCCAATCCGCTTCCGGACGGGGTGTACGGTTTGCCATCACAATGGTTTCCTCGGACTTTCCGGAGAACTCGGCGCGCAATTGCTGGAGCCTGGCCAGATCCCTCTTCGTCCAGTTCAGGCGCTCGGCATCGGGCGCCGCTTCCACCGCCGCGAGAACCCTGAGCGCGACTTCCTCGTCCTCCATCTCCGCCGCGCAACGGAGCATCGCACCATACGTCCACAATGCTGGAAAGGCATCGAATGAGAGATGGAGTGCCAACCCATAGTCCTCGTCTGCCAATGCTTGGCGTGCGGACTCGAAAAGATCGGTCCGGGGCAAGGCATTCGCGGCCAAGCGTCCGGCCCAACGCTCGACCAGGGCGCGTCCGTCATCCTCCGGGTAGATGGAGACAATAGCTTGGCAGCGTTCCCTGTTAGGTTCGGCCTGTACGAGTTCGTAGAGCATGAAGGCTTTGAGCACACTTGGGTGCATGACGCCTTTCCGTTCGAGGAACAGCGGACCGAAGTTGTCCGCGATCTCCTTCCGGAACGTGGTCAGGAGCGCATCGTCATTACCGCTGTCTTCTAGTTCAGTGATATAGGTCGTATAGAGGGCTCCGACCAAGTCGGCAATGGTTTGAGCGGGAAGCGATAGGCCAAGAACCGACTTCACGAGGGGATAATCATGCGCCAATTGATACTGGCGGCCCAAGCCAGCCAGCATCCGGATGTCCAGGTACTTTTGCTGCTCTGCGTCCAACCGTCCACTGCTGACCAATTCTTCGCGCAAACGCTGCGCGTCCGATTCGCTTCCGACCAGCAAGGCGCGGTCGAACTCGGCGCGTACTTTGCCGAACGGGCGCTGTGTCCGGTCAGGAATTTTGGGACGGCGCCGGAGCAAGCCCAAATACAACTGGAGGGAGTCAGCTATGACGGAGCAAGCCGCTCCGTTAACCGGGTCGAAGCGAAACACGAAACGGCCGAAGCGTTCAAGCAAGACCCTCTCGATTGCGTCGACTGGGTCCGGGCTGAGAAATTGTCCCCGAAAGTCACTAAAACTTGGACCGACAAACGCTGTCAATTCTTGGGACAACGCGTTTGCCCCCACCTCATCAGATGCCATGCCGTACCATTGGCAAGGCCCATTGGGTCCAAAAACAGGCAAGACGATGGGCGAACTAGCCCCCGAACTGGCAAGTGATGCGATCCACGGGAGGACTTGCTCCAACCATGCCGGAGGCGCACTACGCCCAATGACAGCTTCCCATTTCAATGCGTTACGGCCCGAGAAAAAGGCTTCGAGCCAGGATATGTCCCGCGGAAGTAAGGTGTCGATCATTGGCCTTCCCCGTAGCGCGCGAATTCGAGTCGCGTCCGACTGAGATCGATCGGGTCAAGAGAAAACTCCACCCATTCGTCGTTGATGGTCATGCCGTTGTAGGTCAGGTTCATCGATCCCATTAGCAGGCATCTCGTAAGCAGTATCCCCTTCGTGTGGAGTTGGTCATGGATGTATACCGTTAAGGAGTCCTCCAGGTCGTGTTCGCTGGCTAGGTCGGCAATCCTAGTACGGAACGAATCGTTACTGCTCTCGTTGCGCGTAACAACATGCGCCCTCGTGCCGTGGCTCATTAAAGTCACCAGTACGTCTGCAAGGCGGATCTCACGGCGCCCCCACTCTGGATTCAGAGCATCAAAGTTTCCGGATCGGTTGTCGATTAGCACGACGTTGCTAATCCAAGGAGAGACTATCCAAACATCATCGCCAGGTTGCAGCACCTCAGCCACGAACATCGTCTGCATCAGTTCCTGGATGGTAGCAACTCCGGTGGTTTGGGTCTTAAAAATGCGGCGGTATTGGACACTCATTGCACGGCCTCCACGAGTTCGATGTCGGCTTCGATCAGAGAACGGTTTTGGCGGATCCCCTGGAGACGAGCATATGCGCGCAGGTAGCCGGATTCGACCGGATTGGTTACCAACTCATTAAGAGCTGCTGCCAGATTGCCACGCCCTGTTTCCGGACAGGTAAGCGTAACTTGGCGACCCGCAGCCAACTGCTCGGCAACTTTTTCCAACCAATCTTTTTTTAGCACGGAAACGCACACGCGGTCGTCGCTAATGGACGCTGCGACCAGCAAGCGTTCGACCAAAGGTAATTCCATGAAAGGATTCCGCATGTGCAGAGCAGATCGACGTATCGCTTGCCCCCGGGGCCATAGGAGTCCGCTGATGGCTCCACTTCTCCAAGAAGTACGGTCGCCAACGGGTGGACCACCGACGTCAGAAATTACGCGGTCGATGGCCTCTGATTGGCTGAGGTAGTAGGTCATGACGCGGAGGTCAATCTCGATGCCGATTCGCTCTTCCTCGCCCTGCCACTGCTCAAGCACCCGTGACAGGTAAATGTCCGTTGCCGCGCCCGACCCTGGGCGAAGGATGCGGTTGCCGAGCGCGACCAGAAATCCGTGGAACGGAGAAAACCCCTCGAGAATGAGCGACCGACGCAGGGATTTGAACGAGCGTGCCATTTCTTCCTGGCTTCCAGCCACCCGGAATTTGCGTACCAACTCGACACTTTTCGAATCGCTGTTGCCATCATCATTGGCCAGTAAGGTCACGATTTGGCCTAATTGGTGGTCGATGAGCTCGAACTCGCCCATTCCGAGATTCGCGCGTACGGTAGCGAAGAAACGCCGGGGATCTTCCGCGAAGCTGCGCATGAACTCCTCGATCAGTCCGTTGCCGCCCGGGTTCCTCTCGGTAAACCAGGCTTCCACTGCATCCTGGTCCAGGCCGGTCGCCTGACCATCGGGCGCAGGGCCTCGGTCCAAGTCGACCGACAGGTCTTCCTGGTCTATCCCTGGGCAGAGATCGGTAATCGAACGGAGCAAGGCCGCTGCCAAGGTGGAATGGTAGACTCCTCGCAGCCATGGCTCCCAATCAGTTCCGATCGGTTCCCAAAGTATGGCCGCAAAATCATGTAATTCTTCGACCACCGAAGATTCCCGAAGGCAGGCATCCAATTCTTGGCGCAGCTTGTCGGTGTTTCCTAAGGCTTCTACATTGCCCTGTTCTTCTACCACGTGCGACTGGAACAACAGGCTTAGGACGTCCGACAGCGATATAGATGCCCGATCCTCCCGAATACGGGCACCGGCTTCTGCCAATCCGACTTGGCAGTGCATCGCCTCGTAGGTTAAAGCCGACAGGTAAATCTGAGCGAGCCATTCGCGCATGAACGGACTGGAAATGGTCTCTAACCGCTCGCCGCGCCAGGCGAGGTCGGCGAATCTAGCAGCGCGAAGGGCCCGCCATTTCTCACTTCCTCCTGCAAGGTGCAATCCAGAGGGAATGCGGATCTGAAACACCACTCCGTCTGCAGTAAACCGGGCTCCGAGGCCCGCCGGCTTGCCATTGGCCTGGAAGGCAGTATCGGCACGGACTTTCTCGGTGCCGAGGCCAATTTCTGCCGAAGCCCCAACGGCGAACCGTCGGATTTCGAGCGGAGCGTGGCGGGAGTGCGTAAAGAAACCGATACGGGGCACGATCACTGTCCAAAGGCTTCCCGCCGGGGGCGACAGCCACGCCGGTTCGACTGCGGCGACGATTTGGCTGTGCCACTTGAGGGAAGCGTTCGAGAAATCCGCCACCGCTTTCGGCGGAGATTCCGGCGCTAGACGGACCGGACGAAAGACCGGCAGCGATACGATTTCGCCGCCTACCTGAACCTGATAGTCGCCAAGGGGTTGGTGGCTCCCAATTGAATCGATATCGAGCGCGAACGGGCCGGATCCGCCCAAAAAATCCGGCGCTGGTGGAGTCCAATGCCGCTCGTTACGATGGCTCACGCCATAACGACGGCTAACTCGACCGGGCGCGAATTCCCGCAGTGCCGCAAAAACTGGCATCGCGGGAGCATTGAAAGAAACTGCGGGAACTGCTCGAGGTAAATCGATGGCTACCTCAGCCAAATTGAGATCTGCGAAAAGGGAGCCGGGGATAAAATCGGGCAGTGGGTTGTTGAACGACTGGTAATCCTGCTGCGACTTGCCTCCCGCGCCCCAATCGCTTGCCAAGCGCCTAAGTGCGGTAGGCAGGACGGTCGTCAGGAGGGGTCTAGGGAACTCCCACATGATCGCCGACAGGTCTTCCTCGGATATATCCAAAGCGCCCCTCAGGTAGTTGCCGAGACGCCTTGACCCGGCCTCCGTCTCGACGATATTGCGCAGTTCGCGTAGCAGTCGTTGGCGTCGCTGGACGCTAAACCTCTCGCCTCCGCTCAGGTCGTTCCAAACGCTTCCAGTTGGGGCGCCATCCAACTTCGAGCCCAAGTAATCGATCGTCGCGAATACCGCTTGCATCCGGGTTACGTACCGGTTTCCCAACGGCAAGGTACGGACCGGCAGTTCCGGATCGAACAACAAGTCGTAACTCTGGTAGGTAGCACGGTCGCGTCCGTAATCGGACAACACGACCACCGTCCATGGCCGCATGCCGCGCGTACGCCCACCACGACCCTTGCGCTGAAGGAACCCGGCCATGCCGCGCGGTGCCTTGTGCTGGATAACCGCACCGACGACCGGATCATCGAAACCCACTTCCAGTACGGCGGTTGCGACAACCACGTCCGCACCCGGATCTACCCCGCGGTCCTGGGAACTGACCCTTTTAACTACGAGGCGGTGTCTAAGGCCATTGTGCAAGTCCTCGCAGAAACGCCAATCCTGCCCATTGAAATAGCGCGCGTTCGACGTTCCACTCTCACGTAGTACTGCCAATCCGCCGTCGGGAGCATGGCGCATGTCAGGATCGCCATAACTGTTCCGCCCCTCGGCGCTAAGCAAATCGAAATATAGTCGATTTATTACGTCCAGATTATCCGTAAAAACGAATGATCGTTGACCAAACGCTCCATGGCTAACAGAATCTTCGGGTTTGATCGCCTTCGGATCGAGACTACGCTGCATTACCATGCATGTTTGGATAGTAGTGGATAGTAACGCCGCATGTGAGACCGGATCGCCTCGCAACGCGAGCATGTATTCAGCACCCTCCGACTCAATCTCGTCTGCGCGTGGTGACACTTCGTCCACTAAGTTGTTGCGGCAACCGGTTAACGCTGCGAAAAACTGCGATGCCTCGCGCAATGTGGCCGACAAACCAACGAAACGCAAACGCTGATCCAGCATTCGTTGCCAACGGCGCATGAGGTAAGCAACTTGCGCACCGTGCTTGCCCTCGTAAGTATGCACTTCGTCCATCAGCACCAACTCTGGGGCACGGAGGGCCTTTGGTCCGACGCCGAATAGATGCGCCATGGACATATCTGAGAGGCGCTGGTTGAGCATCTCTGTTGTAGTAAACAGGATATCTGGGACGCAATTCTTCATGGACTCCCGAGTTATCGGGAACACTCCACCGTCCAAAACCTCTGAGCACGACGCGCAAACCAGACGCTCGATGCCCTTGGCAAGGTCTTGTTTGAGCCAACGTAATTCGCCACCGCAGACCAGACAAACCAGGGTCGGGCAGACGCCATTCGACCAATCGCAGTATTGTGCGGAGTGAGGAGTATCACCATATAGTGCTCCGATGCGGATTTGGGCTGCTTCACCGTTAGGCAAATCTGCCCGGAGATTACGGATTCGCTGCAGGACCTCGCGCAACTGATCTTTGAGTAATTCAGTGCGGGGATAGAGTGCAACGACCTTAACCCAGTCGGAGTTCTTCCCGTCTACCAGCATGTGGCGGTATACCGATGCTAGTGCAGGCAGGTAGAAAGCTAGCGTCTTCCCGCTTCCGGTGCCAGCGCAAACGATGGTAGCCAACTCCTGTCCTGTCTCGATTGCACGAAGGATCCTTTGGGCCGCTCTTGCCTGGAAACCGGATAATCTGACGGAACGACCACCCGGTGCCAACAGCGCCTTGACCGCTGTCAGCAGTGCTGGGCTTTCTGCTGCATCCCCTATCATGGCTAGCGCCTGCTCAGCAGGGATATCGCGTGCAGGGTAGCGGCGCCTTCGGCGGAGGAAACGGAAGTCTGCGACCAACCCGGGAGCTCGTTGCCATCCAGAGTGCCCAGCATGTTTAGGGAATAACTGTCTCAGTCTCTGGATAAGACGAACCGTTTCCGCCATGCGTGATCGATAACCGGTGGAACCGCCAGCCATAAGGACTTCGGCTATCCACTTTCGCCGCAGCAACTCGGCAAGCACTTCTTCGGGTGATAAAAACTCCTCCAAGCCACCGTTGATGGCTTCATCTATCAGAGGATTGAGCAGGTCGCAAATCTCGTCGTGTCCGAATGCACCATCCACTATCCCCCAAGCAAGCAGTCTAGCTTCGCGCTCCTCGATACGATCTAATATAGATGCAAGAAAATTTTCTCGCGGTTCCAACATAGCCACCTCTGACTAACGCGCCCGAACGGCGTAGTTGTTAAGCATATTATTAGCACGGAGCCACGTGATCACTTCTTCAGTCAACAATTCCAGACTGGCTCCGTGAGTCGTAGCGGTGGCTGAGAAAAATGCCCGTACTGCAACAGGCACATCGTCGTTCTCCACAAACTCGCTATTAATTTCAGCCAGTTGCTCAGACCAAGTCTGAACGTTGATCAACTGCTCTTTAGAATTGGGTACTGCGCTTTTGTATTGGCTGACAAGCCGATACATATGCTCATAGCGTTCAAAAGCACTCTTATTCACCGGTAACGACAGCGTGAGGGTTTGTTTGCGCTGCTCTGGCGGTACTCCTCCAAACAACTTGCATGCGAAGTATTCCTTCCAATCCTGTTTCTGCTGTGTTTCTTCCTCGATCTTGAATGCCTTCAAGGCGTCCAACAAGTTAATCCATCCTCTATTGCGCACCAAGGTGTCGTTCTTGGGCGACTCAATAAAGCGGACAAGGATCTTGTCGCACAATTGTTTAGCCTTATCCACATCAGGCGCCCGCGACAATGGAACACCGCCTTGTTGAAGCCACTCCCGTCGCTCAGCTAAAGACTTGACCACTTTCACCAGTTCGCGAAGTTCGTATTTCTTATTAGCGAGTTCTCGAGCTTCTACTACGTTAAGTTTGGCCGCTTCGGCGCACATTAGGCGTTCGCGCGCAATTCTAGCTTCGTCGAGCATCATGACGCCTCTCCTTTCACCGCAAAGGAATCCAACTCGCAACTCAGATTCTGTAACACCGACTGAATTTCTGCTGCCTCCGCGTCAGGATTAACGCCTTCGAATTTCCTTTCTTCCGTACTGGCGTGACGTAATGCGACACGAACCACCGAGTGGGCCTTTTCCACGAAATTGCCTGCAACGATAAGCGGATTGACATTGAGTCGACCCATCCGACTCAGCAGCTGGGCATCACTTTGCTCTGTACCTTCCTCACCTGCAATCGAAAGCGTAGCAAGAGCTTCGCGCACCGCTACGCCTCGGAATTCTTTGCAACGGTTCTTGAAAGCAAGTTTGCCCATACCGATTTCTTGCTCCGACCAGGCACCGCATTCACCTAACTGGTCTGCCAGCGCCTCGAACTCATCAACAATCTCCTGTTTATCGAAGCTTTCCCCAAATTCAGCTATGAGAGTAGTTCGGATAGAGGTCGCCTCTTTGAGTACATTTTTAGCTTTTATCTTCACAACGGATTCGCGTAACTCATTTTGGAGTAATCCCACTGAATCAGCCGTAAAACCAAGATCACCAGGCCTTATTGATCCAACCTCAGACTGTAGTGAGTTCGAAAGTCTAATCATATCAATTGCATATGGAGTCTTGGTGCTGTCACCTTGGAAGCTTCCGCAGAAAGACACAACCTTTGGGATCAATTCAGGGCGGACACGGAGCGCTGCCCCCTTCAATGCGTACCAATCCTTGAAGGCTTGATTACAATCCAAAGGAAGACTCGTTGAGTTTTCAACGTCATCAAATAAAAAGGGCGCAAGACTAGCGGGGGTCCTACCACGAGCGATCAAGCCCAATATTTGGCTATTTGTCTGTAGAAGTCTTAGGGTTACACCAAGTCTCTGCTGCATTTCGGCGCGGATTAGGGATAGCGTTTGGGGCATGAGTCGGTCAACAAGGTTGCCCACCCAAATCATATCGTCATCGGCATCCGCATAAGAAACCTTGCCTGAATTTAATCCGTAGAGACGTGTTACCGCAGCCAATTCGGAGCGTAGCTGCCCATTAGGGTCAGTATGATCGTCCGCAACTATAATAGGGTTCTTATCGATCGTAGTTTCGCCCATTGCATTTGGAATCGAAATTTTTGATCTTTCCACGATCTTCTCTATCTTCGCACATCGCTCGGCATTCCAATCAATGCGGTCATTTAGCGCATCAGCGACTGAATTTCTGATTTGGTTGGCCACGCCTTGGGGCAAGCGCTCACCTTGAACCCATTTTTCAAGCGCTTCAATCAGGGAAGCATCCTCCGTTCTGGGTGGTGGAGGTGGTGGAGGTGCTGGCCCGTCCTTTACATTCGTCCCTGGGGATTTCGGCTCAGGTGGGTTCTGGAACACGATATTCGGGCGGTCTAACTTGAACGCATCGAACACTTCTTTAGGGATATAGCCTATTTCTGCCACCTTCCGCGGCGTATTACCCCAGATGGCTACGACACGCCGATAGCGCTCCCTGATTTCAACCGAAACGGGCAGCGACGCCAACCACTGATCAATCTCTGCTTCCATCCTCGGCGCATTGATGCTGACGGGTGGAAATTGCCCTCTCTCAAAGACTGGACGACCTTGCAAAAGAAGGGTTCGGAGAATGTTATCGATAATGAAACGCGGAGTGAACGTTAGTTTATCGTTACGAGTAAGTGCTATTCGGGCTAGTTGTTCAATGGCTTGTTCAGTGTATGGGAATAGCGGAATTCCGTCTTTGGAACCGAAGGCTTCCAGAAGATGAGTTTCATCGTCATCAGGATCGACGTAAGGGCCAATCCACGCGCTTTGGTCAACACCCGCATCACCTTTTGCTTCGAAGTGGCGCACCAATTCTTTGAACCCCCATCGAGCGGCGTTCAAATACGCTGCAACCAAGGTCTTGGTGCGACTAAAAACCTCCTCTGGACTGGATAACTCGCTTTCCACCCTCCACTCCCGTTTAGAGCGGGTCGCGATCGTATCCGCGCGATCTAGATACCCGTCTGTGACCGCGATAACCGATCGCATCGTGGCTAATTGTTGAACCCCGTCCCGAACACCTTCCTGGATCAGGACATTAAGCAATATGTCCTGAATCCCGGTAAGTGCCTTGAAATCTTCTACGAAAATCACCAACTCCCGGCCTTCTACAAGCAAGCGGCGACGAATCTCAAGTATGACATCCTGCAGGGTCATGCCACCCAATGCTTGGTGTAGGTTGAACAACTGACGGATGGCCTGATCAACAACCTTATTCTCGTTAAGCAGACGAGTGGCCACACGCATCCCTTCTCTGTCGCGAACCAGTAGGTTTCCGGTGTAGTAAAATTTAGTCGAATGGGCTGCCTTGGTAAGATCAAGATCATCTGGCAGAAGTAAATCGTCAGGAATGAAATCCTTCACGAATGCCTCGTTTTCGGCATCTAGACTTCCTGCGATAGCACGCCGGACGAACCGAGGAAACACTCTCTCGCAAAAATGGTCAACAAGGACCGGATCTGCCAAAAACTTAGGTAGTTCGCGCGCATGCCCCCATTGAGCCCTCAACTTGGAATCGCTCGGATTTTCCCGTGCCCGGATTTCCAATGCCTTGCTCAACTGACCCAATGCGACGTTCAACTCCCCTTGGAACCGTACGACCGCAGTTTCTACGTCGAGATCCTCAGTCAGCGCCTTTGCGAATTCCATCCTCACTTGGGCGTATTCATCTTCCGGAAGCTTTTCCAAAATCAGTTCTACAACTTTCCGCAGGCTTGCACTCTTCGGAATGCGGATCACTACATACTTGCGGTCACCATTCAAACTTTGCAAACGGGCATTCAGTATACGCACCATGTGCGACTTACCGACACCAGAAACTCCCGTGATGGGCACGACGTGGGCACCAGACGGCACGTCTTTGGAAATCAGATATTCGAATAGTTCCTCTTCGCTGGCATTGAATTTCTCACCGGAGGAAATCTGCTTGTAACTAAGTGGTGAAGGCCGGTGGGCAGCCAGCAATACGGCGTCGTGCGCCCCTTCAGCTTCGTGCTTTATACAATCGTTGATTTGGTCGGCGGTAGGCCAATACTTCAGTAGGCTCATGACAACTTCTCCTTCAGACTTACGTGGGTGAAGCTATCCCAAACCCGCCCCCCTTGTCTGGTCAACGTCAGTTTGGAGTTGGCGTCTGATAGGGTTCTCAAGTCGATAACATTCTGTTTCTGAAGCCGCCGCAAAGCGAATGACAGTGCAGTTGACAGAGATCCGGTAGGAGGTTCCGACCAGGCTTCGGGTCGAAGCGCCCGTTCCACCTCAACTCGATATGATCCGGTATCCAACACGGGTAAACGAAAAGCCAACTGCGAGGCGAACTCCTCCGCAGGAATCTGTACACCACATTTCATGAAACTGTCCAATTCCGACCGAACAGCAGTCGTGGGATCAAAGAAGATGCCCGCTCTGGTATCCACGGCAAACCCCAAGAATCGAGCCCAATCTGCCAATCCATTCCAACGGGTGTTATTCTGGATAATTGCACGTCCAGGCACTACCTGATATTTGATGAGATCATTGACCCCGCGATCCCAAGAAGTTGGGAGTGTATAAATGTCCTGACAAAGACACCATGCCAATCCACGACATAGGTCGGCGGTCACCCCCAAGTCTTCTTCAGTGACTTTGTCGCCCTCAGGCCATAATGGATTGCCATGTTCCGAACGAAAAGCAAGTTCACGGCATATTGCCGGAATTCGCACTAGATAGGACTCCACCGACTCGCCTTTTTTGGGATCGAAGGCAAGACTAACGTATTTTTCGTCTTCGACAAATAAACCGAGTGCGATCCAACGATTTAGCGTCCCTCGGAGACGGCTTAGCCGATCTTTCCCATCCTCTTGTGGTGGTATTCGCCCCCAAGTACTGATCAGATCATCTCGCGAAATTTCTTTTTCCCGAATAAGAGCAGTTACGAGTGTCAGAAGAATAGAATAGAGGCCGTCGCTTTCACGGTTAAGGATACTCATTGAATGATCTCTTGTATCAAGTCGTCTAGTCGTATTTTATTCGGACTCACATCGTACAAGCGGCGCTGTCTATTCCCAGGATCGGGCAGGGCGAGCGGAAGGAGTACCAAGTGAAAAGGTCGTTGCAGCATCTGAACTTTTTGGACGAGCTCCAAAGATGCGTCTGGATCCAGTAAAGTCATCCGGGCGAGAGGGGAATAGGGTTCCATATCGAACTCCATCAACGAACGATGCAGAACCACCTTGTCCCGCGCACGCTTGTAAAGTCCGTTCCACTCGGGAAGTTGTGCAAAGGAAGAGGCGGGATTGATGGAAATCTCGCGTACTCCGCAACACTGAACGAGCCATGCCGCGAACCGAATAAAATCCTGACGGATTGTCGACTCTGGCTGTGTCTCATCATAAAAGACGAACACAAAAGAGGGATCCAGCCATGGAAATCTCTCCAACCACGCCTCAGGCCTAGAGGTAACTACACGATTGACCGGTATTGCAACAGGCTCCGCATAATGGCCATGCTCAATTGGTTCGAAGCGATCACTAGGACAGCCACCGCATGCATGGCTCACATACACAGGCCATTGCGGAGACGTGATGCGGTATAACTGGCAAAGCGTTTCCCCTACCTCCTTCCCTACCTGAGCCTCCTTCCTGGACGAACCAGGAAGGAGTTGATGCATCATCTGCAAGTTGCGGCCTGCAGCCTGTAGCGTAGCAGAACGCGAAGCACTGATTGCCTCTTCCCAGCGTTCTGTAAGGTGTCCGTAATCAAGGATTCGCACTCTCATATTGGCAATGGCTGCCAACAGCGAAGATGCGTCCTCACCCGGTTCTTCGAGCGTTTCATCAGGATTGTTCTCGAGTTCGAGCGCTATCAGTCTGGCCCTTGCCATTAGGATTAAGGTTCGCATGTTCCAATTGACGTTTTCCTCGCTCCCGCCAAGCAGTCCAGTTCGAACGGCATCTATATCGATTTCCCATAAGTTCTCCTCACTAGTCGCGCGGCGAGATCGATACATTGCATTCCAACGACTAAAGCCTAATTCGTCTGAAATAATCCTTGGTTTCGCGAGGCGCTTGGGCAAGTTCCAATCGGCATCTTCAAAGACCATCAGGCTCACGGACGGCTTGCCGTCACGACCGCCGCGCCCAACCTCCTGGTAATACCGATCCAGCGTCTCGGGGATTGTAGCGTGTATGACGGTCCGAACATCATCCTTGTCGAGACCGACACCGAAAGCAGATGTAGCAACAATGCCATCGAGACGGTTTGCGGCCCATTCGCGAATGATCCTCAGTCGCTCAGAGGGAGGGGTCTTGCCGTCGAATGTGGCGATTCTGGAAAGTCCTCCGGATTGGCGAAGGATTGAATTCCATTGCCTTACTTCGTCCCTTTTTGTGACATAAAGGATGAAAGGTCGTGGCGCATGTCGCAATGCTTCCAAGACGCGTTCCTGCTTTTCCTCAATACTCCTCGCGCCGGAAAACCAATATTGCGGCTCAGGTCGCAGATGTACGGCTGACACCATTTGCACTCGCTCCCGAGGACCAAAAAGGCTAGCCAATGTATCTACCGTCTCCTCCGTAAAAGTTGCACTCATGAGCAAGGTTCGAAAACCCCTTGGTGCCCGCTTTAGCATGCTGCTGCGCAAACCAGACAATGCTTGGAAGGTGGGACGAAACTCATCCCCCCATTGAGTAATCAGGTGTGCTTCGTCAATCACCAGGTAGTGAATCATCCCTGCAGTTGCTGCTTCCAGAACTGCACGTAGCAACGAAGTCGTAAGCGCCTCGGGCGAGGTGATCAAGATGCGCTGCGTGCCATTGCGTAAGCGTTGCCGAATTTCCGTGCGATATTCCTGAGACAAACCGCCGGACCAAGCAAGCGGCCAATCAGCACGGGAAGGATCTTGGCGCTGAAACAACGCACGCATCGCGCGTTCCTGATCCAGAGCCAATGCAACCGTGGGAACCACAAAAAGTGTAAGGTGGCCGGCTTCCTTATGGACTAGGGCGGACGCCTGTCCAACCAAGCTCTTTCCGGATCCGGTAGGCAAATTTACCAGTAGGGTATCCCCCTCCGGCATCAGGAATGCGGCCCGTACCGCTTCCCTTTGCCCAGGACATGAATACATTTCGAACCCGGTTGCATCCCTCACGAAAGGGTCAGCAGGGCAGAAGCTTTTTTTTCGGACCTCTCTATCGGAGAAAGCATCCGAGAAAACCCCTCCCTCACCACTACCGAGCCAATCTGGATGCCACTCCTGCGCCGTCAGCAGAAAGGCGGAAGGTCCAACTTCCAAAACTTCGATGCCGTGCTTGGCCCAACTCTGCGCATCCGGCCAGCCATTGTCAGAGGGCACTCTTAAATTGATTGTCGTTCTGGCAGTCTTGCTTGCGCGCAGCAGTGCGTGCCGAACTAACGGTTGTAAGTCACCGTGCCACTGACCAGGTCTTCGACTGCCATGAGCAACCCAAAGCACCTGGCAAATTCGGTCTAGGAGACTGTCCTCAACCTTGTCGGGCCAATAAGCCACCGAAGGCCAGTTTGCAAGAACGGCCTGCAGGTCGTTGAGGTCGAAACTCATCGATCTTCCTCTAGGTATCCCTCTATAAGAGATACGGGTTCGCTCGTTAGAAAAACAACCCCGGCGACGTCAACCTTGATCGAAGGGGAAGATATGCCTCGGTGAAGCGCTTCGTTGAGGGTTTGTTCGAGTACCAGTTGCTCCGCTTCGGCAGTCGCCTCCCTGCCATCAAGCGACTGGATACGAGTCTGTAACTGGGCGTAGCGGATTTCATCTTCCGCTAACGCCCTTCCAAGCGAATCTTTCTGTCGATTTAATAGTTCCGACCTGGATTCCACGATAACTTTTGCCTTGTCGCGCATGCGTTCGCACCGCTCGTTCCAATTCTTGAAGATATCCGGTGAGCATCTCTTAAAAGCATTCAAATATGATATGTCCAGATTTTTGTCGATGTATCCATTACTACCTTCCTTTGCATACCGTGCAGCCAGATACCGTTCGATAAATTCCTGTGGCAATTCATCGCCTTCTTCATCCAGCCAAACCTGGATAACGACTGGACGGAACAACGCGTCGCCTCGCCGGGCGATAGACGACTGCGCCGATTCGTTCGCGGAACACCCTTCTTTCGCAAGTATAGCCAGGGCTTCGTCTAAATACGTTTCGACCAGGAAATCGAAGCGAAAGCAGGAGCGGATTTCCATTGACTGGAATTGGCCGAATATCTGTCTCCACATGGCGTAACTTCGACCACGAACATCCAACTCCGAAAACGACCTGATCGACTCCACGAACTCGGCGCCGTAACGCAACGGACGCACGCCGCGCTTGACCGCCGAAGGTCTGTGGGCGACATAGGGATAAGATTGCGGCCGGGTCGACCGGTTGCCCGGTGCGTCAAAGTCGATGGCGCCCAGAAAATCGTCGATGAACTCGGATAATGGAATTAGGGTCGATTGACCAGTCCCGTTGTCGGGAGAGCAATAATGGAAACGGAAAGGATCATCGACTGAAGGCTTTCCATTTGGGCGAGGTAATTTCACCTTCTCGAACAGAAGTGTTTTCTCGATCCAATAAGTCATTACGTCGCTGATTTCCCTCCAATCCGCATCCGCATCGAATAACTCTTCCAATTCCAGTTCGGGAACCGGGGATAACTGATCTAAGGCATCCTGCTGATCAATGAGACGTAACTCTCTAGCTACAGCACCGGTTGGTCCTGCCAAGCGCTCACGCAGGGCGTCGAATCCTTCAGATCCCTCGTGGATCAATGTACAGTCCAAGGATGCAATTTCATCCTCAACTAGGTATTGCAGACTGGAGATTGAACGGTCGAACACGCTCAAACCATCGTCAAGGATACGGAACCACGCCATTTGGAGCGGAGTTCCCCCGTCGAGAAGCACGTAGGAAGGTACCGGATTACCAGAGCCGTAGCGATCAACACGCCCCATGCGCTGCTCAACTCGGTTGGGTTGAAGAGGCAGGTCGAAATGGACGATGACCTTGTTCCCCCCTTGTAGGTTTATCCCCTCTTCTGCACGGTGGTCACAAACGGTGGCACGAATCGCCGGATTGGTCAGGAACTCTTGCCAAGAACACCCCTCCGTGCGTTCGGACTCTTCGTCAACGCCGTGCCGGACCACATTGCCCCGTCGATCATTCAGATACTGGAAGATTTGGTCGGCGCTCCTTTCGTTGGCACAAAAAATTACGGCTTTGGACGCTTCTGGAAGCGACTCCAATCCCCGGTACAACCTCTCGAGACGATTGGCCATCCAATACTCGACGTCAATGGTCCCGATTATGGAGTTGAGTAGCGACTGTTCGCCATCGAATGGCACCAAGGTACCGCTGTCGATCGCATTCAACCGTTGGACACAGACCCGCAGGAACCCAGGAAGGCCTTCGAAGATAGAGCGGACAGCTTCCAAGTAAAATTCCTCGAGTTCATAAGCCCTGTCCGTACCCATCGCACCTGCCGCCGGGGATGCATCTACTCGCCAATTCTCTAGAGCGGACTCGATCCGTTCCATCGATGAATCTTCCACTTGCCAAAGTTCGGCTCCTTTACGCTCCGGCGTCAATCCCTTGATTTGCGTCCTGCGGTTTCGCAAGATGCGCCGGTTGAGTCGGTAGGTTTCGGAAATATGGGCTCTCAACTGCCTCACGGCAGCGCAAAACTCCGGATCGGTCTCTTCCGGTATGTCGAGTAATTTTTCCTTTAGCTTCCGCGTTAACTCGGCTAATCGGGGGTCGTTCGGAAGTCGACTCAACAGGTCGTCAAGAGCCGAATCCATGAAAAACGAATTGTTGGGATCGAGAGCGGCGACAGTTTCGGCCAATGCTTGCCTGTTGGAGACCTTCGAACGGAAGCCGTCTAGGTCATCAAGTGGGTAAACCACTGGGTCCAAAAGGTTCAGCATGCGGAGGAATCCACCTTCATTACGCAGAATCGGTGTCGCCGATAACAACAGCAGGCGTTCTGCTCGTTGTGCCATCTCCCTCACTAGGCAGTACACGCGTTGCACGGACTCCGCCGCATTGGGTGCAGTTAAGTGGTGTGCTTCATCGATAACCAGCAAGGAAAGGTTACTGAAAGCCTCCCTCAATTTCTCGCTGTCTTCCTGGGGAAGCACAAACACCGATTCGTCGAGGAAATCTAAAAGCCCAAAGCGTACGATCAGTTCTTCACGCCATTGGCTTACCAATTCGGGAGGAACTAGGACAAGTATCCGATGACTGCGCATGTCGTCGAGCACGGTTTGGCGTATGACGATTCCGGCTTCGATCGTTTTTCCCAATCCGACTTCATCAGCGAGCAAATAACGCTGGGTATGGTCGGTCAAGACGCGCCGGACCACCTCGACTTGGTGCGATTCGAGTTCGATCGACGAGGATAGTAAGGCTGAAATTCCGAATGCTGCGCCCCTTTGAAATACATAATTTCTCATAAATCCAGAGCGAGCCTCGGCATACTGGGGTGTTTCGGTAACGAAATTTCCCAGGAAGTCAACGGGATCCTCGATTGGGCGCTTCCATCGAACAAAAACCCGTTCATAGGGCATATAGAAATCCTGCTTGTGTGCCAAACGGACTTCGATCCCTTCGCCGTCGTCATGTCGAACCCTACCGATACGCCACTGGTTCGATATTTCGTCGAAGATGAACACGCGTGTATTGCATCCTAATCGTTTCGGTGTAATTGACGTTTGTGGAACTTTCACCCGGGGATGCTTTTCAATGGCCGGCGAATCAAAATACTCGACGACAACCCACTGACCCTCAATGTGAATGATTTTTCCAAATCCGTCTTTTTCTGCATTATGTACGGTACAAAACAAAATTTACCTTTCCTCGATCAATCGGATACTTTCAGTAGTTTCGTATTTGGGGATTGGACCATATTGTACAGCATCTAAAAATTGATTGGCGAATGATGTTCGATGTTGTGTCGGATGTTTTATAAGATCACCGATGTCTCTCACGCAATGTTATGAGTGTCAACCCAGCAATCAGTAAACCGTTCAACACAGCACGAATTAGATTGTTATTGGCTAATACGTCGATTAGCACGCTAACTTATACTTTCATTAGTCTCGATTAGCATTTAGATAGTATTGAAAAACACAGTTGTTCTCGTTCGATTTCGCTCAATGCTCAATCGGTATTACGCTCATACCATCGCATTCTCGGCATTTAACATCTCGCTATTTTAATGCATGGCGATTTATTGCTAAGCGCTTAATCGTTACCTCTAAAGATGCATCCTGAAGTGCAAGTTTCCTTGATTTCTATGCGTCCCAGTTCAGGTAAATTCGGCTTGAGTTTGTTCCAAATCCATTTTGCTATGTTTTCACTGGTAGGATTTTCTAGGCCTTCCATTTCGTTCTGGTAATAATGGTCAAGTTGATTAATGATTGGCTTAACAATTGATTTAATTAATGTCTGCAAAGTCCATGACCCAGACACTTGTTTCGCCAACATTACCGGTTACAACGATACGCACATGGAAAGAATGTCCGTGCAGTCTGACACATGTAAGAAATCTCAGGGTTGTTTACAGAGAGGTTGATTGAAGTAAGCAGTGAGTATTTCATAAGGGGTGGCGTTATTCAAACTCTTATGAGGCTTCACCGTGTTGTAGAAATTAATGAAGCGGTTAAGCTCGATATGGCGATGAGCTAAATCTTTGAAGATCTGCTGGTGATGCCACATCTCCATGAGTGTGCGAATGACCCGTTCGGCTTTGCCGTTGGTTTGAGGGCGATTGACGCGGGTAAATTTCTGGCCGATGCCGTGCTGCCTACAGGTTTTGACGAAGACATGGTCGGGTGTGCCTTTGAATTCTTTGCCGTTGTCCGAGTAAGTGTAGTCGATCTGATACGGACACTGAGCGATCACATGGGCTAGGAAAGTGGCAGCGCTGTCCTGGGTTATCGGGCAGGATCTCGGCATAGAGCTCCCGGGAGAAGTCATCGATAGCGACAAACAGGTACTCGCGAGGCTCACTGGCGGACTGTCCTTTCAGCAAGGGAAGCCGCTTGGTATCAAAGTGGACCAGTTCGCCTGGATAGGCCTTGTTGTAGCGCTTCGCTGCCTGTTTTAGGCGATCCTGGATCGCGTGTTCGACCTTGGCTAAGCACTTAAGGCCATACTGCAGAGTTTTGAAGCGATGGTTGGTACTGTTACGCGGGGCAAATGCCTGCAGCCGGGCGCGTTTCAGCACAGCATAAATTGTCGGTCGACTGACGCGGAAGCGTTCCGCCAGCTGTGTGACTTTCCAGCGCCGGGTTTGATAAAGCTGCCAGATTTCCTGGCGGTCCAGTAAGGTTAAGCGGGTGCGTTTGTGAATGTTCATCTACAGTATTTTCCAAAATACTGTAAACAACGCTAGAAATTCTTACACTTATAGATTTCCATTAACTAAAGAATTTAAGTGTTTTTAGATTGGTATTGATGTGAATGACGATTATGCGATATCGATCAATTTATGAGTCTGCAAATTCAATCGCCATTTCGGATGGTCTAGGCAGTATTGAATTGTTTGTTGCGTATGAGGGTCCTGTGCAAGATTGCCAGGCTTCTTTGAGTTCGGAACGGACATTGGTGTCAAATAAAAATAATCGGCTTTTATGTAATCGAATTGCTCAGGCATTGCATTGTCTTGGGGGAAAACCAGTTTCAGCTCATTACAATCGGTCACAACTATTTTAGATTGCCCCTTAGGACTTACACAGACCCAGTCAATCCCTTGCGGTATGGGTAAGGTGCCGTTGGTTTCGACTGCCACTTCGAAACCTTGTTGATGAAAAGCGTCAATTAAAGGCCTATCCATCTGAAGCAAAGGTTCTCCGCCCGTGCAAACAACAAAAGGTCTTTCGCTACTCTGTTTTGGCCAAAGTTTGTAAACTTTCTTGGCTAAATCTAGGGGTATTTCATAAAGACCACCATTCACTCCGTCAGTGCCGATGAAATCGGTATCACAAAACGTACAGATTGCTTCAGCACGATTTTCTTCTTTGCCGCTCCACAAATTACATTTGCTGAATCGACAAAAGACCGCAGGTCGACCAGTGTGGGCACCTTCGCCTTGTAAAGTATAAAAAATTTCCTTGATTTTATAAGGACTGGGCATCTTCGTAGACTATTGGATCGATTGCACCATTGTTAGCAAAAGCTTCGAGACGTTCGACACAAGCGCCGCATTTCCCACATGCTTTGTCGCGACCGTTGTAGCATGTCCAGGTCTGACTATAGTCCAAACCCATTTTCAGGCCATCAGCTAAAATTTGCCCCTTGTCTAGGTTCAAATAAGGCGTGGTAATTTCAACGGGTTGATAATTCGCGATTTTTGCAACCGCATTCATTTTTTCAACAAATTCGGGTCGGCAATCAGGGTAAATCGCATGATCACCAGAATGAGCGCCAAAATAGACTTTATTTGCTCCTTTTGAAACGGCATAACCAATGGCCAGAGATAGCATAATCATATTGCGGTTCGGAACAACCGTTGCTTTCATACTGTCTTGGACATAATGTCCTTCTGGTACATCTATATCAGAAGTCAGAGCAGAGCCTTGCAATAGA
The DNA here is from genome assembly GCF_016745425.1 of Candidatus Methylomicrobium oryzae. Taxonomy (GTDB): domain Bacteria; phylum Pseudomonadota; class Gammaproteobacteria; order Methylococcales; family Methylomonadaceae; genus Methylomicrobium; species Methylomicrobium oryzae. Next base: position 8,012 of record NZ_JAERVK010000018.1, on the reverse strand, counting down.
TGGTTAATTGCCGAAATATCAACTATTTCATGTGCAAGGTTTAATCTATTACAAACCGCATCAGCAAACACTATTTCTTTAACATGGCGTTGACCATAATTAAAGGTTAACGGAAAAACTTCCAGGCCGTCTTGCAACGCTTTGTTGAGCACAGTGAATGAATCCATGCCTCCAGAATAGATGACGACAACCTTGTTGTTTTGCATAGACATCACTTGATTTGTTGTTTGACCTGTAATTTCTGGCCGAAATAGAACGTGAAAAAAGCTATCAAGAAGTCGATCCCTGCTTGCCCCAACATTCCGATGATCGTTTGTAGCGACGCGTATTTCTCTGTATAAACATACAAACTTATATTGGCTAAGCCAAAGGCGACCCAGGCCATGGCGCTTACCCCGTCGGCCGATTGTTCACGTAGTATTTTTACTAACTGTGCGAGGCAGGCTAACGGAAATACGACGGCAGGAACCCAGCCTGAAAATTGTATGAGTGAAGAAGTCATGCTTATGTCCGATTAGCTTTCTTATAGCGTTATTTTACATTGGGTGATTAAACTAACCTCAGTTTTTTGCCCATGACATCATCATTTTGAGCCAAAACCAAACGACAATTTCAAAATGGAGCCCGATTAAGACGCGTCGTTTAGGCGACGTGTATCCGGACTTTCAGTCCGTTATTTAAACCCACCTGCTTTAGCAGGTGGTTGTTTAGTTTCTGGCTATCCAACATTCCCCAAATAATCTTTTTTGCCGATCTTTAATCCATTATGCCGCAAAATGGCATCGGAGAAAGGACAAAGCATCCGCTTCATACCCATTCTTTGGGCTAAGCTGCCAAATCAAATCCGTTCAGTTAGGCGGTGATGATTTAAGCTTTACTCACCACCGCCCGTTACTATGTCAGTTACTGCATTCCAAATTTAGGTTTTTTGAATCTCGAGTTGAAAGCGATTAAATCGCTCACCCGGTTGTTTACCAAAATACCGGATTAGAACCAAGTCCTCCTCTGCGGCTTGTTGACGCTCCATGCCTTGCTGTAAGTAGCCAGTTAAAAAAGCCGAAACCAACTCATCCGAGTCCGCAAGGCGCACTATTACGGTATGCTGATCACCGTACACGGGATGCGTAAAGCTCTTGAACCCTTTTATGGTTCCCAGGATGTCGCCATCTTTTTCAAAGCTCCAAAATCTAACGTCATCACTGGTGTTATCAGACGTTTGACCTGATTGCAGGGCTCTTAATCTTGCAAATTTATCACGGTTGTCTTGATACATGTTCGTTCTCTTAGCTAAGGGTTTTGGAAATACACGCCCGCCTGTTGATAGTGTTCTCCAGACGTACGGTAAGAATCGGGGTGTACATTCCCCATAGTATTAGGGGTTTTGTTGACAACGAGGATGTGTTGATCCTGTTGCTGGATACTGATGTTTAAATCAATGTCGTTGGCATCCATGAATCAAGCAAGTGGATGCCAACGACAATTTGCACTGAACGAAACGTATTAGGCGGCTCTTGGTCTACCAACTGTTCCTGTTCTGGGAGGTAGTATCTCACCACGACCGAAGGTTCTACCGTTATCCGGTGTCAGCATACGCACGTAGTGATCGACTTTCACCAGATACGCAGCCGCTCGTTTCAGGCAGTTGATCTTTTCAACATCACTGTGATGGATTATGCCGATACCAAGATGAGGGTATTTCTTCTTTTCAGCGTTGCAGTTCCAGTAGGAACCACGTCCGTCCGTAACAACCCCTTTCCAGTATTCGCCTATCTGCCAAGCAAGGTAGACATCGTCTATGACCTGAGAGCTGTCAAAGAAGAAGACAAAGTGATAATGGTATCCCCGCTCTGGTCCATATTCCAAGGACCAAATGTAACCCACCATCGCATCGAATAAACAGTTCATTTTGGCGTTGTTTAGTAGACGTTTAAAGTGGTATTTCGCTTGCCAGTATTTCTTTTCGATATCACTTTGACTCATGATGGGACTATCCTCATACAAATCTAGCCTAATGACGACCAATCGAGAGTAATGCTCGAACAAGGAATCGATATAGCGCATCATCCCTTCATGGTTTTTATTTGCGGTGCGATTTGCCTTATCGATCAATTTCTTGAACTCGAAGCTCCCGGTAATTTCCAGTATCTTCATAACAAAGGTCTTCATTCTGAAGATGAGATCTAATATTACGTCATAGTCGCCACCCAACTGATACAAGTCGTTTGTTTTTTTCAACGAGCGTTGAAGTTCTATCGCTGATCGTAGATTACAGTCCAAAGCGTTGTTAACAAATATGCTTACATAGGGATGAAAACCATGAATTTGAAACCCTTCCATGATCTCGTACAGATAATGTTCCACAGTGTACTCGATGGATTTCGCTAACTTCGTGGTTTTAACTTTCAATACGCCATTTCCTTGATCGATGACTACGTATAACGGGTCATTCGGTTGATTAGTGATGACTTGAGTCAATTGTCCGATGTGGGAAAGTTGTTCGCTGAATGATAATGTGTTCATAAAAACCCTTCGCTTGAAGTTGATAAAAAGTGTTTTTTGAACCTGCACTGCCTTGATATTTTATTGATGAATTGTTTTGTGCAATTCATCTTCCTCTTATAACTAATAATCCTATGCGAGACTGATTCGTTCTCTCAATTCTGTATATATATTAATTATTAAAAGGGCTGATCTTTTCAGGGTTTAAAGATTGAGAAAGATATGTTAATAATGAATGCTGGAGTGCTTTACTATTAATAACATAAAAACCAAAATTCATGCCTGATAAAAATGCCTTTAAATGCTTTATAGCGATAGTAGTTGAATGCTTGATCGCTAGTAAAAGTGAAATCCGTTTTTTATACCTAGTTAGTGCATGTCCATACTATATGCATAACTATAAATATTTACCGCTATCCTGAAGGCATCTTCAATTGTTGCCTGCATGGAAAACAATCGGTCCCTTAAGAAACCATGAAAATTTGAATAAGATTTTCTGATTAAAATGCACCAAACAAGCCATCTGCCGATTGAAAACCACTACAGGTTCCAATCATCAAAGATCGGTGATCGATTAAAATCGCAAAACTGTCATCGAATCCGATATGATTACGCCAGTCCAGCAATATTCATCGCCGTGAAGCGGTTAGTCGTGTATTGGCCAGCAGCGTCTGTGGTGGTTTTAGATTGAAAAGCTAGGCGTTTTTGAAGTTGGACTTGCTGCAGAATTTCCTAGGAATAGGCATTCAAAAACAACAGATCGATCTTTATGCCCTCGAATGATGCTTTCGAATCGTAATTTTTCGACATTCCTGATTTCTGAAAAAAACCATGGATGCTCCCAAAATTTCCTGCTAAATCCGCTAAATTAGCGGTATTAGCAGGTGAATCCAGTGGGACTTAATTAAAAATGTGGTCAGTGCTGCAAATGGTGTCTCAACTTGCGACACTTCCGGATTGTTCATTGAGGAGTTTCCGGATGAAATTAAGAATTTGTTCCCGTTGATGCTCATTAACCCCGGCAACATTCAAATGAACTGTCCAGTACTTTTCTGTCTGGTTTACTCGTCCAAGCTGACTGCCATTTTCATTCAGAAGTACGTTTTCAGTGGCAGTTTGATTTAGCTCATAGACTTCCTGGAGTTTCTTTTCAATAAATCGAGTTATTTGGGTTTGTTGAAGTTCCCCCTCTTTGAGTAAAGTCCACGCAGTTTCTAAAAATGAAACTACTGAGTCGGAATTTTTATGCTGGCCTAACATCTTTTTAATCTGCTCTGCCGCAGTACGTGATAGTAATGTCGGCGCTCCATTGAGGTCGTTCAAGATAAACTCGGGCAGGCTGTCAAAAGCCAAATAACGGTACATATCGGTACGATTAATACCGATCGCCGCTGCGAGGTTTTTTTTGTTTGGAAATTCATCCTCGATGCTTCGAATTGCCTTACCAATTTCGTAATCGCTCAAATCTTCCCGGACTATATTTTCTGCCAAGGCATAAATTGCTTGGTTTTGGTCGTCAACTGTCCTGACTATCGCTTCGATTTGTGGCTTATTCAGAATCAGATGAGCTCGCCATCGCCGTTCGCCAGCGATGAGTTGATAGCCAGTTTCTGTTTTTTGAACAATGATAGGCTGAAGTAAGCCGTTTTCTCGAATTGAGTGTACGAGATTGTCTAATGATTCTTTGGAATAATGGGTACGTGGTTGGTGGGGATTAGGTTTTATCTGGTCCACATTGATTAAACAATGTTTGCCCACTGGTAGAGTCTGAGGAGAACTAGCAAGTATTCCTAAATTTAAGGTTGCATTTATCATATTTTTAGAAGCTAATGGAGTTTGAATTTAATAGGCCATAAATTGGCAGCATTAAGAGCTTGTCCGGCCTATATTGCATAAAATCTGTTAGGGGCTTTAAACGAATTAACTCGTCAAATCGTGTACGTAATTATTTTTAATCACATAACGGATCCATAGGTATAAAAAGACCGCCGGCCTAAATTGGCTCGGCGGTTTTATTATCGCTGGAATTTAAAGAGTTAATAAGATTGATACTGCAGAAGTGCAACGTTCACTGGGAAATATTGGGGGTTTAATCTAATCCAGCTTTTTTTGCCATGAAACTCCAACCAAATCTTGCCTTGCATAGCCAGTTGATCGAGGGCATATGCTCTACGTCCTTTACCAGAAGCCCCGCGCAAGCGATTAGGGCCATATTGGCTGACCAGAGACCTTAGGATATATGAATGACCTTGATGCCGAGAGCACCAATCCCATAAGAATCGTTCCATTTCATAGGTATCCGCAACTTCTTGTGGAATTTCTGGCAATGATGAAAACAAACTCTTGAACTGGTGAATAAACCAATTGCACAAAGCCCCAGCACGGCTTATCGTCTCCAGTGAGATATCGCCTTCGTGTCCTTCGAAATGATGAAACAACGCCGCGATCCGCGCTAGATTCGTTGTGATCTTCGATGCAAAATCATCAATGTCTGATAAATATCGTCCTGGTATTAGGTCCAATTCGATACTATTTTTAAAATCGAACCAATATTTTTTCGCATCTAACGAAAATATGAGAACTTTCCTTTCTTTTCTTCCATTGTCCATCTCCAGCTTGTCATGTTCCAAAATAGCAGTTATACGCTGTTGATAAGCCGTTAAATGTTCAGTGAATTGAGGCCGATCATCCAATATCCTCGTTCCTTTTGTAGAAACTGGGCAAGCCACAAGGTAGCGAGCCAGAGCGCCAATACTCCGAAAATCTGTCGCCCGGTCGTTTAAAAAATCTCTTAGCACACCACTTTGAACGGCTAAAGAGATGGAAAGTCGAGCATCTTTTACCTGAAAACTCGGCGCACTAATTCGGTCAACAGTCAGCGTGGCTCCATCCCACAGCTGATTAATCATCCCTCTATCAGCCATAGCACGACTTCGAAAAATGCTCCCGGCTTCATCCGAGTTCAGGTAAGCGGATAGCCAAACTTCGTGCAAATCTGACAACATCTTGGCTGGCGTCGTGTCGTTGTGAAAAATTTTAACTCGTCGTGCCCGCTTTGGTTCATTGGCAAGGTGATCTTCTAATGATTGTTGAAGCTGTTCAAATTCCTTGTCGAGTAAATCATTTTCCTCGGGATCATTTTGTCTTAAGGCATTTTTCCGGTTTATTTTTATCGCTCTTAAAATTTCTCGCCGTTGAATTTCCCAAGACTCCCTCTGCGCCTTCAGTTTAGGGATTACTGCCTGGAGTTTCTTCGCCTCGTTTTCTTCAAAGTCTCGAAGTGATTTAGCAAAGAGTCGGTCGACTGGAGTCTTACCTTCGCCGGATTCAGCAATGATCAACAGGAATAGCGACGTAGGTGATACGCTCCCGATGGGTAGTTCAACGTCAATTAAATTTTGGCAGGCAGCGGCAACAGGCCCAAGGGCCGACACCGCGATCAATGGAATCGGAAAACCAGCATTGGTTTGTACCTCCAGAATAGCGTTTTTCATAATTAATGGGAAATTATCAATTGGAAATGGATTCGGATTTGGAATACGCATAAATTTCTCCTTGTTATAGAGTCAATAATAAAGATTGCCTTCTGTCACCACATCAACACGGGATGGTTTGGTGCCAAAAGAGCGATACCATGCTATTCGACAAAAGGACTCCAATCTTCCGGAGATCTTCCGGAGGGGTTGGTAACAAAGTGCTGATTGAAAAAAAGAGAACTTGTTTAAAAAATTAGAGAAGACCTAAAGACGCGGGAAGGCTTGGTAAGAGTTATTGGACAGTTTTATAACGACTCGCTGACCAAAATCAGGCGAAGGGGAAGGATGCGCTAAACCAAAGATCAGTAACGATGGCTGGCGATTTTTTGACGATTTTAATGTAGGCTCAGTTAGGCTTTATTAGGTTTGCGAACGAAAAGCCAAACTTTATGTTATTGATAAATAATGGAATAAAAATCAGCGAAGGCACTTTTAATGCGGTTGTCATTGGTTCGAATCCAATACGACCCACCAACTTAAACCTTTGATACTAAAGGGCTTTTAAGGATAAAAAGCCTCAGTAGCTGTGTACTAAAAACCATCGACTACAGTGATTTTAATGGTAGTCTTGTTTTTAACCTCAATCGCGAGGAAACACAGATGCTTAATTTCCACATTATCAAGGTTACTCTCAAAAACGGCGAAACTCGTTACCGCACCATCCTTACCCGATCCGGGAAAGGCATCAAGACCAAAACTTTCCGCCGCAAACAGGATGCCCGCACTTGGGGCACTCGTTCTGTACTTGAATATCAGGAATACGAAGCCAAAGGCGTTCGGCCTTGCACCATTCCCTTTGACCGTCTGGCCGATGAGTACATGACTTGGTGGACCGGCAAGGACCATGACCGTGCCCGGTTAGTCAAATGGTGGGGCGATCAATTCGGTAAAACCGTGTTGTCCGACATCACACCCGATGAAATTCGCGCCAAACTCAAACTCCATCGTTCGAAAGCTGCGGCAACCTATAACCGTTACTTGGCCGTTTTGTCCTCAATCCTCGATTTTGCGACCCGCCAGCAAGAGGACGACTTGGTTAGCGAACAGTACATCGACGAAAACCCTTGCAAGAAAGTCCGATCTCAACCCCTGAATAACAAAATAGTCCGTTATTTATCTGACGAGGAAAAGCCGCGTTTGATTCGCGCCGGGCAAGCGATTGGCGGCAAATTTTACCTGAAAGTACTGATGGCCTTGACCACTGGCATGCGGAAAGGCGAATTGGATCAATTGCGCTGGTGCGATATCGATTTCGATAAAGGACTGGCACTTTTAGCCGACACCAAAAACGGTCAGCCTCGCCATACCCCTATCCCCACAGTCATAATGGATGAACTGAAAAAACATCGGGAAATCGGGAACGGATTGTTGTTTCCTTCTAGCACGGACCCAAACAAACCCTTTGACTATCGGAAACAATGGTTCAGATGCTTGAAGGAAGCCAACATACATCAGTTCCGCTGGCATGATTTACGCCATGATACCGCCTCAACTTTGGCTCGGGACGGACGAACATTGAAAGAAATTGCTGAAATTCTCGGCCACAAGAGCTTGGCCAGTACCGATCGTTATACGCATTTATCAACGGCACATAAATCTCAAGTATTGAATGATACGATGAGCAAATCAATTAGCTTATAGCCCGGTTTTAGCCAGTCTATGATGTGTACGTCAAAGGAAAAATCCATTATCTGCCAGACTGGCTAGCCTTTCTGCTTGAGGCATTGTAGTGAGAATTTTCAATTAAGCAGAGCGCTCAGTTACCCCAATAACATATGAAATAGCCAATGTTTCCTTCAAAAAAAGAGTTTCAAGAGTTGATTGATCTATGTAATGTGGATCGGTTTATAGAGCCTGAAATTGACATTAATGATGCTAATCATTATGTGGCTAATTCTTTTTCACCTTTAATGAGTTGTAGGGGCTTTGTTGCATAAATTCCCCAGCGGCCCCAAATCAGGGGGATGAAAAAAGAGA
>NZ_JAERVK010000017.1 GCF_016745425.1 Candidatus Methylomicrobium oryzae | reverse complement strand
CGACGCGCGTGACCTGCTTCGCCTTGACCTTGGCGAGGAAATCCGAATAAGCGATAGTATCTTCCGATACCGGAGGGGATGAATTGATCTGATTGAAGATAAGCAGGGAACCTACAATAAGGGCTGTCCAAAGTAGCAGGTTTTGTAGAGTTGCTTTCATGGTAACGTCTCCTGCGCCCAATATTCGACTTGGGCAATAATCATGGGTTAACCAGCATCACGGGCATTTAGGTGCCCGATGAATACCGGTAGGTGCCGTCCCTGGTGGAATTTCCAAATCGGAGGAACCGCCGGTTCCGGCCGATGATACCCCGCCCCTCCCTAACACGATGGCCGGGATTGCAAATCCTTTTGCTTCGCGGTCGGCTGAAATAAGGATTATCAGTCGGCCGCGTTACAAGTGACGTTGATTATTATTGTAGGAAGTACGCCAAATGACTCAATCTAATCGAAGAGATACTCGCTGATTTTCATCATAGTGTAATATTTAGGCCAATTCAAATTCCGCCGGACTCACGCCGAGTTCATTCGCGATCCGGACCGCCACTTTTTTCTCGGACAGATCGAAATTACCGTCGGATGAAGCGATCGCGATAATCATCCGCATCAACAGACGAGCCGCCTCGTTATTCGACTTGAGCTTGCCTAGAGCTTGGAAAGCCTTGGCTTCGCCGATATCCTTATCGAATTCGAGCTGGCCGACGAAGTCCTGAAATGCCTTGATCACGTCGCTGGTCGTGAATATCGACAGGGCATCGTTGCTTTCGATGAACTTGATCATTTTTTGTTTTTCTTCGCCGCTAATACTGCCGTCGGCCATCGCAATCAATGCGGAACCCGCCATCGCAGCATTCAGAAAATCCTTGTTCTTGAATTTCAACGCTTCGGTTTTTAATTCACTGGCTTTGTTTTTCAGTTGGCTCAAGAAACTTTCGAAACTCACGGATTAACTCCTTCTTATATTAGGGTTTTTGAATAAAATAAAACAATTTTCGATTAATAGTCATTTGACAAATAATATCCTGTTTATACTCCAAAAGACATCGGCATGGTTAAAATAACGGCAAATCAAATACGCCCGCTTTTTTATCTGCTAAAGGTTTTATAGGACCTGCCCGCCGATACGACCCCGTCTTCAGGAAACCGCTACCTTATTTACTGCCCGCCACATAATTTAAACCCCAGCCGTAAGCATAATCCATTTGCTGGTGGCCGGAAAAGTAATCGACCAGTTTGGTGATGCGCAGCTGCCCGTTCACATTTTCCAGCATCGCAATCGCGCACATGAACTGATCGTTACGGTGGCTATCGAGACGCACTTCAATATCCGGCTGATTATGGGACTTGATCGTGATCACCGCATCGACATGCGACCAGTTCGGCACGCCCTCGTAAATAAATGCAAAGATCAGCACTCGGCTGAATTCATGCCAGTAATTTCCGTTGATACGCATCGTTTCGCCGCCGATCGAACGGCCGCTCCGATCATCCTGATCCAGTTCGATGAACGGAAACTGCTGCAAATTGCCGAAGTGCCCCCCTAAAGCCTGCACCGCGCCCCGGGCGCCATCCTGAAACTCCCAAAGACAGGCCAGATCGAGATCGATGCCTTCCGCTTTTCTGCTGAACAGACCCGGCGACTTGGTCGGGGTCGAGTTCCAGTTCAAATTGACGATAATTTCGCCGAGGCCGTTCCGATTTTTTTCCAGCGAGATCGACTGGCCGCGCTTATCGAGGGTGATCTTGCTTAAATTGAGCTTCTGGGGCGACGACTCCGGCAAGGGCGCAGGGCTCGATTCGCCTTCGCTTACATCGACCCCGTAAAATTCGGCCAAAGGCTGCAGGCCTCCGACAAAACCCTGACCGACCGCGCGTAGCTTCCAATTGTCCTGATGCCGGTAAAACTCGACCAGAATCAATGCGGTTTCCTGGTTTTTAGTCGTATCGAGCACAAAACTAGCAATCTCGAATCCGGTGAGGAAATCCTTGACCAGCACGGTCACATGCTGAATTTCCGTAAAACTCTGGCCTTTCACCTGCCCGTCGGTAATCGTCATCGTCAACGCGATTTTTTGCACGGACGGCTGGGTGCGGTCCAGATGCAGCGTCAAACGGTTCTGCTCGGGCTCAAGCTCGATACCCTGATCGGCGCGAACGGGCTGGTTGTAAAAAACGAAATCCTCGTCCAGGGACACCTTGCCCTGCGCATTTAACAGAAAGGCGCTTATATCCAGATCGGGTCCGGAGATTTTGCGGCCCGTCATAACGGTGACATGCAGCGCCGGCACGGGCAACAGGCAATTCTGCCCGGCGACCATATCGATCCGGTTATACATCGGTAAGTCCTCCAACGGTAATAGGTGGATAATTAACTATGGACCTCCTTGTAATCCGGCAACGATACCAGCTCTCGGCTTCCGTAGCACGCGTGCCGGGTGACGATCTCATCGCTCCACTGCCGGTGCGTCGCGACTTCGCACATCGCATCGTGCATTCTGAACACCGCCGGCGCGGCACTGTCGTGCATCGACAAGGCCATTTCGTAGTCGGAGCGCTCGACGCGATAGGCATTTTCGATCGCCGGCACCTGATCGGGATGGATGGCGGTCTTTCCGGTCAGGCCGTGCGCCAAGTCCTGGCGAATCTCCTGCTGCAGGATATCGTAATCGTCCAGATATTCGAAAACGGGTGACGACAACGAGAATCCGTAAGGCTTGAACAGGGTCACCAGTTGCGCCACGACATGGCCCAAAGGCGTTTGGTAAAGCGTCATATGCCGGGGCCGGCGGATTCCCAGCAGATTCATCAAGTCATTGCCGCCGATTCTGAGCATCAGGATGCGCTCTGCGTCCACCTCTTGAAGGAGAGCCTGGCGGAGTTCTTGCATCGCCTGCGGATCGAACACTTCGCGGGTTTCGAGCGTCGGCATCACTTTGAAAGAAGTGCCGGATAGCTGGTCCAGGTAGGCGGAAAAATTGTCGATCGTGAATTTAGGCAGCACAAAGCCGTCGATGCGTTCGATGTGCGGCAAATCCAGCAGCCGCGAAAGAATCTCGGGATTACGCGCGCGAATGAACCGGAAACGCTGCCGGGTTTCTCGAAAGCCCTGCATGCACAAGCCCAGATGGCGAATGCAGCTTTCCACCTCGTACTTCAATACCGCGTCTTCGGTGCAAAAAATCATCGAACGCAGCTGGGGCAGCTTGTCCCCGTTCGCAATGTCGCGGAGATCGAGCCGGTGAGCGGGCATATACAGCGGTGCCCCCAGTTGCCACGGTGAAAACGGCCGGTCTTGTTCGGAAACAGCGGTGATCTGATTCATTTAACCTCTTTGATTAAGGCAGCCGCGCGGTAAGGCATATTTCGACGCACTTCGATCGGGATCGATTTCGACTCGGCCAGCCAAAGCAAATGCCGAGTGGCTTCCGAATCCGGATTCCTGAGCAGCAAGCGCCCGGCTTCGCGCCTCAACAGTACGCGGGTCGCTTCGCCGATTCCCGGTTTGATGTAATTATAATGGCTTATGCGATATTGTTGAGCAACAGCTTTCAAAAAATCGAGCGAGACCCCCTTCAGCCGCTTCGAATCGTACTGCGCTTCAGGCACCGGCACTCCGAATTGTCGATAGACCTCTTCCGCATAGTCCAGCATCGCATCGACAAAGAAGCGGGACAAGTCGTACGGCTCGAATTCCTTATAGTATAGACAACCGTGAAAAGCCGCCGGGTCGACTCTGCCTTGCCGCCAAACGGAACGGCTGATCAAGCCGGATACGGTCGAATTTAATACGCAGGACGGTATCAGGTAATCCTCGTTTGAGGCCGCGACCGCGGCTGAACCGGACAAGTCCGCCAACACGAATAAATCGGCCGGTATGCGGATACCGTCGGAAGCGGCGAAATCATCCAGGCTCGTCGCCAATTCACTCGCAATCACGCCCTTTCCGGTCCAGCCGTCCACAAACACCAGAGAGTCCGGGGAATGACGCTGTAAAATATGGCGCAATGCATTTCGATCGATACCCTTGTCGCGCAGGATCGAAAGCGAATAGTGCGCAGCCTTCCGGCCGAAATGGCGCTGCAGCACGTGCTTCAAAAGCACCCCGACCGGCGTGCCGGCACGCGCCAGCGAAACCAGCGCGATCTGTGTCTTGCGCAGCCTGACGATCCGTTCGGCAAGTGCCAAAAGATGCCCGGCCATGCGCCGGCCGTTCAACGCCAAGGCATCATGGAACAATTGCACATAAACATCGGACGGCAACGATTCTCGCGTCAGCATTTCCGAATAATGCCGACGCCCTGACTGGATCAGGGCTTCCTTGACCAGCACCGGAGTATCTTCCATCTCGATCGGGGTCAGTAAAAATTCGACATCGTCCGCCGAATAACTGCCGGTAAACGGAACCGTCATTTCATTGCACCGCGGCAAGGGTTTGGAACAACTGGGTATTTTTCGGAATCAGTGCATAGTCGCAGAGCGCCAGAAACGGCGCATCGGTCCGGCTGTCGCCAGCGCCGAATGTCAGAATCTCGGGATGACGGCGGCGGTAACGATCGAGCAAATACCGCACCGCGTCCTCCTTATTGATGAGTTTCGGCAAAATCGCCAGGTTGTTGCCGTTCAAATGCGCGTACAGGCTGCCATCCCGAAACGCCGGATGCGGTTTGACGGCCTCTTCGAGCAATGTCCGCAAAGGCGCTTCAAGGGCCGACCGGTGCTTCACGACCCCGAACCAGTCGATCCCGAAATCGCGGACCAGGCGTAACTTGTAGCCTTCGCTACGTCCGGCGAAAACCTGCACCTCTGCCCAGACTTCCAGCAGCTTTTCATAATAGCCGGGCAAGAGATCCTGCATTCTTTCCATCCAGGGCTTATCGATGCGGCGCTGCCGGTCCAAAATCACCGCACCGTGATTCAGAACGGCCTCTTCGCGGAACGGTAGGTTCACGCGCCCGAAAGCCCCCGCGTCGCGCGCGGTGACAGGCACGATCTTGAAATCCTTCTGAAACCATTGCCACAGCCATTGCTGCTTGCGCGTCGCAAACGAATTCGGGGTGCCGTCGGGCAAAAACGCGCGCACTGCCAGCGCCGGATCGTCCGGCCCGTGCTCGCACTTACGCAAGGTCTGGAACAGCGTGTCATCCAAATCGAGAAAAATGTAATTTTGCATGTCCGGTGGATGAATCGATGGCGATGCGGACGCCGATCGCGCGCCAGGCATCGAGGCGTTCCTGCAGAGACTCGTTCAGCGGGGTTTCGTGGCAAAGCAGGATCGATCGATAAGCGTCGGGATTCAGATTGTAAATAAAATTATCGATGCCGTCATCGTAGTTGTCCTTGAAGCGACAGACTGAGGCGATGTCGTTGCCCGGACGGATCGGCGACCGGGTCGTGCTCTGCACCTTGACCCGATAGCCCCGGCGCTCCAATTCACGGCCGAGCAGATAGGCCGGCGCATTGCATTCGCCGGTGCCCAGCACCAGCAACGGACCGGAATCGGCAGGAGCCAGCAGACTTTGCAGAGTAAGAATATCATTATCGGCCAGTCCGATCGGAGCCTTGATCCCCAAACGCCCGGGCCAGGCCAGTAAATACTTCTTGCAGCGGCCGTTGCCGATCACGTTGACTGCTGCTGCCGGCGGCAAACCCTCGTCTCCGTTCTCCTCGAAATGCATATTGCCCTCGCGCAGCGCGACCCATTCGACCGGCACGCCGGCCTGCGCTTCGAGCTTCGCCCGGTCTTCCGTCTTCGCAAAATTGACCAAGCTGACGATATACACTTTGCGCAAACCGGGATTGATCGCCTGATACGCCTGAATCAGCCGCAAAAACGTGCGTCCGGTGCTGATTTCATCGTCGATCAGCACCAGGATTTCCACGCTGCGGAATAGCTCCAGCGCCTGTACCTCGGCCGGATAATATAGGAAAAAATCGGTCGCATGGCTGTGCGCCTCGTCGAATTCGAGGCGCGGCAGGCCTTCCAGATGATAGCGCGTAGTCTGCATGAACAGCCCGTCTCCGGCACCTTCCCGGCAAGCCGCATCGAACACGCCGTAGCCGAGGCCGGTCGCAGTTTCGGCCATCCCGATCCAAAGCGCGCGCTGCCCTGCCCCGCTGTCCAGCACCGATCGCGCCAATGCCCGATAGGTCCAGCTCATCATCAGCGGGCTGACCGGATAATGCTTGCCGAGCACCTTGCTGACCAACAGGAATTTGCGCTTGCTGCCGATGCGCGAGGCAAAACCGAGCAAGCGGCGGATCGGTACGCGGCCCGGCTCGAGATCAAGATGCAGAACGCCGCTATCGAGTGGAATGGAAAGGGTTGTTGTCATGAAAATTTCGTATGCGGAGAACGCGCGCGGCCATCCTGCGAAAGGCAGCCTTAGACGTTACAGTCAGCTGAAACAGAACCGGAAGTTTATCGAAGCCATGTGACAGATTAATGGGGCAAATGCGGTCAGGCTACCCATGCCTCATCCATTAACACCACCGGCGTATTGATTTCGCTGATTTTAAGCCCGTAACGCAACGGCGGAATCTCCGGCGTTTCGCCTTTAAAACCTTCGAGCGCAATCTTTGCCAGATTCGCGCCGGCAAGGCACGCCATGCCGAAGCCGCCGGACGGACGCGGATTGATTTCGAGCAGGCGCGGGCCGGACTCGCCTTCCTTGAACTGGATATTCACCAGGCCGTTCAGACGGTAATGGCGGATCAAGCGCTCGGTCATGCCGGCGATCGCGGAATTGTCATCGATCAACTGGCCGTGCCCTGCCAGCGGCGATTTTTTGCGCTGCACCGCGCACAAGAGTTCGCCGTGCCGGGCCGCGCAATCAACGCTCCATTCGGGACCGCCCAGATGCTCCATCACCAGCAGCGTATCGAAATGCGGCGTATGCTCCATCCCGTCCCGCAGCTCCTGCAGCGGAATCTGGTATTCGACGCCTTTCAGCAGGTGGCTGATGCTGTCGCGTTCCCGGTCCAGAATCCGGAAACCGAGACCGTAGACCGAAACGGCCGGCTTGACGCACAGGCGCTTATGCTTCGAAGCAAGCCTTTCTACCGCCCGGTCGAAAGCCTCGGCATCGTTGACCGCCACGAAATCCATCGCCAGCGCAACCTCTTCCGGCAAATCGGCGTAAAAATGCGCCTTGTTGTGCAGCAGCGACAGCGTGGGGTAGTCGGCCGCCGCCATCAGACTGATGCCTGCGGACTCGAATTGCGCCCGATTTTTACAAGCCAGCGCGGATTCCTTGCCGGGCCAGAAAAGCTCGATCCGGTGCTCGAGGCAAAAGTCGAGGCACCAGTCGATATATTCCTGTCCGTGCAGTTCGGAAGGCTCCAGATAGGCTTCGTCGGCCGCCAGGAAGGCAGTCGCGGTGCGGTGCGTATGCGTGCAAACGAGGGTAGTCCCGTCGTCCGAATAGCCGGCCTTCAGTTGGCGGAACACCGCGCCAATCGTCGAAAAAGTCTTGTTGAACCAGATCCGCATGCCGCTTTACAAATTCGCGGTGATTTGCGGCAGCAGGCTGTCGATCGTCCGGCCGTGGCCGTTTTCGCCGATCGCATGCATTTTCCATTCGCCTTCGTGGCGGTACACCTTCGCCATGATCTGCGCGGTATGCGAACCTTGCGCGCTGAGCGTATAGCGGGCGATTTCCTTGTTGGTACCGCCGTCGACCAAGCGGCAATACGCATTCTCGACCTGATCGAAAGTCTGGTTGGTGAATGAATTGACCGTGAATACCAGTGATTTGACGTTGGCCGGCACCTTGCTCAAGTCCACGACGATCTGTTCGTCGTCGCCGTCGCCCGCGCCGGTCCGGTTGTCTCCGGTATGCACGACGCTGCCGTCCTTGCTTTTCAATTGCCGGAACCAGACCGTATCGACGATCTTCTTTTGTTCGTCGAACATCACGCACGAAGCGTCAAGGTCGATCGAACCGCCGCCACCGCCGCCGCCAAACATTCCTTTCAACAAGCCGCCGCCGGATTTTTTCGCGTCCCAGCCGAGCCCCATGATGACCTTGCTCAGCGCACCGCCCGCTTCTTTGTTCAGCGAGATTTTCTGGCCTTTTTGTAAACTGATACTCATTGTATTGCTCTCCGATTTTATTTAGAGATTCTTTATGATTGTTGTGGATTCTGACGCTTTAATGAACGATGCCTTTAATTTTGGCTGCTTCGAGCCATTGAGGAAATTCGCCCAGCAGACGGTCATACAACGCTTGTTCGCTGATGCTGTGAAGATCATCCAGCGCAAAAAATCCGCAGTTGTCGACAATACGCCCGGCCATCGTATCGAGTTTTTCGAGAATGCCGTATTGTCTGCCGCCGATTCCGACAAATTGCCAGAAGATCGGCAGCGATGCGGCATGGATCAGCAAGTCTTTGATTTCCTTGTTTCGGCTCACGCCGCCGTCGCTGACGAAGATCACCAGAACCGGCAGGCGCGTGCCGCGGTAATGTTCGATCACCTGTTCGATTACGGCCGGTTCGTTATTGATGCTCATCATGCCCCAGTTACGCCAGCCTCGCTCCGCGCTGTTGACATAATCGGCATAATTGGCGAGCGTAGCGGGCGGTAGTGCCAGCACTTTGCGCGAAAACGCCCAAACGTCCAGTTCGCCGTCGTCGTCGAAATGGACCGCCAACGGCAGCAGCCGCTCGATTACTTCCTGCACCCGGCCTTTGCTGTATTGCCCGCTCATCGAGCCTGACGCATCCAGGACCAGGCCGACCCGGGCAATCGTGGCATCCAGACGGTATTTTGCCAGCGAAACGGTCGCCTTTTTGGCCAGCTCGACCAATTTGGGCGAACCGGCCGCCATTTTCTTTTCAAGCGACAAGGTTTGAGCGGGCGGTACGGGAGGCGCTGCAGGCACATCCTCCGCCACCTCGCCGCCGAAATGCCGCACCAGCGCCGCCAGGCCACCGTTAAAGCCTTGGCCGGTGGCGCAAAACCGCCATGCCCCATCCTTCCGGTACAGCTCGCCGAGCATCAGGGCTTTTTCGTCCTGAAAATCCGGCCCCGTAAAGGCAAAACGCGCACCTTCCTGCCCATTCTGCAAAAAGCGCAGATGACCGGACCGGATCTGCCTCATCGTCCCGTTACCGTCGATGGCGGCGGTAAAAACCAGCCGGTCGATCGAAGCCGGCAAGCTGTCGAGCCGGCACAGAAACCCCGTCCGATCGCCGGCCGGAACGGCCAGCTCGACGCCGCCGCAAGGCGTTTTCGGCTGATTGTAGAAAACCATGTAGCGGTCGTCGGACAACTTTTGCTGTGTGTCCAATCCGAAACAGGCGAAATCGACGGCCGCCTCAAGGCCGCTGATGTTGAGACCGACTTGCACGGTTTGCGAGGCGCCGGCAAACAGCAAGGACAACGGCAACCGCTGCCCTTTGGAAATGTCCATGCCGCTTAATCAGGCAGCGTCAGACGTTGACGCCGAATGAAGACGCCAACGGCCCGAGGCCTCCGGCATAACCTTGGCCGACCGCCTTGAATTTCCAGTCGGTGCCAACCCGGTAGATTTCGCCGAAAATCATCGCGGTCTCGATCGAGGCGTCTTCGCTCAAATCGTAGCGGGCGATTTCCTGGCCGCCTTCTTCGCTCACGATGCGGATATAAGCGCGGCTGACCTGGCCGAAATTCTGCCTGCGCGACTCGGCCTCGTGGATCGTCACCGCGAAAACGACTTTGTCCAGATCGGCCGGAATACGGCTCAGTTCCACCTTAATGACTTCATCGTCGCCCTCGCCGGCGCCGGTCAGATTGTCGCCGGCGTGCGCCACCGCACCATCGGCGACCGATTTATTGTTGTAGAAGCAAAAATCGTTGTCGGAACGGACTTTGCCGTCCATTTTGACCAGGAAAGCGCTGGCGTCGAGGTCGAATGCCGCGCCGTCGGTCGCGCGCGCGTCCCAACCCAAACCCACCAGGATTTTATTCAATCCGGGGGCTTCCTTACTCAAATTGACGTTACCGCCTTTGCTCAATGAAATCGCCATGCTCATGCTCCTCTTGCTTATTGGTGTTGTTCTAAAGTTTGCAGGTTATATGTTGATGCCGTACTGCCGGGCCAGAGCGGCCAAGCCGCCCGCGTAGCCCTGGCCCACGGCGCGGAATTTCCATTCGCTGCCGTGGCGGTAGATTTCGCCGAAGATCATCGCGGTCTCGATCGAGGCGTCTTCGCTCAAATCGTAGCGCGCCACTTCATTATTGGTATCCTTGTTCACGATCCGGACATAAGCGCGAGCCACCTGGCCGAAATTCTGCTTGCGGGCCTCCGCGTCATGGATGGTTACCGTAAAAGCGACCTTCTGGATATCGGCCGGTATCTTGTCGAGCAGTACCAGGATTGACTCGTCGTCGCCGTCACCGGCGCCGGTGCGGTTGTCGCCGGTATGTTCGACCGAACCGCAGGCCGACCTGGTTTGATTGTAGAAGATGAAATCGCTGTCGGAACGGACCTTGCCGTCTTCCTTGACCATGAACGCGCTTGCATCCAGGTCATAGTCGGCACCGTCAGTCGCCCGCACGTCCCAGCCGAGGCCGACCAGCACGTTCTTTAACGTAGGGTCGGTCTTGGACAAGCTGATATTACCGCCTTTGCTCAGGGAAATTCCCATGGTTATCCTCCTCGAAGCGTTATAGGAATGAATATCTTCGCGTGATTTTTAGATATCGATCCGTATAGGATAGAAGAATATCGCGAAGTTCACAAAAATTCCTGATTGATGAAAGCGGTTTTCTATGAAAATTGAAGACTTATAAACAACTCCCAGATAAACGTACAGGTTGGCATTAATGCCATTTTTGGCATTAATGCCGTACCGCTGGATTGGGTTCAGAACCGCACATCCTTGCTTTGACCGGACTGGAAGCCAGCCTGCGCCTGCGGTGTATCCGATGGGGATGACAAGGCGCGTTCCTGCTGGCCTTTGATCAAAATGCGCGCCAGCTTGCGCAGGCCTTCGGACGAGATTTCCAGACCTAACGGACTTCCGATGCTTTCGAGCTGATAGATCACATCGGTCGCCGCAATGAAAGTCATATAGCGCAGCCCCTGAATTTCGGGCAACTGTTTCGCCAGATTATGCAGTTCGGGCGCAAGCCGTTCCCAGGTGTCGGTAAAAAATACCCGGACCGGATCCTTACCTCCCGTCTGTTGCCCTTTGATCGCAGCCTGGAAGGCGCTGCGGGCTTCGAGCAGAATTTCGGTCAGCGTATCGCGCATCTGCTCGGAGTTGGAATCGAAGGACGCCTGCTGGACCGCTTTGCTGAGAAACGCGTCCCACTCCTGCCAGGCTTCCTGCCATTGCTGCTGTTCGGCAGCCGACAAGGGGCCGGCCGGCGCGCTCGTCAAAGGTTTGACCGGCGCGTCGAAACCGAGAGTCACCGATATTCCCTCGTCTTTGGCAGCCGCGCCGGTAAATTTCAGCGTACTGATGATCTGATGCAGTTCCGCCTCATTTTCCTTCGGCAAGTATTCGGCCAGTTTGCGTTCGATGTCGCCGCGCGATTGGTTCAGATCGATTTTCAGGCTCGCCAGTTGCGGCTCGGCATAGCGCCGCAATAAGTCCTGCAGCTGGTCGATATTCAAAGGCACGCCGGACCGGTCGTATGCCCGTGCCTGGGTAACCGGCAGGCTGAGCACCGTTTGCTGCGGATTGATCGTCGGCTGCTGCCAGGTTTCGAGCAATCCGCTCCATTCCAAAAGCGGCAGGCACTGGCCGTTCATCCCCGAACCAAAACGGACATGCACGTTATTCGTCAGATGCACCTGGCCATTCTGCCCGTCCAGCTGCGGATTGGAGAGCTGCACGAAACTGCAGCCCTGGCGGTCTTTCCAGACATTGGCGCTGGTGCCGGGGCCGGTAAAAAGCTGCGAAACCAGGGTATTTTTGATCAGGCTGTAGTCCGCAGATAAAGGAAGACTGAACGACTCGGCCCATCCGGGCTGGGTCATTGCAGCGAACAGAATGGCGGCTGAGGAAAGCAATCGAGGAGTCATGGGCTGGAATATTCCGTAACAAAATCAGGCGAAGGCGCCGCAAGCGCGGAGGATGATAATACGCCGTCGGACAACGAACGATTAGACATTGTTCACCATGAACCTGCGATGAACGGATGGTCAACGGATGGAAATCGTTCAGGCCGGCTATCCGAACGACGGCATTTTACCGGGAGCCGATTAGCATTCGATTAACCTTAAAAAACGGAAGACTTCAACGCAGCTGCGCCGGAAAATCTGTACAATACCCGCATGCTCCGCGCCGTTCCCGGGCGCGCCACTTTGTCCCCGTCCGTTATGAAAAGAGTCTCCGCGTTGCTATTTTTTATGGCGCTGTCTTGCCACGATTCCGTACAAGCCGGCACCCCTTCCTGGGCGCGCGTCACCGCGCCTGCCGTCCTCGGCCCCGCCGCCGAAAGCATCGGTTCCTACACGGCCGGCTGCCTGAGCGGGGCGGTCCAACTGCCGCCGAACGGTACCGGCTATCAGGTGATGCGCCTGTCCCGGCACCGCTATTACGGCCACCCCGATCTGAAAAATTTTATCGAAACCCTGGGACGGAGCGCGGCAAACCGGCAGCTCGGCGTTTTGCTGATCGGCGACATGGGACAACCGCGCGGCGGCCCGACGCCGAACGGCCATCGCAGCCACCAGAACGGCCTGGACGTCGACATCTGGTTCCTGCTGTCGAAACAGGCCGAAACCCGGACGCTCGCCGATAACGAACGGGAACAGTGGAGCGCGCCTTCGGTGCTACGCGATCATTCCGACCTGATCGACAGCCGCCAATGGTCCCAAGCGAACGAGCAGATACTTCAAATCGCGGCGGAAATGCCGGAAGTCGAAAGAATCTTCGTGAATGCCGGCATCAAGCGGGAGCTGTGCCGGACGCACGCCGGCCGAAGCTGGCTGCGCAAAATCCGCCCCTGGTGGAAACATGACGATCACTTTCATGTCCGCCTGAAATGCCCGAAGGACAGCCGCTACTGCGCAGGCCAGGAAAGCCTGCCCGCGGGCGACGGCTGTAATGCATCGCTGGACTGGTGGTTTTCGGCCGAAGCGAAGGCGCCCGCCAAAAAGCAGCCGCCGCCGAAAGCCCTGATTTTACCGGCGCGGTGCGATCAGGTGCTGTACCGCTGAGGCGCACCTCGCCTCCGGATAAATCATGCCCTACCCGATCGATAAAAAATTCGTGATTGCCGTCTCGTCGAGCGCATTGTTCGACCTCGGCGAATCCGACCGCGTATTCCGCGAACAGGGCCCCGTCGCCTACAAATCTTACCAGGAACAGAACCGGAACGAGGTGCTCGGCAAAGGCGTCGCCTTTCCGTTCATCCGCCGTTTCCTGAACATCAACGCGCGCTTCGGCGCCGAACAGCCCGTCGAAGTCGTGCTGCTGTCCCGGAACTCGGCCGCCACCGGCCAGCGGGTGTTCCGCTCGATCAGGCACCACGGCCTCGACATCAGTCGCGCCGCCTTTACCGAGGGCAAATCGCCCTACCCCTACATTCCGGCGTTCAATGCTTCCCTGTTTTTGTCGGCCAACGAAAACGACGTGCAGAAAGCGATTGCCGCCTGCTATCCGGCAGGCGCCGTGTTGCCTTCGGCCGTTTTCGACGACCCCGACGACGAGGAATTGCGCGTCGCCTTCGATTTCGACGGCGTGCTGGCCGACGACGAAGCGGAAACGGTTTACCGCAACGGCCAATTACAGCAATTTCACCAGCATGAGCAAGACCGCTCGCACATTCCCCATAATCCGGGGCCGCTGGCCGACCTGTTCAGGAAACTGGCCATCATGCAACAACTCGAAGACCGGGCGATCGAACAGGACCGGAACTATAAACGCATCCTGCGCACTGCGATCATCACCGCCCGCAACGCGCCGGCGCACGAAAGAGTGATTACCACGCTCGAAAGCTGGGGGGTCAGCGCGAACGAAACGTTCTTCCTGGGCGGAATGAGCAAGGAACGTATCCTTACCGTCTTCAAGCCGCATATTTTTTTCGACGACCAGAAGAGCCATCTTTCGACGAACGGCAAGGACATCCCGATGGTGCACATTCCGTTCGGCATCGCCAATCGGAGCAGAACGGAAACAGCATCGGTTTCATCTCAATAACTCGCGAGTTCAACGCCAGAATAGGACCTGCAAACACTCTGCAGCGACGCGTCTTTCCGAAGCATGCGCAAATAACGCATCGGTTATTCTCACCGCAGCCGGTGCATCCCGAGCTATCAAGGAACTACCGCAGGCAGGGCCTATCGAATATACCGAATTGCCGGAAACCGCTAATGTTATAACTTGGCTGTAAACAGGCCTATTTAGAGAGGGAATACATCCATTCAAGATGTAACTGAAAGCGCAATCCAATTCTGCATACCGAAAAAGGAGGGACCCATGCCATCGAATCGCCATTCTGCCGCTCGTCTGATGTTTATCTTGATCTTTGCAGGATTACTGCAAGCCTGTAACTCGGCAGCAAAAGCCCCGCTGCAACCGGCCGGCCGGGATAAGACCATGAAAACCGAGGTACTTGAGACGGGAGCCGCCATGTTACAAAGCGACTCGCCCTTGCAGCCCATGAACGTTTATCTGGATGGTTTCCATGCCTCCAAGGAAAACCCGGCGCATCAAACGGAAGCCCATCATTTCTGCCGCCAAGTCAATCAGGATTTCGCCCAGTGCGTGCTGTTCGACGGCAATACCCGCCAGGCGAACCTGATCGGCATCGAATACATCATTTCGGAGCTGCTGTTCAACTCCCTGCCCGAAAAAGAGAAACAATATTGGCACCCGCATAATTTCGAAATCCTGTCCGGACAGCTCATCGCCCCCGGTATTCCGGATATAGCCGAAAAAGAATTAATGAAAGGCAAGATGAACAGCTACGGCAAGACCTGGCATGTTTGGAACTCGGCCCCGTTCGGACAAACCGGGGACAAGATGCCGTTAGGCAAGCCGACGCTGGAATGGTCATTTAACCGCGATGGTGAGGCCCTGCCCGGCTTGGTCGAGCAGCGGGATCAACGGATGGATTTCAGTACCCGCGAGGAGCGGCAGGAACGCGCCGATTTGAGTGATCTGGCCAAGCCGCAGTCCGGCGTCGACGCCTTGAAAGGCAAATTTTCAAGACCGACCCGTTCCCTTCCCGGCGTCGTGGATAAAAAAGCTGCCGGTCGGCAGTAGCTCGCAGGGCAATCCGGACCTAACTCGCGGATAGACGCCGGATACTCTTGTCCTAACACTTCCCGCCCGGTGCTGCCGACCAGGCATAGGTCTTGCATTAAAGAAAGCCGCGCACCCTGTTCATGCTTCCCATCGATGCCGATGGTGTCCTCCCGGCACCTGCCTATACTCACGCACCTGCCGCAAAACCTCGGCATACCGCCGGCGGAATGCCGGCAGGTGTCGCTGCTAGGATACGTCCCGGAGGTTTTTCAGTCCCCCTAAGAGAGCAGCCGGACGCTCCGTCGCCTGACACTGCCGCTTGCAGATGTCGGCCTGGCAACCGCGACGACGGCTTCGCAGGCGGCTTGCCGGCCTGCCCGGAGCGATCCGTTTATCGGGCCCGTCCGATGCGCTATTCCAACGGAACAGTAAGCTTACGCCCCCCGTCCGCATAGACTTGACTCGGCCCGATTCCTTATAATGCTGCGCCGAACCGGCTATACGCAGCTTTTCCGGCCGAAGAACCGTCCTGTCCGATTCGCTGCAGTTGATGCCGCACCGCTTCGTCCCCCGTGAACGATATCCGGCTTGAACTTACCTTCCATTGATGCTAATATCGATTCAAAACTATTATGGAGATCGACCACGAATGAAAACCGCTAAATCGCTTCTATCCAATACCCTCGCCCTCGGCATGGCGGCGTTTCTTTTCCCTTACGGCGCACAGGCCGTTTCGGATGATGCCCAAAAATACCACCGGCTCTATGAAGAAAATTGCGCGAGCTGTCATGGTTCGGATCATGGCGGATTTCTGGCGCCTGCATTGAACAACGAAACACTGAAAGGCCGCAGCCCGACCGCTTTGCGCACGATCGTGATGACCGGCAGCTTCGATACGCTGATGCCGCCGTTCTACGGCCGCTTATCCGATGACGACATTCGCGGCCTGGTCAAGCATCTGCAATCGACGCCGAAGCTGGACAATCCGGCCTGGACGATCGACGATATGAAAGCCTCGCTGAAAGTGTATATCTCGGACGAAAGCAAACTGCCGGAAAAACCGGCCTACGCCATCGACGACATGGACGACATCATCGGCGTTGCGGCGCGCGGTAAATACGGCCGCGGCGAAGGCTCGAAAGCGGTGTTCATCAACAGCAAGACCCATCAGAAAGTCGGCGAAATCCCCACCAACGCGGCCGCCCACATCATCGACTACAACCCGGCCAATCCGCGCTGGGCTTACGTGAAGAACGACACCGCCGAAATTTTCAAGGTCGACCTGTATTCGATGCAGGTCGTGCGCAGCATCAAAACCGGCTTCAACGGACCGGGCCTCGGCGTCTCGCGCGACGGCAAATACCTGATGGCCGGCTCTTACGTGCCGCACAATGCGGTAATCCTGAATGCCGATACCCTGGAACCGTTGAAAACGTTCGAACTCGAAGGCGTCGATCCGGACGGCAATCTGGTTTCTTCCGATTCGGGCATGGTAATCGGCACGCCGTACGCCGATGTTCTCGTCGTCGCGCTGGAAAATGCGGGCCAGGTCTGGGTCGTCGACCTGAAGGACGATTTTCCGGTCACCAAAATCGAAAATGTCGGCCGCCATTTGCACGATGCGTTCCTGACCCACAACGGCACCAAGCTGATGGTCGCTTCCTATGACGACAGCATCGTAACCGCGATCGACCTGAAAGAGCGCAAGATCATCAAGAAGCTGGACGCAGGCTGCGTGCCGCATGTCGGCGGCGGCGCGGCGGTTCAAGTCGACGGCCGCACACTGGGCTTCGGCACCAACTTCGGCGACTGCAGCAAGACAGTCGTCAGCGTCTGGGATCTGGACAAAATGGAAGTCGTCAAGCAAGTGCCTGTCGCCGGCGGCACCGAATCGCCGGCCGCGCATCAAAACGCGCCTTATGTCGCGGTGGACATCATTTCCAAAGACCGCCGCGCCCGCACCGTGCAGCTGATCGATAAAAAATCGCTGGAAGTGGTCAAGACGCTGGATGTCGGCGGCCATGCCTACTTCCCCGAATACAGCGCGGACGGCAAATATCTTTACGTAAGCGCCGGGTACAATGGCGACGAGGTGGCGGTGTTCGACTCGACTTCGCTCGAAAAAGTCGCCGCGGTTCCGATGGAAAGCCCGGCCGGCATCTTCTCGCACGGACGCGTCAAATACATCACGCGCGGGCTGTCGCCTGAAGAGTCGAAGGGAGCGCATCAATGAAAGTACTGTTCATCTCCGGCGCGTTGATGGCGGGAATTTTGGCTGCAACATCGGCGGATGCGGCAAGCATTTACGCGGGCCAGACGCAAGCGGCTCAAGTCTGCTCGCATTGCCATGGCGTCCGAACACCGTCGGCGGACGCGCCGTTTCCGCCGCTGGCCGGACGGGACGTGGAATATTTGCAGAAAGCGTTAAAGGAATACCGCGACAAGACCCGTAAATCGGACATCATGAACGCGATCGCAGGATCGCTGTCCGACGACGATATCGCGGATGTTGCGGCTTATTATGCCCAACAAGCAATAAATCCATGACCGGAAAACTGCTGCCGCTGCTGCTGGTCGCCTTGCCGGCAGCCGGCGGCGAAATTTCCGCCGAACGGCAGCAGGCGCTCCGCGACCTGTTGAAACAGGATTGCGGGGCGTGCCACGGCCTGACTTTAAAAGGCGGCATGGGGCCTGCGCTCTTGCCGGAAACGCTGGCCGGCAAATCGGACGACTTTCTGGCCGATACGATTTTGAACGGGCGCCCAGGCACCGCGATGCCGCCTTGGCAGCCGTTCATGAATCGGGACGAAGCCCTATGGCTAATTGGAATATTACGGACAAAACCAAATTAAGCTGTGTAGGATGGGTAGAGCGCAGCGAAACCCATCGATCGAAACCCATTATGAGTCCTTCTGCGATGGGTTTCGGCTGGCGCCTCTACCCATCCTACGCTCTGCATCTATGTAGCCGTACCTATCCTACAAAAATGGTTTATCGGCCAATTTAATTATTTATTGATCTGCTCATGAAAAAAATTGTTTCTTTGTCATGCTTATTAATTCCCTTCAGGGGACGCTTAATGACAGAAACGACACTGTGCTTGCTTATACTCACTTGCCTTTTTTCACCGGCCTCCTTCGCCGAACTCCGCGCCACCGGCGACCTCGGCGTCGTGATCGAACGCGAAAGCGGCAGCGCAATCATCGTCAATACGACTCGGCATAAAACGCTTGCCAAAGTCGAAGGCCTCGGCGACCTGTCGCATGCTTCGGTGGTATTTTCGCGCGATCAGCGCTATGCCTACGTTTTCGGGCGCGACGGCGGCCTGAGCAAGATCGACCTGCTTCAGGACAAGGTCGAAAAGCGCATCGTGCAGGCCGGCAACAGCATCGGCGGCGCGATCTCCCAGGACGGCAAGCTGATCGCGGTGTCGAACTACACGCCGGGCGGCGTAAAGATATTCTCGGCCGACACATTGGAACCGGTCGCCGACATTCCCGCGCGCTACGCAGACGGCAAGCTGTCGAAGGTGGTCGGGCTGACCGATGCGCCCGGACAGCGCTTCGTGTTCAGCCTGTGGGATGCGGGCGAAATCTGGACCGTAGATGTCAAAAATCCGCAAAAACCGGTGATCCAAAAATATCCGAACATCGGCAAGGAACCCTACGATGCGCTGATGGCACCGGATGGACACTATTATATTGCGGGCCTGTTCGGCGAGCCCGGCCTGGCGTTGCTCGATTTATGGCAGCCGGAGCAGGGCGTCAAACGCATTCTGCCCGATTACGGCAAGCACGACGAAAAACTGCCGGTCTACAAGATGCCTCACCTCGAAGGCTGGGCGGTCGCCGGCGATTATTTGCTCGCGCCCGCGATCGGCCGGCATGAAGTGCTGGTGATCGATAAAAAATCCTGGCAGCTGGTCAAGGCCATTCCGGTACCGGGCCAGCCGGTGTTCGTGATGGCGAGGCCCGATGCGCGGCAGGTCTGGGTTAATTTCGCCTTTCCGGATAACAATCAACTGCTGGTAATCGATACCAAAGACATGTCATTGACGAAACTGCTGACGCCGGGAAAAGGCGTACTGCACATGGAATTCACGCCGCGCGGCGAACAGGTCTGGGTCGCGCTGCGCGACGACAATCAGGTGGTTGTTTACGATACCGCCACGCTGGAAGAGGTTTCGCGCCTCCCGGCACAAAAACCGAACGGAATATTTTTCACTGGGCGCGCCCATAGAATCGGCTTATAGCCATGCTGACCGATCTGCATAAACAACTATTGAACGATTTTCAACGCGATTTTCCGCTGGTCGAACGCCCGTATCTCGAAATTGCGAACAGGCTCGGCGTCAGCGAAGACGAGGTACTGTCCGCGCTCGCCGAATTGCGCGACAACCGGTTGATCAGCCGTGTCGGCCCGGTCATTCCCCCGAACCAGATCGGCGCCAGCATGCTGGTCGCGATGGCGGTCCCGGAACCGGAATTGCAACGGATCGCCGATATCGTCAGCCGTTTTCCCGAAGTCAATCACAACTACGAACGCGAACACCGTTTCAATCTCTGGTTCGTCGCGGTCGCTTCCACGACGGACCATCTGGCCCGGGTGCTCGACTCGATCGAACGGGAAACCGGTTACCTGACCCAGCGTCTGCCGTTGGTCAACGATTTTTTCATCGATTTGGGATTCCGCCTGGATCTGAGCCATGCTTGATACGCGCGATTTTGAACTGCTGGCCGCAATCCAGCTGGGCCTGCCGATCAGCCCGCGGCCTTACCACGACATCGGCCTTGCGCTCGGCATGGCCGAAACCGAAGTGATCGCGCGGCTGACCGTTCTGAAACGGATCGGCCTGATCAAGCGGCTCGGGGTGATCGTCAAGCATCGCCAATTGGGTTACCGGGCCAATGCGATGATCGTCTGGAATATTCCGGACGCGTTCGTCAAAGAGATCGGCAGCCGCATCAGCCAGGCATCTTTTGTAACGCTCTGCTACCAGCGCCCGCGTACGCCGGAATGGCCTTACAACCTGTATTGCATGATTCACGGCAAGAACCGCGATACCGTACTCAAGCAGCTCGAACAGCTCGGCACGGACTGCAATCTGGACCGGTTCGACCGGCAAATCCTTTTCAGCCGGCGCTGCTTCAAACAGCGCGGCGCCGTCTACCGAACACCGGAACCCGCCGCTCCGGCCGAGTTAGCGCATGGATGAGATAGACCGCCGCATCATCAATGCGCTGCAGGCCGGGTTTCCGATCTCGGAAAGGCCTTACCTGGAAGCTGCGCAGGCTTTGGGGCTCAGCGAACAGGAACTGCTTGAACGCCTCGGAAAACTGTTACAAGAACAAACCTTATCCCGCTTCGGCCCCTTGTACGACGCCGAAGCGATGGGCGGCGCCTTGACGCTGGCTGCAATGCAGGTGCCTGAAGAACGCTTCGAAGAGGTCGCCGAAATCGTGAACGGATTCCAGGAAGTCGCGCATAATTATGCCCGTCGCCACACGCTGAACATGTGGTTTGTGCTCGCGACCGAAACCCCCCAACAATTGCGGGATGCCCTGGACGAGATCGAACGCCGGACGGGCCTGACCGTGTACGACATGCCGAAAATCACCGAATATTTCGTCGGCCTGAAACTGGAAGCCTGATGCCGAACCTGGATGAAACCGACCTGAAAATAATGCGTGCCACGCAGGCCGGCCTGCCGTTGACAGCGCGGCCCTACCACGCCGTTGCGGAGCAACTGGAATTATCCGCCGTGGAAGTGATCGAACGGATGCGCCGGCTACAGGAATTCAGCGTGATCCGCAGGATCGGCGCGGTGCCGAATCATTACAAGTTGGGCTACCGGTTCAACGGCATGACGGTCTGGAATGTGCCGGAGGAAAAAATCGATGCGCTTGGACAAAAAATCGGCCGGCTCGATTTCGTCAGCCATTGTTATCATCGTCCCCGACATTTGCCGTTATGGCCTTACAACCTGTTCGCGATGGTACACGGCAAGAGCCAGGAAGCCGTCGACCGGCAGATCGAACAAATTGCGGAGATTCTGGGCGACGACAATCTGGGCTCGGAGGTACTCTACAGTACCCGGATTTTGAAAAAGACCGGATTTCGCAGCCGGTAATAAATGAGGTCACGGTGTAGGGTACGCTGCGCGTACCTTAAGCCTACCCCGGCGGAATAACGCCAAAATGGTACGCGCAGCGTACCCTACATTTTAATTGATAACCTCCATGTTCAGATTAAGCCATTTCATGCGGGAACTGCTGGATCCCCAGCCCTTGAAACCCGCCCGTAAACCGGCCGCGCCGGTCGTCATCTGGAATTTGATCCGCCGCTGCAACCTGGCCTGCAAGCATTGTTACACGACCTCGGCCGATGTCGATTTTCCGGGAGAGCTGAGCACGCAGGAAGTCTACACCGTCATGGACGATTTGAAAGGGTTCAAAGTCCCAGTACTGATCCTGTCCGGCGGCGAGCCGCTGCTGCGCCCCGATATTTTCGACATTTCCCGGCGCGCGAAAGCGATGGGTTTTTATGTCGCCCTGTCCAGCAACGGTACCCGGATTTCGGAACGGAACATCGACGAGATCGCCGACATCGATTACCAGTACATCGGCGTCAGCCTGGACGGGATTCAGGAAACGCACGACAACTTTCGCCGCATGTCCGGTTCGTTCGACGAAGCGCTGCATGGCGTTGAATTATGCCTGAGCAAAGGTATCAAGGTCGGGATCCGCTTTACGCTGACCCGGGACAACGC
Organism: Candidatus Methylomicrobium oryzae; assembly: GCF_016745425.1. GTDB lineage: Bacteria > Pseudomonadota > Gammaproteobacteria > Methylococcales > Methylomonadaceae > Methylomicrobium > Methylomicrobium oryzae. The sequence continues at coordinate 88,245 of NZ_JAERVK010000017.1, read as the reverse complement.
ACAGGATTTTCCGGCCTTGTTGCAATTGATGGATGATTACGGCATCGACAAGTTCTATCTGTCGCACCTGAATTACGGCGGCCGCGGCAACCGCAACCGTAAGGACGATGCGCATTACCGGATGACGCGCGAGGCGATGGACCTCTTGTTCGACACCTGCTACCGGTGGTTGAAGGAAGGCAAGGAGCGCGAGTTCGTGACCGGCAACAACGACGCCGATGGGGTGTACTTCCTGCATTGGGTCAGACAGCGTTTTCCGGAACAAGCCGAACACATCCGTGCCAGGCTCGAACAATGGGGCGGCAATGCCTCCGGCGTCAACGTCGCGAACATCGACAATCTCGGCACTGTGCATCCGGATACGTTCTGGTGGCATTACGCCTTGGGCAATGTCAGACAGCGCCCGTTTTCGGAAATCTGGATGGATCGCAGCGATCCGTTGATGGACGGCCTGAAGCGGTCGCCGCGCCCGCTCGAAGGCCGTTGCGCCACCTGCCATTATCAGGCGATCTGCAACGGCAATACCCGCGTCCGCGCCGCGCAGACCACCGGCAACTTCTGGGCCGAAGATCCGGGTTGCTATTTGACCGATGCGGAAATTGCGGCCCCGGTATAATCGGAGAATCAGAGGCCCGGTACGCTCAGCGTACCCTACACCAAACCGATCAATGCGCTTTCAACGATAACCGCGTAACGATTCCCTGCCCTTCCCGTTCCGGATTGATCGCCGTGTCGAGAATGAACACCCGCTCGGGCGGAATACCGCCCTGTTGAACGACATGTTTGGCGATAGCCTGGGCGCGTTTCGCAGCCAAATCTTTCAAACGCTCGACTTCCGGCTTGATGATCGTGAACAGTTTTTGTTTCGCCACCTCGTAAAAATCGCCGGCCTTCTCATCGACCAGACGCGGCTTGCCGAACAACGAACGCTCCGCAAGCAACGGAAATTTTTCGATGAACATCTGCGCCAGATAATCCTTATACTCGTCGTCAGACAATTCGATATATTCTACCCGGACTTTTTTGCCTTTTTTCGCGAGCTCGGCCGCTTTCAAGCTCTTTAACCGGTCATACAGCGCCGCGTCCTTCAAGGCCGGCCAGTCCTGTTCCACATAGGCGGCGCCCTTGATTTCGAGATTCAACGCAGGCCGCTCTTTCAGCGCCTTCGCCAAATTGTCGAGTTTGGCCAGTTGAGCCTGATCCAATTCGGCCTTGCCGGCTTTAAAGTCGATATGATCCAGATTTTCCCCATCCTTAAACAGCGAAGCAACCGCTTTGAACGGCGAGGCAATTACCTTTTTCAGCGCATTCACCAGTGCATCGGCGACGAGCGCCCGAATGCTGAATTTCGGATCTTCCAGGCTGCCGGTAATCGGCACGTCCAGCTTGATCCGGTTATCGCTGTCCTTCAGCAGAGCAACCGCCAAATCCAGCGGCAACGACACCGCATTGGGATTTTCGACTTTTTCGCCAAGCTCGAACTGATCGATCAAAATATTGTTGGACGCGGTCAGGGCCCCCTTCTCGACCCGGTACTTCAAATCCAGGTTCAATTTGCCTTTTTCGACTTTATAACCGGCAAACTGCACCATGTAAGGGCTGATCAGCGGCATCGGCAAGCCGTGGAAGCTCAATTCCACATCGTATTCGCCGCGATAGGGGCTTACCTCACCTTGCACGTCGACCGGCGCCAGATCGTAAGCATTGCCTTTCAGCGACACTTTGACATTGGATTTCTTTTCGGAAGAAAATCCTGACGCGCCGCCGTTCAATTCCTTGATTTCGGCAGCGAAAGGCAGAATCAACGAAAGATCGGCGAAATCGGACGAGCCGTCATGCACCAGCGCCTGGTCAAGCCGGAAATACGGCTTGCGCCCGGCATCCTGCTGCTTGGGCGTTGCGGACGCGGCAGACTTGCTGCCGTCATGCCCGGTCGATAACACCTCATTCACGTTGACCGTCTTATTCTTTCTAATCACGACCCGCGCATAAGGTTTCTCGATCAACAGGCGCTTGGCGGTATAGCGATTAGCCGATAGATCCGCATCGATCCCGTTCAGGGTCAGCTTCCGCCACTTGATGAAGTCCTTATTCTGCAACTGGTCGCGTGTCACCAATTCCTCTACCCCTGCAAGTCCCCGAAATTTGACGTCGGGCTGCTCCCTGAACTGGATGTCCAGCTTGCCCTCCGCAAAAAAACCGCCGTCGATTACATCGAGGCGGGCAAACCGGTCGACATAGGCCTGGAATCTGTCGAGCGCAATATCCGCGACCGCTACGTTCAAGCTCGCGATGAAAGGACTGATCACGACATCGCCGTCCAGCTTGATGCGTCCGTGCTGGTTGAAACCGGCGCTCAACTGCACGGGCAATTTAGCGCCTTCGGCATTGGTGAAATCGCGCAGCGTCAAATCGATCGGCTTGACTTGCACCGCGACCGGCTTGCTTCCTGTCCTGTCTTCGAAATTGACGCCGAAACCGGTCAATGCGGCCGACTTCAGCGCAATCTTCCAGGGCTGAATGTGTTTTTCAGGCGGGGGAACCGGCTTTTCGGCGGTTGCCGGCTTGCCGTTCTCCGGCCGCAGGGCCAGATAATTGAGTTTTCCTTCTCTAGTCAGCCAGGCTTGTATGTCGGCATTTTCCGATTTGATCGTATTTATCGAAACCGCGCGCTGGAGCAGGTTCAAATCGATTCCCTCGCCGGCCAGGCTGCCTATTTTGACCAAGGGCTGGTCTTGGGGATTTTCGGAAAATTCACTGCCGCGAAGCGCCGCTTGCCCATTCCGAACGATCACATTGAAACCGTTTTTCTCATTACCGATATCGCATGCCGCAGCCATCACGATTTCGGGAATTTTCAACGCAGCCTTTGCCGGCGCAAAACCGGTCAAGACCACATCACGCAGTTTGGCTTCCGCTTTTTCAGCCGCAACCTGCCATTGCCGGCCGGTATAAATGATTTTATAGCCGGCCTCCAGCGAAATAGTGGAGGATTTGGCTGCCAGCCCCGGTGTTTCGGCAGACGCATAGGCGAAATCTTTCAGTTCGAATCGGCTCTTCGGAATTTCGAGCGCCAGTCCCTTCGCCGCCGAATAATTGACACGGTATTCAGCCTCCAGCACTTCATCGCCCTGCAGAGTAAAGCTTACCGTCTGCGGCAACGCAATTCCGGTCAGATTCTGCAGCTTGAGCTGGTCCAGCGTGAGACGGCCTTTCGAGAATAATGGTTCAATGCCCGCTTCGCCTTGCCAGTCCAGGGTTCCGCCCGACTTCAACGCCATCTTTAAATGCAAAGAAAAAGGCTGATTCTGCGCCAGCGAAAACTGTTCCACAGTCAAGCCGATCGGCACGACTTCTTCTTTAACCGGTTTACCGGACTGCTCGTCTTCCCAGAGCAATTTACCGTCCGCCACCACCAAACGGCCGATCTGTACGGGAAACAAAGCGCGTTCGCTCTTGGGCTGGGGTTCTTCTTTGTCGGCCAATAAATCGGCGAAATTGAATTGGCCGTTTTTAAACCGGGCCAAACGGACGGAGGGTTTGAGCAATTGCACATCGTCGATCGTGAGCGCAGATTCCTTTAGAGAACGCCAGAGTTCGAGGTTGGCGGCGAAGCGTTCGAAACCCGCAAACAACTGGCCGTTCTTTTCCTGCAGCGCGAAACCCTGAACGGACATCCGGAATGAAAAAGGATTCAGCTCGACCTTCGCGATCGATGCCCCCCGGCCGGTCAACTCCTTGATCATTGTCGGCGCCTTGGACTTAACCAGATAAGGCACCGCATAAAAGCCGGCCAGCGCATATAAAAGCACGATGCTTGCAGCAATAGCCAATCCTTTTAAAATCTTGGTCAACAAGGTTCGAGCCTTCATACGAGTCCTTCAATTTTTCGTAGATTAGCATAGCCCTTGCCAATAAAAAAGGCGACTCGTAAGCCGCCTTTTTACTTTATCGAAACGTCTCCGGACTATAAATTCACGTAGCCGGTTTCTTCGTGCAACACTTGATCGAGGCCCTGCACTTCTTCATCGGCGGTTACGCGCAAGCCGACGAATTTGTCGATCAATTTCAACAACAGAAAACTGAAAAACGCGCTCCAGGCCATCGTTACTAAAATCGCCAGCGCCTGCACGCCGACCTGGCTGCCGATCGTGACGCCTTCGGCCAGTCCCAAGCCGCCAAAACTGCCGGAAGCAAAAACGCCGGTCAGCAAGGACCCCGTGATCCCGCCGACGCCATGTACCGGAAATACGTCCAATGAATCGTCGATCTTCAACGTGCGTTTGACATACTGCGTCGCAAAGAAACAGACCGCGCCAGCCACGACGCCGATCACCAGCGCACCGAAAGGGCCGACGTAGCCCGAAGCCGGCGTGATCGTACCGAGACCTGCGACCATCCCGGTCACGATGCCCAATACGCTCGGCTTGCCGAAACGCCGCCATTCGATCACCATCCAGGTCAACGCCCCGGCAGCCGCACCGACATGGGTTACCAGCAGCGCCATGCCGGCACGGCCGTCCGCGGTCAGCGCGCTGCCTGCATTAAAACCGAACCAGCCGACCCAAAGCATACCCGCGCCGGTCACCGCCATGGTCATGTTGTGCGGCGGCATCGCCGTGGTCGGAAAACCGCGCCGGCGACCGATGACCAGCGCCGCGACCAACGAAGCGACGCCGGCGTTTACATGAATCACGATACCTCCGGCAAAATCGAGAACGCCCAGCTCCGCCAGCCAGCCGCCGCCCCAGATCCAGTGGCAAATCGGGACATAGACCAGGCACAGCCACAGGCCACTGAACCAGAGCATCGCCGAGAATTTCATCCTTTCGGCGAAACTGCCCACGATCAGTGCCGGGGTAATGATCGCAAAGGTCATCTGAAACATGAAGTAAACGGTTTCGGGCAAATCGCCGACTTGCGAAGCGGTGCTGATTCCGGGCAAAAACGCTTTCGAGAAACCGCCGATCAGCTTCTGATAATCGCCGCCGTTGGCGAAAATCAAACTGTACACGCCGGCCAGCCACAAGATCGAAACCAGGCAGGTAATCGCAAAGCACTGCATCAGCACCGACAGCACGTTTTTGCTGCGCACCAGGCCCGCATAAAACAGCGACAAGCCCGGCAGCGTCATAAACAAAACCAGGCCGGTCGAGGTTAGAATCCATGCCGTATTGGCCTGGTTGATCGGGTCCGCCTCCGCCGCGAACGGTAACAAGAGTAAGCTAAAAAAGAGTCGTTTGGGTTGCATTCTCTTCACTATTTAAATGGCATCCTCGCCGGTTTCGCCGGTTCTTATTCGGATGATTTGTTCTAGATTGGTCACAAAAATTTTACCGTCGCCGATCTTGCCCGTATTCGCCGCCTTCACGATCGTTTCGACCGCTTTGTCGAGTACGTCGTCCGACACCGCGATTTCGAGCTTCACCTTCGGTAAAAAATCGACCACATATTCCGCACCCCGATACAACTCGGTGTGACCTTTCTGCCGGCCAAAACCTTTTACCTCTGTCGCGGTGACACCCGCGACGCCGATCTCGGACAGGGCTTCCCTGACATCATCGAGTTTGAACGGTTTAATTATTGCTGTTATTAATTTCATAATGTCTCTCTGTCACAAGTAACGAAAAATTGACTTCGGAAATTTTGCAATCATACACAATCCTTTTTGATTTACAATTCCTCCCTAATACAAACAGCCCTGAAGAGGGCCGTAACACAAAAAGGGGCATTGTTCAGCTTCCCCAGACCAGAAGCCATTTTTATCATTTCGCGGGCCGACCTCCGATAAAGTTATTGTTATTGTTCCCCTGATGAAAAAACCGCAAGCCGCCAGCCGATCGAATCGGCTGGCGGCTTGCGAAAATGACGCTTAAAACTCTATTACCTTATATATGGTATGCCGTCTCGCCATGCTCCGACACATCGAGCCCGACGCGCTCGACTTCTTCGGTAACGCGAAGCCCGATAATCATGTCCACGAATTTGAAGGCAATGAACGAAACGAGGCCAGACCAGATAATGCATACGCCTACGCCCCAAAGCTGACTGATCAGCTGTCCGCTCAGGCTATATTCGGCGACACCGTTCGCGACGTAGTCCCAAACACCAGTTCCGCCCATGGCAGGATTAGCGACAATCGCGGTGCCCAAAGCCCCGATAATGCCTCCTACCCCATGCACGCCGAATGCATCCAGCGCATCGTCATAGCCGAACTTCGCTTTCAATCCGGTCACCGCCCAGAAGCAGGCCGCGCCAACAACCAGGCCGAGAAAAATCGAACCCACAGGCCCCGCCCATCCGCAAGCCGGAGTAATCGCCACCAGCCCGGCGATCGAACCGGAAGCCGCACCCAACATGCTGGCTTTACCGCGCAGCAGCCATTCCGCAGCGATCCATGACAGCGTGGCGGCCGCACTGGCCAGCAGCGTGTTCACGAAGACCAGCGCAGCCAGACCGTTCGCTTCCAGATTCGAACCGACGTTGAAACCGAACCAGCCCACCCACAGCAATGAAGCGCCGATCATCGTCATCGTCACGCTGTGCGGGCCCACAAATTCTTTCCTGAGGCCAATACGTTTACCCACCAGAATGCAGCCGACCAGACCGGCAATGCCCGAATTGATATGGACGACGGTACCGCCGGCGAAATCCAGCGCGCCTTTTTGAAACAGGAACCCGGCAGTCGCGCCGGCCGCTTCCGCTGCCTTGGCATCGGTATAGGCATCGGGACCGGCCCAGAACCAGACCATGTGCGCCATCGGCAAATAAGCAAAGCTAAACCAGAGAAATACAAACAGCAGCACCGCGGAGAACTTAACCCGCTCGGCAAGCGCGCCGATAATCAGTGCGGGCGTAATCGCCGAGAAGGTCAGCTGAAACGCGACATAAATGAACTCCGGCACATATACGCCTTTGCTGAATGTTGCAGCCAGCGAATCGGGCGTGATGCCGATCAGGAACATTTTGCTGAAACCGCCGAAAAAGGCGTTTCCTTCGGTAAACGCGACGCTGTAGCCGTAGATCGCCCAGAGCACCGCCATCAGCGAAAAAATCACGAATACCTGCATCAAGATCGACAGCATGTTCTTCGCACGCACCATGCCGCCGTAAAAAAGCGCCAGCCCCGGAATCACCATCAGGATGACCAGCACGGTCGCGACGATCATCCAGGCGGTATCGCCTTTATCGGCTGCGGGCGCTGCGGCAGGCACGGCCGCAGGCAGCGCTTCGGTGACCGGTTGGGCCGGGTCGGCCAAAGTAGTCGTTTGCACGACGTCGGCCGCAGGCTCGGCAAAAGAGATCCCCGCAAAACCCAGCAGCAGTAACAGGGGTAAAATCAGTGTCAGTTTTTTCATAGAAAATCCACCTTATATAATTATCGGCTTTTAATCTCTAGAGAGCTTCTTCGCCCGTTTCGCCGGTACGGATTCGAATAACCTGTTCCAACTCCGTCACGAAAATCTTGCCGTCGCCAATCTTGCCGGTTCCCGCCGCTTTGGTGATCGCTTCGAGTGCCTGATCGAGCAGCGCAGCGGAAACCGCCACTTCCACTTTGGTTTTCGGCAAAAAGTCTACGACATATTCAGCGCCGCGATACAACTCGGTATGCCCTTTCTGGCGACCGAACCCTTTGACTTCAGTGACGGTGACGCCGGTAACCCCGATCTCTGAAAGCGCCTCGCGGACGTCGTCCAGTTTGAAGGGTTTAACGATTGCTGTGATCAGTTTCATAAATTGCCTCTTGCTGAATAAAAAAATGATTCCGCATCAATCCAAAGCAATGATTATGCCAATATCTGATGATCGTAAGCCGATACGTCGGCAGTTCCTCCGGACAGCGGGCTGATCAGGCACAGTTCTCATTAAGTAGGGACCGAAAAGTCAGCCCCTCTTTGCCCATCTTCTACAATGGATATCGCCTCCTGCATGACCATCAACAGAAGGCTTATGATCCCTAACTTGGCTCGCCCTATTACGAATAGCCAAGGGAAAAGGCGGTCTTCATTTCCGATACCAAGACCGGCTACCAAAAATTAGCGCACCGTTTCCGTCCGTTTCATCCTTAAACGCCCCATATTGGTGCTTATAAAGAACTTAATGGATAAATCATGTACCTATTAAGTCCGCAAAATGTACCTAAATCTTTATTTTTAGCACAGGGAGAATCTGTGCCATTCATCCTGGTGCATTTTTAATCCGGGATATATACAGTTTCCAACGCACAGGAAATTTAGAAAAAAGCGTGTTCAGTTACTTATCCCCAAAACAAAATGCGCCCTTAGGCGCATCTTGGTTTAGCTTTTAAATTGCGTATGGCTAGAAGCTGATCGTAAAATCCGTTGAAAATAGGAACTGATCCAGTTTGCCGGTCGTTGCGCCGGTATCGCCGAAAGGCCGGGCACCATCGGCCCAGTCGTAACGCACGTTCGGACGCAAATTCAGCCATTTGAGCGGTTTCCAGTTGATGCCTGCCGTCACGGCATAATAACTGGAAGGCGCGCTGGTCGACAGGAAATTGCCTGCTGCTGCGAAACTGTTGCCGCTGCCGTCGGTTGCCGCCCCTACCCGTCCAGGAGAAAAGACTCTAAATCCGTTCTGATCGCGAAACCATTCGCCGCGAATGCCCGCAGTCAAGGTATCGCTGATGTCATAGTACAAATGCGTGTTGATGCCGTACCATTCCGCATCTTCCACACCCTTCGCGGTTAAGACGCCGTTGGCGTATCCGTGATCGTGCTGCAGCACCCAGTGGGTCTTGTCGCCGATATCCTGCTTCAACACCACGCTGTACATGCCCCAGCCCTTGCTGCTTTGTTCCGACGTTCCGCCATAGGTACCGGTCACATTCAAAGAGGTTCCCGAATCCGCGTTGGTCCAGGTTGCGCCGGCAATGCCCGCCCAGTTACCCAAATGCTTGTCCCAGCCGCCGTCCCAGCCGCCGGTCGCGCTGCCGGTCACCGCGCCGCCGACCACGGACCAATGATCGTCGATCGTATAGCTGCCGAGAATACCGGTATGGGTAAACGGCTCGCCGTACTGCATCGTGTAAGCGTGCGTGTAGAAAAAGTTATCCGGCGCCGGCACCGTTTCATAGCCGATCGGAGTGTAGAAGTGGCCTGCCTTAATATTCAAGCCGTTGCCGATCGGCAGATACGCTTCCAGGTAAGCTTGCGGAAATGCCAGATCGTAGAAGCGGTTGTCATTGCTGTTGATTAAATTCAAATCCCAGTGGTTTCTGTTCAAAGGCAGCCCGGAATTTACGTCGAATGCCGGCACACCGTAGGCCTGGGTAAAGATCGCGTCGGTGCCGAACATCACGTCGAAACGAAAACCCAAATCAAAGCTGTCGCCTTCTGTCGCAACTGCGCGTTGGAGGAATAAATTCAACTGATTCAATTGAAATTCCCCCGAGCGGTCACCGAACGTCACCGGCCCGTTAAAATTGTTTTCCGGACTGATCGAATTATAAGTAATGCCGGCATTCGCCCAACCGCCTACCGTAAGCCCGTACTTTTTCATGAAGGAACTGCCATTCGGATCGCCTGCTGCTTCCAGGAGCCGTTCCGCCTCGGTCAATGTAGCGGCGTTGATCGCGCCCACGGCCGAGTAAAGTGCCATTCCTAACGCCAAAGGTTTAAAACTGGCGCGATCATTGCTTTGATATTTTTTCATGGTGATAGCCCTGCATTAGATTATCTTGGTCTGTCAATGAACATTACGGCTAAACAATCCGATTGCCCAGCATTGGGACCAATCATTAGCGCGTGATGCACCTGAAAATGTATAAGCAATATTAATGCCAGTTGCTTTGCAGCAATATTTTTTGCCAAAATACAACATAAATTCATGATATTGGTATGCATGAACCAGTCCCGCAGTCTAAAGAAGGCAAAATATTACGCACCACATTTGTGCATTTTTCTTTTACTCGCACCATAACTAGGCTTTTTTTAAGGAAATCCATTCCCTCGCTCATCAGCCGTTTTAGTTTTAAGCAAAATAAGTTCAATTTTTTTTTGTAGATCATTCGACAAAAAAAATGTTATCGTAGTCCAGTTTGGCTAAACCATTTGACACAAACCGATCTCAGGAGACTAATTAGATGTCTGTAGAAAATGTATTAAAAATGATTAAGGATAACGACGTAAAATTCGTCGATTTCCGTTTTTGCGATACCCGCGGCAAGGAACAACACGTCACTTTCCCAGCGCACACCATCAGCGAAGATACTTTCGAAGAAGGTAATATGTTCGACGGTTCTTCGATCGCCGGCTGGAAGCATATCAACGAATCGGACATGATTTTAATGCCCGATCCGGCCACTGCGGTCATGGATCCATTTTATGACGATGCGACGCTGATTCTGCGTTGCGACATCATCGAACCGAAAAACATGCAAGGCTACGAGCGCGACCCGCGTTCGATCGCGAAACGCGCGGAAGCTTATCTGCAGTCCACCGGCATTGCGGATACCGCTTTGTTTGGCCCGGAAAACGAATTCTTCATTTTCGACGACGTGCGCTGGGGCGCGGACATGAGCGGGGCTTTTTTCAAGATCGATTCCGAAGAAGCGGGCTGGAACTCCGAAAAAGTCTATCCTGACGGCAACATCGGCCACCGCCCAAGCGTAAAAGGCGGCTACTTCCCGGTGCCACCGGTCGACTCCCTGCAGGACATGCGTTCCGCGATGTGCCAAGTTCTGGGCGAAATGGGCATGAGAACCGAAGTGCACCATCACGAAGTGGCAACCGCAGGCCAATGCGAAATCGGCGTAAAATTCAACACGCTGGTTAAAAAAGCCGATGAAGTGCTGGAACTGAAATACGTCGTCGCGAATATCGCGCACGCGTACGGCAAAACCGCCACCTTCATGCCGAAACCGATGGTCGGCGACAACGGCAGCGGTATGCACGTTCACCAGTCTCTCTCGAAAGGCGGCGTAAACCTGTTCACCGGCGACCAGTACGGCGGCCTGTCTGAGCTTGCACTCTACTACATCGGGGGCATCATCAAGCACGCGAGAGCCCTGAACGCGTTCACCAACGCATCCACAAACAGCTACAAGCGTCTGGTTCCAGGCTTCGAAGCACCGGTCATGCTGGCTTACTCCGCACGCAACCGTTCCGCTTCGATCCGTATTCCTTTCGTAAACAACCCGAAAGCCCGCCGCATCGAAGTCCGCTTCCCGGATTCCACCGCGAACCCATACCTGGCGTTCTCGGCGATGCTGATGGCCGGCCTCGACGGTATTCAAAACAAAATCCATCCGGGCGATGCGATGGACAAGGACCTGTACGACCTGCCTGCAGAAGAAGCGAAAAGCATTCCGCAAGTCTGCCATGCATTCGACCAGGCGCTGGAAGCACTCGATAAAGACCGCGAGTTCCTGACCCGCGGCGGCGTCTTCACCGACGACGTAATCGACGGCTACATCGATCTGAAGATGGCCGAGGTCACCCGTCTGCGCATGAGCACCCACCCTGTCGAATACGACATGTACTACAGCTTGTAAAATTTTTTACATCGCTTCCTTGCTCCACAAAAACGCCCCATTTTGGGGCGTTTTTTTTCGCTCTGCCCTATAATAATTCCCTTCAAATGCTCAACTTCGTCTAACCCCGCATTTTTTCGCACATTTTTGTGCATTGGTCTGTAAATTGCTAACAATAACGCTCATAGAATATGAGTTAGATTTTAAAGGCAGCCATGCATAAAAGGATACTGGATCACCTAAATTCCGCGATTTTACTGTTCGACCGGGACTTGAACCTGGCCTATATCAATACCTCCGGTGAAGTGTTGCTGGCGGACAGCGCCAATCAATTGCTCGGCATGAATGCCTCTGAATTGTTCAAGACCTCAGAACCGGCACTGCTCGCCAATTTGAAACTATCGCTGGCAATGGCCGAGCCCCTGCTCGATCGCGCGCTCACTTTGAACCGGATCGGCCAGAGCATTACGATCACTTTCAGCGCCACGCCTCTTATCAATGAAAAAGGCCAGCCCGAAGTCCTGGTCGAATTGCTGCAGGTCGACAATCACCTGCGCATATCGAAAGAAGAACAGCTGCTGTCGCAGCAAAATACCGCAAGGCTGCTGGTGAGAGGGCTCGCGCACGAAATCAAAAATCCGCTAGGCGGGCTCCGCGGGGCAGCGCAGCTTCTGGACCTGGAACTGGTCGATCCCGATTTGAAAGAATATACCGGCATCATCATTGCCGAATCGGACCGGCTGCAAGGGTTGATGGACAAGATGCTGGGCCCGAACAAACTGCCGAACAAAAAACCGTTGAATATTCATGAGGTGCTGGAACGGGTCAGGCAACTGGTCGAAGCCGAGGCCAACGGCAATATCTTGATCCTGTGCGACTACGATCCGAGCATTCCCGACTTGAGGGCGGACAAGGACCAGCTGATTCAGGCCGTATTGAACATCGTGCGCAACGCGGTTCAGGCCCTTGATGACGCTGGCGTGATCCGACTGAAGACGCGGATCAAGCGGAATGTCACAATTGGGCGCAAATGCCACAAATTGACAGTCAAAATCGACATTACCGACAACGGCCCCGGCATCGACGCGGAGATGATGAACCAGATTTTTTACCCGATGATAACCGGCCGCCCGGAAGGCACCGGCCTCGGGCTGTCGATCGCGCATTCCCTGATCAGCCAGCATAACGGCCTGATCGAATGCCAGAGCGAACCCGGCAATACCACTTTCACCATTCTGCTACCGATAGAATCTGGCAATGACTAAACCTGAAACCGTCTGGATCGTAGACGACGACAAATCGATCCGTTGGGTCGTCGAAAAAGCCTTGCAAAAAGCCAAAATGCAAACGATGACTTTTGCAAACGCGAAAGAACTCCTGAATGCGTTGCAGCACGAGGTCCCCGACGCGCTCCTGACCGACATCCGGATGCCCGGCATGGACGGCTTTGAGCTGTTGGACCGCGTGCAAAAAAATTATCCGGGACTGCCGGTGATCATCATGACCGCGCATTCGGATCTCGAAAGCGCGGTCTCGGCTTTTCACGGCGGCGCCTTCGAATACCTGCCCAAACCGTTCGACATCAACGAAGTGGTCGAACTGGCCCACCGCGCCTGCACGCACAGCCGCCGGCAGCAGGAGAGCCAGAAAGAAGCCTCCGCGCTCGAATCGCCGCCCGAAATCATCGGCGCCGCACCGGCAATGCAGGAAGTGTTCCGCGCGATCGGCCGTCTGGCCCGCTCCAACATCACCGTACTGATCAACGGCGAATCCGGCACCGGCAAGGAACTGGTCGCGAAAGCTCTGCATAAACACAGCCCGCGTGCCAAAAATCCGTTCATCGCACTGAACATGGCCGCGATTCCGAAAGACCTGATGGAATCGGAACTGTTCGGCCATGAAAAAGGCGCTTTTACCGGTGCCCAAGCCCGTCGGGCGGGCCGCTTCGAACAGGCCAACGGCGGCACGCTGTTCCTCGACGAGATCGGCGACATGCCGGCCGAACTACAAACGCGCCTGTTACGCGTACTTGCAGACGGTGAATTTTATCCGGTCGGCGCCCATCTCTCGGTCAAGGTCGACGTGCGCATCATCGCCGCGACCCATCAAAATCTCGAAGCATTGGTCGAACAAGGCCGCTTCCGTGAAGACCTGTTCCATCGCCTGAACGTAATACGAATACACATTCCGCCGCTGCGCGACCGCAAACAGGACATTCCGCTCTTGCTCCGCCACTTTCTGACCCAGGCCGCGCAGGAACTGAATACCGAAGTCAAAACCCTAAGGCCCGACGCGGAAAGTTATCTGAGCAGCCTCGACTGGCCCGGTAACGTCCGCCAGCTCGAAAACTGCTGCCGCTGGCTGACCGTCATGGCTTCCGGACGCGAAATCCATCTGCACGACCTGCCGCCGGAACTCCTGAACAAACCGCACGAACGCGAAACGGAGAGCGGAAGCTGGGAAACGATGCTCAGAAGCTGGATCGACCGCCAACTGATGACCAAGGAACACGAAGTCGCCAAACAGACGATCCCCGCCGTCGAAACGATTTTGATCAAGGCCGCATTGAACCATACTCACGGCAAACGCCACGAAGCGGCCATCTTGCTGGGCTACGGCCGAAACACCCTGACCCGGAAAATCAAGGAACTCGGTATCGAGGAATGATTTTTCCGTACGTCTCCTGCCTCTGCACAGTTTAAGCCCTTATCGTTTTACACCTTTCGTATGAATTGACGCACCGTAACCCGGCATATCGAGGCTAAAAAATGCTCGGTTACGGCTATCGCCCAACCAAGAAAGGGGGGGGAAATTTTGAGCGGAGGTTGAAAAATTGCGAAGCGTCTTCAATTTTCCCAGTAAAGTAGCTTTTCCGAATTCTCTCGAAAGTTGTTGATGGGAATGTTGGTCAGCAATCTTTGGTTTGCTGTAACGCCGCCCCATAGGTCAGCATCCGCTTTTATTCCTGTAAACGCTTCGCTAAATAAGTCATTCAGACTCATGATGACCCTGCGGCGCAGGAATACGTTTCTATATTGCACATCGCATCATAACCCAACATACTACTCCCCTTTCCTCACCCATCACCTGCCCAAGGTGATCCTCAGGTGATAGTAAAACCAAAAAATCAAACCCAGTAAGGAGCGCCGAGCATGGCTTTAGCGTCATTGCGACAAGTTTTGGATTATGCGGCGGAGCATGGCTTTGCCGTTCCCGCCTTCAACGTCAGCAACATGGAACAGGTTCAGGCCATCATGCAGGCAGCGGATGCCTGCGACAGCCCGGTGATCATGCAAGGCTCGGCCGGCGCTAACCGCTATGCAGGCGAGGTGTTTTTGCGCCATTTGATTCTGGCCGCGGTCGAGCAATATCCGCATATTCCGGTCGTGATGCACCGGGATCATGCGCCTACTCCAGCTATCTGCGCGCAAGCCGTTCAATCCGGCTTCAGCTCGGTGATGATGGACGGATCGCTCTTGGAAGACATGAAAACCCCGGCCTCTTTCGAGTATAACGTCGAAGTCACGCGTACCGTAGTCAACATGGCCCATGCCTGCGGGGTCTCCGTGGAGGGCGAAATCGGCTGCCTAGGCTCGCTGGAAACCCAAGGCGATGCGGCAAACCCAAAGTCGCCAGGCCACCCGGACCACAGCCGATTGCTGACCGACCCGGACGAAGCGGTTGAATTTGTCAGGCAAACGCAAATCGATGCGTTGGCCGTCGCGATCGGCACCAGCCACGGCGCTTATAAATTCAGCAAGCCGCCGACCGGCGAAGTGCTGGTGATCAGCCGCTTGAAAACCTTGCAGCAACGTTTGCCGAATACCCACTTCGTGATGCACGGCTCCAGTTCAGTCCCGCAGGATTGGCTGGAAATCATCAATGAGTACGGCGGCGACATTCCGCAAACCTATGGCGTGCCGGTGGCTGAAATTGTCGAAGGGATTAAATACGGGGTCCGTAAAGTCAATATCGATACCGATTTACGTATGGCGTCGACCGGAGCCATCCGGCGCTATGTCGCCCAGCCTGAACATGCACCCGACCTGGATGCCCGCAAGATTTACCAAGCGGCCAGAGAGGCGATGCAAGCATTGTGTCAGGCCCGTTACGAGGCCTTCGGCTCGGCAGGGCATGCCGGCAAAATCAAAGTCGTGCCCTTGCGCGAGATGGCAAGACGTTACCAGTAAGATAAAGAAAACGAGCGATGAAATTTCGTTTTCAACGTGTGAATGACGTGTAATATCAATCTGCCCCGTTAATTCGACGTCAGCCCGATCATACGATTTTTTCAATGACGAGCCGTCAGGGCCTGAAAAAATGATAACCCCGAGCAGAATCCCAATCATCGTCCTGACCGGCTTCCTGGGCAGCGGCAAGACCACGCTGCTGAATCGATTGCTGACGGACGGCATCAAAACGGCCGTCATTATCAACGAATTCGGCAGCACGCCGGTTGATCAGGATTTATTGAAGGACCAGTCCATCCCGATGACGGTGTTGTCGGGCGGGTGTTTGTGTTGCCAAATCAAAGGCACCTTGGCACCCACCTTGAAGAATTTGTGGATGGCCTGGAACGGTGCGGCGGAAAAACCCTTCGCGCGCCTGATTATCGAGGCCAGCGGCGTCGCCAGCCCGGAACCGCTCCTGGATACGCTGCTGCGCGAACCCTGGATCGCCAAGCGCTACGCCTTACAGCAGACCATAGCAACGCTGGCCATTCCATCGGCTTGTACCCAACTCGACCGCCACGCCGAGGCGCGGGCTCAAGTCGCTTGGGCAGATGCGCTGCTGTTGACCCATGCCGATTGGGCCGAGGATTCGCAAATTGCAGAACTCTCCACGCATTTGAAAACCCTTGCTCCGACAACGCCGACAATGGTTGCGACGCTCGACTCCTTCGATGCAGCAGGCTTGCTAAGCGTTGGACCGCTTCCCTTGCGCCGGCTGCCCAGCGAAGCGTCATCGCCGGAGCACAACTTCCGAAGCTTATCGCTTTACCTGGACCATGCGCCCAACCTGCCTCACTTACAATCCGTATTGCAGGCATTACTCGCTCGGTATCCGGACGAGTTACTCAGAATCAAAGGCATCGTCTATTCGCCGGAGCCGACCGAAGCCTGGGCCATTCATGCCGCAGCAGGCCGTTTATATCCGCCGGTCAATCTACCGATACGCGCCGATCAAGACCGATGTGGCCGGCTGATATTCATCGCGAGATCCGGCCTCGAACAATTGGCCAAGGAATTATCGATTAGTTTAAGGCCGAGTCTCGGTCAAAATGCGATTCGGCTGAATTAGGCGCAAAAAGCGGAATTTCATGCCTATCGCCATTGCATCCCGATAGCCCCATTTGGCTCCAAAAGAAAGAGTGTGTAGCAGTGGGAAGCTTCGATGCTTTAGCAATCTATTAGCTGATCTTTTCTGCCCCTTTGGCCGAGTCCCAACAAGGATAATCCGTATAGCCGACTTTCGAATCGGGCAGCCCGTAGCCGTAGAATGTCGCAGTATCGTAAGGGTTTAACGCCACATTCAGTTGCAGACGGCGCACCAAATCAGAATTGGCAATGAAGTCTTTGCCAAACGAAACGGCATCCGCTTCGCCTGCAACGATCACTTGCTCGGCCGTATCGCGGTTGAATCCTTCATTCGCAATCAAAACACCGCCGAAACGTTTTTTCAATGCCGGGCTGATGCGGTCGGCTCCCAGAGACTCCCGCGTAAATATAAAGGCGATGCCGCGCCTGCCCAGTTGCTCTGCGACATAACCGAACGTCTGCAAAGGCTGCGAATCGCCCATCGAATGCGCATCGCCTCGGGGCGCAAGATGGACTCCGACCCGGCCCCTGCCCCAGACGGAGATAGCCGCATCGGTAACTTGCAGCAGCAGTCGGGCCCGATTTTCTATGGAGCCGCCATACTCGTCTTCGCGATGGTTGGTGCTGTCCTGCAGGAACTGGTCGAGCAGATAACCGTTAGCACCGTGGATTTCCACCCCGTCGAACCCGGCCCGTTCGGCATTTTCTGCGCCTTTCCGGTAGGCTTCGACGATGCCGGGAATTTCAGCCGCTTCCAATGCCCTCGGCGTCACAAACTCGCGCTGGGGACGCAACAAGCTCACCTGACCCGCAGGCGCAATCGCGCTCGGCGCCACGGGCAATTCTCCGTTCAGGAAATCCGGATGCGAGACCCTGCCGACATGCCATAACTGTAAGAAAATCCTCCCGCCTGCGTCATGCACAGCTCGAGTGACTTGTTTCCAGCCCTCGACTTGTTCGTGCGACCAGATACCCGGCGTGTCGGGATAGCCGACGCCGTGCGGGGAAACACAGGTCGCCTCGCTTAAAATCAATCCGGCAGTGGCTCGTTGCGCATAATACTCCGCCATCAGCGCATTGGGCACTCTGCCTACGCCGGCGCGGCAGCGGGTCAATGGCGCCATCACGATGCGGTTGGGCAACTCGAGGTCGCCGACTTTGAGCGCGTCAAACAGAATATTCACTTTATGCTCCTTTCTTAAATAACGGATCGAAATTTTACCGTCAGTAACTCGACGGCTTCGGCAACGCCATCGTGCGCTCGCATTTGTTCGCCGATGCGTTGGGCGCGGCTGCCATATCCAGGGTCCGAGATAATGTTCGCAACGGCCTGCGCCAACGCATCGGCGTTAACCCTTTTCGCCGGCAGCGGTTTGCCCGCCAACCCCATTCTCTGAAGCTGCGTTGCCCAAAATAGCTGCTCTTCCATGAACGGTACCGCCACGGAAGGGCAGCCGGCGCGCGTCGCCGCCTGCGTCGTGCCCGCGCCGCCGTGATGCACGACCGCCGCACAACGGCCAAAGACCGGCTGATGGGGATGTTTGCCGATAAAATAGACATTGCCTTGTTGGCTGCCCGCCGGATAACGCGGGGAACTGCTCTGGACGATAGCTCGGCAGCCGGATTTTTCCGCCGCCTGTAAAAATAGCTCCATACTCCATTCCGGGACCGCCTGCTGCAGACTGCCGAAGGTCATGTACGCCGGTGCCGGCCCTGTTTCCAGAAAAGCCAGCAACGATTCAGGCCACTGCCAGCGCCGGGTATCTTCGGTCAAGTTGAGAAATCCGCAAGCTTGATGAAATGCGGGCCAATCCTCTCTGCCCTGGCAAAACACCGGATCGACCGCCACCAGGTTCAACTGCTGCGAAGTCAGGAGTTCGCTGAGCATATGGGCGGGCGGCATCAGACCGGCCTCTCGCCATAGCCGGGTCAAAGGTTGCTTCAAAGCCCAGTTGAAAATCGCATCCAACAGTTTCCAACTGATCGGATTGAGGTGCTTGCCTAAATCCGGAAATCCGAACGGCGGCAAAGCGGAAGCAGGAACGGCCGCATGACAGAGCGTTACGCTGAAAAATGGCTTATCTTGCAGCGTCGCCGCCAGTTTTAACGGGTAAAGAAAGTGATGACCGATCACGCAATCGTTTTCTGCCACTAATGACTGCGCGGCTTGATAGATTAACGGTTCGACCGGAAAGAAGGCTTCATCCAGCAATGCCTTCAGCCACTGCAAAGGATTCATCCGAAACGAGCGCTCGGCAAAATCTTCCATATCGAAAGCGAAACGCTCGGGTATTTGCCGGTAGCCAATCCGCATCTGCTCGCAGATCGATCGGTAACTTTGATTGTCGATACTGCTGACCGCCAACGTGACCTGATGGCCGGCTTTCCGCAGGCCATCGGCCAGCGCCAGCATGGGCCGGACGTCACCGTTGGAACCCCAGGTTTGAATGCCGATTTTCATAGTCGATTAAAAAATAGGATCAGCAGATAGGCTATTGCCGGAATATCCGACCGGCAATCAACGTCATGGTAAGCTGCTGCCGGTTCAGCATCTATGGAAGCCCCATCAACGCGTTCATGTTATAGCAGAAGGGCTCAAAGCAGTTTTCAGTACTCATCACTCAATCCCGTTCTGCAGAACGTCTTCACTCAAAATGGACTAGGTTTTGTAGGATTGCGACGAAATGTCAACATCACTAAATCGCAGGCAATAAAAAAGGGCTATCCTCATTCGGATAGCCCTTCAAAGATGGCGTCCCCAAGGGGGTTCGAACCCCTGTTACCGCCGTGAAAGGGCAGTGTCCTAGGCCGCTAGACGATGGGGACAGAATTGGATCTGTCTGGCATCATGCTATCAAACAAGCTAAAATGCCGGCCTGATATCCACCTAATCAGTGTCTAACATTAAACAATAGGCGATCTAGTGTTTAATGGCGTCCCCAAGGGGGTTCGAACCCCTGTTACCGCCGTGAAAGGGCAGTGTCCTAGGCCGCTAGACGATGGGGACAACAAATTAAGCTTCAATCCGACTGATTTGGTGGAGCCAAGCGGGATCGAACCGCTGACCTCTTGCATGCCATGCAAGCGCTCTCCCAGCTGAGCTATGGCCCCATCAGTTAAGAAAGGCCATTATACAGTAATTACTGCTTCTGTCCAACTTTAATTTAAACTTTTTATCATCTCGATCGCTTTTCGTATTCTGGACAAGGTCTTACCCTTGCCGAGCAGCGCCAGGGTCACGTCGATCGCCGGCGATACTGCCGTACCGGTCACCGCCACGCGCAGCGGCTGCGCCACCTTGCCCATGCCCAATGCTTTCGCTTCAGCCAGATCGACGATTACCTGATGCAGCGCCTCTTTCTGCCAGTCGTCGGTTTCGGCAAACCGGTCATACAATGCGGCCAAGACCTCCCCGGCTTCGGCGCTGAAGTTCTTTTTAACCGCTTTTTCATCGTACCCCTCAAAATCGCGGTAGAAAAAAGCACTCGCCCGCGCCATCTCAACCAAAGTCTGGCTGCGCTCCCTTTGTGCTTTTACTACTTCGACCAAGGCCGGTCCCTCCGAAGGATCGATGCCCAGTTGACCGATATGCCAGCTCAAATGGCGTGCGATATGCGCCGGGTCACTGTTCATGATGTAGTGATGGTTCAGCCACAGCAGCTTTTTAGTATTGAACGTCGAAGCGGAAACATTCACGTTCTCCAGTTCAAAATATTCGACCATCTCGTCGACCGAAAAAACCTCCTGATCGCCGTGCGACCAGCCGAGGCGCACCAGATAGTTCAGCAGGGCTTCCGGCAAATAACCGTCGTCGCGGAATTGCATCACGCTAACCGCACCATGCCGCTTGGACAGCCGCGCGCCGTCCGGACCGAGAATCATCGGCAAATGCGCATATAACGGCAAAGGAGCTCCCAACGCTTCCAGAATGTTCATCTGCCGGGGGGTATTGTTGATATGGTCGTCGCCGCGGATCACGTGTGTAACTTTCATATCCATGTCGTCGACCACGACAGTCAGATTGTAAGTGGGCGAACCGTCCGTCCGCGCAATCACCAGATCATCCAATTCCTTATTGGCAACCACAATCTCGCCTTTGACCACATCGTTGATCGTAACGACGCCGTCGAGCGGATTTTTAAAACGGACCACGTAATCGCGTCCGTCGTCGCCTTTATAGCCTTTATCCCGGCATTTGCCGTTGTAACGGGGTTTTTCTTTATTGGCCATCTGCTCGTTACGCACCGCTTCCAGCTCTTCCTTGCTGCAGCAACAATAATAAGCATCACCCTGAGCCAGTAGTTGCTGAATAATCTCCTTGTAACGATCGAAATGATGCGTTTGATAGAACGGTCCTTTATCGTATTCAAGACCAAGCCAGGTCATGCCTTCGAGAATCGCGTTGACCGACTCCTGCGTTGATCGTTCGAGGTCCGTATCTTCGATGCGCAAGATAAAGTCGCCGCCGTGTTTACGGGCATAAAGCCAGGAAAAAAGCGCGGTACGGGCACCGCCGATATGGAGGTATCCGGTGGGACTCGGGGCAAAACGTGTAGTAATTGTCATTGAATTCCATGGTGAAATGAAGGTATTTAACCTGTTATTTTAGCCTTTATCGGGCATTGGCTACAATTCCCGGAAAACCTTCTTTTTTCGGCTCCCGAACCCGATGAATTATCCGTTTTGCTGCAGAGGGCGAATCTGTATGAAAAATATCTTAAAAGTTCAACCCGCCTCAAAATAAACTACTCAAAACATATCGACAATGTTAGAATCCGGGACTGTTGCTGATACTGTGCAATAACTTTATCTCATCGTTTTGTAACAAGGAGATTTTCAATGAATAAATCACTCATTGCCGCCGCGTCGCTGGGGGCCTTATTCCTTTCCGGTTGCGCATCGACTCCCATAAGCACGACCGAGCCTTTTTCGGCCAGGGATCTGAACGAATTGCTGACCTCCGGGCAGTATCAACAAAAAACCGATAACTTTTATGTAATTAACGATTCTTCCTCTTCGATGAGCGAAGAGTATCTCGGCTCCGGTTTCTCGTCCGGCCATGCACCCGCAAAACTTTCGGTTGAAAAAGCCATTCTTTCCCGAGTAAACCAGACCATTCCCGACCTGAAATTGACCTCCGGCATCCGCAGCTTCGGTTTCGGCCCTTGCAGCGGATGGGAAAGCACACTTTATAATCTGCCGCTGACCGCTTATTCCAAATCCGCCTTCAACACGGGGATCGATGCCCTGGCCTGCGCAAGCGGCGGATCTCCAATGCACGCAGCGGTCGAGGCCGCAGCTTCCGACCTTTCCGGAACCTCGGGCCGTATCGCCTTGCTGATCCTCAGCGATGGATACGAGCTCCAGGCCAGCCCGGTTCCCGCCGTGCAGGCCCTGAAGCAGCAATACGGCGACCGGCTTTGCGTTTACTCGGTCTGGGTCGGCAACAAACACGAAGAGAACGGCAAATTATTGCTGAACAGCTTGTCCGATATCGCCGGCTGCGGTTTCCGCGCCGATGCGGAAAACATCGCAACGCCGGACGGCATGGCGGAATTCGTCAAGAATGTTTTCCTGAAGCCGGCGGCTCCCGCGGCCGCTCCCGGCTGTGAATCGCTCGACAGCGACGGCGACGGCGTCAACGATTGCAACGACCGCTGCCCCGATACGCTGAAAGGTGCTCATGTCAATCAATTCGGCTGCTGGATTGTCGACGTCAAATTCGACAATGACAAAAGCAATATCAAGCCTGAGTACCACGAAGAACTGGACAGGGCGGCTCAGGTCATCAACAATAATCCGGGCGTGACGATCGAAGTACAAGGCCATACCAGCAATACCGCCTCGGCCGAGTACAACCAAAAACTTTCCGAACGGCGTGCGACAGCAGTGGCCAATTACCTGAGCAAGCATGTCGGCAGCAACGCAGCATTAACGCCGGTCGGTTACGGCCTGACTCACCCTATCGATACCAACGATACCGAAGAAGGCCGCGCGAACAACCGCCGCGTCGAACTGAAGGTTATCCGCTAGAACCCGGCGTTCTTCGCGACTCCGGACGGACACTTCGATCCGTCCGGTATTGCGCACCCCCAAGGCCGCTCCGGCCATTCCCCACAACTGGGAAAACCGGAGCGGCTTTTTTTATCGCCCCCGATTTTTACTCAAGTACTGTCTGCCGCAAACCAGCTTACGCGAACAGATAGGCGCAAACGCCCCGCCCGGGTAATGGTTAGCAAAAAACAAGCCTTAGGGGCAGTGCCTGACGGAATAGGAACCGGCGCCTCTCGGACCGGACAAACGCGGACTATCAGGCAGTAAGGAAAGACTGGAAGTACCCCTGAAACGGAACGGGCGCAGAGAAACAGACAAAGCTGAGGCAGCCATCTGCCTTCGGGCAACAGTATTCGGGCCGTGGTTTACCGGCCGCCTTAGAGGCGACCATCACAAGACTATGAGATAATTCTCTTATTTCAATAACTTAGCAGGGGTAGCCCAGCCGGCTACCGCCTTGATTGTCTCTGTGAACAGCTATCACGGAGGTTATTTGACCAGGCTCAACAACACACCCGCCGCCACCGCCGAACCGATTACGCCGGCTACGTTCGGTCCCATCGCATGCATCAGCAGGAAATTGTGGGGATTGCTTTCGAGGCCCAATTTATTCGCAACGCGGGCGGCCATCGGTACTGCGGAAACTCCGGCAGCCCCGATCAATGGATTGATCTGGGTGCTGCTGAACCGGTTCATGATCTTCGCCATAATCACGCCGCCGGCTGTACCGATCGCGAACGCGGCCGCCCCCAGCGCCAGAATGCCGAGCGTTTTATATTGCAGGAAAGCTTCCGCGCTGAGCTTCGATCCGACCGACAGACCCAAAAAGATCGTGACAATATTGATCAGCTCATTCTGCGCGGTCTGGCTCAAGCGCTCGACCACGCCGCATGCATTCATCAAATTGCCCAACGCAAACATGCCGACCAACGGCGCAGCGGAAGGAAGCACCAGAATACAAAGCGTCAATAACATCAGCGGAAACACGATTTTTTCGGTTTTACTGACGGCGCGCAATTGCTGCATCTCGATTTTACGTTCTTCCTCGGTCGTCAGCGCACGCATGATCGGCGGCTGAATCAGCGGCACCAGCGCCATATAGGAATAGGCGGCGACCGCGATCGCCCCGAGCAAGTCGGGTGCGAGCCGGGAAGCGACATAAATTGCGGTGGGTCCGTCGGCGCCGCCGATGATCCCGATCGCAGCCGCATCCCGGAGCGAGAACTCGAGCCCCGGCACGACGTTCAGCGCCAAGGCGCCCAGCAAAGACGCGAAGATGCCCAACTGTGCGGCGGCGCCGAGCAGCAGGGTTTTCGGATTCGCGATCATCGGCCCGAAATCGGTCATCGCGCCGACGCCCATGAAAATCAACAAAGGAAAGATGCCGGCTTTAATGCCGAAGTAGAGATAGTAAAGCAGCCCGCCCTCCTCCGAGATACCGGCAACCGGAATATTGCTAAGCACCGCGCCGAAGCCGATCGGCAAGAGCAGCAAAGGCTCGAATCCTTTTTTGATCGCCAGATACAATAGCACGAAGCCGACCAGCATCATGAAAGCCTGGCCGCTGCTCATATTGTAAAGGCCGGTGCTCTGCCAAAGTGAAATTACGTTTTCCATGGATGATCGTGAAATGAGATGATGTTACTGCAACTGTCCTTTTGCCCGCGGCAAAATACTCCCCTTGTGCGGTATAGCCAATAGCCTTATAAAGTAATCAGGGCATCGCCGCCTGCTACGCCTCCGCCTTCCTTGACGTGGACGGCGCTGACGACGCCTGCGAATTTGGAGCGCACTTCGGTCTCCATCTTCATCGCTTCCATGATCACAACCACCTCGCCGGCCGCTACCACACTGCCTGGCTCGACCAGAATCTTCAAAATATTGCCGGCCATCGGCGCTTCGATGACCGCACCGCCGGTGCCCGGCTGCGGGACCACGATCGGCTGGGCGGCAGGCTCGATCGTCAGGCCTGCCCCGCCCGGCCCCACGACCACATTGAAGTTTCGGCCATCGACATTGACCACATAAGACTCGACCGCCTGCGTAGCCTGTCCCTGCGCTTTTACGGGCGCTCCAGCCGTTTCACCGGCCGGTGGAGCTTCAAATGCGGAAGGATTGCCGCGGTTAACCAGAAACTTCCAACCGACCTGGTTGAACATCGCATTGATCAAAACGTCCTCTTCGACATTTTGTGCCAGCTTAATGCCTTCTTTCCTGGCCTTTTCCTTTAATTCGGCGACCAACTTGTCCATTTCCGGGGCAATCAGATCGGCCGGCCGGCAGGTAATCGGCGCCCCGCCTTCGAGCACACGTTCCTGCAGTTGTTTGTTAACCGGCGCCGGAGTCTCTCCGTATTCGCCTTTCAGAAGGCCGGCCGTTTCCTTAGTAATCGTTTTATAGCGTTCGCCGCTGATGACGTTGAGCACCGCCTGCGTACCGACAATCTGCGAAGTCGGGGTGACCAGCGGAATGAAGCCCAAATCTTCGCGCACACGCGGAATTTCGTGCATCACTTCATCGAATTTATCGGCAGCCCCCTGTTCTTTCAACTGGTTTTCCATGTTGGTCAGCATGCCGCCGGGCACCTGCGCGATCAGAATACGGCTATCGACACCTTTCAAACTGCCTTCAAACTGCGCGTATTTTTTGCGGATCCCCCGGAAGTACTCGGCGATTTCTTCGAGCTTGGCCAAGTCCAGACCGGTTTCCCGATCGGTTCCTTCGAGACTTGCCACGATCGTTTCGGTCGGGCTGTGGCTGTAGGTCATGCTGAGCGGCGAAATAGCCGTATCGACCATATCGACGCCCGCTTCGGCTGCCTTGACCAAGCTCGGAATGCTCAATCCGGTCGTTGCATGGCAATGCAGATGGATCGGCAGCGAGGTGCTCTTTTTCAGGCGCGAAACCAGTTCGAACGCTTCATAAGGCTTCAAGAGCCCGGCCATATCCTTGATGCAAATCGAGTGGGCGCCCATATCTTCGATCTGCTTGCCGAGATCGACCCATGAATCCGGGGTATGCACGGGACTGGTCGTGTAAGAGATGGTACCCTGGGCGTGGGCATCGGTTCTAAGTACCGCCTTGACCGCGTGTTCGATATTGCGCATGTCGTTCATCGCGTCGAAAATCCGGAATACATCGATCCCGTTGACTGCGCTGCGTTCGATGAATTTGTCGACCACGTCATCGGCGAAGTGCCGGTAACCGAGCAAGTTCTGCCCGCGCAGCAGCATTTGCTGGCGGGTTTTCGGCATCGCGGCCTTCAATAAACGCAATCTTTCCCACGGGTCTTCACCGAGGTACCGGATGCAGGCGTCGAAAGTCGCCCCGCCCCAGGACTCGATCGACCAATAGCCTACCTGATCAAGTTTTTCGCAAATCGGCAGCATGTCTTCGATACGCATCCGGGTCGCAAAAATCGACTGGTGCGCATCACGCAACGCGACTTCTGTGATCGCCAAAGGCTTGATCTTCTCTTTCGCCATTCTTAAATTTTCTCCAAAATCCTTAAAAAGTTGGTTTCATGGCCTCAACGGGCCATCAGCAAATGATTGAGCAAATGGGCTTCGTTTCACCTGTTTTTGCTTCGGTATTGGTGCACGGCTGCCGTAATTGCCGCGACGGTCGCTTGATCCGTTTCGATTTTGACGGTTTTGGCGGCTTTAGGCGGCTCGGGAAAAAAACGCTGGATCAGCGAAGACATCGTATTGATCGCTACGACCAATAATGCTAAAAATAAAAAGACGATACCCATGCCGACAATCATCAATTCGACACCGCTGCTCATCAGTTCCGCCATAAAGCCTTACCCATATCAAAAACTGTAGTCATTTGGACTGCATTATCCCTAAAACCCTGCCTCTAAACAAATTAAAGATGAGCAAATCCCTAAATTAACCGCAGCTGCGCGTGAAACAGTGAACTGCTCATCTCCGCGATTTCATCCAACGGCCCGGCCGTCAATTTTTGATGCCCACCCCTTTGTGCAGCAGATAAAGGCTGAATAAAGTCAGCAGGATGACAAACCCTCCGGTAATTCCGAATGCCAGGGCGACATCGATATCGGTTGCTCCGATCATTCCGTAACGGAAGGCATTGACCATGTAAAGAATCGGATTCCCCATCGCGATCGTTTGCCAGTGGCCGGACAGCATGTCGACCGAAAAAAACACGCCCCCGAGATAACTGAGCGGCGTCAGGATGAAATTCGGGATGATCGAGATATCGTCGAAGCTTTCCGCAAACACCGCATTGATAAATCCGGCCAGCGAAAACAGTGTCGCGGTCAATAGCACGATCGAGAGACAGATCCCCGCATGATGGACACTGACTGGCGCAAATATCAGCGAAATCAGCGCGACCACGCCGCCGACCGCCAATCCGCGCACGATCCCCCCGGTCACATAGCCGCCCAGAATCACCCAGTTCGGTACCGGCGCAACCAGGAGTTCTTCGATATGGCGTTGAAATTTGGTCGAATAAAAGGACGATACCACGTTCGAGTACGAATGGCTGATTACCGACATCAGGATAATGCCCGGCACGATGTAGTCGATATAGCTCGCCCCGCCCACCGAGCCGATCCTGCCGCCGATCAATTTGCCGAAAATCAGGAAATACAGGGCGGTGGTGATTGCCGGCGGCAGCAGCGTCTGCGGCCAGATCCGGAAAAACCGGTGGATTTCCTTAACGGCAATCGTACGAAAAGCAATGCCGGAATTCATCGGGCTGCTCCCGACGCTTTCGCGTCGATCAGGTCCAGAAACAGCTGCTCCAGACGGTTGGATTTGTTCCTCAGACTGATCACCTTGATCCCCTGCTCGCTCAACCGGCTGAACAACTGGTTAAGCCCGAACGTTTTCGGCACGCTGACATCCAGAACCCGATCGGAAGCCCGCTCGATATGCACCCCCTCGATTACGGGCGCCGCTGCGACCGGATCGGCCAGGTCGAGCAGAAAATGATCGATGTTCAGGCGCGCTAAAAGACTCTTCATGTCGGAATGTTCGACAATTCGGCCCTGATCGATGATTGCAATGTTCCGGCACAGGCTTTCTGCCTCCTCCAGATAGTGGGTGGTCAATATGATCGTCGTGCCCTGCCCGTTGACCTCACGCATCAGTTTCCACATCGAACGGCGAATCTCGATATCGACGCCGGCTGTCGGCTCGTCCAGAATCAGCAGTTTCGGCTCATGCATCATCGCCCGCGCGATCATCACCCGACGCTTCATGCCGCCGGAGAGACGCCGCGATACGGTATTGCGCATGTCCCAAAGCTCCATCTGCGTCAGGCATTTTTCCGATCGCTGCAGCGCCAGTTTGCGCGGCACCCCGTAATAACCGGCCTGATTGAGCAGAATGCTGCTGACCGTTTCGAACTGGTTGAAATTGATTTCCTGAGGCACCACGCCGATGCAGTTTTTCGCCTTGTCCCTCTCCCTCCGCAAATCGTGCCCGAAGACCGTCACCGTTCCGCTGCTTGCATTAACCAGCGAACAGATGATCCCGATTGCGGTGGACTTGCCTGCGCCGTTCGGCCCCAGCAGCGCAAAAAAATCGCCCGCTTCGACGTCCAGATCAATGCCTTTCAGGGCCTCGAACCCGTTGCTGTAGGTTTTCCGAAGATTGCGTAGAGATAATGCATTCATAAGAAACTATTTACTTAACGAAATCCTTCAAATCAGTTAAATTAAGCGGTGGAACAATTTCAACCGAACAAAACCACAAGCAAAAAACCGTCCAATTTTATCAGAATTAAAACCATTCTGTTGCCTTAACCGGATCAACCGTGCCAAAAAAATTACCCGAAGTCGTTGCCGCCGTCGATCTCGGCTCCAACAGCTTTCATATGATCGTCTGCACTCTCAAAGACGGCAAACTGCAAATTCAGGACCGGATACGCGAAATGGTCAGATTGGCCTCCGGTTTGGACAAAAACGATGAGATCGATGCCGAAACCCAAGCCCGAGCGCTCGCCTGCCTCGAACGGTTCGGCCAACGGGTACGTCATTTTCCGCCCGGCAGCGTGCGCGCGGTCGGCACGAATACGTTGCGGATTGCGAATAATGCACAGGAGTTCCTGAGCAAAGCGGAAAAGGCGCTCAACCACCCGATCGACATCATTTCCGGAATCGAAGAAGCCCGCCTGATCTATTTGGGGGTTTCCTACAGCCTGGGAAGCGACGGCGACACCCGACTGGTGATGGATATCGGCGGCGGCAGCACCGAGTATATCCTTGGAACAGGCGATTCTCCCTGCGAAAAAGAAAGCTTGCACATGGGCTGCGTAACGCTCAGCGATCAATTCTTCAAAAACGGAAAACTCTCCAAAAGCGCCTTTGGCCAAGCGGTGTTGTTCGCCGAGCAGCAACTGGAACCGTTTCAGCAGACATTCCGCCGGAACAAATGGGACAAGGCGATCGGCGCCTCGGGAACATTGCGTGCGATCGACAAAGTGCTGAAACTGAAAAACTGGAGCCATGACGGCATTACCCTGGAAGGGTTGGAGCAATTGGTCGCGCATATCGGACACTGCGGCCACATCAACGACTTGAAGCTGCCCGACCTGAACCCTAACCGCCTGCCGGTTTTTCCGGGCGGCGTCGCCATCGTGTATGCGACTTTCAAAATCCTCGGAATCAATCAAATGGTTGTCTCCGAGGGCGCCTTGCGGGAAGGACTGATCCAGGACCTGATGGGACGAATATTCGATCAGGATATTCGTTCCGCCACCGTGGAAAATTGGGCCGAACGCTTCCACACCGACAAGCCCCACGCGGCGCGTATCAAGCAAACGATCGCTTATATGCTGCCGCAATTGAGCAATGAAAAGAATCCGATCGACAACGATACGATTACCCAATTCCTGAACTGGGCCGCCGATTTGCACGAAATCGGCCGCGACATCGCACACAGCGGCTATCACAAACACAGCGCCTACATCATCGAGAACGGCGATCTGGCCGGATTCTCAAGGCAGGATCAAATTCTGTTGGCCATCCTGGTCAGAACGCACCGGCGCAAGTTCGTCCGCTCCTTATTCGCCGCCCTGCCGGCCCCTTGGAAAGATCTGGCGCCTTACCTGAGCATCATTTTGCGGCTTGCGGTCCTGCTGCGCCGCAACCGCTTCGATGCAGACCTGCCGGAATTCGAGATTGCGATCGAAAAGACCAAAATCCGGCTGACCTTTCCGAAAAACTGGCTGAACGAATCCCCATTAACGCATGCCGATCTGATGCAGGAAGCCGATTTTCTGAAACAGAGCGGTTTCAAACTGGATTTTTCCTGAAGCCTCATGAAGCTCATACTGCGCCTGGCCGTTTATAGCCTCTTCACGGTCCTGGCGTTGTGCGTGGCGATCGTGCTGTTCGGCGTCGGCAATAAACCCGACGTGATCGGACTCGGCTGGGAGCTGACCCATAACGACATTGCGCGCGCGAAAAAGATTCTGCACGAAGGTGCGCAAGTCAAACCGGACGAGCTCGATACCATCGAATTAACCGAAAGCGATCTGAATCTGGCCGCCAATTACCTGCTGAATCGGTACTGGAAAAGTGCGGTCCATATTCAACTGAAAGACCACAAGCTGCGCTTCAACGTGACCGCCACCCTGCCGGACAATCCCCTCGGCAAATTCCTGAATGTCAGCTTCCGGCTTGGCAACGATTCGATCGGCGAATTGCCCGGTATCACCAAATTCAAGGTCGGCAAGCTGCTGCTTCCCGCCAGATTCGCCGCCTGGGTGATCGAACGGGTCATCCAGAACAGTTCGCTGCGCGAATATTATTTGTTAGCGACTCACCCGATCGAAGCTGTCGAGATCAACGATGAGAAGGTTTCGATCACTTATTTTTCAAGCGCTGAGACACTGCGGCAGGCGAGAAACTTTCTCGCTGACAGCAGCGCTAACCCGGAACAGGCCCTCTATAAAACAAAATTGGCCGAAATCGTCGCAAATCACGACCCCGAATGGCGGCTGTCGCTTGCCGAACTGCTGCAGCCGATGTTCCAACTGGCTTTCAATCGTTCAACGCCGGAAAGTGCGATCGAGGAAAACCGTCTGGTGATTTTTGCCGTAAACGATTATGTGAACAAGCACCAGATTCCCAAGCTGCTCGACGCTACCGACCTCAAAACAGCCGAAAAACCTCAATACTCCGCGTTTATGTACAAGCGTATCGATCTGGCCCAGCATTTCATCGGCGCAGCTGCATTGACAGCCTCGGTCAACGGCAAGCTTGCAAAAGTCATGGGCGAACAAAAGGAATTGAGCGACGCGGACGGCGGCAGCGGTTTCAGCTTCATCGATCTGGCTGCCGACAAGGCCGGCACCCGCTTCGGCGAAATCGCGACCTCGACACCTGAAAATGCCCGGAAAATTCAAAAAGCGATGTCTACGATCCGAAGCTACAGCGAATTCATGCCGGATCCGCGAGATCTGCCGGAAAAAATGAGCGCGGAAGAATTCAGGAAACGTTTCGGAGCGATCAACAGTCCGGAATATCAAAAGATTTCAAAAGAAATCGACGCCCGCATTACCGCCCTGTCGATCTACCGGATTCAAAACAACAAATAAAATCATCCAAAACGGCGAGGCTTAACCTCTGTTATTACGCCTAATCTTGCGTTCCATTCGAGAGCTGCAGGGAGAGGAAAAAACAATTTAGAGAGAACGATCTGGAGCGGATCCAGGGGAAAGCCGGGGCGGAGCATGAACACCCCGTCCCGGCTTCAATGTAGGCGATTAATCGTAATTAAACGTTTTATTGGAAGTGCCCGGCAGACGCGGCATCGTTTGTTTCGGGAACTCGCCGGTCAGCGCATTCAGGAAAGCCACGATGTCGTCGATGTCTTGCTTCGGCAGATCCTTGTCCAACTGCAATTTAGCCATGATCTTGACCGCCTGGTCCAGCGTTGTGACCGAACCGTTATGGAAATAAGGCGCGGTCAAGGCTACGTTGCGCAAGGTGGGCACTTTGAACAAATGTTCGTCGGCCGGATTTTTCGATACTTCGGCGACGCCCTTGTCCTTCATGAAATGATACTGCGCCTCGAAATAGCCGTTTTCATGCAAAGGGAACTTCTGGAACGAGCCGCCGCCATTGAAGGCAGGTCCGCTGTGGCAACTGGTGCAGCCGAGTTCGGCCGCTTTGTTCAGGCCGCGTAACTGCTGCTCGGTCAAGGCCGATTGATCGCCGTTGGCATATTTGTCATAAGCGCTGTTCGGAGTGATCAGCGTTCTTTCGTAAGCGGCAATCGCTTTGGTCGCCGTGTCCTTGGAAATTTCGCCGCCGGGGAACGCTGCCGCAAACGCTTCCTCATAACCGTTGATCGTTTTCAATCGGGCTACCACGTCATCCCAGCTCTTCATGCCCATTTCGATCGGATTGGTGACCGGACCTGCCGCCTGCGCTTCCAGACTTTCCGCCCGTCCATCCCAGAATTGCACTTTGTTGAAGGCGGAATTCCAGACGGTAGGCGCGCTGCGTCCGCCGGTCTGGCCGTTCACGCCCATCGAATTGGGCCGGTTGTCTTCGCCGCCTTGCATCGTGTTATGGCAAGAGGCGCAAGCCACAGTGCCGGTCGATGACAAACGCGGATCATGATAGAGCATCTTGCCCAGCTCGACCTTGGCTTCCGTAGTCGGGTTGTCGGCAGGCGCGGGAGCTTCGGTCGGCAATGCTTCGAGCGCCCATGCCGCTGAAACAGAACTCGCCAATGCCAACGCCGTCGCCAGCGCACGAAATTTAAACATATGTTCCTCCTAATTTTATTCTAATCATTTTTGTCAGGGTAAAACCTCATTCCGACGGAATTTGCCGGTTGTCGGGCCCCGTTCCGCCCAATTTACAAAAATCCCCATCAGGATTCATTTATAACGGACGAAAAGCCCCGGACAATGGCTGCTAATGGATTCGCTCGCTACAGTTTGGTCCTCTTATCTCGTTAAATCGAGGATTATGCCGAAACGCCCTCTCATTTAAGTACGAATCCTTGAACGAAGTCAGTCAGCCCCGTAAATATAAACCTATACCTATTCGTAAGCAACGCTTCATTCACTCGTATGGCATTCATTTTCGGCGAAGCCACACTCGTTCTTCGTAACGATCACCGTTTATTTAAGGGGAGAGGCACTTGGTCGACTGATAAGCACTGTAATAAGTTAATATACGGAAATACGGACTTAAAAATCATGTTTTCACCGAGCCTCAATGCCCGCAAAAAAACGTTTCCAAGGCAACCTGCGCCTGGAGGAAGTGGATCGCTGTATAGATGTAATTGGAAAATTGCCGGTCATATTAGAAGACAGCGGAAAATAATAAGGCAAAAAAAATGCCGAACCAACGGAAAATTTGGCCCGGCACTTCTCCGAAATCAGAGGTGATCGTTATTATTTAGCCGGCTCTGGCGCTGCTTGCGGAGCAGGAGCAGGAGCCGCTTCCGGAGCTGGGGCTGGGGCTGGGGCGGGCTCCGCTGTCGGAGCGGGAGCTGCTTCCGGAGCTGGAGCAGGAGCGCTCGGAGCAGCCGCCGGAGCGGCGCTTTCCTTAGCTTTTTCTTCAGACTTTTGGCAGCCTGCCAATAAGGCCAAGCTGACGATACCTGCTGCAAAGATATTCATGGTTTTCATATAGACTGTCCTAGAGGTTATATTCGTATTGTTATGTTATCAGCGCTACCCCTTTACAGGGTTATAGCAGGCAATAAAATATCAAATACCTAACGGCTTTACTAGAATCTTTAAGGATTAAGCCTATTCCCTCCGCTTGCCTGATCAAAAGATATCCAACCGAAAAAAAGCTCTCATCCTCAAAGTTTAGGCCGACCCAGCAACAGCCCGCCCGATTGCCATAGACCGTGAACCTATAGCTTCGCCAATACTTCGGCCACGGTCGCGCCCATCGCCGCCGGGGTCGGGCAGATCGTGACGCCGAGCTCCTTCAGGATCGCGACTTTTTCGGCCGCGCCTTCGCCGGCCGAGGAAATGATCGCGCCGGCATGCCCCATCCGGCGTCCTTCGGGAGCGGTAAGACCCGCAATATAAGCGACGACCGGCTTGGTCATGTGCTCCTTCGCAAACAGTCCCGCTTCCACTTCCTGAGGACCGCCGATCTCGCCGATCATCAGTACGACTTTGGTTTCGGGGTCCTGCTCGAACTTTTCGAGGATGTCACGGTGGGAAGAACCGTTGATCGGATCGCCGCCGATGCCGACCGAAGTCGAGACACCGATACCGAGGCGCTTCATCTGGTCGGCCGCTTCGTAGCCCAAGGTGCCCGAACGGCCCACGATGCCGACATTGCCCTGCATATAGATATGGCCCGGCATGATGCCGAGCATCGAGCGGCCGGGACTGATCGTGCCGGCGCAGTTGGGACCGGTCAAAACCATGCGCTTTTCTTTCGGAAAACGGCGCAGAAAGTTTTTGACCTTCATCATGTCCTGGGTCGGTATGCCGTCGGTAATCGAGACGCAATATTTGATCCCCGCGTCGGCCGCTTCCATGATCGAATCGGCCGCAAACGCGGGCGGCACGAACACGATGCTGGCTTCCGCGCCGGCTTTCAGCACGGCTTCTTTGACCGTATTGAACACCGGCCGGCCCAGATGGGTTTGACCGCCCTTGCCCGGGGTGACGCCGCCGACAACATTGGAGCCGTATTTGATCATGTCCTCGGCATGAAACGAACCGATCTTGCCGGTGAAGCCTTGAACGATAATCCGTGTGTTTTCGTCGATAAAAATTGCCATCTTGATTCCTTAACAACCTTCTGTCGCGACCGCGGCTTTCGCGACCGCCTGATTACGCGCCTGCACCGCCTTTTCTGCCGCTTCGGCCAAAGTATCGGCGGTAATGATCGGCAGGCCGCTCTCTCGAATAATGCGCTGCCCCTCTTCGACATTGGTGCCGGACAACCGCACGATCAGCGGCACCTGCATGTCGATTTTCTTGACCGCATGGACGACGCCTTCGGCGATCCAGTCGCAGCGATTGATACCGGCGAAGATATTGACCAGCATCGCCTTCACGTTCTTGTCGGCCAGCACCAGACGAAACGCTTTTTCGGTACGCTCGGCCGAGGCGCCACCGCCCACGTCGAGAAAGTTTGCGGGTTCGCCACCGGCCAGTTTGATCATGTCCATCGTCGCCATCGCCAGGCCGGCGCCGTTGATCATGCAGCCGATATCGCCGTCGAGGCCGACATAGCTGAGACCGCGGTCCGCGGCGGCCATTTCGCGCGGATCTTCCTGAGTCTTATCGCGCAGTTCGGAAATTTTCGGCTGACGGAATAAGGCGTTATCGTCGAATCCCATCTTCGCGTCCAGCGCGATCAGCTCGTTGCTGCGGGTAACGACCAGCGGGTTGATTTCGAGCATGCTGCAGTCGAGAGCCCGCAAGGCTTTGTAGCACCCCCGGATCGTCTTGACCGCATGGCTCATGATTTCGGCATCCAGGCCGAGAGCGAAGGCCATCTCGCGCGCCTGATAATCCAGAAGGCCGACCGCCGGTTCGATATAAATCTTGGTGATCGCTTCCGGAC
Source organism: Candidatus Methylomicrobium oryzae (assembly GCF_016745425.1). Classification (GTDB taxonomy): domain Bacteria; phylum Pseudomonadota; class Gammaproteobacteria; order Methylococcales; family Methylomonadaceae; genus Methylomicrobium; species Methylomicrobium oryzae. The sequence goes on along the minus strand of NZ_JAERVK010000017.1, from coordinate 52,838 downwards.
GGGTTTTCGCCAATTCCTCGATTTCCATCCCGCCTTCGGCCGATCCGATCATCACGATCCGTTCGGCACTGCGGTCGACGAGCAGGCAGAAATACAGTTCTTTTGCAATCTCGGTGCCTGCTTCGATATAAAGGCGATTGCATACTTTGCCGGCCGGCCCGGTCTGGTGAGTGCGCAGTCTTTTACCCAGCAGTTCTTCCGCCGCGGCCGCAACTTCATCATGGGTTTTGCAGATCTTGATGCCGCCGGCCTTGCCGCGCGCGCCGGAATGGATCTGGGCCTTGACCACCCACAGATGCCCGCCGATTTCACGGGCGCGCTGCACCGCGTCTTCCGGGCTGTACGCCAGGCCGCCCTCGGCGATCTTTACGCCGTAGCCCTGTAATATGTCTTTCGCCTGATACTCATGAATATCCACGACTCTTGCCTCTTGCTTTCAGTAATTTATTTGGTTTTCGCGGCGATCGCTTCGGCCGCTCTTACGACATTGTTCGCCATTCTTTCGGAAGCCGCATCGATCAAACGCCCATCCAGCGAAGCCGCGCCTTTGCCTTGCGCCGCCGCTTCCTGCAGGGCCGCCAGAATGCGTTTGGCCTTTTCGACTTCGGCCGCTGGCGGGGTGAAAACGTCATTGGCCAGTTCGATTTGCGACGGATGGATCGCCCATTTGCCTTCGCAGCCGAGTGCGGCTGCACGCCGTGCGGCCTGCTTGTAGCCTTCCGGATCTTTCAGGTCGCCGAACGGCCCGTCGATCGGACGCAGGCCGTAAGCGCGGCAGGCCACGGTCATCCGGCTGATCGCCGCATGCCACTGGTCGCCCGGATAGTCGGGATTCAGCCCGCCGATGTTGACGGTGCGCGCCCGATTGCTGGCCGCATAATCGGCGACGCCGAAATGCAGCGCTTCAAGACGGCCCAAAGCACCCTGTCTGGCAATGTCTTCGACATTGGCCATGCCGAGCGCGGTTTCGATCAATGCTTCAATACCGATCTTGTTTTTCAGGCCCTGCTGCATTTCCAGCTGGTTCAGCATCGCCTCGACCATGTAGACATCGCCGTAAACACCGACTTTCGGAATCAGGATTGTATCGATTTTGGCACCGGCCTGCTCGACCAGATCGACCACATCGCGCACCATATACTGCGTATCCAGCCCGTTGATCCGCACGGACAAGGTGATGCCATGGCCTTTCCAATCCAGGTCGTTGATCGCCTCGATCACATTCTTGCGTGCCTGCAGCTTGTCGTCCGGCGCAACCGCATCTTCGAGGTCGAGAAAAATATAGTCCACACCGCTTTTCAAGGCTTTTTCGAACATGCCGGGATTGGAACCGGGAACTGCCAATTCACAACGTTGGATGCGTTGCACCGACGCCGTATATAAAGTGTGACTCATTATTGACTACCTGCCTGTATGTGCTTCTAATAAAATGATCCGGCCGAATGATCAATCGCATCCGGTTGGCTTCGGCCGCAAATAAATAAATCCACCATTTTACTTCGTGCGGACTCAAAGTCAACGACTGCCGGATTTGTTTTTTCCGTTTCCGCAGGGAAAGATCGGCATGCATTTTTTAACTCGACTTGTACGTACTCACGACTTAGATCTGGTAGGAAATAACGTTCCGAAGTTGATTGTTATGAAAAATGGATTGTTCATTCCCCTCTTTGAAAAAGATGACTGCACGGGCAGAGATTTGCTCCTGCAATCTCTGCATTCACGCCATCCCTGGCGTTCATGCAGGAGGTACGAGCCCAAGGAAGGGCGAGGTAGATCGCGTCGGGAACACGCGATCGACGACCCCACGGATGGGGGAGGTAGATCGCGTCGGGAACACGCGATCGAGGGCAATGCAGGAGCAATTGCCGACGACTGCAGGGAGGCAGGAGGTAGGCAATGCAGGAGCTATATTGCCGAGGGGCCGGGGGAGATTTATTAAATAAATCCCCCCTCGATCCCCCTTTTTCAAAGGGGGAGGTGTGTTTGACGAAGCCCTTAACGGCGGCATCGGCGTATCTCTCTGCCGTTCTCGGAAGTTTTATCAACCGGAAAATCGATCCTAAATTCCGCCCCCGGATCGCGATGGGTGACGTCGATTCGCCCGTTCATGGCGACTGCCATTTGATGCGCCAACGCAAGCCCGATCCCGGTTCCGACCGTTTCGCGGGTCAGTTCGTTTTCGGCGCGGTAGAAGAGCCGGAATATTTTTTTCAGTTGGTCTTTGGCAATGCCGGGGCCGTAATCGCGCACGGTGAAACGGATGCGCCCGCCGCTCAAGCGCTGACAAGATAAATCGACTGCTTTAATGTCCGCCTTCGCGGAAAATTTGATCGCATTGTCGACCAGGTTGATCATGATTTGGACGAACCAATCGGGATTCACCTTCACTTTGGCCTCTGCCGCGTCCTGATCGACCGACAGCGTCAAACGAAAGCCGCTCCGTTCGATTTGGGTCGAGATTTTCGAGTGAATGCCGTCGATCAATTCGGCCACCGTCAGGCTTTGCAACGCCGGCTTGTTTTCGTTGCGGGTCATTTTAGCCAGTTGCAGCACGTTGTTGATCAGGCGGGTCAGCCGCTCGCTCTCGTCCAGGATGAAGTCGTAATAGGCCTTTTTCTTGCCGTCGTCCACCCAGCCGGCCTGCAGCATTTCGCCGTACATCCGGATCGAAGTCAGCGGCGTTTTCAATTCGTGGCTGACCGCCGAAACGAAATCCTGCTGCCGGTTAACCAGATCGATTTGGCCGACGCCGAGCCGGTACATCCCATAAAAACCGGCCAAGAAGACGGCGCTCAGCACCGCGCTCAACCAGATGATCACCCAGCCTCCCGGCCCGACCGGAAGCTGCGTGATGCTGAACACGAGCTGCAAGTCGCCGAACGGGTCTGGCAAGCGGTCTTGGTAAAGCAGCTCGCCCTGCAGCTCGTCGGCGCTCGACAGGTAACCGCGCGGCGCGCGGCCGGCAAAAGCGGAAAGCACGTTGCCTTGAAAAACGGCCAGCAGATCGCTCATCCGCGACAGCGCGGTTTCCTGGAACGCCGCGTTGATCGTTCCTTGCAGGAAGGCGTCTTTTTCGATCAGCAGGCCCTGGATGTAGCGCCGGCCGTTCAGCCAGACTTTGCGGAACAGCACGAACTGGCCGCTATCCAGCTGGCTGAATTCGAAAGGATCGACGGCGCTTTCGAAGGTGCGGATGCGCAAAGTTTTTGCCTCTGCTTGCGCGGCCGGAGCCGCTGCTGGGCGACCGGATGCTTCCGACGCGGCGACGGCAGGTCCTTCGGCGCTCTGCACCGGCTCGGGCAGGACGTTCTGCTCGGTGCGCGCCTTTTTGGGCGCCGCTTTCAGCGCCTTGCGGACGCTCTCTTCGGGCCGTATCGGCACGGCTTCTTTCTGAAAGGTTTGCTTGAGTTTGATGTCTTCCAGACGGCCCAGGGAGTTTTCCTGCTTGCTTTTGGCCGGCGCCATTTTTTTAAGCTCGTCAAAGACCGCCTGGCCTGCGCCGATGGGGGGCGGGGCGGCTGCGGCAGGCTGTTGGCGCTTGCTCGCGGCAACGGATCGCTCAAGGAAATCGGCGTCTTGTTCATTTTCACGCATTGCCTTGTCTTGCCGCGCGGCGAAACGATCGCGAAACCCCTGGTTTTTTTTTCCGGAAGCCGCCGTATGGTTTTTGACCAGCCGGTTCTCGCGCAATATCTGCCGAATCCGGTTCTGGAGAGCAGCCCGTTCGGACAATTCCCGCTCGGCCAGTCCGTAGCGCCCCGCTTTGTCGATATCCTCGGGCAACAAAGGCGTCGATAAGCGGCCGGCCGCATCCACCTGGAAATAACCGATCAAGCCCGGGATTTCCGCCTGCACCGGGTATCGGGAAAGCGGCGAGCGCTGTAAAAAATTGGCCGACGGCGCCCCGGCCACGTTCAAAAAGGCATAGTCGGTGAACGACCTTTCCGCTTCGCCGTCGATCAGCCGCAGCAGTTGGTTGTCGATCCGGCGGGTCAATTCTTCGGCCATCAGCCGATGCTGGTGAAAAGCCTCCCATTTCAAGCGGCTGTAGGATTGCTGGACGAGCACCGCGGTCGGGATCGCAAGGCTCAGGAAAAAAACCAGCAGCCAGCGGCGGAGCCTTTTTTTGTCCAGCCTTTTCAGGCGGTTCCGCTTCATCGCGGCGGCCCGATCAGCCGGTAGCCGGCGCCGCGCACGGTGATCAGAAAGCGCGGTTCGGCGGGATCGGCTTCGATTTTACGGCGCAGTTTGGCGATGTGAATGTCCACGGTGCGGGTTTCGATCGCCAGATGATTCGCGTAACCCCACACTTTCTGCAACAGTTCTTCGCGCGCAACCGGCCGGTCGGCATGGCGTTGCAGGTATTGCAGAATCTCGATTTCGCGCCGTGTGAACGAAAGCGTTTGCGCCCCGCGCCGGCCGGACAGGTTTCGGCAATCGATCGTCAATTCGTCGCCGAGCCTTATCAACGCCTCTTGCGCCAAGCCCTGACCGCTTCGGCGCAAGACCGCCTGCACCCGGAGCACCAGTTGCGCGACCGAAAACGGCTTCGCGACGTAATCGTCGGCGCCCAGCGACAAGCCTTCGATAATGTCTTCGTCGTTGCTTTTGGCGGTCAGCATGATGATCGCCTGATCGCGGCTCTGTTCCCGAATCCGGTTGCAAATCTCGAAACCGTTCAGGCCCGGCAGCATCACGTCGAGCAGGACCAGGTCGAATTTGCCGCTGAGCGCCTTCGCCAAACCTTCGGAGCCGTGGGCGGAAAAATCGACGTCGTAGCCGTGGTAGACGAACACGTCGATCAGGCCGGTGCGGATGGCGGTTTCGTCTTCGATGATCAGTATGTGCGGTTTGCGGGTCATGGCAGCGGCCTTGCCGAAAAATACGGACAGTTTAACAAGCCTGTGCGCGCTATCGGCAAGCGAACTGTAAATTTTTTGTAAATTCCGCGCCGAACGTTTTACCGAAGCGTGCCTGTTTGCCGCCGCCCTTCGCGCCTAGACTGTGCCCGTCGAACATCAAACACGGGAGGTGCCTCATGGCGCTGATTACACGACTGTCAAGACTGTTCCAGGCCGACATGCATGCGGTTTTGGACAAAATCGAAGAACCCGCGGCGCTGCTGAAGCAAAGCATCCGGGAAATGGAGGAATCCGTCCTGACCGACGAGCGGCACGTCCGCCTATCGGAACACAGACGGCAGCAACTCGAAGGCAAGCGCGATCAACTCGCGGAAACCCTGGCCGAGCTGGATGAAAAATGCGCATTCTGTTTTCAATCCGGCAAGGACGATCTGGCGCGGGCTTTCGTCAAACGCAAACTCGAAACGCTGCAAATGCAGCAACTGTTGGCCGAAAAGATCGCGGTCCTGGACGAGCAAACGCGCCGTTTGACGAAGCGGTTCGCGGAACACCAGGCACAACTGGCGGCGATGAAACAGAAAGCCGAGGTCTTTCTGGAAAACGGCGCGGTTTCCTCGTATCCCTGGGAAAACCCGCAGGTCACCGTCCGGGACGAAGACGTCGAAGTCGCTTTCCTGAAAGAAAAACAAAAATGGAGCGCGTCATGAATAAGCCGACATTTTGGGAAGGGGTCGCAGTCGCCCTGTTCGCCGGTATCGCGGGCGCCGGCGGCTTTTATGCCTTCGCTTGGGTCTTTTCCGAAGCGGTCGCGATCCGTGTCGTGATCGGCGGCCTGGCTTTCGCCTACGTCTTTTATTTACTCGGTCGCAGCCCTGAACGCATCGGTCGGGCTACGGTCCTGCTCGCTGGCGGCCTCCTGTCGGCGGCGGTATGGCTGTTCTATCCGCCGCTGTTCCTGTTTTTGCTCGCGCACGCGCTTTACGTCTGGCTGATTCGCACGCTGTATTTCCACAGCCGCCTGTTTTTTTCCCTGGCCGACCTCGGTTTATGCCTGTTCGGCATCGCGTCGGCCTTCTGGGCATTCGACCGGACCGGCAGCCTGTTCATGGCCTTTTGGTGTTTCTTTTTGATACAGGCTTTGTTCGGGGCCTTGTCGGGCGGAAATCCGCCGGCGTCCACCGATGCGGCGTTTCCCACCGATGGCGAATCCGACTTTAACCGCGCATATCGGGCCGCTGAAGCCGCCGTGCGCAAACTTTCAAATGCTGATTAGAAGCAAGCTTTCACCCCCCCTCTCCCTCCGGGAGAAGGGACGGGGGTGAGGGCCAACGATAGATAAATAATTTATTTGTATTCCCTCACCCTAACCTTCTCCCGGAGGGAGAGGGAATTTTCAAACACTTTAATTAGGAGACGACGATGAAAACTAAACTTTTGGCAATCGGACTTTTTACCGCGACCGCGGCGACGGTCACCTTTTTTCCGGCGGTCAGGCAAGCCGTCGCCACAACCATGAAAGGGCTCGAATCCCCGCCGACGGCGGTCGATCCGATCGTGCAGCCAATTTCGGCCAATCAAAAACCCGCGATCGAAGTGGTGTTCGTGCTCGACACCACGGGCAGCATGAGCGGCCTGATTGCCTCAGCGAAAGAAAAAATCTGGTCGATCGCGAGCACGATGGCGTCCGCGCAAACCGCGCCGGACATTAAAATGGGGCTGGTGGCCTACCGCGACCGCGGCGATGCTTATGTGACCCAAACCGTCCCGCTTTCCGCCGATCTGGATTCAATGTACGCCAAACTGATGGATTTTCAGGCCGACGGCGGCGGCGACGGGCCGGAAAGCGTTAACCAGGCCCTGCACGATGCGGTGAACAAGATCGCCTGGAGCCAGAACCCCAAAACTTACAAAGTGATCTTTCTGGTCGGCGACGCGCCGCCGCACATGGATTACCCGAACGACGTCAAATACCCGGTCACCTTGGCGCTGGCCAAACAAAAAGGCATCATCGTGAACGCGATCCAGTGCGGACAGGACAGCGGCACGACCGCCGAATGGCAGCAAGTCGCCAGCCTCGGCCAGGGCAGTTATTTTCAGGTCGAACAGTCCGGCAACGCAGTCGCGATCGCGACGCCGTACGACAAAAAGCTGGCGGAGTTATCCGGCAAATTGGACAAAACCCGCCTCTTCTACGGCAACAAAGATGAAAAGGCGAAACAGGCGGGCAAATTGGCCGCGGCCGAAAAAGTGCACAAGGAAGCCAGCACCGAATCGCAAGCGCGCCGGGCGGCCTTCAATGCCTCCGCCAGCGGTAAACGCAATTTTCTCGGCGACAACGAACTGGTCGACGCGGTCGGCAGCGGCCGGGTGAAACTGTCCAGCCTGCCGAAAGAGGCCCTGCCCGAAAGCCTGCAAGCCCTGTCGCCTTCCGCCCAGGAACAATTCGTGAACAAAACGAAACAGGAACGGAAAGAACTGGAATCCGAAATCAAAACGCTCGCCGAACAGCGCAACGATTACCTGCGGGGTAAAGTGGCTGCCGAGGGCGGCAAAAAGGATTCGCTGGACGCCAAATTGTACGGAGCGATCAGGCAGCAGGCCAAAGACAAAGGCTTGGTTTACCGGGACGACAGCGCCAAGTATTAATAGCAGTAGGTCGGGCAGCCGCTTCATCGTTGCCCGACTTTGGGCGGAGGCCCTTCGGGATAATTGCGATTACCGGAATCCATGGACAAATCGAACCTTTCAAAATATCGGGCACAAAAGGCGTGCCCGGCCTACAGCACTATTGATGATTGCAATCCAGTATGTCATCATTGGCGGTTTTGAATTTTGGCGCATTTTGCCCAACTCCGCTCTTAACAACATTTAACTACCCTGACGAGGCAAATCCATGGCTGGTCGCAACCACCTTTATATTCCTGGCCCTACCAATGTCCCTCACGAAGTCCTGAGCGCGATGCACGCGCCGATGGAAGACCATCGCTCACCTAAATTTCCGACGATCTTCAAACCTTTGCTCGAAGACATGAAAAAAGTCTTCCGGACCGAAAAAGGACAATGTTTCATTTTCCCCGCGACCGGCACCGCGGGCTGGGAAATCGCGCTGACCAACACGCTGAATCCGGGCGACAAAGTGATCATCTACCGTTTCGGCCAGTTCAGCCATTTGTGGGCGGAAATGGCGAAGCGCCTCGGCTTCGACGTCGAAATCCACCAGGAAACCTGGGGCAAGGGCATTCCGCTGGACAAGCTGGAAGCGCGCCTGAAAGAAGACAAAAATCACGAAATCAAGGCGGTGCTGGCGACCCATAACGAAACCGCGACCGGCGTGACCAGCGACATCGCCGGCGTCCGCAAGGCGCTGGATACGGCAGGCCACCCTGCGCTGCTGTTCGTGGACGGCGTTAGCTCAATCGCCAGCCTGGATTTCCGGATGGACGAATGGGGCGTCGACGGCGCGATCAGCGGCTCGCAAAAAGGTTTTATGCTGCCGGCCGGCGGTGCGTTCCTCTGCTTCAGCCAAAAGGCGTTGAAGGCAACCGAAACCAACACATATCCGCGCTGCTTCCTGGATCTGCGCGACCAGATGAACCAGAACAAGGATGGCTATACCCCTTACACGCCGGCGCTGCCGATCCTGTACGGCCTGCGCAAGGCGCTGGACCTGCTGCTCGAAGAAGGCATGGACAATGTCTATGCGCGCCATCATCGTCTGGCCGAAGGCACCCGCCGCGCGATTGCGGCCTGGGGCATGAAGCTGTGCGCGCATCCGGGCTTCGAGTCGAACACCGTTTCCGCAGTCGTCGTGCCGGAAGACAAGGACGCCCGTGAAGTGATCGGCACCGCATTCAAGAAATACAATCTGTCGCTCGGTGCGGGCCTTTCCGAACTGTCTGGCAAGGTGTTCCGCATCGGCCACGTCGGCGATATGAACGACGTCTCGATGCTCGGCGCATTTGCCGGCGTCGAAATGGCGATGCTGGATTGCGGCTTCGACATCAAACCGGGCAGCGGCGTCGCGGCGGCAGTCGAATATTACCGTTCGACCGCGAAATAAAACGCATTGACGGTATATCGTAGGAGTTACGACTCCACGGATGGAACTGCGTAGGATGGGTACGACTGCAGGGATGCAGGAGGTAGGGCAACGCATGGAGCGGTTGCCGAGAGGCGCCAGCCGAAACCCATCGTTCGAAACCTATCAACCTAAGCTATGAGGAGTTCGCTTCTTTGCTTACCCTTCCTATTCCTGTTGAACTCGTTGTTAAGTTAATCGCATGAACAAACCCAAAGTCGTCGTCACCCGCAGATGGCCTACGGCAGTCGAAGCAAGATTAAAAGAACTGTACGACGTTACCCTGAACGAATCCGACGTTCCGCTGACCGCCGATGAACTGAAACGGGCGCTGCAAACCGCGGATGCGCTGCTGCCGACCGTGACCGATCCGATCACCGCCGACATCCTGCGGGTCCCGAACAGGAAAGCCCGAATCATCGGCAATTTCGGGGTCGGCTATAACAACATCGACATTGCCGCCGCGAAAGAGCAAGGCCTGGTCGTGACCAACACCCCCGGCGTCCTGACCGACTGTACGGCCGACATCGCGATGCTGCTGCTGCTCATGTCGGCCCGGCGCGCCTCCGAAGGCGACCGCCTGGTACGTAGCGGCCAATGGACCGGCTGGGGACCGACCCATCTGCTCGGACAGAAAGTCACCGGCAAGACGCTTGGTTTGATCGGCTTCGGGAGGATTGCGCAAGCGACGGCCAAACGAGCCCACCACGGCTTCGGGATGAGGATTCTGTTTTATACGCCGCGCAATGCACCCTCACAGGAAATTCTCGACGACGTAAAGGCAATCCGCTGCGCGACGATCGAAGAGCTCCTGGGCGAAGCCGATTTCGTCTCCCTGCACTGCCCGGGCAGCGCCGAAAACCGGCATCTGATCGACGAGGCTCGCTTGAAACGGATGCGTCCGAACGCACATCTGATCAATACCGCGCGCGGCGATGTCGTCGACAATCAGGCTTTGTGCAAGGCATTGAAAGAACGCTGGATCGCGGGAGCGGGACTCGATGTCTATGAAGGCGAACCGGCTGTTTATCCGGGATTCCTGGAACTCGACAATATGGCATTGCTGCCGCATCTCGGCAGCGCGACCGAGGAAACCCGGGTCGCGATGGGCAATCGGGTATTGGAAAATATCGAAAGGTTTTTTGCGGGACAGGAGCCGCGGGACAGGGTAGCGTAACCGACAATCGACGAGTGCCGTTTTACTTAAAAAGTTGGGTTACGGCTTCCGCTATCGCTCCAGGCTAACCCAACCTACCGATTCGGCAAATTTACAACAAATGCCGGATCGCGTCCCGCTCTTCCTTCAGCTCGGCCTCGCTCAGCTTCATTCTTTGCATGCTGAACTCGCTGATATCGAGGCCCTTCACGATGCTGACCTCGCCGTTTATTACGGTTACCGGAAACGAGTACATCAGCTCCCTTTCGATCGCGTAGCTGCCGTCCGACAGCACTCCCATGCTGACCCAGTCGCCTTCCGGCGTATCCATGGCCCAGGTCCGCATCTGGTCGATCGCGGCATTCGCCGCGGAGGCGGCGCTCGACAAGCCGCGCGCTTTGATCACCGTCGCACCGCGCTGCTGCACGGTCGGAATGAATTCATCGACAAACCAGTCGCGTTCGACTAAAGACAGCGCATCCTGCCCTTTCACCTTCGCATGATGCAGATCGGGGTATTGCGTCGTCGAATGATTGCCCCACACCGTCATGTTCTTGACGTCGGTAGTCAGGACACCGCATTTCTCGGCCAGCAGGCTGACCGCGCGGTTATGGTCCAGGCGGCTCATCGAGGAAAAATTCTCGGGCCCCAGTTCGGGCGCGTTTTTCAACGCGATCAAGGCATTCGTATTGGCCGGATTGCCGGTCACCAGGACTTTCACCTTGCGGCTGGCCACCTCGTTCAGGGCCTTTCCCTGCACCGAAAATATTTCCGCGTTCACTTCCAGAAGGTCCTTGCGCTCCATGCCGGGACCGCGCGGGCGGGCGCCAATCAGAAACACATAATCGGCATTCTTGAACGCCGTGCGCGGATCGTCGGTGGTTTCGATCCGGTACAGTAAAGGGCTCGCGCAATCCTGCAATTCCATCACTACGCCGTCCAGAACGTGCATCGCCTGCGAAACTTCAAGCAGATGCAATATGATCGGCTGTTCGGGACCGAACAGGTCGCCTGCCACCAAGCGAAAAAGCAGAGAATAGCTGATTTGGCCGGCAGCACCTGAAACCGCGATATGAACGGGTGTTTTCATTAGTTATCCCTAATAATTAAAATTTAGATGCGGAAAGTCTGATCGTTCGCGCCATTCTCATTGTTGTCGAGCCCTGCCGGTCTGAGTTTAATGATAACTTCAAGGTCTCACGCCCGCAAGCCAATTGATGACTCGACCGATCAAGTACGGCCTCAGGCTGCTCAACAAGGAAAAGCTTCTCAGGTATAATAGACAGTCTTTTTAACATTTGAATCCGGTCGCCTTCGGCCTCATCTCCCGAGTTCCATGAAAAAACTGCTTTTCCAATTCGATACCGACCCGCATCCCTCAGTTTTCGACACGGTCGTCGCCTATGACGGAGGAGCCGATCATGTGACCGGTTTCGGCGGGCTGACACCCGACACGATTTCCGGCCTGGTCGAAGGCGCGATTTTCACACGCCCCCCCAAAGACAAGAAGAATACCGCAATTTTCATCGGCGGCAGCGACATAATCGCCGGACAAGACCTGCTGAAAGCGGTGCAAAGCAAATTCTTCCCGGGGTTCCAGGTCTCGGTGATGCTCGACAGCAACGGTTGCAACACGACCGCAGCCGCCGCGGTCGCCAAACTGGCGGCCAGCGGTCCATTGACCGGTAAGAAAGCGGTCGTCCTGGCCGGCACCGGCCCCGTCGGACAGCGCGCCGCGGTAATGCTGAGCCGCGAAGGCGCCGAAGTCTCCCTGACCGGACGCAAGATGGACAAAGTCGCCGCCGCCTGCAGCGCGATGAAAGCCCGCTTCGGCGTCGACATCGTCCCGGTCGAAGCAGCCGATACCGAGGCGCGCGGCCGTGCGATCGAAAAAGCCAACATCGTGTTTGCGGCCGGCGCGGCCGGCATCGAGTTGATCGGCACCGAACACTGGCAAGACAATCCCCACATCGAACTGATCGCCGACGCGAACGCGACCCCGCCGATCGGCATCGGCGGCATCGACGTGTTCGACAAAGGGATTGAGCGCCACGGCAAAATCGTCTGGGGTGCGCTCGGCTTCGGACCGCTGAAGCTAGAGCTGCATCGTGCCTGCATCGCGAAACTGTTTACCGACAACAAGCTGGTTTTCGACGCGGAAAACATCTTCGAACTCGCCAAACAAATGGCTTAACAGCCGTTCTTTCTCGATTCATCCGTGGAAAGCGAAGCAATTTTGGCAGCGCGCGATGATGCTCTGACCGTCTTTCGGGCAGGCGTGGCGGCGGCCGCCCCCTACCTGGCGGTCAAAAACTGCCTGTCGGCCGACCAGGATCGTTTGGCTATCCGTCTTGACATCAGCGATCCCGTCAAACAGCGCCTGGGCAAATGGCCGAAGATTCACCTGATCGCTTTCGGGAAGGCCGCCTGTGCAATGGCAGGGGCCGTTGAAGAAATCCTTCCCGAGCCGTTATGGGCCAGCAGAGGCATCGCGGTCACAAACTACGAAAACGTCGCCGTCCTGAACCGCAGCGATGTCTTCGGCGCAGGCCATCCGCTGCCGGACGCGGCGGGCCTTGACGCCGCCCGCCGGATTACCGAGAAAGCCGGCCGGGCCAAAGCCGGCGAGCTGGTGTTGACGCTGGTCAGCGGCGGCGGTTCGGCTTTGATCCCTTGCCCGGTCGAATCCGTTTCCTTAACCGATAAATGCGAGGTGACCGGCTTATTGCTGGCCAGCGGCGCCACGATCAACGAAATCAATTGCGTACGCAAACATCTGTCGCAGTTGAAAGGCGGCGGGCTGGCCAAGCTCGCCGCACCGGCCGACCTGCATGCGTTAATTCTGTCCGATGTGCTCGGCGACGATCCGAGCGCAATCGCAAGCGGCCCGACCGTACCCGATCCGAGCACGTTTGAAGAGGCGGTTTGTATTTTACAAGCGAGACAAATCTGGGAACGGCTTCCCGGCACGGTTCGCGCCTATTTACAGAATGGAATATGCGGGCAAACGCCTGAAACGCCAAAGCCTGACGATCCCGTTTTTGAGAAAACCGGCCACACGCTGATCGGCAGCAATGCGATCAGCCTGAAAGCCGCCGCCCAAGCCGCCGAGCAGCTCGGCTATCGGACCGTCATTTACAGCCATCGATTGTGCGGCATCGCACGGGAAGCCGCGGAAGAATGGGTCAAAACGATCGCCGCTAAGGGACAAATTCAACAGCCGACCGCCTATCTTGCCGGCGGCGAAACCACGGTCCGATTGATCGGCAACGGGCGCGGCGGCCGCAATCAGGAAATGGCACTGGCATTCGCGTTAGCCGCCGAAAAACATGGGCTCGATGCCGACTGGGTTTTCCTGAGCGGCGGCACCGACGGCCGCGACGGTCCGACCGATGCGGCCGGAGGGCGGGTGGATGCCGGCTCGCTGGCGCGGATGCGCGCGCAAGGCATCGAGCCGGAAGCCTTGCTCGACAATAACGATTCATATCACGCGCTGCAAGCTTCCGGCGATTTACTGTGCACCGGCGCGACCGGCACCAATGTCGCCGACCTGCAGATACTGCTGCTCTGCCCGAAAACCTAAGACAGCACTCCGATAACGCTTTGCACGGCCGCCCTTAAGCCCTAAAATATTCCACAATTAATTCAAGGAGATTTGCATGTTTGATAAATCGATGACCATCGAAGGCTTCGACGATGAATTGTTCCAGGCCCTCGAAGAAGAACGCCGCCGCCAGGAAGACCATATCGAGCTGATCGCTTCGGAAAACTATTCCAGCCCGCGCGTTCAGGAGGCGCAGGGGACCGTGCTGACCAACAAATACGCCGAAGGCTATCCCGGAAAACGCTACTACGGCGGCTGCGAATATGTCGATACCGTCGAGCAATTGGCTATCGACCGCGCCAAGCAGCTGTTCGGCGCCGACTGGGCGAACGTCCAGGCGCATTCCGGCTCGCAAGCCAACGCCGCCGCTTATATGGCGCTAATCAAGCCGGGCGACACCATTCTAGGCCTGGCGCTTTCGGACGGCGGCCACCTGACGCACGGCGCCAAACCGAATTTCTCCGGCCAGATTTACAATGCGGTGCAATACCACTTGGATCCCGCCACCGGCCTGCTCGACTACGATCAAATCGAGGCCCTGGCGCGCGAACACCAGCCGAAAATGATCGTCGCGGGTTTCTCGGCGTATTCGCGGATCATGGACTGGGCGCGTTTTCGCGCAATCGCCGACGCGGTCGGCGCCTACCTCTTGGTCGACATGGCGCATGTCGCCGGCCTTGTCGCCGCGGGCCTGTACCCGAATCCGGTGCCTTACGCGGACATCGTCACCACCACCACGCATAAAAGCCTGCGCGGCCCGCGCGGCGGCATCATCCTAGGCAAGGCCAATCCGGAGATCGAAAAGAAAATCAACTCGATGATCTTCCCCGGCATACAGGGTGGCCCCTTAATGCATGTGATCGCAGCGAAAGCGGTCGCGTTTAAGGAAGCGATGGAGCCGGAATTCAAAACCTATCAGCAACAGGTGATCAAGAATGCGCAGGCGATGGCGAAAGTCTTCATCGAACGAGGTTTCGACGTCGTTTCGGGCGGCACAGACAATCATCTGATGCTGGTCTCGCTGATTCCGAAAGGCATTACCGGCAAGGCGGCCGATGCCGCGCTCGGCAAGGCCCACATTACGGTCAACAAAAACGCGGTGCCGAACGACCCGCAATCGCCGTTCGTAACCAGCGGCATCCGGGTCGGCACCCCTGCCCCAACCACGCGCGGCTTCAAGGAAGAACAAGTGACCGAAATCGCGCATTGGATGTGCGACGTGATGGAAAACATCGAAGACGAAAACGTGATTGCGGCGGTGCGCGAGAAGGTCGCGGATTTGTGCAAGCGTTTTCCGGTGTACGGAGGGTAATAACGGGTAATAATTGGTAGGATACGCAGCGCGTATCCTACATTACGAACGAATGAAAAGCGCAAAAATGCGGCATTCATCATAGAGTTGTGTTGCACCTTATGCCTCAGCCCGAGTGAACTGTAAAATATTACGCACATAACCACAGAACAGTTATGCAAATACAACGCACTATTCAAGTTCTCGACGAACCGCGCCTTGTCATTGATCTGCCGCTTTCGTTCGTAAATCAGCGGATTGAAATTTTAGTCATCACACTTGATGATAGCGATTCGGCGCATTCACGGAAACGCCGCACACCGCCGCCCAAATTGGCGGGCCGTGTCCAAGAATTAGGCGATGTCATGTCCTCTGCGCCACCCGAAGACTGGGGCCATCACGAATGATCGTGCTGGATACCCACATCTGGCACTGGTGGATCAATCAAATTCCCGGAAAATTATCGCCCGACATCATCGATTTGATCGAAGAAACGGAGGCAGTCGCGATATCGGCCATATCCTGTTTCGATCGCATCATCATTGCCACTGCGCTTCATCATCACGCATCTCTGTTGAGTTTTGACGCGGCATTTCCCGCTTATCACGAGCTCGACGGCTATTTGATTCAGGCAAAGTAGCGCTGCTCGAATCACGCTGCTTTTCAGCATAAGTTTTTTTATACTTTAGGAATAAATAACACTATGTCCGACATAGAAATCGCCCAACAAGCGAAGATGAAGCCGATTATCGGCCTGGCCAAAGAGCATTTCGGCATCGACGCCGAACATCTCGACCCGTACGGCCACTACAAAGCCAAATTGTCGCTGGATTATGTGAACAGCCTCGGCGGCAAGCCGGACGGCAAACTGATTCTGGTCACCGCGATCAGCCCGACGCCGGCCGGCGAAGGCAAAACCACCACGACGGTGGGCCTCGGCGATGCGATGAACCGGATCGGTAAAAAAACCATCATGTGTCTGCGCGAGCCTTCGCTCGGCCCCTGCTTCGGCGTCAAAGGGGGCGCTGCCGGCGGCGGCCATGCCCAGGTCGTGCCGATGGAAGACATCAACCTGCACTTCACCGGCGATTTCCATGCGATCGGCGTCGCGCACAACCTGCTCTCGGCCCTGATCGACAACCACATCAACCACGGCAACGCACTCGGTATCGACCCGCGCCGGATTCAATGGAAACGCGTCGTCGACATGAACGACCGGGCGCTGCGGAATATCGTGCTCGGCATGGGCGGCCCCGCGAACGGTTATCTGCGCGAAGACGGCTACGATATCGTGGTGGCATCCGAAGTGATGGCGATCCTCTGCCTGGCGACCGACCTTACCGACCTGAAAGAACGCCTCGGCCGCATCGTGATCGGCTATAAGGCCGACAACAAGACGCCGGTTTACGCGCGCGACCTGAACGCGCACGGGGCGATGGCCGCACTGCTGAAAGACGCGATCAAGCCGAACCTGGTACAGACGCTGGAAAACAACATCGCGATCATCCACGGCGGCCCGTTCGCGAACATCGCGCACGGCTGCAACACGGTCACCGCGACCAAAACCGCGCTGAAGCTGGCCGATTACGTGATCACCGAAGCCGGTTTCGGGGCCGATCTCGGCGCCGAGAAATTCGTCGACATCAAATGCCGGATGGCCGGGTTGAAACCGTCGGCGGCGGTGCTGGTCGCGACGGTCCGGGCGCTGAAATTCCACGGCGGCGTCTTGAAGGAAGACCTGAACCGGGAAAATCTCGGCGCGCTCGAACAAGGCTTCGCGAACCTGGAACGGCATTACCGGAACATCACCGAACATTACGGCCTGCCCTGCGTGATCTGCATCAACCATTTTACCTTCGACACCGAAGCCGAACTGGCCTTGCTGCAGGACAAATGCGGCGCGCTGGGCGCCACCTGCATCGTCTCGAAGCATTGGGCCGAAGGCGGCAAGGGCGCCGAACTGCTCGCGCAGGCGGTCGCCGAAACGGTCAACCGTCATGAAGCCGGCTGCCGCTTCGTTTACGACGACAACCTGAGCCTCTGGGAAAAGATCGAAACGATCGCGACCAAACTGTACGGCGCGGCACAAGTCACCGCCAACGCGAAAGTGAGAGCCCAACTGGCCGCCTGGAACGGCGACTACGGCCGTTTCCCGATCTGCATGGCGAAAACGCAGATGTCGTTCTCGACCGACGCCTCGGTCAAGGGGGCCCCGTCCGGGCATACGGTCGAAATCCGCGAAGTCCGCCTCGCCAACGGGGCCGGCTTCATCGTGGCGATCGCCGGCGACATCATGACCATGCCGGGACTTCCTAAAGTGCCGGCGGCGGAAAAAATCGACATCGACGAGAACGGACGGATCAGCGGGCTGTTTTAAACAACGGCAATCCTGCACCTGTCGGGATGCTTCAATACCTTTAAGGATTTCGTCAAAAACAACGTCCCCCTTTGAAAAAAGAGAGTCTCGTCAAACACACCTCCCCCTTTGAAAAAGGGGGATTGAGGGGGATTTATAAGATCAATCTCCCCCAACCCCCTCGGCAACCGCTCCCTGCGTTGCCCTCTCTCCTGCATCCCGCACTCGTCTTTTTCAAAGAAGGGAGTGAAGCCTCTGCTTTTTAAACAATCAGCATTCGGGAAGTTATTTCCTACCAGATCCTAAGTTAAAATATTTCGTAGGCCGGATAAGCGAAGCGCATCCGGCGATCATAGGGCGGATGCGCTTCGCTTCCGCCCCACGAGTCTTATTCAGAACCTGCTGAACATTCGGGGCGGCGCTGATGGCGCTGGCCGCTTCCGCCGCATTATGCATCTGCCGATCCTGCCGGCGGACCATAATTTTAAGCTGGCACAGGGCCGCCGGTTCCGCTAAAGTAGACCCGAGCCGGCCGCTGCAAGCGCCCGCACAATGCCGCAACCGGCGAAATTTCGTCCAGTAAATCAAGGGAGAAAAAAATGGCAGGTAAACTGAAGACTCTCGTCGATTATGTCCTGATCGGCATCGTCGGCTTCGTGCCGATCGTACTGATCTTTCAAATCATCGTCTATGTACAGCGTTTTTTGAAAAACTTCGTGTTGCTGGTGCACGGCAGATATGACAACCCATTGATTACCGTGGCTTTGTTTGCCGCCGCAATCGGCCTTTTGGCCTATTTCGGCAAGCTGCTGAAACAGGACCGGGCGCATCTGCTCTACTACCTGGAAGCCTTGATCCAGCGTATCCCGGTCCTCAGCAGCATCTACCGCGTGACCCGCAAATTGTTGCGCCTGTTTCTGACTCGGAATGAATCCCAGCTTCGCGAAGCGGTCTATGTCGAATATCCGAAAGACGGCATGTGGGTGCCCGCCTATGTCACCAACCGGATCGGCGACTGCTATATCCTGTACATTCCCACGTCCCCCAACCCGACTTCCGGTTTTACCGTGATGGTTCACAAGTCCAAAGTGCGGCATTCGCGGATGAACATCGAAGAAGTGTCGAGTTTCGTGATCAGCGTCGGCGTCGACTTCGCCAGGCCTGAAGACGTCGAAACGCTGTATAAATAGTTTCGGAATGCCGGCGCAAGAATACGACGAGCGTCCCTTTAAGCAAAAAGGAGGGAAAAGATGTCGCATTGGCTTTTATTGCTGGAATTTGCCGGCCTGGCGCTGGTAATCGGGACCTCCGGCTATTTTCTTTCCCTCTACGGCGATGTGATCGCCGAGAAAACCGGCCTGGGCGGGGGATGGGTCGGATTTTCCCTGCTGGCCACGGTCACCTCCCTGCCGGAACTGGTGACGGGCATTAGCGCGGTAACCTATGTCGACGTGCCGGACATCGCGGTAGGCAATATCCTGGGCAGTTGCACCTTCAACCTGCTGCTGGTCGTCAGCCTGGATTTGCTGCACCGAAAATCTTCGGTTTTCACTTTAGTCAGCCAAGGCAATATTCTCTCGGCCGGCTTCGGGGTGATCCTGCTCGGATTCGTGGCGTTCAACCTTCTTTTACATCAGCACGGGTTTGACTTAAGCGTGCGGCATATCGGCCTCTACACGCCCGTGATGATCGTGTTTTACCTGATCGCCGTCCGCACGGTGTTCAGATACGAAAAGGTTCAACATCTCGAAGCGATAGAAGAAACCGTCGAACGGCATCCGGGAATCGGTTTGGGGAAAGCCGCGGTTTTTTACTGCATGGCTGCCGCCGTGATCGTCGCCGCGGGCATCCGTCTGCCTTTGACCGCCGAGCATGTCGCAGAGGCGATGGAGTGGCAGCGCAGTTTCGTGGGTACGGTGTTCGTGGCCCTGGCAACGGTGATGCCGGAAATGGCGGTCACGTTTTCCGCGTTTCGGATCGGCGCGCTGGACATGGCCATCAGCGACCTGTTCGGCAGCAACCTGTTCAATCTGACCATTCTCGCCCTGGATGACCTGGCTTATTTGAAAGGCCCCCTGTTTTCCGCGGTCTCGTCGGCACACCTGATTTCGGCCCAGTCGGCCATCATGATGACCGGGCTCGCGATCGTCGGCCTGCTGTACCGCTCCAACGCGCGGCTCTTCAAGACGGTCGGCTGGGTCAGCTTTTTCATGGTGGGAATCTTTATTGTTAACGTAACCGTACTGTATTTGCAGGGCCGATAACGGTTCGGATCCGGCCATCCTATGGCCGACGCAGCCAAGCGCCATCGAATCAGGCGCTCGAACGGACGGCTAACCGCCGGTAACCGAACGCGCTCGATTCACCGCTCGGCGAGTTCGGCGAGCAAATCCGACACCTCCGTCTCGCAGGCGCCGCAACCGGCGCAAGTGCCCGTCAGCCGGGAGACGGATTCCAGATCGTCGATGCCTTGTTCGACCAGTTCCCGGATTTTCTCTTCGGTCGTGCCGCTGCAATGGCAAATGAAATGCTTTTTTCCGTTACGCACAGCATCAGCCATCTTGAAACACTCCGCGGATCATTCGCGGGTTTCCGGATTTGGTAAGTTCGAGTCGAAATCGGTGCCGTCCATCGCCGGCGGTTCGAGCAGGTGATTCAGCCAAGCTTCGGCAGCAGCCCGCTGCTTTTCCAAAATAACATCCGGCCACAAGCCGAATGAAATAACCAATGCCCCGAATACGCAAAGGATGCTCAATTCGCGCGGACGCAGTTCCTGCAGTTGTCTGACCGCAGCGCTTGCCGTCGGCCCCATGAAAGCGCGGCGCGTAAAGGAGAGCATATAGGCCGCGCTGAGAACGGCGCCGGCCAGGGCGGCAATGGCCAGGCTCGGATGCGAGGTCAAGGCGCTGACGACCAGCAGCAGTTCGGCTGGAAAGCCGTTCGTTCCGGGTATGCCCAAACCGGCCAGCATGAACAGGAAGTAAAAGCCCGTTAAGCGCGGCATCACTTTAGCGAGTCCACCCATGTGAATTCTTTCGGTACTGCCGAGGCGGTGATGGATAAAGCCGGCGATTAGCATCAATGCACTCGCATCGACCGAAAAATTGACCAGTTGGAACAGCGCCCCCTGAATGCCCTGCATGTTCAGCGAAGACAGGCCCACGATGATCAGACCGATGTGGCTGATGCTGGCATAGGCCAGCAGGCGGCGAAAGTTGCTTTGCTGCAAAGCGACAAGAGCCCCGTAAATCAGCGTGACCGCACCGATGATGCCGAGCGTCCAGTTATATTCGACCGTCGAAGTCGGCGCCAGCGGCATCCCGAAACGGATAATTCCGTAAACGCCCAGCTTAAGCCCGGTCAAGAGTGAGGTCATCTGCGTCGACCCTTCCATCGCGACCGTCGGAAGCCAGGTATGAAAAGGCGGCAGAGGCGCTTTGACCGCGAAGCCGACCATCAGCAAAAAGAAAACCGCCGTCTCCAGGTGTGCGGATAGCGGCGTGGTCAACAACACCGGCAGGCTAAACGCCAGATCGTCGGGAATAGTTCCGTGAATCGCATCGACATGGTTGAACGCAAGCAGAATGATCGCAAACAGCAGCGCGACGCCGCCGAACAGCATGACCAACGTGTACTTCATCGCCGCGGCGCGACGGCCGGGGCCGATGCCCCACAGACCGATCAAAAAGAAGATCGGCGGCAAAGTCAGCTCCCAAAACAGGAAAAACAGCATCATGTCCATTGCAGTGAACACCCCCATCGTGATGCCTTCGAGCGCAAGCAACAGGGACAGGTGAAAGTGCGGCAAACGCTGCACCGAATTCCACGTCGCCAGCAAGGTCAGCAAGGTCAAGAGCGCGGACAACGGCAACAGCAGAATCGAAACGCCATCCACGCCGAGAAAATATTCGATATTCAATCGATCAATCCAGGCATGATGCTCGACCCACTGCAATTCATTACTGTTTTCCGACTGAAACCAGATCACCGCGAGCAACGCAGTAACTAGTTCCAAACCGGCAATCGCCAAGGCGCCCCATTTAGCAGCCTTAAGATTGCGTATACAACCGACGATGATGGCGCCGAGCAAAGGCAGCCAAATCAAAATGCTCAGCACCGGAAACTCTGCTGCATTCATGGCTGTTCTTCCTCGAGTTGAAACGGTCCGGATTGAGGCGATCCCGCCGATGGTCCGTGCGGCATCGAGCTATGGATCGGATAGCCTTTCGTAATCATCGACGCATCCTGGTCGACAAGCCGAAGCCAGGGGCGCATATAGAATCCGGTGCCGACCAACAGTACGCAGATCACGGCAGTAATCAGGCGTTCTTTCAAGACCGGGTGGTGTAAACTCGAATAGGGCTGGGCAAAACGCCGGGAACCGGCTAAAAAGACGCGCTGAAAAGCCCAAAGGATAAACGCGGCGGCCAACAGGTTGCCGGTCAAAATCGCAATCGCCAACAGCCAGCCATGCTCTTCGATGGTGCCCTCGATAATCAGGTGAGTCGCATCGAACCCTGGCGTGCCGGGCTTGACCAAGGTACTCAGCGCCGAAACCAGAAACAGCATGCCCAGGGTCAGGTTCGAATCAAACAGTCCGCCGAGCCTTGGCATGATCGCGGTGCCGGTCCGTTCGTAAATCAGGCCGACGCTGAACAGCATGCCAGCGGTCGCCAAGCCGTAGGCAACCGAGAGCATGATGCTGCCCTCCAGTCCGAAATTGTTAAAACAGAACAGCCCGATCACCAGAATCCCGGTCTGACTGAGCACCGCAAACGCCAGCAATCGCCGGATATTGATCTGCAGCAGAGCCATGATTGCGCCGTAGAATATGCTGAGCACCGCCAACGCCAGCACCAGCCCTGCCCAGTCTTCAGCCACGCCGGGCAAAATCGGCAGGATGAAGCGCAGAATCGCGAAAACCCCAAGCTTCAGCCCGACCAGAAAAATCATGCAACTGGCGACGGTGCCGTGTTCAGCCAGAATCGGGAGCCAACCGTGAAACGGAAACAGCGGCATTCGCACCGCAAAGCCGTAGAACAGCAGCACGAAGATCAAGGCCTCATCGTGCAAATAAGCACTGTTCTGCTTGATTGTCAGCCAGTCAAAGGTCAACGGATGCTCGGAGTCGATCAAACCGAATGCCAGCAGCAAAAAACCGGTCAGCGTCATCGACAAACCGCTGAGCCAGTATTGCAGAAAGCGGTCGACCGCCCAGCGGCGGCACTGTCCGGTTCCGGAATGCAGCGTCAGATACACCACCGGAATCATTTCCAAAACGCTCCACAGCCAGAACTGCATCACGTTCAAAGAGACAAAAGCGCCGATCAGCACCGTTTCATAGCCCAACACGCTGGCGACATAGAAACGGTCGCGATAGCGCGATTTCGCATGCGAAAAGGTATAGAGCAATACCAGAAAAGCGATCACGGCGGTCAGCGGAATGAATAGGATATTGACGCCGTCCACCCCTACCGTATAACTCATTCCCGCAAAACGAACCTGCTCGACCAGATTCATGCCCGAAACTTCCGCATCGAATACGGCGAGCAGATAAAGGCTCAACAATACAGTCAGGGAAGTGCCGACAAACCCGAACTGCAGGGCCATCTTCAACGAACGGGTGCAGAGTACGGCAATCATGGCCGCAAGCGGAATCAGCGTCATCGTCGTCAGGACCGGAAAAGCCGCCGTTTCAGGCCAGGTATTAACGGGAAATTGCATCAGGGCCTCAAAATGCGACCAGCAGGGTTATGAATATGAACAGCACCAGATAGCGCGGCCTTAAAATATAAGCTTCAAAACGATTGGCGGAGCGGCCGATCCGCCTGCCCAAAATCGTCGCATTTTTGCCGTAACCGCGCAGCATGAAGCGGTCTTCGAAAGCATGGATCAGCGCCGAGATCCATTCGGCCAGTTTGCCGGCCAGGCCACTGCCTTGCGCAAACAGGTCGGACTCGTTGTTCAGGCGAGCGCCGATTTTTTGCTCCTCGTATTGGGCCAGCGACGAGATCGCCCGCATCGCAGGAGCCGGGGAGCCTAAAATCCGGTCGATGATATAATCGTCGAAATATCTCAGATCATGAGACAGTCGTCCGATCGGCCTGACAAACAAGTAATCTATCGCGGAATCGAGCCAAAAACGCTGCAGCGATACGGTATAAAGCCGATAACTTCTGGCCAGCACCGAATTGACCGGTTTGACCGGATTGCCCAGGACATTGTGCATCAGCGATGGCGCGGCCAATAATTGATAGCCGCGCACGACCACATGGGCGCAAAGATGCCAGCTCGCCAATTGCCACAATCCCAGCCCGCACTCGAAAAACATCAGCCCGGTCTGAACCGAGGTCGCCGCGATCAATGAGGTTTTGACATCGGTCTGGGTCAATCCGAGCAGATAAGCGTAAATCGCGGTCGCCAGGCCGACCACCGCCAGCATCCCCATCGCAAACGCCGACATTTCGAACAGCGGCTCCAGCAGACAAACTAAAAAAACGCCCGCATGCACCATCACCGAGCCGTAAAAGGCCGCGCTCGACGGCGTCGGGCCTTCAAGCGCACGCAAAAGCCAGGGCGTAAACGGCAACTGCGCGGATTTGACAAATGCGGCGACCGCGAAACAGAACGCGATGCCGGTCGCTTCCCCGGGCGACAATTGCGCGGCAAGCGTATTCAATTTCATCCAGTCGATGCTTTCCGCATACGCGTAGCTGAGCCCGATTCCGATAATAAACGCCGCATCGCCGATCCGATTCGTAACGAAAACCCGCGTCGCATTCACCGCGGCGGCCGGACGGTCATAGGCATAGGCGATCAGCAGGTAAGAACACAAGCCGGCGACTTCCCAGCCGGCAAAAGTACCGACCGCATTGCCGGACAGCACCAGCCACTGTATGGCAGCCGAGAACAACGTCAACACGAAAAAAAAACGGTGAAAACCGGCTTCTCGATGCATGTAATTAATCGAGAAACGGACCACAATCGCGAGCATGATGCCGAATAAGGCGGCTACTCGAGGCCCAATCCCCTGTGTGACGAAATTAACCGGAATTTCAAACGTATCGCTTTGCAACCAGGTACCGAGATTGAACGAGCCCCGGTTCTTTCCGGCCAAATCGGCTCCGAACAAGGTCAAAGCCAATAGCGCGGACATTGTTACAGTCCAGAGCGCAATACCTGAGGTCAGGCTTTCTTTCTCTTCGCCGCTCCACCAGTCGAACAAAATGCCCAATCCCAGCATCAGGGCGGCGCCGAGAGGCAGCAAAGGAATCAAAATCACCAACGCATCCATCTTCAGACTCCTGCGGCAATCGGTTGCCTGATCAGCACCGGCGCGACCGGACCGGTCTGATCGCGGTACGCGGCCTGCGAATTTTCGACGGTCGCTATCGGCTTTTCTCCTCCCTGCCAGTGCACGAAGCCCTTGCCGCGTTCGAAGAGAGAAATGTCGCCGGTTGCAGGGTCGATCGCGCTCAAATGAATCCAGCCGTTCCCAATCAGTTCGCGAAGCGACGCCTGGCGCTGGTAAATGCGTTCCAAAACTGCAGTCTCGGCCTCCACGATCACCTGCAAACGCATCGGTTCGTGAATTTCAATCATCTGGCTCGGCAAACCGGTGCGAAGATCGCTGTTCGTGCCTTCCATCACCCCGAAAAGTCCCGTCACATTGTGAGGGACTTTGGTGCCGCAGCCGAACCGATCGTTATCGACAGTCGAAAAATAATATTCCAGATTGATCCCGGCACCGACCGGTCCTACCGCCAGCAGAATATTTTCGATGATCAGCCCTTCGGGATCCTGGGTCGGATCATAGGAAATCAAGAACATTCGGCGATCGAAAAAAGCCCCCTGGGTCACCGCACGGCGTCCGATCAGCGCACAGGCATTCGTTGCATGTCCCAATTCCGGGCGTGCCTGGGAAAAGTCATCGGCGCGTTCTTCGATATGCTCCAATGCCTGTTCCAGTGTCGGATTACGGGGCGCGGAGGCCAGTCGACGGCAGCGTTCGTGGGCGGACTTGCCGCGTACCTCTGCCAAAATTACGTCAAGTTTCCGCCAGGCCGCGTGGAAGACAGACGGCACATCATCCTGGTCGAACCAGAGGATTTCCTCGTTGCAGGTATTGTGTTCGGCCCCGATAAACCAGGTGTCGGACGGTATGTGGATACCCCGGTCACTCAGCAGCGCGCGGATTTCCTGGCGATTTGCCATTGCCGCGAACACTCGCGCATTCGGGCCGCCGTGCCGCCCGCTGCAGGCGCCGCAGTCGTATGCCGCGCGATGAGGATTGTTCTGGCTGCTCGAACCGTGCCCGACCAGCACAACCAGCGGCGCAAAGCCATGGGTTAAACCAGTGCTTTTCAAAAATCCGGCTATCCGGTCCGCTTGCTCGACGTCGGTAAATCCCGACTTCGGAAGTTCCGGCGTGGTCGCCTCTTGCTCTGAAGCGGTAAACATCAGTCGCGTCGGCACGGCCGGAGAAAGCGCTTCGGCCAAACGGCCCAGCAAGCGGCTTTGCAGTTTCGGAAACAGGGATTTGGCCAACACTCCCAACAGAGCCACCGGCGCAAACGCGTCGATCAACAGGTGAGCGGATAACACACTGCGTCGTACCTCGTGATGCAGCAGACCGCTGATCTCCTGATTCAGCCTGCGTCCGTCAGAATGCCGCCGTAAACCACCCTCGCAGCCGGAACGGCCGACTTCCCGAACTTCATTGGCAGGCGTCACGACAATCGGGCACAGCGGCGACGTTTTTGTATCATCGAGCCCTTTGTAATACATCGGAATGCCGAAAAAACCGGCCGCTCCGAGCGTTTCGATGGCGGGGCTCACTTCTTCGAGATGGCGTCGGAAACTTTCCTCACGCTCGTCCATGCAAAAGATCAGCTGCGCTTCCGGGCGCCGGTTGCGGTTTGCCCAGCGTCCTCGGCCCCGATTGGCGCTCAGTGCATGGAACAGCTTTTCCCGGTAATTGCGCTCGTAAGCCGCCAGCCAGATCTTGCCGCGCCGTGCGAACGAAAACCGGTCCAACAGATTCAGCAGTGCCTGGACCTGCTCGGCCGGCAGCGCTTCGACCATTTCGCCGGTCATCCCCAGGTGCTGGCAAAGCCGGAACAGTCGCCAACCGCTGCTCCAGTGATAATGCCGGGCTTCATGCCGTGCCAGAGGGCTCAATTGCCAGGTGCGGATCTGATCGGAAAGCTCCTGCCATTCCTGTTTGAAATGGCGTTCGGAGCGGGCGCGCAGGATCAGGGCCTTGGCTTTGTGTGCGAGGTATTCGGGCAGCTCGCCCTTGAACAATTCGCTGCGCACCATGAATTCGGAGAGGTTTTTCCTGAAGTAACTTTCGATCGAAATCAGCTTGGCCTCGATTCTCCAGACGTCCCGGCAAATCTGGCCGAGCCAGAGCCTGTCGTAGATCAGGCGGATCGCCAGATAATCGGCAAGATGGATGTCCGCATGGTTGGGAGTCCGGTAGCGGGGATGGTGCTGCCGCCAATTGATCATACCCGACCAGCCCGGAAGCTCCAGCGCCAGCCGTCGCAGATAACCCGGCCATTTGGCAGAGGGAAGCTGCATATAGAGCAACTGTTCGATGATCGCCTCGACCGGATCGTCCGGCAACTGCTCGACCAGCCCCGCCCAGTCCGGCAATTCCAGAAAAACCGGATTCACATCGCAACGAAACATTCTGCACCAGCCGGCGTAAAGGCCCAATGCCTCGCGTTCCGGCAATTGCCAGGGCGCGAGTCCTTCATCCATCGCTGACGCACAGATGCGGATCAACTGGGGCTTGATCACGTCGAGAATATTGATTCCGGTAATTGCCTGAATGAACCCGCCCACGGTCAATCCGTCGCCGACTTTCGCCAAAAAACGGCTCAATGTCGAGCCGGCTTCCTCCCGCATCAACTCATGCAGGGATTGATGAGCGCCGTCCGGTTGATTCTGCATCGCGAAGGCCAGCCATTCTTCGGCCTGTTCCTGAGACAAATCGAGCAGGTCCTCGGGATGCGGAATGGTCTCGTCGAGATTCAATTTGGCAACGACGCGGTTCCACAGTCCGACGACCAGTTTTTTTTCGCAGGCCGGCGAGGCCTCCTTACCCAACAGCGCCGTTTTGACCACCTTCGGCACATCTTTTTGTATCGATTCCAGGGCGTCCAGTTCTTGCATATTCCAGTTGAGCTGGCTTTCGGTAATCGGCTCCAGGTCGAACAGCAAGGCGATCCGGTAAATATCCCGGCGGAGAATGGTTCGGTCTTTAACTTTACAAATGACGGCGTCGGCATTCAAATCGGGCTCATGCCGCAGGGCATCGGACAGATCGTCCTCGGTAATTCGGCCTTGCCGATAATATTCGCGGAATTTGCTCTCGGGCAGATAGCCGTGAATACCGGTAATCCGCTCTGCTTCTGCCAAGGCATCTTCGAAAGGCAAATGCTGATAGCCGTGCAGCGTATTGTGATGGACAAAATCGAGAATCGGCGCCTGGCCGGGCAAAACATGATCCAATTCGTGCAGAATGTGGACGACTTTCTCGCGCAGCAAAGCATTGCCGAGTTGGGGTTGGATTTCAGACATCAAAGAAAGCTCCTGCACGCCGAAATCCTAAGGTGATACTAAGGTATAAAGGTGGGTAATCGTTGCTTCCGAGAGCGCAATCAACGGCTGCGGCATCACGCCCAGAATTACGATGCCGCCGACCAGAATGCCCGCCGTCAACATCTCGGGCCCGGTCAGGTCGGCAACATGCTGCATCTTGGCCTTGACAGGTCCGGTGAACAGCAAGCCGACGGTCCGTATCGCGTAAGAGGCGCTCAATAAAATGCCAAGACTAAATAAGGCCATCCAGCCGCCCCATTGTTGGAAACCACCGGCAAGCGCGTGCAGTTCGGCTACAAAACCGACAGTTCCCGGCAAACCCATCGCAGCAAACAAGGTCAATGTCGTAAACAGCGCAAAACGCGGGGTCACCTGTACCAATGAACTGTAATCCTGAATGTTACGGGTATGCGTTCTTTCATACAGCAGACCGACCAGCAGAAACATCGCCGCCGCGATAAATCCATGCGCGGTCATTTGCAGAACAGCCCCGGTCATGCCGGTTTCGTTCAGCGACGCAATGCCCAGCAACACGATGCCCATATGGCTGATCGAAGAATAAGCGACCATCGCTTTCAGATCGGTCTGCCGCCAGGCCAGCAAACCGCCATAAATCATCGCGATAAGCGCCAGAATCACCAACGCCGGCTGAAAAAATTGCGCAGCCTGCGGCAGCATCGCGATTGCTCTCAATAAACCGTACGCCCCCATCTTCAGCAGGATGCCCGATAACAAAATGCTGACCGGACTGGGCGCTTCGACATGAGCCAGGGGCAGCCAGCCGTGCAAGGGGAAAATCGGCATTTTTACGCCGAAGCCGATGATCAACCCAAGCAGTATCAGCAACTGCTCTGTCCTAGACATCGAATAGGTCGACTGGCTCAGCGATGCCATCAGCGAGCCGCCGGACTCGAGATCGTACTGGCTGATCGCCAGCAGGCTGATCAGCATGAAGATCGAGCCGCCCATCGTATACAGCACGAAATTCAGACTAGCCGCATGGCGCCGGCTCCCGCCCCAGTGTCCGATCAGAAAAAACAAGGGGATCAGCGTGACTTCCCAGAACACGTAGAACAACGCCCAATCCTGGGCCAGAAACACACCCAACATGCCGAATTCGAGCAGCAGGAGGCAGAAATAGTAGCCCTTGATCCCGTTTTTGATCGTGTGGGATATCAACAGGGCGCAAAACGACAACAGTGCCGCCATGAACACCATCGGCATCGACACCCCGTCCACACCGAGAGAATAGGCACTCCCGACGTCGGGGTTCAATATGAAAAATTCGCTGAATTGCAGTTGGGACTGATTCGCATCAAATTGAAAGAGCAATCGGCAGGCAATAGCGAGCGTCAGCAGTGAAAATGTATGCGCGATCCAGCGGATCGAGGCAGCATGCTGGCCCGATGTGATCGCCAGCAGCAAAGCGCCCACTGCCGGCGTCCAGAGCAAAATGCTGAGTATTCCCATCTCCGATGATCCTTAAGCCGCCCAGGCCCGCCTGAAAATGTTTGCCAACCCGAGCAGCCGGCATGCTGAGCTTGCGCCGGTTGCTTCAGCCGGCGCCGATAACGGCTCGGTTAGACTTCTCTTCATCGAATCCATGCTTAATCAATTCTCTACGCCGGCAAGTTAGGCAAATTTAATAGCAAACTCCGTTATTTCGATCAAGCACCCGAAAAATCAGCATCAGCAGCAAAAAGCCGGTTAAGACTTTTTCCGAAAATAAATTATCTGAGAAGCTGAGGGAGGACCGTTTCGTTAAAGCTTCTGCATTTTACCCGATATCATGCTGCAATTCAGTTCAAATCAACCGACAAACGGTTTTTTTAACCGCACCTTCGACACTTCATCCGCTGCCTCTAAGCTGTAAAATCAACAATTTAGATTGCGGCATGAATAATGCTAGAACTTCGACAAGAATCAGTTTTCGAACTGATTTTGCTATTTGACGCGGCTTTGTCAGCGCCCTGTTCGAAGGGCATGAAAAAATCGCTGCTTTTTATCAAGGCAGGCAATCGATAAACGCCTGACGAGTAACCAAGCACCTTTAGGTTATTCCTCAAGTCAAACCGGTTGTTATTCGCCTGACTATTTTTCTCGAGGTTTACAGTCTCAAGATGACCATTAGCGCACCGCATCGACACGTTCCCCATCCCTCCGTCTCCGATAAGACGATATCCACGTTCAATTTGGACGCTGCCATCGATCATATCTCGCATTGGCTTCCGACCCAGGGCCCGATCAAAGACTTCATTCACCACAATACGCTGCATTCGGTTCAGCAGCACCCCTTTCATGAAGGCGTCGCGCTGGCGGCCCGGATTTTCGGCGCCCGCAGCTATTTGCCGCTCGCCGATTACCAGAAACGCTACCGGCAGGGAAGAATCGCCGATGCGGCGATCGATTGGGCGATAGACCAATCGGCAGCCTATATCGAAGACATCGAAAAATTCCGCGACTCCCTATTTATCGAGGACTACCGCAGTCATTATCCGCCCGTTTCGCTTGCCAACCAAGGCATCCGCAATACTTGGCTGACGCAACTGGAAGTCGATTTGAACGCTCTGACGCATCCGGTCCTGTTCCGTTTATTGGCAAATTTTTTAGATCAAGGCATCAGCCGCTGGACGCTCTCTCAAGATGGAGAGCGATTCTGGGATTGCCTGTGGCGGCTCGTACACAACAGCCTGTTATCGCTCCACCCTTTCCACGAACCTACTGTCCGTACGCTGCTACTCGAAAAACCGGAACGAGTCATCCTAACCTGCCTTGACCGAATCGTCGGCGACGAACAGCTTTACGAACAATATCTTCTCGAAATGCTGCTCGCCCATCCGGGCTGGTCCGGCATGGTTCGTTTGGTCGAATTGAATCCATCCGCGCTGCTGGCGCGCCGAAACATTTCGTTGAAAGAATTGATTGCCGTCGAACTGGCCTGCGAACTGGCATTCCTCTACTTAAAAAAAGGCCACCGATTCGCGAACATCGCTCAAACCCCTAAAGCCAAAGCCGCCCCGCTCTTGAACGACCCGCACTTCAAACCGAAAGTCCCTTTACGCCTGAAAGTCTGGCATGAAGCGATGGAATGGACGTTACATTCCGAACTATTGGCAGCCTTGGCTTCAGAGCCTCCGGCCGGCGCGACAAAAGCCGCAACGCTCGCGCAAGCGTTGTTTTGCATCGACGACCGCGAGTGCTCGCTGCGGAGGCATCTTGAAGAATTGAACCCGGCGATCGAAACCTTCGGCGCGGCCGGTTTTTTCGGTATCGACTTCCTGTATCAAGGCATCGACGATGCGTTCCCGGTTGCGCAATGCCCGGTGATCATCCAGCCGAAGCATCTCGTACGCGAATCGCGCCTTTCGGTAACGCAAGACAAAAGGAAAGGCGGCGGCGAATTGCAGCACTTGCACGTCAAAGGGCACTCACTGTTCCGCGGTTGGCTGTACACCCAAACGCTCGGCATCGGTTATGCGATCAGGCTGGCCTGGAACGTGTTTCGACCTGGCGGCCGCTTGCCCGATATCAAAAAATTGAGCGAAGTCGCTGCGCACACGCATCTGCATCTGCTGCGCGAAAGCGATACGCCGACCGAGGACGGGCGCATGCTCGGATTTTCGCTCGGAGAAATGGCGGACCGGATCGAGGGGCTGCTCCGCAACATCGGGCTGATCAAAGACTTTGCGCCGCTGGTCGTGGTGGTCGCGCACGGTTCGACCAGCGTCAATAATCCGCATTTTGCGGCTTACGACTGCGGCGCCTGTTCCGGCAAGCCAGGCGCGCCGAATGCGCGCGCCTTCGCCTGGATGGCCAATCACGAAAAGGTACGCGCACTGTTGCGTGAGCGCGGAATCGACATTCCCGAAACGACCCGGTTCATTGCCGCGATGCACAACACCACCCGCGACGAAATGACCTATTTCGACGAGCATCTCTTCGAGCAGCAGCCGGCCAGCGGCTTGCAGGCCTTCAAGGATACGATGCAACGCGCCCTCGAACGCAACGCGCTTGAACGCTGCCGCTGGTTCGAGTTAGCGCCACAAAGCCAAAATCCTAAAGCGGCGCATGCGCACGTGAAAGGCCGCTCGGTATCGATTTTCGAGCCGCGCCCCGAATACAACCATTCGAACAATCTGTACTGCATCGTCGGCAAACGCGCGTTGAGCCGCGATTTGTTCATGGACAGGCGAGCTTTTCTGCATTCGTACGATCCCGGCAACGACGATCAAGGTCTGATCTTAGCCCGAATTTTGAACGCGATTATTCCGGTTTGCGGCGGCATCAACCTGGAATATCTATTTTCGCGAATCGATAATTCAGTCTACGGGGCCGGCACTAAGCTGCCGCATAACGTGATCGGCTTGCTCGGCGTAGCGAACGGCGTCGAAGGGGACTTGCGCACCGGCCTGCCAAATCAAATGATCGAAGTGCACGAGCCGGCACGCTTGCTGATCGTAATCGAGCAGACACGCGAAATCATCGACAAAGCCTTGGGACAAATCGGCAGTTTACGGGAATGGCTCGACAACGACTGGGTCCGTTTCGGCTGTCTCGAACCCGGCAGCCATGCAGTCTATTTTTACCGCGCACAAGGCTGGGATCGCGTCGGTTTTGAAGACAGCGCGCCAACGCCGTCCGCACCCGACTCCGAAGCCGCCTTCTCAGGACAAACCCATACGGTGCCGATCCACAAACTCGTGACAGAACGGAGCCCATCATGAATACTTTATTGCTGGCTTGCCAGTTCTTGCCTTTGCTCGGCTTCATCGGCATCTTTCTGACGCCCAAGGACCGCAAAACCTTTGCCCAATACACCTACTGGAGCGCGGACGAAAAAAGAATCGCCGCCATCAGTTACGGGTGCACGGCCGCGCTCGGCATCAGCATCGCTTCGCTGCTGGCGTTATGGGCGCTGGACGGTTTTCCGCGCTACGAATACGAGGCGTTTACGCTGTATGAAAAAGGCGATTACCGCTTCCCGGTTTTGTTCTATCTGGATAAGGTCAGTGCGGCCTATTTGTTCTGCACCTGGATCATTTTCTCGATCATCGTCCGCTACTGCCGCAATTACCTGCACCGGGAAGCCGGCTATAAGCGCTTTTTCCTGACCATTTTCGCGTTCGTGTTCGGCCTGATCATGGTCATCCTGGCCGGCTCGATCGATACGCTGTTCGCCGGCTGGGAAATCGTCGGCGTCTCGTCCTTCCTGCTGATCGCGTTCTACCGCCATCGCCCGCAGCCGGTCCGCAATGCGTTGCGCGCCTATACGATCTACCGTTTTTGCGACATCGGCCTGCTGCTCGGCGCCTGGATGACGCACATGCTTTTCCATGAAAGCGATCACTTCAGCCAGATTGCCCGGCTGTTGGAACACGAAGCGATGCCGCCGGCCGGCTACGGCGCGCTGTTGCTGTTGTCGCTGCTGATCGTGATGGCCGCCTCGGGCAAATCGGCGCAATTCCCGTTCTGTTTTTGGCTGCCGCGTGCAATGGAAGGACCGACGCCGTCGAGCGCGATCTTCTACGGCGCCTTGTCGGTGCATCTCGGCGTGTTTTTACTGCTGCGCACGATGCCGATCTGGACCTATCATTTCCCGAGTCGCGCGATCGTGTTTCTGATCGGGTTGATGACCGTTTGCATCGCCACCTTATCGGAAAAAACCCAATCGAACATCAAAGGCCAGATCGCCTACAGCTCGATCACCCAAGTCGGCTTCATGTTCATGGAACTGGCGTTCGGCCTCGAACTCCTGGTGCTGGTGCATTTCCTCGGCAATGCCTTCTTGCGCTGTTATCAGCTGCTGGTGTCGCCGTCGATCGTCGCGCATTTGTTGCGCCTGGAAGGCTCGGCCGACACCGAGTTCTACATCAAGAGCAATTCGCTGCGCGAAAAACTGCCCCTGTCGATCCGCGACACCTTGCCGGGCGTGCTGCGCAACAGCCTGTACGTGTTTTCGCTGCAGGAAGGCAACCTCGAAATGCTGATGCGCGCCTTATTATGGGATCCATTGAAGAAAATCGGCGCCAAGATGAACAAAATCAGCCCCTGGATCAAAGGCTCGACCGCGCTCCTGATTTTCGGATTGTTCGTGTTCGTCGCCGAAGCGGAACTGCTGCATTACCAATATCTCGCGCTTCCTGCTTCGATCGCGATGGTACTGGCCACGTTAAGCGGCTTCAGCCAAAAACACAGCCCTTTCAGGACCTGGAACGATATCGCGCTCAGTTATTTCTTTGCCTGCACCGCGGTCTGGTTCATGGTCAATTCGGCCTGGGACGATGCGCTGCTGTTCCTGACCGGCATCGTGCCGGCCTGGCTTTTAGGTCTGGCCGCACTTTATTTACTGCTCAAAGCGGAAAATTTCGACGAAATGCCGTTCGCCTACCGCGGTATGGCGGAAAGTAAACCGCTGTTGTCGCTGCTGTTGTTTCTGAGTTTCTTGGGTCTGGTCGGTTTCCCGATCACGCCGGCTTTCGTCGGCGAAGACCTGTTGCTCTACCACGCCAGCAGCCAACAACCGTGGTTCGCGGCGCTAATCGCTTTCTCGTTCGTCGTGAACGGCATCGCGGCCGCGCGTATTTTTCTGCGGTTATGCATGGGACGGCCGGTGGAATTGAATAAATAACCGGAATTCAACTTTTTGATTCAATAATAGTCTGGCAGCGAAAACGCGTATCAGCCCGCAGCCAGACCGCCAAATCCACACCATCAACCTAGCTTTGCGATTTTATGGATGAAGTTTTCAGGCATGAAATTGCAAAGCCTCTTCAGTTCGGGAAGTCGCCGTCTGATCCCCTCCCTCTTAAGCGATATCCCCCTTAAGCATACCCCTTAGATTACGCTGTAGATTCTTCCAAACCGGTAAACAAGCCAAATCATTACAAAATATCCTCGACTGGGAAGCGGGTCTTTATCCTCATCCTTTGCCGGTAACCGCTTAAGACGTATCGAGAAATTAACGCAATCCCCAACTGAACCTTCCGTGGTTTTCAATATCTAGAAATTGTCGCTTTCAAGGATTTACCGTTGTATGATCTTCTTGCCCGTTTCATCGTATTAAATTTCCCCGGAATCTTTTTTTCGGTGAAACAAGATTCGGCTATTTAATTTTTGGGAGGAATCAATAATGAACAAAAAACACCTCTTTAACCTATGTGTTCTAACCGGCACCCTGCTGTCGACGCAACCGGCCCATGCCGATACGCACACTTATCTCTCCGGTTTTACCTCTAAAGTCAATCAGGGATTTTTCAATACGACCACGGGATGGATCGAAATTCCCAAAAACGTCGTCAATATCAGCCACGATCAAAATATCTTCGTCGGTTTTAGCTGGGGGCTGCTGCGCGGCACGGCACATGCGGTCAGCCGCACCCTTGTCGGTGCGGCGGAATTAATTACCTCTCCGATCCCGACCGACGATTACATTACGCCTCCTTACGTCTGGGAACGCTTTAGCGAGGACACACGCTATTTCGGGGCGCATTATCCCGGTTTCTGGACGACTTACGGTCCATTGGACGACGGCGACGACGATTAGGCCGCGCCGGTTCCCATCAGCTCATCGTTGCTCACTACTGCGGTTGATTTGGAATTAAGAGGATAAGATCATGAACAAACACTTTTTTTACTTGCCCAGCGCGGTAATTGCCACGGCACTTGCCGGATGCGCGCAGCCGCCCCATAAAGACATTCCGCTGCTGACCTCGGAAGCAGACGCCGCCGTCCTCGGGGATTACGGCCAGTCCATCCATCACGAGGAACTGGCCGAGGAAAATCTGGAAAAGGCCGTCAAGGTATTGAACCACTGGAAAAACGATCACTACTGGAATATCGAGGAAGGGCAGCATGCGATCGATTCGGCCCGGGCCGCCTCGCAGCACCGCCTGGAATCGGAAAAAGCGCTCTGCCAGTGGCTGACGGCCGTCCACAGCCCCAACCACCACATGAGCGAGGTTGCGCAGCATGCCGCCGCCTATTTCAAAACCGGCAGCGCCACCCCTTACCGAACCGATCAGCGAGCCATCGCGATCATGGGCCGGTACCTGCAATCGCATCCCGATGCTTTTGCCGATGTGACAGCCTATACCGATACAGTGGGCAATCAAGCCAGCAACCAGGGTTTGGCGGAAAGACGTGCCGAAACGGTTGCCAGGCTGCTCGTCGAGCACGGCGCAAAATCCGGGCAACTGCGCGTCAAAGCGATGGGCGAAGCGGAAGGCCCTGATAATACGCCGAGCCAACAGCATCGAGTGGTGATGATGAGTACCCTCCATCCGGGCTACCAGGACTGCGCCGGTTTAAAATAAAACCGTCTTCCTGCCCCGCGCCTGTTCAGGCTTTTAAGCAAAAACCAGAGGAAAGCGGCGTGGGGCACAAGCCGCTGAAACTGTAAAGATTTGAACTTTATCGTATAACGCCTCGAATTAATCTTGATAATGTCTTACCCACAACGTCTCATTTCAGCCCCAAAACGGCCTTACCGGGCCGCGCCTTTATCGGCAGGTTATTACTGGGTAACAGACAGTTTGGTTCTACACTATAAAAAAAGCCCTCTGCCCCCTCTGCTTCGTTCCCAAATAGCTTAACGATAGGCTTCTATTTAAAGAAATCAACCCCTTGTCCGCGAGCGATTTTAGATCCGATCAATTTTTCCACCAGACGCAGCGCGCTATTTTCTTCTTCCGAAACCAGAGAAACCGCAAGTCCGCCTCGGCCTGCCCGTCCGGTACGACCGATACGGTGCACGTAATCGGCGGAGGAGCGCGGTAATTCATAATTTACAACATGCGGCAACTGGTCGATATCGATCCCCCGCGCGGCGATATCGGTAGCGACAAGTACTTGGATTTCCCCGGCTTTGAAATCGGCCAAGGCACTGGTTCTCGCTCCCTGACTCTTATTGCCGTGTATGGCCTTGGCTGCAATCTGCGCGGAATTCAACTTTTCGGTGAGTTTATTGGCACCGTGCTTGGTGCTGGTAAACACCAAAACCTGCCGCCAGTCATTGTGCTTGATCAACTGCGTCAAAAACGCGGTCTTCGCCGTCTTATTGACCGAGTAGACTACCTGTTCGACGGTGTCGGCCGCCGCGTTTTCAACCGCGACTTCGATCTGCACCGGATTGATGAGCAGTTTTTGCGTCAATTTGCGGATTTCCGGCGAATAAGTTGCGGAAAACAGCAGATTCTGCCGCCTCTTGGGCAACAGCGCCAGAATCTTGTGGAGATCCCGGATAAACCCCATGTCCAGCATGCGGTCCGCTTCATCCAAAACCAGAATCTCGACCTGATTCAATTTGACCGCATTCTGCGCAACCAAATCCAGCAGACGCCCTGGCGTAGCGGTCAAAATATCGACGCCGCCGCGCAGCCGCATCATCTGCGGGTTGATCTTAACACCACCGAATACGACGTCCGATTTTAGCCGAGGCAGTTGATGCGCGCCGTATTTGGTTACCGATTCGCCCACTTGCGCCGCCAGTTCTCGGGTTGGGGTCAAGATAAGCGCCCTGACCGGACGGTTACGGTCGTAAGGCTTATCCGCCAGCCGATGGAGGATTGGCAGGGTAAAGCCGGCGGTCTTGCCGGTGCCGGTCTGCGCGGCGGCGAGCAGATCGCGGCCCGATAGAACCGCTGGAATGGCCTTTTGCTGTATCGGTGTAGGCGTGGTATAGCCTGAGTCGCTGACCGCGCGCAACAGGGGCTCGGAGAGGCCGAGAGAAGAAAATGGCATAGAAAATCTCAATAAGAAGGAACTCAAGTCCCAGGATAATTAAAAAAACGGAGGAAGATGATGGCGCGGCTCTTTTCCTCGCACAGAACATAAGATCCTGTCCAATGCTAGGTGCCGCGCTCCAGGGTAGAATGAACAGATGATGTTCTTTGACTGATTTAACCGTTTTGCTAGCGGCGACCGCCCTTTCTGCCGCTAGTGTCTTCAAAACTGACTCGGAGCGGCTTGCCGCTATAAGGCATGCCGTTAAGTTTAGCTATTGCGGCTCTGGCTTCATGGCCTTCCATGCCGATATAGCCAAAACCCTTGCATTTGCCGCTGAACAGATCGGTAATAATTTCAATGGAATGGACTCTGCCAAACTCCGAGAACAATGCCGTTACACCGGCTTCGGTCGCGTCGCTGGGCAAATTTCCCACAAATAATCTTTTCAATAGAAGTCCTTAATAGGGGATAGAAAAGCTGTAGCCGGTCAATTTGTAAATCCGGGATACAACAGGGTGGAGTGCTACGCTGATGGAGGCGTCACAGGAGAGGCAAATCATCAGTTTGCTTGAATCCCCTGGACAAGCGTAGCGAATTCTGGATAGAAGAGAGGCGCAAGGATTACTTTCCGCGCCCCATCCAATGCCTCAGATAGAAGAATAGAGGGGATTTGAACGACTTGATGTCAGCAACAACCGGAAGATTGCGCCTAACCCTTGGTCATCCACAACAATAACTAAACAACTACAATTTAGCTATGAAGTTCGAAACGGTCTCGATTATATGACATTCACTAACCGGACAGCAATTTAATCCTATGATTTAATTTAATTCGCGTCCCAAGGAGTGCAAATCACTCTTATTTGGGGTTCAAATAAAACCGCCTAAATATCAAGCTTATGCGATAGATACTGACCATTTTATGCGGACAATGGCGGCATACGATACAGGACCGCACAATAATTCCGATAATTTTAATCGGAATTAAATCGTGGGCTTTTTTCAGGACATGATATGATGCCGGCTCCTGAACTTCGCAAATTGTTTACCGCTACAGCTCAGGAATATTCATAAAAAAAATAAACAGAGGACACTATGAAAAAAATCACATTGATCGGCGCCGCTTTAATGGGTTTACTGAGCGTTGCGGTAGTTGCGGAAGAACACGCCGACGAGGCTTTGAAACATACAAATATGGCGATCCAATATGGAAAGGCCGAACATAACGCTATTTTGACCACACACGCAAAAGAGGCATTGATTCACGCGAAAGCGGCCGCGCGGGTTGCCAGTGGCGAGTCGAAAACTCATATGGATGCCGCCGTTAAATCCCTGGAAGCCTCTATCGAACACGGCAAAATGAAAGGAAAAGACCACGCAAAAGCTGCAACCAAAGCCGCTGAAGAAGCGGCGGCCCACATTAAAGCCGGTAATCAGTAATTTGACTGCACGTTTTAAGCCGCTCTAAGATGAGGTTTTCAGACGGAACCCAAGCCTTTTCTCGACCGCTTCTCTGCGGAAATGCCGCTAAACACGAAACTCGCACACAAAGCCCGCCGCAATGGAAGAGCGCGGGCTTTAACGCCCCACCCTCTAGAAATCGGTAAGTCATAGAAAGTCTAGTCAGATATTGTTTGACTTCACCAAACATCCGGCTCATACTAATAGGAGCTTAAAAAAGATTTACCCTCTGTTTCTCATTTCGATGTCTCTCCTGTAGTTTCTCGTCCTGTTTTCCACTCAGTAAGTTTTCTTTTATCAGCTACATCCGCCCGCTTAGGGCTTTACCATTATTAATTTTTAGAGGACTTATTATGTCTACAGTTGTTACAGGCACCGTCAAATGGTTCAACGCTGAAAAAGGTTTCGGCTTCATTCAACAACAGAATGGCCCGGATGTTTTCGTCCATTTCAGAAGCATCATCAATGCGGGCGGCTATAAAACCCTCGATGAAGGCCAACGGGTCGAATTCAGCGTAAACCGCGGCCCGAAAGGTCCACAAGCGGAAAACGTAAAGGTCATTTAACTCATTGACTGGGCAGGCTGTGCAGATACCGCAGCCTGCCTTCCGGCCTTTACTCGCCCTCGTTTAAGTTAATGGCGATTGATTTTAGCTTGTAGGATGTGCTAACGGAGTAAGCGCATCTATGGCCGTTCGCCATCCGCGGATTAATTTTCCTCTCCCTCCACTTCGCCCTTAATATTATCGACCGCGCGCCGGGCGCCATGTCCGATTTCCCGAGCCGCATCCCGAGTTCCATGACCGATGGCTTTGACGACATCGCGCGTGCCATGCCCAATTTCGCGCGTCGCATCGCGCGTGGTATGGCCGACAACCCTGCCGGTCTGTTTAATTTCGGCGCAAGCGTTCAACAGCAGGCAGAATAAAAACAAAACGCGGGTTGCCCACGGATTAATAGCCATAGCGATTTTCCGATCATTTGTCGAAAGGCGATTTTACAGCAAGCGCCGTCCGCTGATCTTAAACATGCCTTTATCGTATCGGGCGGGCAGACAAGACATCGGAGCCGGCTTCGGAAACCTTCACGGCACAACCCACTCAAAGAACTGGCAAGAGATCGACTCTACAATTCATACTTTGCAAGGCTATGCCATGACTCCATCCTACCGCATCGAGAAAGACAGCCTCGGCGAGATCCGTGTGCCCTCCTCCGTTTTATACGGCGCGCAAACTCAGCGCGCGATCGAGAATTTCCCGGTCAGCGACCTGACTTTGCCGCCAAGCTTCATCCAGGCCATCGCGCTGATCAAGAAAATCGCGGCGGAGGTCAACGCAGAACTGGGCGAGCTAGATGAAGCGCGCAGCGCGGCAATTGCCGAAGCCGCGCAGGAAATCATCGACGGCCGGCACGCCGATCAGTTCCCGGTCGACATATTTCAGACGGGTTCCGGCACCAGCACGAACATGAATGTGAATGAAGTGATTGCGTCCCTGGCAAGCCGGCAGGCGGGGGTCGAGATTCACCCGAACGACCATGTGAACCGCGGGCAAAGCAGCAACGACGTGATACCGACCGCGATTCATTTGAGCGCCGCACTCGCCTGCCATCGCAACCTGTTGCCTGCGCTGACGCATCTGGCCGAAGCGATCGAAACGAAATCGGCCGCTCTTAACGAAATCCTGAAGACCGGCCGCACGCACTTGATGGACGCGCTGCCGCTGCGGATGAGTCAGGAAATGAACGCCTGGACGCTGCAGATCAGGAATGGTAAGGAAAGAATCGAGACGGCGCTGGTTAGGATTTACCGACTGGCGCAGGGCGGCACGGCAGTCGGCACCGGCGCCAACGCACATCCCGAATTCGCGGCAAGGTTTGCCGAAGCGGTGCGCCGCGACACGGGCCTGCCGTTCAGTCCGAACGGCTCGTTTTTCGAAAGCCTGAGCTGCCAGGACGCCAGCGTCGAATTATCGAGCCAGTTGAAAGTGGTTGCGGTGAGCCTGCTCAAAATCGCGAACGACCTGCGCTGGATGAACAGCGGTCCATTGGCGGGTCTTGGAGAAATCGAACTGCCCGCCTTGCAGCCGGGCAGCAGCATCATGCCGGGCAAGGTCAATCCGGTGATTCCGGAAGCGGCCGCGATGGCCGCCGTCCAGGTGATCGGCAACGATGCGGCGATCACGCTGGCCGGCGCATCCGGCAATTTCCAGCTGAACGTGATGCTGCCGGTGATCGCCTACAATCTGCTGCAAAGCATCGAGATACTCGGCAACGCCTGCCGCCTGCTGGCCGATAAGGCGATTAAGGGGTTTAAAGTGCGGACTGAAAAACTCGCGGAGCCGCTGGCGAAAAACCCGATGCTGGCGACTGCATTGAATCCGGTCGTCGGCTATGCCAAAGCCGCGGAAATTGCGAAGACCGCTTATCGGCAACAGCGCCCGATCATCGACGTGGCCGCGGAGATGACCGGTCTGTCGCGCGAGGAACTCGAAAAACTGCTGGATCCGGCCCGGCTGATCGGCAAATAACGCGGCAGGCGAGCGATTAGTTAATTTTCACTCGCCTGCCGCACTGCACTGTCCATTACATTCGGACGGCACCTCAACAATTCATGCAGCGATCGCGCTGGAACTGATTGTGGTCACGCTGGATCTGGCTGAGGATTTCCTTCTTCGCTTCGAGCCAGTCGTACAATTCATAACCCGGCGAAAATGACCGCTTTTCGGCTTTGTAGTACGCCGCTTCGGCAATCATAGTGTGGATATTCACCGTGACCGCGCCGGCACAGGCAGGAACCGGCGCAGGGGGTGCGGTATTCACGAAACCGAATCTGACCAATCCCCACACCGTTTGCGGTGCCGCCTGCTTGATCCCGACGGCTGCCGGCTCAACCTCTTTACGCGACAGGAACAGCCGGTCCCAGATCGAAAGGATCGCCCCGTAATTACTGTCGTGCTCCGACCGTTCGCGCGAATGGTGAACGCGATGCAGATGCGGCGTCACGATCACTTGACCGAGCCATTTCTCACCCGGAAAGGCGATATTCGCATGGTGGAACATCACGAACAGCGGGTATACCGTTTCGTAAGCGAATACGACCGTTTTGTCGATGCCGAGCAGAACAATGTATAGCGCTTTCAGCACGGTCGTCATCACCATCTCGACGATATGAATCCTGAAAGCAGTCGATGCATTCAGATAGGGATCGCTGTGGTGGACCTTGTGGAACAGCCATAATCCGTCGAACCGATGGCAGACCCGATGCCATGCATACAAAAGCAAATCCAGCAGTAAGAAGCCTACCAGCGCTTTCCAACCGTGGCTACGGATCCCGTCCAGCAGGCCTTTTCCGGAAAAATGCTCCAGCGCAAACCATAAGCCTGTTATTGACAAAGCGGATATCAGCACACTGTTGACGACAAAGAGTCCCAAATTAACGCGATAGGCAGCAAGGGTTTGTTTAGGCCGCTGCGGCAGGTTGGGCTGCTGAATTTCGGCAAACGACAGCAGAGCAAATCCCAAAATCACACAAATGAACGGCCAATTGTCGGCGAACTGCATTTGCCAGGCCGACAGCAAGGGTTGCAGGGTGGAATAAATTTCGATGATGTTAAGCATGACTTTACCTCAATTTACCGCAAATAACTTGATGGAAAGTGCATCACAAAATTATTCTAATTATTGCATGTGACGGAGTGATGAAAATTTCTCTCTGGGTTTTAGACGGATTTCCGCTATTTCCTCATTAGGGTTCACAGCAATTTCAATGCCATAAAAAATTGCAGCTATTTTTTAAGGAAAAAGCAAACAACAAATACTTAAATACTTGATTTTATTGTTTTTACAAATAAATATCTTAAGTTTTTGAAAAAGAAGGGTAAAAAGTTCAGTTCCCCGAAGAAAACATGCACCTTTATTGTGCGATTGAATTGTTGTTTTAGGTGCAGTTACTGTTGTAGATTTGCATCAAAACCAAAAGTTCCGGCAGGTAAATGCCGGGTATATGTTTCAGCGAAAGTATTGCCGATTTTTTTGCCCCGGCGAAGCCGATTCAACGGCACTTGAAAACCATCAACGTAATATCGTCCTTGAACGAATCGGTCCGGCAAAACTGCTGCAGGCGAGCCAAAAAAGCATCGATCAGCGTTTCAGGATCGTCTCTGCAGTGTTCAAGCAGCAGGTTCTCGACCCGCTGCATTCCGAAAAAATCGCCGCCATCGTTTTCGGCTTCGATTAAACCGTCGGTGTAAAACAAAATCATGTCGCCCGGTTCCAGCGGCAGGGACTTTTCTTCAAAAAAAACTTGTTCGGTAACGCCCACGATCAAACCCTCCGCATCCAGCGGAAAGCAGACATGGTGGCGCTGCCGATATAATAAAGGCGGAGGATGGCCGGCATTCGCATAACGGATCAGCCGGTTGTCGATGTCGTATTGCAGATAGAATAAGGTCAGGAAAAAGTCCGATTTGTCAAGATCCTCAAACAGGAAATTGTTCAACACGCTCAGCTTCGCCGCCGGCGACTCGACCCCGCCCGCATTTGCGCGGATCGCGCTGCGCGTCTCGACCATAAACAGCGCCGGCCCGATCGCATGGCCCGATACATCGGCAATCACCAGTTCCAGATGGCGGCTGCCGCGGCTGAAATAGTCGTAATAATCGCCGCCGACCCGGTCGGCCGGCAAACAGCGGCCTACGACTTCGAATTGGTC
This sequence comes from Candidatus Methylomicrobium oryzae, assembly GCF_016745425.1. Taxonomy (GTDB): domain Bacteria; phylum Pseudomonadota; class Gammaproteobacteria; order Methylococcales; family Methylomonadaceae; genus Methylomicrobium; species Methylomicrobium oryzae. The sequence continues at coordinate 8,985 of NZ_JAERVK010000017.1, read as the reverse complement.
GTTGCGGATCGGGCATGACGGAGAGAGCGTTGTCTGAATCTTGCGCGCGATTTCGATTTCGTTGCGCGCGACCGCCAGTTTGACCTGGGCCTGGCGGATCTGTTGTTCGGCAGCCTTGCGCGCGCTGATATCGTGAATGAACCCGCTGAAGATGAAGGTATTGCCTTCCCTGAGCGGCGAGATGCTCAGTTCGATCGGAAACTCCGCGCCGCTGCGGCGCAAGGCGGTCTGTTCGATCAGGCGATTCAAAACGGGACCCTCGCCGCTGCGCAAAAAATTCTCCACGCCCTGCCGATGCGCTCTGCGGAACCGTTCGGGAATGATCAGTTCTTCCAGGCGCTGTCCGAGTGCTTCTTCGCGGCTCCAGCCGAACATCTGTTCGGCTTTTTGATTCCAGTCCCGGATAAGCCCGTGAGCATCCATGATTACAACCGCATTCAGGGAGCTCTCGATAATCATCCGGATGCGTTTTTCGCTTTCGATCAAGGCATCCTGGAATTGCTTTCGAGCCGTAATATCGCGGTCGACGCCGCGCCACTTAAGCAATTTTCCGCTGGCGTCGACGATCGGCAAGCCGGTGGATTCGGTAATCACCTGATGGCCATCCCGATGCTGGTAGTGGTTGATCAGGCTGTAGAACGGCTCCTGGCTGGTCGCGTAAAACAGTTGCTCGGCCTTGTCTTGCGCAGTTAAAAATTCGGTGTAGTGCTTGCCGATGACCTGATCGGGCCGGTAACCCAAAATCTGGTAAACCGCCGTGCTGGAGTAAATATAGAAGCCGTCGGGATCTTGTTCCCAAAGCCATTCCCCGGTCATTTCGGCCATCTGCCGAAAACGTTTCTCGCTCTCGATCAGCGCCGATTCGACATCCATACACAACCCCGAAGTCGCGGAAGAAAACCTGGTTTCCTCCTCTCCGGCGGTTTCCAGAAGGAGTTTATTGCCGAATTCCTGAATCAGGATCAATATATTGATCAAATCCGGATCCTTTGTAATCAAGCGCGACAGCGACAGTTGGGATTTGATTAGCCGTCCGCTACGGGTCGCAACTCCGGCGATCACATACTGATCGTCGCCCGATTCGAGCAAACGCGAAAAGACTTGCTGCCAGGGTTGATCTTCGTTTTCCGGGCAGAGCAAATGGAAGGATTTGTCCGCCACCTCCTTCTCGTCGAAGCCCAAGAGTTCGGCCGCCGCGGCATTGATGTGCTTGATCCGGGGAGGCCAGACGCAGGCATTGCCCGAACGTTCCCATTCGGCAATCACGATCTTGGCTTTCGGAAGTTCATTAGGCTGATGCAAGTTTTCTCTCCTGATAACTTCAGCTGAGACTTTCAGGTTTGTTGAAAAAATCCTGGTTAAGCAAGGCAAGATTAGGCTCCGGAGCTTTTCGGATCATAACACAATCGTCCTCGCCTCGATCTTTCCCCCTATGGGTTTAATTTGCCGTCCTAACCTTGAATTCGCCGGATAATCGCAGGCGCCGCTTTCCCTCTCCGCCTCTCCGCAAACCGGCATTGCCGGTTAAAGCGAACAACTACTGCAAAAACACTTCAGTTCATAGTAAAATGGCCGACATTGCTTTTTTTAACCGAATCATGGACCCACGCACCGCTCGCGTCGAGCGCAACACGCTCGAAACGCAAATCAAGATCAGCCTGAATCTGGACGGGACCGGCAAAGCCCGGTTTGTCACCGGCGTTCCGTTTCTGGACCACATGCTGGATCAAATCGCCAGGCACGGCTTAATCGATATTGAGGTCGATGCGCAAGGCGATCTCGAAATCGACGCCCACCATACCGTCGAAGACATCGGCATCACGCTCGGCCAGGCCTTCGCGCAGGCGGTCGGCGACAAGAAAGGCATCGTTCGCTATGGCCATGCGTATGTGCCGCTCGACGAAGCCCTGTCGCGTGTCGCGATCGATCTGTCCGGCCGCCCGGGGCTCTTCTATGAAGTCAAATTTCCGCGCGCGATGATCGGCCGCTTCGATGTCGATCTGTTCAGGGAGTTTTTCCAGGGTTTCGTCAACCACGCCGGGGTAACGCTGCACATCGACAATTTGAAAGGCGTCAACGCCCATCACATCGCCGAAACGATCTTTAAAGCCCTGGGACGCGCGCTGCGAATGGCGGTCACTCCCGACCCGCGCATGGCCGGCATCATGCCCTCCACGAAAGGCAGCCTTTAACCACGCGCATCTCCAGTGCATTTTATCGGCAATGATTCCTGAATTTTTTTCCTTTTAGTCCGAGCCTTTCGTCTTAGTCTTATGTCATCCGTCGCTGTTATCGATTACGGAATGGGTAACCTGCATTCCATCGTCAAAGCACTGCAGCATGCCGATCCTGAAACCGAAGTGATCTGCACAGCCGATTCCAAAGCCATTCTCGGCGCAGACCGGGTAGTTTTCCCCGGTGTCGGCGCGATCCGCGACTGCATGCGCGCCTTGAACGAAAGCGGGCTGGACGAGGTGATCCGCCGAGTCGCCGCAGCCAAACCACTGCTGGGCATTTGCCTCGGAATGCAGGCATTATTGACCGACAGCGAGGAAAACGGCGGTACTTCGGGCTTGAGCCTGATCCCGGGGCATGTGGTCCGTTTCGCCGAGAATCTGGCCGACAGCGACGGCCATGCGCTTAAAATTCCGCATATGGGCTGGAACCAAGTTCATCAAATTCCGCACGTTCTATGGCAGGACATTCCGCAGGACAGCCGGTTCTATTTCGTGCACAGCTATTACGCCCGGCCCGATAACGCCGATACGACGGCCGCCACGAGCGCCTACCCCGAAACCTTCGCCTGCGCACTGGCGCAGGACAATATTTTCGCGGTGCAGTTTCACCCCGAAAAAAGCCAGACGGCCGGCTTGCAGCTGCTGCGCAACTTTTTGCGCTGGTCCTGCTGATTGACTTTTATCTTACTGATCTTTCTTAATTATTATAAAAATTGCTGTTGAGGAAATCCGCGTATGTTGTTGATACCTGCTATTGATCTGAAAGAAGGCAAGTGTGTCCGTTTGCGGCAGGGGCGTATGGAAGACGATACGGTATTCTCCGAGGATCCGGTCGCAGTCGCGGGCCGCTGGGTCGGCCTGGGCGCCAGACGGCTGCATCTGGTCGATCTGGACGGCGCCTTCGCGGGCAAGCCGCGCAATGCGGACGTGATTCATGCGATCGTCGAAGCCTTTCCTGATATTCCAATCCAGATCGGCGGCGGCATCCGCGACGAAGAAACGGTTCAGGCTTATCTGAATGCGGGCGTCGAATACGTGATCATCGGCACCAAGGCGGTCAATGCGCCGCATTTCGTCCGCGACATGGCGGTCGAATATCCGCGCCGGATCATCGTCGGGCTCGACGCGAAAGACGGCAAGGTCGCGATCGACGGCTGGTCCAAACTGTCCCGCCATGACGTGATCGACCTCGCGCAGCATTTCGAGGAAGACGGCGTCGAAGCGATCATTTATACCGATATTTCGCGGGACGGCATGATGTCCGGCGTAAACATCGAAGCCACCTCGCGGCTCGCACGCGCGATCCGGATTCCGGTCATCGCCTCGGGCGGCATCACCAATATCGACGACATCCGCGCGCTCGGCGAGATTGCCGGCGACGGGGTGATCGGCGCAATCACCGGCCGAGCCATCTACGAAGGCACGCTCGATTTCGCCGAAGCGGAAAAACTGGCCGAATCGTTCTGATCATGAGCCTTGCCAAACGCATCATTCCCTGCCTGGACGTCGACAACGGACGAGTCGTCAAAGGCGTCAAGTTCGTCGATATCCGCGACGCCGGCGACCCGGTCGAGATTGCCCGGCGCTACGACCGCGAAGGCGCGGATGAAATCACTTTTCTGGACATTACCGCCACGCATGACAACCGCGCCACGATGGTGCATGTGGTCGAACAGGTCGCCGGCGAAGTCTTCATCCCGCTGACGGTCGGCGGCGGCATCCGCACGCTCGACGACATCCGCCGGATGCTGAACGCCGGCGCGGACAAGGTCGGCATCAACAGCGCGGCCGTCTTCAATCCCGAGTTCGTACGCGAAGCAGCCGACCGCTTCGGTTCGCAGTGCATCGTCGTCGCGATCGACGCGAAAAAAGTGTCCGCCCCCGGCGAACCAAACCGTTGGGAAATCTTCACGCACGGCGGGCGCAAACCGACCGGCATCGACGCAATCGGCTGGGCGAGAAAAATGGTCGATTACGGCGCCGGCGAAATTCTGCTGACCAGCATGGACCGGGACGGGACGCGCGAAGGCTTCGATCTGCCGCTGACGCGCGCAATCAGTGAAGCGGTCACTGTTCCGGTGATCGCCTCGGGCGGCGTCGGCAATCTGGATCATCTGGCGGACGGCATTATCGAAGGCAGAGCCGATGCGGTGCTCGCGGCCAGCATCTTCCATTTCGCCGAATACTCGATCCAGCAGGCGAAACGGCACATGGCCGCGCGCGGGATCGAGGTAAGGCTGACATGAGCGAAGCCTGGCTCGACGAAATCCGCTGGACCGCCGACGGCCTGGTGCCGGCGATCGCCCAGCAGGCGGACAGCGGCAAAATATTGATGTTCGCCTGGATGAACCGCGAGTCGCTGCAGTTGACGGCCGCCGAAGGCTATGCGGTGTATTGGTCCAGGTCGCGGAACAAATTGTGGCGCAAGGGCGAAGAATCCGGCCATCGGCAAAAAGTGCTCGGCATCTACCTCGATTGCGACGAAGACGTCGTTTTGCTCAAAATTGAACAGCAAGGCGGCATTGCCTGTCATACCGGACGTGAGAGCTGCTTTTACCGGCAACTGCAGGGTGATCGATGGCAGACGGTCGAACCGGTACTGAAAGACCCCGAAGCTATCTATCGAACCTCATGAGCGAAATACTGCAACAACTGGCGGACGTGCTGGAACAGCGCAAACAGCAATCGGCGGAGAAATCCTATGTCGCAAGCCTTTACGCAAAGGGACTCGACACGATCCTGAAAAAGATCGGCGAGGAAGCGACCGAAACGGTAATCGCCGCGAAAGGCGGCGACAAGCAGCAGATCGTTTATGAAACGGCCGATTTATGGTTTCACTGCATGGTGCTGCTGGCCCAACAAGGACTGGGGCCGGACGACGTGTTGAACGAGCTGCAGCGCCGCTTCGGGCTGTCGGGTATCGAAGAAAAGGCGCAACGGCAAAAATAAACCTAAGGAATCATATTGCAGCGCGAGAATAGCGAAGCGTATCCGCCCTGCTTTTCAAATCAATTCTCACGATAATGGCACTGAGGTTTTGTCCTAATAAAAGGCTCCCGCGCCGGCGACAACGGGCTACTGAAGCCCAGTCGTAACTCCCACCTAATCAGAAAGAGGTTAAGCCCATGGGCATCAGCATTTCCGAATTATTAGTTTTGTTGCTGATCGTGGTGGTGCTGTTCGGCACCAAACGGTTGCGCAATGTCGGCTCCGACCTGGGCGCAGCCATCAAGGGCTTCCGTAACGCGGTCAAAGACCAGGACAATCCGACGCTTTCAGCCGAGGATAAACCGCCGATCGAAGGCGAAACGATCACCAAACATCAAGAAAAAACCTGACCATGTTCGAAATAGGCTTTTCCGAAATCGTCATGGTCGGGCTGGTCAGCCTGCTGGTGATCGGGCCGGAGCGGCTTCCCAAAGTCGCCCGGGTTGCCGGCTACTGGATCGGCAAAACCCGGCGGATGATTGCCGCCGCCAAGGCCGAAATCAGCGCCGAGCTTCATGCCGAGGAAATGCGGCAGGTTTTAAAAGAACAGGGCGATCTGAAAGAACTGCAAAACCTGATCGATGAAACCCGCGGCGCCGCCCGTTCGTTCCAATCCTCTCTCGAAAGTCTGCCGCAAGACAGCCCGAAGCCGGACGCAGAGCAGCATCATGAAAAATAACTTGAACGACGACCAGGAAATGCCTTTCCTGAGCCATTTGATCGAACTGCGCGACCGCCTGCTGCGGGGAGTCATCTTCGTGCTGGCGGTCTTCCTCGCGCTCGCCTATTACGCGAACGATATTTATGCGCTGCTGGCAGGCCCGCTCATGAAGTACATGCCCGCCAACAGCAGCATGATCGCGATCGAAGTCGCCTCGCCGTTCTTTACACCCTTTAAATTGGCGCTGGTCGTTGCGATCTTCATCTCGATTCCGTATCTGCTGTACCAATTCTGGGCCTTCGTCGCACCGGGACTCTACCAGCACGAGCGGCGCTTCATCCTGCCGCTGCTGATCGCCAGCACCCTGCTGTTCTTTCTCGGCGTCGCGTTTGCATATTTCGCCGTGTTTCCGCTGATGTTCCAGTTTTTGACCGCAGCCGCGCCTACCGGCGTGACCATGATGACCGACATCAGCCACTATCTCGACTTCGTTCTGACCCTGTTTTTCGCCTTCGGCATTTGCTTTGAAGTGCCGATTTTTACGGTCGTATTGGTCTGGGCCGGCCTCGTAACGCCGCGCAGCCTTGCCGAACAACGTCCCTATGTGATTGTCGGCGCTTTCGTGATCGGGATGGTGCTGACTCCGCCCGACGTGATTTCGCAGACCTTGCTGGCGGTACCGATGTGGCTGCTGTTCGAAGCGGGCTTGTTGTGCTCCCGTTTGTTTGCGCCCAAACCCGCCGAATCCGATCCAAACAAGCAACTGACGCCATCCTAAGGCAGGGCGAGCCACCACTTGCCCGCAAAAAACCTGCCAGGTTTTTAAAACCTGGCAGGTCTGCCTGCCTTAACCCAATCTATCCGCCCGAGCCATCCTGAACCGGCCGGACGTAACGGGCAAACACCTGCGTTCCGGGCAGGTGTTTGCCCGCCCAGACGACCATCGACTCCAGCACCGGTATCAAGTCCCGCCCTCTCTCGGTCAGTTCGTATTCGTAGCGGAGGGGTCTGCGGCAATAAGGGGCTTTCATTACTATTCCGCTTTGCTCCAACCTTTTCAGGCGGTCCGCCAGAATGTTGGTCGGGATCGCTTCGGGCGATTCGCTAAACTCGCCGAAACGCGATTTGCCTAATACCAGATCGCGCACCACCAGCAGCGTCCATTTATCTCCTAACAGATCCAGCACATTCGCGACCGGACAACAGGAGCGTTCGAATTTGTCTTGATTGGGATCGTGCATTTCAGCATCCGGTTTTCATATTACTTGCTTTTTGCAAGTTACTTGCCCTAACATAGTCACTTGCATTTTTAAAGTAACTATAACACATGAACTGCCCGGAGAAAAAAATGATCATCCTTCACCAATTCGCCCGTACCTGGGGACTTCCCAACTTGAGCCAGTTCTGCGTCAAGCTCGAAACCTACTTGCGCATGAACCGGATACCGTATCAAATCGCCGAATCCCTTCCCCTCAAGGCTCCGCGCGGCAAACTGCCGTTTATCGACGACGAAGGCCATCGAATCGCCGACTCGCGCCTGATCCTGCATCACTTGCAATCGAAATACGGCACGGGCCGGGATGCCCACCTTTCGTCCGAAGAACTGGCCACGGCCAAATCGTTTCAGCGCCTCTTGGAAGAGCATCTCTACTGGATCAGCATGGTGACGCGCTGGGACTACGGCGACAGCAACTGGCAGGCAAACAAAGCCGCGATTTTCGGGGTGTTGCCGCCGATTGCGCGCGACTTGGCCGCCGCCGTTTACCGCCGTAAAATCAAGGGCCAGATTCTCGGGCACGGCATCGGCCGTCTGAGCCACGAGGAAAAGTTCAAACTGGGCAAGGAAGACCTCGACAGCCTCGCAGATTTTCTCGGCGAGAAGCCGTATTTCATGGGCAAGCGGCCAAGCACCCTGGATGCCAGTGCCTATGGCATTCTGGTCAATATCATCGGCGGCCCGATCGAATCGCCGCTGAAAGATCATGCGTTATCCAGGCAAAACCTGCACGACTACTGCAGGCGCATGCAGGCCGAGTTCTATCCGGAACTGCCCTGGCGCGCAAGCTGAAGTGCATCAAGGCCCGTGATGGCGTTGCTGAATAGCGTCCTTTCCGCTTAGGAGTCAGCGTATCGGATGGAGCCTTTCAGTAAAACAGTCCGTAAATGCCGATCCCGAGCCAGGTCAAACCGAGCAACAGCCAGGGCAGCCAGTGCTGCTTGTAAACGATCGTTTCCGGAATCGACGGATTGATGTCTGTTTGGACGTCCTGCGGCCCGTTCTGATGCGAGGCTTTCTTGAGCCTCTTGCTCAGTTCCCGAGCTTTTTCCTTTTGCTGTTTTTTATACTGCTCGATGCCTTTCTGGATGCCTTGGGCGATCAGTTTGGTCTGTTCTTTCGTCTGCGCCGGCCGCTGGGTAGCCCGGGCGATTTTCAGCGCCTCTTCCTGGGTTTGCGGCGAAGGTTTTTGATAATTTTTGTTAGCCATAAAGGTGTATGGGAAGGAAAATACATTTCATCAAACAGATCTTGCCGGCTTCGCTCGACCGCATGCTGCAGCCAAAAACCATCGGCAGCGCTTAAAATTTCCGGTTCACCGCAAAAAGCCGGGGAGCGGACTGATCGCCCGGTTTGGCCGCGATCAGTTCAAACTCAAAGCGCCCGGAGTCCAACTGCGCACACCACTGCCGGACCTGTTCGCATTCCTGTGCGCCGCCGGCATGGCCGGGATAGGCGACGATCGTGATGATCCCTTTAGGACTCAGCAGCCGGCTTGCAGCCGATAATGCCGCCAATGTCGACTCGGATCGGGTGATTACCGATTTATCGCCGCCGGGCAAATAGCCGAGATTGAACATCACGGCACTGACCAAGCCATGCCGCGCCTGAGGCAGCATCTCATCCATTTCGGCATGGCTGCGATGAAACAGGGTCAGGCAATTCCGAAGGATAGGGTTTGTAATTCTGTCTTGCGCTGATTCAAGAGCCGACTGTTGAATATCGAAACCGTAGACCCTGCCCTTCGGCGCGACTTTCTGTAACAGAACTCACCACCTATCACTTTACCCCGATCCACAAAAGGCAGGTAAAGAAATACCGTT